>PMSN01000023.1 GCA_003167555.1 Spartobacteria bacterium
CGGATAATCTCTTGTTATCCTTCAAAGCGCAACTTCGCAAGTCCGCTCGCCTTTCGGGTGGGCTTGGTCAGATTGGGTTTCGGTCTCCGCGGTGCTCCAGCCTGCGTGAGTTCCGGCTCGCAGTGACATTAGTGGAACAGCGAGCGACGCTTTCTTCTCGATGCTAATCCGCAGAAGCGATATGAAGCCTTCTGAGATCCGATGCGTGCGTCTGAACAATTTGTGGAGCGCTATTACACGGACGACCTTGCCGAGCAGGAGAGTCCCGAGAGCAAGTGGGCGGCGCAATGGGCGAAGGAGGTAAGAGGTTCTTGCGTTCTTAACGCCGCTTGCGGGCCGCAGCTATTCAATGACGCTCTGGCCTTTGCGGAAACTCCACGCCATCTTGTCGGTATCGATGCGAACGCGACCAACATTGAATTTCTTAAGGAGTCGGAACTTCCCGATATCCTCAAGGCCAAGAAGTTTCTGGCCGAGCATGACGTCAATGTGCACTTGCTCCTTAACGATGTCCGCGAACACAATCCGGCTTTACGGAGGCACTTTGATACTGTCTATGTTTCAGGTCTGATTGGGAGCTTCGACGAGGCAGATACGCGCGCGACTCTTCGAATGCTTTCTGCCTACTTAAAGCCTGGCGGTCGCCTGGTGATTGTGAGCTGGGCTGAGGATTACCTCAGCAAGGCTAAATTAGAGGAGCGGCGGCGATATCACTGGTATGAGAGACGTGATTTTTCCCCCACGGACATTCATAAACTGCTCCGCGTCGAAGGTTTTGAAGTTCTGAAACACGACGCTTATCGCCCCGACAATCCGCGGGAATATGAATGGGGGTTGATCTACGGAATCGTAGCTAATAAGCCCACGTAAGAACGCGGCCCGTCTCTGAGATCGTGGTTTCGCCGCTGTAGCTTAGCGAAACCACGAGCAGACTTCTCCGGTCGGCTCAAGCGGCGCCAACAAATAGCGACGGTGACCGCGCTCGCAATGAACAACGACGGCGGTGTGTTTTGAAAGGTTTCGCAGTTGGTACGGCTTGATCTTGTGCTCTTCCTGGTCGGAATAATTTCGCGACATCTGGCCGCCGTTGTAGCCCCACGACTTCTTGATCACGCGGTTTTTGCCGAGGAAATCAGCACTCTCGACCGCGCCTTCTTCATCGGCCGCTTTGAAAATCATGCGGTTACGGAGATTGAGGGTGAAGACGCGAGATTTTTCCCGCCCCAGCGGTGGGACGAACGATGTTGAGGATTGCGCGGCCGCGACAACCGTCGCTTGCGCTTCGCGAATCACGTCGATGCAGTTGTAATCGCTCATTCCGTCTTCACTTGCCGAGACGAAACGCTGCGCTTCATCCGCCCACAGGATGATCAAGTTATCACGCCGGCGCTCCTCTGCGGGTTTATCGAAGCGACGAAGCGCGTGCGTGTAGAAGAGCATCTTCAGAAATGTGTTCACGTAGCGCCGCTCAAGTTGGAATTTCTGCGGCATCGCGACGCAGATGATCTTGCCGCGATCGATGTCGGCAAAATCGAATGTGTTGCCGGCAGGGCAGAATACCTCCGCGATGTCCGGTGTCATGAATGCCTGCAAGTAGTTTGCGATTGTTTCTTTCACACCGCCGATTTGTTCCGGAGGCTGAGAAAGGAAACGATTGGCGAAATGCTCGGCGAGTTCGCGGCGACGGGCCGTTTGGTGACTCGAAGCGAGGTCGGTCATCGCTTCGTCGAGGTCGCCTTGATCGAGCAGCAGGTGATAAGCGTTTTCCAGCGTCACGTCAGCTCCGATCTCGCGGAGCGTTTCTAATGCGGCGGCGATGTGAATCTGGGCCTGGCTCTTAAAGAAACCTTTGTCACCCGCCTGCCCGAGTGACCCCGCGGTATCCACGACAGCTTTGGCAAAAGTGTTGTACGGAATGGTGCGGTCGGACGTGAGATTGTATGTGTGCTTCGGTTGCCAATGGAGACCGGCGTCTTCCGGTCTGACTTGCAGAAGGATGAGATCGTCTTCACGTCCAAAGTGCCGTGCCATCTCCGAAAGCGTTTCCCAATATATGCCTTTGTCGTCGATGCAGAGCCCACCCCATGTCGGCTCGTTGCGGAAGACCTGGAACAGGAGAGGCGTGATACCTGATCGTGTTTTTCCTGAACCTGTATCGCCCGTGATGAGCCAGCCGCGGCAAAAGTCTGCGCGCGTCCACTTGAAACCAGCGAGCCGAACAACCGCTCGATGCTTGTGCCCTCGAGAGAGATGAGAGATCAGAGTGACGATCGCCGTCAGCCAAAAAACGCCCACAGCGGCGAACCCGAAAGTCGCACTCATATGGAACGGCCGATGAGCACGCCGGCAACTGCCGCCAATGCGATCATTACAAGAAGCGTCGCCAAACGGACACGATTTAGTCGTTCGACATTCTGCCCAAAGCGGCGCAGCTCGCCGACGAGATCAGATGCTTGGGTGATGAACGATTTTGATCGTCGGTCGAGCAGTTCGATCGTGCCGCGAAAATCTTCGAAGCTTGGAATGGCGGAGTCCTGGCTGTTGTCAGTATGACGCGCGTGTTGGAGATACACGCGGACCAGCCCCAGCGCGGCGATCATCGGATCGCCATCGGCGATGTGATGCTTGCGCTGCCACTCGCCGATTGCGCGTTCTAGTGGGTCATCGGCGTTCACGCGGCGAATCTCTCGGCAGCCTGCGGATCAGTGAGAAGCAGATCAGCGGCGCGATACAGTTGCCGGTAGAAGCGCATCTGCCACGTCTTGAGCCGCTGCCGGTCGAGCAAGTTGAACGCGGGATGCGCCAACGCCGGAGTGACTGGTGTGTTGTGCTCGTTCAGGGCGGTGACGAGCCAATCGTACATGCGCGGCATCGAGATCTCGCGCGCGTGCAATACATCAACAACGTGCCGCCGCGTTTTGCTGCCGTCGTAAATCTTGAACGTGTCGCTGTGCGCTTCGTTCTTCACCACGACCCAGCCGCAGCCATCATGTAGCGCGTCCGACAATGTTCGCAGTTGCTCAACGCTGTCGGCCTCGTGATTGATCGGACAGATGACGGTTAGCCGCGCGTCCAGTGAACGCAGCACCTCCGCCAAACCAACCTCATCGAAGAAATCGATGAACAGGTCGGTGGAAGCCGCGCGGCAGTCGATCACGAGCAGATCGGAGGTTTCCGCAGTGGTGAAGACACGATCAATTTCGCGCCGATGTTCGAGGTTGATGAATTCCGCCTCCGGGTGGAAGCGCTTCAGCGTCGAGTTCTCGTGGTCGCTGTCGATCGCGCAATGAGCGATCCCGCAATCTTTCAGATACTGCACAAAGTTTGTGGCGAAGAAGCTCTTTCCGACTCCGCCTTTGCCGTTGATGACGAGGTTGATTTGTTTGTTCATGTGATGGTGCAGTGATCAGAGGGTGCGCGGATCGGCGACGCGCGGTCCGCGTGTGCGGGAACGCTCCGCTGGCGGTTCGGTGTGCGGGAGTGGCGCCGGTGATGGTGCAGGCGGTGACGGGTCCGCCACAACCGGGCCGGCCGCGCGCCGACGGCCGGATCGTCTCGGTTGTCGCTGCGGTATGTGGTCGCCATTCACTTCGGCGAGGAATCGCGCGATCGTGTCGGTTCCGACCGACACGTCCACAGTGGCAAGCAATTCGCGGATGAGCCGGAGCGACGCGCCCTTTTGCCGCAGCTCGACGATGCCATCCTTGAGCGGCATGAGTTTTGCGTGACGCGTCGATGGCGGCGGCGTGAATGTGCGCGCAGCCTCGTTGAAACGTTGCGTGCGCGCTGCGATGTCGGCGGTTTCGCTCATGGTTGCGGGAGCGGGTTAGCGACGAGCCGAAAATTCCTTAGCTGTGCTAAGGGGTAGGGCGTCCCTTCTAAAAACTTACGGTGCATTGCTGCACCGTTTTCTCAGATAGCCTGCTGATCGCGGCTCTCAGATCGGAGCAAGAGCCTGATGAGTGGGTGCTATTTCGGTGGTGTGCTTTCGCCGAAAACACAGACCAACCTGAAGAACGCGAAGGGATATTTCGAAGAGCATTTAAGCGTCGGTGATTACTATGCTGAGAACGAAAGCGTGCGCGGCGAGTGGTTGGGCAAAGGTGCTGAACTTCTCGGTTTATCCGGCACAGTCACGAGGGATCAATTCCTGGCGCTTTGCGAGAATCAGCATCCGGCGTCGCGTGAGCTCTTAACACAGAGACGAAACACAACTCGAAAGGACACTGCCGGTGAAGTGGCGAATCGCCGCGTATTTTACGACTTCACGATTTCACCACCGAAATCCGTTTCAATCGCCGCACTGGTAGGAGGCGATCAACGCATCGTCGCGGCGCATAACGATGCGGTGAAAGTTGCGCTGAAAGAATTGGAGCAATTCGCAGCTGCTCGTGTCCGATCCAAAAAGAGCAATTCGGATCGAAGGACAAGCAACATCGTCGCGGCTCTGTTTCAGCACGACGCTTCACGCGCGCTCGATCCGCACCTGCATACGCATTGCATCATCTTCAACGCGACGCACGACGATCGGGAAGGTTGCTGGAAAGCGCTGCAGAATTATGAAATGCTCGGCGCGCAGAAATACGCGGAGAACGTGTATTATCACGAGCTCGCGCGTGCGTTGCGTGGCTACGGTTACACGATCATCAATGCCGCTCGGGGTGATTTTGAGATTGCGGAGGTCAGTCGTGAACTTTGTGAGCGCTTTTCGAAACGGCATCGCGAGATCGATGAAAAGACGCGTGCATTTCTCGCGTCGCATCCGGACAAGCAAACCGGAAATAAAAACGCGATTCGCGAGCACATCGCACACAAGGATCGCGCTCGCAAAATGCCCGACGTTGGTTCGCAACAACTTCGGCGATTTTGGGCAGAGCAGCTTACTACAGACGACTCCTTATCTTTGCATCCGACGCGACAACGGAATGCATCACCCGAGCCTTTCACCTCGGCGGCCGAAGCGGTGACTTGGGCAGAAAGGCATTTGTTCGAGAGACGCTCGGTCGTGCGCCTACACGAGCTTTGGCGTCATGCTTTGGAAGCCGCGCGCGGCGGCTCGCTTTCGTTGGCGGATATTAAGAAAGAAACCATGTCGCGCGTTTATCTGCGCGACGGAAGCGACAAGGTTGCGCATCGGGATGTGCTCGCGCGTGAATGGGAGATTGTGCAAGCGGCCCGGGATGGAATCGGCCGACATACTCCGCTCGCGACCATTATTGGTAACAGCGGACTTGCTGAGGATCAGCATCGGGCGCTCGATGCGATTTTGAAATCCACGAGCTTCATCACGCTATTCCGCGGCGGTGCAGGCACGGGGAAGAGTTTTGTCCTGCGAGCTGTTCAACAAGCCATCGATCGTAGCAATCGCTCATCGGTCCTGCTTGCGCCACAACGCCAGCAAGTCATTGATCTCGCGCGGGACGGTCTTACGCAAACACAGACGGTCAGGGAATGTCTGCAACGGCGCGATTTAGCGGAACGCGCAGTCGTCATTGTTGATGAAGCCGGCCAGATCGACGGAAGACAGTTGCTTGATCTGATTCGTTTCGTTCGGGACCGCAACGGCCGATTGATTTTGTGCGGCGACACGCGACAGCACGGACCCGTGGAAGCTTCGGATGCTTTGCGTGCAATCGAACGCTACTCCGGTTTGCGTGCCGCAGAGCTGAATCAAATTCGCCGACAAGAACCGAAACGCGGACGAACCGCCGCGGAGCGGAAGCAGATTCGAGATTATCGCGAGGCCGTAAAAGCGGCAGCTGCCGGAGAAGTTGGGCGTTCGTTTGAAAAATTGGCGAAGCTTGGAGCGGTGGTCGAATGCGGCCTTGGGGAGCAGGTTACGCGGCTCTGCGACGGTTATCTCGATATCGCCGGGCGCAACGAATCTGCCATTGTCGTGTCACAAACACGCGCTGAGGTGCGCGAGATTAACGATGCCATTCGTGAACGACTTCGCGAGCGCTGCCTGCTCGCAGGCAACGAGACGAAAGTCATGGCGCTGGAGCAAGTAGACCTCACGTCGGCGCAGAAACTGGATGCCAGACATTATCCAGCCGATTGCGTGCTCGTGTTCAATCGGGACTTGAGCGGCTGCGTCCGAGGCGAACGCGGAAAGTTGATTGGAATAACTGCAAAGCGTTTGGCTCTCGAAGTTAATGGAAAGGTGCGACATATCCCGCTCACACACCTCGATCACATCAACGTCTGCCGGGAACGCGCGCTTTCTCTTTCTCCAGGCGATCGGCTCCAACTGAAAGCGAACAGCATAAGTGCGGATGGTCGCAAACTCGCGAATGGCGAAATCGTCAGCGTCGCGCAGATCAAATCGACCGGAGCGATTCGGTTAGCGGATGGTCGCGTCCTTCCTCCGCACTATCGACAATTTCTTCGCGGCTACGCAGTCACATCGTACGGATCGCAGGGAAAAACTGTCGATCATGTGTTGTTTTCTGATTCCGCCATTCGCGCTGCGACGAACTCGCAGCAGTGGTATGTCACGATTTCGCGAGGCCGAAAGAGCATCCAAATTTTCACGCCTGATAAAGATCAGCTCCGGTATGCCATAATTCGCAGCGGCGAGCGTGAACTTGCGCTCGATCTTCTTTCCGCTCGCGCTCGACGATATGGCGTGCGCCAGCAAGTTCTTCGTTCCGTGCGCCGCGGACGCGAATTCGCGCGTCGAATCGCTCATGTAGCGATGCGCTCATGGACGGCCGCGTTCATCAAATCGCATCTGAAACCGACGAATGAAATCAGAAACCAACAGGCGAACCGTGTCGTCCGCGCCGGCGTGCTGGCAGCGTGAAGCGCCGTGCGCTTGCCTGCGCATTGAGACATCGCCGCGGGAATCGCATTTGTTTCCCTACCAACATCTCGTCACAGCATCGCTTAGTCAGAGCGACCAAGCGGAAACGCTGCGCCTCACGTTCTCGTTACACGATGTCGAGATTGAGGGACGCAATCTTCGCGCGCTGCTTCTGGCCATTCAGGAATTCGCGGTGAAATGCGTGCGAGTTATGCCAGAGCGTTATCATCAACTGGAGGCTGGCGAGAACGGTGTGATATCACGCATTCGCATCGAAGAGGCGAAGTAATTGCGCCAAAGTGCCGGGAGACGCACCGGCAAACACCCCAATACCTTAAACTAATATGGCAGGGGCTTCGGGATACAATGCAGAGGATGGTCGGGTCCAAATAGGCTCGTTTGACCGAACTCACCGAGCGCACTCACGTCAATTGTAAGATAAGGCGCAATCCGCAATATGCGCCAACGCGTCTTGACATCGTTCGCGGAGAATCCAAGTCTTGGGCCATGAAGCAAAAATTCGATCTGGGAGAGTTCGTAATTAAGTACGATCCGGTCGCCCCCGACCCCCGATTTTTCGAGACAGCGACGGAGATGCGCTCGGCGAGCACGGCAACGCTATGGCCGCAGCCGGTGCCATGGCCGCCCGGAACCGCGCCGGTAGCAGACCCCCCGGCGACGAGCCCACATCCTACGGACCCGCTACCGCAAGTAGATGTCCTGCTCGTGACGTGGACGGCCGGTGAAGCGCGGGCTCTGGCGGAATTGTTCACTCCCGGCGCGCAGCTTGAGCAATGGAGCAAATACGATCACAATCTGGAATCGTTCATTCCCAAAGTAACCGGCAAGAAAGCGCCATTTAATGATCCCAAGCTTGCACTTTACTATCATCACCTGGGCCTTTACAACTTTTGCCGGATTGGCGCGGTCCGTGTGTTGTGTTTCAAGTCGGGCCTGCACTTTGCATATGATGGCCCGGCTATTCCCGTTGCGGATCTCTGGAACCAGATTCTCGACGAGACCAAGGCTAGGCTGGTCATCACCACGGGCACTGGAGGCGGGATTGGAGCGAACGTTGATCTTGGAGATGCCGTTATCGCGAGTGACACGGTTTTCGACTGCACTGACCCGTCCAAATTCGGCAATGCCCCTTTTAAGAACGCGAGTTATGCGGCTAGCGCGCTCCCGCAGAATCCGGTCGCCGATGTAACACCGGCTATGATGCAGCCCAACGCCGCGGTTTTGGCGGGGGCCCGCAAACTTCCCGCCCCCTTGCAGTTTCTTTACGCTGGATCGCCGGTCGCGGCGAGTCCCAAGATCGTCACCACCGACACCTTTGCTTACGATGACACGAGCAACGCCGCCGGGTTGCAGGGGCTGGGCAACGTTTGCGATATGGGCGACGCGGTACTGGGAATGGTCATGTCTGGCCGCCAAGCTGCGCCTACCTGGACGGCGATCCGAAACGTGTCCGATCCGCAAATGGACGGCAATCTTCCGCAGCCAGCACGTGACCAGGATGCGCGGGCCATCTATGTGAAGTATCAAATGATTACCACAGTTAGTAGTGTGCTTGCAGGCTGGGGCATCATTCGCAAGACCGCTCCGGCTGGGGCGCCGATCGCCCAGGTTGCCGCGGCGGTTCGCATGCTCGTTGCCCGCCCTCGGCTGGTTCCCCAGCGCACGCCGTCCGATGTGCTCATGGAGGTGGTCGCCGGACGCGGGCTTAGCAGTCAAGATGCCACCAAAGCTGAGGTGCCGAGGCCTACGCTCGACCGACTCAACGGAGAGCTTAAGTCGGTCAATGTTTCTTTGTCGGACAGCGATGTTACTTATCGGCTTCTAAAGTACACCGATGAACTCAATGCGCCGCATGTCCTCTATCTGGCGCAGGTGAGCTTGGAGGATCCCGAAGCCTTCCGAGGGAGTTATCTCCTCGAGGGATGTGAGCTGGTCGCTAAGCGCGAGTACGTTTCGAGTTAACCGTGTCCACTGCACGAAGCCGGTTTCCCGAGTGAGGGAACGAGATCCCAGTTTTGGAAAAGCGGACGAACTAGTATGAATGACAATGTTTATCTCTACAGCGTCAACGCCGGTACACCGCCGCAGTTGGCGCTGGATCACCTAGCGGCCATCCCGGTTGCCGGACTTTTTAAGGGGAGTTACACGGCATTTGCCGTCCTCACCTTTGGAGACGCGACCTATGTGGCAGGCTATGCGAAGGCCGATGGTAACCTAGATTTCTACCGCTTCTCTGAAGGGGCGCCGTGGCTCGATTACGCCGCCGGCACTACCGTCGGAGCGGGATGGGATCAGATTGATTTTCTTTCCCTGGCCAACACGCCGTATGCCCTGCTTTACCGAAGCGACAATGGCAACTTTGTCTTTGTGTCGGTGACTGAGCGATTGGATGCGGGATCGCGCTACGCGTACTCCCGGAGGCATGCTCCCGCAGCCACCAAGGGCTTTAGCATGGTAAAGCCCTTCGTACTGGGCGGCGGGATCGTGATAATGGCCTACTCGTACGATTCCGGTGCAATGTGCATGTATGGCTTGAGCGCGGTGGCCAGCTCACCGTCGGGGGTCGCGCCGCTCCTCGTTCGCGTTCTGGAAGATTTTACTTGGGCGAAGGGTTGGACGCGTTTTGCTTTCTTCCAGCTCGGGGCCGGGAACTTTTTTTTGAAGACCAATGTGCTGTACCCGAACGTGAACATCGACCATGTCCGGGACGACCCGGCGACGGGAACGTCGGAGATCGCCACGAACATGGATCTGCCTGACGCGATGCAATTGCAGATCGTCGCCCCTTTTAAGCGTGACAACGGTGACCCACATTTCCTGGCTTACCGAGGCGACGGCGCGACGAATCTTTACCGGATCCATAGCGATTGCCAAGGGTGGACAAAATTAGGTGCCACGAACCTCCCGGTAGCGGCCACCACGATCCTGTTTCCGAGTACGACTGCTGGCCAACGGTGCCTGGTCATTTGAACGTCCATAATATGGACGGCCCGATCATTTCATCCCTTGCCACGCCGCTGGCCGCCATCGCGACTGAGTCTGCTAGGCAACCGCTCGATGCGGTCGTGATTGGCGCAGGCAGTGCGGGCATTACGACGGCACGGACATTAGTGGAACAAGGCAAGCGCGTGGGGCTGATCGAGACCGGTCCCCTCGGCCTGCTCACCCATATTCAGAGCACGGACTTGAGGTTTGACCCGAATCTTGTCCGGACAGTCCAGCAGGGATTCCAATACAGTCCACTCAGCGCGGATGGATCGCCATTCGGTGCATTGATTGCGTGCGTCGGCGGGCGGGGAATGTTTTGGAACGGCGCGGCGCCGAGATTCAAAGCCGCCGATTTTGATGGGTGGCCATTTGGCCTTGGCGACCTTGAGCCTTACTACACTTGGGCGGAGGGGCAATTCCGCGTCACCCGGGCGTATGGGAATGGCCGCTTGGGCCAGGAGGTTTGCCGGCGACTCCGGGACAAGGGGATTCCCGCCGAGCCTGGACCATTCGCTGTGGACGATCATTACACCGCCGATGGTTGGCTCGCAGGCACGATTGGCAATTCGCTGGCGCCGCTGCTGCGGACCACGCTACTCACGTCGCCCACTCGGCAATTGGTCTTGGCGGTACGCAGCTTTGCCGCGAAAGTGCTGCTTGAGCAAGGACATGTTCGAGGCGTTCAAGCCATCGATCTTGAGACTGGCACCTCTTACGAATTATTCGCGCGGTCTGTAGTCCTCGCCGGAGGAGCGTTTGAATCGGTTAGGCTCGCTATGGCCTCGGGGGTGCCCGATCCCAATGGGCTCATCGGTCGCTTTATATCCGATCATATCTTTATTCGTGCATATTATCCTATCGATGATGGTCTTTACGACCCGGCTCAACCGGAAGTTGCCGTGACATGGGTTCCCGCGGGGGATGGACGCCAGTATCAACTCGAAATCCACCTGCCGGCGGACAATCTTTTTCTCCTCAAGGAATCGACTGTTTGGAAGCCGGATACGAGTGCCTACTATGCCGCGATGGTAAGGAGTTTTGCTCCGGTTCAACCGAGGCGCGATAACTATCTTGAGTTACTGCCCGGAAACGCGCCTGGAAAATTCCGAGTGCACCTGAGTCTGGATGCCGACGACCAACGTCTTAAGCAAACCCAAATTGCTGCTTTGGAGCAGGTACGAATCGCCCTCGGTGCACAGTCCGCGCCGATCCAGGAAATGCCCCAAGGGGCGAGCCATCATGAAGCGGGTGGACTGTGTCTTGGAAACGACCCCAAGAGCTCGGTCGCGGACCCGTTCGGGCGTATTCGTGGTCTTTCGGGACTCCTTGCCTTCGATTCCGCAACCTGGCCCGATGTCTCTCCCGCCAATCCCCACTTGACTATCGTAGCCGTAGCAAGACGCCAAGCCCTTCAACTAGCATCCGACCTTTAGGTTTTTCCATGAATTCAAGCACCGTTTCGTACGCTATTCAGGCCGAGGCAATCCGCGTTTTTTGTGGATTTCGGAATCCTAATCTGAGTGAAGCCCAGTTTTTCACTCAACTCGGTCAAACATTTATGCCGGGCACGCCATATATGCTGCAACCTTTGGGGTTGGCAGCTTATCTGCCGGGGGTTCTCTCGAATCCAGCTGCCAACTTGCCGCAGGAGTTTGCCTTGATCTGCTATGCATCGCCGGAAGTGTGGGACAAAGCCATGCACAGCACATTGCGCGGGCGCGTGTATAACCAGACACATGGCGGGGTCTATGCCATGCCACCTTCTGGAGCGTCGTTCCCGGCATTTGTCGAAAACCTTCCAGGAACTGCTGTGGATCCGTATTACCTCTTTCAACAGGCAACCGATTGGCAGGTAGGTGGCAGCAAAGTAGCGGTCGCTGGCAAGCTTAAAGTTGGGCAGAGTGGCGTGGACTTCCGCACAGAGTTGCGTAGCGCGCTACTCAATCAACGTTCAAAACTCGAGGGTGCGGGAATTGGCCAGGTCGTCACTGTCGCGCGGGATGACTTCGCGGTGATTTGGTTCCACTCTTTAAGCGGCGATCTGCAGCTCGATACAGATTTTCTGTCAGGCGTATTGAGCGTGCCGACTGTGCTCGAAAACCAGCGCGTCGTATGCGTGGATGAGCCACCGATCCTCAACATTACCAAGAGCAGCGCGTACAACTTCATTTTTCTGCGCGAATCAAAATACTTTCTCCGCTAACTGTAAGCTCGTCGAGTGATACCAGAGCGTTATCAGCAACTCGAGAATGGCGAGAACGGTGTTGTATTGCGCATTCACATTCAAGAGGCGCACTCGACCGAATGAAAAATTGGTTTGTACGAAACATTCGCGTGATTATTATCCTGCCATGAAAGCGCTCGCGTGCCCGCACTGCCAAACGCCAGTTTCGGACGGCGCGCGAGTGTGTTCCGGCTGCGGAGCCGAAGTCGTGCGCGGCGCCACACGCCGAGAACGTTTTTTCACGGGCGCAGTTTTCGCTGTCGCAGCGTTCCTCATTCTAACGGTCGTGCTGCGAATGTTTCAAATCGAACGCGGCTCGCTGTTGCTGCCTTCGCCGAAGTCGGACGGAGCGCTCTTCATTTTTCTCGGTTTAATCGGACTGCTGGTTTTCGCTTACATCATCGGTAAGCGCGTCGCGCATTTTCTTCGTCGCTCTCAGGTCCGCTTCTACCGCGTCTATCGACATCAATAGCGACAAGGTTCGCAACGTTTAGCTCCGCGTACGGCGCACCGGAAGGTCGCTTGCGCTCCATAATGGCGTTGAATGAAGTACTCGCAGCTCAGACGCGGTCTTTCACCTGAGGAGGCAGCCGCGTACGTGGGCAGCAAAGAATTGTTACGCCAATTTGAACTGGCGAAATGGCTAAGGCCCTTCGTTCGAGGCAATCGGCTCACGAGGTTCGACATTCGCGATTTGGATGGTTGCATTGATCGTTTGAAAGCGGGCGAACTGCTTCCAAATGCCAGAGCGGCGTGACTACACGCGGAAAGCTTTCATGATCTCGCGATCATCCGGCCGTAATTTCGCATAGTGCCGTTGCACGACACGAACGTCGTCCCCGAGCCAGGTTGCTATTCTGTAGATGTCGATCCCCTTACTCGCGCAAATCGATGCAAAGGAATGGCGCATGACATGCGGGGTGAGCCAGGGAACTCCTTCCGCCTTCATGAATTCGGAAAACGCGCGCCGAAAATCGAACCGGTAGCGATGTGTTCCGTGCGTCACATCCGGCTGCAAAACGTAGGGTGAACGCAAACCGTATCGTTTAAGAAATTCAGCGAATTGGTCCGTCAACGGAACAGTCCGCGCGTCTCGATCCTTCGGTCGAAAAGTTGCAGTTGCGCGAATTTCAACGGTGCGCCCCGGAAGATTAAACCATTCGGGCACAGCCTCCACGATTTCCAGCTTGCGCATCCCGGCGTGGAAACCGCAGAACAAGACGTAGCGAAGGTCGTCGTTCGGCGCATTTTCGATCAGTCTTTGTGCGAGATCAAAATCGGCAAATCGGGTTCTTCCTTTTCGATCGATCCGGTCGAGCTGGACATCGAGCACCGGATTGCGCCGACACAGATTTTCCTTCACGCACCAATTGAAGAACGAACGCAGCGTGAACATATAACTTTCCGCTGTGCTTGGAGCGATGCGTGCCTTTGCCGCGTTGTAGAAAGCCTTGCACTGGTAGCCGGTCACATTGGTCGGCGGAATGTTCTTCACGCTATCCGCAAACAGATTGAGACAAGATCGTTTGCTTTCCGCGCTCATCTTGCTGTAGCGGTTCGTCTCGTATTTGTGCTTTAGGAACCGCTCGGCTTCAGCGCGAAAAGACTGCGCCGGTTGCAACTCCGGCGCATCCATGATTTCCCGCGCACGTTGGACCGCTTCAACGTAATCGCGCGTCTCAAGCGAAACCATACTCCGGCGTCCGTTTACCTGCTTCGCGAACCAATAAATATCGCCACGCAAATAAAGGCCCTTGATCCTGCCCTTGAGCATGCGCACATGCTCGGTCAGTGGCGCGAGTCAACCGCTCCAGATCAGGAGCAGCGAAGCGAATCTCCGGGTACCGCCGAGATCGCGACAAATTTCGAGCAAGGAGTTGCGCGCTTGCGCCTGTCTTATTTCCGCATAAACCTCAGTAGGCCACTTCGCACATATGTCTGATATCGCCCAACAAATCGAGCATCTTCGTCTCGCAGAGTTGCAGTTTCGCTTGGCTTCAGCGGTCCGCCTCGCCTCGACATTCAAAACACAACCGCGCGACCTTCCGATTGAATGGTCGCATGGGAAACACAGCGTACGATACGACGAGATTGCGCTTTCGGAAGATGACGCTGATTACGCTGCGCGGAGCCTGCATCGCTCGGCGACATTTCTAATGGCCGTTGCCATGAAGGACGCGATTCGGGTGGCGGTTCACGACCCGAAGACAGACAGCGATGCTGATGTGCGCTCTGCGTATCAGATTGCGCGGTTGATTCGGAATGCTTTCGCGCACTCGCCTTTTGACCCTGTGTGGTCCATTGACCTTGATTGTCGCGACCGAGTGTTTGCAGTGCGTGACCTTATCAGACTGGACACTACCGGATTGCATGACCAACGTTTCGACTGGCGTAATTATGGCGGGCCACTCGCTTTGCTTCGTCTTTCGCAGTTTGTGCGGGCCGAGATTCTCAGAGACGCAGAACCGCCGTCACCGGTGATTCCAATGCCCCGGAAAGTGTATATGCAGCAGGGTGACCTGATTCTCATGAAGGTGGATGAGATTCCTGCAGATGCAGTGCCGGTCGAGATCGAGCGGCTTCCTGACGGTGGTTTACCTCTAGGAGGAGGACATGTTCTTTATCCTGCAGGCAAGTCGAAATGATGGTGATTTTTCGCCCGATTGATTGTAACATTTTACTGTAACACTTTGCGCGTTTTCATGGGTTCGCATGGCTTCATATGGAGTTGCCCACGAGGTAAGAAATTGCTCACGGAGGCTCTGAGCATGTTGACACGGTAGGGGTCACTGGTTCGAACCCAGTATCGCGCACCATCCCCGGCTCTCGCGATTCGGTGACGCCGCAGTAGCCGCCGCCGACAATCTTCTCGACAAAATCACGCGAGGAATCAGACCCTGTCCCGATGATCGCCCCAAATGGCGCACGCGCTCGTGCAGGTTGGCTGGCCCTGGCGAAAGTCTTCGCGGCGCTGGCGTTGTTTGCAACGCAAGGTTGCAATAGGTCCCGCCAGGACGCGCATAGCCGCGAAGTCGCGGATCGCGTGCGGACGGAATTTCTGCACGCCTGGAATAACTATGAGCGCTATGCCTGGGGACACGACGCGCTAAAGCCGTTGAGCAAAACGCACCACGATTGGTATGGGCAGTCGCTCCTCATGACGCCGGTCGACGCACTCGACACGCTTATTCTGATGAAGCTTGATCCCGAGGCGGACAAGGCGCGGGTTCTTATCACGAGCGAGCTTTCTTTCGACCGCGATATTTACGTCAAGAACTTCGAGATAACGATCCGGCTGCTCGGCGGCTTGCTTTCGGGCTATCAACTCACCGGGGACAAGCGTCTCCTGGGCTTGGCGGAAGACTTGGGCAACAGACTCCTTCCCGCTTTCAACTCGCCGACCGGACTTCCTTACGTCTACGTCAATCTTCGCACCGGCCAGGTGCGCGATCCCCTGTCGAATCCGGCTGAAACCGGCACGCTCCTCCTCGAGTTCGGCACGCTGAGTAAGCTGACAAGCGAGCCAGTTTTCTACGAGAAAGCGAAACGGGCACTGGTCGAGACCTACAAGCGTCGCTCGCCGCTGGGTCTCGTGGGATCGAGCATCAACGTTGAGACCGGCGCGTGGACCGATAACGACAGTCACATCAGCGGCGGAATCGATTCTTACTACGAATACCTCTGGAAGTGCTGGCTCTTGTTCGGCGACAAAGATTGCCTCGAGATGTGGAACGCGAGCATCCCCGCCATCAACAAATACCTCGCCGACGACAGCGGCAGCGGCCTTTGGTACGGCCACGCCGATATGCTGACGGGCAAGCGCACAGAAACCACCTACGGCGCACTCGACGCATTCTTCCCGGCGGTGCTCGCACTTTCCGGCGACCTGCCCCGCGCGCGCCGGTTGCAAGCGTCCTCCTTCAAGATGTGGAACCTGCACGGGATCGAGCCTGAAGTGATCGATTACAAGACGATGCGCGTCATCGCGAAGACCTATCACCTGCGACCGGAGATTATTGAATCGACCTACTACCTCTATCACTACACAAAGGACCGGGAGTATCGGCAGATGGGCGAGACGATCTTCAATGACTTCGTCAAATATTGCCGCACGGACGCCGGTTACGCGGCGCTTTCCGACATCGTCACCAAAGAACAGCGCGACGAGATGGAGAGCTTCGCCCTCGCCGAGACGTTCAAATACTTCTACCTCCTCTTCGCGCCGCCGGAGACACTGGAGTTCGACAAGATTGTTTTTAACACGGAAGCGCATCCGCTTCGCCGCACCTGGTAACGCTGTGCAGAAGACCACCTGCCTGCTCCTTGCGCTCGGTTCGCTGGCGTCCCTGGGAGCAACTGCCTTTGGCGCTCCTGCCTTCGCGAGCGATCAAACTCGCTTGGCGGATTTCGTCCGTCCTTTCGTCGGGACACAAGGAGAAGGTAATACCTATCCCGGACCTTCCGCGCCCTTTGGCATGATTCAGATAGGTCCGGATACCGAGAAGGAGCTCTGGGAAACGGCGTCGGGGTATGAGTATTCTGATCCGACCATCCTGGGTTTCAGTCTGACCCATCTTACCGGCACCGGGATCCCTGACCTGGGCGATTTCCTTTTCGTTCCGCAAACCGGAGAGCCGAGGCTTGTTTCCGGGGCGAAGAACGATCCAGACTCCGGTTATCAATCACGCTACTCGCACGAGGAGGAAACAGCTTCCGCCGGCTATTACAAAGTGAAACTACAAAAATCGGGCGTGACGGTCGAGCTTACCGCTGGGGACCGCGCCGGGATGATGCGGATGATTTTCCCGGCCAGTGACAACGCGTCGATTTTGACTGATCTCAGTCATGTTCTAACGGGCAAGAAATGGAAGGTGGTTTGGTCTCGCGTTCGAATCGAGAATAGCTCCACTGTCACAGGCTTCCATCTCGTGAACGGCTGGGCGAAGGAACGATACCTCTACTTCGCGGCCCGCTACTCGCGACCTTTCGACAAGGCAGAGATCATGAGTGACGGCAAGCCGGTTATCTACAATACCTACCGGTTTCGCAGCGACCGGGAAGCCGCTGGAACCAACCTTCAATTCCTGGCGCACTACAAGACGGGAGAGAAGCAAGCGATTGTCATCAAGGTAGCCGTCTCAGCCATCAGCGCGGAGAACGCCCTTAAGAATCTCGATGCGGAGATCCCTGACTGGAACTTCGAGAAGGTGCGGAATCAGACGCGGTCAAAATGGAACAAAGAACTGGCTCGGATCGAGATCGACGGTTCGCGCGAGGAAAAGGAAACTTTCTATACCTCGCTCTACCACGCCTTCCTTGCCCCGAACCTTTACCAGGACGTCACCGGCGAATACCGAGGGCTCGACCAGAATACCCACGCAGCCAAAGACTTTACCAACTACACGATCTTCTCCCTTTGGGACACCTATCGCGCGACGCATCCGCTCTTCGCGTTAATCCAAGCGCCGCGCGATGCCGACATGATCAATTCGATGCTGGCTCATTACGACCAAAGTGTGGAGCACATGCTCCCAATCTGGTCGCTCCAGGCGAACGAAACCTGGTGCATGGTCGGGTATCACGCGGTGCCGGTGATCGTGGACGCCTACCTGAAAGGCGTGAAAGGATTCGATCGCGACCGCGCCTATGATGCGATCAAGACAACCGCGCTGAATCCCCATTACGACAACGTGGCCACCTACGCCAAGTTGGGCTGGGTCCCGTTCGACAAGGAGAACGAGTCGGTCTCCAAGACGCTGGAATATGCCTATGACGATTACTGCATCGCGCAAATGGCAAAGGCACTTGGCAAGCGGGAGGACTACGCCATCTTTTCGAAGCGCGCCGCTAGTTACAAGAACCTGTTCGATCCATCGGTGGGTTTAATGCGCGGCAAAGACTCGCAGGGACGTTGGCATTCGCCTTTCAACGCGCACTTTTACGATGAGACCGCCGGAGTGAACGATTTCACCGAGGGAACAAGCTGGCAGTATTCCTGGTATGTGCCACACGACGTGCCCGGTCTCATAAAGTTAATGGGCGGCAAGGAGAAGTTCGCTGGCAAACTGGATGAGCTATTCACGTTCAAGGAGGCGGACCAAAGCAAGGGCGTCTCCGATATTCAGGGACGGATCGGAGAGTATTGGCATGGCAACGAGCCAAGTCATCATGTGATCTATCTCTACTCCTATGCCGGCCAGCCTTGGAAAGCGGCAGAGCGTTTGCACGAAGTCGTCACCACCCAATATGGAAACAAGCCGAATTCACTCAGCGGCAACGACGACTGCGGCCAGATGTCGGCTTGGTATATCTTCACCTGCCTCGGTTTCTATCCCGTTTGTCCCGCCAGCGATTACTATGTGATCGGCGCGCCCCAACTGAAGAAAGCTGCGCTTCATCTCTCGAATGGAAAGACGTTCACCATGACCGCGAACAATCTGTCGGCTGCTAACATCTACGTTCAATCGGTGCAGGTGAACGGCAAGGACCTCGACAACCCTTTTCTTCCCTACAGCGAGTTGAAGAATGGCGGCACACTCACTTTCAACATGGGACCTAAACCAAGCCAGTGGGGGACGAAGCCGTGAATTCCCGAGTAGAAATGCAAGAAACGTTCACGACCCAAGCAAGCAGCGGCCAGACCTATCGCGGACCGTTCGCGATCATGACCGTCCTCTTTTTCATGTGGGGGTTCATGACTGTCTTCAACGATATTCTCATTCCGCGATTCAAGGATGCTTTCAGGCTGGATTACTTCCACGCGATGCTCGTCCAGTTCGCGTTCTTCGGCGCTTACTTCATCGGTTCGCTGCTCTACTTTGGCATCTCGGTCGCGATTGGCGATCCGATCGCGCGTCTTGGCTACAAGAACGGCATCGTCATCGGACTCATGATTTCAGCCCTGGGAAGCGCACTCTTCTGGCCGGCGGCGACGTCCCTCTCTTATCTGCTGTTTCTTATCGCGCTCTTCGTTGTCGGCTTGGGCTTCGCCATGTTGCAGATCGCGGCGAATCCTTACGTCACGATCCTCGGGCCGGAACGCACCGCCTCGAGCCGGCTTAACCTTGCTCAGGCTTTTAACTCACTCGGAACGACGCTGGGACCGTTGGTCGGCGGTTATCTGATCTTCCAATACTTCGCCCGCACTGGCGCGCATGGAACGGAGTCAGTCAAGGTCCCCTACCTGGCCTTCTGCATCGTCTTCGCCGTTCTCGCGGCGATTTTCTTCTTCGTTAATCTTCCCCACGTCGGCGAAGGAAGAATCGAGCCTGGCTTTGCCGCGCTGAAGTTTCCTCATGTAGCTCTGGGAGCGCTCGCCATCTTCCTCTATGTCGGCGGCGAAGTCTCGGTCGGTAGTTCTATCATTAACTTTCTCGGCCAGCCGAATGTCGCGGGTCTGACCCAACTGCAAGCCAGCGGGTATGTTTCCCTCTTCTGGGGAGGCATGCTCACTGGACGTTTCATGGGCGCGGTGGAATTGAGCGACCTGGCGCCGGGCCGGAAGCGGCTCTTACTCGGCGCGATCCCGATCGCCGCGTGTCTACTCCTCGGAACGATCCGCGGTTGGTCGATCGTCCTCACGTATCTGCCGTTCGTCGCGCTCTGTTGGATCTTGTTTCAACTTGGACGATCATTGGCGGCGCGCACCCTCATGATTTTTTCACTGAGCGTCGTCGCGCTGCTTGTGATCGCGATCGTTGCCGGCGGGAAGCTGGCCATGTGGTGTGTGGTGGGCGCGGGTCTCTTCACCTCGATCGGCTGGTCGAACACCTTCTCGCTCGCGATTGAAGGTGTCGGCATCTACAAAAGCCAGGCGTCATCCCTTCTCGTCATGGCAATCCTGGGCGGCGCCATTCTTCCTCCCCTCCAGGGATACATCGCCGACCGTTACAACCTTCAAGTCTCTTACATCGTTCCGGTGATCGCTTACGCCTATGTCGCCTTCTACGGCTGGAAGGGACACAAGGTCGGACGCCGCGCTGCCGCCAGTGAGTAACTCGTGATCGCTGATTACTCGACTGATCCGCGCATTGTTCTGACCCTCGACGGAGGCGGCACTAACTTTCGCTTTACGGCCACGCAAGGAAATCGCCCGATCGTAGAGACCGTTGTCCTGCCTTCATGCGGCGATAATCTGGAACGCTGTCTCGCGAACATTGTCGAAGGATTCACCCGGGTGAAGGAGCAATGTCCGCAACCGCCGGCAGCGATCAGCTTCGCCTTCCCAGGTCCGGCCGATTATCCGAACGGCGTCATAGGAGACTTACAACATCTCCCCGCCTTTCGCGGCGGCGTTGCCCTCGGGCCGATGCTGGAAGATCGCTTCGGTCTGCCGGTCTTCATCAACAACGACGGCGACCTCTTTGTTTATGGGGAAGCTATTGCCGGTCTTCTTCCCTACGTGAACGGGTTGCTGGAGAAAGCCGGGAACCCGAAACGCTACAAGAACCTTTTCGGCGTAACACTCGGCACCGGCTTCGGCGGCGGCATTGTCCGCGATGGCGAACTCTTCCTCGGCGACAACTCGTTAGGCGCAGAAATTTGGCTACTGCGCAACAAGCTCAATCCACAAACCAGGGTGGAGGAGGTCGCGGGGATTCGTGGCGTCCGCCGGTTTTATGCAGAGAAGGCAGGTATCCCATTTGAAAGGTCGCCTGAGCCTAGAGTGATCTTCGCGATTGGACGCGGCGAACACCCGGGCGACAAAGCGGCTGCTCTCGAGGCGTTCCGGAAGCTGGGCGAAGTTGTTGGCGACGCCATGGGCCAGGCTTTGACGATTGTAGACGGCCTCGCCGTAGTCGGCGGCGGTTTGTCCGGCGCGTGGCCGCTTTTTTCGCAGGCACTCATGACCGAGTTAAACAGCACCTATGCGGACGCGAACGAGAGCAGCGTCCGTCGGTTGATCCCCGTGGCATTCAATCTCGAAGACGCGGAGAAGCTGCGAAACTTTCTCCAACCGACAATTCGCGACATCGCGGTGCCCGGCAGCTCGCGCACCGCAAAATACGACGCCTCTCCGCGGCTCGGCGTAGGTCTCTCGCGACTCGGCACCAGCGAAGCCGTCGCGATCGGTGCGTATTGCTTTGCGCTGCGGAAGCTAGACGCGAACTGACAATGAAGGACGATTTCCAAATCGTCCCCCAGCGGTTTTGAAACCGCTCATTTCCCGCTTCACGGTCGCGGAGCCGGCGTCCGCTAAACGACCTCCGGTTCGCTCGGAAAACTCATGTTGGCGGGCGCATAATGAGTAGAACTATATGCATCACATGCGGCTGTTTCCCAACTGAAATCCCCTTGAAGGGCCAGAGGTTCTCGTCGCGGGGGAAGTTGCATATCCTTCAATAAACATTGCAGCATGACGGAGATACTCACTGCCTCAGACCATCCCTGTTTATCAGTCAAAGCCACATAAGATTGAGGACTTGCCAAACGGCGCGAAGTATAACGACACAATGTCGAGGAGTAAATTGGCTCTCTCAGAGGGCTGACATCTGCTAGTTCGATTGCATAGACATTGTCACAACCTTTGACGTAGGAATCATAGTAATCAAATTCGCAACCGATACTCTTAGAAAACCTATGCCAGATTTCCTGTGGTGACCCTTTGTGGACATCTGCGATATGTGCTTGCCCAAGTAAAGCGCCGGTCGGCTCCGAAGCATAGAACACGGCTCTTTGACCTTTCCAAGTTTTCGAAAATCGGCGACGGATCTCGATCGTTTTTGAACCGTCCATTATTAGGTGGCCAAATCGGGGTTGGATTGAAAACAAAACGCCACCCTCCATCTCTGTTCCAGACAGCGAAAACCGTTTCGCTATTTTCGGCAGCTTCCTCAAAGCAGATGACCAAACGTATGAAAACAACGTTCTTGCCGATAGTTCTTCGTTAAATAAACGATATTGCCTCGGCGCCCGTTGTACATCAGTAAAGCCAAAGCTTCGGAAGAATTGACTTTTGTCGTCCCAAAGGCTTCTCGGAAACGTTACATGAATTGATTTTGCACAGGAACGCGCTTCTAAGGCAACTAACGACAACAAGACTTCTCCGATTCCTGTTTGCTGCAGATCCTCTCGAACATTGATGTGGCAAAGTTTCGTATCGACTCCGAGCTTTACGATCACAGCCGCCGCAGGGACTTGATTTAGATATCCGACATAAGCCCTTCGGGAACCAGATAGCAGCCCCTGAACTACCTGTTTGTCGAACCATCGATCGATGCCGGGATACAGGTCGTCTTTTTGACTAACGATGGTTCGAAGGTTCAAGAGATGATCCGAAAGTCCCGCTGCATCACGGTCATGGATACGGGCAATTTGAAAATCGTTCTTAGGATTCAGTTTTTCCATTGTCCAAAGAATTTCGACAATTCGAGACTCTGGTTTTCGTAGGGACTTGTGCTTTTCTCTTTCGGGCATTCTGGGTCATCAGACATGCGATAATATTCAAGCCTCGCTAACTTTTCCTTATGACCAAGCACTGTCGGCAAATCGTGCCCTCGTACTTCGAAAATGAGAGGAGTCCCCTCTTCTTGATCCTGCCGATTTGTCCCGAACCAAGGATGCACAAATCCTGCGTAGTGTATTCTCATCTCACCGATTGTCTCGTCGCTCGGCTTACAGTACACCGCCACTCCAGCAGGCAAACGGAGTCTTTCGTCTGATTTTAGGATATAGAAACGACCATGTTCGATTGGTAGAAACCAATCGCGATTTTCGACTCCCTTATCAGCTTTAACTCGCTCCCAGTACCCGACTGGAGCTGGCTTGTCAGCTTCGTCCATATCCCATAGCGAAACTGGTTTACGCGTGGATTGCTTTGCCTTTCCCTCGGCACCTTCCACGTCTGCGCGGAATGCAGAAATTTCGTCCTTTTGCTCTGGGGATAGGCTGAGGCTTAGCACGCCATCGGCATGCTCGCGTTCTCCTTGAACTCGTAGGGTCGACTCCACAATGTCATTACCTTTAATAAGACAACTCTCAGGCGTCCCAAAAAACAATCGGAGCTGCGAGAGCGCTATATCAGGTTTAACCAAGACTCGGAATGTTATTGGCGTTACTTCAAGAAACAACTTCCCACTCCCATCCCGTTCCAATTGTTCGGCAGTAAATCCCTCATACTGGTCCATCCCTTCCACAATTAACCGGGTTAGCACATCCACTCGCCCAACCGAACTCCTACCGGTAGCGTGGCCATGAAAGCGTTTCGCCCTGCGAAACTCCTTGTCGAATTCTAATTGAAGTTTAAAGACGTACGTCGTGCGAGTTTGCAGTTCGATCGGATTCTGGAATCCGATAGGCTTGGCATAACCCGATCGGTTAAGAAAATATTCATAGTCTGCTCCGAAGGGTTTCACGGCTCCATTTAACATTTGCCATGCTTCAGGCGCCAATCGCAGATTGATTGCAGAGAGATCGATATCAGATGAGGTAGAATCCATATATAACAAATAACGCTTTGCGATTAGTTCGCGGACCTGCTTGTTCGACAAGACGCCCGGAACCCAGCTGTTCCAAAGGTTACTCACAGGGCTGGTTTCTCAATTTTCTTCGAGGATTCGTTGGCATGATAACAGGTGCGTCAATGGCATCAAGGAATTGAATGGCGGAAAATGGGAAACCATCCTACGCCGCGATGCGTTCAGGAGCGACGGCAGTCGGGGAGGTGGGTGGACGGGCGGATTTTGTGCTGCGATAGCGCCAGATCGCGAACGCGACGAAGAGTAGATCGGCGATCACGAAGCTTGCGACATATGTTTCGCCACCGATGCCGAAGCCGTAGCTGTGCAGGCCTTTTCCGAGGACGAAGTTTACGCCATACCACGCCATCAAGACCGCGAGGAAACAAACGACGCTCGCCACGACCAAACCGAATTGGGTCCACCAGCCGGCGAGGCGGCCGTGCAAGGTCAGGATGTAACAAAGTAACGCGATGAGGGCCCAGGTTTCCTTCGGGTCCCAGCCCCAGAAGCGGCCCCAGGAATAATTTGCCCAGACGCCGCCGAGGATCGTGCCGGCCGCGAGCAGGATCACGCCAAGCTGAAGCACGCGATAGAGCCAGAAATGCATCGGTTGATCGGCGCGCGCCGAAACCGGATTGCGCGCGTAACGGAAAAGCAGGATGTGCCCGAAGCCCATCGCGAGCGCGAAGGCGGCGTAGCTAAGCGTGATGGTGAGCACGTGGATCGTGAGCCAGAAATTGTCGCGCAAGACCGGGACGAGCGGGTCGATGCTCGACGGCATGGCGATCGGCATTTGATGAACGAGGAGGAGCGCCACGAGCGAGACCGGGAGTGCGGCCAGAAGGTAAACCGGGGTGCGATAACGCGCGAAAAAGATCATCCCGAAAAACGAAACGGCGAATGAGACCCAGATGATCGACTCATACATGTTCGTCACCGGCGGCCGGCCCCCGATCAGGCAGCGCATCGCGATTCCGCTCGCGTGAAAAAGAAGACCGGCGATTGCCACAACGATTCCGATCGTTTGCAGGATCCCGCGTGCAGGTGGATTGAGCGCTCCGTCGCTCGATGTTTTTAATGGTGGCCCAAATCTCTCGCTATCGCCCGCGGAGCGGCCGATCCACCGGCGGCTAAGCATGTGCGCGATCGCCAGTAGAAGAAGCGCGAACCCATAGCACAAGGCCGCGCGGTAGAATCCGTCCCAGTGGTTGTAGAAATATTCGAGGCGCAGTTGCGATTCCGCCGGGTAAATCTTCGGGCTTAGCTTGCGCAATTCATCGCGCAGTTCGTTCGCGGCGCGGCTGAATTTGAAGGCGTCGCCATCGCGGTAGGCCGTGCCCAGCGTCTGCAACTGCGTCTGCGCCGCCGCGAACTGCGTCTCATTGTAGTAGCGCCCAAAATCCGGCGGGACCAGCCACGGGTCCGTCGTTTTCTCCGGCGCCGGGACGAGCAGGAAGACGCTCCCATCCATCACGTGCGCAAAGAGCGCCAGTCGTTCGCTCACGCTCATCACTTCGCTTTGGAGGCGGTCGAGCGGTTTCTCCGCTTTGCGGAGCGCGTGCGCCTCGCCCGCGAGCCGGTTCAACTCCGGCAGCGCCGCCAGTTGCGCGAAGGAAAATCTTCGCTGCGTCGGATCGAGTCCGAGCTTCTCCTTCAATTGGCCTAGCGAGACGAGCACCATCGGTTCGTCCTTCCAATTATGGGTGTCGATCGAGGCGGAGAGGATGAAATCGTTCGCCTGCCAGTTCCTTCCGCGCGTGTCGGTGTAACTCGAGCGGCCCGTGATCTTGATGAGCGTCTCGCGCGCGAACGTGTCGACCGGCTTCCGCCTTCCGCCATCCTGGATCGCGAGCAAGCCCCATTGTTTGAAATCGAGCGAGGACGAATCCGCCGCCGCCATGTCGGACTGCGCGAAGCTGACTCCGTTGAGCAGCAGGCCGATCGCGAGGATGAAAAATCGTGAGCGCATTTGGAAGGGGCGATCAATGTAGCCTCCGGCCCGCGCTGCTGTCGAGCGGAGCATTGTCCGGCCGGACTTAATACCGCTCGACCTTGATCCCGCGTTTCGCCAGCTGCACCTGGAGGCTGTCCGGCCCGGCGAGGTGCGCGGCGCCGACTGCGATCTGGCGCACGCCCGGGCGTTTCAAGATCTCGGCGATTTTCCCGGCCCAGCGGACGTTGCGTTGCACGACAAGTTTGTCGTAGAGCGCGGGCGACTTTGTTTTTAGCTCGTCCACCAGGATATGGCCGATAGTCTCCGTGTCGCCGGCGAGCCAGGCAGTGGCCAATTTATCGAGCAACGCCAATCCTTTCTCAGCGTCGTCGAGACTTTCTTCCAGGAACGCGATCTGATCGGTCTCGGGAAGGTCAGCCAGGAACCGGACCTGCTCCTCCGCGGTTTCGAATCCGAAAATCTTGTCGCCCTCCTTTTCCGCCTGCGTCTTGAGAATCCGATCCACCCCGGCGTTCGGATCGTAGCCGGCCTTTTGCAATGGCAGCACGGCGAATATGAGACCAGCCGTCCAGGGTCTCATCGGCTCGAGAACGGCGAGCGGAAGATTGTACGACGCGGCGACCTTGGTCAGCTTCTCCTTCTGCGCGGCGTTCAATTTGCCGGAGAGCGGGTTCTCACGATCGAATCCGTATTTCTGCATGACGGGGAGGAGATTCGCCTGGTTATCCGCATCGGCGATTTCCAGCCAAAGCTCGGTGCTTTCGCCGACCGTTTTTTTCACCTTGGCCGCATCCCACTCCATGTCGTGCCGGAGGAGATGGAGCGTGCCGATCAGATAAATCGTGGAATCTTTATCTTTGATCACCCACATCGCGGGCTCGGCCCGCGCCGCGGCGGCGAAGAGGAAGAACGCGGCGGCGGCGAGGCTGCACCGCCATCGGGCGTGGCAATAGTGGAGGGATTTGTTCATGGAAATTCCTGAGCAAAGGTTCCGGCGATTCATTCAGGCGGGCAAGGGCGGATCACGTGAACCGGGCTGAGCAATCGCCTCTTAACGTTTTCGCGTTTCCGCCTTGTCATCCCAAACCCGCACGTTAAGCTTTCGCCCCCAACCGGGAATTTCGCATGTCCTTGGCCAGCCTACTCACCGCCGAGCAAATCATTCCCGAGATGAAAGCGACGGAACGTTGGGCCGCCATCGTCGAGCTGATCGATCTCCTCGTCGCCCAGGGGAAAATCAAGCCGCCGGACCGCGAAAGCATTCTCGCCTCGCTCAAGCAGCGCGAGGAAACGATGAGCACCGGGATCGGCTTCGGCATCGCCATTCCACACGCCTCGTCCGATCGGATCGAAGAGGTGGTCGCGTCGTTCGGACGCTCGTCAGCGGGGATCGAGTTCGACGCGCTCGATAACGCGCCGGTGAAATTCGTCGTGCTTTTCATCGTGCCGAAAAGTCAATTCCAGACGCACCTGCGCACGCTCGCTTCCATCGCGAAATTTCTAAACGACCGGAGCGTCCGCGAAAGTCTGGCCAGTGCAAAATCGGCGGACGAAATTCTCGCGATCTTCCAAGAGCGCGCGCAAAAATAGAGGCGGCGCGGGGATGGAAACGTTTCAGGCGCTGCTCGCGCGGAAGCTGGCGGAAGCGCTCGCCGCCGCTGATCTCCCGCCGACGGGCTCGGTCACGCCGGCGACGGATGCGCGCTTCGGCGATTATCAAAGCAACGCCGCGCTCGTCCTGGCGAAACAACGCGGGGAAAATCCAGCGGCGGTGGCGGAGAAAATTCTCGCGCATCTCAAGGTCGGCGAATGGTGCGAGGCCCCGACAATCGCCGGGGCCGGCTTCATCAACTTCACGCTCCGGACGGAGATCGTCGCGGCCAGGACGGCTGATCTGTTGCAGGACGAACGGCTCGGCGTGGAAAAGGTCGCACCGCCAAAACGAATCGTGATCGATTTCGGTTCGCCGAATGTGGCGAAGCCGATGCACGTCGGCCACATTCGCAGCACCGTGCTGGGCGATGCGCTCGCGCGGATCGCGTCGTTCCTTGGCCACGATGTCGTGCGCGACAATCACATCGGCGATTGGGGCACCCAATTCGGGATGGTGATTTACGGCTGGAAAAATCTGCTCGAGCGCGCCGCCCTTGAGCGCGATCCGATCGCGGAGCTGGTCCGCATTTACAAAGGCGCGAACGATCGCGCTACCGCCGACCCCGCCGTGCGCGAGGCGTGCCGGCAGGAACTGGTGAAATTGCAGGCGGGCGATGCCGAAAATTTCGGCATCTGGAAAGAATGCGTGGCGCTTTCGCTCCGTGAATTCGAGGCCGCCTACAAAATTCTCGATGTCCATTACGACATCCAGCGCGGCGAAAGTTTCTACAACGACCGGCTCGCAGATGTGGTCGAGCGTTTGCTGAAATCGGGTCTGGCGGAAATCAGCGAGGGCGCGGTCTGTGTTTTCTTTCGCGATATCCCGGAGCTGGCGGACAAGCCGTGCATCACCCGGAAGCGCGACGGCGGTTACAACTACGCGACGACCGACATCGCGACGGTCGATTACCGCATCCAGGATCTGAAGGCAGATACGGTCTGGATCGTGACCGGCGCGCCGCAGCAATTGCATTTCCGGCAGATTTTCGAGATCGCGCGGCGCGAAGGTTACACGGCGGATTTCCGCCACATCACGCACGGCAGTATTCTCGGCGACGACCGGAAGCTGATGAAAACGCGGTCGGGCGACAACGTCGCGTTGCGTGACGTGCTCGATGAAGCGGTCGTGCGCGCGAGGAAAATCGTGGACGAAAAAAATCCGGAATTGCCGGACTCCGAGCGAGGGGACGTGGCGAAGATCATCGGCATCGGCGCGGTGAAGTACGCCGATCTCTCGCAGTACCGGATGACCGATTACATTTTTTCGTGGGATCGGATGTTGTCTTTCCAAGGCAACACAGCGCCCTATTTGCAAAACGCCTACGTCCGCATCCGGTCGATTTTCCGGAAGGCGGGCGAAGAATTTGTCCCGGCGAAAACTCTGACGCTGACCGCGCCAGAGGAAAAAAATCTGGCGACGCGGCTTTGTCAGTTCGGCGAGGTGGTGCCGACGGTGTTGAACGATTTTCGGCCGAACATTCTGGCCAATTACCTTTACGAATTGGCCAACAGCTTCCACGCGTTTTACGAAGCGTGCCCCGTCTTGAAATCGGAAGAGCCGTCACGGAGCTCGCGTCTCGCGCTCTGCGAGCTGTCGGCGCGCGTGCTTGCGAAAGGGCTCGATCTGCTCGGAATCAAGGTCCCAGAGAAGATGTAGCGAGAACTCTTGCTCATGATCTTGATCCTACTCCTGATCGTTTTTGGATTAGGATCATGAGTATGAGCAGGAGCGAATGAGACATCCGCGCATCCCCACTTCGACTTACCGGTTGCAATTCAACCGGCAGTTCACGTTTGCCCAGGCGCGGGAGATCGTGCCGTATCTCGACGCGCTCGGCATCAGCGATTGCTATGCGTCGCCGTATTTCCAGGCGCGCGCGGACAGCCTCCACGGTTACGACATTACCGATCACAACAAGCTCAATCCCGCCATCGGCTCCCGGGCCGATTACGACGCGTGGGTCGAGGCGTTGCACGCGCGCGGCCTGGGGCAAATTCTGGATTTCGTCCCGAACCACATGGGCATCGGCGAGCCGCTCAATCAGTGGTGGATGGACGTGCTCGAAAATGGCCCGAGCTCGATTTACGCTCCTTACTTCGACATCGAATGGCACCCGCTCAAGGCCGATCTCCACGAGAAGGTGCTCCTGCCTATTCTCGGCGATCAATACGGACGCGTCCTCGAGCGCGGCGAATTGAAACTGCGCTTCGAAGCGGGCGTCTTTTTCGTTTCTTATTACGAACACCAGTTGCCGATCGCGCCGGGGACGTACCGCCACATTCTCGAGGTGGCACTGGGAAAGCTGACGAAGTTCAAAGACGAAGATTTCTACGCGGAACTGCAAAGCATCATCACCGCGCTCGAATATCTTCCGCGACGGACCGAGACCGACTCCGACCGCATCCGGGAACGGACCCGCGAAAAAGAAATCATCAAACGCCGGCTCGAACGGCGTTGCACCGAGGCGCCGCAAGTGCAGGAAGCGATCGAGCAGGCCGTCGCGCAAATCAACGGCACGCCGGGCGATGGGAAAAGTTTCGACGCGCTCGACGAACTTCTAAACGCGCAATCTTATCGGCTCGCCTTCTGGCGGGTCGCGGCCGAGGAAATCAATTACCGCCGCTTTTTCGACGTCAACGATTTGGCCGCGATCCGGATGGAATTGCCCGAAGTCTTCGACGCGACCCACGGATTATTGCTCGAACTCGTGCAGACGGGCGCGGTCACCGGTCTACGGATCGATCATCCGGACGGTCTCTATTTGCCGGCGGAATATTTTGGGAAATTGCAACGCGCCGCCGCGACGACGCTCGCCACCCAGTTGCCGCAAGACGGTCGCGCGATCTATCTGGTCCTCGAGAAAATTCTCTCCGGCAACGAAACGTTGCGGAACGACTGGCCCATCCACGGCACGACCGGATACAAATTCGGCCGGTTGCTTACATCGCTTCTCGTCGACGCGTCGTCGGAACAAAGCATCACGAAAACATTTCACCGCTTCATCGGGCACTCGATGCATTTCGGTCATCTTGTTTACGCGAAGAAGCGGCTCGTGATGCGGTTGTCTCTCGCGAATGAAGTCAATGTTCTCGGGAACATGCTCGACCGGCTCTCGGAGAAGAACCGCTGGTATCGCGATTTCACGCTCGACGCGCTGGCTCGCGCGGTCCGCGAAACGATCGCCTGCTTTCCCGTCTACCGGACGTATGTCGCGCCCGGCCAACCCGTGAGCGAGGCCGACCGCGACGTGATCGAGCGCGCCGTCACGACGGCACGGCGGCGCAACCCGGCGATCGAAGATTCGGTCTTCGGCTTTCTGCAAGACATTCTCCTTCTCCGTTTTCCGGAAAACCTCGACGACGAAGCGCGCGCCGAGCATGCGCATTTCGTTTTGAAATTTCAGCAGTGCACCGGCCCCATCATGGCGAAGGGACTCGAGGACACTGCCTTCTACATTTACAACCGGCTCGCCGCGCTGAACGAAGTGGGCGGGGAACCGCAGCAATTCGGCACCAGCGTGGATGCGTTTCACGAGCGCAACGCCGAGCGTCAGCGCGACTGGCCCGCGACGCTGCTTGCCACTTCGACACACGACACGAAGCGGAGCGAAGATGTGCGCGCGCGGATGGTCGCCATTTCCGAATTGCCCCAGCTTTGGCGGAGCAGTCTGCAACGCTGGCGCGTCATCAATCGGCGGTGGAAGCGCAAGATCGATGAGGCCGACGCGCCGGACGGGAACGAGGAATATCTGCTTTACCAGACGTTGCTCGGGACGTGGCCGATCGAGCCCGGCGGCGCGGCGGCGCAAAGGGTCGATCAGGAATATCGCGAGCGCATCCAGGCCTACATGGCGAAGGCGCTCAAGGAAGCGAAGATCAACACGAGCTGGATTCAGCCTAACGAGAAGTGGGATACCGCCATGCAGGATTTCGTCGCGCGGATCCTTGATCCTTCGCCGAAGAATAAATTCGTGCCGAGCTTCATTCCGGTGGCGGAGGAAATCGCGCGGCTCGGCGCGATCAACTCGTTGGCGCAGGTGGCGTTGAAACTGACCCTGCCGGGCGTGCCGGACATTTATCAAGGGAATGAGATTTGGGATTTCAGCCTGGTCGATCCGGATAACCGGCGGCCGGTGGATTATCAGAAGCGCCGCGAGATGCTCGAAGGACTCGGGACCGTTGTCCCGGAAGAGTTGCTCCAAACCTGGCCGGACGGGCGGATCAAATTATTTCTCACGCAACGGCTGCTGCGATTTCGGCGCGAGCACCCGGACTTGTTTCGACAGGGAAACTATTTGCCGTTGACCGTGACTGGACCTTTCGCTGAATCTTGCGTCGCCTTTGCGCGAGTGCATGAGAATGAGTGGATCGTTGTCCTCGTGCCGCGGCTTTCCGCACGCGTCGGTTTTCCGCCGATCGGCGACAAGTGGAAGGAGACCGCGGTGGACTTGCCGGAATCGTTGCCGCGAGAAGGCGCGAGAGAATTGTTTACCGGCCGCGATCTGCGAACGGACGGCGCTGGAATACAAATTTCCGAGGCGATGGCGAAATTGCCCTTCGCCGTTTATGCAAACCAAGGAGGGGCGATTTAGAATCGCCCTCTTAAGACGGCGGTTTCAAACCGCCGCTCCTTGTCTGAGAGACCGCCGCTACAAGGAAGTCACCCAACGCGCGAACTTGTCGGCGTTCATGAAAAAATCCCGACCCAAATCGGCAAACGTGATCTGCGACGACGCCAGCACGAGCATCACGCTGAGCAAAAGCAGGTTCAGCAGGTAAATCACCACGAGCGAAAAGAACGTGCCGTGATCGGTCAGGTCCGTTTGTTTTTTCGGAATCATCCAGCAGGTAAACGTGAAGTGGAACGCCCAGGTCGCTCCGATCAAGCCGTAGAGAAACCGGCCGTACGGTTGCACGTAGAAAAATAAACTGAGCACGCCGTAGGTCGCGATGACCAGGATGCTGTAGAGCGGGAAAAAATACGGCGCGAGCGCGATCCAGAAATTGTTCCGATCCGTCACGATGTGCCCGCCTTCACGCGCGACGCGGAACCGGCTGACGCGGCCGCCCATGAGCAGGACCCAAAACGCGTGGGTCAGTTCGTGCCCGAAAACATAAACCAGCATCGGCCGTGGCAAGCCGAAGAATGCGATCAGCCACAGGACCGCGCCTAACGAAAAGAACCAGAATTCCTCGCCGGCCCAGAGGCGTTGCGTGACGGTCGCACGCGCGAAAACGGTAAAGAACGTCTGGGTCAGGATCGCGCAAAGCGGCAAAAGGAAAATCGCGACGACGAATTTCAGCCAGCGCGTCGGGATCGTCCAAGGATCGCCCGCGCTCCGGCGATGCAGTGCTAGCGTCGCGTACGACGCGACATTTCTTCGCCGGCCCGCGCGGCGGCGGCCGTGATGCAAGGTGGTTCGTCGTTTCTTCGCTGCCAAAGTTATCCGCAGATTACGCAGATTGACGCAGATGAGAGAAGGAAATCAGGTCGAGCTTGTCATCCCGAGCGAAGTCGAGGGACCCCGTGGATGCATCGAACGTGTCGCGGCGGGGTCCCTCGACTTCGCTCGGGATGACAAGCAGGAACGAACGCGAACTCTACGCGCGGCCCATATACGCGCCGGTGCGCGTATCGATCTTGATCGTCTCGCCTTCCTGAATGAAGAGCGGCACGTTGACGCTTTTGCCGGTTTCAAGAATCGCGGGCTTCGTCACGTTCGAAGCCGTGTCGCCACGCAAACCCTCCGGCGCTTCCACCACTTTGAGCTGCACCGATGATGGCAGCTCCACCTGCACCGCTTTGCCCTCGGCGTAGAGCACCTGCACCGGCAAATTTTCCACGAGAAAATCCTTCGCGTCGCCGAGGAGATTGTCCTGCAGTGTCACCGTGTCGAAGGTCTCCGGGTCCATGAAATGGTAGCCGTTGTTGTCCTTGTAACTGAACTCGAGCGTCGTGCGATTGATGTCGACCAGCTCGATTTTGTCGGTGGAACCGAAGCGCACATCGGCACTCTTTCCCGTGTTTATATAGCGGATGATCGCCTGAACGAACGCGCGCAAATTTCCCGGCGTCCGATGTTGCACATCGAGGACAATGGCGGTGTTGCCATTGTACTTAATCGCCATTCCCTTCCGAAGATCGTTTGCGGCAGCCATTGGTGGGAAAGGTTGATAGTTGATGGTTGATGGTTTTTCAAGGGGGCGACGAAATCAGACAGGATTTACGGGATTAACAGGATGAAGAGCGGGGAAGATGTCTTCTCTTCAATCCAAAAAATCCTGTTAATCCTGTCTCATTACAAAAGCTTGAGCTTCGTCAGGTCCTGCGAATCGATCATGCCGACGGGCGCTTGCTGATCGTCGACCACGATGAGGTCGTCGATCCGGTGGCGCTCGAGCAAGTTCAACACTTCCACGGCGAGCTTGTCTTGATGGACCGTGACGGGATTGAGCGTCATCAAATCGCCCACGAGACGTTCGGCGATTTTTGTGTCGGACTGGAAGTGACGGACGAAATCTCCGTGGGTGAAAATCCCGAGGAGGTGTCCGTTTTCATCGGCCACGACGGCGGCGCCGGCGCGCACTTCGGTCATCGCCTTCAAGACGGAATGGATGGACGCATCGGGCGCGACCATGGCGAGCGCATTGCGCGGGCGCATGATTTGGTGCACGCGCAGGAGCAGGCTGCGCCCGATCATTCCGGCCGGATGGAACCGGGCAAAATCCTCTTTCTGGAAACCGCGCGCTTCGAGGAGGACCATCGCGAGCGCGTCGCCCAGCGCGAGCATGACCGTGGTGCTGGACGTGGGCGCGAGATTCAGCGGACACGCTTCCTGCTCGATGTTCACATCGAGAAAGACGTGGGAATTCTGCGCGAGACTCGAATTCCCATCGCCGCAGACCGCGATGATCTTCACCTGAAATCGCGCGATCGCCGGCAGGATTCGCAACATCTCCTCCGTCTCGCCGCTGGCGCTCAAGGCGAGGATGACATCGCCATCCGCGACCATGCCGAGGTCGCCATGGAGTGCGTTCAGGGAATCGAGCACGACCGCGGGCGAACCCGTGCTGGTGAGAGTCGAGGCGATTTTCTTCCCGATGTGCCCCGATTTTCCCACGCCGAGGACAACCACTTTCCCGCGGGCTTCGACCGCCTCCTTGATCAGATCGACCGCGCGCGAGAAATCTTTACCCAGCCGCTCACGCAGCCGTTGCAGCTCGAAAATCTCGATGTCGAGAACGCGTCTCGCTTTTTCCAGGTAGTCCATCGCCCCCTGATTGTGCGCCGGGGCGTCCGGCCGGGCAAGAATTCATGAAACCAATTAGCGAATTCGCAATTCAATCATTGAGGGAATGAAGAAAACCTGCTTTTCAATGCGTGAGCTGATTCAATCGCCGCCGCCTTAACCTATGAAAACCTGCCTGCTTGTTTGCCTCTTCATCGCCGCCGCGTTTCCGGCCGGCGCCGAAACCTACACCGTCCGCGCCCCGCGCGATAAATCGAAGCCGCGCCAAACGCCAAAGGCGCCCGTTTCCCAGAAAGTGGAAGTTACGGGCGTGATCCCGCGGGCAGTCCGCGGCGGCAATTTCCTGCAAATGTTCAACCCGAAAGCGCCCCGCAAATACGGCACCTCGCAGGAAGCCATCACGTACGATCAAAACGATCCGGCGAAGTGGAAGGGCATTAAATTTTTTGAGTTTCGATTTTGACGCCCGCCCCTGACCGTTCCGCGCCGGCGGCGGACCGGCCGGCGGTCGCCTGTTATTGCGCGACATTTCTCAAGCCGGAGATGCTGCACATCTACCGGCAGATCACCTCGCTCACGCGCGTGCGGCCGTTCGTGATCGCGCAGAAACGCGAGGAGGCGGAGCGCTATCCGTTCGACGCAGTGACAGTGATCGGCAAACCGGCCACTCATTTTCTGCGGCGAATTTGGTTCAAGCAAATCCGCGACAAGCCCTGGCAGATTTCGCGGCGAGAACTTAACGCGCTCATTCGCGTGCTGGAAAACGAAGGCGCGCGGCTTCTCCACATTTATTTCGGGCATATCGCGGTCCATCTCCTGCCTCTCATTCGCGCGTGGGGAAAACCGTCGGTCGTTTCGTTTCATGGCGCCGATGTCATGGTCGATCTGGAGAAGCCGGCTTATCGCGAGGCGACGAAGCAGATGCTCGAGGCGGTGCGGCTCGTCCTCGTCCGCTCGGAATCGCTCGGGCGCGCGCTGGTTGAGATCGGCTGCGCGCCGGAAAAGATTCGCGTGCAGCGCACAGGAATACCGATCGAGGAGATTCCTTTTCGGGAGCGCGTCTGGCCGGGTGATGGCGCGTGGAAATTCGTGCAGGCGTGCCGGTTGATTGAGAAGAAAGGATTGCGGACAAGCTTGCTCGCCTTCGCAAAATTCACCGGTACTCACCCGCAATCGACTTTCACGATTGCCGGCGAAGGACCGCTCCGCGCGGGACTGGAAGATCAGGCGCGCGCGCTCGGGATTGGCGACAAAGTTTCGTTCGCCGGATTCGTTTCGCAAAACGAGCTGCGCGAACTTTTCTATCGTTCGCATATTTTTCTTCATCCGAGCGAGCGCGGCGCCGATGGCAACCAGGAGGGCGTTCCCAATTCCATGTTGGAAGCAATGGCGAGCGGATTGCCGGTCTTTGCGACCGAGCACGGCGGAATTCCTGAAGCGATCAAGAATGGGCAGAGCGGGATTCTCGTCAGCGAGGGCAACGGCGACGCGCTCGCCCGCGCACTCTTGAACGCCGCCGAAAATCCTCGCGCGCTGACAACGATCGCGCGCGACGGCGCATCGGCGGTTCGGGAGAAGTTCGAGCAAAGCGCACAGACTCGAAAACTCGAGGACTATTATTTGGAAGCGATCGGCCATGCCCGTCATCCCGAGCGGAGCGAAGCGTAGTCGAGGGACCCCGTGGAACGTCGCTCGATCTACAACGGGGTCCCTCGACTTCGCTCGGGATGACGGCTGCGGTTACCGGAAGAATTTCTCCAACTGTTGGGCCACGACGCCGAAGCTGAGGAGTGGAGAAGCGATGTTTTCGATCGCGGCGACACCTTGCTCATAGGATTTCCGATCGCGGAGCAGGCGCGATGCAATCCGCCGGATCTCTTCGATCGATCGCGCGAAGCCGCAGCTGTCGGGAAACGCGAGACGATCGATGGCGCCATTTCCGCCGACGTACGGAATCCGGCAGAGCAACGCATCGCCGGCGACCTGTCCAGGCACGAAACTCGTGTCGAGTTGGAGGACAATCTTGTGCTTCGCCACTTCTCTCAAGTAATCCGGATAAGCGAGCTTGCGATTGAGGACGCGCAGCTTCTCCGCGGCAAATCCGATTCCTGCCAGAAGTCGCGCGCCTTTGCGGCCGTCATAGTTGAAGACCGTGACCAGTGCGCCGGTCTCATTGCTCAGGCTGCGCGCGAGAAGCAAGGCGCCGAGATGATTGCGCGAGAGCACATCCCACTCGCGCGTGCCGATGAAGATTCCCGAACGCTCCTCGATCGGGCGCGAAAAATCCCAGCGCGAATCTTCAATCGGATATGGCGTCGGGATGAAAGCGACTCGCTCGCTGCCGCGGATCGCTCGATAAAAATCCGCCGTTTCCGGCGTCGGCGCGATGCAACCGTCCGCGCGTTTCACGACCTGCGTGAAACGGGCGAGCTTCGCCGGATCGCGCAACTGTTCTGCGATCTGATGCAATCCCGTTTCCTTTAACGAAACAGCGACGACGCGCCCCTCGTTTTGCAGCGCGGTCAGCGCGCGCTCCGACGCCCGAAAATCGCCGCGGAGTAACAGCAACACCGGCGTGCCCTCCGCGCTCGCGGATTTCGTTTCGCGATGAAAACTTCCGCGCGTGCACGCGGCGTAGGCGTGGAAACTAATCGGCGCATGTAGTTGCGCCGTCTCGCCGGCGCCATCGGAGAAATGTTGTTCGGGATCCCGGCCCCCGGGATTGAGAACCGTCAGACGGAAGTGGGCGTGATTCGGCTCCGTCATTTCGAATGCGCGCTAATCGCCCAGATCCGCCGGCGGCGGAGGCGTGGGCTTTATGATTTGTTCGCTCGGAATTTCATCCGAGGGATGAACGGGCTGGGCGCGACGAATTTCTTTCGGTGCCGGCGTCGGGGAATTGACTGGCTCCGCTCGCAAAACGGGCTTGCTCGGATCGGGGCCAACCGGCTCCGCTTTCAAAACCGGTTTCGTCGGATCGGGCACGACCGGCTCCGCTTTCATCACCGGTTTCGTTGGATCAGGCAGACCGTTCTCCTCCGCCGCGCTCGCCGGTTTTTCGGTTTCCGGTTTTTCTTTTTCCGGAGGCTTTGGTTTCACGGTCGAATTCACTGCGTTATACGGATCGTTCTCCGCGAGAAGGACTGGGCCTTGCACCGCGATCGGCGAGACCTGCGTCGGGTCCACGGCGAGCGACGCGCGCGGGAATCCCGAGGCCGGCAAATCGCGCACGAGCCGCACGCGCGCTTCGCCATGCACATTGCAGGGCTCAGTCGGCATCTGCGCGGCCGTCGCGATCTCCATGTAAGTCGTGCGATGGCGCACGATGTTACCGTCGGCCGACTTCACCTGGTCGTAACACTTGTCCGTCGCGAGCAACCCGGACTTCGTGCAAATCTCGACCTTTTCCATTCCGGCCGGCTGTAAAATTTCGCGCGGCGGATAACTTTCGCTCGCCGCGTTCATGACATCGACCCAGATCGGCAGCGCGACTTCGCTGCCGAATGCGCCGCGATAAATTTTCTGCGGCTTATCGAATCCGGCCCAGACCGCGCACGTGATCGAATTGTCGTAGCCGGCGAAGAGCGCGTCAGTGAAATCATAGGCCGTCCCGGTCTTGCCCGCCGCCGGGAATTTTTTCAGGCCGAATTTTTCTCGCGCGGCGTGCCCTGTCCCTGTTTCGAGCGCGTCGACGAGACAGGAATGAACTTCATAAGCGGTCTCCGGTTTGATCACGGTCTGACGCGCTTTCTCCTGCGGCGCCTGCCAGACGATGGTGCCATCTTTCTCTTCGATGCGATCAAGAATGTGCGGCGTGCTCGCGCGCCAGCCGCCATTCGGAAAAATCGTGTAAGCGAGCGCGAGTTCTCCGAGTGTGATTTCGCTGCTGCCAAGAAACGTGGCCGGGAACGGCCGCAGGGGCGAATGAATCCCGGCCGCGCGGCAAAGTTGAAGGACCGGGTCGACTCCCACCGTCATGCCGATGCGGACCGTGGCGCCGTTCTTCGATTTCGCCAGCGCCTGCCGCGCCGTCATCGGTCCTTCGTAGCGGTTCTCCTCCGACTCGGGTCCCCATTCGCCGAGAATGCCGGTCGTGCCGCCGATCATGACCGCACGATTATCGAGCGCCGAATCTTCCACGAGCGAGCCAGGGAAGAGGCCGTTCTCGAACGCGGCCGCGTAAACGAACGGCTTGATCGCGGTGCCGGCCGGGCGCCGGGCTTGAAGCGCGCGATCGTATTGGTTGTGCTCGAAATCGCGGCCGCCGACGAGGACGAGGATGCCGGCGCTTTGATTATCGAGTGCGATGAGAGCGCCCTGCAAGTAATCGGGGGGCACGATCACAGTCGGCACCGCGAGCTGTTTCGCGTTGCGATAGCGCGTCGCGAACGCTTCATAAGTCGGATGATTGTAACCGGGATGCTGCTCGACCTCGGCAAGATGTTTCTTCAACGACTCCTCGGCCACCTTCTGCAACTCCGCGTCGATCGTCGTGTGAATCCGGTAGCCTTCGTTCATCGCGCGATCCCAGCCGACCGCGGCGATGACCTGCTGGCGGATGTAATCCACCGCGTAGGTCTGCCCCTGCGCATTTTGCCGATTGCCGATGACGATCTCTTCCGCCTGCGCAGTGTCGCATCGCTCGCGCGAGATGAATCCGAGATCACGCATCCGCATCAGCGCGGCGTTGCGCGCCTCGCGCGAGGCCGCCTTGTCACCCCACGGCGAAAGTTTGTTCGGACTCTTGATCAAACCGGCGAGCGTGGCGCATTCCGTGAGCGTCATGTCGCGCGCCGGTTTTCCGAAATAGCCGCGCGCCGCCGCCTCCGCCCCGTACAATCCGCCGCCGAAGTAGATCCGGTTCAGATACAACTCCATGATTTTTTGTTTGCCGAAGCGCTCCTCGATCCGGCGTGAGAGAAAAATTTCGAGCAGCTTGCGCCGGAAGGTTTTTTCCTTGAGCGCGAAACTGTTCCGCGCGAGCTGCTGCGTGATTGTGCTCGCCCCCTGCCGCACATGGCCGGCGGTAAAATTCTTCAACGCCGCGCGCAGGATGCCGGAAAGATCGTAGCCGCCGTGCTGATAAAACTTGTTGTCCTCGACCGCGACGGCCGCGTTGACCAAATCGCGCGGCAACTGCTCGTAGGGCACGGTCTCGCGATTCTCGACATAAATCTGGCCAAAGATTTTGTCGTTCCGGTCCAGAATCACGCTGGCCGATTCCATTTGCTCGAGTTTCGAAAGATCGAAGGTCTCGGCTTCCGCGCTGAGCGCCTTGGCCAGATAAGAAAAATAAATCCCGAACCCGAGGAGAGCGACGAGCGCGCCGCCGATCGGGACGTAGAATTTCGGTTTGGTAAACCAGCGGCGACGATGGAAGTAATCGACCGAGGGTCGCGAAAGGTAGGAGACTGGCATGCGGCGGACCGGTGACTTGGATGTCGCGCGCAACTTAGGTGCAATTCGAATCAAAATCCAAACTGCAAACGCTCAAATCCATGCCGACCGGTGACCCGGCGCTGATCGACTTCATTCGGGACAGGATCCGGCGCGACGGGCCGGTGACATTCGAGTGGTTCATGGAGCAGGCGCTCTATCATCCGGTGCATGGCTACTACAGCTCGGGCCGGTGCGCGATTGGGCGAAAAGGCGATTACTTCACGAATGTGAGCGTGGGGCCGCTTTTCGGCCGCCTGCTCGCGACGCAATTCGCCGAGATGTGGGAGCTGCTCGGTTGCCCCGATGATTTTACGATCGTCGAACAAGGCGCGCATCATGGCAATTTCGCGGCGGATGTTCTGGCCGCGTCGCGCGTGAAAGCTCCGGAGTTTTTTTCCGCGGTGCGCTACTGCGTCATCGAACCGTTTCCGATTTTGCAGCAGCGGCAGGCCGAAACGCTTTGCGCTTTTCGTGACAAGGTGACGTGGGAGAAATCGCTGAACGATCTCGATCCATTTCGCGGCGTCCATTTCTCGAACGAATTGCTGGATGCGATGCCGGTGCATTTGCTCGCTCGCACAGAAGGAGACGACGATTGGAGGCAGCGCTGCGTGGTAGAATCCGGTAACGGATTTGTTTTCGCGACGAGACCCATTACAGATGAGCGTCTTCGCCAGCAGGTGCAAAAAATTCCCCGACACGAACCCGGCGATTACGAGACTGAGGTAAATCTCGCGGCGCAGGAATGGATCGAGAACGTCTCCCGCAAACTGATTCGCGGATACGTGCTGACGGTCGATTACGGCTATTCTCGAGACGAATTTTACGCGCCAGAAAGAACGCGCGGAACGCTGCAATGCCGGGCGCAACATCGCGCGGTCGCTTCGCCCCTGGAGCAAATCGGACAGGCCGACATCACCGCCCATGTCGATTGGACCAGCGTGGCGGAGCGCGCGGAAGAATGCGGGCTGAGTGTGCACGGATTCGCCGATCAACATCACTTCATCACCGGATTACTCTCGCATTTGGCGCGGCATGAGGCCGCGGAGGAAACCGAGCCGAGCACTCGCCGCGCGCTTCAGACCCTCCTGCATCCGGAACTTCTCGGGACAAGGTTTCAGTTTCTTGCGCTGGGAAAAGATACGCCGAGCGACGCGCTCGGCGGATTCGCATTCGCAAGAGACGCACGCAAAGCGCTTGGGCTGCTGTAGGCGCGGCAATCAAAAACGGACCGTGAACTGCGCGTAGAGCGCGTGGCCGAAATCGCGCGGCCCGTTCTTTTCGTGCTGAAGGCTGTACTGAATCTTTAGTTGCGTGTGCGAAGTGAAACGATATCCAGCCGCGATATCGGCGCGCCACAGATCGTGCCCCCAGGGAGCGCTTCCTCCAAATCCATCGGGCACATCGGCGAAGAACTGCTGGTTCCAGCGGACCGCGCCGAAAAACTGCGGCGTGAATTTGTATTTCCCCTCGAGATACCACGCGAACGTGTCCGCATCGCCGATGCCCGGGACTTCGAAACGCGCTTCATAAAATTCCGCCCAGAGCTGCAAATGATGCCAGGCAAAGCTGATGTCCTGGCCAAGAACGCGTTGATGATAATCGCCGATGTCGCTGCCGTTCGGGAGCGTCGCCATCGCCTCGGGCCGGAAATACGCGCCATCGCTCGCGGAAAATCCGAAGTTCCACATTTGGTTTGGCCGAAACCCGATGCGGGCGCTGACCGTGGGATTATCGAATCCGGTCTCGGTGGCGTTCCACGATTCCGGCCGCGACGAGAGCGACGCGTTCTTAACTTCCGCCGCGTAATCAAACTGGCCGATCCGCCCGGCGACAGAAATACCGGTAGCGTAGACCGGTCCCCAGATGACGGGGATGTATTCGTATTTCGCGGCGCGCAAGACGCCGGTGAAGTAGCCGTAATACGGAGCGCGCTTGTCTTCGAGCGGGGTCACGTTCTCGTAGGGCAGCGGCGCGTTGACGAAGGGATTTTCCCACGAGAGATGACGCGGCACCCAGTTTCCCACGACCGTGGCGAACTTGCCCGCCTGCAAAGTGAAACGGCCGTCGTCCCACGGCGTCAGCCGCAGCGCGTATTCATCGAGCCGGATCTGGGCGCCTTCGTCGCGCGGATCGAAGCCGCGATCGAAACGCGATTGCACGAAAAAATAAACGTGCGGCCCGAGCTGTGAATCGAAGAAGAGGCTGAGCCGCGGATTGAAGATAGCGTCGCTTTTGCTGAGAATGAGCCCCGGCGCCGGCTGTTGAAAATAATAGCCTTCCAGATCGAGCGTCCCGCTCAGACGGCCGCGGACGTTATCGTTGAACGCGCTGAACGTGAGCGCCTGGTCGACCCGGTCGAGAAAGTCCTCCGCGCCGGCCCGCGGAATCGCGCAAGCCATGAGGGCGATGCTGACCACGATTCGAAAAGTTTTCATGCCGTCTCGCGGGAATCGCGCGCCGGTTGTTCCGCGGCCCGAAAGCGCGCTTCGAATTCGGTCCATCTCTCGCTCGAAGAAACCAGACGCAGTTCGCCGCCGTGGAGCCGCGTCAATTCGCGCGCCAGATTCAAACCGAGGCCGTGGCCGGGAACGTTCTCGCCCATGGAACCGCGAGAAAAGCGCTCGAAAATATGTTCCTGCATTTCCCCAGAAATGGGAGGGCCGGAATTTCCCACGGTCAAGAAAACCCAGCCGTCGTCCACTCGGGCGCTGACGTGGATGCGGCCGCCGGGCTGATTATACTTGCGCGCGTTTTCGAGGAGGTTTTGCAGGATGAGCGAAGTGTATCGTTTTTCGCCGCCAATGTAGAGCGCGGGCGGCACGTGCACCTTCACCTCGAGACCGAGTGGGTCCGGGAGCGCGCTCAAATCCTCCAGCCATTCTTCGATGAGCGCGGTGAGATTGACCGGATTGAATTCAATCTGAAGCCGGCCCGCGTCCATTCGGGAAAGGAGAAGGAGATCGTCGATCACGCCGGTGAGCCGGTAGGTCTGGTGATGAAGCGCGGAAAGTTCATCGTAAACATCCGGTTCGAAATTATCCCGGCGAAGAAGTCCCTCGAGGCCAACGCGCAAAACCGTCACTGGTGTCTTGAGTTGATGGGAAGCGTCCGCGGAAAAGCGGGCCGACCGTTGCAGTTCCTCATTGGTGGAAGCGAGCACGGCCTCGACCCGCTTCCGGCGCGCCCGATTTTCCGCCGAATCGACCGCGAGTTTTTCGACTGGCGCCGAGAGCCGCGCAGAAATGAAATGACTCGCGACGAAGCCAGCGACCAGCAGCACGGCGCCCGCACCGAGAATCTGCCAGCGCAAACGCCGCTGCTGCGCGAGCGCTGGTGCAAGCGGGTAAATGCAGACTTCATAGGCCGGCGGGAAAACCGAGCCCGGGTTCAATTGCTTGTAAAAAAGCAGATGCGGCGCGCCCTCGATTTCAACACGCGAGCTTCGTCCCTTTCCCTGCGGCGCGGCCAACGCGCGCGTCATCTCCCGGTCGATCGCCGCGCGCGCCGACTCGGGGAGTGCGGGCAAATGCAGCCAGCCATTGAGCCAGATGCCGCTCTTCATTCCGCCGCCCGCCCGTTTCTCCGCCACCTCGACCGGCTTGAATCCCACCACCAAAGCCGCGATCACCTCATTCGTTTCCGTGGAAGTAATCGGCAGGGCAATGACTTCGTCGATCAACTCATTTTCGGTGCCGGCCATCCGAAGCAGGTAACCGATCTGCGATTTCTCCGGCAGGCCTTTCAACGCGAACTGCGATTGTTCGTCCTGCCGGAGAGGACCCACATCGTTCTGATTCGGCGGCGGCAGGACCGCGCCGTTGCGATCGAGAAAACGATAGAACCTCGCGTGCAATGCATGCGCTTGCTCGTCAGCAGTCGATCCGGCTTGGTCTGCCATCACGTCGCGCATCTCGTCTTTCGCGCTGGGGTAGAGCAGGTCGAGGGCATTATCTTCCAAGGCGGCGTGAATGCGCGGTTTTTCCACGAGGACGCGGCAACGTTCCGCCAGCGCCGCATACCGCAGCTCTTCGACGCTGTGCAGCGACGCCAGCTCCGTTTGAAAGTCGTGTTGCAAATCGCGTTCTGCGACGGCCGCGGCGTTGCGTTCCGCGAGATAAAGTCCGGCCGCGGTGAGTCCGGACACGACGAGCATCATCGCCACGAACAGCTTCGCGCGGAAACTCGCCGCGTCGGATTTTTTCGCCTCGCGCTCGGAGGTCACGGGAAATCGACGTGGAGCGTCGAGCCGCTTTTCAGTTCCACCGGCCGCTCGCGCGTCGTCCTGCTGTCGACCCAGGCTTTGAGTGTGTAGCGCCCCGCCGGAAGACCGCTCAGTCGAAAATGTCCGTCAACGTCGGTCGTGACAAAGTGCGGCGTATCGACCACGAGAATGAGCCCGCGCATGTGCTCGTGAATGTCGCAACGGAGAGTCACGAGTCCGGCAACATCGAAGACCTGGGACGGGACTGGTTTTTCATCCGGCCGGTAACGGCCGAGATCGAAACGCTTCGCGGGCGAGTAGGAAAAGATGTTGTGATAAGTGTCGTCCTCGTTTGGAAATTCCACTCGGGTGCCCACGCGCACCGGCAAAAGCGCCGGGACGAAAGTAAGATCTTTTTGCGCGACCTGTTTCGTGGCCGGCGCGGCCGTTTTCGGAAACGAACCTTCGAGATAAACGACGGCCAGCGGCGGACTCGTCGCCAGCACGCCGCCTTTGGTCACGATTTCGTAGCGTTTGTTCACGACCGGCGCCAAATGCGATTTGGGCAACTCGACGCGTCCCTCGATCACGGCCTGCGCGAGAGCTACCGGCGAGAAGGCGCCAAAAATACAGAGTGAAACAAAAAGAGAACGCACCCTCATAAAATCGCGCCCGCTATCCTCGCCGACCTTGAAGCGAAAAGCCATCGCCACGGCGGCTCCATCTTCAGGATTAGTTCTCCCAATGCCCCATGCCGTTTCGTTTTGAGTTCATGTCAAAACATAACGGCCGGCCTTCTTGGTTCCGATCCGGTGCACCAGCCCGGCTTTCATCAACGGACGCAATAGATCCAGGGCGCCTTGCTTCGAGACGCCAACTGCGTCCCAGATTTCCCGTGGCGTCAGTGCCTTATGTTCGCGCAGCAGGTGAAGCAACTGCTCCTGTTTGGGGCGAAGCACCAGCTTTGATTTGCCGGCATGTGCCGTCAGTTTTTGAATCCGGCTCCAGACTCGTTCCAGGGTCACGCGCAATCCTTCTGCGCTGTACTCGAGCCAGCTCGTCAGCGCCTCCTCGTCCTGCTGCGCCTTCTCCAGCGCGGCGTAATAGCGCGGGCGGTCCTCCCAATAAAATTCGTCGATCGAAAAGATGTGGTGATTGTCGAAGCCGCGTCGATACAGTTCCCACAAGCCGAGCATGCGGCCGGTGCGCCCGTTGCCATCGGCAAAGGGGTGGATCGTTTCAAACTGATGATGGAGGATTGCCGAGCTCAGAACCGGTGAAATCTCCGTCGCATCCCTGTTCCACCACGCCAGCAGATCCGACATCATCGGCTGCACCCGTTCCGGCGGCAGCGCGACATAGCTTCCAACCCGGACACGAATCGTTCGATATTGCCCGGCCTTGCCCTGGTCCATCACTTCACCTGCCATGATGCGATGCAGCTTCAACCCCCGGGCGTGCGTAATCGCGTCTGCCTTCGCGTTTTTTTCCACGAACCGCAGCCCGGCAAAATAATTCGCTATTTCCCGGCGCGGGCGCTGCGCCGTGGCTGGAATCTCACGCCCATCTTCGATCGCGCGCACTTGTTCCAGGGTTAGTGGGTTACCTTCGATTGCAGTCGAAGAATGGGCGTTACGAATGCGCGTATCCTTCTGCAACGCCGGAATCCATGGCACCTGGACAGCCGCGGCCAGAATCCGTTCACGCAAGGCCGCGACCTTTTCCACCTGCGCCAGGAGGAGGGGCGTGATCGTGTAAAAGGGTTTGTAACTCACTGGGAGTGAGTCAAGCGTAAGTCAAGTTATTAGTCAAGTGCGGCGCGCCCCGGGGCGGGGCCGGAGGAAGTGGGCTTCGCCTCGAACCTAAGGCGAGCCTGCCACGCCTGTCCCGCCGCAGCTTCACGCGAAGGCGGATTGGCGAAGGTGGGTCAAGCCTAAGTCAATTTTTTAGTCAACCTCGCTGGCATCATCAGACAAGCGTGAGACCAGAGATGAGACAATGCCCGAACGTTACTGAGCGAGATTCACCAGACGGACCCTTCTATTCTGACCCCACTTTGACACACTGCAGATGAGTTAGGTGTTATGCTGATCAGTAATGAAACAACAGAAAAAGCCAGCACGCGATACTGAGAAGTAGTGACAACGCGGATAGAATCAGAGCGATGGTGACTCGTGCGGTAACAACCTGCGCGGCTACTGCGACGGCGTGAATACGCTCCGATAGTTCCGTGAATGCGTCCCGCAGTGCCTCGACTGTTTGCTGTAGTTCGTCCTCGACCTTCTCTGCATCCGGGGCCTTCGGTTTGCCGATCTTTGCTAACCCGCGAAGGCCAAAGAATGCGTGCGGACAAAGATGTCCGCGAGCCGCACAGGCAACATGCCTGTGTTCCGGCTTTCAGCGCGCGCTGCGCCTCACTCAGTCCGCAGCGCGACCATTGGATTCACGCGCGTCGCGCGGCGGGCGGGGACGAAGCAGGACAATGCGGCTACGAGCGTGAGCAAGCCGGAAACGACGAGATAAATAAATGGGTCGAGCGGTTTAACCTTGAACAGAATGTTTTGCAGCGCGGTGGCCGCGACTACGCCGAGCAGAAGCGCAGCCGCGCCGGTGCCGAGGATGAGCCCTATGGCCAGTTGCCACGCGCCTTGTTGCATGACCATCCGGAAAATCCGTTTGGCGTCCGCGCCCAACGCCATCCGTATGCCGAATTCCTGGGTGCGCTGGTTCACCGAGAAACTCATCACGCCGTAGAGACCGACCGCCGACAACATGAAGGCGACCGCGCCGAAAATCGTGAACAACGTGGCGGTAAGTCGATTAACACCCAGGATTTCATCGTGCAAACGCGCGGGCGTCCCGGCGAAGTAAGTCGGCAAATTGGAATCCAGTTCCGCGATCGCTTTACCCAGGACCGGGCCCATATTCGCCGCGTTTTGCCCGGCGCGCGGACGAACGACCATCGTGCAGAACTGCGCGGCTGGCGTGGCCGCTAACAATGGAACATAGAAGCCAACACTATCCCGCTCCGCATTGAATGGCCCTTGCATCAGCATATCAGGCGCGACACCAACGATCGTGCGCCACGGCTCCGGCTTGGCCGGATTGAACCGCCGCACCTGGTGACCGAGCGCGCTCTGGTTGCCAAAGTACTTTCGCGCAAAACTCGCGTTCGCGATCGCGACCGGCTGTTTCGCGTCGGAATCTTCGATCGTGAAATCCCGGCCTTCGAGGATCTTCAAGCCGAGGGAGCTGAAATAGCCGTCCGAGACTGACTCCGAGTTGCCGCGCGGCCGGTCGCGATCGGTCACGTAGGTCTGGCCGTCGACTTCGTACTGGCCGAAGTTCGCAAAAGTCATCCGGAACCGATCGCTCATTGCTGCATTCTCGAAGGCAGGATTGGCGCGAAGCGATCGCAAGGCGCGGACAAAAAACTGGTGCTTCGCGTCGTCACTCGGGTAGTCGCCTTCCATCAATCCCATGCGCGCGCTATAGACGGCGTTCTCATCGTAGCCGTAATCCTGCGAGGTCTGGTTCCGAATCGACTTGATCTCCAGCGTTGCGGCAATAAGCAACGCCGCAGTGAGCGCGATCTGACCGATGACAAGGACCCGCGTGATCACGTTTACCAGGCGGCTGCTGTTTCCGCGACCGCCTTCTTTCATCATTTCCGCGGCGTTGCCCCGGGCGCTCAGAATCGCGGGGACGAGCCCGGACAAGAGCGTCGCGAAAAGCACGATGCCGAGAGTAAAAGCGAGGACTTTGCCATCAATGGTGAACTGGACCCAGTAGGGCAACGGGAATGGCAGAGCGTTCATCGAGCGGATGAGGAGACTCACGGCCCACTCGGCGAAGAACACACCGACCAGGGCGCCCATCGCGGCAAGGAGGAAACTTTCCGTCATCATTTGACGGACCAACCGCCAGCGGGTCGCTCCGAGCGCGCCGCGGATCGCCAGTTCCTTGGCGCGCAAGGCAGCGCGGCCGAACTGCATGTTCATCACGTTTACACAGGCAATCACCAGGACAAGAATCACCGCGCCCAGCATTGCGTAAACGATCTGGCGCAGTTGCGGACCAGTGAACGAATTCAGCAACGGCAGCACGCTGGCCGAAGTCAGGTGCTCATTGGTTTTCGGGTTGTCTTGCGCGAGCCGTTTCGCCAGCGCGGAAAATTCCGCATTCACCTGATCGAGCGAAACCCCGTCCTTTAACCGTCCCATGACGGCAGGCGCGGAGCCTCCGGCGCGGGCGTCGTCGCGAGGCCGGAGCGGAAACTCGTTATAGAGCGGCACCCAGAGTTGCTCCGAGATCGGGAACTTAAAGTTTTCGGGCATGACTCCAATGATCGTGGCCGCCTTGCCGTTTATTCGCACCGATTGCCCAACGATGTTCGAGTCGCCGCCGAAATCGCGTTTCCAAATCTCGTAGCCCAGAATCGTTGTCTTTTCCGCGCCAGGTTTGTTGTCATCGGCGGTAAAGTCGCGGCCCATGATTGGCGACACGCCGACGATCCGAAAAAAATCCTCTGTGACGTATCCGCCGGTGTAGCGCTGCGGGTTGTTTTTGTAGGTAACGTTGATGGTCGATCCGTTCAGATAGCCAGCCAACAGGGCGAAGGATTGCTGGCCGGCCTTCAAGTCCTCGAAGTCCTGGGCAGCGGGGATGGTGCCATTGCCGAAATTATTTTGCTGTGGCGTGCCCTGCGGATCAATCAGGCCCACACTCACGAGCTGTTCCGGGTGCGCGAAGGAAAATCCGCGCAGGACAAAGGCATTAACAATGGTGAACTGCGTGGTAACCCCGGCGATCCCCAGCGCGAGGACCAACACGGCCAGCAAACAGAACGATTTTTCTTTGAAGAGAATCCGCAAACCGACGCGGAAATCCTGGCGAAAGTCATCGAGGATCATAGTGAGTAGTTGGGTTCGAGTTAGAGACGATGAAGGGCGCTTCGAAAATAAGATGCGGGATGAGGCCGGAATGGATTCAAAAAATGCGAAGCGGATCGCGTGAATCGTTGGCCCACGCTGAAGAGACGCCGCGAACCCGGCTTTTTGTCTAAGGTCGCCCTTGGACTATTCGATCGCATACAGGTTCCCATCGGTGCTCCCGAAATAGACGGTGCCGTTCATCACGAGGGGCGAAGAGAAAATGGCGCCGATATCGAACTGGCGTTCGGTCGCGACCATGGGCGCTTCACGCCAGCTCGAGAAAAAATTCAACGGCCCATTGAATTTCCGGTCCGCGGTCAGCACCCAGCCTTTGTTCTGGCGCGAAGTCTCCGTCTGGAAATCCCAGAGCGGCTCGCCGCTCTTCAGGTCGCGCGCTTGCAGGGTGCCGTTGAGCACGCCGATCAAGACCACGTCGCCCACCACCGACGGCGAGGAAAACATGTAGGCTTTGTCCTGCATCTTCAGCACGCTTTTGCCCGTGGCCGCATCGACCACGTGATAAAGGCTCGAGTCCGAAGTGGCGAAGACGACCTTGCCTTGGACGACGGCGGGTGAGGTGATCACCCAGCTCATTTCATTATTGAAGCGCCACTTCTCTTTGCCCGTCGCCGCGTCGAGCGCATACAGATTCGAATCACGGCAACCGACGTAGACCACTCCATCGACCACCGCGGCGGAAGATTGAAAACCAACCTGATTGTGGATCAGCGGATCTTCGCCGCCGTGAAAACGCCATTTCTCTTTTCCCGTCGCTGCATCCACCGCATAGAAGAAGCTATCCCAGCTTCCGAAATAAAGGGTGCCATCCGCATACGCCGGTGAAGAATGCACGACATCGCCGGTCTTGAATTTCCATTTCAACTCACCGGAAGCGGCATCGAGCGCGTAGAGATTTCCGTCGCCACTTCCGAAATAAACCGCGCCTTGCATGACCACCGGGCTCGACAGGAAAATGTCGTATTGATCGGCCATCGTCTGGGTCTTCGGCTCGAGGCCGTGAATGCCCTTCGCCTCGAAACGGCGCTCACCGCTCGTGGCGAATTTCCATTTTACCGCGCCGGTCTTGGCATTGAGCGCATAAAATTTTCCATCGTAGCTTTCCGCGTACACGATTCCGTTCGCTACTGCGGGAGTGCACGGCACCGGGCCGCTAGTGGGCCGCTTCCAGATCTGGCGGCCGGTCTCGGCGTCGACCGCGTAGATGTTGCCGTCGTCGCCTCCGAAGTAGAGCACCTTGTCCTGCCCGACCGGCGACGACACGATGCGGTTGCCCGTGGGAAATTTCCATTTCACGCGATGGAATTGGCGCGGCGCCGATCCGGCATAGTTGCCGGAATGGGCCGCGTCACCGCGGAACATCGACTGTGCCTGCGCGAATCCGGCGGAGAGCAGCAGACTCACCAGCAGGATCGCGAGGCGCGTAATTTTCATGTCACGTTCCTCACTGCGCGCGACGCATCACCAGCGGCACTTCGAAAGGACCCTGGACGAGAGTACCGTTGATTTCGCCGGCCTCTTTGCGGAAGCGGCCTTCGTAGGTGATCCCGAAATCGTCCGACTTGATCGAGAGAAAATCGCCCTCCTGCGTCACAAGGCTCACCGGCACGTTGTTCGTTTTTTTGCCGACAATCACGAACTCGAGCGCGGCGCCGTCCGCGCCGCGGTTTGCAAACTTCATCGTGATGTGACGCGCGTAACCCATCAGCTCGTAATCCCCTTTCCACTCACCTTCGAGTTCCTGGCTGACCGCGGTGTTTCGCGGCGGCAGCTCCACCTGCGGCGGTCCGGTTTTTTCCAAAACGAAAGGCGCGCTGTTTCCGCCCTGCATAAAATCTCCGGCGAGATGGCCGTCCCCGGAAAGATGCGCTTTGAATTTTGCCAGCCCGACGCGTTCGTTTCCGAGCGCGCCTTTAATAGCGAACGACAGCTCGGAATCCTTCACCGCGATGTCGGTCAGCGGCGCGCCTTTCACAGAAAATCCGGGAACGACGATCGACCCGACCCAGCCCTTGCCGCCTTCTTCAGACAGGTCGACAACGAGCTTCAACTCCGCGCCGGGGATCTGCGCCGAACCTTCCCAGCGGCCCGCGACGCTTCCCGCCGCCTGGCAAAGCGCGACGGAAGCAAAAAAGATTGCGGCGACTAATCGCAACGGAGTTTTACTGAACTGCGTTGTCGATTAGGCGCGCTGATTCGTGTTCGCGGATTGCGCGACAGACGCGGTGTGCACGGCTATGCTCGTGGGGACCACGATCGGTTGATGCGCCACCTGCCAGATCGAAAACACCGCGCTCAGGATGAAGACGAGATAGACCGCGCCTTCAAAGATGCCGCGTTCTTTTTCTTCGGAACGAACGAGCAACGCATAGGTCGACTCGAAGCCTTCGGCGGAGAGAGTATTGTTTTTCATATGTTTAATTCGGTTGACGATGAACTCTATTGCAAGGCCCGTGCCACCTCGCGCCGGGGAGTTTTAAGTAATTGATCGGCAGCGGCTTGAAAAACACTGCGCCGTCTAACGACCTGGGCGATTTGTTTCGCCCTCGGGATTATTTGTTCCGAATTTGGGACGGGTTTTGCGAATGCAACTTGCGGCCAGCATTAGTCGCTCAGGCGCGAATTTTCCACCTAAGTCCAAGCCCAATCAATAACGTCATCCAAAATGGTTTCTTGCCAGTTCAGACCCCGAAGAGTTACAAATGAGCCGGTCTTAGACCAACCAACCCCAACCCCCGCGCCCCAGCGCTACAATCCATGGAATACATCGTTGTAGAAATCAAAGATCAACCCGACCTCGATGCTGAGGTCTTGATCAATCGGCAGTCCAACGGCAGGACTGGCGTGCTAATAACGTTAGGCGGGCCTGGCTGGATCCTTGTTTCCGCCAACTGTCCCGGCGCCAAAGAGCAGAAGGTTGAAGTTAAGAACACAACGCCCCGGCACCCGATGAATGTAATTATCCCATGCGGATGACGGACGGCGGCTTGCGCCGGTCTTTCCAGAAAACTCCGCCTCTCGTTTAATTCAATATGAAGATCAGCTCCCGGAGAAAGAAGGTCTTGATTGGGCTGGGGATATTCCTCGCCGTGCTGTTCGGATTTTGGATCGTGCTGCGGGATCGTCCGCCGCGTTACAACCAACCGCTGGCGGGAAAGAGCAGCACGCCATCGGTCGACGACGCAGCAGTAAGAGGCATGTGGCCGAGCCAAGGGGATCAGGACGACACTACTTTGATGATGGTGGCATTCTCAGGCGGGGGTTCGAGAGCGGCAGCGGTGGGATGGAAGACGCTGGAGACGTTGAAAAGTATTGCCTACCCGTTTACCGCGGGCGGACGGCAAGTGGAATCGAACCTGGCCCATGAGATCGATATGGTGGCAGGCATTTCGGGAGGCAGCTTTGCCGCGGCGGCCTGGTGTCTGTCCGGAGGTGATCTGGCTCCCTTCCAAAAGCGGTTTGTGGAGCGCGACATCCAAGGCGCCCTCGCGAAGAATCTATTCTCTTGGAAGGGCGTCGTCGCCGCATTTTCCCGGAGGTATGCCCGGATCAACTTCGCGGCGGAGCTTTATGATGAGGAAGTATATGACCGCAAGACGTTCGCTGATCTGCCCGCGCGCCCGATCCTGCGAATCCATTCCACCGATTTGGCTTTGGGACGGCGTTTCACGTTTACGCCGGATACCTTTGCCCGTTTGGGTTCTAACTTAAGCAGTTATCCCATCGGTTACGCTTGTGCCGCCTCTTCTGCGTTCCCCATTCTCCTTACTCCTTTGACTTTGCGTAACTATGGACCGCCTCTCGATCTTTCTCAGGACGTCGAATACGTTCTGGGAAAGGAAAACAAGCGGACCGATCTGAATGCGGATTTGCGCACCCAGGCATGGGAATACTACAACAACAAAACCAACGAATACATTCATCTCGCGGATGGCGGACTGGTTGATAACCAGGGGCTGCAATCGATCCTCGATGAGTTTGATACCAACGGCATCATTAACCGCCGGATCAACTATTCGACCATTCCGCTGAAACGCCTGATCATCGTCAATGTGAACGCGGGCGTTGCCGGGGAAAACAAGAGTGGACGCGTCCCTTCGCCGCCAAGTGTAGCGTCAGTAATCGAAAGCAGCATGATCTCGTCGATGGACGTCCTTTCCGCCAGACGTTGGATGGATATACGAGATAAGTGTATTGAGCTATTCAAGGCAGCGATCGATCGAGGAGCTAACACGCCGTCGCTTTCCCAACTGGAGGAGCCCTACAGAATCGAGGTTAGCTTCCGCAACATTCGCGATCCCGAGCTGCGCCGCCAGGCGATGGCCTTGCCCACGTCCTTTAAGCTAAACTCGGAACAGTTGGCTCTCATCGACAAGGTTGTGCCCGAGTTAGTGAAGGATGACCCGGAGTTCCAGCGGCTTCAAGCTTCATTAAGACCGAAGGCGCCGTGAGGCTGCGCGCGCTGCATCCATCCTCCGTCGAGCCGCTAAAATGGAGGTGCCAATCGATCCTTGGGCCAATCGAGAATCCATCGCACCATCGCGTTTGCAAAGGATGCGCCCGGTTTAACTTCCGTGCGAAGCCTTAGCCATTCCGTCGGAGGCACATTCTCCATGGCGCCATTCGCGGCCAGCCGCTTGCCGCCCAAGGCAGTAAGGACGCCGCAGAGCTCTGGAGTCGACTCAAGGGCGAGAATCTTTTCCGCAGCCCAGAGCTTATCCTGGCTGGGATCGCGATAGGTCGCGCTCTCCAGGGTGGCCGTATCGAAAACTCGAATTTCTTTGCCGGCGTAGCGGCTTTGAGTCAAAAGAAACCGGCCGGACTTGGAAAAAACCAGATTGTCGCAATCCATGGTGCGAGTTTGGTGAAGCCCGCTCTCCAGCGCGACTAGGTGCAGCGCTGCAGGAATCCCTCCGTAACCTTTAACCACGAAGGCCAACCAGTGTTCGTCGGAGCTGAATAAGATCGAGCCGGGCGTACCTTCAGGTGGCACGGCGAGGACGGTTCGACGGCGCCCTTTGACCTCCCATAATTCCCAACTCTTCTCACCCTGAAACATAACGTAACGGCGGCTAGGATTTGCCCATCCCGCGATGCTATCCCAGCCGAACTCCGCCCGAGGAGGAATCCCGAGCTTGGCTAAGGCCGCTGCGTCGAGTGCCTCACCGGCGTGCCCGCGATCACCGAGGGCGCCGAGTGCCTTAAAACGAACGTCTTGGTCTTCAGTCGTCGCCATGTCGGAGCTTGGTTGAGGAGCAGCCGGAGGATCCGCGAGGTGCCAGAGCTGTAGTTGCCCTTGCGCGTGAGCGGAGATGGCATATCGCCCATCAACCGAAAAATCAGCGACGCGAAGGTCAGCAAAGAATTCAACAACTCGTGTAAGAGGACCGACGGTTGAATCCAGACGATACAGGCCGGAGCTATCCGGCTTATCTTCGCCAGTATTCAAACCGAGCGTCACAAAGCGGCCACCGGGACTAAACCGAACCGATCTGGGAAAGGCAGCGTCCATCCGCAACAGCTGCGCTCGAGCCATTTCGTAACGCTCCAGGCGCCAAATGGAGACTTGAGACGTGGCGTCCTCGCCATCGTAGGTGACAGCGTGTGTTCCATCGGGAGCGGCCCAAGCTTGGATAACGGCAGACGCGAAATATATGGGCGCACCAATTGGCTTGTCCGCCCCATCCACTACCTGGACGATTCCCGGTACGGCGCCAGCCTTGAACTTGGCGCGGTAACGAGGCTTTGACGAGAATTTGTCAACCACTTCATTGCCTGATACGGGAGCGCCATTTCCAGCATCCCATCGCGCTACAGCTCGTTTCCCCGCCGAGGACGTTTCGAGGATCCGGCGACCATCGGATGAAAATTCCAAGTTTCCTACAGGACCGAGGTCAGCTACCAGGCTCATCTCATTCGAGTCCGACCGGCCATAAAGACTCCAGTAATGCTTCTCTCCGGCCCTCGTCTGTTGCGGGCAGTGGATGAGAATTCGAGTCGCATCCGGGCTGAATAAAACGTCGGCGATTTCCTTCTCTAGGTGGACGGGAGCCGACGCTGGAATTAGCCACGAAGTGTCAAGAGCCGTTGTTAAGATGTCCGCGAGAGCGAGGCGGTTTCCCGGATCATTCTCAAGGGATCGAGCTAGGTAAGCGATAGCGGCCGCGGGTTCCTGGTTGGCTGAGAGACGGCCAGCCGTTTCCCGATCACTCCGGCTGCGCGCACCTTTGGCATTGTTCGCCTCAATTCGCGCCATGTTCTGGCCGGTCCAGGCGAAATAGGCGCCGGCCATCGACGCGATCAACAATACCACAGCGATCGCCAGTCCTTTACGCAGACGACCCGCGGCGATTTTCTGGACTGCGTTGAGGCGTTGCGCGGCCTCGAGTTCGCGCTGCTGGCGGGCCTGTTCTTCCTGCGCGCGCCGTTCGCGCAGAGCGAGGCTCGCATCGAGAAACTGCGTTTCCATTTCTGCCAAACCACCAATGACGGTGACAAAGTCGCCCCGCGCGCGCATGTCGAGCGCTTGGGCGAGGCGCGAACCACTGAGGAGTTCTTCATCGCCGCCGGCATCACCTTCCTGTTGGCGGCGTTGCCAGCGACGGGCATCATCGGCGAGACGGTTCTTGGCGAAGATGACTTGCTTGCCGGCTTCGATCCAATTCTTCAGCCGGCCCCACGAGGTGAAAAGCGCTTCGTGCGCGACTTCGACCGTCGCATCATCGCCCTCGCGATTGCTCACGAGCAGTTTCTGATTGATGAGCGCTTGCAGAATTTCCTGCTCCGGCGCCGTGGTGAATATCGCCATCGACGCTCGGCGGCGGACGGGACGCCAGGCCGCGTCGTTCGAACCTTCGCCAGCGAGATCGACAAGGCGCAGAAAAATCTGGCGCACGATTTCCTGTTTCGGAGTCGCGGCTTTCGCATCGGTGCCGTCGCCGAACGAGGCGTAGATTTCATTCGCGCGTTTTTGTAACGCCCCGCGCACGCCGCCCAGTTCGCGATAAGTCTGCGTGTTGAGATGCCGATCGACGAGCCCGTTGTCCCGCGCCTCCTCCTGCCAGAGCAAATCAAGCGTGTATTGCAGTAACGGCAGCGATCCCGCCTGGCCTTGCACGTCCTTGATGATCTCCTCCACAAGTCCCTGCTCGAAGACGACGCCATGTCGAGCGGCCGGCTGCTCGATCGCGAGCCGCAGCTCGTCCGCGTGCATGTCCGCGACGAAGTCGATGTTCTTCTCGATGATCTTGGCGAACTGGGGAAAGGGGCTGAAGCGATCGAGAAAATCGGCGCGCATGGCCAGAACAAGTTTGGTCGAGCTGTTCGGATCCTGTGCGATGGCGACCAGCGCCGCGATGAAACTCGCGCGCAACTTTTCGTCGCCCACAGTAAAGATTTCCTCAAACTGATCGACGAAAAAGAGCCATTGATCGTCGCCACGCTGCAACTTGTGAATGAGGTTGGCCGGCGTCTCCGGTCGCGCGTCTCCCAGCTCGCGGGTTTGCGCCTGATTGAACCCCGCGCCTTGCAGAGCGCTCCGGAGCGACTCGAATGGATTCACGTCCGGCACGAAAGTGAAGTAGCGGAACCGCGCACCGATCAATTGCGACAACTGCGGCAGCAGTCCCGCACGCACGACGGACGATTTGCCGCTGCCCGACGCGCCCAACACCAACAGCACATTGCTTCCGCTCAACTGCGCGAGCTGGCTCTTGATCAATTGATCGCGGCCAAAGAAAAGGTCCTTGTCGCGATCTTCAAAGCGATCCAGCCCGCGATAGGGCGAAGTGGTGATGAGCGGCCGCTGCGTGATCGCCTCGACCGAAATCTGAATCGTCGTGGTGATCGTGGTGATCTTGTCGCCACCGACGATGTCGCCGAGCGCACTGAAGCTGACGCTCCCGCCGACATCTCCGATGTGAATGCCGCCGGAATCGGGCGGAGGCTGCGATGGGGGAGTTGTTGCCATTTGGCGGCTAATTGGCCGGCGACCGCGCCCGGTTAGGGTAACCCAAAAAGATGTCGCGCACTCAGGATGAGCGGTCCGTATTTCACGGCAAACTTGCCGACGGTCTCCGCAACGTCCCCGGCTTTGCCGGCAAGGCCTTGCAGCTTATCAACGATACCTCCCGCGCGATCCAGCGTTCCTTCAATCTCGGTCACGATCTTGGCTGGCGCCGGCCCGCCCGGCGGGACCGCGGCTGTTTTCTCTTTCATTTCCTTGAGCGCCTTCACCTGCTGGAGAATCTCGGAGATGACCTCGTCCTTCTTGTCCTGATCGAGTGACACGCTCGCCTCGATCTCCGCTTTCATCGCCCGCAACCCTTCCCGCAATTGCTCGATCTCGGAATGGAACTGCTCCTTCTTCTCTTCGTCGGCGAAGCCTTTCTGGATCGTAGTGGTGGTCGTGGTCGTTTTGTCGCCACCGACGATATCGCCGCCGGCACTCTGGCTCACATTGCCGCCGATATTACCAAAGTGAAAACCGCCCCCTTCTCCGCTCATATTTTTACTTACCTCGGATAATCGAAATTAGCGGTTCTCGTTCCCGGGGGTCAATCACAATAGCCGGCGCGGGAGCGCCTCTCTCAAGAACCGGCGGTGCGCGCACGGCGGAAACGCATTCGACAATCTGTTCGCGTCTAAGCTTGCCTTGCGATCCAACTCCTGACTCAATCGCCATCCAACTCTACGCAAAATCATCATGAAACGCATCATCACCTTCGGCGCCGCTCTCATCGGAATCGCAATCTCGACGACCCACGCCAATCTCGATTTGCCCGACGTCAGCCAGCTCGCGGTCAACCGGCAGCGCATCGGTCTGACGGACATCACGATCACTTATCACCGCCCGCTCGTGAACGGGCGAAAAATTTGGGGCGGGCTCGTTCCACTCGGAGAAGTCTGGCGCGCGGGCGCGAACGAAAACACCACGATCGAATTCAGCGATGCGGTCTCGGTGGAAGGACAACCGCTCGCGAAAGGGACCTACGGATTGCACATGATCCCGACCGCGGATTCGTGGACGGTGATTTTTTCCAAAATGGCGAGCGCGTGGGGCAGCTACAGCTATAGCCAGGCGGAAGACGCGCTCCGCGTCACCGTGAAGCCGCGCCCGAACGAGATGGAGGAAGCGCTCGAATACGAGTTCGAAGACGTGAAACCCACCTCCGCGACAGTGACATTGAAGTGGGAGAAACTCGCCGTGCCGTTCAAGGTCGCGATCAACGATGCCGAAGCGACTCTGGCCAACATTCGCATTCAACTACGCGGACGCGCTCAGTACGAATGGCAATCATTGAATCAGGCGGCGCAATTCTGTTTGACCAAGAACATCAACCTCGATGAGGCGCTGAAGTGGGCCGACGCGTCGATCCAGAACGAGGAACGTTTCGAGAACCTCACGACCAAGGCCGATCTGCTCAAGGCGATGAACAAGCCCGACGAGGCCAAGAAGGTCCGCGAACAAGCGCTGACGAAGACGACGCCCGTGCAGCTCTATTCCTATGGACGCCGGTTGCAAGCGGACAAGAAAGACGCGGAAGCGATGGAGATTTTCAAGGACGTCGCGAAACGTTATTCCGATACCGCCTATGGATTCCTGGCGAGCGCGCGGATCAAATCCGCGGCCGGCGATTTTGCCGGAGCAGCGGAAGACGCGAAGAAAGCGCAAGCGGCCGCCAGTACCGAGCAGCAAAAAAATAGCATCAAGGCGCTGATTGATCGGTTGCAGGCGAAGCAGGACATCAATAAATAAGCGGCGTTGCTTGCGACGGCCGCAAAGGGGCGGCGCGCTCGCTGGGATTCCATTGCTGCGCCTATGATTTCTTGCATCTCGCGGTTTGTTTGGAGAACGGTTGCTTTCCTTTTCGTGAGCACAGGCGCCACGCGCGCGGCCGATCTGCCGCCGCGGATGTTTCCGCAGCCGATGAACGCCGCGGAGATTCAGCTCGCGCTCCAGAAACTGAACGTGCTTGGCCGCGTGCTCTACGTGGCCGCGCATCCTGACGATGAGAACACGAATCTCATCGGGCTTTGGGCGAATGGTTCGCTTTACGACACCGCCTATCTTTCCGTCACGCGTGGCGATGGTGGGCAGAACCTGATCGGGCCCGAGCTGGGCGAGCGCCTCGGTGTGATCCGCACCCAGGAACTTCTCGCCGCGCGCCGGCTCGATCATGGCCAGCAATTTTTCACGCGCGCGATCGATTTCGGCTTTTCGAAAAGCGCGGCCGAAACACTGCGCATTTGGGACCGCGACAAAATTCTTTCCGACATCGTCTGGCAGATTCGCCGCCTCCGGCCGGATGTGGTCGTGACGCGTTTCAGTCCCGAGGACGACAAGACGCACGGCCATCACACCGCTTCGGCGATTCTCGCGCGCGAAGCGTTTCAAGCTGCGGGCGATCCGAAAAGTTTTCCGGAACAATTGGCTTTCGTCGAACCTTGGAGACCGACACGGCTGGTTTGGAACACATCGCCGTTTTTTTTCTCGAATCGAAATCTGCCGTTCGATCCGACCGGCCTCGCCACGATGGAAGCCGGCGGTTTCAATCCGCTCCTCGGAAAAGCTTTCACCGAAATCGCGGCCGCGAGTCTGAGCATGCACAAGAGCCAGGGTGTCGGCAGCCCGCCGCGGCGCGGCGCGCGCAAAGAATATTTCAAGGTGCTCGAGGGCGCGCCGATCACGAGCGAATTGTTCGATGGCGTGGACACGCGATGGTCGCGCGTCCCGAAATCGGAAGCGATCGCGGAGAAGGTGAAGCAACTTCTGGCGACGTTTGTCCCCGCGGACCCGGCGGCGTCGATTCCGAAATTGTTGGACCTGCGCAACGCTCTTCGTCAGGCGGGTCCGAATGAATGGTTCGTGGCGAAGTGCGGCGAAGTCGATTCCATCATCGCGGCGTGTCTCGGTTTGCACATCGAAAGCTCGACGACGAATGCGGTCGTGACCGCCGGGCAGCCATTGCCGATAAAACTCGAAGCGATCAATCGTTCCAAGGTGCCAGTGCAATTGGTCGAGGCACGAACGCCGGTTTCAAACGAGGAGTTGCGATTCGATTTACCGCTGCCCACTGACCAGTTCGTCGCGAAAGATCTCGCGCCGATGGTGCCGAAGGACGTTACGTGGACGCAGCCGTATTGGCTCCGAAAACCAGCTGCGCCGGGCACGTTCGCAGTCGATGATCAAAAGCTGATTGGCTTGCCGGAGAACCCGCCTTCGTTTCCGGTGGAAGTCATCTTGCACGTGGGCGACCAGGATTTGCGCTATCTCGTCGACACGAAATTTCGCACGGTCGATCCCATCGCGGGTGAATTGCGGCAGGCGCTCGTCATCGCGCCGCCGGTCTTCGCGAACCTGCCGAACCCGGTCTTCGTTTTTGGTGACGACAAACCGAAATCGATTCAGGTGCGCGTGACCGCTTCCACCGGCGCGGTCCATGGCCAACTCAAACTTGAGGCGCCGAAAGGATGGCGGATTGAGCCGGCGTCTGTTCCGGTGGAGTTGAAGGCGGCTGACGCGGAATTCTTTGCGGGCTTCACTATTCATCCGCCGCCGGACGCGAGCGAAGGAACGCTGCGCGCCGCCGTGACGGTTGATGGACGCGACTACTCTTTCGCGCGCGAACGCATTTCCTATCCGCATATCGGCGTCCACATTTTAATGCCGCCCGCGGAAGCGAAAATCGTGCGCGCCGACATTCGGAAAAAAGGGGAGCTGATCGCTTACATCCCGGGCGCGGGCGACGAGATTCCGCAAAGCCTCGAGCAAATCGGATACAACGTGAAGACACTCGATGCGGCCGAAATCACCGCCGATAACTTGAAGCGATTCGACGCGGTCGTCCTCGGCATTCGCGCCTACAACACGCAGGAGCGGATCACGAAGTGGCTGCCGGAGTTGCTCGCTTATGTGCAGGCCGGCGGCGTAGTCGTCGCGCAATACAACACGACGGCGGACCTGAAAACGAAAGAGATCGGGCCATTCCCGCTCGAGATTTCGCGCGATCGCGTGACCGATGAAACGGCTGAGATGCGGATTCTCGCGCCGGACCATCCGATAATGAACACGCCGAACAAAATCACCGCCGAAGATTTCAAAGGCTGGGTGCAGGAGCGCGGACTCTATTTTCCGAACAAATGGGACGCCGCCTGGACACCGATTTTGTCGTGCAACGATCCCGGCGAAAAACCGCTCGATGGCGGATTGCTCGTGGCCAAATCAGGCAAGGGCTATTTCGTTTACACTGGCCTCTCGTGGTTCCGGCAGCTGCCCGCCGGCGCTCCCGGGGCCTATCGCCTCTTCGCCAACATGGTCTCGCTCCGCGGCGCGAAATGAAACAAACGAGGATTGTCTTAGCGCCGGAGGCGCGATGAAATACAGCCTGGAGTGAAGCGCAGCGGAACTCCGGGAAACAGATTCAAAAATGACCAAGCCCCTGACAAGGGGCGACGGAGAACCGAGTTGCGTTAAAGGTAACGCTCATCAAATGGCAGGCCATGCGCCTTCAACAAAACTTTGAACTCCTCGAGGAATGAAACGCGCCGATGATGTTCCTCTTGGTTCTCGATGTAACGATGAACCCTGGACACCTGCGACTCACTTACCGTGAATGCGCCATATCCTTCCTGCGACGCGAATCCTGCGGCGTCGTTGAATGCTCGCGAAATCCAGCTAGAGGAGTTTGCCTTAATTTCGCCGACGATCTTGGAGATCGCTTTATCCTGCCGCAATTTCGCCAGGATGTGGACATGATCCGCCGTTCCGTTAACGACCAGAGCGATTCCTTGTTCGCTGCGAATTGCGCCGCCGAGGTATTGATGAATTCTGGGACGGATTGCTGCGGTCAGCCACGGCTCGCGGCCCTTTGTCGCAAAGACAATATGATAGAGCAGATTGCAATAGGAGGAACTCATCTAGGCGCGTCTTTCCATCGCCCCGTGTCAGGGCCTTTGTTCTTTTTGCATCATACACCCGGAGTTCCGCTTTGCTCCACTCCGGGCTTTAGCTCCAGCGCACCCTCCGGGTTCTGTCAAAGGAACGTGTCGCTCGCTTGCGTGAGGTTTCAAAGTTTTAGCGCCGAAGGCGCGGTGGATTACAGCCCGGAGTGCAGCGCAGCAAACTCCGGGAATAGGTTGCAAATGTTCTCAAACCCCTGCCAAGGGGTGACGGAGAATGGGTTCACATCGAACCGCAGGGTACCTGCAGGACATATGAAATGACCGAACACGATCACCCTCCGTTTTTCGCGACCTGGCGCAAGGCCTATTGGTTCGCCATCGCTCTCTTCGCGCTTGAAGTCGCGTTGCTTTACGCCTTCACTCTGCGGTTTTCGTGAACCGGCTCGATTACATCGTCCTGCTTGCGACGATCATCGCCATTCCACTCTACGGACTTTGGCGCACCTATGATCACCCAAACCTTCGCCAATATCTCAAGGGCGACGCGAGCATTCGCTGGGGAACCATCGGCCTTTCCGTTCTCGCAACCCAAGCCGGCCCGATCACTTTCCTCTCCATGCCGGGACAGGCCTACGAAAGCGGGATCGGATTCATCCAAAATTATTTCGGCCAACCCTTCGCGCTCGTTGTCGTCTGCGCGATTTTCGTTCCGATTTATCAGCGGCTGAAAGTTTTCACCGCTTACGAATATCTCGGCCAGCGCTTCGATCAAAAAACGCGGCTGCTCGGCGCGTTCCTCTTCCTCATCCAACGCGGCATCGCCGCCGGCATCACGATCTACGCGCCCGCCATTATTCTTTCCGCATTGCTCGGCTGGGACTTGAATCTCACCATCTGGCTCGCGGGCGGATTCGTCATCGCCTACACGGTTGTCGGCGGCACGAAGATCGTCAGCCTCACGCAACGCTACCAGATCATGGTCATCCTCATCGGCATGGCTCTGGCCTTCGGCATCGCCGTGCATCGCCTCCCCGATGACTTGTCGTTCACGAGCGCGCTCTCCATTGCGGGCAAAATGGGGAAACTCCAGGCGGTCGATTTTTCCCTCGACCCGTCCCGGCGCTACACTTTCTGGTCGGGGATTCTCGGCGGCTTCTTTCTTTCGCTCTCGTATTTCGGCGCCGACCAATCGCAGGTGCAGCGTTATCTCGCCGGCGGTTCGTTGCGCGCGAGCCGGATCGGTCTGCTCTTCAACGCGATCGTGAAAGTGCCGATGCAGTTTCTCATCCTGCTCCTCGGCGCGATGGTTTTTCTTTTCTATCAATTCGAAAAACCGCCCATGTTTTTCAATCAGCCGACGTATCAGCGCGCGATTGAGCGCGGCTACGGCCCGCAACTCACGGTGTTGCAGTCGCAGTTCGACGATGTCTTCGCGCAGAAGCGCGACGCCATGCACGCGATGTCCGCACCTTCCGCGGAGAATTCGCCGGCCCTCACCGCGCAAGTCCGCGAGCTCGACGCCAAGGCGCGCGGCATTCGCGACGACACCAAAAAAATCCTCGAACAGGCCGGTGCGAGTCCGAAGAGCAAGGACTCCGATTACGTTTTCATCACGTTTGTCCTGCATCATTTGCCGCATGGCGTCGTGGGCCTGCTCGTGGCGGTGATTTTTTGCGCAACGATGTCGGCAACTTCCGCGGTCTTGAACGCACTCGGTTCCACGACCGCCATCGATCTCTACCGCCCGCTCATCCGGCCGAAGGCAAGCGACCATCACTACGTCGTCGCGACACGATGGCTGACGGCGGCGTGGGGATTGGTGGCTATCGCGGTCGCCTCGTTCGCGAGCCTGGTCGAAAATCTCATCGAAGCCGGCAACATCCTCGGCTCAGTTTTTTACGGCAGCATTCTCGGGCTTTTCCTGGTCGCGTTCTTCATGCGCAAGGTGCGCGGCACAGCGGTTTTCTTTGCCGCCGTCATCGCGCAAACGCTCGTGCTCGTTCTCTTCTTCACCTCCAGCATCGGTTATCTTTGGTATAATGTGATCGGCTGCACGGCGGTGCTGTTGTTTGCCTGGATCCTGCAACTAACGCTCTTCCGGAATACGCAGCCGGCTACCATTCCATCGTGATGGGCGCGCCGATCATTTGCTTCGGACAACAGCCGTGCGGCTTTTTTCCCAAGCGATTTCTCTACGCAAAAATTCTGGGAGCGCGCCGGCTGCAAAAGGAGATTGGCGGCGAGATCGTCTTCTTCTTTCACGACAGCGATCACGATCCGCGCGAAACCAGCACGCTGTTGCGCGAGCGAAAGACGGGACGCGAAGACGCGTTGAACTTCGAGTTCGCGAACAAAGTGCAGAAGCAGTTTTCTCCCTTGTATACGAAACGCGTCCTGCCGGAATGGCAGACGAAAACTGCGCGGCAGTTGCCGAACTACGTCGAGCCGGAGTTGGTCGAACACTTCAAAGCAGTCGCGGCTGCAAACGTCGCCGAGTTCTGCCGCGACCTGTATGCGCGCATGGGATTGCTCGACGGAATTCGGGTTGAACGCTCGAGCCATCCCGAGTTCAGGAAGCGCGCAGTTCCGATCGACGATTATTTCGTGGACGTGCGGTGGGAAGGCGAAATTGTTCGTGCCCGCTATCGCGACGGAAAACTCCTTCTGCACAAAGGCGCTGACCGTTACCACGAGCTTCCGCCTCAGCAGATCGATGCGACCCAGATCAGTCCGGCACGCGACACGCGTCTGCGCTGGATGCAATCGGTCATTCACTGCACCCATTACGTTGCGGGCGCCGGCGAGCGCCAATATTTGAATGAAGCTGATGCGCCGGGCGTGACGTTCGTTTCGCGCGAAGAGATCTCCGATCCAAATCACGCGTATATTGGCGAGTGATGGAAACGCGACCGCTCAAGATCGGGATCACCTGCTTTCCATTGATCGGCGGCAGTGGAATTCTCGCGACGGCTCTCGGCGCCGAACTCGCGACGCGCGGACACACGGTTCATTTCTTCAGCTACGCGAAACCAGTGCGGCTCGATCTCTCGACGCCACGCATTTTTTTTCACGAAGTCGCGGTCGGCGAAAGCAGTTTGTTTCCGTGTCCGGATTACACGCTGCCGCTGGCGGTTAAGATGGCCGAGATCGGCCGCGCGCAGGGTCTCGATGTTTTCCATGTTCACTACGCCGTGCCGCACGCGATCGCCGCCTTTCTCGCCACGGAAATGATCGGCGAGAGAGCGCCAAAGATCGTGACGACGCTGCACGGGACCGACACGACTTTGCTCGGTCCCAATCCTCAATACCGCGCGGCAATCGAACACGCGCTGAATCATTCCGATGCGGTCACGACCGTTTCGGAAAGTCTGCGGCGCCAAACGCAGGAGATGTTCCAGCTCGCCCGGGAAATCCAGGTCGTTCCAAATTTCTTCACGCCAACACCGCCAACAAAGAGCCGCGCGGAAATCCGGCGCGAGCTGGGAATTTCCGACAACGAATTTCTCGTCGTCCACATGTCGAATCTCCGGCCGGTGAAACGCATCGATCTGCTCTTGCGCGTCATCGCGGCGAGTTCGCGCCGCGATCGGATTCGATTGCTCGTCCTGGCAGGCGGTCCGTTCAGTCCCTACGAATCATTGTTGGATGAGCTGAAGTTGCGACAGCAGGTGATCGTGAGAGAACAGGCCGCGACCGTTGAAGATTATCTTCCCGCCGCCGATGCCGGGCTCTACACCTCGGAGAAGGAAAGCTTCGGTCTCAGTATTCTTGAAACAATGTTTTTCGGAAAGCCAGTTGTCGCGTTTCGCATCGGCGGAATTCCGGAGGTAGTGGGAGATGCCGCTTATCTGCACGAGTTCGAAGACATCGCCGGCATGGCTTCATCGCTCGATGCGCTGGTCGACTCACCCGACACCGCTCGACAACTTGGCGAACGCGGCCGCGCGCGCGCCGAACAATATTTCTCCGCCGCGCACATCGTGCCTCGCTACGAAGCAGTCTATCGCGAAGTGATCCGATAACAGCGCTTGAGACGCCGCGCCGAAACGATCATGATCGTTTCTTCGTGACGCCGGATGATCCAAGCTCTTCCGATCCCATTCCGGAGCCGGTTCCGCGCATGGGTCGCCCGATTTTCGGCGATTACCAGGTCGAAGGCGAACTGGGCCGCGGCGGGATGGGCGTCGTTTTTCGCGCTCGCCAAAAAAAACTGAATCGCCTCGTCGCGCCGAAGATGCTCACCGGCCATTACGGCGCGGATGAATTGACGCGATTCCTCGCGGAAGCAGAAACAGCCGCGAGCCTGCATCACACGAACATCGTCCAGATTTACGAGGTCGGAGAAGATAAGGGCGCGCCGTTTTTCTCGATGGAATATGTCGAGAGCGGTTCGCTTGCGGACCGGCTCCGCACCGGGATGATGCCGCCGCGCGAAGCGGCGCAGTTGTTGATCAGTGTCGCGCGCGCTGCATTTCGCGCATCAGAACGGCGTCGTCCATCGCGACATGAAGCCGGCGAATGTGCTCCTCGATCCCGAAGGCGTGCCGAAGGTGACCGATTTCGGAATTGCGAAACGCCTCAAGAGCGACACCTCGCTCACCCTTTCGGGAGCGGTCATCGGCACGCCCACTTACATGGCGCCGGGAGCAGGCGAAAGGAACGAGCCGCGACGTCGGCGCCGCGGCGGATGTGTATGCGCTCGGCGCCATTCTTTACGAAATGATCTCGGGCCGTCCGCTGTTCCTACCCGAAGACAGCGAGACCGCCGTCACCGTGCGGGTCATCACGGAAGATCCCGTTTCGCCGGCCTTTTATCGACCGGGAATCCCACGCGATCTCGAGACGATCTGCATGAAGTGTCTCGAGAAAGAACCGCGCGACCGCTATGCAAGCGCGGCGGCGTTCACGGAAGATCTACGCCGCTTTCTCGATGATGAATCGCCGCCCACCACCAGGCGGACAAGAACCGTCGCTGGATGAGCATTAGTTCCGAGCAGCAGGCGCATCGCCAGAATTTCCTATGGCCAGAAGAACCAATCGAGTTCATGTTGTTTAGAGGTAGCGAAATGACTATTCGCTCAATAGTCGCGCCTCGCAAGTGACTTGACACCTCGATGTACTCTTAGCCGTTAGTGAATGACGCCAACGCTTCGAAGATCCCGAGTACGAGTCGGACCTAAGTTTCAGGTGTATGACAAAATGGGGCCGGAGGGGATTCGACCCTCGAGAAAGTCACGGTCTCAAAGCGCGATTTCGCCGCGTTTTGAAGCGCAGATGACAAAAGGGGAACGGAGTTCATCAATCTCTCCGCGTCACGCCCGCAATGGAAGCGGGCGTTTCCGATCACGTTTGGAGTATCGACGAAGTGATTGCGCTATTGAACTCGTAATGTGGGGGCGATGCGGTCAGCCTGTTGCGCATGAACAAACCTGAAACAAAAGTGAGGATGCCTAGAGGAAGGATGCTTCCACCAGCGCGCATTAAAAAGTCCACGACCCCTGCCAGGTCGGGAAAGTCCGGAACAACACCGGCACGCAAGGGTGCGAAACGTGCGGCAGGCACGGTACCCGCGTTTCGGGGTAAAGCTGAGGCCGATAAGTCGAGTGCGCCCCGGCGGCCGGTCAAACATCTTTACATGGGAGTTCCCAATTCTGCCAAGCTTTAGCCGACGCACACTGTACCACCACCTGCAGGTTATAGGCCTCGACGACGGGCCAGCGTCTTGATAAGCGTGTAACGGCCAAAAAGCTTCTGTCCGCCAGGGAATTCTCGCAGGGTAGCATCGAGCCCGTTGCCCGAAGTTTCGCCACTCACGTCCGGAGGTTAGCGACCTCGAATACTCGGCTAAAGCACAAAATAGCGACCTGCGGGTTTGAGAACGAGGACATCTTGGGTTTTGAGCTTCAGCAGGCAATCGGGATATTTTCCAAAACCAGACGTTGCAGCCTTTTCTTTTCCGGCAATTCCATTAGAACGCTGGGATGGATTTGGATGAAGCAGGCGCCTGGCTCGAGTCGCCAGGTCGCGAACGCGTCCAGATTCGCGGCAACTGTTCGATAGGCCGATCGCCCAAGAGCGCCGTGGTCCTCGATTCGCCTAAGGTCTCGCGCCGCCATGCCATCATCAATCTGCAAAACGTCGGTGAATTCTGGCTCATCGATCTGGGCAGCAGCAACGGAACTTCCCTGAACAAGCGCCGCGTGCATCAGCCCGTCCGGCTTTGCGACATGGACCAGATCACTGTCGGCGACGTGGCCTTCACGTTTCGGCAGCCCGAGGAGATTACCAATGAGATGCGCACGACGATGGCCCAGCAAACGATTCGCGAGACCGCGAACATTCCCTGCTGGCTCCTCGTGGCCGATATCGAAAATTTCACGCCGCTCAGCCGGAGCATGGTGAGCGACAAGCTGGCCACGCTCGTCGGCGTCTGGGTCGCGACCTGTAAGAACATCGTCGAAGAGCAGCACGGCGAGATCGACAAGTATCTTGGCGACGGCTTCCTCGCCTACTGGCACGACGACGAGAAGGGCGCGGAAAATCTCGCGACCGCGCTGCAGAAGCTGAAGGAGATACAGAAGACGGAACCACGCTTCCGGTTGGCGTTGCACTTCGGGCTCGTCTCGAGCGGCGGCCTGCGCTCGATGGGCGAGGAGAGCTTGATCGGCCGCGAGGTCATCTTTGTTTTCCGGATGGAAAAACTGGCCGGATTGTTAGGTGTTAATCTCCTTGCCAGCGAACCTGCGCGGACAAAGCTAGGCACACTGGTCCAATGCGAGCCGGCTGGGTCTTATGACTTAAAAGGCTTCGAAGGGCCCTTCGATTTCTTCAAGTGCTGACCTGTAGCGGCGGTCTCTGACCGCCCATGTTTGTAACGAGACGCATTCGGCGGTCATAGGATCGAAGTGTTGCGCAACGGCCAACACGTCCGCATCGAAGGCTTCACCGTCGACTCGCTCGGGATCGTACTCGAAGACCACTCGCCGACCACGAAGCAATAGTTGCGGACTTGAAAGTTTTGATTGGCAGGCTCACACTTTGCCAAGCATGGAACCACTCGACTGCTCCAGCCGCAGAAAATTCATCAAGGCCGGTGGCATTGTCATCGCCTCTTCCATGCTTGCGAGCACGCGAAATCTGATGGGAAAAGAAGAAGAAAAGAAAAAAGAGAACGAAGTCGCACCGCCCGAAGATCTGATGCGCGAGCATGGTTTGCTCAAGCGTATCCTGCTCGTCTACGGCGAAGCGCTCCGCCGTATCGATGCGAAGGCAGATTTGCCGCCGGAGCCAATCCAGGAATCGGCGAAGATCATCCGCAGTTTCATCGAGGATTATCACGAGAAACTGGAGGAGGACTTTCTTTTCCCCCGTTTCAAGAAAGCGAACAAGCTGGTTGATCTGGTGGACGTGCTTTTGCAACAGCACCAGGGCGGGCGCCGGCTCACCGACATCACGATGCAGTTCGCCACTAATCAAGGCGTGAAAAATCCGGATGATCGCCGGAAGCTCGCAGACTCGATGCGCCAGTTCATTCGCATGTACAGTCCGCATGAAGCGCGTGAAGATACGGTCCTCTTTCCGGCCTTTCGCGGGATTGTCAGCGCGCACGAGTTCGATTCGTTAGGCGAAGATTTCGAGAAAAAAGAAGAAGAGCTTTTCGGCGATGACGGGTTCGAAAAGATGGTCGACAAGGTGGCCGGCATCGAGAAGCAGTTCGGCATCTACGATCTCGCGCAGTTCACGCCCAAATTCTGACAATGCGCCGGCTGCTCATAACAAGCGCTCCGCCGGCCACCGTTCTTATTCGCCTGGTGGTCGGCACCGTGTTTTTCTTTGAAGGGATTCTCAAATTCCTCTACCCCGAAGAACTCGGGGCCGGCCGGTTCGCGAAGATCGGCGTTCCTTCGCCCGAGGTCATGGGACCGTTTGTCGGCGGGGCGGAGATCGTCTGCGGCGGGTTGCTAATTATCGGGCTGCTCACGCGCGTCGGGGCCGTTGTCCTGCTCATCGACATCACCGTGGCGATTGTCTCGACTAAGATTCCTATTCTGCTCGGCTCCGGCTTCTGGGGCTTCTCCCTCACCAAATTGCCGCGCTACGGATTCCTGACCATGATTCACGAAGCGCGGACCGATCTCGCGATGTGGTTTGGTTTGTTATTTCTCCTCATCGTCGGCGCGGGCAGGAAATGGTCCCTGGACGAAAAGCTGGCCGCTCCGCGCCAGACTGATCGCGGATAGGAGCTCTCTGCGGTCTCTGACCATGACGGCACTCCGCCTGACAATTTGCCTTTGTCTGGTGGCGAGCATCGCGGCCGGGCAAACGGCGGATTCGCCGACCCGTCGTGACGCTTCGCAGCGGCCGGGGCCTCCGGCCACACCCGCCCCAAAAGTCACTTACAGTTCCGTTCACATCGCCGGTCCCTACGTCGCGATGACCTTCGATGATGGACCGCACGCGACGCTTACGCCGAAACTTCTCGACTTGCTCGCGCGAAAAAAAATCAAAGCAACCTTCTTCGTGCTCGGGGAAAACGCGGTGCAGCATCCTGAGATCTTGAAACGCGCCGTCGCCGAAGGGCACGAGATCGGCAATCATTCGTGGTCGCACCCAAACCTGGCCAAGCTTTCCAACGAGGCGTTGCGCAGCCAGCTTCAGCGGACGGACGACGTCATCTCGCAAGCAATCGGTTCGCATCCGAAACTCATGCGCCCTCCTTATGGCGAGCTGACGCCAAAACAGCGTCAATGGGTCAATAACGAATTCGGCTACAAAGTAATCCTGTGGGACGTCGATCCGCTCGATTGGAAAGAACCCGGCCCATCGGTTGTCGCGCAGCGAATTATCAAGGAAACGAAACCCGGTTCGATCATGCTTTCGCACGATATCCACGCGCAGAGCATCACGGCCATGCCCGAGGTTTTCGATACGCTGCTCGCGAAGGGATTTAAGTTTGTCACTGTCTCCGAGCTGCTTTCGGTGGCTGCCCCTTCACCGCCGCCATCGCCCCCGGCGTCGTCTCCTGTGCAGACTCAAAATCCCGATTGATCCCGTGAAGCGCGACGGCAAAAAACTGCTTCCTGCGTCCAGCGCTTTCCGCTTTGTCCTGGTCCTCGGAATCGCGAACCTGTTTGCCGATCTCACCTACGAAGGCGCGCGCAGCAGCACCGGCCAGTTTCTGGGGACGCTCGGCGCGAGCGCAGCGGTAGTGGGGTTCACCGCCGGACTTGGAGAACTCCTTGGTTACGCGTTGCGCTCCATCTCGGGTGTGATCAGCGATAAGACTGGAAAATATTGGATCGTCACGATTGTCGGCTACGTCATCAACATGCTGGCCGTGCCGGCTCTGGCGCTCGCAGGAAACTGGCCGCTCGCGGCGGGTCTGATCGTCGGGGAACGCACCGGCCGCGCGATCCGCAAACCCGCGACCGAAGCGATGCTTTCCTTTGCCGGAAAACAGATCGGGCATGGCTGGGTCTTCGGTCTAAACGAGGCGCTCGATCAATTCGGCGCGACGATCGGCCCTCTCGTCCTCGCCTTTATTCTGTTTCGTCACGAGAGCTATCAGAGCGGTTTCGCGCTTCTGCTGATTCCCGCGTTGCTCGCCATCGCAATTGTCCTGACCGCCCGCTTTTTCTTTCCACACCCGGAGCATCTCGAAGTGATCGAGTCGATCGCACCGGAGAAATTTCCGCCGGCCTTCTGGATTTATATCGCCGCGAATGCCTGCATCGGCGCGGGCTTTGCAGATTTCGCACTGATTGCTTTCCATTTCCAGAAAACAGGAGCCGTCGCGACGAACCTGATTCCGGTCTATTACGCGGTCGCGATGGCAATGGGCGCGATTGGCGCCCTCGTTTTTGGCAAATTGTTCGACAAGATCGGACTCGCTGTTGTTCTCGCGGTCTTCTTCCTTTCGTGATTCTTCGCGCCGCTCGTTTTTCTTGGGAGCGGCTGGATGGCATTGCTCGGAATGGCGCTTTGGGGAATCGGCATGGGCGCCCAAGGCTCCTTGCTCAACGCCCTCATCTCCGGCGTTATTCACGCGGGGAAACGCAGCACCGCTTTTGGGTTGTTCGACACCGGATTCGGCATCGCCTGGTTTCTGGGCAGTTGGCTAATGGGTCTGCTGTACCAAAGCTCGATCCTCGCCTTGATCATCTTCTCGGTGGCCATGCAACTCCTCGCGCTTCCGATTTTCCTGTTCGCAAAACGATCGGAGCGACATTAGGAAACTTGCGCGGCAACCGGCTGCATCCCTATGCGCAAGAGTCTGATCATCCTTCTCGCACTGGCGCCCGCCTTGGGGCTGGCTGCGCCCGAACAGGAACCGCAGGTGAAAGAGAACGCGCAGATCGCCGCGGTCCTCTCCGACATCTCCGCGAAGAATATCGAGGCGACAATTCGGAAACTTGTCAGCTTCGGCACGCGCCACACGCTCTCCGATACGCAAAGTGACACCCGCGGCATTGGCGCGGCGCGGCGCTGGATTCAGGCGGAGTTCGAGCGATACAGCAAGGAGAACGGCGGCCGCCTCGAAGTGACTTTGGACGATTTCATCCAGCCGCCCGGCGAGCGGAACCCGCAGCCGGTCCAGGTCGTCAATGTGGTCGCCACCTTGCGCGGAACGCAGCCGGAATCACGCGATCGTATCTACGTTGTGAGCGGTCATTACGATTCGCGCGTGACCGACGTGATGAATACCACCGCCGATGCCCCCGGCGCGGACGACGATGCCTCGGGCGTAGCCGCTGTGATGGAGACGGCGCGCGTCATGTCGAGGAAGAATTGGGATGCGACTCTGGTCTTCATTGCCGTTGCCGGCGAAGAACAGGGACTGTTTGGTTCGACCCACTGGGCGAAACTGGCGAAAGAGAAGAATTGGAACGTCGCCGGGATGATCACTAACGACATTATCGGCAGTTCGCACGCCGACGATGGCCGCGTGGTTAAAGATCACGTCCGGCTTTTCGCGGAGGGAGTTCCCCCATTGCGCGAAATGCCCGATCCCTTGCGGACGCTGGTACGCACCGGCGGCGAGAACGACAGCACGGCGCGCGAATTAGCGCGTTTCATCAAACCGGAGGCAGAAAAGCATGTGCACGGCATGACCGTGGACATCATTTACCGCCGCGACCGCTATCTGCGCGGCGGCGATCACAGCCCTTTTCTCGACGCCGGTTTTCCCGCCGTCCGAATGACGGAACCGAACGAGGATTTCCGCCATCAGCATCAGGATTTACGGAAAGAGAACGGCGTCCAGATCGGCGACCTGCCGGAGTTTTGCGATTTCGACTACATCGCGCAGGTCGCGCGCGTAAACGCAGCGGCGCTCGGCGCGCTCGCGCTCGCACCGGCCGTGCCGGCGAACGTCGAGGTCGAAACGAAGGAGCTGACGAACAGCACCACGCTGCAATGGAAACCGAACACCGAGGCCGACCTCGCCGGTTACGAAATTGTTTGGCGCGACACGACCTCACCTTTTTGGCAGCACACCATTGCGGCTGGCAACGTCAACCGATTCACCCTCCCGGTTTCAAAGGACAACGTCCTCTTCGGCGTCCGCGCGATCGACAAGGAGTGGAACGCCAGCCCCGCCGCATATCCGTTTCCGCGACGGTAAGCCCGCTCAGCTTGACTCCTGTCTCGACTGCTACCCCAGAACCCGCGCCGTCCTGATCTCAGGACCACAGCCCAGTCCAGCGGGTGAGGAGGAAGACATAGCCCGCGATCAGCACGCAGAAGGAACCGATAACAAATCGGCGTCCGTGGCGACGCAGCTTCTCGTCGCGCGAGATCTCCTTCGGTTTCAACCCGAGATCCCTAAAAATGAAAACCGTTTCGTAGAGGCGGATGACGACGACCCAGGTGAGGAACGGACCCGTGAGCATTCCGAGCCCGGGTAGCCAGCCATTCGCGAGTTCGGCGGACGGCGGGTTGCCGCCATCGTGCAATCCACCACGCCACCCACGCGTGGCTCCATTTCATAACGTAGACGTGAATCCCCGCGAAGAGGATAAGAAACCGAAGTCCCCACCGATGGAGAAACCACCACCGGTTCCTGAGCAGATCGACCGCCTTCTGAGACGTGATAAGCAAGAGAAAGACGGCAACGATGGTCGCGGCCAGTCCCGCGCTGTAGATCACGCCGGTGAAGTCCATGTCGGATCGCGGATATTTGAGCGGAAGCCACAAGTAAGAGCCGACTGCGTGAACGAGCGCAAAATATCCGCCGATGATGCCAATTTCCTTCCGATAACGAACCATTTGGTGGAAGACATTGAAGTAGCGCGCGAGTGGACTGATGAGAAAGGTGAAGGCGAGCATGCTTAGGCCGGTCGCGATGATTATCTTATTGGGGACAAAGAATGGATCGGCCGTCGGCGGAGCGTTGAAGAGATAGCCGCGTCGGTATACATCATAGACTCCGAAGAAAAGAGTAAGTCCCAAAGCGATCCCGATCGCCACGGCATAGTCGTGAAAGCTGAACGGTTTGGCGCGACCGCGTTTCGCTGCGGCGCCTGCGGGAGCAACTGCTTGTGGAATAATATTTTGATCAGCCATGATGTCTCCTGTCCCGGATGCTGCCAAAAAAAATCCGAATGCAAGATGATCCATCGCGAATTGAACTCCCATGAATGTTCTGCGCGTTCGCTGGAAAATCCATAATCTTGGCTGAGCAAAGAAATCAACTCGGCGCCGGTCAGTCCTGAGACGGAAATTGAAGGCATGGTCGACAAGGTCGCAGGGCATCGAGAGAAAACTCGGGATGTATGCGGAATATTTCTTACGGAAGGCATCCAGAAATTCCTTTATCCCGCCGACCTCGGACAACGCAATTCTCAAGAAGTTCCCATTTACTTCTGGTCCGCTAGAGGAAACGGTGAGGCTCTAGTCTACTTTTTCTCGTTCGGATTTCGTGGCGAAAGCGAGGGCCACAACATACGCGCGGAAGAGCCTCATCGAGATCACCTTGCTAGGTTTACCTTAGGTTGCGCAAAGTTACCCCGCGCGAAATACTCCCGTAAATCTGAACCTAGTCCTCTTGCTCGACCTGGCCATCACGGCCGCAATCTCATTCCTTGTCGCCCGGGACCTCTGTTATTTTGGGAAGGCTTGGTATTCTCTTGGCGAAAAATCGACGAGAAGTAAGAAAGCGCGACGAGAACGATAAAGAATGAACCCACGCCAGCCGCTCCGATTAATACAGCCGACCGTATTCCCTTGTTACGGCGATCTGCCACGACGGACACGGCGCCGCCGCTTCCCAGGCTCAGGTAAATGCCCGTCACAAAAAATCCCCACTCCTTTAAGCCCCCCAGGTTCCAAAGGAGAAAGGCGATTGACATGATCAGCCCACCTGCAATCGCCACTACGAGCAAGCGCAACCATCTGCTCGCGGGAACCCCCCAGCCGACTCGGAAAAAAATGCCCATCTGACAAAGAGTTAATCCCATCAGACAAGCGAGGAGCGCACCAAAACCAACTTCCTTCAAAACCCCCGCGGCCACGACATTCAGCACGGCGAGTAAGAAGATGCCCAGGATGGTTTCTTGCCATCGAGCACGGAGGCCGTCAGAAACAAGGGATCGAATATTTCGAGCGATTTTATTCGCCGAAAGACGGAGACTGTCTGTTGGGGACGAAGCAGGCGACGGCGGGGGCGGTGGGCCACCGCGCGGATCACGTTCAGCTTCCCAAGCATCTGCTGGCACCCGGAGCTGTGGGGCGGTAGCTGTAATGATCGTTTGCGATGGAGACGGGATTGAAGCATCTGGCGGCACTCGGAACTGAGCGGCCGTCGGCTTGGCGATTGTTTGGGACTTAGGGGCCGGGCTCTCCGCAGCCAATCGGGTCGCGGATTCTAAGACCGACGGTGGCAACAACAAGGCTTTCACTCGTTTCGCCACAGTGTCCAAGTGTTGCTCGAGCGGTGGCGTCATGGCGTCGAGCCAGTGAACGGGGCCAAGATAGTATTCTAAAGTTCCGGTCGGCTCCACGTTCTCCACCCGAAACGGAATCACCGTCAAATTCTTCTCGAAAGCCCTTTGGACTTCGCGGAGAACGTGCCGTGAATTATTCGCCTTAAGCGAAAAGATCAGCACCATTATCCGGCACCCACCTATGGCTTCGATAATCGCCGCACCCCAGTCCACGCCAGGCTCTACGTCTCGCGACCCGATCCAACAGCGCACGCCCGTAGATTCCAGCTTGTTACAGAGCGCGACAGCGATGAGTTTGTCGTCCTTGGAATGGCTAATGAAGACGTCGTGCGTCATAGGCGGGCACCGGCTTCTCGGCCCGGGCGCTCTTCCCTTCTAGGGGGCTAATGACCCCTTGTCCATCCTCGAATTGCCCCCCTCTGGCGGGCGACGATTGTGGTGGAGAATGTTACAATGTTGATCTACAAGCGGCCTTGCGCTTAATGAAACTACCCGCTCGTGAATCTCCCTGCTAACGTGCCCCGCTCCGAGAATTCTCGTCGTGCTGCGTTCGCGATCGGACTCTGTCTTGTTGTCGTCTTCAAACTCTGGCTGGTCCACACCGAAGAAATCTACGGGAGCGCCACTGAGTTCGACGCCCTTTGGTACCTGAATGGGGCTCCGAATACAGTTGGACCGCATTCGCCCGGCCATCGGCTTATCCGTTGTTCGTGGCTTTCGTTCACCTTTGCGGGATCCGCTGAGGATCGGTATCGAACTTATGCAGGTGGCGGATACCTGGCCTTGGTTGCCGGGCTCCGAAAAGCCGGCGTTCCTCGATCAGCTTGCCTCGCAAGCTATGCTGTCATGGTTCTTCATCCGGGAGTTTCCAGCAGAACAACTACACAATGGCGGATAGCTTCTATTCCGCTCTTTTACCACTGGTTCTCGGGGGACTTCTCCGGACTCTTCTGACCGGAAAGCTCACGCATCCTGCCTAGACTGGGATAGCTCTTGCTCTCCTCTGGAAAACTCGCGAGGAAAGCTTTCTCATTCAGATAAGCCTCATTGGCATTTCACCCTGTGCACAGACACGGTAACCCACAATCTGTTAACGCCGTTTCGATCGTTTTGAACGCTTTTTGCAGGCTGCCCTGTGCCAGTCTTTCGGATTTCGGCGCTGATGTCCCGTGACGTTCCCACGCGGAAGAGCGCTGACTCGTGGCCGGCGAAGACCGGTTCTGGCAAGATGTGTCCAGAAGAGTCCAGACCAGAGCGCGTCGGATCTGCGAATGGTGAATCTCATGCATGCGCGATGTCACCAGCACCCTGCTCAAATGCGTTCGAAGCCGATAGGCAGTTGCAGATTGCTATGGTGAAATAGCACCTCGGCCTGAAAGGCCAGTTGATAAACCGCATACATTCGGGCGTCCTGCTCAGGCCGCCACCAAGATGCAAGGCTGGCAAAAGCTTGCCGTCGAAATAACTTCTCGCCTGGTGGATCACGTCGGATCATGCGCGGCGTTAGCTTTGAGCGCTAAACATGGAAGAGACAGAGGCTAAATTATCCGGTGGCGAGCCTCTCAGTATCGATCAGTTGATCGAATACCTGCCGCCACTCAAGGAAGTTCCCCGGGCTCAGTTGGAAAGATGGGGGAAAGGCGCCGCTGTTCTTCACAGCTACGGCGAAGGCGAAACGGTCTGCAGGGGAGGCGAGTTCGGCTCCACCGCGTATTACATCATCTCGGGTTCAGTGGATATTTTCATCCAAAATCCACTCACCCACCTTCGGACAAAGCCCAGCCGGGGGTTTCTGGGGCGGAGCGTCGCGCGGATGAAGAGTTTTCTGGTGGACGACCATCAGGACCGGCGCGCTGAGGCTCACCAAAGAAAATTCATCGGCATCGACGCGAACATCGATCTGCCGGTAAATACGCCAATCGCCCAACTCGGCGCGGGCGAGCTTTTCGGCGAAATGAGCTGCCGAACGTTTCAGTATAATCCGCATGAAGCGCGCGAGGACACGGTCCTCTTCCCGGCCTTTCGCGGCATTGTCAGCGCGCACGAGTTCGATTCGCTCGGTGAAGATTTTGAGAAGAAAGAAGACGAACTCTTCGGGGACGACGGCTTCGAGAAAATGGTGGACAAAGTCGCTCAGATCGAAAAGAATCTCGGCATCTACGAACTGGCCCAGTTCACCCCGAAAATGTGATGATGCGACGATTTTTAGAAACTCGAGCGCCCGCTGCGACGGTCCTAATCCGGATCGTCGTTGGCGCCGTATTTCTCACGGAAGGAATCCAAAAATTCCTCTATCCCGCTGATCTCGGCGCGGGCCGCTTCGCTAAAATCGGCATTCCTTCGCCGGATGTCATGGGACCGTTTGTCGGCGGCGTGGAAATCGTTTGCGGCGCGCTGGTAATTATCGGTCTGCTCACGCGCCTCGCGTCTTTGGCGCTGCTGATCGACATCACCGTGGCGATTGTCTCAACCAAGATTCCCATTCTGCTTGGAGCCGGTTTCTGGGGCTTTTCGCTCACAAAACTGCCGCGCTACGGATTCCTGAGCATGATGCACGAAGCGCGGACCGATTTGGCGATGTGGTTCTGTTTGCTGTTCCTAATCATTGTGGGTGCCGGGAAAACCTGGTCGCTGGATTCGAAGCTCGCTTCTTCGGACGCAGCTCCAGCTCCGAGACGATAAGACTTGTCGCGCCCGTGGCGCTCTTCCAGACCACCTGTTTTTTTGCTTGCCTCGCGAGGGGTTTACTGAAAACACTCACGGTGCCGATGCTTCAATTTGGATTTTTGACGGAGGACCCGAGATGAAATTGACAATGGAGGGATGGTGGACGGTGCTGCACGGGTTTGTGCTAGGACTGGTGTTCCTGCTGGCGTTTGCCGGTGCCCTGATGAACTTGGGTACGCTGCGCCACGAGTGGACGCCGCCAGAATTCGCCCGGGTGTTGCGGCGCTTGAAGATCCGCGTGTGGGCCATGGCCGTATCGGCGTGGCTAATGGTGATTACCGGCACCTACATCAGTTACCCGTGGTATCGGGCGTCGTCGCCGGCTAGTCCGAAATCAAAGTTGCTCGCCGTCCACGATCTTGCCGCGTTGCACACGTTCGCAATGGAGTGGAAGGAACACGTTGCGTGGGCGGCCCCGATTCTAGCGACCGCCCTAGGTTTCATCGTGACCTACTACAGCGCCGAATTGGCCGCGCGTAACGAACTGCGTCGAGCGGCGATGGTGCTCTTAGTCCTGTCGTTTGTGGCGTCGGTGATCGGTGGCGTGCTCGGCTTCCTCATCTACAAGGCCGTGCCGATCTTATAGGAAATATCATGACAACAGTTCCAATTGAAAAACCCAACGGCCCGGCCCTGGCGGCGATTGTCGCAGCTAGCTTCGGGGTATTCGTGTTAGGCCTGTGCACGTTCTTGGCCGAGCTGAGCGCCGGTATCCTAAAGGCGTTGAACTGGTGGCCGCCCGCGGGGCCGCTTGTCGGCAAGACCAGCATCGCCGTCATCGCGTGGCTCGTGGCGTGGGCCGCGCTCCATCCGGCATGGGGGCGGCGGGAACTTTCCTTCCGCGTGTGGTGGCGCGTCGCGTTAGCGCTGATTGTGATCGGCTTCTTGCTGACGTTCCCTCCCATTTTTCAGATTCCTCGGGGACAGTGATAAGAGCGCGGACGGTGCCGCTGGAGAACTGGGCATGATGTGCGCGTCGTCGTCGGCCGGTCAGCTTCCGCGAGAAACCCGCAGTTGAGGTACGCGCCCAACGTGCCGCGGGCGGGTCTCCGCGAGGGTAGCTCAACGCTTGAACCTTGATATGAGGCGAGTGCTATCGAGGAAAAGGAAAAATGGGTAGTGTCCCAGCTTGGAAACGACTTTGCCCTAGACATTGACAAAATGCCCAAGTTCCTCGTGGACTTTCAACCGCTGCTCCTGCGCTAACCTGAAAGAGCGGAAAATGGAAGTGGCTTCTCGTATCCGTTTCCGCTTTGGTCATCCGATCGTCAGCGCTGTCGACGGCTATGGCTTTGAAGAAGACATTCGTGTCGGTCCCGCCGACCTGAACGTTGTCTACCAAAGACAGGCACGGCTGCCAGCCGATAGACCTCCAGAACTAGCGTATGCTGAAGTAGTACATCCAGCGGCCGAATACGAAGACATTGCACGCGATCAGCACCCAGAAGGAATAGATGAAAAACCGGCGTCCGCGAAGACGCAGGTTCGCGTCGGGTGCGATCGGCTTAGGCTTCAACCCCAAATCCCTGTAGAGGAAAACCGTTTCATAAAGGCGGACGATGACGACCCAGACGACGAACAAGCCCGCAAAGGTTGTGGGTTCGGGCATCCAAGGGTACAGCAGTTCGGCGGACGGCTTGACGGCACTTTGCGTCAGCCACTGCACCCAGGTGTTCCATTCTATGCAGAAGAAGTGGATCACCGCGACGAGGATGACCAGCCGCAGCCCAAAGCGGTGGAGAAACCACCACCGGTTCGCCCCGAGGAGAATGACTGCATTCTGAAACGAGATGAAGATGAGAAAAATGACAACCAGGGACCCGGCCAGTCCCGCGCCGTACGTGACTGAAGTTAGGGGAATTTCGGATTGGGGAAATGTCAACGGAAGAAAGAAATATGCGACGAGCGGATGAAAGAGCGCGAAAAATCCGCCGACAATGCCGATCTCCTTCCGATACTGGATCAGATAATCGAAGGCATTGAAGTAGCGATAGATCGGACCGATGAGAAAGGTGAAGGCGAGAAGTATCATGCCGACCACGGCGATCACTTTGTCAGGGACATAGAATGGGTCGATGCCCGGCGGAGCGTTGAAGAAATAGGTGCGTTGGATCAGGTAATACCCCCCGTAAAAAACAGTGAGTACCAAAGCGATCAGGATCGACACCACATAGTCGTGAAAGCTGAACGGTTTGGGGCGACCGCGTTTCGCTGCGGCGCCAGCGGGACCGACCGCCTGCGGTGTAACATCATGAACTGCCATGGTGTTTCCTCCTATTGTGGATGGTTGCCCAAAACAGTTCGGATGGAATATGGGTTACGAATTAATGTCAAGCCTGCGTATTTAGATAATTTTTTGCTTGTATGGCGGGCTGCACTCATGCCAAATCGCCGGGTTAAGTGAGAGGGCAACAACTATGAAACTCGCGTTTACCCGTTGGAATCTTACCCGCAGCGTGCTCGTGCTCAGCTTGTGGGCGGCAGTCGGCATCCCTTTTACGCGCGCGGCTGAAACTGAATCCGAGCGGCTGGCCAAACTCGAAGCGGCAGTTAAAGCGCTCCAAGAACAGAATACGGCCCTAAAGCGCGAAGTCTCCGATCTGAAAGGCGCCTCGCCGAAAAAGGAGGTGTCGCGCAAATCCACCTCCGATGGGAAAACCTACGTCGAAACGACGGAAACGGAGAAGAAGCCGGTTTATGTCACTCCGGGTGCAAGCGAGATAAAACTCGTGCTCGGCGGGTTCATCCAGGGCCAGTTCGAAGCGGGCGATGTCAATGCCTACGATGGCCGGTTTCCCGGGACAATCACGGCAAAGACGAAAGACCGGTTCCGGATGCGCCGGGCGCGCATCACCGTGAGCGGCGATTTCGCGGAGCAGTTCGATTTCAAACTGGAAGGAGAATTCAACCAGGCCGACGGCATCACCGGCCGCACGGCGTTTTCGACGACCGATGCATTCGTAAATTGGCATCGCTTTCCCGAAGCGCAAATCAAGCTCGGTCAGTACAAAGCGCCCTTTGGGTTGGAACAGGTAACTTCCGATACGAAACTCTTCACCATCGAACGCAGTCAAGTCACGGAAGCGCTCACCCCCGAACGGCAAATCGGACTTCAACTTTGGGGCAAGCCGTTCGCCAACGTATGGCCGGAGCAAAAGGACGTTCTGACCTACTGGGCCGGAGTCTTCAACGGGAACGGCCGCAACACCACCGTAAATGACAACAATGAATATATGTATGTTGCGCGCCTTGAGGCGCAGTTGTTCGCGGGCAAGCTCGCCGGGCAGGACGCCAGCCTCAAACTAGGCGGCAATTATCTTAGCAGCCGGGACGAGAAAGGAACCAATATCTCGCAAACCGGGAACCTGATTGTCGGCGGCGACGGATCTCTTTCACCCTTCGTCTTGCCATCGGCTGACCAGCGCGAGGCCTATGGCGTGGATGCTTCGTTCCACTTCGGGCCGTTCGATCTTATCGGCGAGTACCTCGACGAGCGAATCCGGCCACGAATCGTCGGGGGTGTGGCGCCAGCGTTTGCCGGCTTTGACGCCAGCGGCTATTACATCACCGCCGGTTACTTTGTCGTTCCGAAGAAACTCCAGCTTGTCGCGAAGTGGGAGAGCTTTGATCCCGGACAAGTCGCCAACGATAATCTTCATTCCATCACCGGTGGCGTGAATTATTACATCCACGGAGATGATCTGAAGCTGATGCTAGGTTACATCCACACCTGGTCGGACTTCCGCAATAATCGTCCGGTGTTCGGTGACGATCAGTTCGACGAAGTTCTTCTTCGCCTGCAAGTGTTGTTCTAACCGTAGTCACTGACCCTTGGCATGCTCGTCGCGAACGCGATCGGCCGGAATCATTCTCGCGGGGGAAAGTCAGCGCTCTAACGATCCCGAGCACTCATCACGTTCCGGCGCTATCTTGCTTTTGGTCTGCGCTTCTCCTCTTTTACGCCGTCTCCTTCAGCATCGTCCGTTAACTCGTTAGGCCATGCCCGAGAAACATCCTGAGGCGCCGCGCCAATCGTTCCTCGGCGATATCGGAGTCGTCTGGGCGCGCCGCAAAGAGCTGTGGAAGCTCCGTCCCGCCGACAAACTCGGTTTCGGCTCGGCCGTGGTCATCACCTGCGCCGCTTCCTACATTCAAATCCAAATCGCTGTTCTGCTCGGCGATTTTTTTGATCGCGTCTTGAAGCTGGGAAACCAGCCCGCGGCCCTGACGAATTTTGTCACGAAAGCGCTCGCCCTTTTGGCGATCTATTACGTTTTTAAGGAATCGCTCCAATTGCTCTGGCGCTGGCTCGTGACTCGCACCGCCGCGCGGATCGAAAGCGAGATGACGGTGCGCTTGGTCGGTCATCTCCTGAAGATCGATCTCGGCGCGCTCGCAACCGAGCGGATCGGATCGTTGTACGGCCGGATCTTAGGCAACGTCGCGGGCTTCCGCCTTAGAACCGATTTAGCCTCGTGAACACGCTTCGACTCGAATAATTGTTAAGGTCATCCCGTGCTCCGTGTACTCGCGAGGCTCGTAAAGAACGGAGTAGACATATAATGGTGTGCGTGCAACTCAGCCGCCTCTGTCGCGTGATCGCCGCCGGCTGGGGCGTCCGGCGGACGGTTGGCGGGTATACCTATCGACCGTTCCAAGCTCCAGCTCAGGAGGTTTTTTGCGTACAGCATAGAGCGCATGAGGTCAGTTCCGGCCCAACTCACGAAGAAATTTGGAGGTAGAAAGAAGTTCTCGGAACAGCTCCGCGTTAGCGCGTGGAGAACTTGCTTCCACATGGAGGCCCCCGCGTGGCAGCTCGAAGATCGTTATTTGCCGGATTACTTTGCTCAAAACAAACACGGCATTCTTCGCCTTTCTGGTACCACCAGTTCTTTTCGGATATACCTTCAACCCATTCGTTACCTGCTCTAAAACGGTAGCGTACTCGATAACCGGTTCGCTCCAGCCTGTGGGTGCGTCCGACCCATGAACCGCCTTCGGAGAATTGGACGAACTCAGCGGCGATGATCTGCGCGGGCGCGGTTGCAGTTCGTTTCGCTAGTTCCTGATCCGGCCATAATCCAATGAATGCGCCAACGAAGATTAGCACCACAACCAATGCAACTGAGCCAATCTTTACTAGAAGCGGTTTCATTATTCCGCATTTTGCGACGACAAAGTCTCAAAAGTCAATGCATGAGCGGGTTCGTGAGACGTTGATTTTGAGACTCGTTTTGGGCCCAAATCGGTGTTCTTTGGAAGGTCAAACCGGTGACAAGGGCCGAGTCTTCACAACGAGCGTATATGGCGCGCAAGGTCACTAAAGGGGGAAAAACCGTGCATGGCCTACCGTACCGGCCAAGGAGTTTACGGTCTTGCAACCGGTTCTATTGGCTTGCCAGCTTGCAGTGTTTCGCGGCAAGATGCTCCTGTGCGACGAGAAATAGATTGCAGATTGCGGTCCAATTCTCGCTAGGCGTTTGCTCCGCAGGTATATTGCACGCAATCCTCAGAATCCTTTTGTCCCGATGTTTCCAGCAACAATGAAGGAACAATCGTCGATCACGGCGCCGAAAAGAGCGAATTTCATGCAGCGGTTCTTTCGAGCCCTCGGCCCGGGCGTGATCACGGGAGCTGCCGATGATGATCCTTCCGGCATAGCGACGTACTCGGTCGCTGGAGCGCAACTTGGCACCTCCCTTCTTTGGACGGCGTTACTGACATGGCCGCTGATGAGCATGGTCCAGATGATGTGCGCGCGCGTTGGGATGGTGACGGGACGCGGATTGGCCGGAGCGTTACGCCGCAGGTTTGACCGAAGGCTCGTGTTGATCGGCGCCCTTGCTCTTCTGGGAGCCAATACAATCAACATCGGCGCCGATCTCGCGGGGATGGCCGACGCGGCTGAGATGTTGACCGGAATTAACTCGCACTGGCTCGTGGTCGGTTTCGGCATTGCCATCGCTTCCGCAACCGTTTGGCTTCGCTATTACCAAATTGCGAACACCCTCAAATGGCTGTGCCTCGTTTTGTTCGCGTACGTCATCACGGCTTTCATCGTTCACCCGAACTGGTCAGCGGCGATTCACGACACGTTTTCGCCTTCATGGCCAAAAGGGCACATCGCGTGGCAGACGTTGGTCGCGATCCTCGGCACGACGATTAGCCCTTATTTGTTTTTCTGGCAGGCTTCCCAAGAGGTTGAGGAGGAAAAAGCGCAAGGCCGACGGATGTGCAGGGAACGGCAGGGCGCAACCAAGCGTGAGATCATTAACCGGAAGTTGGACGTTGGTTTGGGCGCCTTTTTCGCGGTGCTGATCATGTATTTCATCATGCTAACTACGGCGTCGACTCTGCACCGCCACGGCGTCACAAACATTGAAACCTCGCGGCAAGCTGCCGAGGTTTTGGGGCCTCTTGCAGGTCGATTCGCTTCTATGATCTACACTCTCGGCATTCTTGGCGTAGGCTTCCTCGCAATCCCGACTCTCTCGGGATCGGCGGGTTACGCGCTAGCTGAAACCTTGAGCTGGAAAGAGGGTCTCGACGAGAAACTGAAATCGGCGCGCGCGTTTTATGGCGTCATCATCGCGTCCACGCTTGCCGGGATTACCCTCGATTTCGCGAACATCAATCCAGTGAAAGCGCTTTTCTGGACCGCCGTGATTAACGGCCTTCTCGCGCCGTTTCTACTCGTAGGAATTCTTATCGTGGCTTCAGACAAAACGATCATGATGGGGCAGCCAAGTTCTATATTGAGCCGCATTTTAGTCGGCCTCACCGCACTGATCATGTTCGGAGCAGCGTTCGGGATGTTCGTGCTTTAATCAATCGATGCGCCATAGCGGCAAAGGAACGGATGCGGCGCCCCTCGCAAATTTTCTCCTTGTAGGAGCGCTGCTCATCGCAGGCAACGTGTTTTGGGGCTTGGCTGCGTCATGGCACTCCATTGCCATGGGTATTCCAGCAGTAGTCAGCCTCATAATGGTTGTCCTGCTCGTGGTTGTACGGATAAAGTAGGAGAGGACTCGACGAGCATTGCTAAAGAACATATCGCAGCTCTCGGAAATGTTGGAGCAAAAGCGACAAGATTATATGAAGCGATCCACTGCTCATCAAAAGAGAGCCGTTCCCCAAAATCGGCAAACGAAGTCCGATGGCGACGAATGTTAGCAAAGTTAACTGGCACCGCTCAGTTGCACCGCTGCGACTTCTATTTCGCATCCACCATCACTCACGATTTGTGCTTCCTTGATCGGGCGGCTAGTTCGCCCTGTCCCTCACGCGGGCATTTCGCTAGCCCTCGCTCGATTCAATCAACGCGCAAAATTCCGCCACGGCTTTGCCACGCCCGGAAGCTTTTCGCCAGCGCCTGAGATTCGATTCGAGATTGATTTTGCGATGCTGCAAAAGATTTACGGCGCTGCGCCAGAGAGGGTCCGCAAGTGCGCTACAGCCCCGCAATCTGCATGGACGCTCGCAAAGCGGTCATCCCCAGCGGCACACCTGATTACAAACACATTTCCACGAGTTATGTCGAGCGCCAGAATCTCACGATGCGCATGTCCATGCGGCGCTCCACTCGGCTGACAAACGGCTTTTCAAAAAAGGTCGAGAACCTGGAAGCGCCGGTCGCGCTGCATTACATGCACTCCAATTTTTGCCGGATTCATCAATCTCTCCGCGTCACGCCCGCAATGGAAGCGGGCGTTTCCGATCACGTTTGGAGTATCGACGAAGTGATTGCGCTATTGAACTCGTAATGTGGGGGCGATGCGGTCAGCCTGTTGCGCATGAACAAACCTGAAACAAAAGTGAGGATGCCTAGAGGAAGGATGCTTCCACCAGCGCGCCTTAACAAGTCCACGACCCCTGCCAGGTCGGGAAAGTCCGGAACAACACCGGCACACAAGGGTGCGAAACGTGCGGCAGGCACGGTACCCGCGTTTCGGGGTAAAGCTGAGGCCGATAAGTCGAGTGCGCCGCGGCGGCCGGTCAAACATCTTTACATGGGAGTTCCCAATTCTGCCAAGCTTTAGCCGACGCAAACTGTACCACCACCGGCTTTGGCGAGGACGGTCGTGGTGACCTCCGCTCCCGGCGCTGTTGGCGATGTTCTCGCGCTGAAAGCTCAGATGCGGAATGCTGACAATGCCAGGGCGCCTATCCGGTTCGATCGCATCACCTTTGCCTGCGATCTTACCGGACGCTATAACCCTTATCCGATGGTCGAGCCGATCGTGAAGGAGACAAAGTTCTGTTAGGGGACCCTGGTGGACGAGCAGAAAGCTCGTCCGCCCGCTGGCACTGATGACTGATATTTCCCCGACCGTCAAGCCGGCGCGGCCTATTCTGACTCTCGTCATAGGGATGCTTGTCGCCAACCTTGCCGGCGACGTTCTGCTCTTCGGAGTCACCGCGCTCGTTTCGCGCTTTAAGGGTGACACGCAGGGCGTGTTGGCGCTGCCCAGCTTTCTTCTACTGCCATTCATAGTGGGAGTGGTCGCGGCGTGGTTTTATCGACGCCTGAACCGCAGCATCGGAATAACTTTTCTTGATGCGCTTTGGGTATCCTTAGTGGGAGTTGTCGCGGCCTGGATCGTCCTTCGGGAAGGTGTTGTTTGTTTGATCATCGTTTTCCCGGCGCTTTATCTTCTGGTGGCAGCCGGGTTACTTCTTGGCCGTCTCTGGTTCCGGCCGAACTACACGAAATTGCAACTAAGCATCTTTCCCTTGCTGTTGCTGGCCACGGTGACTGATGCGTTCTATGGCTCGGGTGAACGTGTAATGGTTACCGATGAGATACTCATCCACGCCACTCCCGATAAAGTCTGGCCACATGTCCTGGCCTTTCCGGACATACCCGATCGTCCCGACTACTGGATCTTCCGCTTGGGTCTCCCTTATCCCACTCAGACAACCAACAGCGGCAACTTCGTCGGCGCCGACCGGCAATGCATGTTCAGTAACGGCATCGTCATCCAGGAAAAGGTAGCGGAGTTCGTTCCGCGCGAGAAACTCACCTTCGACATTGTCGAGCAGCCGACTCACCCCGAGGCCTACGGACACATCACCTTGCACCGGGGACAATTCGTCCTGCGCGATAACCACGACGGGACGACTACCTTGTTCGGATCGAGCTGGTATACGCTGCACGTCCGTCCGCTCTGGTATTTCGACATCTGGACGCGCGACATGACAAGCGCCGTCCACCAACGAGTCATGAACCACGTGCGACACCTAGCCGAAGCAGAAAAGCTTTGACGCATTGCCTTACGATCCATTCGCAGCTGGCACGGATGACGGATGCGGGTGGATCAAGAGCAAGGCGGTAACTGCGCTCCCGAGGGCAAGAGCTGCTCCTATCAGCATAACGTAACGAAACCCATCGACGAAGGAACCATCGATGGCATCGGTCAATAGCACTCGGGTTTCTGGGGAGATCGCTTCCGGGAGTTCAATCCCGGCAAGCCTGCTTCGCTGAGCGTAGAGAGATTGTTTCACTGAAGGAGAGGCCTCGAGCTTCGCCAATCGGCCATCGAGGGATCGATCAAAGATGTGCAACATAACAATGCCAAGCACCGCAATCGAGAGCAGGCCCGCGGTCCGGGAAACGGCGTTGTTAATTCCAGATGCTACTCCGGCTCGATCGCCTGCCACGGAACTCATGACGGTTGTGGTGAGTGGAGCGACGCTCGCGGCCATGCCGATTCCGAGCACAACGAGAGCGGGAAAAAATGTGGTCCAGTAAGCGCCGCCGACAGCCGGCCGCGCGAAGAGCGCGAAGCCCGCGGCCGCGATAAGTGGTCCAATAACAAGTGGGAGCTTCGCGCCGCAACGTTGCACGAGAGCGCCCGACCACCGCGAAAGGAGAAAGATGATCAAGATCAACGGCAGCAAGGCGGCGCCGGCCGCAGTGGGACTGTATCGTTGCACCTGAATTAAATTCAACGGCAAGAAAAACAGCGTCCCGCCGAGCGCACCGTAGAGAAGGAACGTGAGCAGGTTCGCTCCGGCAAAGGTGCGCGACCGGAAAAGCGCGAGTGGCAGCATAGGATTTCGGATGCGCGCTTCCACGATGACAAAGACGGCGAGTAGAACGATCGCGGTTGTCAGCGTGGAAATGACGGCGACATGCGCGAAGCCGCATGAAGACGATTCGATCAAACCGTAAACGAGCGCGCCCAAACCGAGCGTGGCTAGAATGGCGCCCGACCAGTCCAAGCGTCCCTTTGCGGCATTCGAACTTTCCGGCACGTGCCGGAGTGAGATGACGATGACCAGAATCGCCAGCGGGATGTTGATGAAAAACACGGCGCGCCACGAAATGGTTTCGACCAACCATCCTCCAAGCACAGGACCGATCGCCGCGGTGATCGCGCTGAAGCCGGACCACGTTCCGATGGCTTTGCCGCGCTCTTCCTCGGAAAACGAATTGCTGATGATCGCGAGGCTTCCCGGAACCAACAAGGCCGCGCCGATTCCCTGGACCGCCCGCGCAGCGATCAGTTGTCCGATGCCGGAAGCGAAACCGCACCACGCCGAGGCCGCCGCGAAAACCGTCACGCCGATAACGAATATCCTTCGTCTCCCGTAACGATCACCCATCGAACCCCCGACCAGCAGAAGCGCGGCGAGCAGAAGCGAATATGCTTCGATGACCCATTGCACGCCGACGACCGTGGCGTTCAAATCACGCTGGAGCGCCGGCAACGCGACGTTCACCACAGTGCCGTCGATGAAAGCCAGGCTCGAACCGAGGATAGTCGCGGCGAGCACCCACTTGCCGGATGATTTTGCACACGGGCTTGCGGAAAGCCCCGACCGAATCACGCCGTCGTCACACGGTTCGCGGATCAGTGTTGTCATCGTAGGTTATGCGGCTAGACCGGGAACATTCTTGCGCAACCACGAACGCGCGCCGAGTTCCTTTTGTAAGCGACATTTCGTTCAAGAAAGAATAGGCGTCTGAACCGCGAGTAGTGCGTTGCTCGCAACGTTATGCCGATAAAGCTTCTTCTCGCCGATGTCGATGGCACGCTCGTCACAAGAGAGAAAGTGCTCACGCCGCGCGCCCTGGCGAGCGTGCAGGCGTTGGCGAGAGCAGACATCGCCTTCGCGATCACGAGCGGTCGGCCCCCGCGCGGAATGCAGATGCTCATCGAACCGCTCGGACTCGCCACGCCCATCGCCGCGTTCAACGGCGGCCTTTTCGTCCGGCCGGATCTCAGTGTCATCGAACAGCGCGTCCTTCAGCACGAAGTTGTCGAGCCGGCGATCGCAATCATCCGGGCGCACAAGCTCGATGTCTGGATCTATCGCGGGATCGATTGGTTCGTGCCCGAACGTCATGGCCCGCACGTGGATCGCGAGAAATGGACGGTGAAATTTCCGCCGACGGTCGTGCCGGACTTTACCGGCAAGACGGATGATGTCGCGAAAATCGTGGGCGTGAGCGACGACCTCGAGGCCGTGGCGAAATGTGAAGAAGCTGTGCGCGCGCAGTTCGTCGGCGCCGTTCATTCGAAGCCATCCAATCCACAGCGCGAGCCGGGAAGTCAGGTGTCGGCGGCGCGCTCGCAGCCTTATTACCTCGACGTGACGCATCCCGCTGCCAATAAAGGCGCGGTGGTGTTGGCCCTCGCGAAGATGCTTGCGATTCCGGTGGAGCAAATCGCCACGATTGGTGATATGCCTAACGACACGACCATGTTTGCGAAGAGCGGCCTCAGCATTGCGATGGGACAATCCAGCGATGAAGTGAAAGGCGCCGCGACTTACGTGACCACTTCTTCAGAGGAGGAAGGCTTTGCGAATGCCGTGGACCGTTACATTTTCGGGAATGACTGAAAGCTGAGAGTGTGATTACAATGAGATCCAACTTCGGAGATTAATTATGCAAATTGGAATGATTGGCTTGGGCCGGATGGGTGCGAACATGGCGCGCCGCTTGACGAAGGGCGGACATCAATGCGTCGTCTACGATCGCAACGCGGAGACCGTGGACGCCCTCGCCAAAGAAGGCCCGACGGGTGCGCATTCACTCGAGGAAGTTGTCGGGAAACTCAACGCGCCTCGAGCCGTCTGGGTCATGCTTCCCTCGGGTGCGCCCACGGAAGAAACGGTCGTGGCACTTTCCAAACTGTTGAGCGCGGGCGACGCGATAATCGACGGCGGAAACTCATTCTACAAAGACGACGTGCGCCGCTGCACGATGCTCAAGCCGGCCGGCATCCATTACCTCGATGCGGGAACGAGCGGTGGCGTCTGGGGATTGGAGCGCGGTTACTGCATGATGATCGGCGGCGATCAAGCCACGGCCCAGCGGCTCGATCCCATCTTCGCCACCCTCGCGCCAGGTCCGGGCACCATCCCGAAGACGCCGGGCCGGGAGCAAACAAAGAGCACCGCCGAGCAAGGCTATCTTTACTGTGGCCCGTCCGGCGCCGGACACTTTGTGAAGATGATTCACAACGGAATCGAATACGGCCTCATGCAGGCTTATGCCGAGGGGTTCGACATTATGCGGGGAGCTAATTCGGATAACCTTCCCGCCGGACTTTCTTACGATCTGAATCTCACCGACATCGCGGAGCTGTGGCGGCGAGGGAGCGTGATTTCCTCCTGGCTGCTTGATCTCACTTCGATTGCCCTGGCGAGCGACGGCAAACTCGACGCCTACTCGGGCCACGTCGAAGATTCGGGGGAAGGCCGCTGGACAATTCAGGCCGCGCTCGAAGAAGGCGTCTCGGCCGAGGTCCTTTCCACCGCGCTCTACACCCGCTTCCGTTCGCGCCAGGAGCACACCTTTGCCGAGAAGATCCTGTCCGCGATGCGCAAAGGATTCGGTGGCCACGTCGAGCGTCCACCGGCGCTTAAGATGAAGCAGGGGCTTTAAGAAAGAAGTGTTCACCGCACCGCTCTTTTTAAAAGAGCGGCGGCCGGACAACCAAGTCCGACCGCCAAACCTAACTTATCAATGGGATACTAATCCGGGGTTAGTATCAGCGACCGCAAACGGGCGGCCCCGCAATCATTCTGCAGTCAGGCGCAACTAACCGTTAGGACTTCGAACAGACAGTTTGAGACTTGGGGAGACTAAAATCCATCGATTCCGGACTCGACTGAAATGCTCTGGTGACCAGGATAATTGGACAGGACATTGATCCTACAATTTCAGACCCGAAAGAGCGGCAACGTGTCGAGGCTTATTTCCGCTCTTTCCGCCGCTTCTTAAATGCCAGAGATTATGCAGCGCTTCAGAAGGCGGGCATGACTATTGGGCTGCGCTTCACGCGCTCACTGAAACAATCGCGCCCACACCTCTTGCAGCCAGGCGAGGCGAGCGCGTGCCATTAAGAGCGCGCCGCGGGCCGTGAGATGGAGATAGTCATCGTGAGAGGATGATGTTTGGTGGCAATCGGCCTCGATCTTTTCAACCTCTTCCGTCATTTTGCGAATCATGGTGGCAACGAAACGACGTTGTTCAGCTACTTTCAGCGCTGGGAGAAAGCGAAATCGAAGGCGGAGCAGATCCGAGATGCCAACGAGTTTTTCATGTTCCGCTTCTAGAATCCAAGAGCGCAGAACTTTGCGACCGGAGGCGGTGATGTTGTATTTAAGTCCGCGCCGCTTGCCGGTGGCATGGGCGCGGCCCGAGAGCAGCCGATTGCGTGCGAGCCGCTCGACAAGAGGGTAAATCGAGCCTGCGCTGCCGCTCCAATGTGGATTGGGTGAGCGCTCAAACACCTTGCGGATTTGGTAAGGGGTAACTGGCTCGTACAATGACGTGACTCCAAGAACGGCGCCTTCAAGTTCGCTCAATTTTCGCATTGACATCCTGTGGCCCGCAGTGTTTCGTCTGTCAAATAATACGAATCGGACTATGCATAACTCTTTCTCTTCTTCCTCATTTCGGCTTCATGCAACTCTTGCCGCAATAACGTGTGCGACCTCTATAAATGCCTATGGCCAGCATTCGCTTCCTCCGCCCGACAAAATTGAGCTAAGCGCCCCTACGTCGGTGGCGATGGAATCATCGAACGATCTTCCCGTAGTATCGGCGCGCATCAATGGCCAGGGACCGTATAAATTCATCATAGACACCGGCGCCATGCATTCGGTCTTCGCGGAAACTCTGGCGCGTGAGGTTGGTTTGCCCTCCCTTGCACACGCGGCGATGGGAAGGCCGGGAAGCACCAAACCGCTGGAGGCCACAGTAACGCGCGTCGCAAAAATCGAGATTGGCGGCCTAACGATTGAAGGTGTGTCGGCAGTCTTCGCCGATCTGTCCGCTGTATTCTTGAAGAAGGTGCCGGACGTACAGGGCGTATTGAGCGCCACGATGGTTCCGGGGTTGCTGGTCACTTACAACTTCCCCGCAAAGAAAATTGAATTCAGGCGGGGCGAACTTCCGAGCGAAGATGGCCAGACGATATTTGCTTGGGCCGCCGGGAGCTTGCCGAGTCTTACGGTTGATCTTGCCGGTCAGAGCGTGCGAATGGATGTCGATACCGGTGCGATTTCCGGGTTCGTAGTCGATACAGCGGTCGCAAACAAAGTGCAATGGCTCGAAGCGCCATCGGAAGGAAAGAAGATTCGCACGGTCGATATGGAAACGAAATCCTTTGAGGGCCGGATGAAGGGGGTCATCCGCGTCGGGAAATTCTCATTCGAAAACCCGCGCCTGGTCTACCATGATGGGTTCAATAATCTTGGGTCAGCTGTGCTCAAGGACTTCGTTGTCACGCTCGATCCGAAGAATCGGCGGCTCGAACTAAAACGCGACTAAAGGACTATGAAATTCTGGCTTTCCGCGCGACTTCTCCTCCTCCTCCTCTCCCTTCTACTTCCGGTCGGTCCAATTTCCGCGGCTTCCGACCAAAGCGTCGGCTTCTTTGACCGTCTGAAGACTTTCTTCCATGGCGCACCGCCTCCTCCACTTCCTCCGGAAGTCAAGGCGGCTGGCGTTGCCTATGCTCAAGGTGTTACTCCGGACAAACAGATCCTCGACTTCACCGAAGCGCTTCGGAGCCATGACGGCGCGCCAATGAAATCACGTCTCTCGGACAAATACACCGTGGAGAACATGATGGGAAACGGTTCGGCAAGCGACTTTTTCATGCAGGCGATCGGCCGAGTACGAGGTCCCGAAGAAATCGTCATAAAATCGGTAAAGAAAGAGGGCGATGTTCGCGTTGTGAAAATGGATTTTGAATTCAAAGACCATCCTACCAAGCAACGGACCTTTAAGTTTGATTCGGCCGGGAAATTGCTTAGCGCCAATTTCTTTGTCATCCTGGCACGCGGCGCGTGACTGCTCATCCGCCGTTCCTAACCGATCGAACGAACGATCTGTTTATGTCAACAACTCTCATCTTGCCCGGTGGTTGATGCTCCTGCTGTCATCAAGCTGAAGGGCGTGACGAAATCCTATATGCCACGCGGAGGCCAACCATTCCAGGCACTTCGCGGCATCAATTTGGACGTTTGTGAGGGAGAGTTCGTGGCCGTGCTAGGAAAATCAGGCAGTGGAAAATCGACTCTACTTAACGTTATCGCCGGGCTCGACCGCTCTAGTTCTGGTGAAGTCACCGCCGCGGGTGAAACCCTCAACCGATTAAATGAGAACTGCCTGGCTCTCTGGCGCGGCCGGAATGTTGGGGTCGTGTTCCAGTTCTTCCAGCTGCTGCCAACTTTAACGATCATCGAGAACATTCTTCTGGCGATGGACTTCGTCGACAAGGTGCCGGGAGCGGCACGCCGAGCGCGGGCGCACGACTTATTGGAACTGGTGGGCTTGAGTGACCAAGCGGCAAAATTGCCGGCGACCTTGTCGGGAGGCCAGCAACAGCGCGCCGCCATCGCGCGCGCACTGGCTAACGATCCTCCAATTGTTCTTGCGGATGAACCTACCGGCAACCTCGATTCCGAGACGGCCGGCGCAGTCACGGAATTATTCCAGGGATTGATCGAGCGAGGGAAGACGCTTATCATTGTGACGCACGACGATAATCTCGCGCGACGCGCGCATCGCATCATTCCAGCTCAAGGATGGTGTCATTGTCGCGGACGAGAGCAAGGACGCTCTCCTCCTGTGAGTGCGCAGTGGCGCAAGGTCTCGGGAGATTTTCGCGAACATCGGCTGCAGATGTTTCTTATCGGTCTAGTCCTCGCATTAGGGACGGCGAGCGTGGTGGCGGCGTTGAATGCGCGTGCCATCCTGCAACGCGAGATTGCGAAGAGCTACCGCAGCGCTCTCTCTGCGGATGTTGTCCTCTGGTTCGACAAGGTTGAACCGGAATTATTATCCAGGGTTCGCTCGCAGTCGCGGGTAGCGGCGGCGGACGCGCGACGGGTGGCCTTCACCCGCGTTGAAGGGAAGTCCGGCGCCTTGTTTCCAATGCAGTTGACGATCGTGCCCGATTTTGCAAACCGACAGGTGGGTCTGCTGCACCCTCATCAGACGGCGGCTTGGCCGCCGTAAATGGCAGAGGCCGCGAAGACGATGAGCACAACAAACAGGCCGCGGGTATTATCGTCCGAACCCCTCTTGGTGCGGGTCGGGAGCCCTCATATCCCGCATATCGTCCCTGCTGATTTGGACTTTGTTTAAAGCGGAGGCTTCCTTTGACCCTTCTTCCACCCAGTGCCCTGGTATATTGCTGCCGAGTGCGGGGCCTATCCAAACCATTTTCTTGATCGCACCCGCCAGGACCTGCCCGCGAATCTTCGCACCAGATACCACCTCAACCGGGATATCGACTCCACCCAGAAGTTTATTGCTGGTGAGGCCACTTTGATTCACCGGTCGTCTTGTTCCTTCGCTTTTGATCGAATACGAGCCGGCGACCGTGACTTTATTCGATGGGGTCCTTGTATCTTTCGCCTTCTGCGCGCGGAACGCAAGCGTGTAGGAGCCAGCTGGAAGGGCGTCGAGGATAAAGTTGCCGCGAGCATCCGTTACTGCGCGCTTAGTGGGGCTTTGTTTCACGACCACGTCCACTCCGGCAACTCCGAGAGCGGGCTGGCCACCGTAAATGGCAGAGGCAGAGAAAACGATGAGCAAAAGCAGAATACCGCGGGTTATCTCGCGTGATCGCGGGTTCAAACGTCGGTGGATTGAAACCTGTTGTAGTGTCTTCATCCGTTTGGTTTTTCTCCTATGAATTGAGATTTTTGGGACCTTTCGCTTTCATTCTTGCCGGTGCCTTCTTTCGCGGTCATCGAGAGGCCAGGCTCTTACCGCGCTAACTGCGCCCAATAAGGTTCGGCGCCGGGAAGAAGCATCTTCGGAGTAGACTCGTGGCGAAAAGTAACTAGCTCGACTCGTCCACTGGTGAGATCTGTAGGTAAGACTGAGTCCTTGCTTAAACGCCAATTCCGGGCCGCCGCCAGAGCCAGTTCATCCAAAGCGGGATGACCACTGCTTTTCAGAACGCGCGTGCCAGTTACCCGACCACTTTTATCGAGGACGAGAGAGAGCACCACTGAGCCCTGCAAACCTTGGTAGAACACGCCGAAGGGTAAATCCGGCTGGGGTTTCTCTAGCCATCTCGCCTCAGCCATAGAGAACGGCAAGACCAATGCTAAAGCGACCGCGATTGCAATTACTGCGACAGGAGTTGTTAGTTTCATAGTATACCTTATCTGAGATAATCGTGAATTAGTTGTGGTAGCAATGCGAGCCATTTCCGACGGTTAGCGAGGACTAAAATCCGTCCATTCCGGACTCAATGGAATTGCGCTGGCAGCTTGGCGAATTGCAAGGCTTCAACTCGGTGCAAATTCCTGAGGCAAAAAGGCGGTCGGACTTGAAATCAAGCCCGACCGCCAAACCTAACGCACCAATGGATGCTACTCGAAGTTGCCCTCCAGTGAGGCCGCGAACAGGCGGCCTCTATGCTATCCCATGTTTCGTTGCGTCCATTCTGCTGTTTCTCCCTCGAAGCAGGTAGGACTTATAACAAGTGTTTTAGGACACGGCGCGCGTTCTTTCTCATCGGGGCCTTGCCAGGCGCCAACGTCCACTAGACACTACTAGAGAAGGGAAACGGCCGGACTCACCGCGAGTCCGGCCGTTTAACATTATGTTGTGAGGAGCAGCCTTAGAACTTCTTGGTCAAGCTCACGTACCAAAAGCGGTTCCGGAGCGTATAGAGCGAAGTGTCGTAGTTATCATTGAACGCTCCGAGGACCGACGGGGGGTAGCGGTCGAACGCGTCATTCACCCCGACAGTGAGCTTGGTGCCCCAGAGCATCCGCATCCAGATCGAGGGCGTGGCCGCCTCGGTGACCGGCGCGTTCTTGCTGTCCTTCGAGTCCTTCGCGTAGGTCGGTGGGGCTTCAGCCGCAGGCTTCACCCACTCGTAGCTTAACTGCATGTCGAGGGTGATGTAGCTAGGCACCGTCCGCTCGGTGATGGTGTTGAAGAAGTTCGCATCATCTCGAAAGTCTCCGGTGTAATTACCGGTGGCGATGAAGTCGAAGTGTCTCCATTCCCATTCCCCGCGGATGAATGCCTTGTTCCAAGGAATGCCGCCAGGCGCCAGTGGTATCGTGCTGTTGTTGAACGTGCCAAGGAAATTATGTGATCCCGCACCCGTCACCGGCTCCGCTTTCCAGGTGAAGAAGTGATTGTAGCCGCCGGAGAATGTGAACTTGCCCCAGCGCTCTGTTGGAATCTCATAAGTTGCCGTGATGTCCAGGCCCTGCACCAGACGCTTGGCAGCGTTGGAGTTCAGAGAATCGATACAATCCAGAGTGCCGTCAGGGTTGCGGGTTACTCCAGTCGCTGCACCTCCAGGAGCAACTGCAGCCCCGGAGCCGCCCCCGCAACCATCCGGATCCACGAGGGCGGTGCCTCCACTCTGCCCGTTTATGGTCAGCGCCAACTGCGCGAAATCCGCCGCATTCAAGATTAGATCCTTGGTGTAAACCTGATACCAATCCATCGTCATCGTGAAGCCGGGAATGAACTTGGGAGTCCAGACCAAGCCTGCTGAGTAGGCATCAGTTTTTTCGGGCTTTAATTCAGGGTTGCCGCCCTGCCAGACACCCCTGGGTGGCTGTAAGGTATTATGCTTGAGCGGATCGAAGAGCTGCGGGAAATTCTGCGTCACCGGGAAAAATAGTTGGATCGGAGTAGGCGACAGGAACGATTGTCCCCAGGATGCGCGGAAGGTCAGGTCCGGGATCGGCTGATAGCGGAGTGACACACGTGGCGTGCCGCCGAAATTCTCGTCCTGGTTCACATTGTCAAAACTCGCGTGAGCGCGGTTCGGATCCAAAGGGGTCTGGTCCGTGTCTTTGAATTTCTCATAACGCCAGGCCAAGTCCATATCGAGCGAACGAACAAACGGAACGTTCATCGCTGACGTCACGATTGGAACACCAAGTTCGAGAAAGACGGAATCGACCTCCTGCAAAACCTTGGTATTAGGCGCCTGGTTAAAGCCGAGCTGATTACCCGCTGCCTGAACCGGATCGGGGATTGATTGTTGCTCGATGTTACGATGTTCGTAACCAACGGCCAGATCGACACCCCCGTTCCACAGTTTGGGGAAAAGATGAGCGTTGGCCTTCGCATCATAGAGATAATCGCGCTCCTTGAACATCGAGTGCCCAAGGTAGGAAGCTGCTATCGCACCGGCTGCGTTATTGTAACTAGCCGTACCCGTTTGCACGCCGTTCGTATACGTGGGAGCAGTGCCAATCACGGGCGCGCTCTGACCGATGAAGGGATCGAATACACCACTGGCAATCTGAGCGAGGAGGGCACTGCGAGTCGCATCACCGCTGTCGATGCGCAATTGTTGGAAGCGCTCGTAAACGAAGCCGGAGTCATATCCGAAACGGCTAATAAAGTCGTTGTCCTTGAAGTTGAAGTCACCGTTTATGCCAGTGACGTAGCGGTAACTATCCTGGTCGAAAAAAGTTCTGCGAGGCCCTAAATCATTGACCAAGCGATAGGCCAGCGAACTGAGATCGTTGCCAGTTGGGTTCGCGGCTGTGACAGGCCGGTTGTTGGGAAACGGATTAAAAATTGAAGCTCTTACGACATTTATTCCGTTTGCCGCATTCGTAATAGAGAACGGGGAGGCCGCCAGACCGTTATCCTGCTTGGTCTTGGAATACATAATATCTCCGTAGAGCTGGAGCCCATCGCCAAATATTTTGTAGCGACCCGTGACGTAGTACATGGCTTTCTCGATCGCGGGAATAGCGGGGGTAAAAGCGCGAAAATTGAAGCGAGACGGATCTGTGCCCGGGATGACGTCAAAAGCCCGATAGCTGGCTGGCGTTGGCGCATTGTTCGACAAATTAATCAGAACCTGGGCTCCTCCGGTGGAGGTGGAGACGCGCCCGGCGAAGGTCGGGCTGTTATTGTTGAAGCCACCCCATCCAAGACCAGTGGCGTCATTACTCGTGTCGCCCGTACCGGCAACCGCGGCGCGATCTCTCGAAAAAAGGTTAGCGCGGGAATAATATTCCCCCGCGGCCGCGATGGAGACTTTGCCATCCAGACCGGTAACGCCGCCTCGCAGATAGACCTGGCGAGTGTGTGCGTCCGTCTCGGTGGTATTTCCGTAGAGCGTAAAAAGTTCCGCTCCTTCGTACGGTTTTTCTCCTGGACCGTTGAGCATAATGAAGTTGACCACGCCCGCGACAGCGTCCGAACCGTAGACGGCCGAGGCTCCGTCCTTCAATATCTCGGTCCGCGAGAGGCCGCCGATGGGAATGGCGTTGATATTGGCGAATTGAAATGCGCGACGCCCGTTGATGAGGGTGAGAACGTTAGCCGGCCCGAGAGCGCGAAGGTTGATAAAGGCCCTTCCGTTACCACCGTTCGAATCATTTTCCGATTGGCCGGTGTTACCCCCAACGAAAGACGGGAGCTGACGTAGACCTTCGATTGGAGTGTTGGAGCCCTGCTTCGTGAGGACTTCCGCGGTATAAACAGTCACCGGCAGGGCCGATTCTGTTTCCGCAGTTGGAATATATGAACCAGTCACAATGACTCGCTCGGTCGTGGCTTCGGTGGGCGCGGGGGTCGGCGCCTGTGCGTATGCGCTCGCGGCCATCATTAAAGGAAGTCCGACGCTGACTGCGAGAGCCGAGCGGAAGGATCCCACCGTGCTTAATACGTATCTTATCATTAGTTTCTCCATGCTTAGGTTGTAGTTAAGGATTGTTGTGCTGGCGGAGAGTCTTAGCGCCGATCGTTCAAAAGTAGTTAGGACTTAAAACAGGCAATTACGGACAAGTTCGAGGCCGGCATTTGGGAGGAGGCAATACGCACTCATTGATGAAGGTGCTGTGGACTTAGGAAGCTCGTGCCCCTCTCAACCTCAGCGAGCTTGCCCCATTCACGCTCTTATGCCGTCCCCTGGCTTTTCGTGGCATAACGCTGATCATCGATGAATCGCGACCGGATGCGGTTTTGCCGGTGTCCACCACCACAGCGAAGCGTTGCCGGCGAAAGGTGGCGGGATTTACGCCCAGACGACGCTCGAAGGCGCGCCGGAATGAATCCGAGTCTTTGAAGCCCACCGCGGCGGCCACACTCTCGACGCTGGCGCGAGCAAGGAGCAATTGCCGCCGCGCCTCGTCTATTCTAAGTGTCTCGACAAAATTTGCGGGGGAGCTGCGGAAGGCACGTTTGAAAAGACGGCTAAAATGGCGCGGACAGAGGCAGGCCCTTTCCGCCAGCACTTCGACTGAGAGGTCGTGGTTTAGATGGGCAGCAATCCAGGCAGGAAGTTCGGCCAGGCGATCGTTCGGTCCGCACTCGAACTGCGACAAATCAAGCGTGTTGGCATGATCTCCAAGGGGCCGGAGGCGCACACAAAGTTCGCGGGCGACCGCAAGAGCAACGCGAGAGCCATAATCTTCTTCGATGAGGGCGAGAGTTAGCTCTGTCGCCGCCGTCCCGCCCCCACAGGTATAGAAAGGCCCGTCCTTCAAAAATGACGCGGTGTAATCGACCCGGATTTTGGGAAACCGCCGCGCTACATCCTGCGCGTACTTCCAGTGCGTCGCGACCTTGCGGTTATCGAGTAATCCACTTTGAGCGAGAGGATAAATGCCGGCGCAGATCGAGACGACCCGGTTAAGATCAGCCGTGTGCGCTCCGAGCCATTCCGCGATCTTTCGTCCTGTTTCACCCTCTCGCATGCCCAGGCCCCCTGGGATGATAACGGTATCAAGGTCGGAAGCTCTTAAGAGGGTCTCTTTTGCGGTGAAGGCAAGGTTCGATGCAGAAACAAAGGTCTTGGCGTTGACGGCGATGATCCGCACGTCATAACACGCTCGAACTTTGTCCGCGTCCACATCCGTCCGTGCGGCGGCCAGGGCCTCCAGTGGACCGGCAAGATCCAAAACAGTCAGGCCGTCAAAGCCCAGGATGCCGATAGACTTGGTCTTGGTTGCCTTTCCGGCCGTCAGGTCCTTCATCACCGTGACAACTCCTCCCGAAAGCTCGAATACGGGAGGACCTGTCGTTCAGGCACCGGTGGCCGAAATTCACGATTAGAAAATCTCTCCACACAGTGAAATGCAATATCGGCCCCGGAAAGGGCTCAAAGTATTTCGCGGTCGAGCAAACAATTCACCGTGGCTTCCTGCCAAACGCCACGATAATAAAAATCGCTGATCTATTTTGCTGTCTGCGTCTGCTGGTAAAAGACGTTAAGCCAGTGATCGCCGCGCTTCATGTAAAGAGAGCTGACCCACACCGGGCTCGGCACAGGTTTGTCGTGGCAACTGGTATCCTGAGAAGCATGATAAGTCACCAAAGCGGTATTGCCGTCCAACAGCGCCACTTTGAATTGGTCGACAGAGTAACTCCGCACCACGCATGCGGGACTGGCTACGGTAGCCACCACATCAATTTTGTTGGCCGCCCCGTAGAATCCGATCTCCACATGATCATCGGAAAGGAACTCTTTAAAGAATTGCGCGTCCCGGTTTTTCCAAGCCTCCCACGATTGCTTCTCGAGCTTAATCAAGTTTTCCTTGGTTGCACTGTCGTCGGCTTGTGCGCGGAGTGACGCGCTTGGGACTAGGGCGACGAATGCTAGGAGCATGAATATTCTTATCGATTTGCTCATTTTAAGGTAAGTTGTTGTTCTGCTACATGTGTCGCCGGCTTTGAACCAAATCCAAAACAAGAAACCTCTACACAGAGCTAAAGCAATGTTCGCGCTGAGAATGGCTCAAGAAAAACACTGTGGCCGCACTTAAATCCCCACTCCGTCTCATTCACGGCCATGCAACGCTTGTTTCGGACGTCGAGAACACGTCTACGACCGACGCCCTAGCCTAGAATTTGCGGATGCGCATAATCCCGGGCGAAGAGCAAATCCTCGGATTCGATCTAAGGTATCATTGCCAGTAGGGGTTTCGCGCCCCCTTTTCCACATATTCTTGCAAGATCACAAAAAGATGACCCCACATTGTATTGCAGAAATGCCTCTCATCGTCGCTCGCCTTCCAGCCAGCGTGCCGGAAGTCAAGAAAGATGCTTCCCGCGCTCTGTGGTTTCAATTCGAAGTCCAGCGTTGTCCCTATCCAGCCCGGCAGGGTGCCACCTTCACAACTCCACCGAACGTGGAATGGCCTGTCCAGTTTCTCAATGATCATACGAAGATGCCGTGCCCCGGACGCGAAAGTGAACACTGCGTCTCCGCCCACGCGTTGAGATAAAATCACACCATCCGTCCACCAGCCTTTAATCCCTTCTTCTGTGGTTAACGCGAGATAAACGTTCTCGATCGATGACCTAATCGAGATGTGATGCACTAACTCACAAGTATGACTACAATCCGCCATCGACGATGATTGATCGAGGTATGCTCGCGACGCCTTCTTGACTACTTGGCGACCAGCTTAACTTCGGCTAAGAAATTCTTCTGCGTCCCGGTACACGAATGAAATTCCCACTCCCTAGCCAAGCACCGACTCTAACGCTTCGTTGCTCGCCCCTGCTACCGCGGATGGAAATGGCTCCAAATAACTGCCAGCCTTTACGCCAAATCGTCGTTGAAAGGCGCGGCGAAATGCACCGGAGTTCTTGAAGCCCACGGATGCGCCCACGCTTTGAAGGGTCTTGCTTCGCTTCGAGAGCCGGCGCCGCGCCTCGTTCAGGCGCAGGTTCTCGACAAAATCTGCCGGTGAGCTTCCAAAGATGGCTTTGAACGATCGATTGAAATGACTCGGGCACATGCACGCGCGTCGTGCGAGAGCTTCTACAGACAAGTCGGCTTCCAGATTTCTGATGATCCACGCGACAAGATCCCCAAAGCGATCGGCCGGTCGGCTCTCGAATTCCCGGAGCGTGGCAGATTGTTCGTCTGTATCGCGACGCGCGAGATGCGTGACCAGCTCTCCCTGAGCGGCGCGAGCCACCTGCGGCCCGTAATCCTCTTCTACTATTTGGAGGGCGAGATCGATACCCGCGGAAAGACCGGTCGAAGTATAGAACGGACCGTCTCTCACCAGCCGAGCCTTATGGTTTACCCGAAGCTGCGGGAATCTCCGGGCGACATCCCGCGCGAAACGCCAATGGGTTGTAACTTCCCGGCCGTCGAGTAGGCCCGTGGGGGCCAGGCCATATATTCCGGTGCAAACAGAAACAATGCGCCGGGTCTGGTTTACCCGAGTCAAAATCCAGCTCGAAACCTCGGTCGCGGTGTGTGGGTCACGAAGGCCGCTGCCGCCAGGAATAATAATCGTGTCAAGCGCGGGAGCGGTTTGGAAGGTCTCTTCCGGCGTAAAGACAAGTCCGGATTCCGATCGGAAGGGACTGGAGGTCAGCCCGATAATGCACACTTCGTAACAGGCAATCTGGCCGCCGTAGCCATCGTCAAGCACCGCGGCCGCGAAGACATCAGCCGGCCCGGCTAGATGCAACGCAGTGATGCGGTCAAATCCGATAAGACCAATACGCTTCGGAGTCATAGCTAATGCCAGCAGCACGTTGCCACCGTCCCCATGGGATGACCAAGGACATTGAGCCGTCAATTCCGGCTGTCTCCGCTTACCGTGAACGAGGTTTGCGATCGGACTTAAATCCGACAATATAGGACACGCTTCATGATTCATCACTCGCGACAACAGCTCGCTAAATTGCATTTCTCTGCGACTCTCCCTTGCTGAGATAGCACTAATCTGAATGTTTTCTGAATCGACGAACTAGCCTGCATAATGACTGAGGGCCTGGAGTCATCCACGGAGGGTGCGGCGTCGCCGAAGATCGACGCACAATCGCTGGAAGAGATGATGCCCGAGGTGTATGAGGAACTACGCCGCCTGGCCGCAAACTATCTGCGCGGCGAGCGGTCGGAACACACCTTGCGGCGCACGGCATTAGTCCACGAAGCCTATCTGCGCCTCGTAAACCAAGGCGAAGTAACATGGCAGAACCGCGCTCATTTTCTGGGAATCTTCGCGCGCATCATGCGCCAGACGTTGACTAACTACGCCGTAGCAAGGACGCGGCAAAAGCGCGGCGGCACGGATCCGCTGGAGGTTGCGCTCGAATTCTACGCCCAACGAAACATCGATGTAACTGCGCTGGACGCGGCTTTGAAGGACCTTGAGACTCTCGATCCGCGACAGGGACAGATCGTCGAGCTGCGCTTTTTTGCTGGCCTAACTGTGGCAGAGATCGCTGCGGTCTTGGAAATTTCAGCGGCAACAGTTAAGCGCGAATGGGCTCTTGCCAAAATTTGGCTTCGCCGGGAATTATCAAATGAATCTTGACCGGCCGAGGTAATGAAGTCTACATGCCCGAATAAGAACTCGCCGTAATGATATGATGGATCCGCTTCGATGGGAGCAACTGAAGTCAATCCTGGCTGATGCCCTCCAGCAGAACTCGCCCGCAGCTCGGATTGCCATAGTCGAACGATCTTGCGCGGGTGATACCGACCTTCTCCATGAAGCCGAATCGCTCCTGGCGGAGGCTGAAGTTCTTCTTAGGGAGGCAAGCGATGACCTGGAGGCATGCGCGGACCGTGCTGGCACCACGATTCCGCGCGAGATTGTCTCCGAAGCCGGACGGCGGGTCGGAGCTTACGTGATCATTTCTGAGATTGGCCGCGGGGGCATGGGAGCTGTTTATCTGGCCGCACGCGCAGATGGATACTTCGAAAAGCAGGTAGCCATCAAACTCTTAAGCCATGGACCTGACACGGCTGAGCTTGCTCGCCGCTTTCGATCGGAACGCGAGGTTCTCGCCCGCCTCGACCATCCGAACATTGCCAGGTTACTCGATGCTGGCACGACCGGCGACGGTATCCCTTATATCGTCATGGAATATGTCGATGGGATGCCACTCACGCGTTTTATCGAGGAGAACCACTTGTCGATCCCGGCGCGGCTTGAGCTATTCTTAAAGGTCTGCGCCGCAGTAGAGGTAGCACATCGCCATTCCGTTGTGCACCGCGATCTAAAACCGAACAACATTCTCGTTAATCACGAGGGAGAAGCCAAGTTGCTCGATTTTGGCATTGCCAAGCTCATCGGGCACGACGCAAGCCCTCTGGAGCTAACCGCTCTTGGCCAGGAACGGTTGACGCCAATTTCCGCGTCGCCAGAACAAGCGCAAGGCGAGCTGGTAACCAAATCAAGCGATATTTACTCGTTAGGTGCCTTGCTTTATGAGATGCTGACGGGCGTCAGGCCACACCGTTTTCGGAGCCGGAATCCGTCGCGGGCGGAATTAATCAACGTCCTTTGCGAACAAGAACCTGCCGTGCCCAGTTCTCTCGCGCACGAGACGCAGAAAAGGCGGCGGCTGCGCGGTAACCTAGACGCGATTTTACTTCGCGCCCTGCGGAAAGATCCAGGCAAACGTTATTCATCGGTAACCGAATTTGCCGACGACATTCGGCGGCACCTCGCGGGAGACCTTGTCCTGGCCCGCTCGGCCGGCGCTGGCTCCCGTATTCTGCACAGAACATTGCACAAGCGGTGGGCCCAGTTTTCGCTCGTGGCCATCGGCGTCGCGCTGTTCTGTTGGGGCGGTCTGCTTCTAAGGAACACGCTGCGGCCGGCAGCCAGGCTGCAGGAAGTGAAGAATACTTCCAGTTCCTCGCAATCAAGCGATGTGGTATCCCCGCCGGAGAAGAGTATCGCCGTGCTTCCTTTTGTCAGTTTCAATTCCGACGGCGACAACGGTTATTTTCTGGACGGCGTTCAGGACAATATCATTACCGACCTCGGCAAGGTGGCCGATCTGAAAGTAATCGGTCGCTCCAGTGTTGCCGGTTATCGTGGCGTGACTAAAGACGCGCGAGAAATTGGCCGGGCGCTAGGTGTTGCTTACGTGCTGGAGGGAAGCGCGCAGAAGTCCGGTGACCGGATTCGACTCAACGCCCGGCTTATAGATTCCCGCACTAACGCGCAAGTTTGGGCGCAACGTTACGATAAGAACGAGGGAGATCTGTTTCTCCTGGAAAGCGAGCTTGCGCAGGAGATCGCTTCGCAACTCAAGGCCGCTCTTTCTCCCAATGAAAAGGCCGCCATCGAGCGGCAGCCCACGCGGGACATGGCCGCCTACGATCTCTATCTTCGCGCTCGGGAAGCTTTCTTCCAGTATGATTGCTCCAAGACCATCGAGCTGCTCGAAGCAGCGGTCGCGCGCGATTCGCGGTTTGCTCTAGCTTACTGTTTATTAGCCGAGGCGCATCTCTACACCTACAGGTTTATGGAAATGCCACCTAGCCAGAAGCGCCTCGCTGCGGCCAAAGAGGCGGCGGACACTGCTACGAGACTGGCGCCCGACCTCTCGGACTCCCACCTGGCCCAAGCCCAATACTACTACTATGGACTGCGCGACTTCAAGAGTGCGCAGAAAGAATTGGAAAGCACCCCCTTCCCCAGTGACAGAGCTCGGTTTCTCGATCTGGCCGCCCTGACCGAACGCCGGCTCGGGCGCTGGAAGGACTCGATCCGGGACGCTGAAAAGGCGGTTGAGCTCGATCCGCACAATCCTTTCGTTACCAATGAGCTTCTCGAAAGTTATCTCGCGGTTCGGAGATTCGCGGATGCCGGGCAATTCGCGGATCGCGCCATCACGCGGCTTCCACCCAAAAGCGACGCGCTCTGGGGTTACAAGGCCGATGCCCTTCTGGGCCTGGGTAGACTGGACGAGGCACGCGCGGTTCTCGAGCAGCGTCCCGTCAGAACAAACGACGGTGACATGAGAAGGGCCCAGTTCGCGACCTTCGCGAAGGACTTTAGCAAAGCCTCTAGCATCGTAACAAGCCTCCCTCCGGAAGCTCGATATTTTCTTGAGGGCATGATCGCCCTGGGCCAGGGAGAAGAGGCCAAGGCGAAATCCAGCTTCCAAAATGCCCGGGCTTATTTCGAGAAACAGTTGATCGAGCACCCAAACGATCCCGCTTTATTGAGTGCCTTAAGTGTTGCAGATGCCGGAGCAGGACGGAAAGAGGATGCCTTGCGCGAGGCCAGATGGGTTGTCGAACTCGTTCCCGTGTCGCGCGACGCAGTGGATGGAGTGAGATGGGCGAACGAGTTGGCCCAGATCTGCGCGTGGGTGGGAGAAGGTGAGGCAGCTCTCGACCAGTTGGCCTATCTGGTCAAGCTACCCGGAGGACCGAATTACGGCGAATTACGTTTCGATCCTGTCTGGGAGAGGATCAGGACGGCGCCGAGATTTCAGGAAATCATGGCACAGGCGGCTCGGCCGCTTGAATACGAATAAGCCCTTCTTCGCGTCCGCCGCGCTCGGGTTTGTTCTCTTCCCGCCGACCTGAAAGTCAGATGCCGTCTGGTATCTTCTCAAGCCCGGCAGCCTCAAGGTCGCGGTTCAGCGCGGGAATGTCTTGCGAGACGAAGGTCTTCCAACGCTCCACAACCTCCTTTGCTCGACGCTCAACCTCCGCGCCGGCAGCAGTGAGCACGGGCGTCGGCGCGGCATCGACGTGTTGAACCCGGTCGAAGACAGTTTCGAGCTGGGCAAGGACTTCGAGAGTCACCGGCGCGCCCGGCCGGGAATTTGGAGGCGCGAACTCGCGCAACTTTTTGGTAAACGCGTCAAGTTTGTTCGCCACCTCTTTCTTTCCCGCGCGTTCCTTGAACTTAGCTATCGCTTCGCTGAGTGAGATGAGCTTCTTGCCTATCGGAACAAGACCAGGACGGAGTTGATATAGCTTGTTCGCCAGCTCGAACTGAGCCGCAAGATCGGCGGGCGACGCTTTCACGCGCGGATCCATTTTTACGGTGAGCGGTTGGGTGAAGCTCTTGCCATTTACACTTAGCACGACCGAATACTCTCCTGGCATGCACCAAGGTGAAGTCGATTGCGGTGCGGTGTCCTGGAAGACAGCCGACATCGGGTAACTCGGCTCGACAGCCGGGACAGGCGCATAGTGCAAGTCCCAGAGAAACCGATGCAGCCCAGCCTTTGCCGAAAGCGGTTGTGGCGGGCGCACCCAGTAGGCGGGAATCTTGAGCTGCTTTACATCCGGTAGAATGGGTGCCTCGGTGCTGGCGTAACGACGCACGACATTTCCACCTGGCTCCTTTATCTCTAGTGTAACCGGAGCCTGAAAGTCACTGCTTAAGTAGTAATCAATCATGGCTCCATCAGGCGGGTTTTCTCCGGCCGGCTCATCGGACGGCAGCGGCGTGTCCGTATTGAGGCTCCAACGAACACGGAGAGCGGTTTGCGATTTAATTAGAGTCGTCTCATGCTTGCTGCCTGAAAGCTGTCGCAACGGCGTGATGTTATCGAGAATCCAGAAGCCGCGTCCGTGGGTGGCCACCGCAAGATCGTCGTCTTTGACGATCAAGTCGCGGATCGACGTCGCCGGCATGTTGAGTCGCAACGATTGCCAGTTATCTCCATCGTCGAAGGAAACGTAGACGGCGCGTTCTGTTCCGGCAAAGAGCAGTCCTTTCCGCTGTGGATCTTCGCGCACAGCGTTCACCGTTTGCCCGTCGGGAATTCCTTTCACGATCTCCTTCCAGGTCTTACCCGCGTCGCTTGTCCGATAAATGTGGGGGCGCGCGTCATCGAGTCGCAGCGTGTTCACGGCGGCATAGGCGGTGTTGGCATCAAAGTGTCCGGCATCAATCAAGGAGACCTTCTGCCAGGCCGTTAGCTGTGGCGGAGTTACATTCGCCCAGTTCTTGCCTCCATCGCTCGTCAAATGAATCAAGCCGTCATCTGTTCCCGCCCAGATTCGACTTACCTCCAATGGAGAAGGCGCCACGGTATAGATGACACCGCGCTGTTTCACGTCAGCCGTCGGGGAGCTGCGGTATTTGCCGATGGAAGGCGGCAACTCGTAGGTCTTACGCGACAAGTCGGGGCTGATCTGCTCCCAATTCTGCCCGCCGTCGCGCGTCTTCCAGAGTGTGTTTCCGGCAAAGAAGAGAAGGTGCGGATCGACGGACGAGAAGACCACCGGCTGAGTGCGGATCATGCGAAAATCAGGCGAACGCAACGGCACCGGTAGAATGTTCTGGGCCTGTCCCGTGCGGCGATCATAGCGTGTCAGCTTTCCGCCGTAGATAATATCGGGATCCAGCGGGTCGGCGGTCACGTAACCGTATTCTTCCGCTGCGACGGGATGCCAATCGCGGAAGGTAATTGCGCCGTCATTACCCCGACTCGCAATCCCGACCGACCCGCTCTCCTGTTGCCCGCTATAAAGACGATACGGAAACGCGTTATCCACGCTCACGTGGTAGAGCTGCGCGGTCGGCTGGTTATACCACGAGCTCCAGGTGTTACCGCCGTTGACCGTGGCGATCGCGCCTTGATCGCTCCCGAGAAGAATCACGTTTGAGTCGTTCGGATTAATCCAGACGTTTTGATAATCATCGCCACCGGGTGCGCCACGCCAGCCATTCCAAGTCTTACCGCCGTCGGTTGACTTCCAGCACACAACACTCGCGGCGTAGACGATGTTAGGATCCTTGGGATCGAATCGCACCACGGGCAGATCGCCGCCGCCAATGCCGGCGCCCGGCCGGGGATCGTCAGTCGCCACCTTCCAGTTTTCGCCTCCATCTTCCGAGCGATACAGCTTTGAACCGCTCGGCGTGGCGACGGCGGCGAAGAGAGTTCCCGGCGAGCTGCGCGCGATCGCAAGGTTGGCCTGGACGATTCCATCGGGCAGACCTTTACTGAGTTGCTTCCAAGTCGTTCCCCCATCAACCGACTTGAAGATGCCGCCACCCGTCCCGTGCCAGCTGCTATTTTCCCAAGGCCCTTCGCGCGATTCCCAAAGCGACGCATAAATCGTTTCCGGATTACCCGGATCGATTTGAACATCGGCGGCGCCGGTATTCTCGTCCTTGTATAGAACTTTCTCGAAGTTCTTGCCGCCGTCCATGGAACGGAAGAGTCCGCGTTCCTCATTCGCTCCATAAGGATGTCCGGCAGCCGCGACAAAGATCCGGTCTGGATTACGCGGATCGATCGCAAGCTGCGCGATTTGCTGAGCGTCACGCAATCCGAGATGCGTCCAGGTCTTGCCCGCGTCGGCGGATTTGTAGACGCCGTCACCCACGGAGAGGTCCGGCCGATGCAAACCTTCGCCGCTCCCGACGTAGATCACGTTCGGATTCGAATCCGAAACTGCCAGGGCGCCCACTGAGCCGGTTGGTTGATCATCGAAAATCGGCCGCCAAATCCGCCCAGCGTCCGTCGTCTTGAACACGCCGCCATTCACCGGCGCCATGTAGAAGACGTTGGGTTGCGAAGGCACTCCGGCGACCGCGCGTGTCCGACCCCCGCGGAACGGCCCGACATTGCGCCATTTCAAAGCGCCACCGAAATCGAGATCACCTTGCGCATCGGCCAGCGGCGTCCCTGATACAACCGCGAGAAGGAAGACCCACGACGCGCGGCACAAAAAGCGAGAATCGAACTTCTTCAAAAAGCTTTGGATCATAAGGTGCAAGAACTTGGCGAGGCCGCCCGCTATGAGCAAGCTCGCTCACCGCGACCGCTTCACCACCGAGCACCTCAGCGTCGAGGCGGCACCTTACGGACGAGTTGCGCCAGCGTCATGCCACTCAGGTGTTTTCTCACGGCCTGTTCCGTACTCTCGGCTACGCTGCTCATGATACTCTTCATGTTGCAGCTCACGCGGCACTGCTTTAACGCTTTCCGTTCGTTGACAGGGATCACCGGGCGACATTCGACGGCATCGTAAATGTCCAAAAGGGAAATGCGGTTCGGCTTTTTCCGCAGCCTGGCGCCGCCGTGTTTGCCGGTGAAGGTTTCGATCAGTCGAGCGCGGCGCAGCGCGAGGAGCAACCGGCGGACGACCACCGGATTGGTGTTTACGCTTGCGGCCAGCGTCTGAGAACCGATCACTCTCTCGGGCGAGAAAGCCAGCGCGGTCATGATGTGAACGGCGAAAGTAAATTGCTGGTTGACCACGTTGTCTTAAATGTAATTGTATTAATTACAGTTTGATTGATAATGACTCGATTTCAACCTTTAAACGAAACCACTTGCGAACGATATGAGCAGCAAAAAAATCGCGCTGATTACTGGCGCCAACAAAGGCATCGGTTTAGAAACAGCCCGTCAACTCGGACAACAAGGCATCACGGTTCTGGCCGGCGCGCGGGATGAGACCAAGGCCAAGCAAGCGGCGGAGGAGCTGTGTAAGGCGGGGCTCGACGCCCACGGAATCGTCATCGACGTGAATAACGCCGATAGCATCCAAAGAGCGGCCGCCCGGATCGAACGCGACTACGGGCGCCTCGACATCCTCGTGAATAACGCGGGTGTGATGATCGACGATCACAAGAAGAAGCCGAGCGAGCAATCGCTCGAGGTGTGGCGGAAGACGTTCGAGACAAATTTGTTCGGCCTGATCGCGACGACGCAGGCTTTGCTCCCGCTCCTGCGCAAAAGCGCCGCGGGACGAATCGTGAATCTCTCCAGCATTCTCGGCTCGATCCATTTCCACGCCACGCCCGGTTCGCCGGTCTACGATTTCAAACTGCCTGCCTACAACGTCTCCAAATCAGCCGTGAACGCCTACACGGTGCAGCTCGCCTATGAGTTGAAAGACACCACGATCAAGGTGAACGCCGCGCATCCCGGCTGGGTGAAAACAGAGCTGGGAGGCGAGGGCGCGACGATGGATATTCCAGACGGCGCGAAAACCAGTGTCGCACTCGCGACCATCGGCGCGGACGGGCCGAACGGCGCTTACATGCACATGGGCGAAACACTGCCGTGGTAATGCAGGCTATGCCGAATCTCGAACTTTGTAGGGCGACCGCTCCGGTTGCCGGCGAAACCACGGCAGGCGATGCGCCTGCCCTACAATCGAGGGGCGAGAAATATCGCGACGAACAGCTTCTGGATTCGTATTCCAGAACGATCGCAGCGGTCGTAAATCGGGTCGCACCGACGGTCGTAAATATTCGCGTGCTCAGTGGGGAGCGCGGCCCAGGCGGCGGGTCGGGATTCATCATTGCGCGCGACGGATTCATCCTGACGAATAGCCACGTGGTCCACGGCGCGCGCGAGCTCGAGGTAACGCTGCATGATTCGCGCGTCTTTCCTGCGTGGCCTGTTGGGACCGATCCCGAGACTGACCTGGCAGTCATTCGAATCGACGCGCCGGACATTCAGCATGCACGCCTCGCCGACTCGTCGAAGATTCGCGTTGGGCAAATCGCGGTGGCGGTGGGTTCGCCCTATGGATTCCAACAGACTGTGACGGCCGGAATCGTCAGCGCGCTTGGGCGCTCCATGCGCGCGGAGTCGGGCCGTTTGATGGATGAGATCATCCAAACTGATGCGGCGCTCAATCCCGGGAATTCCGGTGGCCCGCTTCTGAACAGCGCGGGCGAAGTGATCGGCGTGAATACGGCCGTGATCCTGCCCGCTCAGGGCATTTGCTTTGCCATCGCGAGTAACACCGCGCGTTTCGTTACTGGGTGGCTGATCAAAGACGGCTACATCCGGCGCAGCTCAATTGGCGTGGCCGGCCAGAACGTGCCGCTGCATCCGCGAGTCGTTCGGTTCCACAAATTGCCTAACGACCGCGGGGTGCTGGTGATGGAAGTGGAACCGGGCAGCCCCGCGGCTGTCACGGGATTGCAGAAGGGCGACACCATTGTCGGCTTCAAAGGCCAGTCGATTGCGACCGTTGACGACCTTCACAAAACCTCGTCGCTTCTGAAATAGGCGTGCCTTCGCCGCTCATGTTCCTCCGCGGAACCGAAAAGCTCTTCCGCATGGTTGTCCCATGGGAATTGCCGCCGGCAAGACCTCTTCGTCGCGAGAAACTAAACTGAGGAACATTCATGAACGAGTCCATCAACATCAACGAAGCCAGTGCAAGATCAGACCTACAATGTCATTGTCGAGCTCGTAGTAGTTGAGATTTCGACGCCCTTTTGTGAACCCATAAATGGAAATGTTTGTGACGTGAATCGCGGCGTAGAGATTCCCGGCGCGCTCTCTTGCCGGTGGGGAAATACATAGCGATGATAGAATTTTACGACGTTCGGCTTGTTCGTGCGGAATCCCGTCAAGATGTCGATTCCTGAACCATTACGCCGCGATTCGAAGCCCGCTTTCTGCAGCGCTTCATATTGCGCTTCAAATGGTCCAATAGAGTTGCTCCCGACACGAATCAAAGTAATCGCGTTCTTCCGCGATGTCTTAGACGGAATAAGAAAGCATCGGAATTTCCCCGTTTAGTTTGGCTCAGGATCAGACGAGAGATCGGCGAGTAGACCAACATACGGATTGACGTTGGGCGGCAATATGATGCAATGATACAATGAAAAATCGTCGCGGCGTCATTGCCCAATGTGTTCTTCCTGGGCTTTTGCTGCTGAGTTTTTTCAGTGGCTGCTCGGTTCTACAGAGGCACTCGCACACGGGCACTCCGGATCACGCGTTCATTGTTTACTGGCCGCCCCCTGAAAACAGCAAACAATTGCGCGTGGCAGTCAAAGATCTTATCGACATGAAGGGTGTGGTTACCACTGCCGGCTCCGAATATGTTGCCGAGACCAGTCCACCGGCTTCGCAGGATGCGCAGTGCCTGGAGCTGGCACGGGAACGGAACGTGCAGATTGTGGGGAAAACGAATCTCACTGAATTTGCGGTGACGGTTTCTGGGAGGAACAAATACTTTGGAACTCCGAGAAATCGTTTGGATGGCAAACACACATTTATTCCAGGAGGTTCGTCGAGCGGTTCGGCGGTGGCTGTCGAAACCGGAATGGCGGACGTTGCCTTTGGAACGGATACTGCCGGGTCCATTCGCATTCCCGCGGCTTGTTGCGGCATCTTGGGCTTGAAAACGACCTTCGGCCTCGTTCCGATCAAGGGCGTGTTTCCTATTTCACCAAAGCATTTGGATACCGTCGGACCTATGGCCAAAGACATGACCCACCTTGTGCAAGGCATGGACTTATTGCAGAGGGGGTTTGCGGCCCGATACGAAAGAGCCGTCGCAGCCAAACCTTCGGCCAAAGACATCAGAATTGGGCGGCTTTACCTTGACGGTACCGACCCCGCCATCGACAAAACGATCGATGATGCTCTCGGCGCAAAGCACTTTAAGGTCATAAAACTCGATCAAGCCTTCAAGGCGAAATGGGACCAGGCTCAGAAGGACGGGAAAACGGTGGCCTTTGCCGACGTCTGGCTCAACGATCAAAAATATACGGACAAAAAAGGAGTAAGCGGCACGGCGAAGACAGTCATCAATCTGGGCGCACTGGAATACCCGAACAATTACAAGGATGCTCTGAAGAGGCAGGCCGCGTGGCAACACGACCTCCGCAAGGTCTTTGAGAAGGTTGATTTCATTGCCCTGCCAACGCTTCAGAAGCTGCCGCCTAAATTTCCATTCTTCGGCTCATCCGTCGTGTTTGAATTGCTGGTGTTCAACATGCAAAACACCACGGCAGTAAATTTTGCGGGGAATCCTGCGCTGGCGATGCCGATACCGATGCCAGCGAAAGGGAAGACCGTTCCCGTCACCAGCCTGCAGCTTGTCGGACCGCGGTTGAGCGAGGCGGAACTTTTGAACGCGGGCCGGCTTATCGAATCCAAGCACTGACGACGAAATCGACCGCAACGGCTGTGGGGCTACCATCGGTGCAGCGAGTGGGAGGTGTCGCCCTAGCGATTTGCAAAACCATGCGCCTTTCTTTTTCCATCAAAGCATTTTCTTTCGCCACGGCGCTGCTGCTGACCTGCGCGGCGAGCCGAGCTCAGTCCGCGGACGACCTCATTGAAAAGGGCGATGTCTTCGCTCTAAAATTCAAGGCCGACGAGGCGCTCAAGGATTATCTACCGGCGGAAAAACTGGAGCCGAAGAACGTGCGCCTCCTCGTGCGGATCTCGCGCGAATATCGGCACCTGATGAGCGACGCCTCGAAGACAGAGGAGAAGCTTCGGCTCGGCGGGATCGCCGTTGACTATGCGAAGCGCGCCGCCGCCTTGGGGCCAAATGATCCGGAAGCGCAACTGGCAGTGGCGATCAGTTACGGCAAGCTGCAGCCGCTGGCGAGCACCAAGGAGAAGGTGGAGACCGCGCGCATCATCAAGAGTGAGGCAGACAAAGCGATCAAACTCGACCCACGCAGCGATTTAGCCTGGCATGTCCTGGGACGCTGGAACATGGGGTATGCCGAGATCACGGGCGTGAAGCGGACGTTCGCGGAACTGGTTTACGGCAAGCTGCCGGCGACGACTTACGAGGACGCAGCCAAATGTTTTGAGAAAGCGATCGAACTGAAGCCCGACCGACTCATTCACTACATCGAGCTGGGTGCGGTTTATTCTCACATGGGCCGAACGGCCGATGCCCGGCGTGTTATCACCAAAGGACTGGCGATGAAGGAGACGGATAAGGACGATCCCGAAAACAAGCAGCGCGGACGCGAAACGCTGGCGAAGCTTCGCTAACCAACTAACTAAACCCGGTCAAACCTGCGGTGCTGCCTTCGCTGCCGCGGCGAGGCCCGTCCACGTGGGCAAGTCCGACAACGCGCCGTCGATGAACAGGTGATGCCAGAGTTGCGTCGCCACGACAGCCACGAGTCCCATTTCCACCGAGAGACGCGGCAGTGAACCGGCCCGCATTTGGCGAAAGGCTTTCCGCCAGTGGTGCACCGCCCCGACATCGAAGTAGCCCGTGCGCCGCAGCGAGTCTTCGCTCAAGAGCTGGCCGACAAATGGAGGCTCGGGGTCCATGTGGAAACTGTCCAGCGGAGCGCGAAAGATGACCTTGTGGCGCCGGGCAATCTCTGGCGGCAGCCAGCGCTCCGCCACGAGGCGCAGCAGATGTTTGTCGCGGAATCCGCGCAGCTTCCAGCGGGGGTGCAGTCTGGCGGTGAAGGCAAAGACATCCTCATCGAGGAACGGATAGCGCACCTCCACCGAGGAGTGCATCGAGACACGGTCCCCCTTGGCCTGGAGAAGGTGCCCGGCCAGAGTAACGCGGGCTGCGACCCAGATGCCACGGTTCAGTGGATGCCAGCGCCTGGCACGCTCCAGGTTGAGTCCTAGCTCTGCCCAAGGATGAGTCTTCTCCAGCACTTCCCGCATCGGCGCGGCATAGAAGCGAAGCTTGGAGAGCCCGAGCAGTCCGTAGGCATCAATCCATGCGTTGGGGCCACCGATGGATTCCTCCACGCCGTGTCTCATCTCAGGTGGATATTGGGGCACATGATTGAGCCGGAAATACGCGCGTCGCGCCGTGTCGCTCAGCCGCATCCCCGGCACGAGATCCAGAACACCTAGCACCTTGGCGATCTTATACCAAGGATAGCCAGCCAGCCACTCGTCAGCCCCTTCCCCAGTGAGGACCACCTTCTGCCCGCAGGCATGAACGCGCCGCGCCAACTGCAGCAAAGCCGCGCACGAGGTATCAATCACCGGCGACTCGGCGGCCTGGATCAGCTCCGGATAAGTCTCCAGCGCGTCGCTGGCGCGGAACACCTGCACGATGGGCGGCTTGGTGCCGATATGCCGGGCCGAAAGGGTGGCCGCGCTGAGTTCGTCGAGAGCGGGATCGTCAACGCGAATGGTGTAAGTGTTGATCGCCGGACCTTTGAGCTTACAGGCCATGGCCACGATCATGCTCGAATCCAGACCACCCGAGAGATAAGCGCCCACCGGCACGTCGGCCCGTAGCCGCATCCCCACCGCCTTTAGCAACACCTGCTCGAACTCATCCACCAGCTTGCGCTGATCTGCTCCCGGATCTTCATCGCCCTCATCCGGGAAGTCCATCTCCCAGTAAGTGCGCTCGTTGATGACGGGTGCCGCACCGCCTTCGTTCCCCGGATTGATCTGCAGATAATGGCCGGGAGGCAAGAGCCGCACACCTTCAAAACAGGTAATCGGCCCCGGCATGGCGGTAAACGTAAACATGTGATCAATGCCGCGCCGGTCGGGTTTGGCCGGCACCAGGCCAGAGGCCAGAAGGCCCTTGATTTCGGAGGCGAACAGGAGCCAGTCCCCTTGTCGCGTCCAGTAAAGCGGACAGATGCCGAAGCGGTCCCGTCCAAGAATCAATTGACGCCGGCGCACGTCCCACAAGGCCACGGCGAACTGGCCGCGGAGTCGCTTGAACATGCCTTCCTGATTCTCTTCCCACATGTGTGGAATGATTTCCGTGTCGCAGTGCGTGACCAGGCGATGTCCTCGCGATGTAAGCTCCGCATGCTTCTCGGGGTAATCGAACAACTCGCCGTTGAAGACCACAAACACGCTCCGGTCTTCATTGGCGACCGGCTGCTGGCCATCCGCCAGGCCGACAATGCTCAGCCGCCGGGAGGCCAGCGCCAATCCAGGACGGTGGAGGTAACCTTCTTCGTCCGGGCCGCGATGCACCAGCGCCTGGGCCATCCGTTGGACGATGCCCTCCGGCACCATTCGCAGCCCGGCCAGATCCAGCACACCCGCAATGCCACACATTTGGCAATCCTTTAGTTCAGACTACCCGCCAGGCAATCGTTTTCTCAAAACATTCCCCGTTGCTCGAAAAGCAGCTAAGGACGAGTAGAAACAGGTAGCGTCCTAATTTGGTTTTTTTGAGCAGGGGAAAATCGATGTGCTCAAGAAAGATCGAGATTCACAGACTGATCCCAGTTCTGCTGACCCTCTCTGATCCGCTGCGCAGAGGATTACCTCGCATGAGATGTCAATCTTGCGGCGATGAAGCTGGCCAAACAGGGCTGCTCGGTCATTTTGCAGCGCTGTTTCGCGATTTTGACGCGCGACATTGCGACCAAGCTTACCTGTTTGGTTTCAAAGCAGCGCTGTTTCGTCGTTTTACAGCGCTGCTCCATCGCTTTGCTTACATGTTTCGTCACTCAACATCGCTGTTTCGTCGCTTCGCTTACATGTTTAGCCGCTAAACAGCGCTGCTTGGTTGTTGTACCGCGCAGCTAAATCACCAAGCATCCATGTTTCGTCATGAAACAGCGCTGCGTCGCAGCGTTGTAACACGCTTGGGCGCAAAACAGCGCTGCTTAGCCACCGAACAACCTTACAAAATCACTGCACCAACCAGCGAAACGCGGTATTTAATACTCGGCTTTGGTGAACTCGAACGTTTCCGTGATTGCGCCCGCTCCATCGAGCACGCGAATCTCGCACCGGCCAAACTTCGCTCGCTCCTTTCCGTAACCAAGCACCTGCTCTTTGGCGACGTTACCCACCCAGAACGGTTCCACCGCCGGCCCTTCGAAACACTGCCAGCCATTCCGGTATGGTCGAATTTCAATGATCCTGCTCATGTCTGCATGCTACGTGCCGTCCACGTTCCTTGTCCAAAATCGAATCCACGCGCGACAAATGAAAGCTTTCGGCCTATCGAGCTTGTCCTGAAAACAAAGACGAAGTATTTTCCGCGCAGTAACATGTTAGTGCGCATCAAAGTCGCGCGAACATTCGCGCCGCATGTGCTGCTTCTCAGAGCGGCGTCCAGAGCGCTCGAATCCGCTAGGGCAAAGACAGAAGGTCGCTGGTGGGATTGGCTGGCTTCTATCATTTACTCTTCGCTGAGCATCGAAGCGATCGGGAACACGTATGGCGAGACGTTCATCGCTCAATGGAAGAAATTTAAGTCCTCGCCCCCGCTTAAAAAGATACGGTTGGTCGCCGAGCACTGTAAGCTTCAGCCGGACTTTGGCTCAGAGCCGTGGTCCATCGTCCCCGAATTAATCAGTTTCAGAAATGAGATCGCCCACCCAAAACTAAAGAAGCTGAGTGTGAACAAGACGTACTCACAAGAGGAGTACGAGAAATATCTTTACTCCAAACCGGAATCGAAGCTCGAGTCGAAGGTGACGGAGCACTTTGCGCAGCGAAGCCAAGACTGCATCAACGAGATCCTTCGGCTTTTAGGGCGGAGCCTTCCGGAAGATGCTGTTATGCAAATTGAGACTGAGTCATGGGAGGGCGGCGCAGAGATCGATCAATCGCAGCAATAAGGTTTTTCACGGCCATTGAACCAGCTTTACTACGGCGATAATTTGCAGGTGCTGCGCGAGCACATTGCGGATGAGTCGGTTGATCTGATTTATCTCAATCCGCCGTTTAACTCGAAGCGCGATTACAACCTGCTCGTCAAGGCAACCGAAAGATATTGGAGCGGCCGAACATCAAAGCAACTGATGGTTAATGCTGGATCTTAACGCCTTAGCCGGGTAGATCCGGCGCGTGGCGCTTAGCGATCTTCCTAATTTCATTCGCAAAAACTACGCGGTTCACGAATGGCGACATGCATCCGCCGTGTTACGAACCGATTTTCGTGCGGAGTGGGACGACATCGTCGCGGTGCTAAATGCCTTTCGTCTTTTGAAAAGTCACATCAGCGTCGGAGGGGGCGGCAAGAGCAAGGTATCTGGATCGATTGATAGCGAATTTACAAAGCGCGGTTGGCGCGAACGGAAATTCGAAACACAAATTCGAGTCGATGAGAGCGTGATCGACAGTCCCACTCACAAGGTCGCGACGTGCACTTTTTTTTCGCGCGCGAGGTTTGGCGTGTAATCGAGGTCGCATTCCTCACTCGGGTTTTCCAGATTCATCGTCGGCGGAATCACGGAATCTCGAATGGCAAGCGCGCACGCGGCCATTTCCACGGCACCGGCGCCGAGCGCCAAAATTTAACGATGCGCATGTCGATGCGCCGCTTCACACGGCTGACGAATGGATTCTCAAAGGGTTTCACCCAATTGCATTGGGCGGGCGCATCATGTAATTTTGATTCTCTCAAACGCTCCAAAATGAGCAGCGGAGATCTCTTCATGCACGGAACCGTGAACCTATTTTCCGATAAAATCATTCGCCTTCGAATACTCCGTTCCGTTGCTCTGTCTCATTGCCTGCTATGAACAAAGAGGGAATTGCCATCATCGGGATCGGCTGCCGCTTCCCCGGTGGCGTGAACGACACGGAATCGTTTTGGAAACTTCTCGTGGAAGGCCGTGAGGCGGTTTCTGACGTGCCTCCCGACCGCTGGAACGTAGAGCGGTTTTACGACGCTGAGCCTGGACTGGCTGGAAAGACCATCGCCAGGCGCGGAGGATTTGTGGAGGGGATTGACAAGTTTGATCCGCAGTTTTTCGGCATCTCGCTGCGGGAAGCGCCCTACGTGGATCCGCTGCACCGGCTGCTGCTAGAGACGGCTTGGGAGGCGATTGAGGATGCAGGCCTGGTTTTGGACATGGAAAAGGGCACGGACATCGGCGTGTTCGTCGGGATCTCCCACAGTGACTACCAGGGGATTCAGCACACTCCCACGGACCGTGCCGGCATCAGCGCGCACACATCCACAGGCACCGCGCACAGCATCGCAGCCAACCGCATTTCCTACTGCCTGAATCTGCGCGGCCCGAGCATCGCGATGGACACTGCATGTTCGTCCGCGCTGACGGCGGTGCATCTAGCTTGCGAGCAAATTTTGGCGGGGCGTTGCAAAGTGGCCATCGCCGGCGGCGCGACCGTGCTGATTATGCCGGATGGGTTCATTGGATTTTCCCAGGCCGGGATGCTGTCGCCCGAAGGTAAATGCAGGGCGTTCGACGCCTCGGCTAACGGCTTTGTGCGCAGCGAAGGTGCGGGCATGGTGCTGATGAAGCGGCTTTCCGACGCCCTTGCGGACGGCGATCCGATCTACGCGGTCATCGCTGGATCGGCCGTGAATCAGGACGGCCACACCAATGGCATTTCTCTTCCCAGTACGGAGGCTCAGGCGCGGCTCGTGCGCGAGGCGTGTGCGAACGCAGGGATCATCCCATCGCAAATCGGCTATGTCGAGGCGCATGGCACGGGAACGGCAGTGGGCGACCCCATTGAAGCTCATGCACTGGCTGAAGCACTCTGCGCAGGGCGAACAGATGAGACCGCACTAGTCATTGGATCAGCCAAGACGAATCTTGGCCACTTGGAAACCGCGGCAGGTGTGGCCGGACTGGTCAAGGCGGCCCTGGTGCTGAAGCACCGGCTCATTCCCGCCAGCCTTCATTTTGACACGCCCAATCCAAACATCGACTTCGCTTCCTTGAAACTCCGGGTGCCCGTGGTGAGCGAACCGTTTCCGGACACGGGTGGTGTTCACATGGCGGGCGTCAATTCGTTTGGGTTTGGCGGTGCCAATGCGCACGTGATCCTGACGGAAGCGCCGTTACGTCCGCAGCCGGCGCCTTCCGCCGTTGACGCGGAACGCGCATGGCCCTTGTTGGTTTCCGCCCGTTCCGAGGAAGCGCTGCGGGCCGCAGCCTCGCAGTTGAGCGCATGGCTGGAGGATCATTCGAAGTTGAATGGCAGTTCGTCGCCTCTGCTGCCGGACCTGACTTACATGCTCGGAGCGCGGCGCAATCACCACTCGCATCGGCTCACCATGACCGCGCGCTCGGTGTCCGAGTTTGCGCAGGAACTCAGCGCTTTCTCAACCGGACAACCGGGACCGAAGGTGCACACGGCCTTCACGCCGCGGCATGAGAAAACGACACGCGTCGTCTTCGTCATGAGCGGCCAGGGCCCTCAGTGGTGGGGCATGGGACGCGAACTCATGCGGCACGAACCGGTGTTCCGTCGGATGATTGAGGCTTGTGATGAGGCCATGGGGCCGTGGGCGCGGTTTTCGCTGATGGAGGAACTCGCGCGCCCGGAAGCCGACTCGCAAATACAGCGGACGGAGATCTCGCAGCCTGCCATCTTCGCCATGCAGATGGCGCTCGCGGACCTTTGGAAATCGTGGGGCGTGCAGCCTGCAGCCGTCGTGGGTCACAGTGTTGGCGAAGATGCGGCGGCGTGCGTGGCGGGCATCCTTAGCCTGGAACAAGCAGCAAAGATCATCGTGCTTCGCGGGCGTTTCATGCATGAGTGCGCACCGTCGGGTGGAGCCATGCTCGCAGTCGACATGAACGCGGACGAAGCGCGGGCGGTGATCGCCAGGCATGACCGCACGGTGAGCATCGCCGCGTTCAACGGCCCTCGTTCGCTGACGCTGTCGGGGTTGAAGACTTCACTGGAGGTCATCGCCGCCGAGCTGGAGTCGCAAGGCATTTTTGCCCGGTTCCTGCAATCGAGTTATCCCTTCCATCATGCGATGATGCAACCCGCCGCGGATGCGCTGAAGGCAGCGCTCGGCGATCTCACAACAAACGCGGAATCGATTCCGTTCTTCAGCACGGTCACGGGTCAGCGTCTCGATGGAGCGTCCTGCGATGCCGATTACTGGGCGCGCGGCGTGCGGGAGCCCGTGGAATTTGCTTCAGCTATCGCCGCGCTATCGGAGTTCGGCGTCGATGCGTGGCTCGAAATCGGTGCACATCCTGCCTTGGTGCGTTCGATTCAGGAATGCCTCGCAGAGCATGGGTCCAAGGCTCCCATCCTGGCCTCAGCGCGGCGCGAACGCGAACACGAGTCATTGTTGGAAACGGCGATGGATCTGCATCTCGCAGGTGTAATGCTTGACTTCACAGCACTCACGCCGTCGCGGCGGCATCTTGATCTGCCAGCTTACGCATGGGACAAGAGCCGGTGGTGGCATGAGTCCAGCGACATGCGCGAAGGTCGTCTGGCACCGGGTGGTCGCGGACTGCTCGATGTCCGGCTGTCTCGGGCCACCCCGACGTGGGTCACTCGGCTTGATGGTCGACACATGGCTTTCCTGAAGGACCACCGCGTCGAGAATCTTATCGTGTTTCCTGCCGCGGGCTTCGTCGAAATGGTGCTCGAGGCAGGAACGCAATTGTTCGAGGGAAAATCGTTCGTCGTGGAGGATTTCGAAATCCGCAAGCCTCTCATCCTGCCGGACCCGCCCTCCGGGCTGCTGCTGGAGTTGACCTACGATCCTAATGAACGCACGTTTGCCATCCAGAGCCGGTTTGAAAATGGAGCCTCGTGGTCGGTGCATGTCGTGGGATCGATGCGTGGTGAACGCACCGAATCAGCGTTTGCGGCATCGGTGTGGGAGACCGCTCAGGCGCCTGGTTTGGAAGCCGTGGAGCTCGACACCTTCTATGGCCACATGAGCGATCTGGGACTCTGCTACGGTGAGGAGTTCCGGCCCATCCGCGAATTGTCGGCGGGCGCGGGCAGATCGGCGGGCAGAGTGTCGTTGTCCGATGCGATTGCGCATCGTGCGGGAGAGTATCCGCTGCACCCGGTTCTCTTTGATGGCGCACTGCAAATCTTTTCCGCCGGGGCTGCGACGATTGAAGGACGCACCGCCGGGCTGAGGCTCCCCGTGCGCTTCGCCAGAATTTTGTTTCTTCGCTCTCCTGGAGCCTCCAGCTTCGTGCGGGCCAGTGTGAAGCAGGCCAACGACGAATTCTTCGAAGGCGGCATCGATTTATATGATGAGGCGGGCAGGCCCTGTGTCCGCATCGATGGCTTCCGTGCGATCAGCGTGGAGGGCACACGTCGCGCCGGCAAAACAGGAAAAGGTCGCGACCTTATCTATCACGTCGCGTGGGACAAAACAGCAGCGGCTGCAAAACGAGCGCATCAAGCGCCGGTGCCTTTGATCCGCCTGCATGACGTGGCGAAGCATGCCTTGGATGAAGTCCTCGAGATGCGGGGGCGCCGCGATCTACAAGCCGCCAGTGCAGCCGGAGATGAACTGACAGCGGCGCGGGTCGCCCACGGCTTACGGGAGATGGGCGCAGGGACTAGCCAGGACGGAATATTTACGGCGGACTCGCTCGGCGTGGCAGAACCAATGCAACCTGCGTTCGCGCAGTTGATGGCCAGCCTTGTGCAAGACAACCTGTTAATCAAAGAAGGTGATGGATATAGACCAACGGCGGCGTTTCTGCTTGCTGCGGACTCCGCGCCAGAGTTGTTTCGCTCGGGCCTTGCAACATATCCAGGCCATCTGCCAGAGGGATTGCTTTGCGCGGCAACCTGCGCGGATCTCGGTCCCATCCTGCGTGGCGAGAAGGATGCTGTCCATGTCCTCTTCGCCAGCGGCGGGCCGGAACTTCTGGATCAGTTTTACGGAGACGGGCTCGTCACCAGTCCATGGCTCGCGGCCATCGCCTGTGCAGTGGAGGAAGTCGCACGACATCTTCCCGAGGGGCGCGGATTGCGTATCCTGGAGGTTGGTGCCGGCACAGGTGGACTTGCATCGCAGGTGCTGCCACTGATCGAGCGCGGCTTACACTCCTATGTGTTCAGTGATGTGTCCGCGGCGTTCTTTCCCGCAGCGAAACAGAAGCTGGCGGCCTTCCCGGAAGTCGAATGCAAAGTCTTTGATCTCGAGAAATCGGGTGCGGAGCAGGATTTCGAGCTTGGCACGTTCGACATAATTCTCGGCACAAACGTGGTGCATGCGGTGAGCGACGTGCGGGTCGCGCTGCGCAACATCCATGACCTTCTTGTACCCGGTGGGAGTTTGTTGTTCGTCGATGTGGCCACACCGCATTTGTGGTTGAACGCGGTCTTCGGTCTGACAAGCGGATGGTGGCGTTTCACCGATCGCGATCTGCGTCCCACCCATCCACTGCTCCAGCGGTCGCAATGGGAAAAAGCGCTGCGCGATTCGGGATTCAGTGAGACGGCTTCCCTGTCTGGACTGGTCCACTCGCAAGGCGGCGAAAGCCTTATTGGCTTGATGGCGCGCAAGGCATGGATCGAGCCGGAAGCGATGGCGCCGGCTGCAGTGGAGACGCCTGCGGAAAAGTCATGGATCGTGTTTGCGGATGCGTCCGGGCTCGGTGACCAACTCGCTGTCCAGCTCCGTGCCATCGGGGTTCGTTGTCGTGTGGCTCATCGTGGCAGCGCATTCACGACTGAAGGAACTGACGCGTTCGCGCTTCGTGCCGAGGTACCCGAGGATTGGAAGCAACTTCTTCAGACATGCGCTGATGAAGCTCCGGAGCGTTTCGTCTTCTTGTGGAGTTTGGACGAGTCCAAGCCTGGCAAAGACGCAGCCTTACTAGGCACCGATGCTTTGTTGCATCTGGCCCAGGCACTCGAAGCCTTAAGTCCCGCGGCAAAGCTGCGCATAGATCTGGTGACGCGTGGAGCGCAGCCTGTCGGACGACAGAACGCGGTGGCGATAGGGCAAGGGCCTGCAATCGGCTTGATGCGCGTGATAGCCAACGAGTATCCGAACCTAACTTGCCGCGCCATTGACCTCCCGCATGCCGCATCGGTGGAGGACAACGTCATGCTTTGGGAAGAGCTGTTACAGGGAGACTCCGAACGCGAGGTCGCCTTTCGGGCAGAGGCACGCTATGTCCGGCGCATCGGTCGCGGTCTGTCGCCACGAGAGCAGGTGCTTGATCGCACGGTGCCGGTTCGACTTGAATCTCGCGAGCGCGGCCTGCTCAGCTCGCTCCGCCTGGTGCCCTTCGCCCTGCCGCCCTGCGGCGCGGGTCAGGTGGTGATCGAAGTGAAAGCCGCTGGCATGAATTTTCGTGATGTGCTCAAGGCGCTTGCCCTTTATCCCGCGGAAACGGCGGACGCCCGGATCTTCGGCGACGAAATGGCCGGCGTGGTGACGGCCGTTGGAAGTGGAGTCACCCATCTGGCGCCGGGAGACCGGGTGTTTGGCCTCGCTGTGTTTGGCCTTGCGACCTATGCGATGGCGCGTGCCGGCGACGTGCGCATCATCCCGGACGGATTATCCTTTGAAGAAGCAGCGACCCTGCCGGTGGTCTTCATGACCTCTTGGCACGCGCTAAAAGCTGTGGCGCAGCTGAAGGCGGGCGAACTCGTCCTCGTTCATGCTGGCGCGGGCGGTGTGGGCATGGCAGCGATCCAGATCGCACACCACCTTGGAGCGGAAGTGATCGCCAGTGCCGGCAGTCCGGCCAAGCGCGCGCTGCTTAAAGCCCTCGGAGTTGAGCATGTCGTTGACTCGCGTCGTGCAGACTTTGCCGAAGAGGTCATGGAACTCACCGGCGGCAAGGGCGTGGATGTGGTGCTGAACGCACTCGCCGCCGAAGCGATCCCGATGGGGCTTTCCTGTCTCGCACCTTTCGGCCGTTTCATAGAGATCGGAAAGCGGGACATCTACCAGAACTCCCGCATTCCGCTGTGGCCGATGCGGAAGAATGCGTCGTTCCATGTGGTCGCGATGGACGCCATCTTTAGCGGCGATGAAGAAGGGACACGACAGATTTTGGAGAATGTTGCCGTGCTGGTCGAACAAAAGGCGCTTCGACCGCTGCCGTTCCGTTCTTTCCCGGCATGCCGCATTGACGCGGCTTTTCGGTTGATGGCTCAGGGCAAACACACTGGCAAAGTGATCGTGTCGTTTCCAGAGCCTTTTGTCGCGAGGCGCGGCGAGCCATTGGCTCCAGCCTTCGAGGTGAAGCCGGATGGATGTTACCTGATCACGGGCGCGTTCGGCGGCTTCGGCAAGGTGCTGGCCGAATGGCTTGCTGATTGTGGTGTCCGACATCTGGTGCTCACCAGTCGAAACGGACCTGCCACACCCGAAGCGGAAGACTTTTTGGCTAAACTGCGCGGACGCGGCGTGGACGTGCAGGTGGTGCTGGCGGATGCGGGATCGCAGGAGGATGTGAAGCGGCTACTAACGGAAATTTCATCGGCGGGGCATCCTCTCAAGGGAGTATTTCACCTGGCAATGGTGATTGACGACGCGCCGCTCGCATCGCTCACTCGCGAACGGATGCGCACCGTGCTGGCACCGAAGGCAGACGGCGCATGGCTCCTGCACAAAGGAACACTCAGCATGGAACTGGATTGTTTTGTGATGTTCTCGTCCGTTTCGAGCATCTTCGGCAACTCGGCTCAAGGCAACTACGCGGCTGCCAATGCCTTTCTCGACTCACTGGCTCATCATCGCCAAGCCATCGGTCTGCCTGCCCTCGCGATCAACTGGGGCGCTCTCGGTGGCGAAGGCTATGTGGCCCGCAATGAGCGTGTGGCTGAATACCTCACACGCCTGGGCCTAACGCCCCTATCACCGAGCGAAGTCGTCGTTCTGCTGGAATCGTTCCTCTCCGCCGGCGTCACGCAGGCAATGGCTTTCCGAGTGGATTGGTCCAAATGGCGGCAATCGTTCCGAGGCACCCAGGAGAGTCCTTTGCTGGAACATATTATTGCGGCGGGCGTCGAGGGAGCGGAGACCAGTGGCGCAAAAAGTGACTGGCGGCTCAAGATCGAATCCGCCGCGCCGGAAGAACGCGAGGGCATCATCGGCCAGGCCGTGCGCGATGTCGTCGGTTCGGTCCTGCGTGTGAAGCCGGAAAGTTTGCGCGATGATCAGCCGCTCACGGACCTAGGGCTCGATTCGCTGATGGCCGTCGAGATCGAAAACTCGATCGAAAGCGCCATCGGCGTGGCCTTGCCACCAGCGAGCCTGATGTTGGCGCGCACGATCGGCCAGATCACGACACTGATCGCTGAACACATTGGCGGCACAGCGGCGGTCAAATCGTCCACCGCACCCGTATTGCCCGCGAAACCGGCACCCACCGATGAGGTGGACTTAAGGGCGCTCTCAGATGATGCGATTGATCGATTGCTCGGCGATGCAACACCGCGCAATCCCACGGAACTGGTGCAGGAAACTCGAGTCTGAACAGTGCATGTCCCAAGACAGACGAGCGCGTCTGACGCAATGGCTTGAGAGCGGAGAAATCCGCCTCCAGCCGCTGACATTTCCCCAGCGGGAATTATGGGAGGCCTCGCCTGTGCCAGTGGCGGACGTGTCCAACAACATCTGCGCCATCATTCAAGGACGGGGCTTGCTGACGCCGCAGGGCTCCGAGGCAGCACTGCAAAAGGTGGTGGACCGGCAGGAGGTGTTTCGCCTGTCGTTCCTTCCTGGTAAGGGCCAGCCCATGCAGATGATTCGGAATGCTGGCAAGCCGATGCTGAGGTTTCACGAACTCCCGGCCTCGCAGCGACAGCCAGAAGCGATCGAAGAACTGGCGAAGGAAGTTTTTAACAAGCCCTTCGATCTGGTGCAGGGCCCGCTCTATCGCGCGGAGGTATTCCGTCGCGCCGCTGATGACCACGTGATGGTGTTTTCGATTCATCATGCCATTGCCGATGGCTGGGCGTTGGGCGTGTTCTTTCAAGATCTGTGCGCGGCTTATATGGATGGGTTAAGAGGTGTGCACGCCAACCATGCTCCCGTGCCGCTCTCCTACACAGACTGGGGTGCGGCCGAGCGTGCTTTCTGGCAGCCCGCGGAACTGGAGCAACGAGCGACCTTTTGGAAATCTTGCCTGGCTGGGGCACGCCGGCTCTGGAGCCCGCCAACCGGGACAGAGTCGACATCGGGGGAGCGGGAACGATGGGTGTCGCTCGTCCCGGCCGACCTTGGCCGCGCGATGCGGGAACTGGCCCGAAGCAATGGCGCCACCCTCTTCAGCATGCTCTTGGCGGCGTTCCAGATCGCCCTGTCCAAGTGGACGGGCGCTGATGACATCCTCGTGGGCACACCGGTTGCGAATCGAAGCAAACAGGCTGTGCGCGAGACAATGGGCTACTGCGCCGGCATTGTGCCGCTGCGCGGCCAGATTGACCGGGAGCGGACGTTCTCCGACGGTCTTCGGGCAGTGCATCAGGCAACCGTTGATTCCTTCGCAAACGCCATGCCCTTTGCCGAACTCGTGCGGGCTCTGGGCGATCCGGCGTCGCCTGGGCGTAATCCAATTTTTGAGGTGCGTTTCGCCCTTCAAAACCATCCCGCTCCGGATGCTGTTGTGCCGGGTCTGTCGCTTCAGCTCAGGATACGCTCGACCGGCACCGCCCGTTTCGACCTCGGCTGCGAGATCAACGAGGACGGTGACGGACTGGAGGTGGCATGGCTGTTCCGGCGGAATCTCTTTCCCATTGATGACATTCAGAACTTGGGCCACATATATCAGGCTGTGCTGGCAGGCGTTTGCCGCTCACCCGAAAGCCGAACCGACGCACTTATGACCAGTCTGTGATCAATCCTATGACAAGAGAGGAAGTAGAGAACTTGATCGAGCCGCATCAACCCCATTGGGTGAGCCGTTCGGCCTTCCAAGTCGTTATCGTCCTCTTTTTCTTCACCGAAACAGCGCTGGCTGCGGTCTTGCATAGCGGATCATCGGTCTGGCTGGCAGTGCCGCTCGTATTGCTCGCCAGCCATCTCATGCACGGGGCTTTGGTCGGTTTTCACGAGGCGTCCCACGGCCTCCTCAGGCGGAGCCGCCGCTTGAATGAGGTGCATGGCATCATCCTTGGGGTCCTGAGCTTTATGAGCTTCAGCCTCTACCGCGCCGCGCATCAAACGCATCACGCACATCTGGGCGCCGAGCGTGACGAGGAACTCTGGCCGTTCGTCCATCCCGGAATGTCACGATGGGGCAGGGTTCTCGCCGCCTTTCTCGAACTCACCGCCGGCTTGCTCTACACGCCGTTCTTGTTCCTGCGCACTTTTCTGCGTACTGGTTCGCCGATTCGCAACATGAAGGTGCGTCGGCGAATTTGGGCTGAATTGGCCCTGATGGTCGTCGTGTGGATCGGGATCGTATCCGCAGTCACATATTGGCACGCATGGCGATATTTTTTGTGGATGTATCTGGTGCCCGCGATTTTGGCCGCGAACCTGCAAAGCTGGCGTAAATACATCGAGCACGTCGGACTGACTGGCAGGACGGTGAACAGCTCCACCCGAAGCATTGTGGCGGAGGGTTGGCTCGGCCGGCTCGTGGCGTTCACCCTGCTCCATGAGCCTTATCATGGCGTGCATCACAAGTACGCTGGGCTACCGCATGCGGAACTGCCCCAGCTCGCTTCGGAGCTCGTGCCCACGGCTGCCGAAGAACGGCTCCCCTACCAGAGTTATCGACGTGCATTGTTGGACTTGGTTCGCAGCCTTCCCGACCCTCGCGTGGGTGCCCAGTGGCGCACGGCAAATCCAGTTCGAATATAGAGGACGCCTGTCTCCCCTCTGGTGGAGAAAGCCCCAACTGCATCAAACAATGAAAATATGCGTTCCATTATTTTTCGTCATGGCGTTCCTTTCGCCATTGTCTTCACCAGCCGTAGAAGTGACGGAATTCGAAGCGACCACGCACGGCTTTCCAGCCTTGCTGGATTCGAATGGAAAAAAGCTGGCTGATGGCGAATTCGCACAATGGATCGATGACGAGCGCCTGCACATCACGATCACCTACAAATTTAAGCGCGGAGATCGCACCGAGGAGAAAGCAGTCTTCCGGCAAAAGCCCGAGCTCATTCAGGAAGAATGGTCATGGCGCGAGCTTAAAGGCGGGCAGCTCGTGCGCCATTTCGCGGTGGACTTCAAAACACAAACGGCCACGGCGCAAAAACGTGAGAAGGACGATTTGAAAAATTGGTCGGAGAAAATCGACGTGCAGGCTGGCCGGACGTTTGCTGGTTATGGTTTCATGCTGGCGGTGCAGAATCTCCGGCCACGGCTTCTCCGCGGAGAACAGATCGAACTTCAGGCAGTTGGTTTCACACCGAAGCCGAAGGTCGTTACAGTGCAAATATCGCACGGTGGCGTCGATCAAATGAAGATGGCGGACCGGCTCCTAGAAGGCGATCGCTTCGTCATTCATCCCAAAATCGGGGTGATCGTCGGGTTATTTGTTCACGTGCCCGACACGCTCATCTGGCTGACCAAACCACCGGCCGAGTTTCTGCGTTGGGAAGGGCCGGTAGCGGAACCTAACGACCCAATCATCCGCGTCGATCTCGTTCCCGGGGCGGAGAGCGGCCCGGCTAAGCCGGTGGAAACGAGCGATGCTCGTTAGCGTCGTCTCAACACTGCCTCGAATGCCACGCACGGTTTCGTCGAGGAACTCGTGTGAGGAACAATTGGGATATTCGGGTTACATTTCGGAAACTGTCCGCCTCGTAAAGCTTCAAAGTGGACGTGAGCATGGTGAGATCTCTAATCGCCACCAGTTGCGTCCTCAAACACTATCATTACGATGTGTTCGAAATCCATGATGCTAAGTTGGAGGAGCGCGAAGCTAACCTCGTGGGAGCCAAATTTATGCTCCATGCCAACTGGGATGGAGCTATCGAAGCTTCCCCTCATGAGTGTAAGTCTGGTGGGCTTGATTGCGCTCTGCCTTGGCTCTAGCACAAATTCTAGTACACTGCGCTTGTTCGGTGGGTCTATTTCTCAAGCCAGGGTGGCGAAATTGGCAGACGCGCCAGACTTAGGATCTGGTGGAGCAATCCTTAGGGGTTCGAGTCCCCTCCCTGGTAATTTCAAGAGGATGGAGGATCGAGAATGGCGGATGGCGGGCTTGGTGCAGTAGTAAGAATCTCCATCCAACGTTCCGGCGACTCCAGTTCTTTGAAGCCGGACTTGCGATAGAGTCCGTGCGCGTCTCGCGTGGCCAGCAGCCAGCGACGCAAACCTTGGAGATCAGGATAAGCCATCACTGCTTTCATCAGCCATGTCCCCAAGCCGTTGCCTTGATAAGCTTCAAGAACATAAACATCGCAGACATAGGCGAAGGTGGCGTAGTCGCTGATCACTCGCGCCAATCCGATCTGACTAGCGCCTTCGTATAAGCCGAAGCAGAGAGAATTTTTCAGGGAACGCTCCACGGCGTCGCGCGATCGAGTGTTCGCCCAATAGACGCGCGACAAGTAGTCATAGATCGCGTCCACATCCAGCCTTGCCGGGTCAGTGCTAATCAAGAACGCGTCGCGCTTTTCTTCGTGGATCATTCAGGCACGGTTAAGGTCGGCGCGGGCTTCGATCAAGGCTGGCCGCAATATTTGAAAAGGAGCATCTCGGCGGCACCGCCCTTGAAATAAAAGCGGATGGCTCCGTCCCGGCCCTGGTAATCCTTCAGCACGCTGCAACTCGAGCGCGGGACGTTCGTATTCGAAATAAGTCACGAGCTGCGACGATTCGATCTCGTGATAATCCAAACGCGCGCACGCGTGCAGACCCGGCTCCGGCAATTCGCTCCACGCGGAAATCACCACCCCCACTCGCAGACGCGGATCGAACCCAGCGCGGGCATTCTGCCTTGAGTGCGTGCTGAGCGCGATGCGCAAAGGATCACCGTTGCCAATCCGAAGCGTGATCCAGAAGTGATCGATGTTACCCGGCACCCGGCCGGTCTCGGCGGCAAACGCGATCGGCTGGCCGGCCGCGCGGAGGAATTCGCCCTGCCTGGAACGAAATTGCAGGTTCTTGTTGCGTTTGGCTCTGCGCGAGAACACTGGAATTTTTTTGCCCGGCGTTATTTGCGCGGTGTTCCTTCTTCCAACATGCGGACGCGCTTGTCGAGATAAGGCAAACGGATGGTGAGCGTGAGGCCTTTGCCTTCGTTGCTTTCGATCGCCAATTCGCCGCCGTGTTCGCGCACGATCCGGCGCACAATTAACAAGCCAAGTCCCGAGCCGGCGCTCTTCGTCGTGAAATACGGCTCGAAGACGCGGCTCAAACTTTCCGCCGACATGCCGCCGCCGGTGTCGGTGAAACTGATGACGACATGCGTCGCCTCCATGTCCGTGCGGATGCGCAGGATACCGCGCCGTTTCATCGCTTCGAAGCTGTTCTTGATCACATTGTAAAAGACCTGCTTCATCTGGTCGCGATCGAGCTCGAGCAACGGCAGATCGGAGCGCAGCTCCTGCTCGACCACGATGTCGCGGTCCTCGATTTCCGGGGCGAAAAAGCGCACGGCTTCCTCCACGATCGCGTTCACATTTTCCGGATGCAGCACCGGCTTGGAGGGCCGGATGGCCTGGAGGAATTGCGTCACGATCGAGTCGAGCCGCGTGATCTCCGCGCGGGAAATGGCAATCGCTTCCTGCAGCTCCTCCTTCACTTTGCCGTCGAGCTTGCGCACCTTGCGCTCCATCAACTGCAAATGGATGTGAAGCGAATTGAGCGGATTGCCGATCTCATGCGCGACACCGGCGGCCAGGAGCGTGAGCGCATTGAACCGTTCCGATTCGATCGTCTTTTCCGTCGAACGCCGGCTCTCCGTGATGTCGCGCAAGATGATCGCATGTCCCACGGGCTCGGCGTGACTGTTCGCGCTGTCCTTCGGCGTGCGCCGCTCGATCAGGAGCGGCACGATGTAGAAATTGAGGAACCGGTTCGCCGGATAAAAAATTTCCATGTCCCGGCTGACGGCGCCTTCCGATTGCGAGAGCGATTTCCAATCCAGCCCGCGCACGCGTTCGTCGAGGCGTTTGCCGATGGAACTTTCCGCCTCGAGTCCGAACAGCTCGCACGCCGCGTCGTTCACGTAAGTGATGCGCCCTTTCGCGTCCGTGACGATGATGCCTTCCTGGATCGCGTTGAAAACCGTCTCGATGAGCCCCTTCTCCTGCGCGAGTTGGAGCAGATAATTCTGCACCTCCTCCGGTCCAACCCGGCCGAGTCGTTCGATCAGTTTATCGAGGAAACCCGATTTCATTTGTTTCCAGATTCCAAATTTTCGATTTCAGATTGAGACCGAATCCGCGACTGATCAATCTGCAATCTGCCTGCTTGGCCCTTGTTCCGAGTGAACCTTTCAGCAAATATCCCGTGTGCCCCCGACTGAGCTAAAATCGAACCATTGCCGCTTGCGCGTGACTGTTCGATTCCACCTTGCCCGCAGTTAAAGCATTCAACCGCCGCGGCGTCATATCTCCAAAACTTTGGTCCGCCGGAATTGCTAGCGATCCGGCGCGGTGCTGCCCCGCGCGGTGCGCGGTTCGTACTTTTCGACGGTCTGCCAATGGCGTTGCCGGACTGAGTAAAATGGGAAGGTGACAACTGTTTTCGCGGTTGCTTTGCTTAGACGAAGAAATGGGTTGGTGCCACGAGGGGGCTCCAACTCATAGGTGAATTGGAAGGTGGTGACACGCGCGATGATCCAAAAAAGTGAGCAGGGAGATTGCAGCGCGGCCTCGGCTTTCAAGACATTGAAATCGGCCCGGCTGACCCACATCCGGCCGGCGAGCAGTCCGAAGAATCTTTCTTCGCGCGATTTCGTGTTCTGCTTTGGCTTGGGTTCGAACGTGAGAACATAAGCGCTTTCGCCCGCAACGGTCTCATCCGGCAAACGCTTCCAGAGATAACGGTCGCGGAGATTGTATTTCTTGACGGCGGCGACCGCGGATTCGGCCTGATTTTCCTCCTCGGTCGTGGCGGGTGGTTTCGGCGAGGCGGATTTTTTCGGCGCGGTCTCCTCTGCTTCAGAACCGGATTTAAAGAAGGATAATTTTCCCTCCATTTTCTCGAATGTGAACTCGAGTGGCCGGGGATCGCCGGGCCGGACGATCGATTTCCAAGTCCCCTTCGCAATCACATTGCCATCGCTGTCCAACTGCTGGGTCGTGAGCGTTTGGTGGTACTGCCACTTGCGCAGCGCGAGCCGAATGGTGTCGAATTTCGCCAGCGCTGCGTCGAAAATTTCGAGCGGTGTTAGTTTGTCGTCCTGCCCCGCCGCCGGAAACGCCGGCAAGAGCACGAGCAGAAAAACAATCGTCAGAGAAAGCCGGCGCACCGGAAGAATTTCGCTTTGTGATCGCCTCCAGGCAATCCGCCGAGTGCAAAAGTTTATCGCCTTACGGCTTCACCACGACAGGCGTGCCGACATGCGCGGTGTTGAAAAACTGCCGGGCTTTCCAATAGGGCATTCGGATGCATCCGTGCGACGCTGGAACGCCAGGCAGATAACCCTGATGCAATCCATATCCCGGTGAAAACTCGAGGAAGTACGGCATCGACGCGCCGAGAAATGTGGAATGGGGCGGCTTCGGATCTTTCCGGACATCCACGTTTGGCCTAACGACCCGCCCCGAGTCGTCCACGTAGGAGCCGTAAAGGCTGGAACGATGATCCTCGTCTTTGCGGATAACACTGAATTGGCCCAGCGGCGTCCGGTGCCCCTCGCGGCCGCTTGAGATTCGGGAGGACGCCGTCAAATATTGTCCGCGGTAGAGATACGCTTGTTGCTCCCCTAGGTTTACGACGATGGATGGCCGGCCGGAATGTCGTTGCGGCAAATTCGCCGTGACCATTTCGGTGACGGACGTGCACGCGCTCAAGGCAAACGCGCCGGCGACCAACATGGCGCCGAAGAAGCGAGTCATGGCTGGCATCCGCCTAATCAGCGCGCGGGATGCTCGACGCGGTCGGGCTCGGCGGTCTGGCCGGCTTCGGCGGCGGCGCGTTCCTTGAGCGCGGCTTTCCGGCTCAATTTCACGCGCCCCTTGTCGTCGATGCCGATGCATTTCACCCAGATCATCTCGCCCATCTTCGCGACGTCTTCCGTGCGATTTACGCGGAAATCGGCCAGCTCGGAAATGTGGACCAAGCCATCTTTCCCCGGGAAAACTTCGACAAACGCGCCGAACTCTTTGATCGAGACGACGCGGCCGTGGTAGGTCTGGCCGACTTCGATCTCGCGCGACATGCCGCCGATGATTTCTTTCGCGCGCGCCATGCTCTCGGGACTCGTCGCGTAAATGTGGACGGAGCCGTCGTCCTCAATGTTAATCTCCGCGCCAGTCTCAGCGACGATTCCCTTGATCGTTTTTCCACCGGGTCCAATGAGCGCGCCGATTTTCTCCGGATTAATTTTGATGGTCTCAATGCGCGGCGCGTACTTGCTCAAGTCGGCGCGCGGTTTATCGAGCGTCGCCGCCATGATCCCGAGAATTTTCGTGCGCGCTTCCTTTGCGCGGAAGGTCGCTTCGCCCATGATTTTGTGGCTGACGCCCCGCAACTTCAGATCGAGCTGGAAGCCGGTGATGCCCTTGTCGGTTCCGCAAAGTTTGTAATCCATGTCGCCGAAATGATCTTCGGAGCCGATGATGTCGGTGAGCAGCTCGTAACGTTTCAGTTCGCCGCCGTCACCGAACTCCGTAACGAGGCCGATCGAGATTCCCGCGACCGGTGTCTTGATCGGCACACCGGCATCCATGAGGGCGAGCATTCCACCGCAGACACTCGCCATCGAGGTCGAGCCATTCGATTCCATCACTTCGCTGGAAATGCGAATCGCGTAACGGAAATCTTCCGAGGCCGGCACCACCGGTTCGAGCGAGCGCTCGGCCAGAGCGCCGTGACCAATCTCGCGACGGCTTGCGCCGCCGGTCCGCCCAGTTTCGCCGACGCTGAAAGGCGGGAAATTGTAATGAAGCAGGAAGCTCTTCGAAGTCACGCCGCCGCCGTAAGCGTCAATGTTTTGGGCTTCTTCGATGGGCGCGAGAGTGACGAGCGCGAGCGCCTGGGTTTCGCCACGCTGGAAAATCGCGGAGCCGTGTGCACGCGGAAGCACGCCAACTTCACAGGTGATCTGCCGCAAATCCTGATAGCCGCGGCCATCCATCCGCTTCTGTTTGTCGAGCACGCTGATGCGGAACGCTTTCTTCTGCACGTAATCGAACGCCTGCGAGATCGCGAATTTGTCGGCGTCGGGAAATTTCTCCAACACCTTCGCCTTCACTTCTTCTTTCAACGCGTTCACCGCTTTGCTGCGCTCGACCTTGGTCGGGTTGTAGAGCGCGCCTTCAATGCGATCGCCCGCGACTTGATATGCCACCTCGAGAATGTCCTGGTTCACCGTCATCAACGGCATCTCGCGCTTCGGCTTGCCGACTTTCGCGGCCAGCTCCTTTTGAATCCGGATCATCTCGCGCGCGTGTCCGTGCGCGAACTCGAGCGCCTTTACGAAATCCTCTTCCGGCACTTCCTGCGCGGCGCCTTCGATCATGATGACGTCGTTTTCGGTGCCGACATAAACAAGATCGAGATCGCTGCGATCGCGCTCGTCATGCGTCGGATTCGCGATGAACTGACCGTCCACGCGACCCACGCGCACGGCGCCGATTGGCCCGGCAAATGGAATGTCGGAAACGGTCAGCGCGGCGGACGCGCCGTTGATCGCTAGAATGTCAGGATCGTTCTGGCCATCGGCGCTGAGCAGGATCGAAATGATCTGCGTGTCGTAGAGATAGCCGGCGGGAAAGAGGGGACGGAGCGGCCGGTCCGTCATGCGCGACGTGAGCGTTTCTTTTTCCGAAGGACGTCCTTCGCGCTTAAAATAACCGCCGGGAAATTTTCCGACCGCAGCAGCTTTCTCGCGGTAATCAACCGTGAGCGGAAACCAATCCTGGCCTTCCTTGATTTGCGTGGCGGAAACCGCGCTGACGAGGACCATGGTGTCGCCGGTGGAGACGACGACTGCGCCGTCGGCGAGCTTGGCGATTTTGCCGGTTTCGATTGAGACTTGCGTGGACCCGATCTGGGCCGTGACCTTGTGTTGCATAACAAACTACTTTCTGAGATTTGGCGAATCCCAGGCCGGTCACCCTGATTGTAGGTTTTAATCCCGCGACTGCGGGACTAAAACCTCTAATCAAAGTGGAACGTCGGCCTGAGCGCCGGGTTTACTTTCTATTTAACGAATGCGTTACGACCGAAAGAGCGGACGAAAGACGGAGCGTAACCGAAGACGAACCTGCGGCTACTTCCGCAAGTTGAGTTTCTCGAGCAGGTTTTTATACCGGTCGGACTCCGACTTGCTCAGATAATCGAGCAAGCTCCGGCGCATCGCCACCATCTTGAGGAGGCCGCGGCGCGACGAATGATCTTTGGCGTGGCTCTTGAGGTGGTCGGTCAGCTGCGCGATCCGGCGGGTGAGGAGCGCAACTTGCACATCCGCGCTGCCGGTGTCCTTCTCGTGGAGCTGAAACTCCTTCATGTCCATCGTGTCACTTTCTGCCATAAACGAGCCGGTATTGTAGGTGAAGAACGCCTCTTGGCAAGGGCTAGTCCTTCCTTTTGGGATGGAGCAATTCCTGGAGCGGTTTAGCCGCCGCCCGGAGCGAGACTTTCTTTGTCTTCGAAATCTGCGCCCAGCTTTGGCCTTTGGCTTTCAGCGCCGCGATCTCATTGAAGCTTTTGCTCGTAGCCAGCGCGATCGAATGCGCGACGTAGACTTCGCCCCAGCTGAAACCGGTGCGCGCTTTTTCCTGCTCCAGGGTCGTTCGGGCCGCGTCAGTGTTAATAATGATGAGACTGATCATGCGCTCCCTGTTCGTCTTCATCGCGTCATTGATCTCGGAAATTAACCTGTTGATGGCCGCGACTTCGTCGGCCGATGCCAGGGCGACCGGCAGCAACACAGTCGTCAGAAGAATGACGACGAATCTTCTCATAAATTTGCGCCGCTAACTTCGCATACCGGTGACACGAGCGCGAGTTGCGAAGCTCGAATCTGTTGCGGCGGTCTTTGACCGTCGCATCAATGGACCTCTGGAAATCGATTCGCCGGTCAGAGACCGCCGCTACAATCAGCTGACCAAATTAAATTTGAGGCAAACGTAGAGCAGGATGATCGCGCCAATGAGCGACATGAAGAAACCGGCCGGATGAAACGGCGTGCCCGGCTGCGGCCGGGAAAAAAGCCGGCTGATCAAACCGCCCAGAATCGAACCGCCGATGCCGATGAGAGCCGCTTTCCAGAAACCAAGATGCTGTGCGCCGGGGTAAAAGGCTTCCGCCAGCCAACCGATAATAAAACCAACGACGATCGACCAAATGATGTGCAGCATAAATATTGTCTCAGTTAAGTTTCGAAGCGCCGGTGAGGGTAACACGGCCGCAAGAATCGACGCGACATATTTCCGCGCCGCCGCTAGCGTGATTGTGATTTGAGCGAAAAAGATTTTCGCAAATGGTTCGCTCGCGAACCGCGCCTTGCCGCATGAGCTCGAAGAATGCATTGATCGAGGTGCGTAATCTGCGGCGGTCGTTCGATTACGGCGCCGTCCAGGCATTGCGCGGAATCAGTTTCACCGTCGAGCAGGGCGAGTTTGTTTCCATCATGGGACCGAGCGGCTCCGGCAAGACGACCTTGCTGAATATTCTCGGCGCGCTCGACTCGGAGTTCGAGGGCGCGGTCACGATCGACTCGGTGGAAATGCGCCACCTCGCGGAGCCGGAGCGCTTCCGCTCCCGCACGATCGGGTTTGTTTTTCAGTCCTTCCATCTTCTCCCGGCGCTGACGGCCCTCGAGAATGTGCAGATGCCGATGTTCGAGCGAAAGTGGCGCGCCTCAGAGCGGCGAACGCGCGCCGCGGCTCTGTTGGGATCGGTCGGCTTGGAACATCGCATGGACCATCGTCCCTCCAAGCTCTCGGGAGGAGAGCGACAGCGCGTGGCGATTGCGCGAAGTCTCGCCAACGAACCGAAACTCTTGCTCGCCGACGAGCCCACCGGAAATCTCGACAGCTCTGATGCGCTCAAGATCCTGGAAGTGTTGGGCGCCATTCATCAGCAGCGAAACATGACCATGATCGTCGTCACGCACGACTGTGATGTCGCGGCGGCGACGAATCGGACGTTGCGCGTGCGGGATGGGCAACTGGTGGAAAAGCAAATCTCCAACGGCGCGTGAAGTTCCATGTCTTTCTTCCAACTCATTTTGAAAAATCTCTTCCGACGGCGCTCGCGCAGTCTGCTCACGCTCGGTGGAATTTCGATCGGCATCGCGGCGGTCGTGTCGCTCTCGGGGATCGCGTCCGGATTCGAGCGGAGCTGGGCAAATGTTTACAAAGCACGCGGCACAGACCTGGTCGTGACGAAGTCTGTCACGCGCAGCACCATGCCGGGGCCTTTTCCTTTCGCTTTGAAAGCGGAGCTGCAGAGGATGCCGCACGTGCGGGAAGTCGGCGCGCTCCTGAGCGATGTCTTCAGCGTCGAAGATTCGCCCACCATTCTTGTCATCGGATGGGAAACGAAGACCTCGCTTTGGAATCACGTGAAACTGGTGAGCGGGAAATGGCCGGACGATTCGTCGAAAAATACGGTCGCGCTCGGCACCCTCAACGCCGAGATGCTGGGAAAAACTCTCGGCGACAAGGTCCAGATCGAGAGCGGCGAATACACCGTGTGCGGAATTTTCAGCAGCCCCGCGCTCGCGGAAAGCGGCGCGATCGTGATGCCGTTGCCGGCCATGCAATCGCTGACGAACAAGGAAGGCATGGTGAATTTTTTCGACATCTGGCTCGAGCCCAATACTTCCGTCGGCGACACGGAGAAGCTCCGCGTTTCGATCAAAGCAAAGTTTGAGGGATTGACCGCGTTCAATCCGGGATCCGTCGCGGAAAATAATATCGCGATGCAAATCGCGAAGGCGATGACGTGGGCCGTTTCCTCGATTGCGCTCGTGGTCGGCGCGATCGGCGTGATGAACACCATCCTGATGAGCGTCTTCGAACGCTTGCACGAGATCGGGATTCTGTTGGCGATCGGCTGGCGGCGTGGGCGCATCATGCAAATGATCCTGGCCGAGTCGCTCCTGCTCAGTCTCGTCGGCGGATTCGCGGGTTGCGGCCTGGGCGCGGTCGCGGCGCGGCTGTTGCAAATGAGTCCATGGGTCCACGGAAAATTGGAAGCGGACGTGGGCCTTCCGCTCCTGGGAATCGCGTTACTGATCGCCATCGCGCTCGGCGCTCTGGGCGGATTATATCCGGCGTGGATCGGTTCGCGGATGTCGCCGGCCACCGCACTTCGCCAATGAAATAAAGTCGCTGCGTGAATCGGCAGCGCCGCCTTCAATTACCCGGGGCAAACTTCGCGTAGCGCTCGTCGCAACCCAGCGAAAGGAGAAAAGTCCAGAGCACGCGGAGCATCGTCTTCGGTTCCGAGGGCGGGACGTGGGCGGAAAAGCGTTTCCATTGTTCCGTCATCATTTCGTGCGCCTCTCGCCGGCAAAGCGCGAGCGCGCCGGAGCGCTGCACGAGATCGATGCCTTCCGCGACGACGGAAGGTTCGGAACGTAAAGCCGGCGAACAAAAAATTGTTTCCAGGCGCGCCGCTTCCGCCGCGGGCAAAAGCCGCAACGCTTTTGCGACAACATAAGAAAGCTTTCCCGCCGCGATGTCGCTGCTCTCGGCGCCCCGGCCAATGACGTTGGGGCTGAACTCCACGATGTCATTCACGATCTGGAATGCGACACCGAAGCAACGCCCGAAATCGCAGCAGACACGCTTGGTCGCTTCATCGGTCTGCGCGATCACACACGCCCCCTCGGCGCCGGCTTCGACAACCGCGGCGGTCTTCAAGGTGTAGAGCTGAATAATTTTGGCGTCGATCGAATCGTCCATCCACAGGCGGAGCTGCTCGCGCGTGAGAGATTTCGACCAGTAAATGTCCTGTCCCTGACCCAGATGGACGCGCACATACAAGCGGGTCAGAATGCGGAAGAGCTCGAGCCGCTGCGCATCGCTCAAGTGCGGGTAATCGCGCAAGAGAAGCATCGGCAGAAAATAGGCGGCGTTGCCGGCGTTGATCGCCACATCCACGCCGTAACGCAGATGGATGCAATCCTCGCCGCGCCGCAGCCGGCTGTTGTCCACGATATCGTCGATCACGAGCAAACCGTCATGAAGCATTTCCGCCGTGATGCTGATCAGAGAGGAGTACGGGGTTGGCTCCACGCCGAGCGCGCCCAGGATGAGCGTTCCGAAAATTGGCCGCCACGGGTTGCCGCCGCCACGATCCATGAAGTCCCAGAGCGGCTTCGCCAGAACGGCAGTTTGCGCCATCGTATCATATTCACTGTCCGCGGGCCCGGCGAACCGCTCTAGGTCCGCCTGGCTGAAAGTGCGCGGCAAAAAAGATTCGATATCGGTGCGGATGCGGCTGACAGCTTTGTCGAGGTGTTGCTCGAGATCGAGAAGATAGGCATACCCGTGCAACTCGAGCCGCGCGTGTCCACCGATCGCTCGTCCGGCCCAAGTGCCTTCGACCCGGCCCGCTCCTTCCCAGACGGCGCGGATGGGCGGGAAGATGGGAATTTCCTGATCGAGCACGAGCGGCTCGAAATCGAGCTCCAACTCCAAAGATGGAATCGTTACCTGACACGCGACCGGATACGAAGCGTCCGAGACGGGGCTCGTCCACCAGGCGCGCGGCGTGATTTCCACGTCGCGCAACAAACGCGCGGCTCCGCCTTCGTCGACGAGCACCGCGTATTGGCAGAGAGCCGCGCCCGAGCGTTGGTCGCGGATAACCATGACCAGTAATTCAGAATCGTTCTCGAGCTGAACGCCGAGCCAGTCCCAGCCAAAAATTTGCGCCGTGTTTTCCCCGGCCACGAACCAGCCCTGGCTGCCCCATTGATGATCGAGCCAGGCCTCGCCGCGCACCGTCTCGCCATCGACATCGCCTTCGAGCGCGAGCCGCGTGTACGAGACGTAATCCATCGATCCGCCATTCGCGACGGCAACATCCGCGAGATGAAATCGCGGATGAACCGGCGTGAGCCGGAACGAGCAGCGGCGCTCTGTTTCCGGTTCGATGAAGCCGAGCACGAACGCGTCCTCAGTTTGGCTCAATTCAAAATCACCCCAGCGCGCCCGCAGTGGCGCGGACTCGATCGTCGCACCCGGCGCCAATGTGCGAATCGATTTGGGTAATCCATATTGTTCGATCTCATCCGTGAGCGACCGGACCGCGATTGGATCGAGCCCCGCCGGCGGCGCGGTCCGCAACGCCGCGACCAGGAACGGGACCGTGGCGGGATCGATTTGAGAGAGCCACGCGGAAGACCGGGAAGATTCTTCCAGGGTTGAGATCAACAACGAATAGGCGTTCCCGGCCGAGATGCTGCCCCACTCGAGCGCATGACGAAAAAGCGAGACCATGAATTCACGGCGGCCGGATTTCTCACTCTCGAAGCGGCCCTGCACGAACCACCACTCGACGGGAAAACCCATTCGCGGCGATTCATCACCCAGGCGGATTTGTGTTTCACTCCGCAGGTGCATCAGAAGCCGGGAAGCGTAGCACTCCCGCAAAAACAAACGCGATACATTTCTGCGGAACGCGCGATCAACGCGCCGCAGGCTGCCGATCCAGCGCGATGTATTCGTCACGCGGCGGGCTGAAGGTATCGAGCACCCGCGTGTCCTCGGGAGTTTCGACGCCGTGCGGAACATTGCTCGCGAGGTAATAGGATTCGCCCGCGCCCAATTCGTGCGTTCCCCCATTCGCGAAGACCTTCATCCGTCCCGAGAGGATATGGATGATCTGTTCCTGCGGATGTTTGTGTTCCGGCATTTTGCTGCCGGCCTTCAGTTCAGCGATCATTTGATACATGTGCGCGCCATGCGTCACGGTGCGGCGCCGGATTCCGGGCGCCAGGTCGATCCACGGATTTTGAGATGCGGTTTCGCTCATACTGTTCTTTCTAACCTGGCTCGATCAACCGGCTCACCCGTGATGGGCCTGGAAGCGGCCACCGTAATCGGAGATGTTTCCATTTTCGACAGCTCGACCCGGAGATAATTCAAGACCACCGGCGAGAGGATCATGCCGGGGACGCCCATGAGTTTTTCGCCGATGATCAGGCCAAATAAGGTCAGCCAGATCGGATTGCGGATGCGGGCGCCGACGATCTTGCTGTTTAGGAAATATTCCAGCTTGTGGACGACCACCAGGAAAACGAGCGCGCCAATCGCGACCTTGGGCGAAACAAGGAAACCGATGAAGACGATGACGGTGTTGCTGACGACGTTGCCGACGATCGGAAGAAGCCCACAGAGAAATGTCAGTCCGACCACGACTGGCCCATAGGGAAGTTGCACGACGAAAACGAAGATCGCCGTGAGCGCGGTGTTGATGCAGGAGATCGTCATTTGCGCGCCGATGACCGTCGCGAAGCTGCGGTAAAACTCGCTGAAGCGCGCGGTGATTTCGTCGCAGCAAGCCGAGTAGAGATTATTTCCGATCTTGTGGGATTCGCGAAAGAGATCGAGCTGACTGTTGAAAAAAAGACTGACAGCCGCGACCACCCCGATGATGAGAAAAACCGCGGTCGTCGAAGCGTTCCGGGCAAAATTCGCGACGTTGCCCAGGTAATGCGCCTCATCTTTTAGCGAGGCCATCGCGGTGGCTTTGAGGCTTTCGAAGTCGGTGAAGGGAAGGTTGAGATCAGGAACATGTGCCTGCAACCAGGCAATGATGGCCGGGATGGCGTTATCGGCGATTTTCGGCAGGGCAGAGATGGCCGCGCGAATGAAATGTCCCGCCGTGTAGGAAATGCCCGCCAGCACGACGAGAAAAACGGCGAGCACGACCCATTTGTTGGGAATGAAGCGGCCCAGTTTTGTCAGCACGAAATAGGAAAAGAGCAGAGCCAGGAACGGCGCGCCGAGTTGAAGCAATCCCACGAGAATCAAAACAGCCGCGAGCAGCACGTAAGAGAAACGGGCGGGATTCGTCATTCACTTCAAGGTGCGTTCCAGAAGCGAACTCTGCAAGAAACAATGGAGTAGTGGAGTAGTGATTCCTCGTGTGAAATTACTCCAACACTCCATCACTCCATTTCCCCGTCGCGTTTTGAAGGGACCGCGAAAAGCAAAAGCGGCAACTCGCGCGGCCGGCCTTCGATTTCAGTCAGGCTTACGCCGACCCGTTTCGCGCCCATGCGTTCGTAAAAACCTGCCGCATTTGGGTCCGCCTCGATTTTCATTTCGCGATATCCCAGTTGTTTTGCCTGCTCGATCGCATGCTTGAACAAGGCGCGCCCGATGCCGCGACCCATGGCGTGCGGTGAGATCCAAAGATGATCGAGATGCATCCCGTCGTTCTCCGTCGTCAAAAGATAAAATCCGATGATGCGCCCGTCTTCTTTTGCGCAATAGGTCACGTTCTCCGCGATGAATTGCGGGCGCATTGTCAGGATATCTCGCCAGCTTTCGATCCAGCGTTCGGGATAACCCCAGTGGCGCTTGGCCGCGTGCGCGATCTCCGTCAGCGCAGCCGCATCCGCAGGATCGGCCCGAAGAATCTCCATCACACGGCCGCGCCTTGCTCGCGATTGCGCGCGAACGGATTGAAGTTTGTGTCCCGATCGTAGACATCCACGCCTTCGGTCCGCTTCAGTTTATTCACGACGAGATAAGTGAGCGGCGTGGCCAGCACTTCGTAAAGAACCTTAGCGAAGTAGCCCGAAAGGATCAGGTTCAACATCGTCGACCACGCTGTGCGCCCGCCGAACGCGATCAGGATCAGCACCGTAGTATCGACGAATTGTCCGGTCACCGTCGAGCCGACCGTGCGCGTCCAAAGCCATTTGCCGTCGGTCCACAGTTTCATCTTCGCGAGCGTGTAGGAATTTGTAAATTCTCCCAGCCAGAACGCAACGAGACTGGCCAGAATGAAACGCGGCACATTGTAAAAAACCGCCTCGAACGCCGCCTGATTCGGCCAGCCAGGCGCCGCTGGAATCCAGACGACGAACAGTCCCATCAACGACAGGATGGTGCAGGCAAAGAAGCCCAGCCAGATCGCGCGCCGCGATGCGCCGTAACCGTAAACCTCGGTGAAAATATCGCCGAAGATGTACGTGATCGGGAAAAGCAATTGCGCGCCGCTCACATTCGCCACGACCGGCTCTCCATGAAAATTGAAAAGCGGAATCGCGCAGATTTTTTGCCCGACAAGATTTGAAATCAGGAGAATGACGACGAAGACGTGAACGAGCAGATCGTAAAAGCGAAAGCTGCTCAGCCGCGCATCACGCGCCGCTAATTTGCGGATCATAGTCGCGGGCATCGGAAGTTAGTTAACCGCGGATTACGCGGATAGCGCGGATTTTTTCTTCCTATCCGTACCCATCCGCGTCATCCGCGGTTAGAAATTCCCAGTTCCTCCAAGACGTTTCGAAAATGGGACGGTGAAATCCCGACGACGGGAAAAAGAAGCGTGGGTGTGATGAGGCTCGGCTCGCGTAACCCCTTCATTGCCTAGCGGAAACGAAACGGTTCAGTCGCTGGCATAACCCATGCAAAGGGGTGTCCGTTGAAGTCGATCTCAAATGCATTTGCGCGCGATTTTTCACCTCAACCCATCCCGACCTATGATCATTCGCACCCTTCTCCTGCTCTTTGTTGCCGCGACGACTGCGTCCGCGTTGTCGGAAGAAAACGTCAGTCAAACTCTCGAGGGCGCGCCTGGCGGCAAACTCATCGTCGACGTCGATTTCGGAACGATCGATGTCTCGGCTGGCGCGGATGATAAGATTTCCGTCATGGCGCATCGCAAGATCGACTCGGACAATCAGGCACAGGAAAAAGAATATCTGGCCTCCGCGCCGGTCACGGTGAGCAAAGAGGGCAACACGGTCACCATTCGCGCCCGGCGCCAAAACAAAGAGCACAACCTGAATTGGAGCGGACGCTGCAGCATGGACGCGCGCTACACCGTGCACGTGCCGCGGACATTTAATTCGGAGCTGCGCACCGGCGGCGGCACGATCATGGTCGCCGAATTGACCGGCTCGATGAGCGCCGACACGAGCGGCGGCAAATTGAAGTTCACACATTTGCACGGCCCGACCGGCGCGACCACCAGCGGCGGCAGCATCGAGCTGAACGGCTGCGAAGGCGCGCTCAAGGTCGACACGAGCGGCGGGCGGATCGAGGCGACCGATGGCAGTGGCTCGCTCGAAGCGCGCACCTCCGGCGGATCGATCGTCGTGCGGAATTTCGGCGGCGACACGAAAGTGGAAACCAGCGGCGGCCGGCTCACTTTCGAAAACATCAACGGCAAAATAACCGGACGCAGTTCCGGCGGATCGATCAGCGCCAAGTTGAAATCGCCCGTGCCGGGTGATGTGAATTTGGAAACGTCCGCCGGCAGCATCGACGTGACGGTTCCGCCTGATGCCGGTCTCGACATCGAAGCGGAAGCGAGTTCCGGACGCGTGACGAGCGAGCTGCCGGTTACCGGGACGCGGACCGATCGCGATTCGATGAAAGGAAAAATAAATGGCGGCGGTAAATCGCTCGTTTTGCGCTCCGGCGCCGGCAGCATTTCGATCAAGCCCACTTCGGCGGAAGTGGCCGCGAGATAATTCCGGAGGCGCCATGAACGACCTCCGCTTCGCTCTCCGCCAGCTGCGGAAATCGCCGGGTTTCACTTTCATCGCCGTCATCACCCTCGCGCTCGGCATCGGCGCCAACACCGCGATCTTCAGCGTGATCTATGGAGTTTTGCTACGGCCGTTACCGTATCCGGACGGGGATCGAATCATGATCGTCACCGAGACCGACGCCAACCAACCGCAGATTTCGGTTTCGTTTCCGGACTATGTCGATTGGAAGCGCGACAACACCGTCTTCGAAAACATCGCGGTCGCGCGTCGAGAATCTTTTAACTTGAGCGGCCTCGAAGGACGCGCGCCCGAACAGATCAGCGGCGGTCTGGTCACGGCTAACTTTTTCAAGGTCATCGGGCTGGAGCCCCAACTCGGGCGGACATTCACGGAAGAAGAAGATCGCGTCGGCGGCCCACTCCTCGCGGTTATCAGCGATCGGCTTTGGCAAAGACTCTTCGAGCGCAATCCAAACGTGCTCGGTCGCACCCTTAATTTTGGCAATCAGCCGTACACGGTGATCGGCGTGATGCCGCCGCAGATGTTCTCGCCGCGCACGGTCGATGTTTGGTTTCCGCTCATGCGGCACACGGATAATCCAGGCTGGCAGACGCGGGATAATCATCCCGGCTTGTTCGGGTGGGCGCGCTTGAAAAAGGACGTCACGGTGGAAAAAGCGCTGAGTGAGCTAAAGCAAATCGCGGCACGTCTCGCGAAACAATATCCGGATTCAAATTCGGCGGTGAGCGTTACGGTGACTCCGCTGCTTGAAAATCAAGTGGGCGATTACCGCGATAGTCTCAATTTGTTGCTGGGCGCGGTTGCCTTGGTTCTGCTCATCGCGTGTGCAAATCTCGCGAATCTGCTCGCGGCTCGCGGCGCCACGCGGGCCCGCGAATTCGCAGTCCGCGCCGCAGTGGGAGCGTCGCGCTGGCAAATCATTCGCCAGCTCCTGATCGAGAGCGTCGTTCTCGCCCTGATCGGCGGAGCGCTTGGACTTGGTCTGGCGGCGTGGGGCCGCGATCTGCTGGTCGCGCTTTCGCCCGCCGGTTCCCCGCGCTTCAAGGACTTGCCTTTGGACGGTTGGGTTCTCTCCTTCAGTGTCGCGCTCTCGTTCGTTACCAGTCTTCTTTTTGGCCTCTGGCCGGCGTGGCATACCTCCCGCGTGGATATTCAACTCGCGCTGAAATCCGGCGGCCACGGGAGTTCGGATTCTCCCGGCGCGCGCCGCTCCCGCGATCTGCTCGTGATCGCCGAAGTCGCACTCACGCTCGTGCTCTTGAGCGGCGCAGGTTTGGTGCTGAAGAGTTTTGCCAACGCCCGGTCGCTTGGGCTCGGATTCGATCCGCATCTCTTACTTTCGGCCCGCATTAATCTTCCCGAGCCCAGCTATGCCGACGAGAGAAAGCTCTTGAATTTTTCGGCGGCGCTGATGGAGAAATTGTCCGCACTGCCAGGCGTGGAGCAAATCGCGCTCGCCTCGACTCCGCCGCTCATGACCGGATGGGAGACTTCCTTTGTCCCCGAAGGCGCGCCGGAACCGGAGCCGGGCAAGATGCCTTCGGCGGAGATGAACGTCGTCACGCCCGGCTATTTTCAAACGTTGAAGACGCCGTTGCTGCGCGGCCGGCCCTTCGAGGCCGGGGACACGAAGGACGTGCCTCCGATCATGATCATCGATCAGGTGCTCGCGGATCGTTATTTCCCCGCGCAGGATCCAGTCGGAAAACGGATCCGGATGTCGACCGGCGAGAAAGGGGAGCGTGAATATCGCATCATCGTCGGAGTCGTTCCGCACTTGAAGGTGTACGGCTTCGAGGAAACGACGGTGTTGCCCCAGGCGTATCTTCCGATGACGCAGCAACCGCAGACCGGTCTGGTGGTATTGCTGCGCACCACGCTCTCGCCGAAATCGCTGGAGAAGCCGGTTCGCGACATCGTAGCGTCACTCGATCCCGCGCAACCTGCGTTCGAGTTCAAGACCATGCAGGAACGCGTGGAAGAAACATGGGCCACGCCGCGCCTGATGAGTTTCCTGCTCGTTTGTTTCGCGATCCTGGCGCTGACGCTCGCGGTCGTCGGCCTTTACGGAGTGATGGCCTTCAATGCTCTGCGGCGCATGCGTGAAATCGGAGTTCGTCTCGCGCTCGGTGCGATGCCTGCGCAAATTCGCACCATGATGCTGGGCCAGGGATTGCGTTTGCTCGGCGGCGGCTTGATTCTCGGTTTCGCGGGAGCTTTCGCACTTTCTCGTGTCATCCGCAGTTTGCTTTTCGGCGTAAGCGTAAACGACCCGCTGATCTACGGCAGCGTCACGCTGGTCCTCGCAAGCGCCGCCATTTTTGCCTGCTGGATTCCCGCACGCCGGGCCTCGCGCGTCAATCCGATGATCACGCTCCGCGCTGAATAATGGCCTAACGAGAGGAGAAAAATCAGATGAACAATTTTCGCTACGCCGTCCGCCAGTTGCGAAAATCGCCTGGATTCACTTTTGTCGCCATCCTTACGCTCGCGCTCGGCATTGGCGCGAACACCGCGATCTTCACCGTCGTTCACGCGGTCCTGCTCTCGCCGCTTCCTTTTCCCGACGCCGACCGCATCGTGGCAGTGCAATCGCGCAATCTGCAAGAGAACCTGAAGGGGCAAGGCTTCGCGCCCGCGGGCTTCCGGGATGTCGAGAAACAGGTCACCTCGTTTGAGAGCATCGCGGCCTATCGCTACAACTACGACAATCTCACACGCGTCGAGAAACCGACATCGCTCACTGGCAGCCTCGTCACGCAAGATTATTTCCGAGTGCTCGGCGAGAAGGCGCTCATCGGCCGCACTTTTACGCGAGAGGACGCGGCGGCCAACGCCAAACCTACCGTCCTGCTCAGTTACGATTTCTGGCAAAAACAATTCGGTGGCCGGCGCGAGATCGTGGGCGAAACAATCACGCTCGACGACGTGCCGCACGAGGTCATCGGCGTCATGCCGCGCACCTTCAAGGATCCGTTCAACATCTCATCCGAGTGGCGACTCTTTCCGAACGAAGGCGGCGAAAACTTCGTCGCCAATGCGCGCTTTTGGGGCGTCATCGGACGAATGAAGGCTGGCGTCGCGATGTCCAGCGTTCAGGCAGAGCTGTCCACGATCGCCACGCGGCTCGCACAGAGCGACGCGAAATTCTACAAAGGTTGGGACTTCAATCTGACGCCGCTCCGCGATTTGGTGGTCGGCAATTACCGCGAAGGTTTGCTTCTCGTCGTCGGCGCCGCGTTGGTCGTGCTTCTCATCACCTGCGCCAATGTGGCCGGCCTGCAATTCGTCCGCACTTCGACCCGGCAACGCGAAGTCGCGATCCGTCTCGCGCTCGGGGCCAGCCGCGCGGCGATCGCGCGAGGGCATTTGATCGAATCGCTTCTGCTCGTCGCCGTCGGTGGACTGGGCGGCGTCCTGCTCGCCAGTTGGGGCTTGGATCTGCTCCTCGCAAGTCTGGCGCGCGATTGGATTCCGCGCAGCGACGAGATCGCACTCAACACGACGGTGCTGTTGGTCACCGCGGTGACAGCATTGCTTACTGGAATTGTCTTCGGGCTTTTCCCCGCGTGGCACGCCACGAGGATCGACGCGATCGATTCGTTGCGTGATGGAAGCAAAGGCTCCGCCGGTCTCCAATCGGTCCGGCTCCGCGGCGCGCTCGTCATCGCTCAAATTGCGCTCACCCTCGTGCTTCTCGTTTGCGCAGGTCTCGTCTGGAAAAGTTTCGCCGCGATCACGCGCGTCAATCCCGGCATCCAGATCGAGAACACGCTGAGCATGGTCATTACGCTCGCGCGCACTCGCTATGACACGGAACCAAAGCGGATCGGCTATTTCCGCCAGCTTCTCGAGCACACCAGCGTGATACCGGGCGTGGAATCCGTCGCGTTCACCCAGACGATGCCATTCACCTGGGGGATACCGGCCACGTTCTCGGTTTACGGCTCGTCGAATGACGAAACCAAACTGCCGCCGGCCTTCTACGATTCCGTCAGTCCTTCCTATTTCGCGACGCTGCACATTCCGTTACTGGCGGGACGCACGTTCGCCGAAACGGATAATCTTCAAGCGCCCGGTGTGATCGTGTTGAGCCAGTCCGCCGCGAAGAAATTTTTTCCGAGCGAAGATCCTCTTGGAAAACGGCTCGTGCTTCCGCCGAGTCGCCAGCAACCGAATCCGCAGCCGCTCGAAGTCATCGGCGTGGTGGGTGATGTTCCGCGCAACGGTCTCGACGCCGACACGCCTTATCAAGTTTACGCTTCGCTGAATCAACGCGGCTGGGCGTTCGCAACGCTATTGATTCGCTCGCCGCTGCCCGTCGAGACAATCTCGCAAACGGTGCAGCGCGCGATCTGGGCCTTCAATCCCGAGCAGACGATCTCGAACGTCGCGCCGTTGCGAACATTGGTGAAACAGAGCCTCACTCAACCGCAACTTTACCTCACGCTCTTCAGCCTCTTTGCTTTGCTCGCGTTGCTGCTCGCCGGCATTGGCCTTTACGGCCTCATTGCTTACAGCGTCGCGCAACGCACCCGCGAATTCGGCATCCGCTTCGCGCTCGGCGCGCAGATTGGCGATGTCCTCCGCCTCGTTCTCGGCCAAGGCGCCCGGCTGACCGCGTTCGGTCTTGCCCTCGGACTTCTGGGCGCGGCGGGAGTCGCGCGGCTCATGGAAACATTGCTCTTCCATACGACGGCTTACGATCCTGTGGTCTTCGGCGGCGTCGTGTTCGTCCTCGGCGCGATCGGTCTCCTCGCCGCGTTGTTACCCGCGCTCCGAGCGACCAAGGCAGACCCAGTTGCCGCGTTGCGCGCCGAATGATTCTCGATCCATGAACGCAATCGCCACTCAATTTTCGGACTCCTCGTTCCCAAACTCTTTTGGGAATGCCGATGTCTTGAAAACTCCGTTTTCTCCCGGCTGCGAAACAGAGTTTCGAAAACCAAGTGCATTCCCAAACAGAGTTTGGGAATGAGGAGCTGTCTGACATGAACAATCTGCGCTTCGCTCTTCGACAACTTCGCAAAGCTCCGGCCTTCACGCTGACCGCGCTTGCCACGGTCGCGATCTGCCTCGGAGCGAACCTTGCGATTTTCGCGGTCATCAATTCGATTCTCCTCCGGCCGCTTCCCTTTCCGCAATCCGATCGGCTGGTGACAATTTTCAACACCTATCCGAAAGCCGGTGTCGAGAATGACGGCTCGTCGTACACCAATTACTACGAGCGGCGCGGCAACATTCCAGCGCTCGCGAGCCTTTCCATCTATTCCGAGCGCGGTGAAGTTGTGGGCGATCCCGGTTCGACCGAGCAGGTAGGGGTCATCCGCGTCACGCCGGACTTTTTCGCGACGCTTGGCGTTAATCTTGCGCTCGGTCGCACCTTCACCGAAGAGGAAGCGGCCGTGGCGGACAACAACGGAGTCCTCATCCTGACCGACGCTTTCTGGCGCCAGCGCCTTGCCGCCGATCCAAACGTTCTCGGTCGCGACATCCTCGTGAACGGTATCCAGAGAAAGGTCGTCGGCGTGTTGCCTCGGGATTTTCGCTTCCTCTCCTCGGAAGCGCGGCTTTTCCTGCCGATAAGGACGCGGCCGGAGCAGCGCGTGCCGAGCCAGCGTCATTCCGGCGGCGGCGCCATGCACATGATTGCGCGTTTGAAACCGGGCGCCACGATTGGCGAAGCGCAAGCGCAGATCGACGCGCACAATGCCGCGGTCGAGAAGGACAATCCCGAAGCAAAAATGATGGCCGAGGCTGGCTTCCGCTCACCGGTGATTTCGCTCCATGCTGATCACGTCCGCTCCATCCGTCCGACGCTCTGGTTGATGCAAGGCGGCGTGTTTTTTCTCCTGCTCATCGGCGCGGTCAACCTGGTGAACCTGCTTCTGATTCGCGCGAGCGGCCGCACGAAAGAAATGGCGATCCGCCAATCGATGGGCGCGAGCCGGCGGCATGTGGTGACTCAAGTGATGGTGGAAACGACCCTGCTGACGTTTTGTGGCGGATTGCTTGGTGTCGTCGTGGGCGCGTGGGGGCTTAGGCTGCTCGAAGTTCTGGGAGCGGATCGCCTGCCGCTCGGGGCGCACATTTCGTTCGACGGATCGCTCGCGGCGATCGGGCTTCTCGGCGCAGTGGTTCTGGGAGTCGTGATCGCGGTGCCAATCGCCTGGTTCAGCCTGGGCAGCCATTTGGCGAACGCCCTCCAATCCGAATCGCGCACCGGCACGATCAACCGCGGCACTCAACGCCTTCGCCACGGCTTCATCGTCGCGCAGATCGCGCTCGCTTTTGTCCTGCTCGCGGGTGCGGCGCTGCTTGGTCTGAGCTTGAAAAAGGTGATGGCCATCTCTCCCGGTTTTCGCGCCGATCATGTTCTCACCGGCGAGTGCACCATCTCGTGGCAACTTGAGCCGGACCGGGTCGGAATCGTCGATCGCTTGCTGGAATCCGTCCGGCAGCAGCCGGGAGTCGCCGCCGCCGGAACGATCACGAACATCCCGCTGAGCGGAGATAACGGCAAAACCGCGGTTAAACCGAAGGACTATGTGCCACCGCCCGGCCAATCACTGCACGGTCATTACTCTTACGGCGTCAACGGAGACTACTTCGTGGCCTTCGGCATTCCACTGCGCGAAGGACGGTTCCTCACCTCGGCAGATTCTCACCGCTCGGAACGCGTCTGCGTGGTGGACGAAGATTTTGCGCGGCGTTACTGGCCGAACGGGAGCGCTCTCGGCCAACAAGTCTTTCATGGCAACGTTGCCTACACCGGCAAGAGCGAAGTGGATGAGGGGAACCTTTTCACCATCGTCGGCGTTGTCGGCACGGTAAAACAGGCCGAGCTCACGGAAGCGCAGGGGCAGGGGGCGGTCTACATGCCTTACGCCTATCGCGACAACGCCAGCATTTTCGTCGTCACGCGCACGAGCCAGCGTCCGGAAGCGTTCGCCGAGACGCTGCGAAAGCTGGTGCGCGCAACACACCCCGAGCTCGCGGTCGATAATATCCGCTCGATGGATACGCGGATCGCGGACAGCCTTATCGCGCGTCGCTCCCCGGCCCTATTGGCCGGAATTTTCGCTGGCGTCGCACTGCTTCTCGCGGCCATTGGAACGTACGGCGTTTTGAGCTACGCCGTCGCGCAACGCACGCGCGAGATCGGCATTCGCATGGCGCTCGGCGCGCAAAGGGGCCAGATCGGGACGCAATTCCTCTCGTTAGGCCTGCGCCTTCTCGCCGCCGGCACCGGCCTCGGTTTGATCGGCGCGTGGCTGGCAGGAAGAGCGATGCAGAGCGTTCTCTTCGACGTGCCGACGCTGCACATCGCCACTCTTCTCGGTACCGCACTTGTCATTAGCGTGGTGTCATTAGTTGCCTGCCTCATCCCCGCGCGCCGCGCGACCAAGGTCGACCCGATGATCGCGCTCCGAGCGGAATGATCATGAAATCACGACCGAAACCAAATTGTAGGGCGTCTGTGTCAGACGCCAATCACCACGCGGCGTTTCACAGAAACGCCCTACAATACATATGAACGACCTACGCTTCGCGCTTCGCCAACTCCGCAAATCCCCCGGGTTCACCATTATCGCAGTGCTGACCCTCGCGCTCGGCATCGGCGCGAACACCGCCATCTTTAGCGTGGTCAACGCGGTGCTCTTGCGTCCGCTTCCGTATCCGCAACCGGAGCGGCTCGTTTATCTTAATGAAGTTATCAGCGGAACAGACACTTCGATCGCCCTGCCGGATTACGTCGACTGGCGGCGCGACAGCACTTCGTTCCAGCACCTCGCGCTCACCCGCCTGGAATCGCGCAATCTCAGCGGCATTGCTGGCCGCGAACCGGAGCGAGTAGCGGTCGCTTTCGTGACCGCGAACTTCTTCGATGTGATCGGGCTGCCGGCGCAGACCGGCCGCACTTTCCGCGAAGACGAAGATAAACCGGGCGCGCCCGCGCTGGTGGTGATCAGCGATCGCCTGTGGGACCGCGCGTTCCACCGGGATCCCGAGATTGTTGGGCGCGCGGTCAATTTTCACGGACAGCCTTTCACCGTTACCGGAGTGATGCCGCATGAGATGGATTCGCCGCATGGCGTGGATGCCTGGTTCTCGGTCATGCGTCGAAGCGCCAACTCCGCATGGCAGAATCGCGCCAATCATCCGATGTTCTTCGCCTGGGGCCGGCTGAAGGAGGGCGTCACGCTGCAACAAGTGCGGAGCGAGATGAAGGCAATCGCCGCGCGCCTCGAGAAAATTTATCCCGCGACGACCGCCGGCACCGGCGTCGCGGTTAGACCGCTGCTCGAAAATCTCCTCGGCAATTATCGCACCAGCCTCGCATTGCTCTTGGGCGCGGTTGCCGTCGTCTTACTCATCGCCTGCGCGAACCTGGCGAACCTTCTGGCTGCGCGTGGAGCCGCACGAGCTCGGGAGTTCGCAATTCGCGCGGCGATGGGGGCGGGCCGCAGCCAGATCATCCGGCAACTCCTGATCGAAAGCCTGGCTATCTCCGCCCTCGGCGGCGCTCTCGGCTTGGTCTTCGCGACTTGGGGACGCGACGCACTCGTCGCCTTTGCTCCAGTCGGTGCACCGCGTTTTGAAGGGATCGGCTTCGACTGGCGGGTAATGGCCTTCACCTTTTCGCTGGCGGCGCTGACAACCGTCTTGTTTGGGCTCTGGCCGGCCTGGCAGGCCGCGAGCGGAGATATTCAGGCCGCGCTCCAGGCGGGCTCGTTCGGAAGTTCGGAAACAAAAACCGCGCGGCGCAGCCGCGACTGGCTGGTGATCGTCGAGGTCGCGTTGACGCTGCTGCTCCTGAGCGCGGCGGGCCTTGTCCTCAAGAGTTTTGCGAAGATGCAATCGACCTCGCTTGGGTTCGAGCCTGGGGGGGTGCTCACCACGCGAATCGAACTTCCCTGGACGAAGTATAACGAGGTGAACAAGACCCTGACCTTCACCAACGCATTGCTGGACGAAGTTCGCCAGCTGCCGGGAGTGCAAAATGCCGCCAGCTCCTCGAATCCGCCCATGCTGAGCGGCTGGCAGTTGAATTTCCAACCGGAAGGCGCGCCTCCGACCGATCCCAGTCAGCAGCCCTCAGCCGACAACGAGGTCGTGCAGGGCGATTATTTCGCGACGCTGAAGATCAACCTGATCCGTGGCCGGACGTTTAACGAGCACGACAAAGCGGATTCTCCGCCGGTAGTGATCATCGACCAGACGCTGGCCGACATGACCTTCAAGGGACAGGACCCGATTGGCAAAAGGCTCATGGTCGACACCGAGGCCGATTCCTCAAACGGCCCGCGGCTCCACGAGATTATCGGCGTCGTTCCGCATCTAAAATTCCGCGGCTACGACGACGCTACGCCGGTGCCGTCGTTTTTCTTTCCGCAGACGCAAGTCGGGCGGACCAACCTTGTCCTGCTCGTCCGCGCGTCGGGGAATGTGAAGCGGCTCGAAAAATCCGTGCGTGAAATCATCACCCGCCTCGATCCCGCGCAGCCGGTTTTCGATGTCCGCACAATGGATGAACGCGTGGTGGAAACATGGGCCACGCATCGGCTCCTGACCTTTCTGCTCGCGATCTTCGCCGGTCTCGCCTTGCTGCTCGCGGCGGTCGGGCTGTATGGGGTGCTGGCTTACACCGCTTTCCGCCGGCTGCGCGAAATCGCGGTCCGCCTCGCGCTCGGTGCCCGTCCGGCACACATCCGCGGGTTGGTGCTGGGCCACGGTCTCCGCCTCTTTGGCGTTGGCATCGCGGTTGGCGCGCTGGCCGTCGCCGCTTCCGCTGGTTTGATCCGCAGCTTTCTTTTTGGCGTCAGTCCACTTGATCCACAGACCTATCTCGCCGTTGGCCTCATCCTTTCTCTCGTGACCATCCTGGCCGCCTGGCTTCCCGCGCGGCGCGCCTGCCGCGTCAATCCGATCGTCGCGCTGCGCGCTGAATAAACACCACACTGTGATGAAAACGATCACTCGAATTGATTGGGTAGCGCACGCGCCCCGACGATGAACACCTTCCTGGGAGATCTCCGCTACGGGCTGCGGATGCTGCTCAAGAATCCGGGCTTCACTTTCGCGGCGCTCATCACTCTGGCGCTCGGCATCGCCAGCTCGACCGCCATCTTCAGCGTCGTCGATGGCGTGCTGCTCCATCCGCTTCCTTATCCGGATTCGAAAAAAATTATGACGCTGTCGCAAACGGTCCGCAGCACCGGTATCGCCAACGGCGCGTCCTCGCCCGCCAACTACATCGATTGGCTGGCGCAGAACGATGTCTTCTCCGTCATGGCCTCGGCGCGCGGCGCGCAAACCGATCTGACCGATGGCGACCGGCCGGAGCGCATCAAAACCACCACCACGACTTCGAGCTTGTTTCCACTTTTCGGAGTCGCTCCAATTCTGGGCCGCACTTTGCTTCCATCGGACGAACAGCCGGGGCACGATCACGTTGTCGTGCTTAGCTCGGAATTGTGGGAGCGCCGTTACGGTTCCGATCGCGGCATCGTCGGTCGCGAAATTTTCTTGAATGGCGAGCCGCACACGGTGGTCGGCGTGATGCCGCCAAATTTTTCGCCCGATGGTTACGGCGAACTCTGGCTGCCTTCGCCCTGGGGCGTGCCGGCCAACTCACTTCGCGTCAACGTCGATCCGCGGCCGATCCGCGACAGTAATTACCTCGATGTCTGGGCGCGCCTGAAACCCGGAGTCACAATCGAGAAAGCGCGCGCCGAGATGGATGCGATCGGTCGCCGGCTCGAAGCCCAATATCAAAACGCGAACATGGACGTCGGCATTCAAGTCACGCCGCTGCACGAGGAAGCGGTCGGCAGCATCCGGCCGGTCTTGTTTCTTCTTTTCGCCGCGGTGGGATTTTTGCTTTTCATCGGCTGCGCCAACGTCGCAAATCTTCTGCTGGCGCGCGCGGCCACCCGAGCGCGCGAAGTTTCAATCCGCTCCGCCATGGGCGCGAGCCGTTACCGGCTGATCAAGCAACTGCTCACGGAAAGTGTTTTGCTCGCGCTGATCGGCGGCGGGCTCGGAGCGATTCTGGCCGCGTGGGCGATTCCGTTGCTCCTCGCGATGGCGCCGCCCGGTTTGCACAGCTTCAAGAGCATCGGGCTCAACGGCGAAGTGCTCGCATTCAGTTTCGGCGCGTCTGTGCTCACTGGCATTCTCTTCGGGCTCGCGCCCGCGATTTCCGCATCGTCGGCGAATCCCGCCGAGTCCTTGAAACAAGGCGAGCGCGGCAGCACGGGCGGCGGCGGTCGCGCCCGCGCGATTCTCATCGCGACCGAGGTGGGCCTCTCGCTCGTTCTGCTCATCGGCGCCGGCCTGATGATGAAGAGTTTCGCGAAGGTGACGAAGGTCGATCCCGGATTCACGTCCGATCGTCTCCTCATATTTAATATCGGCGCGCGCGCCACCGCCGAAGAAGATCGCCAAGTCCAGTTCTATCAACAGATCGTCCAGCGCCTCGCCTCGGTGCCGGGCGTCGAACGCGTCGCGGCCGTGAGCCGGCTTCCTTTTTCCGGAGGAAATAGCGGCAGGTCGTTCAATCGCCCCGGAAGCGAGACGTCATACCAGGCCGACATCCGCGTCGCGACGCCGGAATATTTTCAAACGATGGGCATCCCGCATTTGCGCGGCCGCAATTTCAACGAGCACGACGTGAAGGGCGCGTTGCCGGTCGCGATCATCAACGAGGCCACGGCGCGCGAAGTTTTTCCGGGCGAAGATCCCATCGGAAAATACGTCGAGAACTTCGGGCCGAAAGCCGAGACTCTTCAGGTCGTGGGCGTGGTGGGCAATGTCCGCCATCTTGCCCTCGATACCGCGCCACGTCCTGAACTTTATCAGCCGCTCGGCCAGGCGATTTGGCCCGCGCTCTACGTCGCGGTCAAGACAGCGCCGGAAAACTCGCTCACCCTTTTGCCCGCCGTGCAGGAGGCCGTCTGGAGCGTGAACAAATCCGTCCCACTCGGAAATCCGCGAACGATGAACGACATCATCGCGCGATCGTTGCTCCAGAAAAAATTCACGATGCTGCTGCTGGCGATCTTCGCGGGGACCGCGCTCCTCCTGGCCGCGATCGGATTGTATGGCGTGATCTCCTACTCCGTCGCGCAACGAACGCGCGAGCTCGGCATCCGCATCGCGCTCGGCGCGCAACGGAGCGATGTCTTGAGATTGATCGTGCGGCAAGGCATGACGCTGGTCGTCATCGGCGTGGCGTTCGGTCTCGCCGCCTCCATCGGGCTCACCCGCTTGATGGCCACGCTCCTCTACGGCGTGAGCGCGACCGATCCGATCACGTTCTTCGCTCTGTCGATGGCGCTCTGTTTCGTGGCGTTGCTCGCTTGCTGGCTGCCCGCCCGCCGCGCCAGTGGCGTGGATCCAATTGTAGCTCTGCGCTCTGAATGACATGCATTCCTGCTTCATAACTTCGCGTCCTCGCGCGCTCCTGCTCCTCGTTCCCAAACTCTGTTTGGGAACGCCATTGTCTTGGAAACCCCGTTTCCTCCCCGCAGCGAAACAGAGTTTCGAAGGCCAAGTGCGTTCCCAAACAGAGTTTGGGAACGAGGGAGAAACAAGCGGTACCTTGCTATGAGCGACCTTCGTTACGCCTTGCGCCAGCTTTGGAAATCGCCGGCCTTCAGCATCATCGCGATCGCAACACTCGCGCTCGGGATCGGCGCGAACACCGCGATCTTTTCCGTGATCGAAAGCTCGTTGCTGCGTCCGTTGCCCTTTCCGAAGGCGGATCGATTAGTCCGCCTTTACGAGACCTTCGATGAGAATGGCGCCCGCAGTGACCTGCTAAATCTTTCCGACAAGACCGTTCGGCAATGGCGCCAATACGGAAGCGACATTTTCGAAGGTATCTGCGTGGCGACGGGAGCCAGCGCCACCGTGGCAAACCCCGGCGAGCCAACGGAGAGTTTTCCCGCTGCGCGGATCAGCTCCAATTTCTTGAAAGTGGTCGGGCTGCAACCGATGCTGGGCCGTAATTTCACCGCGGCAGAAGATCAGCCCGGCGGCCCGCGCGTCTTGATTGTTGGCTACGATTTTTGGCAGCGAAACCTGGGCGGGCGGGCGAATGTGTTGGGTCACACGATCAAGTTGGCAGACGGTTCTTACACAGTCGTCGGCGTGATGCCGAAAACGTTTCGCCATCCGTATCGTGCCTCCATTTGGTTGCCGCTTGCTTTGACTTTCGCGGAAAGTGGTCCGCGGAATCATTATCTTTACGGCGCCGCGCGACTGCGCCCGGGCGTCACCATCGCGCAAGCAGACGCCGCAGTTCGCAGGATGTGCGCCGCGATTATTCAAGCCGAGCCCGATCCGGCGAATGCGCCGCGCGCTTATCTCGTTCCGCTCCGCGACAGCTTCGTCATGGATCTGCGGCCGAAGTTGCTCATCATTGCGGGCGCGGCTCTCTGCGCGCTGCTCGTCGCCTCCGCGAATTTTGCCGGCTTGATGCTCGCGCGCGTCGTGGAACGCGACAGTGAAATGGCGTTGCGCGCCGCGCTCGGTGCAACCCGCGGGCGCTTGATTCGGCAGGGTCTCATTCAAGCACTCGTGCTCGCGGTGTTCGGAACAATTTGCGGCTTGCTCATCGCTGGCTGGCTCACACCAGCGCTGGTAGCGCTCAGTCCCGAAGGCGCGGACGCGACCGGCAGTGCGATCCGTGAATTTGATTACGGTGTTCGCCTCGATTGGCCGGTCTTCGCCTTCGCCACCGGTGCGATGCTAATTATCGGCGTTGGTTTTGGTCTTGTGCCGGCGTGGCGCGCATCGCGGACGGATTTGCGAAGTGCACTCGGCGGCATCGGTCGCGGCGCGACCTTGGATGGCGGAACGCGGCGATTGCTCAGCGGACTGATTGTCATGGAGATCGCGATCGCCGCCGTGTTGCTCATGGGAAGCCTGACGCTCACGCAATATTTTCACAAGGTCGTGAACGAACCGTGGGGCTTTTCTACCGAGCACCGGCTCATCTTCAACGCCATGTTCTCCGACCGTCTTTTTGAGTCTCCCGAATCGCGCGCACGGACGATCGACAAGACGCTCGGCGAGTTGCGAGCGCTCCCCGGAGTCCGCTCGGCTTCAGTCACGGCGCCGTCTCCGATGGAAGCGGCGCGTGATCTCATGGGTTGCGTTCCGGAAGGAAGTCAGCCGGTTGAGCCACGTGGCATTTTTCTCGCGTATATGCGCGCAACAGCGCCTGGATATTTCGGCACGATAGGCCAGCGCTTGATCCGCGGCCGCGATTTCACCGAAACCGACCGGGTCGACTCGCCGCCGGTCTGTATCGTGAACGAATCATTTGCGCGCCGGTTTTGGCCGGGGCAGGACTCGTTAGGCAAACGCATCAAACGCGGGCGCCTCGACGACCCGCGCCCATGGTTCACAGTCGTAGGCATTGTGGCGGACACCAAAGCGATCGCGGATCCGCGCGATGGCGAAGTTGTCGGCACGGTCTGTTTGCCTTTGCCCCTCTGGATCGCAAACGGTGGAGAAGACGAGATGACATTCGTCGTGGACAGCGAACCAACCGCAAAATCTCTGGAGACTGCTGCCCGCGGCGCGCTCGCTCGGGCCGATAATCGGCTCGCGGCCTACGAAATGATTCCTCTGGATGAGGCCGCGGCGGAATCGTGGGTGACCGAACGTTTCCTTTTCGTTCTCGTCTCGCTCTTCGGCGCGCTCGGGCTCGTCCTCGCCTCCATCGGAGTTTACGGCCTGCTCGCTCTGCAAGTGACGCGCCGCACGCGCGAGTTTGGAATTCGCATGGCCCTTGGCGCAACCGCGCACGCGCTCATCCGTCTCGTCGCGGCGCAGGGTGTGCGCTTGCTCGCGTTCGGATTTTTCGCCGGCGCCGTTGCCGCGTGGGGCGCGGCGAAGATCGTGCATCATCAATGGCCCGAGATTCCTGCGAGCGATCCATTGATCTGGGCCGGCGCAATCATTGTCCTTTCCGCGGGCGTCGCGGTCGCGTCGTGGTTGCCGGCGCGCCGCGCGTCGCGCGTTGATCCCATCATCGCACTCCGAGCCGAATGATTTTTCCCGATTGCAAATCGAAAATTGCCATGACTGATCTCCGCTTCGCCATTCGCCAACTCCTCAAGTCTCCCGCGTTCACGCTTCTCGCCGTGCTCACTCTCGCGCTCGGCATCGGCCTGAACACCGCGATCTTCAGTTTGATCAACGATCTTTTCTTACGCGGTCTGCCATTCAAAGAGCCGGGACGCGTTTTGCATATGTATTCCAATGCCAAGCCTCGCAATCTGGTGGAAATTGCGGTGTCGGCGCCGCGGTATCAGCTTTACCGCGATGGCCAAACGGTGTTCGAGGGGTTCGGCGCCGAAAACATTTTGGCCTTCACTTTGACCGGACTGGGCGATCCCGTTCAACTTTTCGGCGGCAAAGTGACTGCGAACTACTTCGATGTGCTCGGCGTGCGTCCGATTCGTGGCCGCAATTTTTTGCCGGAGGAAGAAGAGACCGCCGACGTGGCGATGGTGACGGAGAATTTTTGGCAGAAGCGCATGGGCGGCGACGCAAATGTGATTGGTCGCAGCATCACCCTCGACGGAGTTCCGCACACGATCGTTGGCGTGTTGCCGAACCTACCGTTTTCCTGGACTGGACCGAATGCCGAGGTGTGGACGACGAGACCGTTCGTGATTCCCGGATTTTCCTACGAACGAATGATGCGCGGCACCGGTTTTCTGCGCGTGGTCGGGCGCTTGAAACCGGGGATGACGCTGGAACAGGCGCGGGCCGCGTTGCCGTCGCTCGATGAAAGTTACCACACTCAGTATCCGGACAAGATCGACAGCTCATCGACCATGTCTCTCAAAACGCTGCCCGAGGATGTGACTGGAAATCTGCGGCCGGCCTTCGCCACTTTGCTCGCCGCAGTGGCTTTCGTATTGCTGATTGCATGCAGCAACGTTGCAAATCTCTTGCTCGTGCGCTTCACCGGCCGGCGGCGGGAGATCGCATTGCGCATGGCGTTGGGCGCGTCCCGAGCGAGCGTGTTGCGGCTTTTCATTTTCGAGAGTTTGCTGGTGAGCGTTCTCGCAGGAGTAGTGGGCGCAGCGCTAGCGGGGCAGCTGGTGCCGCTCGTGCCGAAAATGGCGGCGGATTTTTCTTCCGTTCGATCCCGCAACTGGCGTTAGCCTTTCGCTTCCCGTGCTCGGGTTCACAATTGCATTGTCGATTTTGACGGGCGTGACCATGGGAATTTATCCGGCACTGCAAAGTTCGCGCGCCGATCTGGTAGAGGGATTGAAAGAAGGCGGCCGCGGAACAAGCGGCAGCGTGCGGCAACAACGCTTCCGTAAAGTTTTAGTCGGCGCGCAAGTCGCACTGTCTGTCACGCTGCTCGCGGGCGCGGCGTTACTCATTACCAGTTTTGTGAAGTTGAGCCGGCAGAACATTGGGTTCCGCCCTGAAAATCTCTGGATCGGCCTCGTTACGTTACCGCAAGCGCAGTATCCCGACCCGGCCACGCGCCAACATTTCGTGGAACAAACTCTCGCCGCGTTGCCCGCGATTCCAACGCTCCAAAGCGCGACAATCAGCGGCGACATTCCGCTGCTCGCCGGCGCCGGCAGTGCAATGCTTTACTCGCGTCCGGATGGGGAGATTTTGCCGCTGGATAAACGTGCCACAGCGCCGAGCCACGATGTTGCTCCGGATTATTTCAAGACGTGGGGTATTCCAATTTTGGCTGGGCGCGATTTCGATCAGCACGATGTGACCGATCATCAGAATGTCGTTCTAATCAGCCAGGCTGGCGCGAAGAAAGTTTTTGGCAACGAGAACCCGATTGGCAAAACCCTTCTGGTCACAAGTGCGAGCACGCCGGTGGAAATCATCGGCGTAGTCGGCGATGTGCGGTCGCGACGAGTAGCCGATCCGGACGATATGGAAATCTACCGTCCCTGGGCTCAGGAGAATTTTCCATTCGCGGTGGTGGCGGTACGGAGCAATTCAAGGGTCGAGGCGGTGACTAAATTAGTGCAATCGGCGCTAAACACCGTCGATCCTGCCTTGGCGATCGCCATTCCCCAATCGATGGACACAATTGTCGCGCAAGCCCTTGGTCAGGCGCGGCTGATGATGTGGTTGTTGGGAATTTTTTCCGGTACGGCATTGCTCTTGGCGGCGGTTGGGATTTACGGCGCGGTCGCTTACACCGTGAAGCAGCGCACCGGAGAAATCGGCGTGCGCATGGCGCTCGGCGCACAGACGGCCGATGTTTTGCGGCTGGTCGTGAAACAGGGAATGACGCCTGTTATTATCGGGCTTGTCATCGGACTGGCCGCCGCGCTCGCGCTCGGGCGATTGTTGACCGCGCAACTCTACGAAGTCTCCGCGCATAATCCGGCGTTGCTCGCAGCCACATCCGTCACGCTCGCGATCGTCGCGCTGCTCGCGTGTCTGATTCCCGCGCGCCGCGCGAGTTTGGTGAACCCCATCGAAGCGTTGCGCACGGAATGAGTTTCCGAACCTCAACCACGCAATCACTATGAATGACTTCCGTTACGCTCTGCGACAACTGCTGAGACAACCCGGGTTCACGATCCTCGCGGTCGTCGCGCTCGCCCTCGGCATTGGCGCTAACACTGTCCTCTTCTCCGCGATCAACACGCTGTTCCTCCGGCCACTTTCCTACCCGCAGCCGGAGCAACTCGTGCGCGTCTGGGGTTCGTTCCCCGAACGCGGGCTCGATCGGACCAATGTTTCCTGGCCGCGCTTTTCCGCCTGGCGGGATCAACAGCAGAGTTTCTCTGAGTTCGCCGCGCAGGCGTTCACCGGATTCACGCTCACCGGCCGCGGCGATCCTGAAAATCTTCAAGGCATTCGCGTCACCGCTAATTTTTTCCCCACGCTTGGCGTGCAACCGCTCCTCGGCCGCACGTTCACCACCGACGACGATCGGCCGGGCGGTCCGAACGTCGCGATCCTGAGTCACGTGTTCTGGCAGAAACGTTTCGGCGGCGACAACAACATCCTCGGCCAGGCCATCGTGCTCAACGGCACGCCGTTCACCGTCATTGGCGTCATGCCGGCCGCGCTGAAATTTCCGTTCGCGCAGAACCAGGTCTGGCTCCCACGCGTGTTCGAAGAGGAAGGACTCCCGCCCGATATCATTCAACGCGGCACCGGCTATCTCCTCACCCTTGGCCGGCTCAAACCAGGAGTGACTCTCGCACAAGCCGACGAGCAATTGCACGTCATCGACAAACGTTACGCCGCGGCGAATCACGAGAAGGTGGACTCGAAGGCCGGTGTGCACGTCTTCTCATTTCATGAAGATCTGGTCGGCCAACAGCGGCCAATGATGCTCACGCTCTTCGCCGCGGTCGGCTGCGTTCTGCTCGTCGCCTGTGCGAACGTCGCGAACCTGTTGCTCGCGCGCTTCACGGCGCGTCGGAAGGAAATCGCAATTCGCACCGCGCTCGGCGCCACGCGCACTCGCATCGTCATGCAGTTTCTCGCTGAGAGCGTCCTGACCGCTGGAATTGCCGGAGTTCTCGGCGTGCTGCTTGCCGTCTGGGGACTCGATCTGCTCAAGAAAGTCGCGGAGAATTTCATCCCGCGCGTCCTCGAAATTTCGCTCGACCTGTATGTACTCGGGTTCGCCGTCGGGCTTTCGCTCGTCACCGGTTTGGTGCTCGGACTCGTCCCGGCGTTGCACGCCTCGCGGAGCGATCCGATCGATTCGTTGAAAGATTCTTCGCGCGGCACCACTGGACGGCAGGCGGGACGACTCCGCGCCGGTCTGCTCGTGACCGAGGTCGCGCTCTCACTCGTGCTGCTCGTCGGCGCGGTGTTGTTGATCGACAGTTTCCGGAGATTGCAAAACGTCGAACCCGGTTTTCAAGCTGAAGGGGTCACGACATTTTTCGTCGGCCTTCCGCCGGGGTCGTATCCGGATATCGAACGGCAGGCATTGTTTTTTCAAAATGCCATCGAGAAAATCAAGGCACTCCCGGGCGTGGCCAATGCCGCCGCGGGCTCGAATCTCCCGGCGGCCGGCAATGGAAACACGCGCTCTCCCGCCGCCGTGGAAGGACGCCCGCTGCCGCCGGTGAGCGACCGCACCATCACCGTCCGCTCGACGATTTCGCCGGGATTTTTTGAAACGCTCGGCGTCCAGATCAAGCAAGGCCGCGATTTCAACTGGCGCGATCGCGCCGGCGCCCCGGACGTCGTTATCATCAACGAGACGATGGCGAAAAAACTTTTCCCGGGCGAGAACCCGATCGGTCACCGGCTCATTACCGGCATTGCCTCGATCCCGCGCGAGATTGTCGGCGTCTCCGCCGATGTGCGTTCGGAAGATCTGTCGTTGCCGCCCGGCGCGGAGATGTATTACCCCTCCGCGCAACTCGACGGCGCATTTCTCAGCGTCATCGTGCGGAGCGCGCGCCCGGCCGCGAGTCTCCGCACCGAGCTCGTCGCGGCCATTCACGGGCTCGATCCCGGCCTGCCCATTGATCAGGTCCAGCCTTACTCGGAAATTCTCGCGCAAGCGTCCGCCGACCGGCGTCTCTCGATGTACTTGCTCGGCGGTTTCGCGGGGCTCGCGCTCGCGCTGGCTGGCATGGGAATTTACAGCGTCATCGCGTACGGCGTCGCGCAACGCACGAATGAATTCGGAATTCGTTTCGCGCTCGGTGCCGCGGCGCGCGACGTCATCGGGCTCGTTATGAAGGAAGGATTGCGACTCGCTGTGGTCGGTCTCGTCGTCGGCCTCGCGCTGTCGTTCGCGATCACGCGTCTGATGCGGCGCCTCCTCTTCGAAGTCAGTCCCACCGACCCAATGCTCTACAGCGGCGTCGCGCTCTTTATTTGCACCGTTGCTGCGCTCGCGTGCTTCGTTCCCGCCCTGCGCGCCACCAGGATCGATCCCATGCAGGCATTACGCACGGAATAACAAAAATATGATTCAGGACTTCAGATTCGCGTTCCGCCAACTTGGGAAGTCGCCCAGTTTCACGATCGCCGCCGTCGCGGTGCTGGCTCTCGGCATCGGAGTCAACACGGCGATCTTCAGCCTGGTCAACGTGATGGTGTTCCAGCCACCGGCCTATCAACGGCCGGTGGAGATCTTGCAGCTATTTTCGCAGGACAAGAAGGACCCGAAAAACTTCCGCGCCTTCTCTTACCCGACGTACCGGGACATCCGGGACCAGAACACAGTCTTCTCCGGTCTGCTGGCGCACGACGACAGCATCGTGGGGCTTGGGGAAAAGGGAAACTTTCGTCGCGCCATCGTGGACATCGTCAGTTCCAATTACTTCTCGGTGCTTGGCGTGTCGCCGGCGTACGGGCGTTCCTTTCTACCCGAGGAGGAAAAACCCGGTGCCAGCCAGCGCGTCGCGGTTGTGAGCTACAGCTATTGGCAGAAGCATTCGCGCGATCCTTCTTTGCTCGGGAGTGCGCTTCTCATTAATGGTCGCGCCTACACCATCGTCGGGATCATGCCGGAGGGGTTTACCGGCACAGAGAGCGTTTTTTCACGGGAAGCCTGGCTCCCGCTCGGCGTTTACGATGAAATTATGAATGCTCAGGGAGACAGCTCGCTGACCGATCGGGGGGGCGACCGGCTCATGGTCATCGGCCGGCTCAAGCCGGGAGTCACTGCCGAAGCGGCGCGGCCAGCCTTGAAAGGACTTGCCGCAAATCTTGAGGCTGCGTTTCCGGTTGAACAAAAAGATCAGACGTTCATGACGGCGTCGCTCAACCGGTTCGGCACCAGCACCGCTCCCATCGAAAACGACCCGGTCCCGACGATCGGCGCATTATTGACCGCCATGGCCGCCGTGGTCCTGCTTGTCGCCTGTTTGAACCTGGCGAACATGCTGCTCGCGCGCGGCACCGCGCGGCGCAAAGAAATCGCGATTCGTCTCGCACTCGGTGGCAGTCGCGGCCGTATCGTCAGGCAGCTTCTCACTGAAGGCTTCGTGCTCGCGTTGCTCGGCGGGGTTTGCGGATTGCTCCTCGGCCTTTGGTCTTCCGATCTGCTCGTCGCTTCAATGAGCAAAATTTTGCCGATGGATGTCGTCTGGTTGAGCGGACCGAATCCGGTGATCCTGGGAGCGACGCTGGGCTTCTGCATTCTGGGCACGTTCTGTTTCGCGCTCGGGCCGGCGCTCAAGCTGTCGCGGTCTGCGGTCATCGAGGATTTGAAACAACAGGCCGGCGAGGACGCGCACCGGCCGCGTTGGAGATTTCTCCCGCGCAATCCGCTGGTCGTCGTGCAGATCGCCTTCTCGCTCGCGCTGGTCACGGCCGCCGCGCTTTTCCTTCGGGGCGCCGGGAAAGCGGCTTCGGTTGAAACAGGATTTAAGGCCAGGAACGTGTTCCTCGTGGAAACCGATGCGAGCCTGGGCGGGTTCGACCAAAAGCATGCGCAGGACCTTTACCGCCTGCTCGGCGAAAAATTCTCGGCACTCCCGGGCGTGGAGCACGCGGGCCTCTCGGCGACGGTTCCGTTCGGGATCAACACGGTGCGGAGAACAGTGCTTCGCGCCGGCGTTCCTCCTGCTCCCGATGACAAGCCGGCCACCGCGGCTGAAGGACGGACCTTCACTCCGTTCTGGAACAGTGTCGGGGCGGATTATTTCGCGGCGGTGGAGTTGCCGTTGCTCCGCGGCCGGACTTTCACCGCCGCCGAAGCGACCGAACCTGGCGGACCCGCCGTTGCCGTCATCGACGAAGTCCTTGCGAAAAAATTGTGGCCGGATGGTGACGCGCTTGGGCAGAGAATTCAATTTCCCGTTCGTGAAAACGCTCCGCCGCAAACTGCCGATGACGGCAGTGGCCAGATCAAGCGCGGCGAGCCGATCGAAATTATCGGCATTGTGCCCGCCATCAAAAACAGATTGTTCGATGGAGAGCCGGTCGGTGCGCTCTATTTGCCTTTCGCCCGCGGCTTTCAAAGCGACGCCTTCTTTTTTGTGAAATTCGCTTCGCTTTCGGCGAGCAGCGAGTCCGCCACGGCCGAGCTGCTGCGCCGCACCGTCCAAAGCGTCGATCCGTTGCTTCCCGTTCTGGAGTTGAGGACCTTTGAAAAACATATGGACGGTAATCCGCAGCTCTGGATTGTCCGCGCTGGCGCCGCGTTGTTCTCGATTTTCGGTGGCCTCGCGCTGGTCCTCGCAGTCGTCGGTGTTTACGGCGTGAAAGCGTATTCGGTTGCTCGGCGGACACGCGAGATCGGGATCCGGATGGCGCTCGGCGCGCAAGGCAAGACCGTGCAATGGATGATTCTGCGCGAAGGCTTCGCGATGGTCGCGGCCGGACTCGCCCTCGGACTTCTCCTTGCCTTCGGGACCGGAAAAATTGTGAGCAGCATTCTCTTCGAAGTCAGTTCGACCGATCCCTTCGCATTTACGATTGCGCCCGTCGTTCTGATGACCGCGGCTTTGCTCGCCACCTGGCTGCCCGCGCGGCGCGCCACCAAAATCAGTCCGATGGCCGCGCTGCGCACAGAATGAACATGAATCCCTCGGTCCAATCGATGGCGCCGCCTCATCCCAACGGCTCCGCGGAGCGTCGCCCTATCACCAGATTAGTCGCGGCATTGGTAGGGCGAGACTCTGTCGAGCCGTCGCCGCAATAAATTCGAAATCCAAAATCATATGCTAACCGATCTCCGCTACGCTTTCCGCCAACTCATCAAGTCTCCCGGCTTCACCGCCGTCACCATCCTCACGCTCGCGCTCGGCATCGGCGCGTGCACCGCAATTTTCTCCGTCGTCAATGCCGTGCTGCTCCGCCCGCTCGATTATCCCGATCCCGCGCGTCTCGTCGTCATTCGCGAAACGCAATTGCCAGATTTCCCCGAGTTTTCGGTTTCCCCGCCAAATTATCTCGACTGGGAAAAGCAGACGAAGTCATACGAGAATCTCGCCGCCTACTCAGGCTCACGCATCAATCTGACCGGCGATGGCGAACCTCAGCAGCTCATCGGTGTAAAGGCCACCGCCCATTATTTCGACGTGTATGGCATCAAGCCGGTGCTCGGCCGGACGTTCCTTCCCGAGGAAGACGCGCCGGGAAAAAACCACGTTGTCGTCTTGAGTTATCCGTTTTGGCAACGCGTTTTCGGCGGCACTGCCGATGTGGTGGGCCGCCCGATCCAGTTGAACGGCGAACCGTACACCGTCATCGGCGTCGCGCCGCTCGGCTTCGGCATCGCGAGCAAGGTGGACGCGTGGATGCCGATGGCATTCGATCCGAAAGAAACCGCGAACGACAATCGCGGCGCGCATTATCTTAATGTCGCGGGCCGGCTGCGGCCTGGCGTCACGGTGGCGCAGGCCGAGGCCGAACTAAAGGTCCTGGCCGCACAATTGGCGACGCAATATCCCGATTCCAATAAGGGCTGGGGCATCTTCCTGATGCCGCTGCAGGATTACAGTGTGCGCGATGTCCGCGCTGTGCTCTACACCTTGCTCGGTGCGGTCGGCTGCGTGCTGCTCATCGCTTGCGCCAATATCGCCAATCTTCTTCTCGCGCGCGCGACGGCGCGCCACCGCGAGATTTCGATTCGCGCCGCTCTTGGCGCCAGCCGTGCCCGGCTCGTCCGCCAGCTTTTGACCGAGAGCGTGCTGCTCGCGCTTTGCGGCGGCCTCGCCGGAATGTTGCTCGCGCGCTGGGGACTCGACGCGCTCCTGGCTCTCGCCCCCGCTAATCTCCCGCGCGTCGCCGACATTCATCTCGATCCAGGCGTGCTCGCATTTTCGCTCGCGCTGAGCGTTCTCACAGGACTCGTGTTCGGCATTGCGCCCGCGTGGCTCGCAGCGCGCGCCGATGTGAACGAGGCGTTGAAGCAAGGCTCGCGCGGTTCCACCGAGGGCGGCGCTCGCGGCCGATTGCGGAGCGCGCTCGTCGTGCTCGAGGTGACCTTCGCGCTCATGCTCCTCGGTGGCGCGGGTCTGCTCGCGCGCAGTTTCATGCAGCTCACTCACGTCGATTCAGGGTTTACTCCCGAAAACGCGACTGTTCTCCGGCTCTCGCTGCCGCAAAAAAAATACGCGCTGCCCGAACAACAAACCGCGTTTGCCGATGCGCTGCTCGAACGGGTGAAGACACTGCCCGGCGTGCAAGCTGTGGGCCTCACCCATTCGATGCCGCTCGTGGGCGACTACGTCCTTGGCTTCAACATCGAAGGCCGCCCTGCCATCGCGCCGAGCGATTTGCCGAACACAAATTATTACGCGGTCACGCCGGATTATTTTCGCGCGATGGGAATCCGGCTGATGCGCGGCCGCGTCTTTACGGCGCAGGATAACGCGAAGACGCCACGAGTCGCGATCATCAACGAAACGCTCGCACGCCAGCATTTTCCCAACGAGGACCCGATCGGCAAACGGATCAACATCACCAACGGCCCCGACACCTGGCGCGAGATCGTTGGCATCGTCGGCGACATCAAGCAGTACGGCCCGGACAAAGCCACGAGCAACCAGTCATACGAGCCGTTCGCGCAAGTGCCGTTCAGCTCGCTCAACCTCGTCATTCGCACGAGCGGTCCACCGGCCACGCTGCTCAGTGCGATCCGGCCAACCGTTTACGCGGTCGACAAGGACCAGCCAATCGGCACGATCCGTCCGCTGGAGGAGATTATGGCCGACAGTATCGCTCGTCAGCGTTTCGCGATGACACTCCTCACCGTTTTTTCGGCGGTCGCGCTTGTCATTGCAGCGGTCGGCATCTACGGCGTGATGGCTTACAGCGTTGTGCAACGCACGGGTGAATTCGGCATCCGGATGGCGCTCGGCGCGCAACAGCGTGACGTCTTGCGCCTCGTTCTAGTCCAAGGCGGAAAACTCATCGGGCTCGGTCTGCTCATCGGCCTCGCCGCGACGCTCGCCGCTTCGCGGGCCATGGGATCGATGCTTTTCAACACGAGTGCACAAGATCCATTGACGCTCGGCACGATCACGCTGCTCCTCGGTGCGGTCGCATTGGTCGCCTGTCTTCTTCCCGCCAATCGCGCGACGAAAGTGAATCCGATCGAGGCGTTGCGCGCGGAATGAGTCACTCATATCCAAACGGCGATTGCGATTGCTGGGGAGCGCACGCGCCTCGCGTGCTGGCGATGGCGCCCTCGCCATCGCGACCTTATTCTCCTTTGTTGAAATATGAGCTTCGAGCTCTGCAAGAAGTTCGTTTCGGCGAGGGCGCCGAAACCAGCACGCGAGGCGCGTGCGCTCCCCAGACCAGAGACATCGCGCCGTAAGTATGAATGATCTTCGCTACGCGTTCCGGCAGCTGATCAAATCTCCGAGCTTTAGTGTAACTGCGATCTTTGCCCTCGCGCTCGGCATTGGCGCGACGATCGCGATGTTCGCGGTCATTTACGCGTTCCTGCTGCGACCGCTGCCGTTCGCTGATCCGGAAAATTTGGTCATGCTGCAATCGCGCAGCACGCGCTCCGGCAGCGATCTCGGAGTGAACGATCTCGATTTCGTCGACTGGCAGAAACAGAGCCGTAGCTTTGCCGACACGGCGTTTTTCAATCTGCGTTGGAACGGAAATCTCGAATCGAGGCGTCGGATCGCTCGACGCGGCGGCTCTCACCGGCGCTCTCGTTATGCTCGCTGCCGTGGCCTTCATCGCGTGCTATTTGCCAGCGCGACGAGCGAGCCTCGTCGATCCGATCGAAGCGTTGCGGACTGAATAACTCTTCTGTAGCCGCCGCCCTGTTGGCGGCGCCGCTTCGCTTGTTGCTTCCTGCGCAGAAGCGTAATCTGGCAGCAACGCGATGACGTCGTTGCAAACATCCACGCTCGCCGCCGCTGATTGCGAAGTCGCTTTTGACGATCTGACGCGAAAGCTCTACGCGACGGATGCTTCGCTTTATCAACTCGAGCCGGCAGCGGTAGCGTTTCCGCGCAGCGCGCAACAAGCCAGCTCGATCATCACGGCGGCGGCGGACGCCGGCGTTTCGATAACACCGCGCGGTGCGGGCACGGGTTTATCCGGCGGCGCGATCGGCGATGGATTGATCCTCGAATTCTCGCGCTACAATCGCCAAATCACCGATCTGAATTTGGCAGCACGCACCGTTCGCACCGGCGCGGGCGTCGTCCTCGATCAACTCAACGATTTTCTCAAACCGCATGGATTTTGTTTCGGCCCGGACGTCGCGACCAGTTCGCGCGCGACCATCGGCGGCATGATCGCAAACGATTCGTCCGGCGCGCACGTCCCGGTTTACGGAACGACGGCGGATCATGTGATCTCGCAGGAACTGGTCATGGCCGATGGGAGCATCCAGCGAATTGGTCCTGCTCACGACACGCTGCGATCTCAGCGAGAGCTGGTCGCGAATCTGATCGCGGCGCACACGAAGGAAATCGGCGAGCGGATGCCGCCGGGATTGCAGAAGCGCTGGTCTGGTTATGCGCTTACTCGCTGGCTGCGCGATCCGGGCAACCTCAACAACATGCTTTGCGGCAGCGAAGGAACTCTCGCGGCGATTTTCTCCGCGAAACTAAAAATCGTTCCGCTCCCGCGCGAGAAGGGTCTGGGCCTGGTCTTCTTCGCCTCCGTCGCGGAAGCGATGCAAGCCACCGTCGAGCTACTCGATCTCAAGCCATCCGCGATCGAACACATCGACCGCCCCTTGTTCGATCAAACGAAGGGCCAACTGAATTTCGAAGCAGCGCGGCAGTTACTCCAACTCGATACCACGCCGTGCGAGTCCCTTCTCATCGTCGAGTTCTATGATGACGTGGCTGAGCGGCTGTCTCTTTTGTCCGCGCGGAAACTCGGGTTGCGCACGACGATCTGCACGAAACCGGCCGAGATGAATCTTGTCTGGTCGCTTCGCAAAGCAGGCCTTTCCCTTCTCACTGGACGCAAAGGTACGGCCAAGCCGGTTGCGTTCATCGAAGATGCGGCGGTCCGGCCGGCCCAGTTGCCCGCTTACGTCGCGGGCCTTGCCTCGATCATGCGGCCACTCGGTCTGGAGGTATGCTACTACGGTCACGCCGCGACGGGCCTGCTCCATGTCCGGCCGGTCCTCGATCTTCACACGGCGGACGGCCTTAGGAAATATCGACTCGTGGCCGATCAAGTCTCGGCACTCGTTAGGCAGTTCAAAGGATCGCTCGCGGCGGAACACGGCGTGGGCATGGCGCGGACCGAATACATGGAAGAACAGATCGGAGAAGAGCTGCTTGGAGTAATGCGCCAGATCAAGGCCGCCTTCGATCCAAAGAACCTGTTCAATCCGGGCAAGATTTTGACCGACGGCCGCTTCAAGATCGACAACCATCTCCGCGTCGAATCCGAAACGCGGCTTACCCTTCCATTCAAGCCGGTCCTCGCCTTCGCCTTTAAAGACGAATCTTTCATCGGCAATCTAGAGCAATGCAATGGCTGCGGCGGTTGCCGGAAGGATGCGCCCACAATGTGCCCTACCTTTCTGGCCACCGGGGAGGAATACATGTCGACCCGCGGCCGGGCGAATGCCATCCGCGCCGCCTTGGAGTTGCGCTTCCACGATGATCCCTTACGCGCAGCGGAATTGGATGCGGCTCTGAGCAACTGTCTCTCCTGCAAAGCGTGCACGGTCGAATGTCCCTCGAATGTAAACCTTGCCTTGCTCAAGGCGGAGCTGACACATGCCCGCATTCGGCGGGATGGATTGCCTTTACGCGAGCGAATGCTGAGCGTCGTGGACTTGTTAGGCCGACTGGGTTGCATGATGCCGACGGTGGCGAACACGATGCTGGATTCGCCTTTGATCCGGCGCGTAATGCGCAAAACGCTAGGTCTCACCGACAAACGTCCACTGCCGCATTACACCCGGCAGCGGTTCGATAGGTGGTTCCATAAACGCGCTCCTGCTTTTTTCGTCGGGCGAGACTCTGTCGAGCCCTCGCTCAGCGGCTCAGCAGAGCTTCGCCCTACCACACGCGGCGACGTTATTCTGTGGGACGATACCTTCGTCCGTTACCACGAGCCGCACATCGGCATCGCCGCGGTCAAGGTCCTCGAATCTCTGGGGTTCAACGTTTCGCTGGTCAAGGGCCGCAAGTGCTGCGGCCGCCCGGCCTTTAGTCAAGGTAACCTCGAAGCAGCCGCAGTGATGGGGCAACATAACCTTGATCTTCTTCGCCAAGCAGGCTCCGATGCGCCCATTCTTTTTCTCGAGCCTTCCTGCTACTCGATGTTCGTCGAGGATTATCGGGAGCTGAAGTTACCTCACGCTGAGGCAATGGCTCGGCGCTGCTTTCTCTTCGAGCAATTCGTCGATGACCTGCTCGAGCGTGAACCTGACGCACTCCAGTTCGACAACAAATCCGTTCACGTCGCCATTCACGTCCATTGCCATGCGAAAGCTCTCACACAGCCTGGCTACATGGCACGTCTCGCCGGACGTCTGCCTGGTCGAAAGGCGACACTGCTGGACACCGGCTGCTGCGGAATGGCCGGGGCCTTCGGCGCGCTCGAGTCGAAGTATGAGCTATCGCTTAAAGTCGCGGCGCCGCTCGTCCAACAGGTCGCAGCGCAAACGGCCGGCACCGTCGTCGTGGCATCGGGAACAAGCTGCCGTCATCAACTGGAGCATCTGACGCCAGTTCGTCCCAAACACATGGCTGAGTTACTCGCTGAAGCCATTGTTGAAAGGAACGCTCGTTCGTCGGAGAACTAAACCAACGCGGTCACCACAGCTACCGTAGCCCCCAGGATCATGCCGCCCAGGACTTCGCTCCACCGATGCCGCGCCAGCGTGAGCCGCGACCAGACGATCGGCGGAACCAGGCACAACACTCCCACGCCCCAGGGTAGGGCAAAATAACTTAGGAGCACTCCGGTAAACATCGCGAACGCGACATGATTCGACAGCTTGATCCAACGATTCAGAACAGCCGCTACTCCCATCAAGACCGCCACGGCCGCGCAACCTCGAAGCATAAAGCTCGCGCCTTCTACAAAAGCGAAACAACCCGTGAGTAAGCCGATGAGCAGTAAGGCGACGCCGTAGAACGAAGGCCTGTCTCCCGAGTCGGAGGCGTCCACGGTTTTCCAGCGCCCCGATCGCCATCTGCGCCACATAAAAATCCAGAGCGGAACGATCAAGACGATGGCCGTGAGACCGACCAGCCGCATCGTGCCGCCGAATCCATATCGTTTGGAACCGGCCAGGCCCACGAGCAGCACGACGAACGAGAACGGATGTCCAACGATCGAAATCCAGCGTGCGATAGTAAGCCTCGCGTTCACGCTTCGCCTTTAGCCCGGAGAGCGCTCGGACGCACGTCTTGTTTTCTGCGCTTGAACGAATCCCGCGAACCCGTCAGGATGGACAGATGAAACAATCACTCACTTTCAGAATTCTTCTTGCCGGCATCGCTGTTTTTCTTTTCCAAGCCTGTGCGACTACGGCTCCTACTAGTGGAATGGCCGCGCTCACGGGCACCTGGACGAACTCACTGGGGACAGTCTGGACGATGCGCGCCGACGGTTCGTTCGATGTCGACCTCAATCACGATGGAAAGCGCGACGCGTGGGGCACATGCTCGGTCGAGGGAAGCACGGTAACGATTGTTGGAACTGGAGGCGTCGTCCCCAAAGGCTGCGCCAAGACCACAGGGAGCTACCATTTCACTCGGACGAAGGACACACTCCACTTCACGCTCGTCAAGGATCCTTGCAAATTGCGCGTTAAGAACGTCACGCTGGACTGGAATAAGAAATAGCTTGCTCGCAGCAATGCGCCCGCGAGGCGTGCGCGCGCGAATAAGTCTCAGACTTCCTCGGAGATCTGGTCGAGCATCTTGGCTTCGCACTCCGGGCACATCCCATGCGAAGTCTTCGTGCGCATGTCCCTCACAATATACTCCTCGAAAGGCACCCATTTCCCGTCCTGATCCAACTTCCGGCACCAAGCACACATCTTCACCATTCCTTCGAGGTAATGAAGCCGGCCGATAATCTTCCTGGTGAAAACGAACACGCCGAACCAGACACACAAGGTCACGATTGATTCCATCGCCGCCTCGCGCCAGTTCGAGCACGACGCTCCACCGAGGAGGCGTTGCGGCAGGCTCAGCAACTCATCGAGCCACGACATCAGGATAATGCACAGGAACCCGGCGCACTCATACCAAAGAATTCGGCGGGCCTTGTTCTTCCTTCTCATGCTTCCAGCATCGCGCTGGCGCGAGCTATAAACTATCGCGCGCAAGAAAGCGATGCTTGTTTGCGCAGGCCAGCTCTGTTTGCACCCTCCCCTCGAGTCAGGGCGAGGGCGGCGGAGCGTCCGGCGGGGACGGCGTGAAACCGTGGTGCATCAGGATTTTGTGATGCTCCTCTTTTAGCTTCTTGAGTTTCGTCAGCTGTTCGGGTGTCAACTGCGGAGCGATCTGCTGCTCCGATTCTTCCATCGCCTTCCGCACGCGTTGCGCTGTCTCGACCCGGATCTCCTCGAGCTTGGCGGACGTCGCGTCAATGATGGGCGCGATCTTGGCCTCCTGCTCCGGCGTGAGATCAAGCACATGCCGCAAATGTTCCCGCATTCTTCCCGGCATCTCGCCGGAATGCGGAGGCGCGAGAAAAAGATGCCTCATATGCAACCCGCCGAACAAGCCCGTCATCGCGCCAGCGATAAAGACAAGGAGGAACGCAAAGGCCAGTTTCCATTTCAAAGCGTTATTCATTGCTGGAATTCTGTCTGGATGGCGCTGTCCGCGATCGCATATTCGTTTGTCTGCGGTGTCGAGCGTTCTTCGTAATCGGCGAACTGCTGGTAAGCACCGACGCCGGCCAGAGCTAGCACCACCAAAGCAACCGCGCCGATCCGCCGAACAAAACGAGTCAGATCGCCGGTGCCATTTGCTTCGCCATTAGCGGCGCGCCACAACGCCATTACGCGAGTCTCGAAACCGAAAGGCGCCTCCGGAATTCCTTCGGGCACATTGGCGGCCGAGCGCAGGAGACGAACGAGATCGTGGTCGCGTTTGTTCACTGGCTCTCCCTCCTTGCGATGATCGACATCTGTTTCTTCATTTTTTGGCGGGCCCGGAACGCGCGCACTTTCACCAGCGCCCCGCTCCAGCCGGTCGCCTTTTGGATCTCCGCGATGGAACGTTGTTGGAGGTAAAGTAAATCAATCACGAGCCGCTCCGCTGGTTTCAGGAATGTCATAAGATGATCGACAAGCTCGCGCGAGACAAAACGTTCACTGGCGTCCAGCTCCCCCTCCGTCGTCGCCATCTTTTCGACGAATGCCTCCTGCTCTTTGCTCAGATCGGCCAGACGCAATTCCGGCCGCGCTTTCTCCGCCTGGATCTGATTGATGCAAGTGTTGATCGCGACCCGCGAAACCCAGTGTTCGAGCGGCACTTTGCCCGAAAACTGAGAGAGCTTTTGCATGATCTTGATGAAAATCATCTGGCAAAGGTCCTCCTCGGCGCTCCGGGCCGGCCGATGCGCCCGCACCAGTTTCGCCACGGTCGGGTAAAGCGTGCGGACCAATTCGCGCGCCGCGTCATCGTCATCCTGAAGGACTCGCGAAACCAACTCGCGTAAGACCTCGTCATCAGCCATGTAAAGCAAAGCCAGTCCACACTATCGAAGCAGACAGCACGGGATGGTTCCTGGTTACAAAATAATTAGCCGGGCCTGCGGTCGAGCGAAATTTCGGAAAGAATTCTGTAACCGCATCGCGGTGGGCCCGGTCATCCATCCATGAAAGAAGCGCATTGATTGCGCCGAAAACAAGAAACAAACCAAACAATGACACGAAAACTTATTACTCTCATCGCCGCCGGCGGACTCACGCTGGGCGGCCTCACTTATCTTCAGGCTCAGGAACCTCACGGACCCAAGCATGAACACGGACCGGGACCAAACCATCACATGGAAAATCCGTTCGACCATCTCACCGAAACCCTGAGCCTGACGGCGGAACAAAAGGCCAAGGTGCAACCGATCCTCGATCAAATGAAGCCGCAGCTCGAGGCCATCCATAAAGAAGCGATGGAAAAAATGAAGGCGATCATGGAAAGCACCGGCGCGCAGATCCGCCCGTTGCTCACACCCGAGCAGCAACAGAAATACGATGCGATGAAAAAGGCGCACGAAGACATGCGCAAGGCGGAACAGGAAATGCACGACGCCCAGAAGAAGTAACTTTCGAGCCACGCAGGAAGAAACACGCGGCGGCGATTCGAAAGGTCGCCGCCGTTTTTCTTAGGTAGGGTCGGCGCGCGGCGCCGACCGAAACGAGTTGCGAGAACCCCTCCTTTGGTTTTGGATTCGGCGAAACGCCGCAGCGCGGCGCCCCTACCTGGAAGACACTCCAGGTTTGTAGATGAGAGCCGTGACAATGCCAAGGAGGACGGCTTGCACGAGGCCGCCCACGAACCATTTCACGGCGAGCTCTCCTGGCAACGGCATTACCACAAACAAGATGATGGCCCAAGTCTGCTGAAAAATCCCCATGAGCAGGCCGAAAGTGACCGCCGCGCCGGTGCTGCGTCCCGCGAAGCCTTTGGCCCAGACGATCACGAAAGTCGTGACAATCAAAAATTGCGCCAAGAACATCCAGCAAATGTGCGTGTGCATTTCAGTTTCCAGTCGCCAGAGAGGCTTGGTCGCTTGATAAAGCGGTCCCAGCCAGAGGTCGTGAATGAGAAAGTCGGTCGCGAAGATCACCACCCAGCCTGCGAGGATGGCAAGAAGCAAACGTTTAATGTTCATAGCCGCAGGCTAACGACTCGATTATCTGGAAGGCGAGCCCGAAAGCTGTCTGATGGTGCGCCTGATCCGAGACTGGCGCGTCTCCGGTCGCTTCGCACTTACTATCCATCGCAGGATCTCTCTACGTCGCGAAGGCGTTGCTTTCCGGAAGGCGGTCATGGCCAAAGGACGCGCACCCAAAACGGACGCAACATCGGAGGGAGTTCTTATGGCCCGTGAGGCTTTGTCCAGTTTCAGCTGAACTCTGATCATGCTATCGACATCGGTCCTCGTAGCTTTCCGGATTTCTCCGTTGAGATAAAGACGATGCAGGCCTCCTCCTCGGGGTACCAGGGTTGCACGGTAGGCCTCGCCGTTAACCAAACCGGCGATGGGGATGAAGCCGCGCCGTTGAAAGACTTTTCCCGTCTCAGGAGGCGCATCCACGCCTGGATTGATTCCTACTTTGTAGACTCGGGCCGTAAAAGAGAGAGCCTTCATCAATTCAAAAACTCAGTCGGCTGTGGCCCGAGGAGCCGCCCAGAAGCGATACACCAGGACGCCGATGAAAAGAATAACGACGCCGATCCCGGCGTTTTGAGGAAACCTCACCAGTGTGCTGATGGCTAGGCCCCAACAAGCCAGCACGAACAGCCAGGTCGTGAACGGATGCCACGGCACCCGGACCAATGCACCGGCCGCATCCTCCGTTCCGTCTCGGCGTGCCCTGGCGCGAAACACCAGCAGTGATGCGCCGGTCAACCCAAAGAAGAGGACATCGATGGTCACGACGTAGTTAAGGATCTGCTCATACCTTCCGGTCATCGCCACGATGGCAGCCCAGACACCTTGGAGCACGATCGCAATAACTGGAACCCTCGTTCGCGGATTAAGCTGACCCACCGCTTTGAAAAAGACGCCATCGCGCGCCATCGCATAGTAAACCCGAGGGGCAGTGAGAATGCTCTGGCTTAGAAACCCCACGGTCGAGACGGCGATCCCGCAAGCTATGATCTTCGCGCCACGAGAGCCCAAGGCCTGGCGCATCACCTCGGACGCAGGGGTTGTGGTATTCGCCAGCCCTGCCACGCCCAGAGCACGCAAACAAACATAGGTGACAAGAAGGTAAACGACAATGACGCCCGCGACGCCGATGAAGAGTCCGCGCGGCAGGTCGCGCCTTGGGTTGCGCATCTCGCCACTTACAAACGTAGCTGTTTGCCAGCCGCCGTAAGCGAACAGCACCGGAACCATGGCCGCCGCCAGTCCTTTCCACGTGCCAGCAGACCCGTTCACGTCCGCGGAGAAGCTTGTCGTTAGCTCTGCTGCGGGAGCAACAATCATCCAGCCGACACCGATCAGCAAAGCGATCGCACCTAGCTTAATGACCATCAGAGCGCTTTGGACGTTGCTACCCGCGCGGATACCCAGGCAATTGATTACAGTTAGAACTGCCAGGGTTAGGGCCGCGACGGCTTGCTCCGGAATAGCCAGGCCGGATAGCTCGCGGAAGTAACGCCCAAAAATAATCGCCGCGCCCGCCATTCCTCCTGTCTGCACAACCAGTAGCAAAGTCCAACCATACAAGAAGGCGACAACCGGATGATAGGCGTCGCGGAGGTAGGCGTATTGCCCGCCTGTGCGGGGCCGAAGCACGGCCAGCTCCGCGTAGACGAACGCGCCAATCAGCGCAATCAGACCTCCTATCAACCACGCGCCAAGGACGAGGAGTGGCGTATGCACCTGCCGCGCCACCACTGACGGGTTGACAAAAATCCCCGCGCCGATGATTCCGCCCATGACGATCATCGTCGCGTCGAAAGGACCGAGCCGACGCGCGAATGACGGCTCGGGAATATCGTGCGCGGCGGTATTCAAGCCCTCACTCCAATCGATCGGCATCCGATTTGCAAGAGCGAGCGCGTCTTTCTGGGGAGCGCAGGCTGCCAGCCTGCTCCGTCCGGCAGCTTGCCGGGCGGGTTCGGCGATCGCCGCGCGAGAGAGTAGACTCGACGTCCTATTCCGTATCGCGGGCGTGGCAGTGTTCGCGGCAAGCTGCCGCGAACTGCAGGCTGGCAGCCTGCGCTCCCCAGAGGCGCTAATCGCTACGGTATGTTATAGACTTCGACCAGGCCGATTCCAGTGCCGCCGTTCTTTCCCGCCACGATCGCCGTGTAAGGCCCAGGGAGCAGGCTCGTCGCGATAGCTGACTCGAGCGCATTCGTAGGCGGGATGCCGGCCGCTGTTATCTGCGCGGCCTGGCTCGGATCGTCCTGCCAGTCGTCGTTCGCTATTAATACCGCCCCGTTCCCATCTCTTAATTCGAGTGTCGGATCAGCCAGCGCGTTGTTGATACCCGCCTGCGCCAGGGAAGGCCCGATCGCGCGCACGATCACTTTCGCTGCGCCGTTGTTACTGCCGAGAATAAAGCCACCGATCAAAACATTGTCAGTCGTTTGAACAAAGCTGCGAGCGCTGATGTTCGCCAGCTTCGACGCAGCCGCCGCATCAAGGTCGTAAACTTCCACGAGTCCAACGCCGCTGGCGCCGCTCTTGCCTTTGAGTATGGCGGTGTAGGCGCCAGGCTGCAGCGTTTGAACGATAGCCGACTCCAGATCGTTCGTAGGCGCGAGCTGGCTGTTGACGATCTCGGTTTGCTGAGTGTCTCTCCAGTTGTCGTTTGAAGCGATAAGCGCTCCCGAAGGTCCGTGCAGTTCGAGGATCGGATCAGCTAAGGCATCGGGCACATTCGATTGTGTCAGCGACGGGCCGATCCCGCGCACTATCACCTTCTTGCCGGCTGTCCCCGTGATGATGAAACCGCCGATCATGACGTTATCGCCCGTAGTTACCCGCGACCGCGAGGAAACGTCCAGGGCCTGTGAAGCTATGGCACTGATCTTAAAAACCTGGCCACCATTTCCCTGGGCGAGATAGTAAAGGCAGCCATCAGGTCCCAGCGCCAAACCGACAGGAGATAGCAATGCCGGAAGCGAAATCGCTCGCTGAGTTATTCGACGGATCGAGCAACCGAATCCAGCCGCTGCATAAATCAGCAAAAAAATACTTACCGACATAGCTGGCCGGAAACTGATTTGCCGCCGGATTATAAAAAGCGCCTCCAATGATCGCGCATCCCGTCGTACTGCTAGTGCCATGGCCGTAGCTGAAAATAGGCGACCTGAAACGAGGGTCTGTCGTGGGACCTTCCGTGATGGGCCATCCATAGTTCGAACCGACAACACCATCATCGATCTCCTCCCAGGTGCTTTGTCCTACATCATCGATGAACAGCCGGCCAGTGCCCGGTTGAAAGGCAAAGGTGTAAGGATTCCTCAAGCCGAGCGCCCAGATGGCGCGGTTAACGCGGGTAGCTGTGTTAACGAAGGGGTTATCAGCCGGGATGGTTCCATCCGTGTTGATGCGCAGCATCTTCCCAAGCAGGTTACCCAACGTCTGCGCATTCGACCCATTCGCGTTCTCGCCTACTCCGATGTAGAGCTTGCCGTCCGGGCCGAAGTGGATCGCGCCGCCGTTGTGGTTGGTCGCGCTGCTCAGGTTATCCAAATCGAGGAGAACCGTCTCGCTCCCTGCCACGGCGACGTCCCCATTCGCGGTGAAGCGGCTGACCCGATTATGAACCGGTGAAGTGCTCGTGGTGTAATAGAGGTAAACAAAATTGTTCGCAGAGAAATTAGAGTCGAACGCGACGCCCGGTAATCCACGCTCGCCATCCGAGGTTACGGTGAGGGTAATAAATGACGCCGCGAGCAAGGCGCCGTTCTTGATTACGCGAAGTTGTCCTCCCTGGAGACAAACGAAAAGCCTGCCGTCGGGCGCGAAGGCCATGGCCGCGGGGCTCGAGCCCACGTTACTCCCCACCTGCGCTTCGGTGAAACCCGCGGGGAGCGTCGCCGCGCCGAGAGCCGGCGCCCGCAGTAAAAGAATAATTGCAGCAACACCTACGACCCGAGTGCCCCGCCATGAAAGCCATTTTATAATCATCTTCAATATCCCTTCGTTCCCCAACTCACACTCGCGCGCACAGAAAACTTCTCCGGCTGATATGCAGCATCTCTCGCGCCGAAAGTTGCAGTCCAATAGGGTGCTCTAAACCGAATTATTCTTGAAGATGCAATTTGACGATCGCGCAGAGGCAGGCCGGGTATTGGCCGCGGCATTGCAGGCTTATCGTGGACGCGGGGATGTCATCGTCCTGGCGCTTCCACGCGGCGGCGTGCCGGTCGGATTTGAGGTGGCCCGATCGTTAGGCGCGCCGCTCGATGTCTTCGTCGTGCGGAAACTCGGTGTGCCAGGTTACGCGGAGCTGGCGATGGGAGCGATCGCGAGCGGCGGCATCCGCGTGCTTAACGAAGATGTCGTGGCCGCACTCGGCCCGAAGGCGCAGGAAGCGATCGAGCTGGTGGCGAATGCCGAGCTGGCGGAATTACATTCGCGCGAGAAGCGTTACCGCGGCGAGCGGCCGCCGCCGGATTTGCGCGGACGCTGCGTGATCATCGTCGATGACGGACTCGCCACCGGCGCCACGATGCGCGCGGCAGTGCGCGCCATTCGGCAACGAAAACCCAGCGCAATCGTGGTAGCTGTTCCGGTCGCGGCGGAATCGAGCTGCCTTGAAATGCGCGAAGAAGCCGATGTTGTGATCTGCGCCATGACGCCGGACCCCTTCTATGGCGTGGGACAATTCTACCGACACTTCCCGCAAACGAGCGATGACGAGGTCCGCGAACTTCTCCAGCGCGCGGCGGAAACAACTCCTCGAGATAACCCGCGCTCAGATCGTCATTGACTAACTCGTGAGCTGCCGTTTTCGGCCGGCTATGGCGAAGACTGCCAGCGCCGCCGTGAGCGCGAGGAAGAATAACGGAGTTCGCGGTGGCAAGAGCGGCCCCGTTGCTCCCATGAAGTCGACCTCACCAAGATGGCTCGCAGGTCCAAGATACCAAAGGAAGAGATAAAGCACCTCGAAAAGCTTGCTGCTGCCGCTCCAGACACCTAGCACTAGAGCAAACGTCGGGATGAACAGAGCGCCCGCCGTCCACGCGGTAAGACCTAGTTGATCGCCGGCCAGGAATAATCGCACGCCTGTGCCGCTTCCAGTTAGCACAGTGATGATAACGCCGGCCACCCAGCAAGCGGGCAATTGGCGGCGCAGCGGATGCGCCGTGGAAAAGACAAGCTGATCGGTCCGCAAACGGCGCTCGCGCGTTCCCATGGCGCTCCACAGAACGAGCGGCCAGATCCACGCGACCACGAGAAAGCCGCGAGAGATGGGAACAGGAGTAAACACACCCCCAGCCACCAAGCCTGCCGCGACGAGGTACCACCATAGACTTATCCCATGAAGGGCGAGGCGCAGTTCCGCCAGAACCATGAAGCGAAAACTGAAACGCGGTCGCTTCGTGATAGGATGAAGAGTCGCCGCGTGCACAAGATAAGGAACATCGCGGTCTTTAGTGATTTCGGGTGATGGTGGTGACTTGGCAACTTCAAGCGCTCGCTTGGAGCGCTCTCGCGCCGGATCGAAACGTCGAAAGAAAACGGCGGCTAACAAAGCGAGACCCAGACCAACACCGAGCCACCAAAGCCGACTGACAATGACCTCACGGGTCCAATGCAAGCCGTCCCAACGGAACGTCGTCAGATCCCAATATTGACCGCTGTCCTTGAAGTTGAGGCCCAGATTGAAACCGGTCTTGCCTGATGTTGAACCCGGGAAGGCCGCTTCGCACGCGGCGGCGATTCCGGGAATCAGAACGCCCGTTCCGAAAAGATCGTTCGATTGAACATGGAGGTTGTCCGTCCCGCCAGCTCGAATACTGAGCGCGGCCACCCAGAGAAAAAAATAAGCAACGTTACCGAAACCCCCTCGCAGCCAGGGAATGGCCTCGAAAAGAATAGCGGTGGCGGCGACCACGGCCATGACGGGCAACGCCACAAAAACCAGCGGCGCCAGAAGTTGGCCAACATGAATGGTCACATCTTCCTGCCGGACAAACTGCATCGCACCGGTGACGACTGCCATGACCGCGACCATGGCGGCGAGCACGGCAAAGTTACTTAACGCCTTGCCCAAAGTATAAAGGGGTTTCGTCAGAGTTGTCGTCTCCAGGATCTGCCCAACCCTCGTCTGAATGTCGCGATCGATGCAGTTCTTCACCAAATAAAAGCCCACGAGCGAGAGAAAGGGCGAGATCAACAGCGCCATGAGGCTGCCGAGATAAGCAGAATTGTAGACACCTCGATGCCCGCTGATCGTCATCGTTGCGTAGGAAGAATGGTTCGGAGGGACGAAACCGTAGGCCGCGTAAAGAGTCACACCAAGCGTAATAAGAAAGCCGTAACTGCGTGTCCGTTGGAAGAAATCAGCCCGCGCCAGATGGTAGAGAGCGCGCAAGGTTTTCATTCCGAGTCTCCTTTCTTGCCGGCGACCCAATAGAGATACGCATCTTCCAAGGTGGGCGGCTGAGGAACCGCGCTAGTGCCGGGCTTTTCTTCCGCCACGATGCGCAAGTGGACGCCATCGCTGCGATGCATCGTGCTGCTCGTTAGGTATTGCTGCCGCAAGATCGGCAACTCCGCGCTCGGAACCACCACCTCCCATACCTTGCCCTCCACTGATTGGAGTAACTCTTCCGGCGCGGCGGAAGTGATAAGGTGTCCACGCGCGATTAGAGCAATGCTGGTCGCGCACGCCTCGACATCGGAGACAATGTGTGTCGAAAGGATAACGATCCGGGCACCGGATAGCTCTGAGAGGAGATTCCGGAAGCGAAGACGTTCCTCGGGATCCAGCCCAGCCGTGGGCTCATCGACAATGAGCAACTCGGGATCATTCAGGAGCGCTTGGGCGATGCCAACGCGCTGGCGCATCCCGCCGGAGAAACCGCCGAGCGGACGCTTCCGCGCTTCCACCAAGTTCACGACTTCAAGCAGCTCCTGGATTCGTTGGCGCGCGGTCTTGCGATTGAGACCTTTGGCGGCGGCCAGGTATTCGAGGAACTCGACGGCGTTCAGATTCGGGTAGACGCCGAAGTCCTGCGGGAGATACCCGAGCACCGCTCTTAGGCGATTGGGCGCACGGAGAATGTCCACGCCGTTCCACATCACGGTGCCGCTCGTTGGCTTGGTGATCGTGGCCAGAATGCGCATCAGCGTCGATTTGCCCGCGCCATTGGGCCCGAGCAGGCCGAGGATTCCCGGCCCGACCTCCAGCGAAAAATCCTTCAAGCCCCAAACCTTTCCTGAATAAAGTTTACTGACGCTCTTGAGTGATAGTTTCATGCTCTAGTTCGTAGCTGATGAAGGCCCAATATCTGAATTCGTCGCCGTTCAAGAAGCAGCCTTTAGGAGGTGACTATAGCTTGCCGAGCGCTTTCAAGCATTCGCGTCCAATCGGAATGCGTTTGGCCGCGTCGTCGTCCTTGGTCATATCGAAGTTCAGCGCGAACGGATAGAACTTGTTCTCTCGTTCCACCCAGCCGACCCACCACCCAAGTTGCTCGTTCTTACTAACGAACCATCCTGTCTTTCCGTGCAACTCGTAGGTCTCCGTTTTCTCCAACAACGTGATCTCCTTCACTGCGCGGGTGGCTTCCGCGCGCACCGGCAGTTTGCCCGCGACCAACCGGCTGAGAAACTCCGCCTGCTCGACCGCTGAGATCGCCAGCGGCCCGACCAACCAAAAACGATCGACTACATTGCCGATCTCCATATTCCCATAGTCGAGCTTCTTCACTCCTTCCCGCATCCGTTCCAACCCAATCCGCCGAGCCAGCTCCTGATAGATGGGCACGTTCGACATTTTGATTGCTTCGCGCAGTCCCATATCGCGTTCCCATTCCTTGATCCGCTGCGGCTTGCCGCCGTACGGCAACACTTCATCCACATCTTTCACCGCGCCGACGTCGAGACCGATGAGTGAGTTTGCGATCTTGAAGGTGGAAGCCGGGGCGAAGCGCTGCTTCGCTCGCGCTTCGTTCGAAACCAACATCGTGTCCGTCGCCACATCATAGAGAACAAAGGTGCCCGCAACGCCTTGTCCTTTGAAGACCTGCTCCAGCTCCGCGACCTCGCGATAAGTTCTAGCCGGCAACGAATGGAGCGACACGACCAGCCCGATTAAGAGGGCAAAACTTCGTTTCATAATGAATTGTAGCGGCGGTCTCCGACCGCCGAAGGTCTGGAGCGACGCTCAGAGAGCGCCGCTACAGGCTTGGCTCGATGTTTCCCGATTCAACTCCTTCGCCCCTCGTCGAGGTCGATGAAATCCGGGACGGTGACGATGTCAGTTCTATGGGCAAAGCCGCCCTTCTGTTTCTGATCCTCGAGCATTGGTGTGACGAAATCGTTCCAGCCGAGTTTCGAGACAAACCCATTCCAGACGACCAGATCGCCCCGGTTCAGCCGGCGCCCCTTTTCGTAACACCACTCCAGAATTTCTTCGTCGGTTCCACCCGCCAGAACCCGATCGCGCAATTCCTCATATTTCACCCGCAGAAAATTCGCGCACGCGCCATCCGCCGCTCTCGCTCTGCCCAGATTCGGGAGGTAATCCTCGCCCAGCTCCCCGCGGGCATGGAGGCGAATCTTGTCCAGCATCCGCGGGAAATACATCATCCCGCCCGTCATTTCCGTCGGGCTGACCGGATAAGCGCTCATGCCCAAGAACTAATCGCAATTCCTCCGTCTCGCAAACTTATCCCTCCTGCTCCGGCTTTTCACTCGTCACTTGTCACTTGTCACTCGCTCCATTGACTTCCCCCTCGCCGATGCGCGAGACTCCCGCGATGGAGTGCCCCTTCAACAGCTCGAAGACACCCGCCTATTACGGGAGCTATCTCGCCGTCGACAAACTGCTCGGTTTGCAGACGCCGCTTAGCCTGGTCGAAGGAAAACTCCACGCGCACGATGAAATGCTCTTCATCATCGTCCACCAGACCTACGAGCTTTGGTTCAAACAAATCCTGCACGAGCTAAACGCGTGCTGCGAAGTGCTCGAGAAACCTTCCGCCGACGACGATGGCCCGGACATGAACGTGGTCGTGCATCGCTTGAAACGGATCGTCGAAATCTGGAAGCTGTTGAATCACCAGGTGGATGTCCTGGAAACCATGACACCGCTCGATTTCCTCGATTTTCGCTCCTCGCTCGAAGGCGCTTCCGGTTTTCAAAGCACCCAGTTCCGGCAGATCGAGGCGACGCTTGGCTTGCGCATGGAGAACCGGTTCCGGCCCGATTACTACAAACACACCGACATGGGTGGCTTTAATCCCGAGGACTACAACACCATCGTCGAGGCCGAGAAGACAACGTCCTTACTTCAACTGGTCGAGCAATGGCTGTGCAGGATGCCGTTCTTCGACGACTCCTTCTGGCAAGGCTGGGAAGAAGAACGAGCCGATGGCGCAACTACGGCTGAGCCAAAGTTCTGGAATCGTTACCGGAAGCTATACGAAACCAGCCTTTCCGAGCGTGATGAACGAGCGGACCTGCTGGGCAAGTTCGACGACACGCTCTTTAAGGCCGGCGCGGGGGATTTCCCGCCCGCGGCGCTTCGGGCCGCTTTGTTCATCATGCTTTACCGCGACGAACCTCTTTTCCGTCTCCCCTTCGCGCTCCTTAACGCCTTGATCGAGATCGACGAACAAGTAGCGAACTTCCGTTACCGCCACCTGCAAATGGTTCGGCGAATGATCGGAACGAGAATCGGCACCGGAGGCAGCAGCGGCGAACAATATCTCCAGGGCGCAGTGAACAAGAACTACATTTACAAAGAGCTGGCTGGCATCATCACCTTCCTGATCGAACGGCGGAACCTGCCGCAGTTACCCAAGCGCTTGCATCAAGCCTTGCGCTTTAGTTCTACTGAGCGTCAGGAGTAAACTTCAATCATACTAACCCCTGATCCATCATCGCGTTCGCGACCTTCAGAAAGCCGGCGATGTTCGCGCCATTCACGTAGTTGCCTGGCGTGCCGTACTTCTCGGCGGTTTGGAAGCACACTTTGTGGATGGCTTGCATGATCAGGAGAAGGCGGCTATCGACTTCATCGCGCGTCCAAGACAAGCGCATGCTGTTTTGCGCCATCTCGAGACCCGAGGTGGCGACTCCGCCCGCGTTCGCGGCCTTGCCCGGACCGTAGAGAATCTTCGCGTCGAGGAACTGGTTAACGCCTTCGATGGTGGTCGGCATGTTCGCGCCTTCTGAGACGACATAGACCCCATTCCGCAGAAGGTTAGCTGCATCCTTTGCGTTGATCTCGTTCTGGGTCGCGCTCGGGAACGCGCATTGCGCCTTGTGGTCCCAGAGTGGGTTGTAATCGAGCTTTGGATCGAACGGTGTGTAAGTCGCGCTCTTGAACTTGTTCGCGTATTCGGCGATGCGGCCGCGCCGAACGTTTTTCAGATCCATGATGAAGCTAAGCTTTTCCTCTTTGATTCCCGCCTCGTCATAAATGTAGCCGCCCGAATCAGAAAGAGTGAGTGGGCGCGCGCCCATGTTATTGAGCTTCTCAACGGTGTATTGCGCGACATTGCCACTTCCCGAGACAAGGCAGCTCATCCCTTCGAGCCCTTCATGACGGGTCTTTAACATCTCAGCCGCAAAGTAAACCGCGCCGTACCCGGTCGCCTGCGGCCGGATGAGCGAGCCTCCCCACTCGAGGGCTTTCCCGGTGAGAACGCCCGTGAATTCGTTTCTGAGCTTCTTGTCCATCCCGAAGAGGAACCCGATCTCGCGACCGCCGACACCAATGTCACCCGCGGGGACATCCCGATAGGGTCCGATGTGTCGGTATAGTTCAGCCATGAACGCCTGGCAGAAACGCATCACTTCGCTGTCGCTTTTCCCTTTCGGATCGAAGTCGGCCCCGCCTTTGCCGCCGCCCATCGGCAGCGTGGTAAGCGCGTTCTTAAAAACCTGCTCGAAGGCGAGGAACTTCAGAATGCCCAGGTTGACCGAGGGATGGAATCGCAGACCGCCTTTGTACGGGCCGATCGCGCTGTTCATCTGAATGCGGAAGCCGCGGTTCACGTGGAGCTCGCCCTGATCGTCCTGCCAGGGGACGCGAAACATGATGACGCGCTCCGGCTCGATGATTCGCTCGAGGATTTTCCCTTTGCGATACTCCGGGTGTTGATCGAGAACGGGCGAGAGCGACTCGACGACTTCCTGGACGGCTTGGTGGAACTCGGGTTCCGACGGGTTTTTGGCCTTTACGTCGGCCATTAAGGTCGAGACTTGGTCATTCATAAGTGATATTGCTTCGAGTCACATGCCAGGAGCGGCTGTCCAAGATTGTGCCGAACGAGTTGTTACTATCTGGAAATCCAGGAAAATGTCCAATCAACCCGCTTACTTCTCCTGGAATTGCTCCTTGATGAAATCCTGCTGCATTGTTTTGATTTTCATGATCATCGGACCCATGCGTGCTTGTAAGAGGTCCTGCGCTTTTCTCGTTGCCACGGGAAGTTTTTCAATCATCGCCTTTCCGGCTGGCGAGGAATAGAAGGCGTTTATGCTATTTACCTCGTCCTGGGTAAAACTTTCGCGGAGGCTCTGAAGATAAACATCCTTCACCTTGGCGAAGGCAAGCTCTTCCTTGATGGTGGCGCTCATTTTCGCTTCCAACTGCCCGATCTGCGCAGTTTGCAACGGCGTCAATTCCTTTCCCTGCGTCCATTGCTGTAGCCCCGATTTCATTCCCGAATCGAGCTGCGCGATCAACTGATCGAGGGTGTTTTGAAGCTGAAGCGCACTCATCATTTTGAGAATCGATTCGTCGGACGGCGGGACGGCTCGAGCGGCGATGACCGAGCACAGCAAAATCACAGCGAACGCAGTATTTTTCATACGAGTGGGAAACAGTAGGATTGACTTCCGGGGAAGAAAAGAAAAATCGCAGACAACAAAACACCCGGGCCCTTGCGAGCCCGGCTGTCGTTGATTGGTGTCGCGAACGACGGCATCTCAGATTCGAAAAAGAAACAGAAGTAAAACCTGAGGCAACTGTAGCGGCGGTCTCGGACCGCCGAAAGCGTGGGACGGCGGTCAGAGACCGCCGCTATAGATCCTCCGTAACCACGCCGTGAGTTCGGAGCAACCGCAGATTTTCCTCGGAAAATCCCAGCGCCAGGCATATCATTTACCCGTGCAGAAAACGATCGCCGTCTTCAGTTCCTTTACCGAGGCTGAGAAAGCGGATCGCGAATTTTATCGGAAGCTTTCCGGCCAGGAGCGCCTGGCCATTCTGCTCGAGCTGACCAAACATGCAACTGAGCGCCGACTTGAGAGAGTTTATCGGATTACTAAATTCCCGCGACGTTGAATACGTCATCGTCGGCGCGCACAGTCTGGCCTATCACGGGAGGCCGCGTTACACCGGCGATCTGGATATTCTCGTGCGGTCGTCGCCGACAAATGTCTCCAAGGTAGCTGCTGTTCTGCGCGATTGCTCTTGTCGTTGGTCCGACCCGCAAAGGCGATCCATTCCACAGAGGACGAGTACGAAAAAAACGTGGCGATGCGCGGCATGACTCAGTCTCGCGCACTGTTACTTTGACTGCATCGCACGGCAAAACAGCCGGGCCCCTTTCGGCACCCGGCTGTTGTTGATTGCTTTAGCTAACGAGTAGCTGCTCGGCTTAGTAGTCCATGCCGCCCATGCCACCGCCCATTCCGCCACCCATGCCCGGAGGCATTCCGCCGCCCTTTTCCTTTTCAGGCATTTCGGTGATGATGGCTTCGGTCGTGAGCAGGAGGCCGGAGATCGAGGCTGCGTTTTGCAACGCGCTCCGGGTCACCTTGGTCGGATCGACGACACCGGCTTTCACCAGGTCTTCGTACTCGCCCGTAGCGACGTTATAGCCTTCGTTACCCTTGCGCTTCTTGACTTCCTGCACGATGAGCGCGCCTTCCTGGCCCGCGTTGTTCGCGAGCTGACGCATCGGCTCTTCAATCGCGCGGCGCACGATGGCCACACCGACTTTTTCATCGCCTTCGAGGTCGAGCTTATCGAGCACCTTCTGCGCGCGGATGAATGCGACACCGCCGCCAGGGACGATGCCTTCTTCCACCGCGGCGCGAGTCGCATGCAATGCGTCTTCCACGCGCGCCTTCTTTTCCTTCATCTCGGTTTCGGTCGCGGCGCCGACGTTGATCACGGCCACGCCACCCGCGAGTTTCGCGAGGCGTTCCTGGAGCTTCTCCCGATCGTAATCGGAAGTCGTCTCTTCGATCTGACGGCGAATCTGGCCAACGCGCCCTTGAATGTCGGACTGCTTGCCTTCGCCTTCCACGACGGTGGTGTTCTCCTTGTCAATCGTGACGCGTTTTGCACGCCCTAAGTCCTCGAGCTTTACGTTCTCGAGTTTAATGCCGAGGTCTTCGGTGATGCACTGTCCGCCGGTCAATACCGCCAGGTCTTCCAGCATCGCCTTGCGACGATCGCCGAATCCAGGGGCTTTCACAGCTGCTACTTGCAGTGTGCCGCGCAGCTTGTTCACGACCAGGGTCGCGAGCGCTTCGCCTTCCACGTCTTCCGCTATGATGAGCAACGGCCGTCCGGCTTTCGCGACTTTTTCAAGCAGCGGCAGCATGTCCTTCAAGCTCGAGATTTTCTTCTCGTGAATGAGGATGTACGGATTGTCGAGGACCACTTCCATGGCTTCGGCGTTCGTGACGAAGTAAGGAGAGAGGTAACCCTTATCGAACTGCATGCCTTCGACCACGTCGAGGCTGGTTTCGATCGACTTGGCTTCTTCCACCGTGATGGTTCCGTCCTTGCCCACTTTGTCCATGGCGTCGGCAATGATCTCGCCGATCGTGCGGTCCCAGTTAGCGGAGACCGTTGCAACCTGCGCGATTTCCGTGCGGTCACTGACTTTCTTCGAGATCTTCGCGAGCTCGGCGACAATAGCTTCCACAGCCTTGTTGATGCCGCGCTGGAGCGAGGTCGGGTTAGCGCCGGCCGTCACGTTGCGGAGACCTTCTTTGTAGATGGACTCAGCGAGCACAGTCGCCGTGGTGGTGCCGTCACCAGCAATGTCGGAAGTCTTGGAGGCGACTTCGCGGACGAGCTGGGCGCCCATGTTTTCATAAGGATCTTCGAGCTCGATTTCCTTGGCCACGGTCACACCATCCTTGGTGATCGTCGGGCTACCGAATTTCTTGTCGAGGATGACGTTGCGGCCGCTCGGTCCGAGGGTCGCTTTCACGGCACGAGAGAGTTTTTCGATGCCGCGAAGAAGCGCATGCCGCGCATTTTCATCAAATTGAAGTTGTTTAGCTGCCATAGTGTTAGTTCTTACTTTCTAGTTGGTAGTTGAGAGACGGAATTAGCCGATGATACCGAGGATGTCATCCTCGCGCATGATCAGGTAGGACTCGCCGTCCACCTTGATCTCGGTGCCGCCGTATTTCGAGATGAGCACCTTGTCGCCTTTTTTGACGGTGAACTCGACCTTCTTGCCGTCTTCGTTCACCTTGCCGGTGCCGAGAGCGACGACTTTGCCTTCCTGCGGCTTTTCCTTCGCGGTATCGGGGATGATGATGCCGCCTTTTTTGGTTTCTTGCTCTTCAATCGGGTGCACCAGCACTCGATCCCCGAGCGGTCTTATGTTAATTGCCATACTTTAGTTACTCCTTCTTCTGCTTTGTGGTTGATGCCGGCAATCGTTAGGTCCTTCCCAACCACTGCCGGCAAATTGTTAAAGTGGTGAGTTATTTCTTCTTGTTCTCGTCCACGACTTCGAACTCTGCGTCGACGACGTCGCCTTGGTCTTTCCGGGGGCCTTCGGTCTGCGGCTCGGCCTGAGGACCGGGTCCGCCGGCTTCCGCGCCGGGCGGAGGTCCGGCTTGCGCTGACGCTTGTTTGTAAAGGTCGGCGCTGACTTCCTGGAACTTGTTCTGCAAGTCGTCGTAAGTCCGCTTCATTGCGTCGGTGTCGTTCTTCTCGATCGCTTCGCGGACGGCCTTGATCGCGTCTTCGACTTGTTTCCGTTTATCTTCCGGAACCTTGTCGCCAAGATCCTTGAGCTGCTTCTCGCTTTGATACGCGAGCGTGTCGGCGTTGTTCTTGATCTCGATCGCTTCCTTCGCCTTCTTGTCTTCCTCGGCGTGCGTCTCGGCGTCGCGCTGCATTTTCTCGATTTCTTCCTTGCTCAAACCAGAGCTGCCGGTGATGGAGATTTTCTGCTCCTTGCCGGTGCCCAGGTCCTTCGCCGAGACGTGCAGGATGCCATTCGCATCGATGTCGAAAGTAACTTCGATCTGCGGCGTGCCACGCGGGGCGGGCGGAATGCCGTCGAGGTGGAACGTGCCGAGGTTCTTGTTGTCGCGAGAGAGCGGCCGCTCGCCTTGCAGTACCTTAATCTCGACGCCCGGCTGGTTGTCGCTGTAGGTCGAGAAGATCTGTGATTTGCGCGTGGGGATCGTGGTGTTGCGCGGGATCATTGGCGTAGCTACTCCGCCCGCGGTTTCGATCGCGAGCGTCAGCGGCGTTACGTCCAGGAGGAGCACGTCTTTCACGTCGCCCTTGAGCACGCCACCTTGAATGGCCGCGCCAACGGCCACGACTTCGTCCGGGTTCACACCTTTGTGCGGCTCTTTGCCGATCAACTGGCGCGCGGTCTCGATGACCTTAGGCATGCGCGTCATACCACCGACGAGCACCAGCTCGTTGATGTCCTTCTCGGCCAGCTTCGCGTCGGCCAGGCAATCCTTGACCGGCTTGACGGTGCGCTGGAAAAGCGAATCGGTGAGCTGTTCGAGCTTCGAGCGGGTGAGCTTCTTCTGGATGTGCTTCGGCCCGCTCGCATCCGCCGTGATGAAGGGCAGATTGATTTCGTATTCCTGGGACGACGAAAGCGCGATCTTGGCTTTCTCGGCTTCTTCCTTGATGCGTTGAATCGCATCCGGCTGCTTCGAGAGGTCGATGCCGCTGTCCTTTTTGAATTCGTCTACGATCCAATCGACCAGGACGTTGTCCCAATCGTCGCCGCCGAGGTGGGTGTCGCCGTTGGTAGCCTTCACTTCGAAAACACCGTCGCCGATTTCGAGCACGGAAATGTCGAACGTGCCGCCGCCCAAATCATAGACGGCGATCTTCTCGTCCTTCTTCTTGTCGAGGCCGTAGGCGAGCGAAGCCGCGGTCGGTTCGTTAATAATGCGGAGCACTTCGAGACCGGCGATCTTGCCGGCGTCCTTGGTGGCGTTGCGCTGAGAATCGTTGAAGTAAGCCGGCACGGTGATGACGGCTTGCGTGATTTTCTCACCGAGCTTCGCTTCCGCGTCGCTCTTGAGTTTCGCGAGAATCATCGCGGAAACCTCCGGCGGCGAGAAAGTCTTCTTCTCGCCGTTCACTTCCACCTGGACGTGCGCGTCGCCGTTGGCGGCCTTCACGATTTTGTAAGGCACGCGATGTTCTTCCTCGCGGACCTCGTCGTACTTGCGGCCCATGAAACGCTTGATCGAGAAAACTGTGTTAGCTGGGTTCGTGACCGCCTGACGTTTCGCGGCCTGGCCGACGAGTCGCTCGCCGTTTTTCGCGAACGCGACGATGGACGGCGTGGTGCGCGCGCCTTCGCTATTTTCCAAAACTACCGGGTCGCCACCCTCCATCACAGACATGCAGGAGTTGGTAGTCCCCAAATCGATACCTAAAACTTTAGCCATAAAATTTTGTTCCTTTCCAAATCGCGAGATGCGATCTAACTCGACTCTCTTTAGCAATCCATATTCCGGAAAAACCGAAGTGTTTAAACAGCTTTTCTACAACAGTTTACGAGAAAGCTGGGTTTCCGGAGGGCGCTAAGTCCGGGCCACGGTGTCGCGCTTTCTACATTTAGGTGTGCGCCGTTGTCACACGGGCGCGGGTTACGGCCTTGACCTTCTCTCTGCTCTCGAAGACAAAGAGCGGCATCCATTTGTGAAGGAACAAAGCCAGTCGTGGCAGCCAGAGGGCTTGCTTCGCGCTTAAGCGACTTCCCTCCGACTTTTCTCGCTAGGCCCGCGCGACTGGCGGCGATTACGGCGGCGCTTCTTGTCCTTGGCGGAAATGCGGCCGTCGCCGCAGACCGCACCGTTTACCTGACGGTGAAAGTGAAAGATGAATCCGGCAAAGCGATGGGAGGGGCGCGAGTCAATGTTTATCAGGAATACCGGACCAGGTTTCGCGCGGGGGTGGTGGCCGTCGTCAGTTCGCCATCACCGTCGGCTTCGCCGGTGCGCCTCTGATTCTATCGACATCCCGTATTCCTGACTTGTCGGATGAAGTGATTGCAACACTGAATAAGACAGCTAGTAAATCCGCGTCGGCTGCGACGTCGCTCGCTTCTTCCGCCGGGCTGCAGGTTGGGTATATCGATATGGATCGGGCATTTAAAGCAATGCCGGAGAGTAAGCAGGCCGAGGCTGAAATCAACGAACTCAAAGAGGCGGCGAGAACTAAGATAGCCAACGCTGATGCCACCGTAAAAGCGGAAAAAGAAAAGGAACTTCAGGAAGTCGCGATGAAGAAGCGCGAGACAATTGTCCAAAAGCTGACCGGAAGCATTTCGCACCGAGCAGAGGTCTCAATCTCGTTTTCGATTCGAGCGGCAAGAGCTTGAGCGGCGTACCCATTCTTGTTTCAGCCCGCGATCTTCCTGATCTGACTGACGACGTGGTTTCGCGTTGGCAAGTTCATCGCCGTAAGAGACGCAGCGAGCAAAGCAGCGCCAGTGAGTGCGGCCCCCCAATAGGTTGTGAAAGGTCCTGCGCCGGGGAATTGCGGATTCAAGGCTCTGGAATGGACCAGATTTCGCGCCCTTGGCCAGGTACGTCTTCTGCTGAAAAACGATTGCTCAATGGAATCGACCTCCGAAACCGACATTCTCTTTTTCTGCGCGCATTGTTCGGCCTCGCTCGTCGTCGATTCCGCCGCTGCTGGCGTGACCTTGGACTGCCAGAAATGCGGCAAGCCAACCACCGTTCCGTCTTCCAGTGTCGTGGCCGCCGGCGAAGAAGCCGCAAAAATTTCCGATCTCCAGCGTCAGCTGAAGGAAAACGAATCGCAGCGGACGGAGATCACCGGTTACATCAACCAACACAGCATCCAGCTTCATCGCTGGCAGCTGCGCCTTCAGACTCTGAACGAGCGCCAGAAAAAGCTTCAGACCGAATTGGCGGAAACCTCGGGCCGCCAGCCTGCTAGCCCGCTCTGATACTCATTCCGTTCGCAACGCCGCCATCGGGCTGACTTTAGTCGCGCGGCGAGCCGGCAGGTAGCACGCGAGCAACGCCGCCGCGCTGAGCATCACGCTCGAAGTGAGCAAGGCGGCGGGATCAGCGGGACTGACTTCATAGAGAATTTGCGCGAGCAGCCGGCCAGCGGCGAGCGCGAGCAGCAAGCCAATCCCGAGCGCAAAGCCGGTTTGAAGTGCGCCCTGTTTCATAATGAGCGCGAAGACATCGCGCGGATGCGCACCGAGCGCCATGCGAATGCCAATCTCGCGCGTGCGCCGCGCAACGGCGTACGATTTCACCCCATAAACTCCCACCACCGCCAGGAGCAACGCGATGCCGCCGAAGACGCCGAACAAAACCGCGCCGAGCCGCACGATCCAAAGTCCCACGCTCTTTTCGAGGAGATCGGTAAACGGCGTTATCGTGAGAATGGGAAGGTTGGAGTCCACCTCGCGCAACGCCTGGCGCAAGGTGGGAATCATCGCGGCGACCGCACGCCGATCCGTCGACGTGAGGCGCACGTGGAAGTAGACGTTGCCGTTGTACCCTTGGGCGAGCGGCACAAAGATGCGGCGCTGCGGACTCTCGTTTTGCACCTCGTGCCGGTGCCAGTTGACGATGCCGACCACTTCCATTTCGGCCGGCGAGCCGTCGGCTGGCGCTTGTGTGTAACGGATTCGCTGGCCAAGCGCGTCGCCACTCGGGAATAATTTCGTGGCCATCTTTTCGTCGATGATCGCGACGCGCGGCGAATCTTTGTTGTCCGCTTCAGTTACGGTGAAATCACGGCCGCGCAGGAGATGAACGCCGATCGCATCGAAATAGCCGGGCGTGATCGCGGTGAAAAGTCCTCCCGCGCCGGGATCGGGCGCATTTGGGTCGGTCCTCACGGCCGGGGCCTCATTCGCCGGCATCACGCGGCGCGAGTTCGTGAAATTTCCGTAGGGAACCATCGTGCCGAGCGCCGCCGCCCGCACGCCGGGCAAGCTGCGAGCGCGGTCGATCGCGGCGAACATCAGGCGTTTCGCCTGGACCGCATCGGTCTTGCCCAAAGTGAAGTCCATCTCGGTCACAATGCCGCCCGCTGGTTCAAACCCCAGAGGAGCATTGCCGGCCGCGAGCGCGCCACGAAGGAAGAGGCCGGCACTAAAAAGCAGCATGAACGAAAGAGCGATCTGCGCCATCACGAGGAGGTGACGCGGCGCAAAAAAACGGTTGAAGCGCCCGATGTGCGCCGGTTCGCCCGCCTGTTGTTTCAGGTCGTTGACCAGATCGGCGTTCGACGCTTTCAGCGCCGGCCCGAGGCTGAAGAGCATCGTCGCGAAAAGACAAAAGAGGAACGTGATCGCGAGGACGGTCGCGTCCGGCTGCATGTTCACCACGATGGAAAAGTTCATCGAACTGAAGAGGCCGCCGAGGGAACGGATGAGCGCACCGTTGCTCCAGATGCTCAGAAGGAGGCCGAGCGTTCCGCCCGCGAAAGCCAGGAGAAGTCCTTCGCATAAGAGCTGGCGGACGATGCGCCAGCGGCTCGCGCCCAGAGCGAGACGCAACGCGATCTCTTTCGCGCGGGCCGTCCCGCGAGCGAGCAGCATGTTGGCGAGATTCAAACTCGCGATCAGCAAAACCGCTCCGGCCATGCCCATGAGAAGCGCGCCGATAAGAGCGACTGGTCCGTCATCCTGGGGTGTCGTGCTGATGCTGAAACGCGACGGCGTTTGGACTTGCAATTCGCGCGCGCCGGCTGAATCGGGCGGCTGAATCGCGGTGAGGCGTTGCGCGATCACTGACAGCCGCGATTTCGCGGATTCGATCGTTAGGCCGGAATGCAATCGAGCCACGACATTGAGCGCATAAGTTTTCGGCAGCGCCAAGTCCTGGAGATCGGTCGAATCACTGAAGGCCGAGCTCAACTGCGAGTAGACGCCGAGCGGCAACCAGACATCGGGCGCAATGAGCGCGCTGATTCCACTGAACCCTTCGGGGCTGACGCCGATCACCGTGAACGCCTGGCCATTCACTTGTAACGTGCTGCCGACAAAATCAGGCCGGCCGCCCATTCGCTTCCAGAACGCGTGGCTGACGACGACGACCGGAACATTCGCGTTGGGCCGGCATTCAGCGGCGTTGTAAAAACGGCCAAGCGCGGGCTCGACGCCCATGAGCGAGAAAAAGTTTTCCGAAGTGAGAAAGGCGAAACTGCGCCGCATTCCCTCGTCGCGACCGATGCCGGCGAGGGCAAAATTCACCGCCGCGGCGTCGGAAAAGACATCCGTGCTCTCGCGCAAAACCTGGAACTCGACGTGGGAAAACTGCCGGTAATCGCGGTTCGCATTTTGCCGGGCCGTGAAAACATTGACGACCTCGGCCGGCCGGACGCGCACGATCGGGCGGAGCACGACGCCGTTGATGAGAGAGAAAACCGCCGAGTTCACCCCGATGGCGAGCGCGAGCGTGAGGACGGCGATGATGGTGAACCCGGGAGTCTTGATGAGCTGCCGGAAAGCGAAACGGAAATCCTGGATCATGGGCGTGCCTTTCCTTTGAGATGCGGATGGCGGGAACTTTGGATTCAGGAATCTGTAGCCGCCGCCCCTACCTTATTCTTCGATGGCGCCGTCCATCTTTCGCAGGTGTTGACGAAAGGTGTAGTTCGGATCGGCTGTGCGCCGCTCCAGATACTCCGCGAAACGCAACTGGCTCCTGAGCGTTTTGCCGGCTTTGATCGCGCCCGCTTGCTGCCGTTCTTTTTGCCAAATCGCACGCGCTGTTGTCAGCAAATCTTCAGCGGATGCACCCGCTACAAATATACAGCCGTCATCGTCCCCGAAAACGACATCGCTGGCGGCGACCTCGAACTCGCCGAAGCGCGCAGAGCGCAGCGCCGATTCCTCGCGCAGATCGAGCCGCTGCGGTCCGGACAAGCACGACCCGTAACTCCAAATCGGAAAACCGATTTGCCGCAGTTCGGGCGTGTCACGATGCGTGCCCCAAACGGCGATTCCCGCCAGACCGGACGCGCGCGCTTCGAGCGCGGTCAAATCTCCGATGCAACCTTCATCGGCCCGTCCGCCGTTATCGATCACGAGCACATCACCAGGCTGCGCAGTTTGCATCGCTTCCAGAAACACATCGACGCTTCCGTAATGCCGGGCCGGAAGCGCCCGGCCGGCCACGCGAGCGCCTGGAGTCACCGGCGCAATTCCTGACGGCGCCAAGCGAACCGGAATCTTCAAGCGCAACGCCGCGTCCGCGACGAGCGGCGTGGAAAGTTCCGCGAACCGCTCCAGCAGCAGTTCATTCTTCACAGGACAATCTTGCGCGAGATCGCGCTGCACTGCCAGGGATGTTTCGCTGTGCGGCGCTTGGCGGGATAATTGACCACGAGTGTGCTGGCTGCGAATCTGCGCGCATGCCACAACGCCAGCGATACCTCTTCGTCTGCACAAATCGCCGGTCCGACGACGACGCGAAGGGATCGTGCGCAAACAAAGGCTCCGAAAAGGTGCGCCAGGCCTTGAAAGAACAACTGGCCGCGCGCGGGCTCGCGAAAATACAGGCACGCGCCTGCACCTCGAGCTGCCTCGATCAGTGCTCCAGCGGCATCTGCATTTTAGTCGAGCCCGATCACTTTTTTTACGGTCGCGTGACGCTGGCCGACGTGCCCGCGATCGTGGAAGCCATCGCGAGCGGTCAACGAGTCGAGCGGCTCGTGCTTACTCCCGAGGATTTGGCGAGGGGGTAGCTACGTTCTCCGCGAAGAGCGCTTCGCACAGCGAAGCGGCTACAGGGTTTTCCCCTCGAGGAGCGCTTTCAACAAATGGCGGTGACAATGCGGCTCGTCTTCGGCGCAATGGCAGAGCAGCGTCACGGTGCCTTCGCTGGCCAGATGCTGAAGGAGACGCAAAGTGAATTTCTGCCCGTGATTCTTGATTCGCTTGTTGCGGCGATCAATCGTCCCGTCTTCCCACAATTCACGGCGATATCGGCTGCTGAATTCCGACCAGGTGATTTTGCCGGCCAGAAATTCCTCTCTCAACTGCTCGCTCGGCCCCAGGTTAGCCATCCAGACGTCAAACCGGTCCTTCGGCAGGCCGCGCCCTCGCCCACGGGTCGCGAGAATTCGTAAGCCGTCTTTCCGCGGTTCGATTTCCGTGTAAACGCATTTGGTCTTGAACATGATCACTATGGGGAGCACGGGGAGCCGCCGACACCGGGGTTTCTCCCTTGCGTCCCTCTCAAATTAATTGCTTGCAGTCTCCAGACGGACTGAACATTCTACGCCCGTTAGCAATACCTTATGAAAAAATCCCTTATTACATCCATCGCAATTCTGGCCACCGTCGGCTTGATGACTTCCTGCGCCAACAAAAAAGAATCGGCCACGACTACGTCGACGACCGAAACCGCAGCCACCACCAAGAAGGACACGACCAAGAAGTCGACCACGAAGAAGGACACGACCAAGAAGGACGCGGCCACCACCAAGAAGTCGGACACCACGACAACGACCAAGAAAGCATCGACCAAGAAGGAGAAGCCAGCCGCTTCGCCATCGCCTTCAGCGTCACCGTCGCCGGCCTCTTAGTCCGATCTGAGACCGCAGGCCTTAACTGCGATTCCGCCGCTCTCTAGCGGCAAAAGAAAATTGGTGTCATCAGGGCTCCTCGCGCAGGAGCCCTGATCGGCACCTTTTTTGTGGTTAAGTTCAGGCGCCTCGCTCTGATCAGTGGGAGTCGATCATGCTGCGCGGCGGCAGCGATGGAAGCGGCTCGAGTGCGATGTGCGTCTCCTGATAAGTCAGTCGCAGACAAACGTCGGCATCCGGCGCGACCGCCCAAAGGTAGGGCGGCTGGTGCAAGGCGCAGAATTCGTAATTTGGATGGTTTTGCGGAAATCCGCAGTCGTCCTTCGCGTGCGGTCCGCGTTTGCAACAAGCGCGCAGGTCCATGACCAGTTTCTCCAGCTCGGCTGCACTGCGTTTTACCACGACGCAAACAAGAAGCTCTCCTGCCAGCGAGTTAACCAGGATATCCGCGCCGGAGGTGGATGTGCGATCCTCCCTCACTTCCAGACGAACCTGGCTCCTTAACCAACCGCGTTTCAAAATCAGCAGCGAAGCGGTGGCCAGCTGACAAATGCCTTCGCGAAAAAGACGCGGCGGCGGATCGTGCCAGAACATCCGGCACATCTTCTCGTTTCCCTCCCCTGGGGGCGAGAGCAACTCGCTCTCGAAAAACCCTGCCTGGCCGGGGCGAAAGAATCCTTCATCCAAGCCCAGCAAGAAGTACTCTGATTCCTCCATCGCCAGCGGCGGACTAATGCGAAGGCCTGTCAGCGGAACCGGTTGCCCAATCGTCTCGCATAGCTCGGCAAATCTGATTTGCAGATACGTTTCCAGTTCCGATGCCCAATCTCGTTTCATCCAGTCGTTTCTCGATTCAACCGCTCGCCTTCACTATTCCGGTTTCAATTCCCCGGCTGCAAACGGTAATGTCACGCCATGAAGACTCCGTTCACTTTGGGAGTGGTCGGTCATTTCGGACTGGCGGTGCGCGATCCGGCGAAGAGCGCGAAATGGTTCCAGCGCGCGCTGGGTTTGAAGAAGCTGTTCGCATTTGAAGGCGGCATCGCGGTGGGCAATGACAACGTCACGATCGCGCTGCACAAGGGCAGACCTTCTCCGAAAACACTCGGGCACATGTCATTTCACCTGCCTAATATGACGGCGCTGCGAAAAGCGCTCGGCCATCTCAAGAAGCATGAGGTCGACGTGGAAGATCCTGGCGATGAGATCGGGCCGGAGTCTCCCGGCTCGCCCCACATGGGCTTATGGTTTCGCGATCCGGACGGATATCGGTGGGAGTTGAGTGTGCAAAACGCCAAGAAGTAGGTCCATCTCACTTTTTTGCTGTAGCGGAGCCGTGCCGGCTGCACAATCGTTCCAGGTTCGCTCAAGAAAATGCCTCACGGTCGCACTCCTCTCTTTCGCAAGCTCCTGCAGTCCGTCCAACAGGCGCATTGGCTGAACCAACATCCTGACAAACGCGAGTTCTTTTTCGAAGCGCGGGCCGCATCGCGCCTCTCCCGGCGCGAATTCGTGCGCATCCTAGGCGCGGCTGGCGTCGTTACCGCTACGGGAGGATTGGCCCCGCTCGCGGCGCGCGCGAAGGAAACGCGCCCATCGGCTGTGCGCAATCGCGAGCCGGTGGCAATCATTGGCGCCGGCGTTGCCGGTTTGACCGCGGCCTATCGCCTGCATCAAGCTGGCATCCCCTGCGAGATCTTCGAAGGCAGCGAACGCACCGGCGGCCGCATCCTCACCAAGTACGACTTCAACAAGGACGCCATGTTCTGCGAACTCGGAGGCGAGTTGGTCGATTCAAATCATCAGGACTTGATTACCCTGGCGACAGAACTCGGCGTCGACATTCAAGAACTGAAAAGCGGCGACCAAGGCGCCGACCTCTACTTCTTCGGTGGCAAACATTACTCGGATGAGCAACTCATCCCGCTCTTTCAGCCCTTTGCCCGAAAACTCGCGGCGGACCTCGAAGGCGTCTACGACAAGGAGGAGAACTTCACCGCGAAGGCGCAAGGATTCGATAAGATCAGTCTGGACCAGTATCTGGCTGAGAGTAGTAAGGGAGTGGAAAAATGGGTTATCGATCTCTTGCGAGTCGCTTATACCATAGAGTACGGGCGGGATGCGGATGAGCAGTCGGCCCTTAACCTGATCGTTTACTTGAAGCCCGATACGAACACTGGCTTTAAGATCTTTGGCGACAGCGATGAGTCAAAGCGCATCAAGGGAGGGAGCAGCTCTCTGCCCAATGCGCTCGCCAAGGCGCTCGCGGGCAAGGTGAAGATTCAGCAAGGTCATAACTTGCTGAAGATCGCCGAGGCGAACTCGAACCTCGTGTTAACCTTCGGCACTAATGGCAGCAGCAAAGAAGTAAAGTTCACCCGCGTCATCTGCGCAATTCCTTTCACCATGTTAAGGCTGGTAGATGGAGTGAAAGCTCTTGCCTTAAGCAAACGCAAACAGGAGACGATCGCCCAACTCGGTTACGGCAATAACTCGAAGGTGATGTATGGCTTCACCGAACGTTGGTGGCGTAATCCGGCCGTCAAGCTGCCCGCCTTGAGCAACGGCAGCGTTTACACCGACCTGACGCTGCAATGCACATGGGAAAGCAGCCGCGGGCAAACAGGAGAGAGCGGGATCCTGACCAACTTCCTGGGCGGCGCAGCCGCGGTCAAGCGTCTGACCGACACAAGCTTTGAAAAGTTCCGTCAAGAACTGCTTCTCGTCTTTCCCGGCATCGGCGACAAGTTCGATGGCAAGCGCGCCTTGATGAGCTGGCCTGATTACAAGTTTACCCGCGGCAGCTACTCCTGCCCTCTCGTAGGTCAATATACCACCTTGCTCCAAGCCGCGCCGACGCCGGAGTTAGGCGGCCGCCTCCTGTTTGCCGGCGAGCATACCAGCGGCGATTTCGCCGGTTTCATGAATGGCGCGGTGCAGTCCGGTAATCGGGCGGCCAAAGAAATTCTCGAGCCAGGGAGGATAAAGCTGCGCAAGGCAGCGTAAGATTACTTAGCGAATTAACGACTTAGTGATTTAGCGATTTCCCAAGCCCATTACTACCTTACTTCACCACTCCATTTAGTAGTCGAGAGGCGGAGAAGCTCGGAAGGCGAGAACCACCGCGGCAGCCACCGGCAGCGACACCAAGCCCGCGCGAGCTAGGAATGACCAAAACGTGGCTGCCTTGCCTACAGGGACGAGCGCTAAAACGGGGGCAACGATGAGCAAAGCCGCGCTAGTCGCCGGGAGCGCAGCAAAAAAGTAACCGCTAATGAGGAGCGAGCCCAAGAGCAACGAAAAAACCGGTGCGATGCTCCGGTTTAGAGCTATTCCTCGCATCGTGAGAACAAGCGTGCCAAAAATCGCGGCGGCCAGTGCTGTCGCGAGTTGGCCCAGCAACATACTGCCAGATAGCATTAGTGCGCCAACCGTGCCTGCGCAGACGATAAGAAGGTAGGCGGGAAGCGCGATCGGCCTCGCTGTGCGCTGCGCCAATAAATCGACAACAACAGCGAGGAACACAACAACCAAAGCCAGACCAGCCAGCCACAACCATCCCTGTCCGAGCGACCAACTATATTGGAATTTCGGTTTCAACAATAACCGCAACGCTCCCGCAGTAACCAAGGCAAAGAGAAGCACCCGGATACTAGAATTCCACCTTGCCCATTCCCACGTGGCGCCGAGCGCCGCTGCTCCAAGCGCAAAGTAAGGCAGCCAGTTGATCGTGTCCGTCGGAGGAAAGGTCACCCAGCCCGCGACAACAAAATGTCCAGCGCAATAAGCCAATCCGACGGCCACCGGACCAAGGCGTCGCGCGCGCTCCTTCGCCAACAAAAGCGCCAGACTGCAAAAGCCCGCAGCCACCATCATCGCGACGGCGACTGCGGGCAGAATCTGCTTGAGCAGAAGCATTCGGCTTAGCCGCGGTGACGCGGTGGACTAACTCGGCGTTAGGGCTGCTTTACACCTTCGAGGCCTACAATGATGCTTACGTCGTCGCCCACGGGGCCGGCCATGAACTTCATGTCATAATCGCTCCGCTTGATCGCGAAGCGCGCTTCGCCGCCGCCCCGGACTTCGCCCTTGCCCCCTTTGCCTTCGCCGCCTTTCTTGAAGTCGATCGTGATCGGCTTGGTCACGCCGTGGATCGTGAGATCGCCGGTGACCTTGTAATTGTCACCGCTGCCTTCAATCTTGGTGCTCTTGAAAGTAAGCATCGGGAATTGCTGCGCATTGAAAAAATCAGGGCTCTTGAGATGCTGATCGCGTTTGTCGTTATGCGTGTCGATGCTCTCCACCGGCACGCTGAGCTCCACGGAATTCTTCGAGGGATTGGCCGCGTCGAAAGTGACAATGCCGTTGATCTCCTTGAATTGCCCGTAAAAATCGGTCACGCCGAAATGCTTCGCGCTGAAGATGAGCGACGAATGGACGGGATCGACCTTGAAGGTGTCGCCATAGGCCGTGAGCCCGAGCGAGCTGAAAACGACAGCGAGGATGAGTCTGGATAATTTCATGTTGGTTCTTTCTGTTTCGGTTTGTTCTGGCCCAAGGAGTATTGGGCATGATTATGGTCGAGGTAAGCCATGTCGGCAATGCCAGCCTGTTCACCTCAGGCGTTCCGCCAGGCGGCGCAGATCCTCGAGCAAAATTTCCATGTCGCGCAATGTCGTCCGGTAATTCATCACGCATCCGCGCAAACTGAAACGTCCGCCCACGCGCGCGTTCGACAGATACGAGCTGCCGTCGCGTTGCAATTCCACGAGCAAGCGCTCGTTCCACGCATCCAGTTCCTCTTCGACGCGCCGCCGCTCCGCTTCATCCGCGCGAGCGAGCGCGGGTTTGAAGCGCGGAAGCACATGCCGAAAGCAGAAGATCGAGAGCTCGACGGGCGCAAGCATTTCGAAATCTTCGCTGGCCCGCACGAGGCCTTCGAGATGCCGGGCGCAGGCCAGGTCCTTTTCGATCGCTGCACCGAGGGCACGCAGGCCGACGCCTTTCAAAATCATCCAGACTTTCAGCGCGCGAAAACGCCGGGAAAGGTCCGGCCCGTAATCCCAGAAGGCGAACGCTTCGTCCGCCTCCTGCGCCATGACGCGCGTGTACTCCGCATCGTGTGCGAACGTCGCCCGCGCCCTTTGCGCATCGCGATACAACACGCAGCCGCAGTCGACCGGCAGGTAGAGCCATTTGTGCGGATCGAGTGCAATGGAATCGGCTTCCTTCAGGCCATCGAAAAGTTTTCTGGCTGACGTCGCCAGGATCGCGAAGCCGCCGTAGCTGGCATCGACGTGCATCCAGAGATTGAATCGACGCGCGACCTCGCCGATTTCTCGCAGCGGATCGCACGCGCCGGTATTCACCGTGCCCGCGTTTCCCACAACGCAAAAGGGCAAATGGCCGGCTGCGAGATCTTCGACGATCTTCGCTTCCAGATCGTCGATGCGAATTTTGAGACGCTCATCGACCGCGACTTCGCGCACGTTATCCCGGCCGATGCCGAGCAGCGCCGCGGCTTTCGCCACCGAGTGGTGCGTCTCCGTCGACGTGTAAACGCGCATCGCTCGCGGGAATGATTGCGCGACCTTGTTCAACAAATCCTCCGGCGCCTTCGCGCGCCGCGCCGCTGCCAGCGCCGCGAAGTTTGCCATTGAGCCGCCGCTCACGAAAAGGCCGCCGGCCTCCGCAGGGAAACCGACGATCTGTTTGATCCAATCGATTGTCAGCCGCTCGATCTCCACTGCCGCCGGGGCCGAACGCCACGCCGTGAGGTTCGCGTTCAATGTCGACGCGAGAAGATCGGCCAGCGCGGCCAGCGCCGTCCCGGGCGCCTGCACGTAACCGAACATTCGTGGGTGCCCATTATGCCGGCTCAGCGGCACGATGACATCTTTAAACGTCTCGAGCAGGCGTTCGAAATCGATGCCGCTCTCCGGCAGGTTGCGTTCCAGTTTCTCCCGAATCTCTCGCGCCGTTGTCTGAGGGTAAACGCGCCGGTCGCGGATCGAACTGAGATATTCCACCATCGCCTCAACCGCAGCGTTGCCCCAGCGGCGAATCTCTTCCGCGGAAGGATCGAGCGGCGAACCTCCTTCGTGAGCGGTATCTGACTTGTCGTTCATCGAGTGGCCACCAGCTCGTTCATCACCTGCCTGTTATCTTCTGCCAACAAGCAAAAAAAACAGCGCAACATCTTGCCAGTTGCGGGTGTTTGAATTTGTTCACATCCTTCTCTTTATTGCCGGAGGAAATTTGTCATGAAATTCAGGAGAACGAATAGCCGGCTCACCTGCTCAACGCCCGCGGGAGTAAGTCCCATCAAGCTTCCTTCGGCGACGATGTGACCGGCCATAGCCTTTTCCAAGGCAGCTTTCTTCGTCGAGCTGGGAAGCGATAGGGTGGTATCCAGCGCGTAAGCTTTGAAGTAATATCGATGCGTCCCCGAGGGCGGACAGGGGCCGCCATAGCTAGCGCTGCCAAAGTCGTTCGTGCCTTGCACAGCATTTGGCGGCACGCTCTTCTCTCGAATTTCGGGCGCGCGCGGATCGATGTTCCAAACGAGCCAATGAGTCCAAGTCCGGCCGGGTGCATCCGGATCGTCCACGATCAAAGCCACACTCCTGGCGCTTTGCGGCAAATTTTCGATGCGCATCGGCGGGTTCACGTTGGAATCGTCACACGTATACTTTTTCGGAATCTTCCCGCCTTCAGGAAACGCGCTGCTCGTGACCTTAAGCGAACTGCGAACAGGCGCGCTCTGTGTTTGGGCGAGACCGATTAACGGCGCCGCCAGCGCGACCAGGAAGAGGAACATCGTTTTCATAACCTGAATTGTGAGCCCTGAATCGTGATAGTTCAACGTCTAGCCTGCACGACGATGGCTCTCATCGGGGCACGGAAGTCTGTTCCTCCAAACTCGTCCGTGATAGCTTGAGCTACGGCCTTGGTGATTACCGGCAATAATGTTGGATCGCGCTCTGTGATAGCTACCGCCACTGGATTTCCCTGCACCAGGCCTGTAGCTGCATCTTCCGCCCGGCTTGTTCCGCCGACTTTCGCAACTACTTCAATCTGGATCGCTCGAAAACTTGCTTGTTCCAGAACGCGCTGAAGCTCGGCTTGATCATTGTAACCGAAAGGCACCTGGTAGAATGCCGGGGGATCCTTGTCGAAGTAGCTCGCGATCGTTTCGTTAGTGAGCCGAGCCAGTTCGTTGTGCTCCAGGGCGTCCCAGACATTGAAGAGAAACAAGCCGCCAGGTTTTAGGACGCGATACGCTTCGCGCGCAGCCAGCGCCTTGTCCGGCACGAACATGATGCCGAACTGGCATACGACCGCGTCGAACATGCCGTCTTCAAAAGGCAGACTGCATGCGTCGGCCTGCAGCCATTGCACAGCCTCGTCTTCACGGAATTTACCCCTCGCGTTTCGAAACATCGGTTCGTTCAAATCCGTCGCGGTCAGTTTCACGCTAGAGGGGACTCGGGTCCGCAGCACGCGCGTTAAGATGCCGGTGCCGCAAGCCAGCTCCAATACCGAACCATGTTCCTCAACCTGCAACCGCGCCGCGAGGTCCTCGGCATATGGCTGAAAGAACATCGGCCCGAGGTAGCGATCATAGGCCGCTGGGATAGAGCCGGAGAAGTGCGCGTGTTCGTCTTGCATATTAATCCTTCACTAAGAGCGGCAGCCGATCACCCGTCGCTTGTCATGAACAATGCCAGGATTTCTTCGGCCAGGCTGTTTGTGTCTGTGTTCTCGTCGTTACTCAGAACGGCCACGGTAAAGCCTTTTTCCAAGTCCAGGAGAAAATAACTCGCCGTTCCACTCCAGCTACCGCTGTGTGAGACGATGCGCCCCTCCTTCTCTATTACCCAGCCGAAGCCGTAGCCATCGCCGCCCTCATCTCTTATGGGCTTGCCGTTGTCATAGCGGCCACCGGTCCAGGCGAGTTCCTGAGAGCGCTGGCTGATGATCTTGTAATCTCGCAACGCCTTATCCCACAAGGCCAGGTCGCGCACTGAAGTATAGACACTGCCATCGCCGGTGATCACCGTCGGCGAGGAGGATCGCTGGACCTTGCCGTCGTCGTTCGTCGCGTAGCCTTTTACTGTAGCGACCGGCAGCTTCGTGGCGCCGTCGAGGATAACGGTGTGCTCCATCCCGGCTGGCGCGAAAAGATGATCGTGCGCGTATTGCGCGAAAGTCTGACCGCTCAGCCGCTCAACGATCAAGGCGAGCAGCGCGTATTCCGAGTTGTTGTATTGATACCTCACCCCCGGCGCGCGGCGCGGCTTGGTTCCGTTCAACCACTTGAGATGAGCCTTGGTCGTCAAGGCTGCGAATTCCTTATCACTGCCATCCCAATCGTCGCTCGTGTAGTCGGCTAACCCCGAGACGTGATAGAGTAAGTCGGCTACTGTAACTGGACGGCCCTTCACCGGCACGGCGAAATCCTCCAGGTAGTCCGCAACAGATTGGTTAAGCTTCAGTTTACCTTTTTCGACTAAGTTCAAAATCGCCACCAGCGATAGAAATAAGACACGTCTCTGAAAACTAGTGTCCGTTTCGGTTCCGGATTCGCGGCGCAGCTCACGTCCGCAGGAGCGGCGCTGCAGGCCAACGCCAGGAATGAAAAGATGCTCGGGGAATGGATTCTCATTGTTCTGCTCCTTGCGCGGAAAATGTGCGGCGCTGGCGTTAAACGCTACCGCGACCAAAGCCGGTTGCAATTTAAGAAAGAGTGAATTTCAGCCAAACGGGTTTGCGGCGCCTTGCTGCATTCCTCGCGCAAGCGCAAAAAAAGTCTTGAACCCTTTGTTCGCTCCGGTCAATCTCAGTCGAAGCCCCGGAAAACCCCTCTGTCTTTTATTCCTCCATGAAGGAACCCACCCGAGAAGAAACCCCACCCAAGAAAGGACCGTCCATGAAATTGACGAAGACACTTACCCTGCTTTTGGTGAGTTTGATCCTGGTGCTTGTGGCAAGCGCCGTCACTCCCAAGCCGAGTCAAACGCCCAAGACCAGCCCTACCGAGAAGGCCAGCCCAGTAAGCAAAACCTCGCCCTCGTCCGCCAGCCGGCCAAGTGACAGCGATTTTGCCAGCCCGAGCGATCAGCCCGCGCCAACCGTCGCCAGCACGCCCGCGAATGTCGTCCCGCCCAAGCCGGTCCTCTACTTGCTGAGACAGGAGCTTTACACCACCGGCGGAAAGAATTGGATTCGCTATCGCTACGACGTGGCGAACAAGGCAGATTACCCCGCCGAGATGTTTGCGGCCGCACCCAGTCTGCCGCCCTGCGGCAGCAACACCAATGCCTCTCGCACCTGGGTGGATTTCTTCGATGAGACCGGCAAACGGCTCTACGGCTTTTGCGCCCTCGGCAAGCCGGACGATTTGGGCAAGATTTGGTTTGCCCTCGAAGAAGGGGTGGTTCCACCCAGTTACGTCTACATCGAGCTCAACGATCGTCAGACGAATACGAAGTACAAATCCAACCTGGCTGATACAACCCTGTAAGCTCCGACGCGTCAGTCAGGATTTGGAGGCGAGACTCTTAACGAAGTCCCAGCGCTTCAATGACCGGGCGATCGATCTGGCCCGTGACATCCAAGCCATGATCGCGCTGGTAGCGTCGGAGCGCGCTTCGCGTTCCGGGGCCAAAGCTTCCATCGATCGCTCCACGGTAGTATCCTTCCCGGGCCAAAGCTGACTGCACCTGACTCACGCTCGAATCCGCGTTGCTGTCATAGTTCTGTGAATATTCGCTCGAAGCGTAGCTGTCGTCATAGTAGCCGTCTTCGTAGTAAGGATACGCACCGCCGTAAGGATAGTAGCCGTAGCCATAAGGATAGAAGCCGAGATCAAAAATCACCCAGGCGTTGTTGCGCCAATGGCACCGGTGTCCATTCCAGAAGTGATCGCGGCTCCGGTCCCAGTTTCGATGCCAGTTACCGCTATAGCGCGCTACCACGCGGCCGCTGTTAGCATTCAAAGCTTGATTGCGAAGAGTAGCTGTGCGACTGCCCGCCAGCCGCGAGGCGGAGTAGGTCGGGGAGTTAAGGGCCGTCGTGCGATTAACTGTGGCGCGGGAACCTGAGTAAAAGTAGCTCCTCGGACTGAGAGCGCTCGTGCGATTAACTGTGAACCGGGGACCAGAGGAAGAGTAGCTCCGGTTACGAAAGCCCGCTCCCGAGGAGAAACGCGCCGATGGAGCAGAGTAGCGCGCAGCGCCGGCCGAAAAGGTCCGCCGGGCGCCAGAGAAGTGCGCGGCGGGCGCCGAATAATGTTGAGCCGGAGAGAAAGAGCGCCCGTTTCCTCGGGAACCGCCTTGCGCCGGTTGCAGCAAAGCAAGACTTGCCGTCACCACCACACCAAACGTGCCGATGATTTTCATATCCGAAGCTTACACCTCCACGCCTCCCACAGCAAGCACGTTGAATTGGCCCCTCGCGTCACCGGGAAAACTGCGAGCGCCCGTGTCTTTGACGGGAATGTGAACGGTCGCCGCCGAGTTGGCCACGGCGGTGGCGCGCCGGCCAGCTGATACATTCCCTTTCCAAAGACCCCGGCCTTGCATACCACTTGCTATAAGCGAGGCTATCCACCGTTCCCTTGCCCATGATTGAACAGGAAAAATTCGACCGCTTGGCGCCACTCGCTTGTCACTGGGCGAAGGCGCAGGAGGAATACATCCTCAAACACGGCACCCCGCTTACACCAGCACAGATCGCCGATGCCAAACGCGTCGATGTGCAGAATTCAGCCCGGGTTCGGGTGCTCGTGGTCGATCGTATCCCGCTGCCCGACGATGAAGAGCTGGCCGACGCCGCGCGGCGCGCGCAAATCATCACCGACGCATCCCGTGGCGTGGCCATCGGCCACGGGATCATCATCCGGGCGGATAGCTGGCAGAACCGCGAGCTGCTCCTGCATCAACTGGCGCACGTCGCGCAATGCGAACGCAGTGGCGGGCTCGAGTCATTCGTCGGCGAATATCTTTGCGATCGCCGCACCTGCCGCGACTTCAGTGTCGGCTCCCTCGAAGACGAAGCCCGCGGTCTGGCCCGCAAAATCTGCGCCGCCGCCAAAGCGACGAAGCAGCCAGCTTAGTTGGCTTAGTTTGAATCCAAGTCTCCGGCCTCGACCGGAAGTCGCGGAAGCCTGCCGGCGATTCGGAGAGAATCGTAATTCTCTTGGTTAATCTGAATGCACCGTCATCCTGCACGCGCACACAAGGGGGATAAAAGCTTATGATAATTCGTTCGGGCAAGGGTGTCTGCGTCCTATTCTTCGCCATCGGCATTCGATTTGCCGTGGCTGACAACTACAACGTCATTAACACGAGCGACAGCGGGCCCGGCTCGCTCCGCCAGGCGATTCTCGACGCGAACGCGCATCCGAACGTCAATGCGAACACACCAGACACGATCAGCTTCGCCATCCCCGGCTCTGGTCTGCAAACGATCATACCTCTGACGACGTTTCCCATCATCAGCGACCCGGTGGCGATCGACGGTTTTACCCAGCCGGGCTCGAGCCCGAACTCGCTGGCAGTGGGCGACAATTCCGTGCATCTCATCGAGCTAAACGGCAACGGCGCCAATTTCGCTTGCCTCACCATCAGCGCCGGCAACAGCACCGTGCGCGGGCTGGTCATCAATCGCTTCAACGGCAATGGCCCGGCGAATGCCATCAACTTGCTCACAAACGGCGGCAATAAGATCGAAGGCTGCTTCATTGGTATTTCCGCCGATGGCGCGACGGCTCAGAGCAACTCGCGCCTTGGCATTGACGTTGAAAGCTCATCCAACAACACCATCGGCGGCACGACCCCTGCGGCGCGCAACGTCATCTCCAGCAACTCCTCCGCCTACAACATTTTTATTAACGGAGCCGGCTCGTCAGGGAACACGATTCAAGGCAACTACATCGGCACGAACGCGGCGGGTACCGCCGCAATGGCCGGTAGTATTATCGGCGTGGAAATAGTAGGTAACCTGGCTGGCACAGGTTCTAACATCATCGGCGGCACAACTGGTGCCGCGCGCAACGTCATTTCCGGCAACAGCAGCGTGGGCATTAATTTGTCCGAGAACACCATCACCGGCAATGTGATTCAAGGCAACTACATCGGCACCAACGCCGCCGGCACGGCGGCTATTGGCAACGGCACAGGCATTAATCTCGTGCGCGCCAACAACAACACCTTCGGCGGCACAGTGGCGGGAGCGGGCAATGTTATTTCCGGCAACAGCGCTGGCATCGCCCTTGCCGATAGCAGCAGCAATCTGATTCAAGGCAATCTCGTTGGCACAAACGCTGCGGGCACGGCGAAGGTGGGTAACAACGTTGGCATAATCCTTGGGGGCGGCAGCAACAACACGATTGGCGGGACGACGCCCGGCGCGCGCAACATCATTTCCGGCAGCGGCCCTGGAGGCAATTCACACGGCATCAGATTTGCCCTCGATTCCACGACGGATTCGGGCAATCTGGTCCAGGGCAACTACATCGGGACAGACATCAACGGCACGGCGGCTCTGGGCAACGACGGTGCCGGCATCCAAATCTTCGCCTTCGTCCAACCCACAGGGGTCAACACTGTGGGCGGCACGAGCGCCGCAGCGCGCAACATCATCTCCAGTAATGCGGGGAATGGCATTGTCAGTAGCACTGACAATTTCTTGATCCAGGGCAACTACATCGGTACGGACGTGAATGGAACGGCGGACCTAGGCAACGGCAACAACGGTATCGAGCTGACAGCCAACAACACCACTATCGGCGGGCTGGCGCCGGGCGCCGGCAATGTCATCGCGTTCAATGGCAAGAACACCAATGCGAGCAACGGAGATGGCGTCCATATTAACCCAGGTAATCCAGGCACGAGCAACAGTATTCGCGGCAACTCGATCTTCTCCAACAAACGTCTGGGGATTGACCTCGTGGGTGGCACTGAGAATGCCTTCGGAGCAACGGCGAACGATTCATGCGACACGGACACCGGTACGAATAATTTGCAGAATTATCCGGTGCTCACATCAGTCACCAACACGAGTGGTAGCGTCAACATCACCGGCACGCTCAATAGCACCGCAAACACAGCCTTTCGCCTCGAGTTCTTTAGGAATGACGCGATCGATCCTTCTGGTTTTGGCGAAGGACAAGTCTTTCTCGGGTCGGTGGATGTCCTCACCGACGCGAACTGCAATGCTACTTTTAACGTAAACTTTCCGACCGTGCCAATCGCGCAGAGAGTTGCCGCCACCGCGACAGATCCCACTGGCAACACCTCGGAGTTTTTAGCCGCGATCGGCCAGCTTCTGAATATCTCCACGCGGTTACGAGTGCAGACGGGCGACAATGTCCTGATCGGCGGCTTCATCATCACGGGAAGCGATCCGAAGAAAGTAATCATTCGTGGAATCGGCCCGTCGCTCTCCGGGACCGTGCAAGGGTTCCTGGCTGATCCTACTCTGGAGCTGCATCAAGGCGGCACCACGCTGGCGACGAACGACAACTGGAAGACCCGATCCGACGGCAGCAGTCAACAAGTAGAGATCGAAGCGACGACCATTCCACCTACGAATGATTTGGAATCAGCGATTGTGGCGACGTTGCCGGCGAACGGCGCTGGTTACACGGCGATTGTTCGCGGAAAGGATAACACCACCGGCATCGGAGTGGTCGAAGCATACGACCTGGATCAGGCGGCTAATTCGAGACTCGCGAACATCAGCACCCGCGGCTTTGTCGAAACCGGCAACAACGTCTTGATCGGCGGCTTCATCGCCGGAAACGGCGTAACGAAAGTAATCGTGCGCGCGATTGGTCCTACACTCACAAACGCCGGCGTAACAAATCCCCTGCAGGATCCGACCCTTGAACTGCACGACGGTAATGGTACAACGATCAGGAGTAACAATAACTGGAAAGTGCGTGAGGATAGCAGCAGCCAGCAGGCCGAGATCGAAGCCACGACCATCCCACCTATAAACGATTTGGAATCGGCGCTGGTGCAAACGCTGGGGCCGGGCAACTACACCGCCGTCGTGCGCGGCGTCAATAACACGACTGGCACCGCGGTAGTGGAAGTGTATAACTTGGCGCCATAACGGCGCCCATCTCGTGCATCTGTAGCGGCGGTCTCCGACCGCCGAGTCGATTTCGCAACGCGCACAAATCACTCACTCGTTAATTGCTCGACGCAGTCGAGAGATTCCCTAACCTCGCCGTCATGAACTGTGAAACCACGCTGTGTCTCGGTGCTTGTCTCCCTTCTCGCGCAAGGGTGTTCAGCGTCGTGCTCGGTTGCGCAGTCATTTGCCTTTCCGGTTGCGGACCTAAGAGCAAGACGGCAGACGAACCGGCGCAAGAACCAGCCACCGTCGAGCAGGCAGTGCGCGTTCTCGATCTCTCCACGCTCGCACTGGCCGGCGGCGCGAAAGCTCCCTGGCCCCGCCGTGTCGCCGGCCTTTCCTATGTCGCCAGCACCGATGTTAAGACCGCCTTCGAATTCCACCGGAAGACGCTCACTTCGCAAGGTTGGAAAGAATTGCCGAACACTTCCGTGACCGACCAATCGGCCAGCGCCACGTTCTCGAAGGGTGGCTTCGTCGTCTCCCTCTCGGCGTTCCCAAATGGCCAGCCCGGCAACGTGTTGGTCTCTCTTCAGAACAACGGTAACATCAAGCCCGGCCGGTTACCCGTTCCCCCGGGCGTCAAGCCCGTCTATGTGGGTGACATGAGCGCCATGTATGTCACCGAGGCCGCCGTTCCCGCGACCGCCGACGCCTGCCGTAAGCTTCTCCTCGCGCAAGGCTGGGTGCCTTACGGCGGAGCCGGTGATTCCGCCTACTACAAGCGGAATGCCATCCAGATTACCGCCACGGTCTCAATCGCTCCCGCACAAGGGGGTAAGACCATGATCTCCTACTCGGGCGAGCTGCTCTCTGCCGACCTTCCCGCGCCGCCCGACGCCGAGGAATTACGTTACACCGACCAGACCCTGGAACTCAGCTTCGAGACTGCGGCGAACAAGGAAGCTGTCATCGACTTTTACCGGAAAACTCTGGCCGCGACGAAATGGGAACCGACTCTCGATCACACTGTCGAGATCGATGGCAACGACGAAATGATCTTCCGCAATCCCGCGAAGGACATGCTCACGCTCGCTTTGTCTTCGAACCGTCGCGGCAAGCTGCCCGTCTCCCTTCATTTCCAGAGCGCCGCGGAAATCGCCGAGCTGGACCGGCAAATCAAGGAGCAAGCTCCCGCCATCAAAGCCGCCGTCGAGGAAGACAGAAAAAAAGAAGCCGCCCGCGAAGCCGAAGCCAACAAGCCGCCACCGAAAATCGCTGTCACTTTGCCTGCCGAAGCCAAAGGCGCGGAGGTGACAAAGGACGAAATCAAGTTCACCGTCGCCAACGGAAAAGCCAAAGCGATAGCCGAGACCTTTCGTAAACAATTTCTCGACGCCGGCTGGAAAGAAGAGATCGCCACGCTCAACCCCATGGCCGGCGCGCTCTCGTTCTCAAAGGAAAACCAGCACCTCACCATCCACTACACCGATACCGGCGTCATGCCCGCCGAGATTAATCTGTCGGCGATCGGCGCCGAGCTGGAACGGCATTAGAAGATGAAGCCACCAATCTGCGCCGCCGTGACAGCCCGCGTAGTTGGCTTGGGAGCCGGCATCGTCGAACGGAACTCTCGGCAAAACGCACTAAGAGATTGATTCAATTGTTCTGCTTTCGGCGCGGCTCCTCCAGCGCCCCGTAGCGGCGGTCTATGACCGCCGACTGCTTGGACTTCGACGGTGAGACACCGCCGCTACAATTTGAATTAAGATCGGGCGATTATGTGCGCTCGCTTTCCAGGCGATCGATGAACCGGAGAAGCTTCAGGTCGGACTGCATCTGGAGAAACGAAATCCAAATCAGGGCTGCGGTGAAAACAGTCAGGTGCATTCCTGCCGAGGCCGGATGGTGCAGCGCGATCGCCTCGGTTGTGAGAATACAAAGAGCCAGGAGCAAACACACCGCGGCGCCAAACACCCATTTCCTGCCCCGGTTTAGCTTGGCGATGTGTTTACGGCGCCGTACCGGATCAGCCGCCATCTCGTCAAACTGCCTATCAGCTTTAGTGAACATGAAATGAGGTTCTAACAAAACCGCGACGAAATAGGAAGCCGCGACACAGGCTCCGACTTCTGACTTCCGTTCTCTGTTTTCTGTCTTCCGTCCTCCGACTTACTTCTTCAACCCGAGCAAGCCCTCTTTGAGTCCCGCGTTCGGCGGATTCTTTCCGATCCAGCAGCGAATCAACTGGTGGCTAAACGCCCGGCCTTCGATCGATCCTGCCTTTTGTCCACGGATGATAACTTCTACTCCGTCGGTCAGGAAATGGTAAGCCATAGTCTCACCCTTCTTCATGTCCTTCATCAGGCCCTGAAGCTTGCTCAGCTCGGGTTTGAGCTTCGCGCAATCCGCGACGCAATTCTTCTCGAACCCTTCCTGAAACGCTTCCGCCATCTGCTTCGCGCTCACCTCACGCATGAACACCATTTCAATGCTCTTGGGCTGATCCGAATTCGCGATCGCCTCCGCATCCCCGGACGGATTTTCCAGATACAGCCCTGCCGCATACACATTCACTCTCAGAATAGTCGCTTGCCTTAGACCCGTCCCATTCAACTTGAGCGTCTTGCCTTCCAGCGTGACCTGATCCGGCAATTTGATGCCACTGATCTCAGCCGCCGAGGCGTTGCTCCCGTTCAACAAAAGCGGCGCGAGAATGGAAACTCCAACTAAGACAAATTTCAATGCGATTCTGTTTGTTATCATCGTGCGTCTCCTTTGGCTCTGTGCGTGGACGTTAGCGTCAGGTCACCGCCCAGTTCGAGAAAAATCTTCGCGCGCCGCCCGCCGGTCGACGATTGCGATGGAAGTAACGCCCGAAGGACAAAGGATCTGTCAGTTACGTTTCGGAACCTTTTCGGCAAGATTCTCTCGGGCCGCTCCCGTGATCTTCGCTGAGCTACGGCGGAGAAACTAAACCGCCGAAACAGCTTTGCCCTTCAAAACAGAAAAGCCGCCACGAATCGATCGTGGCGGCTTTCCATGCGTCGAATATTTTAGCCTAAACCGAGCGAGTCGAGCGTGGGCTGATCGATGGCCGCGGTCGGCTCAATACCCTGGGCGCTTTGATAAGCGGCCAGCGCCTCCCGGGTCAGCGGGCCGAGCAGGCCGTCCACTTCGCCATGATAATAGCCCTGCTCTTGCAAGCTGCTCTGCACATCGGCCACGACCTGATCGAGTGCGCGCGCGCGCGGCCCGGAATAAATCGGGCCGTCGTATGGGTAATAGGCCGCACCTTCATCGTAACCCCAGGCCGGATACCAATATCCGCCATCCCAGTAGTACCAGCCGCCGCCGATCAAGCTCAGGTTATTGTAATGCGAGCGGTACCAGCTCTGGTCGCGCCATTGGGACTGATACGATCTATAGGCGTTATATTGGCTGCCGTTCCAATTCTGGGCCGCTGCAATCCGGTAGTTCGGGTTGAACTTCGCGCTGGCGATCGCCGGGTTCGGTTTCGCGTGAAAATTCAGATGCTGCGATCGAATGTTCTTCACGGTCTGCGTGTTTATCTTGTTCGACTGAACCGTGGGCAGCAACTTATTTGACTTAACCACAGGCAACTTGTTCGATTGAACGGCGGGCAGCGTATGGAGCTTTTCCTTTGACACGTTGCTGTCGTGGATCTTCGCATTGCTGCGAAGCGTGGTGTCCTTGCTGCGGACAGTAGGCGTACTTCGCACCGTGTTGTGGATCTGGGGCAGATGGGTATTCGTCACCGCGTGCTGCTTGGGGGTGAATTGCTGCTTCAGCACCGGCTTCGATTTTTGCACCGACTTTTTCTTCACGTCCACCTGTTCCGCCCGGACGCTGATTGCGAGCGTAAGGGAACAGCCTATCAATATTGCGATGAATTTTTGCATTCTGGCTCCTTGGTTGATTTTGATTTCCTTTTTTCTTCCGAAAGCATTTTTGCCGCGGGTGTCGTCTAAGCTCCTCCATGTTTGCCGCTTCGCCAAGTGCCGCGAACGAAACATTTCGTGAGTTAACGAGCAGGTGATTTTGTGATTCGGAGACAGCTTCAGCTGATGCACCGCATCCAGGCTGGCCGTAATGTTTCGTCCCTTCGAGACGGAGGCTACTAAATCCAACGGGTCTCCATGAATCAGCCATTTGAATATTCTTACGGTGGCTCCGCGAAGTGTGGCGGGCGACGAACGGTGGAGCACTACGGGATTCGGTAGGCTTCGACGACGGCGACTCCGGTAGTGTCGCCTTTGCCGCGGACGATGGCGGTGTAGTTACCGGGCGTAAGGAATGGCGAGACGATCGCAGCTTCGCGATCGTCGGTGGGGGCGAGATTCGTGGCGCGCACGGCCTGGATCTGCGGGATTTTCCAGTCGTCGTTGGAGGCGATCATGGCGCCGTTGCCATCGTGCAGCTCGAGGGTCGGATCGAGCAAGGGATTGGCGATGCCGGAGCTGGCGAGAGAAGGTCCGATGGCACGGAGCACCACGATGGAACTGTCGCCGCTCCCGATGATGAGGCCGCCGATCATGACGTTATCGCCGGTGCCGACGAAGCCGCGCGTGCTGAGGTTCGCCAGGGTGGAATTGCTGCCAGCGTCGAGATCGTAAACTTCTACAACGCCGTTACCGCTGGTGTTATCCTTGCCAGCAAGAACCGCAGTGTAGTGACCCGGCGCGAGCGAAGTGAGGATCGCGGATTCCAAGTCTTTCGTGGGAGGGATGCCGGTGTTCATGATTTCGGCAGCCTGCGGCGAGTCCTTCCAGTTATCGTTCGTCATGAGCGTGTTTCCCGCCTGGTCGACTAACGTAAGGATGGGATCGGCCAGCGGAGTAGGAACGCCGTTGGCCGCGAGCGAGGGGCCAATGCCTCGAATGAGGACCTTCTTCGAGACGTCGCCGGTCACGATGAAGCCCGCAATGGAAACTCGCTCGCCAGTGTCGACGAAGACGCGCGTCGCGATGTTAAGAGCCTTCGACAAGGTTGGGGGCGGGAGCGTGATCGCGTCGTAGGCGGCTTTCGCGATCTGATAATGGCCGGCGGTAGTGGGATGGACGTCGTCCCAAAACACGAACTGGTCTGGGTTCACACTGTTGCCCTGCGCCGATCCGCTGATGTTAGTGAATCCGTATCTCGGGCCGTTGCTGAAAAAACGGATCGTGTTTGTCCAGATATCGACGGGATAAACCGTGGGTGTAAGCCCTTGGGACGCGAGGCTGCCTTGGAAGGAGGCGAGATCCGCGTTGAGCTCGAGCCGATAATTCGCGGAGTCAGTGTTCAGCGTGTCTATCGTCGCGGGGTCGCCGGAATACTTTGGAATGTCGCCGAGGGGCGGCACGTTCGGCACCAGGATGTATTTCGCGCCGGCATGCGCGAGGCGGCTGACCAAGGCGGTGGCGCGGGCGGCGGTGGCAGTCACGTTCGCCGCGCTACTATCATTGCGCAGATCGTTGCCGCCGCCCCAGACGATGTAGAGCGCGTTCGGATCCACCGTGTGAGTGGCGAGGTAATCGTCCATCTGTTTTCCCATGTCATCGACTGTGATGGTGGCGTCGCCGAAAGGAGTGGAGACGGCTGTCTCCTGGTGCGTGCCGTCGTTCGTAGTGGCGCCGCCGAACGCGTAGTTCGTCCCGCCGCCGAGGCTGTAGGTCGCGGCCGGCAGACCCGGGAAAGTGAGAGCGAGCTGTTCGTGCCAAACGCCGGCGTAAGTGTTGGATGAAGGATCGGTGGCGTTGTCGTTGGTGAACCGGCCGTTGCTGTAATTAAAAGTATGGCTGGGATAGTCGATCGCGCCGCCGGTTTTTGCGTTGGTGCGGTTACGAACGTTCCCGGTGTCGGAGAGGCTGTCGCCAAACAGAACGATCTGGGTAAAAGCCGGCGATGGGACCGGTGTGGAAGTGGGAGTTGCCGTGGGCGTTGGTGTTGCGGTGGGTGTGGGCGTCTGAGCGAACGCGGTGAGGCCCGCGACACAGAGGCAGGCGAGAACGAGAAGCAGATTCGCAATGCCGCGTGTTGAAATCATTTGCCCTTTGGTACCCTCCCTCATTTCTAATTCGAAGCAAGCGACGTGAATGCGCGTGTCGCCGCGAGAATTGTTTATTGGATATTAGTTTATCGGTTATTGAGGGAATGGAGGTTCGCCACGACGAATCCGTCCTTCAGCGGATCGGAGGTCAGAGGTCACAGAGCAGAAAGACAAAACAGATTCTTAACTATTATCTCTTAACTCCTAACCGAAAAGCGGTTTGTGCTTGCGCTTGTTGCGTGCGTTGTCGGGTTCCACCTTTACGAGGGTGCCTGTGTCCGTGACGCAGACCTTGCTCCATTTGCCGTCGGTTCCTTTTACCTCCCCGTAGTAGTAGAGAACACCGTTCACGGTTTCCTTGTTCACCTCGGTTACCTTGCCTCCGGCTGAGTTACTTTGAATCGTTGTCTGCACCGCAGCCGGCACATCCTTCCAATACACTCTGAGGGGAGGCGGCTTCTTCTGTTTGGCGAAGGCGAGGCCGGGGAGCGCCGCTAATATGGCTAGCGTTAGCAAAGTCTTGATCGTTAGGTTCATAGTCAGAGGAAGAGATTAGCCGAGGAGAGGTAGCGAGGAGAATTTGTGCCCGAGCACCAACTCGCTCGGAGCTTTTAGCCAGCGGTCCAGGATCGTTCCGTAAACGCTGCGGAAATCGGTGTTGAACTTCAGGTCGCCGCGATCGAGATCGGTCAGGCTCGGGTATTTTCCGAACAGGCCCGGCTTGACCGCTCCGCCTAACACGAACATGGGAGCCGCGGCGCCATGATCCGTTCCACCATTCGCATTCTCCGCGACGCGCCGGCCGAATTCGCTGAAGGTCATGAGCAGGACCCGATCGAAATTGCCCTGCTCTTTCAGGTCAGCCACAAAGGCGCTGAGCGCATCGTTCAGCTCGGTCATGAGGCGATCGTGCGTGTTGAGCTGGCCGGCGTGCGTGTCGAATCCGCCCTGGCTCGCATAATAAACTCGCGTCGGCAACCCGCCCGCGATCATGCGCGCGATGAGACTGAGGCTCGCGGCCAGTTGGCCCTGCGGATAAGGCATCTTCGATTTGTATTTGCGCGCGATGGCCAGGATTTTATCGGAACTAAGCTGCGCATCGAGAGCGGTTCGTTGGAGGAAATCCATGGCGCTTTGATTCGCTTTCGTCGCGCCGGCGAGGGTGCCGATCGAGCCGCCGGTGTTCGCGACCGGCGCGTCGTCGTCGTCGCTCATGCCGTTCAATTGCCGGAAGAATGTTTCCTCCGCGCTCATCGGGCCGCTCCTTTTTTCCGATGGCATCCAGCGGAATTGTTCCGGCTTCGAAAAGGTAACGCCTGTCGGTGTGCGGGCGACGAATGCCTGCGGCATCTGGTCGCCGATGGCGACACCGACAGTCGGGTCCGCGCCGGAGCAGCAACTATCGAAATATTTTCCGAGCCACCCTTCGCTTTCGTTGCGGTCCGCGTCCGAGGCCGTCTGCCAGATTTCCGTCGAGCGAAAATGGGAGCGATTCGGGTTCGGATAACCCACGCCCTGGATGACGGAAAGGCGCCCTTCGTCGAAAAGCGATTTCAAACCGGTCAGTTTCGGATTCAAGCCCGCGTAGGCATCGAGCTTTAGAATCTTGTCCCCGGGAATCCCGAGCCGCGGCCGCGAGCGGTAATAGGTGTCGTCGGCGAAGGGCACGACCATGTTCAAGCCATCGTTTCCGCCCGCCATCTGGAGGACGACGAGGATCGTTCCATCTTTGCCGGTCACTGCTTGTGTGACCGCGTCCGCAGCCATGGCGTCGAGCGTAAAAAATGTTTTCTCGAGAAAAACTGGAAGCGTCCACGAGGCCGCGGCGCCAAGCATCGAGGTGCGAAGAAATTTCCGGCGCGTGTGGAGAGTGGTGTTCATAACGATTCGTTAGGCCAGCTGGAACCGTGGGGTGCTCATCATGAGGTGAAGCAATCCGCGCATGGTCCCATCGCCGGTATCGGGCTCTCGCGCTTTCAGATACTGCAGGAATGCATCGCGCTCGTTCTCTGGAGGCGGGGCCTGGAAAAGGCGCGTGCCGAGATGAGCGACGAGTTCCGACGGTTTGCCGCGCAGCTCAGGCGGAATGACTTTGCTGACGTCGATCGGGTCGCGCCGCGGGATGTTAGCGAACAACGGACCGCGGCGAAAGCCCAGGTCGGCGCCTTTCTGTTTCGCCGGGTCGGCCGCGGGTCGCATCGCATCGCCGTTGATGAGGTAGTTCGCGAAATTGTAGCGGAAGAGAAGCGTCGATGTGCTCACCCACGCTTTGCCGCCATCCCAGCCTTTCACGTTTGGTGGCGCAAAAAGAATTTGGCCCATCTGGCGCATGGCATTTTGCGCGACGGGCGCGGCGGGCAATTCCGTGGCGAGCAGCTTGGTTGTTTGGATGAGATACTGGACGGGACTTTTGATCTGATTGCGCATGGCCTCGTCCGAATAGAATTCCCGCGAGCTGAAGATCTCGCGCAAGACCGGGCGCATTTCGAAGTTGTGCTCGCGAATCCGCGCCGCGACCGCATCGACGATCCGCGGGGCCGGCTCGTCTTCCGCAAAGAAGCGCCAGAGTTTGCAAGCGAGAAACTGCGCGCACGCGGGCTGCTTCATCAAAGCGTCGATGATTTCGTCGCCATTCCACGGGCCTGTTTTTCCCATGAACGTCTTGGGCCCGTCATCGTGCTGTCTCGGAGCGAACCGAAACTGCTGATTCGTCATGTCGATCCGGTAACCGGTGAAGGCGCGCGCCGATTCGCGAATGTCGGTTTCGGAGTAATTCCCGATCCCGACGGTGAAGAGCTCCATCAATTCCCGCGCCCAATTCTCGTTCGGATGCTCTTTCCGGCTTTGCTGGAGATCGAGATAAATCATCATCGCCGGATCGCGCGAGATCTCTTTCGTAAGCGCGGCGAAATCTCCGAACGCGTGCCGGCGGAGCGTGTCGTTCTGCCGCCACATCCAGTAGCCGTCTCTCACTTTCTCGACGCTGGTGGCGAAGTGGCCGTGCCAGAAGAGCGTCATCTTTTCGACGAGCGGCGCGGGCGTCGTCATCATGTGGTCGAGCCAACAGCGGCGCAGATCGAGAATATTCTCGCCTTCCATCTGGCGGAATTCGCGCCGCTTTTCGTTGCGCTCGCCGGGCTCATTCTTCTCCTGGCGAATCGCCATCCGAATTTCGCGTATGTTCCGCGGCTGGGCCCACGCCGGTGCCGGGAGATTTGCAGCGCCAACACCGGCGTCGGTCAGTTCGCTCAGCACTTTCGCCAAACCCTTCTCGCGCGCCGCTTCGATTTCCGCGGGCGCGCCGCCGAACGCCGCGCGGTTCAGCAAATGCGCCGCCTTCGCGTAATTCCAATCGTCGGACGCAAGCGGAGCAAGCACGTGGATTCAACCCGAGACCGCTCTCGAAGTTGCGAGTCAGGTCGACGCTTGCTCGGGATGATGGGGACTGACAGAATCGGGAGATGAATGGAACGGAGCAGGACGCGAAACGGCAGTGGCTTTTCGCCCTGGCCCGCATTTATCTGGGAGTAAGTTTCTTTTTCAGCGATCACGGGAATGCGCGACCGGACGAACTCGGAGGTTTCCTTAAGTTCGCGCTGCGGAGTGGCTACTCGTGGTATCACAGTTTCGTCAGCGCGGTGGTGGTCCCGCATGCCGCCACTTTCGGGACGCTCGTGGTCGTGGCCGAGCTTTACGTGGCCGTCGCGCTGATCCTCGGCCTAACGACACGGCTCGCCACCTGTGTCGCGCTCTTCCTGGTGGTTAATTATCTTTGCGCAAAGGGCGCGGCTCCGTGGGGACCGGGCATCGACCAATCAGATATCGTGCTTGCGGTCATCATCCTGTTGAGCAACGCGGGGCGGGTGTTTGGCCTCGACGGGTTTTTGCACAGGCGGTTTCCGAAGGTGCCAATCTGGTAGGGAAAGGAGTTACAAATTCGAAAGTAGGAAGTAGGATCTGCGGCGTGGCAGACTGCGGCCAGTGATGGGTGCGCGTGCGATCCAGTTTCATGGATCTTCAAATCGAAAATAAGACAGCTGTCGTGACGGGTTCGACGGCGGGAATCGGGCTCGCGATTGCGTCGTTACTTGCGAGCGAAGGAGCGGACGTGGTCGTGAACGGACGCACCGAGGAGCGCGTAAGTGAAGCGGTGAAGGGAATCGCAGCGACGCATCCGAAAGCAAAGGTCCGCGGCGTAGCGGCTGATCTGGCCACGGCGGCGGGCGTGGAAGAGTTCGTGAGAAGGATTCCTGAAACGGACATTCTCGTGAATAACCTCGGCATTTTCGAGCCGAAGCCGTTCGAGGAAATTCCGGACGAAGATTGGTTCCGGTTCTTTGAAACGAATGTGATGAGCGGTGTCCGCTTGAGCCGCGCTTACCTGCCGCGGATGCGCGAGCGGAACTGGGGCCGGATCATTTTTGTCTCGAGCGAATCGGCACTCCAGATCCCGGCCGAGATGATCCATTACGGGATGACGAAGACGGCGCAGATCGCGATCGCGCGCGGCCTGGCGGAAACGTGCGCGGGCACTGGCGTCACGGTGAATGCGGTCCTTCCGGGACCGACGGCGTCGGAAGGCGTAAAGGAGTTTGTCGGCTCGCTCGCGGAGGCGAAGAAGCAATCGAGCGCGGAAATCGAGAAGGAATTTTTTACTTCGTCCAGGCCGACTTCGCTCTTGAAGCGGTTTGCAAAACCGGAAGAGGTAGCGTCGATGGTGGCGTATCTGTCCAGTCCGCTCTCTTCGGCGACGAATGGGGCGGCGTTGCGCGTCGATGGCGGTGTGGTGAAGTCGCCGTTCTAATCATTTAATCACCTACGGCGTCATCGCGGCGGAAATCATTCGCGACCACCTTCTGCAACGGCCAAACGCAGCAGCGCGCCTCTTCCGCTTCGATCGCTAACGTTACTGCAAATTGTAAGCTTCTATCAAGCCGACCCCGGCGTCGCCGGTCTTTCCAGCTATGATCGCGGTATAGTTACCGGCCGGAAGCGTGGCCAGGATGGCTGACTCCAAATCGTTCGTCGGAGGAATCGTCGTCGCTTCGATCTCCGCTTGCTGGCTGCTGCCGTCGGACCGCGTTTTCCAGTTATCGTTGTTCGCGATTGTCGCGCCATTGCCATCGTGCAGTTCGATGGTTGGATCAGCCAGAGCATTCGAAAGACCCGCCTGATTTAGCGATGGGCCAATTCCGCGCACGAGGACCTTGCCATTGGCGGTTCCGTTGCCGACGATAAGCCCTCCTATCGTTACGTTGTCCGCGGTGCCAACCAGGGCGCGGGTGCTGATGTTACCAAGAATAGCGCCGTCGCTCGGGTTCAAGTCATAAACTTCCACCAGAGCTACTCCAGTCGAAGCGCCTTTGCCACGCACAATCGCGGTATAAGATGTGTTAGGAGCTAGCGTCGTTAGAATAACAGACTCCGCGCTGTTATGCGGTTGAAGCGAAACGGGAATATCGGCGGCGTTGGATCCTTGTTGCCAATCATCGTTCGACGCGATCAGCAAACCATTCGAGTCATGCAGTTCGAGAACCGGATCTGGCAGAAAACCGGCGACGCCGAACGCGCCCAGCGAAGGACCGAGAGCGCGGATGGCAATTCTTTTGGAATTGGCGCCCGTGAGAATGAAGCCACCGATCAACTCGTTCGGATCGGCCGCGACGCGGCCACGCGTGGAAATATTAAGAAATTGCTGCGGGCGCGTCGCTACCTGCACCTTCACGATTTGATTAGGCCGGCTATCCTGGCCGAAGTAGGCATAACCGCGCACTGGATCAAAAGCGGCGGAGCGGAAGAACACTTCACCATAGGGAAGGTTGGCATCGGTGCTTACGTTCGGCGCCGTCGTGCCATTAGGAGGAGTAGTGCTGCTTGTCCCTCCCTGAAGCGATAGGACTCCGACTTCAGCAGGAAGATTGGGACCATTAAGGCTCAATTGATAGACGTGTCCCGGATAGCTGTTGTCGTCGGCGAAATAAACGTAGCCATTCAGTGGATCGAGCACTGAGGCCGCCAACCGGCCCTCGCCCGGTTGGAGTAACGTATTTCCGACCAAGGTTGGCGTTACGTCTCCATCCTCGAGTCTTACTTTGTAGACCTTGGCCCGGACCGTCGGGTCGCTGTCGTAGGTGCCGTAGTAGGCGTAGCCGTGCACGGTATCGATGGAACCTCCGTCAATGAACGTGCCGACCGTGTCCAGATCGACGCCGCCAATCCGCACCGGTGGATTGGAGCCGGACGTCATCTTGATTTTCACAACTCGAGAGATATTGGGCGTGGGCGTTGAATTCGGGGTGGTGACGAAATAGGCATACCCTTTCTTTGCATCCACCAGATTTCCCAGGAGGGCTTTGTCCTCTCCGGAAGGAAGTGTGACGGAACCTAGTTCAGTAAAAGTAGAGAGAGCTACTTTCACAATCTTCGCCGGCGTGCTGGTGGTAAAGACGTATAGATAATGGTTCGCTGGGTTGGCGTCGGAGTCATCGATAACAAGGCCGGAAGCGGCGCCCGAACCGAGAGTAAGTGTGCCGGCGGCGGTAACTGGAGCGGCTCCAATTCCAAGCGCGTATCGCTTGATCGAAGCTCCGGGGAAATAAGCGTAACCGGCGGCGACGTCGATGGCGGCGCAGGCGAACTGGCCAGTGGAGAGCGGCGACCCAATCGGCACCGGCAAAGGGCCTGTGATATCAAGCTTGAAAAGGTAGTTGCCCACGAAATAGGCGTAACCATTTACGGGATCGATAACTGAGGCATACATTCCCTTGTCATCCGGATTGGAGTTGCGCGGCGTCAGAGTCGTGTGGCCGACACGCTGGGGCGCGCCGGCTTCGGCAAAGAACGTGAAGACAAAAGCGAAAGCGCTGGCGAGCAGGAATTTGAATTTCATTCGAACGAACCTCACGCCCAGATGCAGCAGGCCATGAGCCATCGGCTCCGTGATTCTCGCCCGGCCGCTAGTGCCGCTGACGCTCGGCCCGGATTTGCATCAGCAGCTCGCTGTAGGCTTTCTCGAGGTCGTCGAAAAAATTCGCGCACATCTGCAAGACGGTGGGGTATTCCGAGAACCGTTCCGGAGCTGTCATCGGTAGCACTGTAATCGGTGGTAAATCCGAATGGCCGGACAGGCGGCATCTCGCCGTCTGGCTTCCTGTTGATGTTCCTGATAGGTGTTCAACCAAAAGGCGGCATAAGCGCCGAGAAACACGAGCAGCACCTGAGCTGCCCAATGTCCCAGCCGCGGAAGGAATGATTTCGGGCCAGGACTGGATGGGTCGCTCATTGGCAGAAGTAGAAATTAGAAAGCGGGAAGTAGAAAACGGTGACGACTACGCGAGTTTTTTTTCTGACGCTGATGGCGATGACGGCTTTTGCAGGCAACTCCCTGCTCTGCCGGCTGGCGCTGAGACAAACGAGCATTGATGCCGCCAGCTTTACTTTGATCCGCATCGTCTCGGGCGCTGTTGCGCTTTGGCTGATCGTGCGGATGCGCGGGCGTTCGCCGGAGAAAGCGGGGAGCTGGGTTTCAGCGGCTGCGCTTTTTGCCTACGCGGCTGGATTTTCATTCGCTTATCTAAGTCTGCCGGCCGGGACCGGAGCCTTGCTGCTCTTTGGCGCGGTGCAGGCGACGATGATTATCTGGGCACTGCGCCGCGGAGAACGCCTGAGTATGCGGCAACGCACAGGTCTGGCGCTAGCACTAACCGGACTCGTGGCGCTGGTGTTTCCCGGGCTTTCGGCGCCGCCTCTCGGCGGATCGATCTTGATGTTCGGCGCCGGCATCGCGTGGGGCGTCTATTCCCTCCGCGGAAAAAAAGCGGGCGACCCGGCGTCAGCGACAGCGGGAAATTTTTTGCGCGCTGTGCCGATGGCGGCAGTCTTAAGTCTCGCCTTCCTGCCGTGGGCGCGGATCGACCGCGCCGGCATCGGATACGCAATCGTCTCGGGAGCGATCGCGTCCGGAGTAGGTTATGCGATCTGGTACACTGCCCTGCCGAGCTTGCGAGCCGCCAGCGCAGCCAGCGTGCAACTCATTGTGCCCGTCCTCGCCGCAGCGGGCGGGATCCTGTTTCTTGGCGAAACAATCACGCTGCGATTTCTCTTCGCGTCAATTGCTGTCCTGGGCGGGATTGCGCTGGTTGTGATCGAGCGAGAAAGAAATATCGGGACCGGGAAGGAACCGCCACCGTCTTAGCTCTGCTTACCAACAAAGAGAGCGAACGCCCACGCCACGGAGGCGGCAAACCCACCGAGCGATACCGCGATGAGGATCACGACCCCAACGTCCTCCAGCAGCCTGAAGAAAAATTCCATAGTGAAACAATCCCGGGGGCCCGTTCCCCTTGTTATTAGCAACACCTCGTATTTGCAAAAGTTGCGGCCGGAGCTACGGCTCAGCAAGGCTTCCTGTTTCCGGGAATTCGTGATTAGCTGAGCACGAATGAAAGAGCGGCATAAGGAGATTGGCGCGGCCTTGCCGGCGGAGCTCGACGCGCTCCCGCGCCTGCGCGGATTCAGACTCCGCGGATTGGAGATGACGCGATTGGAAACTTTTATCGACGCCGCTTTCGCCTTCGCCATCTCGATGCTGGTGATCGCCGCGCAGCAGATTCCCGACAACATCCAGGCGCTTCTGGAGGCATTCAAGAATGTGCCGACGTTCGTCTGCAGCATCGCAGTGCTCGGAATCTTCTGGCGGGGCCATTGGTTGTAGAGCCGGCGTTACGGCCTCGAAGATGGCGTCTCGATTCTGATCAGCTGGGCGATGATCGTTACGATCCTGATCCTTATCTACCCGTTGAAGTCGATTTTCGGGGCGATGTGGGACCTGCTGAGCAATGGCCGGGTGGGGCAGCCGTTCTCGCTCCACACCGCAGCGCAGGCAAGAACGCTCTTTGCGATTTACGCGCTCGGGACTATCGCCCTTTCCGCCGAAGTCCTGCTCCTCAATCTGCGGGCCTGGCAATTGCGTGAGCCGTTGCGGCTGAATAACCGGGAGAGATTGATGACGCGCGGCGAGCTGATCGGCTGGAGTATTCCGGTGAGCGTGGCGACCGTGTCGCTGGTGCTGGCGCTTACTTTGCCCGCAGGAAAAATCTCGTGGTCGGCCTGGGTCTACTTCTCGATGGCGCTCCTGGTGCCGCTGCTGAAATTTCTCCAAAGGAAATCAGAGGCAGAACTTACAAAGTAAAAGCTAGAAACGGTCAGCTCTTGCGAGCAGCCGTCGTGTTCGAATCGAGTGAAGCGATCCATCGGGAATAGCAGAAAGGATGAAGGACGGAGTGTGCAACGTCCAACGAAGAAGCTTGTCGTGCGGGGGAGTAGGTGACACGATCGGCCCATGAACTGGATCGCGATTCTCTGCGCGGGTGCGGCCTACTGGGTGCTGGGCTTTGTCTGGTATTCGTTGCTCTTCGGCGGGATCTGGGGCGCGGAGCAAATAAAACATCGCGGCGAATCCGGCTGCGATCCGAAGAAGAGTGAATTCGCCAGCATGTTGCTCGCGACGTTCGTCTCGAATCTCGTGGCCTCGGCGGCAATCGCGTTTCTCCTTCAGCGCACCGGAATTGTGGACGTGCCGCACGCCCTAAAGCTCGGCGCCGGCGTGGCCGTGGGATTCTGCATCACTACGTTAACGATCGTGCACGTGTGGGAGCGCAAATCCACGAAGGTCTGGATGATCGACGCGAGCTATCATCTTGTCGGCTGCCTCACCGCCGCCGCGATCCTGGTCTCCTGGCGCTAACTGTCCGACCGCTGCCCTCAGGCGACGTTCTTCGGCAGAACGAGCGCGGCGACGAGACCGACGAAGAAGAAGCCGACGATCTGGATAAACATGTACGACGCGGTGTAGACCGTAGGAAAGCCCCACCAATTCCAATAGGAAACATTGGTCGCCATCGCCGCCAAAATCCCCGCCACTGTGACAAAGCCAAGCCGTCCGCCGAAAGTAACTAGGCGCGTTTGCGCGAGGAGAAAAACCCCAAGCAGCGCTTCGACAAGCTCGGTCGCGAATTCGATGGTCAAGAATTTCGGCATCACCATCGGTCGCGATCCCGCTGGATGATACATCAGCAGGCCCGAGGGATTCTTCTCGAGCTTCGCCTCGTAATCCTTCATCGCTGTGCTGCGCTGGGCGTGCGTCGCGTCCAGGCCAAGACCACTTCCTGGAAAGATGTAGAGCCCGGTTTTCGCGCCAATGCTGCTTTGCATGGCTGTCATCAACGCTTCGTCGTTGGGAATTTCGCCGATGCCGGCTTCGCCCAAGGGAAGGGCCATGTGCGCGATCGAGGTCCAGATAAACATGGCGATTCCACCGAGGATGCCTGCGAGAATGATACGTGTTGCTGACATAAGTGTGCCTCCTGTTAGGTCGGCGAGTATGGGGAGAAGGCGGAGGGAAGTAAAGCGCGGTTGCAACGTTCCAACGAATCAACGATTCAACGCCACTCATGTTTCTCGCTGAAGAACAAGTCCGCGCGGTTTTGCGGATGGAGGAATTGATTCCGGCAATGGCCGGAACGTTGCGCGACTTGTCAGCGGGCAAGGTGCAGCAACCGATGCGAACGGTTCTGCCAGTAGCCGAACACAAAGGGTTCTTCGCGGTGATGCCCGCTTATGGCGGCGCCCTCGGGGCGAAACTGGTGACGTTCTATCCTCACAACACCGAGGTGCACACGCATCATGCGATGATCCTTCTTTTCCGTCCCGAGACGGGCGAGCCGCTTGTGACGATGGATGGGCGGTTGATCACGGAGATGCGCACCGCAGCGGTGTCGGCTGTGGCTACCGACGCACTCGCGCGCGCCGATGCCTCGGTGCTGGCCATTCTCGGATCGGGCGTGCAGGCGCGGAGTCATCTGGAGGCGATGCGGATCGTGCGGAAGTTTCGCGAGGTGCGCGTCTGGAGTCCGCGGAATGCGCACGCGTTCGCGAAGGAATTTGATGTCCGGGCGGCAGCGTCGGCGGAGGAGGCGGTGCGTGGCGCGGACGTGATCGTGGTGGCGACAGCCGCGACCACACCCGTGCTGATGGGTGAGTGGTTGTCGCCGGGGGCGCACATCAACGCCGTCGGCGCGACGCGACCGGATTGGCGCGAACTGGATGACGCGATCCTGCGCCGGGCGCGCATTTACGTGGAAGCGCGGGAAGCAGCCATGAAAGAATCGGGCGACATTATTGCGGCGGGTAATATTTTCGCCGAGATCGGCGAAGTAGTGGCGGGAACGAAGAGTGGGCGGAAGTCGGAGGAAGAGATCACGCTCTTCAAATCGGTTGGGGTGGCGGTGGAAGATATCGTGGCGGCCGATTTGGTTTGGCGGCGCACGAGAGCGCGGCAAGACAACGCGTAACGCCCCTTTTGGTTGGACATCTGCCAGGTTCGTTTAGTAAGACGCTCAGTAAGTGAGCTGAAGGTCGCTGTTACAAATAATTATGTGGAACCTGTCTCTACCCTGGTGGGAATTCATCATCCGCGGGCTGATCGTTTACATCTTCCTGATCATGCTTCTTCGCTTAACCGGGAAGCGGCAGATCGGACAAATGGCGCCGTTCGACCTCGTGCTGCTCCTCGTTCTCAGCAATGCGGTCCAGAACGCCATGAACGGCGGCGACAACTCGGTGCTGTCCGGAATCATTTCCGCGGTCACGCTGGTGGCGGTCAACTGGCTGGTGGGCCTGTTGACTTACAAGAGCAAGAGAATGGAAGCGTTGGTGGAGGGCCGGCCGGAAGTGCTCATTCATAACGGGAAGCTTTTCGAAAAGGCATTGAAGCACACGATGATCACGCACCATGAGTTGATGACGGCTTTGCGCGCGGCCGGGTGCTCGGAGGTGCACGATGTTCATGCGGCCATGCTGGAGACGGACGGATCGATCAGCGTGATCCCGAAGAGCAAGGGGTAGGTCGCCTAGCTGAGCCGGAAACGCTCCATCAATTGCTGGCGGAGATCGTTCTGGATTTCCGGGCGCAGCCGGCTGAGGACTTTTTCACGCCGCTCGGGATCCATCGCCACCAGTTCGCGCAGGAATTTGTCGCGGGTCCTCCTTTTTTCGTAACGCGTCCAGGCCACGCCGGCAGCGAGAAGAGCGCAGATCACCCAGAGGGCTACTGAGGTTCCCGTGGTGATCGCGAGCGTCGAGGACATTTAGTGAATGAGGGAGACCTAACGACTGTCGGTCGGCCCACGCGGACCCTGGGCTGAGGTAATGCCGACGCTGGTATCGGTGGAAGCGCAGCCGCTCGGAAGAAGCAGAGAAACGAAAGCAAGAATAACAAGGGCGGCGAGTGAAGAGATGCGAGTGACAGGAGCCATCCAACTGAGTTTGAGAAAAACAAAGACGCGTGACAAGCGGCGAGTGACAAGAGAACGAGTGAGAACGTCTCAGCGTCCCAGATTGTATACTTCGATAAGACCAATGCCGGTGCCGCCGCTGCGGCCGGCGAGGACTGCCGTATAGGGACCGGCCGGAAGCGACGCGACGATAGCCGATTCCCGATCGTCGGCGGGCGGAATGCCTGTCGCTTCGATTTCCGCTTGCTGCGCGTCCTTCCAGTTATCGTTAAAGGCAATCGCGACGCCATTGCCGTCGTGCAATTCCACGGTGGGATCCGCGAGCGCTTCATCGATCCCCGCTGCCGCCAGCGATGGGCCAATGGCACGAACGATTATTCTCGAGCCCTCGCTTCCACCCGCGAGAATAAATCCCGCGATCATTACGTGATCGCCGCCAGTGATGAAACCGCGCGTGCTGATGTTGGCCAGTTGCGTGGTACTCGCGCCACTCAAATCGTAAACTTCGACGAGCGCGACACCAGTGGTAGCGCGCCGGCCTTTGACAATGGCGGTGTAGGCGCCCGGCGAAAGCGTCGCGAGGATGGCCGCTTCGTGATCGTCGGAGGGAGGAATACCGGTGGCGATGATTTCCTCTGCCTGGGAAAATCTCCAATTGTTGTTAAGTGCAATGCGACTGCCATCCGCCGCGCGCAGATCCAGGATGGGATCCGCGAGCGCGTCAGCGATATCGGCGTTCTCCAACGACGGCCCGATGGCTCTCAGTAACACTTGCTTCGGAGCGCTGCCGGTCAGGATGAAACCGGCGATGAGGACGTTGTCGCCGGTCTGAACTTCGAGGCGTGTCGAGATATTGAGCGCTTGAGACGGCGCGCCCGGCCCGGTCGGAAGAAGCGCAAGCTGCGCGATGGGATTCCACGGATCGCCTTGGCTCTCGTAAACGCTTCCGCTCGTCTCGGGTTGCGTGCTCGAGTCCCAAAAACTGCCGGGACCGAAGATGTGCTCGAGAGTGTAATTCCCCGCCTGCTCCTCCGTCATCGGATCTGTCCATGAGACGCGGCCATTGGGTGTGCCGTCGCCGTCACTGTCCGCAAGTGGATTGCCGTTTAGATCCGTGCTGCCAAACTCAGAGAACCGGGTGAGCGGATCGCGATTGACCGTCGGATCGACGCCGGGCATTCCGGTATCGTCCCAAGGATCCCAGCCAGCGGAAATAATGTGATGGCCCATCCTCGTGCGAATGAATGTCACGCTGGACATCGTCACCGGGTCCCACCATTCCCAGGGCCGGCCGAGAAACACCGTGTCGGGTAGCGCCGTTGTGTGATCGTCGCCAGGTTGGCGGTCGATTCCCGGCACAAGTGCGCAATCGAGGAAAACCAATCCATTAGCCGTCGTCCGTTTCGTGTTGGCGGCCGTGATCCAGCCAAGGTCGGTGCTCTCGATCGTGCAATGGTCGAAGACGGCCGTCGCGTCGCCGAAAATAAAATCGGTGTCTCCCGTGATGAAACTATCGCGAAAGTATTGCCGCGACATTTCGTCGACCATCAAGGTGTCCTGATAACCGAGAAACCGAACGTTATCGAAAATGACGCGGTCGGCAGCCGATCGCACCGCGACCGCTGCCGTCACATTCTTGTCCGGGATGGAATTTTCAAACGTCACGTTCCGCGCCATGAACGCGGTGGCGCCATCTTGGATCTCGAGGACCTGACCCCAGGTAAACTGGTTGCCGGACCCAATCATCCGGGAGAAAACGATCGTCGTCGTGTCCGGCGAAGGACCGGTGCCGATGAAGCTGATGTACGGCTTGTCGACCGTGACGATCTCGTGGTAAGTGCCCGGCGCGATAAAAATGTTGGCGCGGTTGAATTCACTCTGGCCGGCCACGGCATCCACGGCGGCCTGCACGGTGGGGTAGGAATTTCCGCTCGGATTGACGGAGTAATCAGTCGCGCTGGCCCTGCTGAGCGCGGCGAGCAGCGACGCCACTAAAAGTAGCGACCCTGCTCCGTCGACCTTCCTGGGGGATCGGCGACACATCGAAGGTTCAACCCTTTCCGTGCCTGCGAGTTTCGAAATTTCTCGGCGTAAAACAAACCAAAAAATTCAACGCGAAAATTCCGCCCGTAATCATAATTCAGTCGAATTCGACGCTCACCCTCGCTGTGGGGTTCGAATCAATAGGAGAAACCTGCGCTTGTTTGATCACCAGGCGATTGATTGACTTAAGGACCTCGGAAAAATTCCGGCCCATGGAACATAAAATATTTCTCGGCAAATACCGCGTCTCCCTCGACGAACTCGAGAGTCCAACGGAGCTGCGCGATCATCCGCTTCTTCTCGAGGCGGAGGACACCGTTGCGGAGAAAAAAGTAAGTTTGAAACTGGTCCCGGCCGCGTTGCTCAAGCCGGCGGTGCTGGAACAACTCACCGCAGAAGCAGCCGCCGCGAAGAAGCTCAATCACATCAACATCCCGGCGCTGCTCGATTTCGGGATCGAGGACGACCAGCTCGTTTATGTCACGGAATACATCGACGGCACCAGCGCGGAAGAATGGGTGAACAGCCACGGCCCCATGCCGACGGGCGCGACTTTGCGTATCGGTTTACAGGTCGTGAGCGCATTGGGCGCCGCCGCGTTTCAGAAAATTTCTCATCACGCAATTAATCCCGGCAACGTCATCCTCGTCCCCGGCCAGACGGCGGAAGGCGATTGGCCGCTGGTGAAAGTGCTGGACTTCGTCGGCGTCGCGCCCGCAGCCCTCGGCACAGACGTGGACGTGGCCGCATTCGACAGATCGACGCATTACACGAGCCCCGAGCAATTGAAGCAAGGCACGGTCGATTTCCGGTCGGAGATTTATTCGCTCGGCTGCACGATGTGGTTTCTCCTCACGGGCGCCCCGCCTTTGATGGTGGCGAAAGGTCCGGTGGCGCTGCATCAAACGAACCTCGGTCTGGCAGTCGACAAGTTGCACGGCATGCCGAAACGCGTGCGGCGATTACTCGCGCAAATGTTGTCCGCCGATCGGGAGGCGCGGCCGCATGATCCGCTCGGATTCTACCGCCAAATTCAGGAGTGCCTCGCGCAAGTGGATCGGCGGGAGACAATGGCGCGGCGGTTCGGAACTCCGTTGCTGTCGCGCAAAGCAGCGTTCCCGAATCAGGCGCGCCGGCGAATTGGGAGGAAGACTCTCGCGCTCGCCGCAGTCCTTATCGCGCTTGGCGCCGTCGCCGCGTTGGTTTTGCCCGCATATCTTCATCACAAGCGAGTCGTCCAAGCCGAGGAACCGATCGGTGTGCCAATCGGCGTTCCGGACGCTGTCGCTTCGGCCACGCCAGGGACGGCGGCAAACGCGTCTCTGCAAATTCAAACGCAGCCGCTAGGTGGACCTGTGGATTCGGCAAAGACTGAGACTGCGAGCAACGACTCCGCCGCGGTTGTTTCGCGAAACGAAGTTACGCCGCCAGTCCAGCCCGCGCCTGTTGCGCCAACCGAGGCCGCGACTGCTCCGCCCACCGTCGCAGCAGCGCCGCCACCTCCGTCTCCGAATGCGCCGGTTGTCGAATCAAAATCCAAGGCGCCCAAGACAACCGCTCCGACATCGCAGACTGAATCCGCTTCGGTTATTTCCAAAGCAGAAACCGAGGCGGCAACGAATGGAGACGAACCGCTCCCCGCGCGCGCCGTTGCGCCGGAGGTAAGACGCGCAGAGCCGGCGCCCCCTTCTGAGGGACCTGAAGAAGCAGTGCAATCGCCCCGCACCGAGAAACCGAAGGAAGCGGAGCCAAAGGTTGTCGCGAAAGCGCGATCGAAGAAGAGCGAGACCCCCGCGAAATCGTCGCGCAGAGCCCCAAAGGAAACGGAACCCGACGCGGCGGAGCGTGAAGCCGAATCGGACGCTCAAATGTCGCCGGTTCCGCGCGGATCGATGCGGGCGAAATTTGTCGGTGTGACCGCGGATGGTCAGTGGATGCTCATGCTGCCATCACGCAAAGTCGTCGTTGTCCCGCCGCCGCCCTCGTACCCGTAAGGTCGAGTAGGGGCGATTGACCTCAATCGCCCGCGCCTTGCATTGTCCTTACCGAACGAGATGGAAGTTGGCGGGAATTTCTCCGCCGCCAGAACCGGATCGCGCATCGTTAATTGCCACCTTCGCAGGTGGCGCTTCAATCGCCGGCTGGCCTTTCGTTTTGAGCGCATCGTTCAGCGCCGGCAGATCCTTGGCGAGCAGTTGCTCGAATTCTTTCGTGATGTCCTCCAACTCGCGCCGCAGCGCGTCGATGTTCGCGATCTGGTAGTCGCCCGGCTTGCCTTCATAGCTCAGGATCGCGCCATAAAGCTGATCGGTGTGCTCGCGCAAACGCTCCTCACCCGTGATCGCGCCGCCCTCGGTCGTCGCGACGATTTCTTTGCGGACCGCGTCCACCTTCCCGTCAAAGTCCGCGACGGTTTTGCGGAGCGGATCGCCTTCCGGAAATCCCGCGCCAGTCTTCTGCAAACTTCCGCGCAACGAAATGATGCGATCCATGAGCGCGCTTTCGTCGCCGAAGAGCGCATGCACTTTCATCGCCGCGTCGAACTGCGCTTTGCGATCGGCCTCGGAAAACTTTACTCGCCGATCGAGGCCGACCGTCAGCTTCGTCTCGGAAACTTTGCCAGCCTTCGTCATGCGGACGGTGTAAGTGCCGGGTAAGAGACGGGGGCCACGCGTGCCCGCGAATGCGAGTTGCGCCGCGGGCGGAACGCGCGGCGGTTTTTCGTGCATACTCCAGATCACGCGATTCAATCCGGGCCGTTTGCTCGCGGGCAATTCATCCACCACGCGCCCTGATGCATCCAGCACTTCGATTTTCAATTTCCCGAAGAGATGACGCGTGCGCTGGTAATACGTAATGACGGCGGCATCCGGCGGATTGTCGCCGGTAAAGGTCGCGGCGCCACCCGGCCAGCCGCCATTCGCTTCGATCCGTTGTTGCACGGGCCGCGCGGAAACGAAACTCGCTTCCTGCGTGAGCAGATCGGTGCTGAGAGCGCGCAGCGGCGTGATGTCGTCGACAATCCAGATGCCGCGGCCATGCGTCGCGAGGACGAGATCGTTTTCACGCCCATGAATGGCGAGATCGCGCACCGCGACCGCCGGAAAGTGCGAGCCTTTGAACTGCGCCCACGCTTTTCCGCCGTCAATGGAAACAAACAAACCGAACTCCGTGCCGAGAAAGAGAAGATTCGGCTGCACGAGATCTTCCTTGATGACGTGAGCGTATCCGCGCACGCCTTTCACATCCTGGGCGTTCACCAACGGCGTCCAGGTTTTGCCGAAATCCGCCGTGCGAAAAACATACGGCGCCATGTCGCCGAACGCGTGGCGATCGAACGCAGCGTAGGCGGTGCCCGCATCGAAGTTGCCCGCCTGCACCCAGCTCACCCAGGAATTCTTCGGCAGGTTCGGCACGCTGCCGACCACGTTGCTCCAGGTCTTCCCGCCATCGCGCGTGAGCTGGACGTTGCCGTCGTCGGTGCCCACCCAGATGATCTGCTTATCTTTCGGCGATTCGCTGATCGAATAAATCGTCGTGTGCATTTCCGCCGAGGAATTATCCACCGTCACGCCGCCCGATTTTTCCTGCTTCTGTTTCTCGGGATCGTTCGTGCTCAAGTCCGGCGAGATGCGGTCCCAGGTCTGACCGTGATCGCGCGAGCGGAAAAGAAATTGCGCGCCGATGTAGATCGTTCCTTTTTCGGTGGGCGAGAGCGCGATCGGCGTGTTCCAATTCCAGCGCAGCTTCTCCTTGTAGTTCGGCTTCGGTTGAATGTCGCGCGCTTCGTGAGTGAGGCGATTCACTCGCCCGATGAAACCGCCCTGCGCCTCGGCGTAGAGATAATCGGGGTCGGCCGGATCGGAGAACATCCAGAAGCCGTCGCCGCCGTACATGTTTTCCCACTGGGCGTTACTGATGCCGCCGGGATATTGCGACTGGCCCACCCACGAGCTGTTGTCCTGCAACCCGCCATAAACCTGGAACGGATCTTTGTCGTCCAGGCTGACGTGATAGAACTGCGAGACGGGCAGGTTCTCGCCCTTCCACCATTTGCTGCCGCTGTTGTAGGAATACCAAATGCCGCCGTCGTCTCCGGCCACGACCGTCTGCGTGTTAGTCGAATCGATCCAGACATCGTGCATGTCGCCGTGGCCGCCTTGGAAACCGCCGACAACGGAAAAGCTTTTGCCCGCGTCTTCGCTCAAGATCAGCGGACCATCGGTCTTGAAGACGCGATCTGGATTTTTCGGATCCACAATCAGGTTCGCGAAATAGAACGGACGCCAGACCATCCAATTGCTCTTGTCGCGTTTGTCCCAGGTCGCGCCGCCGTCATCGGAAACAAAGAGCGCGCTGTCGGTGGATTCGACGAAACAATAAACGCGCTTCGCATTCGACGGTGCAATCGCGATCGCGAGGCGGCCGTACGGTTTCTTCGGAAAACCCTTGCTGTTCTCCGGCGTAATTTCTTTCCACGTCGCGCCGCCATCTTCGGTGCGGAACAAGCCGCTGCCGGAAGGTTGCTCGGGACCGTCGCCGCCGGAGCGGAACGTCCAACCTTTGCGGCGGAAATCCCACATCGCCGCGAACATCTTGTTCGGATCCGTGGGATCGGGCGCGATGGCCGAACAACCGGTCGACGCGTTGGCGCCTTTCAAAATGAGGTTCCAGTTCTTGCCGCCATCGGTCGTCTTATAAAGCCCGCGATCCGGTGAATCGCTCCAGAGCGCGCCGGGCACCGCGGCGAAAACCGTGTCGCTGCTCGTCGGGCTCACCACCATCTTCGAGACGCGCTCCGAGTTTGGCAGGCCCGCGTAGTTCCAGGTCTCACCGCTATCGGTCGATTTGTAAATTCCGTTGCCGATCGAGACGCTGTTGCGCGTCCACGATTCACCGGAGCCGACCCAAACGTTCTTCGAGTTCTTCGGATCGAGCGCGATGGCGCCAATCGATTGGACCGGTTGCTCGTCGAAAACAGGTTTGTAACGCGTGCCGCCGTCCTCCGATTTCCAGACGCCGCCGCTGGCCGCGCCTACGAAGAGCGTCAGTTTCCCGGACGGTTCGCGCGTCGCGGCGACGGCGGAGATGCGGCCGCTCATCGTGGCGGAACCGATGTTGCGCGCGCCAAGGCCGGAAATGGTGGAGGAATTAAACGGCGCCTGGTCCGCGCCGAGCGCGATGCCGGCGAGACAAGCTGTGAGAAGAAAAAATTTCAGGAAGCGCATGATGGATTATTTCGAAGGGGTGGTGGGGAATTTGAAGAGAGCTTCGTCGACCGGGACATTCGCCTCGCCTTTTTCGAGCACGATTTTTTGTTTGTCCTGCGAGCCTTTGTCGCCCGCTTCGATCGAGAACGGAATAAAAACGCCGCCGATTTTTTCGTAATCACCCAGATCGGTCTCGACCTCGATCTGCGCGCCTTGCTCGATGCGTTGGGAGACAATTCGAATCTCGAGGAAATGATCGGGGTCGAGATAAACGAAATTCACGTCGCCATTTTTGCGGACGACCTTCAGTTTGTGCGCCGCCGTGCCGTCGACGTCTTCCGTGCCGAGATATTCCACCGTGCTGCCCTTGGCTTTCCAATCCACGAGCGGTCCCTCGATCTCCGCGTCTTCCATGAGCGACTTCGTATCGTCCGCCGACATTTTCTCGGGATCTTTGCGGCCGCCGAACGGCGAGATTTTCCAGCCTTGCGTCCCATCAAAAGCGACCACTTGCGTCATGCCCTGAAGCGAGAACTCGGCGCGGGTTTCGCCGGGGCGTTTCTTATATTGAAGGTAAACCAGTTGGAGCCGGCCCTGGTTCACGATCATTTTGCCTTGAAGCCGCAGGGTCTGCACGGAGCGGAGCGCCTCGGCGCCGCCTTTGGCTTCAGTGTTCTTGGCGACCAAACTGTCGACTGTCTCGCGAACGGTCAGCGGTTTGGGGTCCTGGCCGTATAAGCCGGTGGCGATGAGCGAGCCGGCGATGAGAGCGGTTACAAAACGTGTCTTCATAAGTCTCGATGCAAAAAAGCAGACGGCGATAATTGCCGCCCGGAGCGGAGACCATCGCAGATACCACGGCACTGAGCAATCGACTGCTTGGTGCCTTCTTTTCGAAAGCGAAGCTTGAATCGCGGAGCGCAACCGGGTAATGCTCGCACCTTGTGAACGGCGAACCACCACCACCACTTCCTCCGACTCCACCTCCACCGCCACCACCGACTCCACCGCCGCCTCAGACGCCGCCGCAACCGCAACGCCCGTACTATCCGCCACCCCGGCAAGGGATGGGTTGTTTCGCCAAAGGATGTCTCACGATCCTGATCCTGGGCTTCCTCTTCCTGGCTGCCGTCGGCGGGAGCTGCTGGTATATTTACCACAAGCTCGCGACGAATAATTTGATTTCCGACGCGCCCGCCGCCGTTCCGCTGGAACAACCAAGCGACACACAATATCGCGCCGCGGAGGATTCGCTCGCCCGCGTCAAAAACACGACGGCGTCGGCCCGGGAAGTGACGGTTGCATTCACCGCCGCGGACCTAAATGCCTTGTTGGCGAAGGACCCGGACTTCCGCGACCTGGAGGGCCACGCACGCATCGACATCCAGAATTCCGCCATGACCATTACGTTGAGCGTACCGCTCGATTCGATGCAGTGGTCGTCAATGAAAGGCCACTGGTTCAACGGCACGATCCGTTTCCGCGGCGGGTACGAGGACGGTGAGTTGCGAATCAAGATCGAATCCGCGCGGGGCGGTGACTACGAAATACCGGGTTTCATTCTCTCGAGCGCGAATTCCGCAATCAACAAAGCTTTGAGAGAGAACACGGACGATTGGCAGAAGGACGACTTCGGCGAGGAATTCTGGAAGCATATTAAGAGCATCAAGCTCGAAGGCGACAAACTGGTGGTCACGACGAAGGGCGACTGAAGTTGGGTTCGTGCCCGTCTTGGTGAAGGACTAAACGAAGATGCTGTCATCCCGAGCCGCGCAGACGGCGAGGGATCTCACAACAGCATTTTCCGCTATCGCGAGAGTTCACGCGTGATCTGCGGTTGGCACTGAATATAGCGCGAAAGCGAACGGTGCGTTTGTGAGGTCCCCCGCCGTCTGCGCGGCTCGGGATGACAGCATCTTCGTTCACCGAGTGCCCTAAGCACTTCGATTGATTTCCCGAAAAACTTCCGCGCCGATTTCAAACGAGTGCAGCCGCGCGGCGTGATCGAAGATCTGCGCGGTCGCGATCACTTCATCGGCGCCGGTTTCCTCCAGTAATTCCTCGAGCCGGCGCCGCACCGTCTCGGGCGAACCAACCGCAGAACATTTTGTCCGCTGTTCGACGGCGGCGCGTTCCACGCGGCTCCATCGACCCTCCATGCTCTCGACTGGCGGCGGAAGTTTTCCCGGGTGGCCGCGGAGCAGATTCAGGAACTGCAATTGCGCGGAGGTGAAAAGCCGGCGCGCTTCGTCATCGGTGTCGGCGGCAAACAGCCCGACGCCGATCATCACATGCGGGCGATCGAGCGCAGCCGACGGCGTGAATTCGCGCCGATAAAGATCGAGCGCGACCTGCAAATATTCCGGCGCAAAATGCGACGCGAAAGCGAATGGCAATCCGAGCTCCGCCGCAAGCCGCGCGCTGAAATCGCTCGATCCAAGCAGACAAAGCGGAACGTTCAATCCCGCGCCCGGAACCGCCGTCACCGCCTGGCCGGGCGCGGCGGGCCGGAGATAGGATTGCAGCTCGAGAACGTCCTGCGGAAAAGTGTCGCCACCGCTGCCGAGATTGCGCCGGAGCGCGCGTGCCGTGACTTGATCGCTCCCCGGCGCGCGGCCCAGTCCAAGATCGATCCGGCCGGGATAGAGCGATTCCAACGTGCCGAATTGCTCCGCGATGACGAGCGGCGCGTGGTTCGGCAGCATGATGCCGCCGGCGCCGACGCGAATGGTTTTTGTTTTCCCGGCCACGTGTCCGATCACCACGGAAGTCGCCGCGCTCGCGATGCCGGGAAGATTGTGATGCTCGGCGAGCCAATAGCGATGGTAGCCCCACGTTTCCGCGTGCTGCGCGAGATCGACCGTGTTGCGGAACGCGAGCGCGGCATCGCCGCCCTCGATGATCGGCGAAAGGTCGAGAACGGAAGCGAGAATCATGTAGAAGTATCGACGCGAGCGTCCATCTGACCAAGCCGCGCGATTCAGTATTATGTATTCGACCAAAGCTTACGCCGCGCGTGCGGCGAACTCCCCACTCGGCCCCTTCTCTTTCGATCGGCGCGAGCCGATGCCGAACGACATCCAACTCGACATTCTTTATTGCGGCGTTTGCCATTCCGATTTGCACACGGTGCGCGACGAGTGGGGCGGCACGACTTATCCCTGCGTGCCCGGCCATGAAATTGTCGGCCGCGTCGTGAAAGCCGGACGCGACGTGAAAAATTTCCGCGAGGGCGATCTCGCGGCGGTCGGTTGCATGGTGGATTCGTGCCGCACCTGTGATAACTGCCGCGCCGATCTCGAGCAGTTCTGCGACAAAGGCGTTGTCTTCACCTACAACAGCAAAGACGAGCACACTGGCGGGATCACTTACGGCGGCTATTCGAAGAGCATTGTCGTCGATCAGCATTTCGTGCTGCGCATTTCCGACAAACTCGATCTGGCCGCGACCGCGCCGCTCTTGTGCGCGGGCATCACTACCTATTCGCCGCTGCGCCATTGGAAAGTAGGCAAAGGGCAAAAGGTCGGCGTCGTGGGACTCGGCGGGCTCGGTCACATGGGAGTGAAATTCGCGAACGCATTCGGCGCACGCGTCGTTCTCTTCACAACCTCGCCCGGCAAAACCGATGATGCGCTCCGGCTCGGCGCGCACGAAGTCGTTATCTCGAAAAACGACGCGGAGATGAAGAAGCATGAGAAGAGTTTCGATTTCATTCTCGACACGGTTTCAGCCCAGCACGATCTGAACGCCTATCTCTCGCTCTTAAAACGCGATGGCACCCTCACGCTCGTGGGCGCGCCGCCCGAAGCAATTCCCATCGAAGCGTTCAGTCTCATCCATCGCCGGCGTCAGTTGGCGGGCTCGCTCATCGGTGGAATCGCGGAGACGCAGGAGATGCTGGATTTCTGCGCCGGGCGCGGAATCACCTGCGACATCGAAATGATTTCGATCGATAAAATCAACGAAGCGTATGAGCGGATGCTGAAGAGCGATGTGAAATATCGTTTCGTTATCGATCTGGCGACGCTCTAAGTCTTTCGCCCTCATTTCGCCGCGAAAGCAGTTGCAACGCGGAAGACCTGATGCGCTGCTACGCGATGCCGGCTCCGGGAAAACTGCCTGTCGTTGCCGCCTTCGTCGCGCTCTGCGTGATCTGGAGTTCGACCTGGCTCGCGATCAAGATCGGCTTGCGCGATCTGCCGCCCATTTCTTTCGTCGCGCTTCGCTTTGTTATCGCGGTCGTGGTGCTCCTGGCCATCTCGATTGGCCGTGTCCGATTGCTCCCGAGGCGGCGGCGCGATTTTTTTCTTCTGGCCTACACCGGCGTGCTCATGTTCGCGGTGAACTACGCGCTGCTCTTCTGGGCGGAGCTGCACGTTTCGTCCGGTTTGTCGGCGGTGTTGCAGGCCACGATTCCAATCTTCGGGATGGTCTTCGCCCATTTCATTTTGCCGGACGAACCGCTCCGGGGACAACGAGTCGCCGGTTCGCTTCTCGCGCTCGGCGGAGTCGCGGTGATTTGCTCGCGCTTGTTGGATTTCGGAGGGCTGCTCGCGTTCTGGGGCGGAGTCGCGATCGTCTTCGGCGCAGCCGGCGCGGCCTTTTCAAATGTCCTCCTGAAAGCGCGCGAGATCCGGCTCGCCCCGGCGATGATCGCCGCGTGGCAAATGATCTTCGGCCTCGTGCCGCTGCTCATCACTGGAATTATCGTCGACGGAAATCCGCTCCGTTTTCATTGGACGAAGACCGCGGTGTTCTGCCTCTTTTATCTGGCGATTCCTGGATCCGCGCTCGCGTTTCTCCTTCTCTATTGGCTGCTGCCGCGGATGACGGTCACGAATTTGCAAACTATCTCGCTCATCACGCCGCCGGGCGCGGTAATGTTCGGCTGGCTACTTGGCGGTGAAACCTTCCCGACTTTGGCGCTCGCCGGTGGCGTGCTGGTTCTCGCCGGCGTGTGGATGATTTTTCGAAGAATGCAACCGCGGTCGATCGACGAATGCGAAACGGTCTTGCCGCGCGGATGAACCGAGCATGAGCGGGGTGACGAAGTCGAATCGCGAAATCGAGCGGAAGTTTCTCGTCCGCAAATTGCCGGAAGAGCTGGCCGGTTTTCCGCACGCCGAGATTTCGCAAGGTTATCTCGCCATCGCACCCGGCGGTGTGCAGGTGCGTCTGCGCAAGAACGGCGCGACGCATTCGCTCACTTACAAGCGCGGCATCGGCAATGTGCGCGAAGAACGAGAAGTGGAGCTGACGCCCGCGCAATTCGACGCGCTCTGGCCCGCGACCGAGAGCAAGCGGCTCGTGAAAACACGCTACGACATCCCGCTCGGAAACCGCGTCGTGGAGATCGACGTTTACGGTGGCCGGCACAATGGCCTCGTCGTCGCGGAAGTGGAATTCGATGACGAAGAGTCGGCGAAAAATTTTCAGCCACCGGATTGGCTGAGCGAAGATGTGACGGGCGATCCGCGTTACAGCAATCAATTGCTCGCCTCCTGAACGCATTGAGTTGCCCGCGGCTGGCAGAATGCGCTAGATGAAGGCCGGAGCATGCGCGAATACCACGACCTTCTGCGATTGGTGCTCGAGCGCGGCCAGCCGCGCGCCGATCGCACGGGCGTCGGCACGATTTCCGTTTTCGGCGCGCAAGCGCGATTCGATCTGCGGGAAAATTTTCCGCTCCTCACGACGAAGAAGCTCCATCTCAAGTCGATCGTCTACGAGCTGCTCTGGTTCCTGCGCGGCGAGACGAATGTTCGATTCCTGCGCGAGCATGGCGTCACGATCTGGGATGAATGGGCGGACGAACGCGGCGATCTCGGCCGCGTCTATGGCGCGCAATGGATGGATTGGCGCGGCCAAAATGGCGCGCGCGTAAATCAGATCGGCGAAGTCATCGCGCAGATCCAAAAAAATCCAGGCAGCCGGCGCCTGATCGTGAGCGCGTGGAATCCCGCGGAGATCGAAGACATGGCGCTGCCGCCGTGCCACGCGCTCTTTCAATTCTACGTGCAGAACGGCGAGCTGAGCTGCCAGCTTTATCAACGCAGCGCCGATTTATTTCTCGGCGTGCCGTTCAACATTGCCTCTTATGCGCTGCTCACGATGATGGTCGCGCAAGTCTGCGAGCTGCGCCCCGGTGAGTTCGTCCACACCTTCGGCGATCTGCACCTTTACCAGAATCATCTCGAACAGGCGCGCGAGCAGCTCTCCCGCAATTTCCGTCCGCTTCCGCGGATGCAGCTCAATCCCACCGTGAAAAATATTCACGATTTCCGCTTCGAGGACTTCACTTTGGTGAATTACGATCCGCACCCCGCGATCAAAGCGCCCATCGCCGTATGAAATTGCCGTTCCCGGCCATTCTCGGGCTCAGTTATTTCGTCTCGGAGTTGGTGCTCGCGCTCACCCGGCGAGCACGCACAAAGGTTGTCTCGAAAGACGCGAACTCGCTTCGCGTTCTCTGGGTCGTCATTGGCGTGGGCGTGTGGCTGAGCGTCCGGGCTCAATCGCGGTGGCCGGAGGCGATGCTTCCCTCCTGGTGCTTCGAAGCCGGCGTCGCGCTTTTCGTCCTCGGCATTTTCTTGCGCTGGTATTCGATCATTCATCTCGGCCGCTTCTTCACCGTCGATGTTGCGATTGCCTCCGACCATCAACTCGTCAATACGGGGCCGTACAGGTTTGTCCGCCACCCGTCCTACACGGGCGCGTTGCTCGCGTTTATCGGATTCGGCCTGGTCATGCGCAATTGGGCATCGCTGCTCCTCATTTCCGGGCCGATCTTTTTCGCGTTTCTCTACCGCATCAACGTGGAAGAACGCGCGCTGCTCGCAGCGCTTGGCGAGCGCTATCGCGCCTACAGCAAGAAAACGAAGCGCCTGATCCCGTTCGTTTACTAACGCCCGCTAGTTGGGCCGCAAGTCGTGATTCGTGCTCGCGGTCGTCGGGCCGCGATTCAGATCGACCAGGTCGCCCAGAATATTCAGCGTCTCATCACGCTCGGGATCGATCGCCGGCTCTTTCGTGCCGTCGTCCAGGCCGAGCGAATCGGAGTCGCTATCGGACGCCGCTTCGGGCGCGACTTTGTTTCCGCCTTTTTTGTTGGCGGCCAATTTCCCTGGGAAAAGAATCGGCTGAATGTTCGGCTTGTCGACGTTGTCGAGCGTGAGACGAATCATGTGCATGTCTTCGACGTTGCGTGCAAGACGTTCCTTCGCGCGCGTTTCTTTGCGCAGCTTGTCTTCGTTCAACTCCGCCCGGCGCACGTCCTCGTTCAGCGAAATCCGGTTCTCATCGAGGCGCTTCCGGAGCCGTTCCATGTCTTCCATCACGTAATGAAATTCCGGGTCGGCCTGGACGCGCGCTTCGGAGCGCCGCTTCAGCTCGTCGATAAACAAACCGCGGCCCTCCGACCACTTCGTGAATTTAGCTTTCGGCACTTCATCGTACGGCAGACAATTCTTTAGCGCGCCTTCGCCGAATTCAGGAAGATCGCTCAAGGTCGGCAGCACGATATCGGACGCGACCCCATGCAACTGGGTCGAGCCGCCCGCGACGCGATAAAATTTCTGGATCGTCAATTTCAGCGCGCCGTCGTCCTGCGAACGGTTGCCGAGCAGCGACGTGAACCGGCCGATCTCGAGGATCGTCTGCACGGTGCCTTTGCCGAAAGTATTCTTGTCGCCCACGATGAGCGCCCGTCCGTAATCTTGGAGCGCGGCCGCAAAAATCTCGCTGGCCGAAGCGCTCTGCCGGCTCGTCAACACGATCATCGGCCCGGAATAAGCAATGCCCGGATCGGGATCGCTCGAAACGACGATGTTTCCGTTCGAGCCTTTCGTTTGCACGATCGGTCCCGATTTCAAAAAGAGTCCGGTGAGCGCGATGGCTTCTTCGAGCGAGCCGCCGCCGTTCCAGCGCAGGTCGATGATGAGGCCGGCGATGTTTTCTTTCTTCAAGCGCTTCAGCAGCGTGAGCACGTCCTTGGTCGTGCTCTTCTGGTGCTTGTCCATGTCGGCGTAAAACGAGGGCAGCGTGATCCAGCCCAGCCTGACTTGCTCGCCGTTTGCCTTGTCCTTGATGATGACGTCGGCGCGGGCTTCCTGGTCTTTCAGTTTAATTTCGTCGCGCACCAGCTCGATCGTCTTGCGCTTCGAAGGGTCGGGCGCGTCCGCCGGAATCACCATCAGCCGGACGTGCGTGCCTTTCTTGCCGCGAATCTGCTCGACCACTTTGTCGAGGCGCATGTCGCGCACGTCGTTAAATTCTCCGGACCCTTGCGCGACCGCCGTAATCCGGTCGCCCACTTTCAATCGCCCATCCGTCTGTGCCGGACCGCCCGGCACGAGGCTCTCGATTTTCGCGTAACCATCTTCTGTCCGCAGCATCGCACCGATGCCGACGAGCGAGAGGCCCATGTTGATGCTGAAATTCTTCAGGTCAGCCTTGCTCAGATATTCCGAGTGCGGGTCGTAGGTCTGCGCGAGTGCGTCGAGGAAAAGTTTCACCTGCTCTTCCTGGTCCTGCTCGTGGACATTGCGGGCGAGCCGGTCGTAACGCTTCGCAACCAGTTTCGGGCCGGGCTCGATGGGATGTTCGCTCAGATTTTCCTGGAGCAGCTCGCTCACGATCCGGCCGTGCCAGATCGAATCTGCTTCCTCCTCATCTTTCGGCCAGGGCGATTTCTGCCGGCTCATCTCGATTGTCGCGTCGTTCTTGAAATCGATCTGCTGCCCGACCAGCTCCTTGACCTTCGCCACGCGATCGTCCACCCGCTTCGTGTAGAGATCGTAAATTTCGTAGGCCGGTTTCAGATTCCCGAGGAGCACATCGTCGTCGAGCGAGGTGCCGTACTTCGCCGTCAACATGTCGACATCCTTTTGGGTGAAGAAGAGATGGCTGAAATCGAGCAGCTCGAGATAGGTGCGGAGAAATTTCTTGGAAACCTCGTCGTTGAGCGACTGATGGGTGTAATGACCTTCCTCGAGGAGGCGGCCCACCGACACGGCCACCTGTTCAGCGTCCGATTTTGCCTGGATCGGCCCGACGGCCAGTGCGAAGGCGAAAAAAACGACAGGGAGAGCGATCAGCGAGCGGGAAATAGGCTTCATTTTCGGAAAAAGAGGTTTCGGATAGTCGCAGAATTCAGGCTGAACGCAAGATAACCACGAGGGAAGAGTTCATTTGTAGAGAGTGAGACAACGGCAGCGCCGGAACATTCAAAGAATGCCGGAAACCGGCGCTCCTGATGCAGCTTTCATTCCTCGACGGCGTCAGCGGGCACAGAAACAATCTCCGGCGCACATTTGTCAGCCCACGCGTGATCAACGATAACTTGCGAAAGAAATTTGCCGGCGACCAACCATGCGATACGAAACTTTCTGCGGCGGGATTTTTGAAACGAACTGCTACCTGCTCGAGGCGCCCGAAGGATCGATCTTGTTCGATGCTCCCGACGGCGCCTGCGACTGGCTCGTCTCGACGGGCGCCGTTCCGAAGCTCCTGCTGTTGACGCACGGCCATTTCGATCACGTGCCGGACCTCGCGAAAATCAAGCGGCGATTCGATTGCCAGATCGGCTGTCACGCCCAGACCGCGCCGATGATTTCGGATCGCGATTTCTTTCGCAGCTTTGGCTTCGAGCTGGAAATCGAACCGGTCCAGCCGGATTTCCTGATCGAAGCTACGCCGGCCCGCGATTTTCTCGGCCTCGAGATGGAGGTGCTCGAAGTGCCCGGGCATTGTCCGGGAAGCCTCTGCTTCTTTTCGCGGAAAGATGATTTGCTGATCGGAGGCGATGTCTTATTCGCCGGCGGCGTTGGCCGCTGGGATTTGCCGCAGGGCGATGGCGACCTGCTCTTCCGCGGGATCAAGACGAAATTATTTCCCCTCGGCGACAACGTCACCGTGCTCCCCGGCCACGGCCCGTCCACCACGATCGGCGCGGAGCGGCGGACGAATCCATTCGTGCGTTCGTAGAAACTATTGGGTAGTGGCAAGCTGAGCTTCGCGCTTTCGGATCACGTTGAGAGTCACGAGAGCGGCGAGGGCGCAGATGAGGGCGCCGATCGCCATCGTGGCGGGTGTGCCGAAAAAATCGGCCATGACGCCGGCTTCGAGGCTGCCGAGCGGGATCATTCCCCCGAAGATCAGCGTCCAGATTCCCATGACACGGCCGCGCATTTCGTCGGGGACAATGGTTTGCAGGACGGTGTTGGAAGTGGAGAAGTAGAGCACGACGCCGAACCCAACGAGCGCGAGGAGCACGACACTGAGATAGAGATTCTTGTTGAATGCGAAGAGCGCGAGAGTGACGGAGAAAATCCAGACGCCGCCGAGCGCCATGACTCGCGTAGGCAGAATGTGACCGGCGCTGGCGACGGTGAGCGCCGCGGCGAGTGCGCCCACGCCGCTGCCGGCCATCAACAGGCCGTAACCGTTCGCGCCCAGATGCAGAACATCGCGCGCGAACGCCGGCATGAGCACGGAGTAAGACCATCCGAAAATTCCGACGACAGTGAAGAGTGAGAGAATGGTGAGCACGCGCGGATGCGTCCAGACGTAGCGGAACCCCTCCAGCGCCTGGCCGAGCGCACTCGATTCGGTCTCGACGTGCCTGTGTTCCGGCAGGCGCATCAGAAGAAGTCCCGCGATGACGGGAATGAAGCTGAGGCCGTCGAAAAGGAAACAGGTGGCGATGCCGACGTGCGCCATGAGAAGGCCCGCGATCGATGGGCCAACGATGCGCGCGCAGTTGAACGCGGAACTGTTGAGCGAGATGGCGTTCATCAAATCCTCGCGGCTGGTCATCTCGATCACGAACGATTGCCGCGCCGGCATATCGAACGCCATCGTGATTCCGCCGAGCACGGCGAGGACGATGATGTGCCACGGCTGCACGAACTTCGCCCAGACGAGCGCGGCCATCGCGAGCGAGAGAATCATGAAACAGATTTGAGTCGCGACGACGACGGAACGTTTCGAATAACGATCGGCGACCCAGCCGCCCCAGGTGGCGAAAAAAAGCAGCGGCGCGGAGGCGGCCGCAGCCACGATGCCGAGCAGCGCCTTCGAGCCGGTGAGTTGATAGACGAGCCAGCCTTGCGCGGTCGTGGTCATCCAGGTGCCGGTGAAAGAGATGAGTTGGCCGGAAAAATAGAGACGGAAATTCCGGTGCTTGAACGCGGAGAAAGTTTTTCGGAACGAGATGCCGCCGGTCGGCACACGCCGCGGCCGGCCGGTCATGTCTTCCGGAATGTTCGCGGTGGAATGAGATGGCATCGGGTAATTCGGGCGAGCGCGTGATTGGAAAAGAAGAGACGGAACATAGCAGCGAACTTAGAACTCCCAAAAGTGCGGGCGGCAGGATAGGAATGTGGGCGCGATGTTCAGGATTTTTCTTCTGGTTCTGATTCCGTACGCGTTGGTGTTGTCGGTGCTGTTGTGGCGGCGGGCGCCCGCTCGCCGCGATGGCAAAACGGCGGCGCGCGAATCGGGAAATCCGTTGCGGGTCCTGGTCATCGGAGCGACGGGCGGGTCGGGACGGCAGCTTGTCCAGCAAGCGCTCACGCTCGGGCATCAGGTCACGGCGTTTGTTCGCGATCCGGCGAGGTTGCAAATCGAACATGCGAATCTTCGCGTGGCGAAAGGCGACGTGCTCGATTACACCTCGGTGGAATCCGCGATGCGCGGGCAGAACGCGGTCCTGAGCGCGCTCGGCCACAGGCGCTTTTTTTATCCGAACAGGATTCAATCGGACGGCATGCGCAATATTTTGCGCGCGATGAAAGCCTGCGATGTGCCGCGGCTCGTTTGCGAGACCGCGCTTGGCATCGGAAGCGGCGTCGGCCGGCTGGGGTTGCCCCACACGTTCTTCATCCTTCCGCTGATCCTGCCGTTCTACATGTGGGACAAACTCCGGCAGGAGGACCTCATCACCGCGAGCGACCGGGATTGGGTCATTGTGCGGCCGGGCGTGCTAACGAACGGAGCCGCGCGGGGCAGTTATCGTCACGGCCCGGAGGTCGGAAGTTATCTCTGGCCCGTCCGAATTTCGCGCGCCGATGTTGCGGACTTCATGCTGAAGCAATTGGTGGACGATAGCTACCTGGGCGCTGCGCCAAGACTCGGCTGGTAGGTTTTAGACGCGAAAAATAATCTGATTGGCGCGGGAGCAGCTTCTTTTTGGGCCATGCCCTTCTTCCGATCGAACGTCTTAGCTTCTGGCAAGGGACTGACGGTCTGTGCCGTGATCGCGATTCTCTTCGTGATTTTGCCGGAGGCGCAGGCCAAAACATCCAGGCATCGAAAGCACACCGCGTTCGCCGTCGCGCTGGAGCCGTTCTCTCTCGTGCACTCCGTGGTCCACGCCGTCGCGGCGCCCATTGTGCATAACGCTCCTCGGGTGGCGTTGGCGGCGGCGGTGCTGCCGATCAAGGTCGCCTACTACGCGCCACGAAGACGGCAGCGCCCGCCTCGGGCGGAGCAGGTCCAGGACGCCGACGAAGAATCCGACGTGAGACCGATTCGAGTCGCCTACCAAGTCCCGGGACCGACCGCAACGGCTGCGCCCCGAGCGGACGAAGATTATGATCAGGATTACGATCGAGGGCAGGACGCGCGAAAAGAAGCGAGTCCGCAGATCGAAGGACGCGGCGATCATCCGACCGTGGCCGGCAGCAGAGCGGTCGTGCGCAACGGAATCGCTTATGCGCCCTCGCGCGCGCCGCAAAGTGTGAAGAGCGCAATCTGGGCCGCGAACACGATTCGCCGCAAACCCTACATCTGGGGCGGCGGCCACGGTTCCTTTTACGATCGTGGATACGATTGCTCGGGCTCGGTTTCGTATGCATTACATGGCGCGGGATTGCTGGCGGCGCCGTTGCCATCGAGCGATCTCATGCGTTATGGCGAACGCGGACGCGGACGATGGATCACCATTTATTCGCGGCCCGGCCACACCTTCGCAGTTATCGCCGGCCTGCGTCTCGACACGACCGACTTGGGCCATGGCGGCGATGTCGGTCCACGCTGGTATGCGGACGGGCGCGATACCAGCAGTTACGTCGCGCGTCATCCGGCGGCGTTGTAAGCAGAGGTTCGCCACGGCGAATCCGTCCTTCGGCGGATCGGAGGTCAGGGCAGATTTCTGAATCCAAATCGGCCGGGAACCGCATCTCATTCAAAAGATATCCAATTCCTATGAACACCATCACGATCCGGCCGTTTGCGGCGGCGAAACTTTTGACCTTTGCAGCGCTCTCCTTGGGCGGCTGCCACCTCACCGGCATCAGGGGCAATGGCCACATCGTGACCGACAACCGCCAGGTGACCGAATTCACGAGTGTGGAAGCTGAAGGCGCGTTTGATATTCAATGGGCGGCCGGCCCCGCCGCGTGCAGCATTACCACCGATGAAAATCTGCTCAGGCATGTCGAGACGAGCATGCGTGGCGGCAAACTGCGCCTCGAATGGCACGGCCAACTCCGGCCCACCCACGGAATGAAGGTGACGCTCGCGAGCGCGTCGCTGACCAGCGCGCAGTTGACGGGCGCGGTGCGGCTCACGGCCACGAAGCTGGCCGGCAAAGGATTCTACCTCGATGGCACTGGCGCCACGCGTGTGACCCTGGACGGAAAAGTGAAGGAACTGTTGGCGACCATGACCGGCGCGAGCAAGCTCGACGCGAGCGGACTCCAGGTGGAAACAGCCGAGCTGTCGATCTCCGGCGCCGGGAAAGCCGAAGTGGCGGTGAGTGAGACGTTGAAGGTCGCGATCTCCGGCGCGGGCAAGGTGACTTACACTGGGAATCCGACCGTCGAGAAAGACGTCAGCGGCGCGGGAAGCATCCGGCGGCGCGAGTAAATCCCCGCGCGCAATTTTCCATCTTCGCCGCCGACGTTGGGTCGAACGCGAACGTGTTGGCAGTGGCGCGTTTTCATCGGACGGAGTAAAAAGGTTCTCGCATGAACCGGATCCATCTTTCGATTTTCGCCGCGCTTCTGGCATCGGCTTTCACAGCCTTAGCGCAAAACACGCCGCCAGTCGTTTCGAGTCAGATCGCGGATTTCACGGAATACGCCGGCGCTCCGGCGCGCTCGCTCGATCTCCTGGCTGCGTTTGCCGATTCCGACGTGAGCGCGGCCGTGCGGATGACGACGGTGCTTGGAACGATTGACGTTGGATTATTCGGCCAACAGAAACCTATCACGGTCGCGAATTTTCTGAATTACGTCGACCAGGGCCGGTATTTCATCACCGATCCAACGACGCAACAGTTGGCCTCGAGTTTCATCCATCGATCCGTTCCCGGTTTCGTGATCCAGGGCGGTGGTTTTCTAGGCACGGTAAACTCAGCAAATACGACGATTCAACCAACGGGTGTACTGACACTCGCCCCAATTCAAAACGAGCCGGGGCTTTCAAACAAACGCGGAACGATCGCGATGGCACAGTTCGGTTCCGACGCGAACAGCGCGACGAGCCAATGGTTCATCAATCTCGCGGACAATGGCGGCCCTCCCAATAATCTCGACATCCGGAATAATAACGCCGGGCCTTACGCCGTCTTCGGCCGAGTCGTGAACAACGGCATGACGGTCGTCGATGCCATCGCCGCGCTACCCAAATTTAATGGCGGTGGCTCGTTTACCGAGCTCCCGGTGCGAAATTACATGAGTCCGAATGCGGTGAAGGTTGCGAACCTTGTCTCTATTCCCGGAATCACACGGATTTCGCCATTAATCTTTTCCGCGATGAGTAATAACACGTCCATCGCGGACGCCACCGTGAGCGGCACTAAATTACTCGTAGCCGGCAAACAAATTGGAAGCGCAATGATCACCGTGACCGCGACCGATCTCGACGGCGCGCCGGTTTCGCAGCAGTTCACCGTGAACGTCGTCGCCGGTCCGGGCCGGCTCGTCCAACTCTCCACCCGCATGCAGGTCGGCACCGGCGACAACGCGCTCATCGGCGGATTCATCATGCGCGGGCCTTCGCCGAAGCGGCTCATGATCCGCGGGATCGGGCCGTCGAGCGGATTGAATGGCGCGCTGGCCGATCCCGTTCTGGAATTGCACGATGGCACCGGCGCGGTCATCGCCAGCAACGACAACTGGGGCGACGCGGCCAACAAGCAGGACATCATCGACACTGGCATCGCGCCGGCATCGCCTAACGAGTCAGCCATTCTCATCACGGTTGCCTCCGATCCGAATAACGCGAACTACACGGCGATCGTGCGAGGAGTGAACAACACAACCGGCCTCGGCCTGGTGGAAGTTTACGATCTGGACAGCGGGCCGGGCTCGACGCTGCTGAATATCTCGACGCGCGGCCAGGTCAATGTCGATCCGAATGCCTTGATCGGCGGTTTCTTTGTCGGCGGCACTGATTCGAAAAAAATTCTGGTACGGGCGATCGGGCCGTCGCTGGCGGCGTCAAATGTGCCGAACCCGCTGGCCGATCCGACCCTGGAGCTTCGCAATGGCAACGGGACGTTGATCGAACAAAACGACGATTGGGGCTCGAGTCCGGAGCACGCCGATATCCAATCAAGCGGTCTGGTTCCGACGAATCCGAAAGAATCGGCGGTGCTCCAAACGCTCGCCGCCGGCCAATACACCGCCATTGTGCGCGGCGTGAATAATGGGACCGGGGTTGGTTCAGTCGAAGTTTATCAGCTGCCGTAGCGGCGGGCGTTTTGCAGCTGTCATCCCAAGGCGCGCAGACGCCGAGGGACCTCACGCAAGCTCACGCGCGCGCTTCCGCGAAACGCCACACCGCTCATGTTCTCGGCGCTGGGCGCGCGCAAGCTGATCCGCATTGCAACTGCGAGGTCCCTCGCCGTCTGCGCGGCTCCGGATGACATGGCATTGAGCGCCCTCAGGTTTCTTCGCACGCGCACTGTACAATCTGCGCGAAACCGCGCGGATCGAGACTCGCTCCGCCGACGAGTGCGCCGTCGATGTCGGGCTGCGTCATGAGCGTGCGCGCATTGTCCGGCTTCACACTGCCGCCATACTGAATCCGGATTTTGTCGGCCGTCGCTTCGTCGGAAATCTCTCCAAGCGTCCGGCGGATGAATGCGTGCGCTTCCTGCGCCTCCTCGGCCGACGCGGTTTTTCCGGTGCCGATCGCCCAAACCGGCTCGTAGGCGATGACGGTCTCGTGCAATTCTTTCGCGCCCAATTCTGCCAAACTGCCCCGGAGTTGTTGCCCTAATATTTTTTCCACCTCGCCGCGTTCGCGTTGCGCGAGCGTTTCGCCCACGCAAACGATCGGCCGCAACATCGTCTCATGCGCCGCGCGCACTTTGCGATTCACGATCTCATCCGTCTCGCCGAAAAGTGTCCGGCGCTCGCTGTGTCCCAGCACGACGTAGCGAACGAACAGGTCGCGCAGCATCGCGGGACTGATCTCGCCCGTGAAAGCGCCGGCGCGTTCCCAATGCATGTTCTGCGCGCCGACTTTGATGTGCTGCGCCTGGCCGAGCGCCGTGTTGACCGCGGCGATGGCGGTGAAGGGCGGCACGATCACGATCTCGACCTCGGAAGCGTCGCCGACCTCGAGGAGAAACGTCGCGACGAAGTCGGCCGCCTCGCTTTGGGTCATGTTCATCTTCCAATTCGCGGCGATGATTTTTTTGCGCATAAGATTTTTACCGGAGATCAGAACTGAAAATAAATAAACGGCGCGTAGTGCGGCGGAATAAATAAGAGCACGACGGCGGCGGCGCAACCGTATCCCGCTGCGAAAGCCGGCGCGGGAATGCGTCGCCACCACTGCGCGAACCAGCCCCGCCAGTTCAGCCAATGCACGAGGGCGAGCGCGGCCACGATCCAAAGCATCCACGCGCCCAGGTCCTCGGCGCCCGGGCTGCGCAAAAGCACGAAGCTTTGCAGCGCCACGAACGCGTGAGGCAAATCGACCGCGCGGAAAAATATCCACGCGACGCAGACCCAATAGATCGTGAGCGGCCAAGCCAGCCAACGCATGATCGCGCCCGCGCCCGGCCAGCGTTCGATCCGCCGTTGCCATTCACGATGAACAACCAGCGCGAGTCCGTGCAACCCGCCCCAGATCACGAACGTCCACGCGCCGCCGTGCCACAATCCGCCAAGCAGCATCGTGATCATGATGTTGCGATAGACGAACCAACGCGGCCCGCGATTTCCGCCCAGCGGAATGTAAAGATAATCGCGCAGCCAGCTCGAGAGACTGATGTGCCACCGATGCCAGAAGTCCGAGATGTTTTGCGCGAAGTAAGGGAACCGAAAATTCATCGTGAGCTCGTAGCCGAGCAGCCGCGCGCAGGCGATCGCCATGTCCGTGTAGCCGGAGAAATCGCAATAAATTTGAATCGCGTAGAAGAGCACGCCAAGCCATGCGCTTGCCGCGGTGAAGTTGCCGGGCGCGGCAAAGTAGCGATCGGCGAAGGGCGAGACCGCGTCGGCGATGCACGCTTTTTTGATGAAACCGCCCAGGAAAAGAACGAGCGCACCGCGGACATCGACATCCGAAAATTTTCGGAGCGATTGGAGCTGCGGCAAGAATTGAGCTGCGCGCACGATGGGGCCGGCCACCATTTGGGGAAAGAATCCGATGAAGCAGGCGACATCGATGATGCTTGGAACTGCGCGCATCTTCCCGCGGTAGACATCGATCGTGTAACTCATCGAATGGAACGTGTAGAAGCTCACGCCCACCGGAATGATGATGTTGAGCGTGTGCACGCTCGCGGGCAGACCGAGCCAGGCGAGAAGGACCGCGGCGGAGGAGATGAAGAAGTTGTAATACTTGAAGAACGCGATCGTGCCGAGATTCGCGCAAAGGCTGACAATCAACCAGCCGCGGCGCGTCCGCGGATTCTCCGTCCGCGCCAGCATCATGCCCACGGCATAATCGAGCGCACTCGAGGCTATGAGCAGGAAGAGAAATTTCCAATTCCAGGCCGCGTAGAAAATGTAGCTGCAGATCAGCAGGAAAATCTTGCGCGGCCGATTTTCGCGCAGCGACCAGTAAACCGCGAAGACCGCCAGAAAGAACCAGAAGAACCTGAACTCGACGAAAAGCATGCGGCCCTCAGGGTTGGCGCACGAGGCGCGCGAATTCCTGCGCAAGCAGTCGAGTGAATTGCTCGGCGCCTTCTCGCGTCAGGTGCGCGTCATCGATGCGGACTTTCGTGTCGTAAAATTCGGGATACTTGCGGCTATCGTTGAAGGAGAGCAGCGGCGCGGGTGGCGTTTGCCGGAAGCGCGCCGCTGTTTGAGAAAGAACTGGGGCGACGACGAAAACTGGAGCCGCTCCGGCCTGGCGAATCTGCGCGGCGGCACTGCGGTAGGCCTGGTCCGTGGCGGGATCGAGAAATTTCGGCCGCGCCTCGGAAACTTCCTGGGCGAGCTTCTGCCGAAAAATCGTTGCCCGCTCCGTAGACATGGCGTCCCCGGCCAGCCGATATCCGTCGTGGTTCGGGCCCAGCTCCGAATCCGCCTCGAGAAAGCGCTCGCGATCGTGAGAGGGAAAAAAGTCCGCTCCCCGGCCCACGTTCGTGAACTGCTTGCCGAAGAGCGTGAGATTCGAAACGAAGTCGCGCCGCGCGAGCCAGAGCCGCGTTATCTTGATGAACCACTGCGCGTTTCCTCGAGGATCCAGCGCCTTTTTCAGCGTCATGGCCGTGTGAGGCCAGTCATGCCAATAGACGGCGCGTTCCGTGCCGAGAATGTTGTCCCATTTCGTTTGGATGTCGCCCATTTCGAGCACAACCCACTTCAAGTTCCGCGGTTTCGTTTTCAGGATCTGTTCGAGCACGTAGAAATTCTCCGGCGGATGCATTCCATCGATGCCGAAGTTGAACGTCCGCGTCGGCAGTCCGTTCTCGCGCGTGACTTTGTCGAAAATTTCCGGTGAGACGGAGTAATAAAGCCGGCTGGTGCCGACAACGACGGTGTCGAACTCGTCTTTGTGCTCGGTAAAAAAATTTAGTTTCGCGGCGACGCCCTTCGGAATCATGGGCGGAAGAAGCGCGTGAATCGCAGCGCTTGTCGCGACGAAAGCCGCCAGCGCAATCGCCACGTAGAGCAGACTCTTACCTGTTTTCGCCACTCATTCCTCCTCGTTCCCAAACTCTGTTTGGGAATGCCATTGTCTTGAAAACTCCGTTTTCCTCAGCGGCGAAACAGAGTTTCGCGGGCAAGTGCGTTCCCAAACAGAGTTTGGGAACGAGGAGGCTGAAGCAAAGCAAATCGTCGCGCTGGATCACAGCCACGCGATTTATGACCGCTCACTCAAGGCTGCAATACCGGGCAGTTCCTTCCCCTCGAGCAACTCGAGCGCCGCGCCGCCGCCGGTGGAAATGAAAGTCATTTTGTCGGCGAGCCCGGCTTGTTTCACCGCGGTGACGGAATCGCCACCGCCGATGATCGTCGTCGCCTTCGAACGAGCGAGAGCTTCCGCGATCGCGATCGTGCCGAGAGCAAAAGCCGGAATCTCGAAAATCCCCAGCGGCCCATTCCACAAAATCGTTTTCGCCTTGGCGATCTCCTCTTCGTAAAGACCGATCGTCGCGCGGCCCACATCGACCGCCTGCCACCCGTCGCTGATTCCGTGGGTCGGTGAGACGCGGCTCGTGTTCCGGGCCGTGGCGCCGGCTTCAATCCTGTCCGCTTCCAGCGCATCCACCGGGAGCAGAAACCGCACGCCTTTTTTCTTCGCCAGATCGAGCAGCTCGCGCGCAAGATCGAGCTTGTCGGCTTCGACCCGGCTGCTGCCGACCGGCACGCCTTGCGCTTTCCAAAAAGTGTTCGCCATCGCGCCGCCGATCAAAATGACATCGGCTTTTTCCATGAGCGCCTTGAGGACGCCGATCTTGTCCGAGACTTTCGAGCCGCCCATGATCACCAGGAAAGGTTTCGCGGGTTTCTCCAACTCGCCGGAGAGATATTGGATTTCTTTCTCCATCAGGAAACCCATCGCGGATTGCTTCACGAACTTCGTGATCCCCGCCGTGCTGGCGTGCGCGCGATGCGCCGCGCCGAAGGCGTCGTTCACGTAAAGATCGCCCAGTTTTGCCAACGCCTCGGCGAACTTCGGATCGTTCGCTTCCTCGCCCGCGTGAAAGCGGACATTCTCGAGCAGCGCCACATCCCCATCGTTCATGTGACTGATGATTTCTTCCGGGATCTTCCCGATCGTGTCGGTGCTGAAGGCGACGGGGTGATCGATCAGAGTCTGCAGATGGTCGGCCACCGGCCGGAGCGAATATTTCTCGACCGGTTTGCCCTTCGGCCGCCCGAAGTGCGCCATCAAGATCGTTTTCGCGCCCTGTTCGCGGAGGTAGTTAATCGTCGGGAGACTTTCGCGGATGCGAGTGTCGTCGGTGATAACGACGCGGCCGTCGCGTTCGTCCGTCGGCACATTGAAGTCGACGCGGGTGAGGACGCGCTGTCCGCGCACCTCGAGATCGCGCAAGGAGAGCTTCTTCATACTAAAATGTCATCCCGAGCGCGGCGAAGCGAAGTCGAGGGATCCCGCCATATCGGCTGGAAGGTAACGCAACGGGATTCCTCGACTTCGCTCGGAATGACACGGAATTATTTCTCAGGCAGTGCTATTTCCCCAGCAGCTCCAGCACTTGCACGCAACGATTGCTGTAACCCCATTCGTTGTCGTACCAGCCGACGATCTTCACGAATTTGCCCCCGTGTGTCATCGTCAGTTTGCTGTCGAAGATGCAGGAGTGCGCATTGCCGACGATGTCGATCGAGACCAGCGGCTCCTCGCTGTATTCAAGAATGTTTTTGTAGCGCTTGCTCGCCGCCGCTTCCTTGAAAGCGTTGTTGATCGAATCCACCGTCGCATCCTTCTCGAGGATCGCGGTGAAGTCGGTCACAGAGCCATCGGGAGTGGGAACTCGAAACGCGCCGCCGTTCAGTTTCCCGTTCAGCGCGGGAATCACTTCGCCGATTGCTTTCGCTGCGCCCGTGCTCGACGGAATAATGCTGACCGCGGCCGCCCGTGCCCGCCGCAAATCTTCATGAGGAAAATCGAGAATTTTTTGGTCGTTCGTGTAGCTGTGGATCGTGCTCATGAAACCGTTCACGATCCCGAAGTTGTCGTGCAACACCTTCGCCATCGACGCGAGACAGTTGGTGGTGCAGCTCGCGTTTGAAATCACGAAATGTTTCTCCGCGTCGTACGCTTCGTCATTCACGCCAAGGCAGAGCGTCACGTCGGGATTCTTGGCCGGCGCGCTGATGAGGACGCGTTTCGCGCCGCCTTTGGTCAGATGCAATTCCGCTTTGTCGCGGCTGGTAAAGAAGCCGGTGGATTCCAGCACGACATCGGCGCCGAGATCTTTCCAGGGCAAATTACCTGGGTCGCGCTCTTTGAGAATCCGGATCTTGTGGCCACGGACGATGATGTTTTGCGCATCGTAGCTGATCTCGCCATCGAATTTGCCGTGGACCGAATCCCACTTGAGCAGGTGCGCGAGGGTGTGTGTGTCGGTGAGATCGTTGATGGCGGCGATGCGTTTGACGTCGCTCTGCTCCATTGCGCGCAAGACGTTGCGTCCGATTCGGCCGAAGCCGTTAATGCCGTAATTTGCCATAGGAAAAGGTGGTTGAGATGAGATGAGCCCTTGCGGAGCGGGTAAGTTACTAATTGCGGCGAATCGTGAACGCAACTGGGAAACTGTCACCGCCTTTGAACGGGAGCGCGGCGGGATCGTCCAAGAATTTCCGTGAAGATCATTTCGCTCGTCAGCGCGCTGGCCGCGTTCGTGGCGCTAGCGCCAATCCAAACCGCGAAGGCCGCGAAACGCGATCCTTCCAAAGTGATCACGATCGTTGCGCTGGGTGACAGCCTCACCGCGGGCTACGGCCTCTCACGTAAACAAGCGTATCCCGCGCTGATCGCCGAACGAATGCGAAGCGCCGGCTACGAATTCGAGGTGACTAATGCCGGTTGGAGCGGCGACACAACGGCGGGAGCACTGCGGCGGTTACCCGAAATTCTGCGCAGGAAGAAGCTCGATATTTTGATCATCGAGCTGGGAATCAACGACGCCTTCCGCGGCGTGCCGATTGAAGAAATGCGGTCGAATCTTCAGGCGATCATCGATCAAACGCGCGCGCGGCATCCGGGCGTTTCCATTGTTATCGCGGGGATGCAGCTGCCACTCGCGTCGAGCGACGGGTACGTCCACGCGTTCGGCGAAATGTTCGGTGCGCTGGCGGAAAAGAATCGCGCGGCGCTAATTCCGTATCTGCTCGACGGTGTCGGCGGCGATCCTGAGTTGAACCAGCCGGATCTCGTGCATCCGAATGCGGCCGGTCAACGCATCATGGCGGAAAATGTCTGGCGCGTGCTCGAGCCGATCTTGGGAAAGATCCGCAAGAGGCCTGCCGTGCTGTAGCCGCTTCGCTATGCGAAGCGTGGGTATGCCGCGCGAACTGGCATGCAGTGTCGCACTCGCGTCGCCCACAGGGCGACGGCTACAGCGGTTGCTGCTGCGTCAGGCAATGAAAGGCGCCCAGGCCCCAGATCAATTCGGTGCAATCGATGGGCACGATCCGGCGTTGCGGGAAAATTTTCGCGAGCGTCGATTCGGCAACGGTGTCGTTCGCGTCGGCAAACGTGGGCAGCAAAACGCATTCGTTCGCGATGTAGAAATTAGCGTAGCTCGCGGGCAGGCGCAGATCTTCGCGGACCATTTTGGCGGGCATCGGCAGGGTCAGCACTTCGAACGGCGCACCGTCCCACTTCATTGCGCGCAAGCGCGCGAGATTTTCCTGGAGCGGCGCGTAATTCGCGTCGTCGCGATTTTCTTCGACGACCGTGACGACTGTGCGCTCGCTCACGAAACGCGCGAGATCGTCGACGTGCCCGTCGGTGTCGTCGCCTTCGATGCCGTCACCGAGCCAGAGAATTTCGGTGACGCCAAGATAATCGCGCAACCGCTGCTCGATCTCAGCGCGCGAGAGATCCGGATTCCGGTTCGGATTTAGCAAGCAGGCTTCGGAGGTGAGCAACGCGCCGGCGCCATTCACATCGATCGAGCCGCCTTCGAGAATCATGCGCGGATAAAAAATCGGCGCGCGGAGGACCTCGCCGACACGAGTCGGAACCACTTCATCCAGATCGCACGGCGGATATTTGCCGCCCCACGCATTGTAATCCCAATCGACGATCGCCAGCCGTCCCGCGCCTGCGGGAGCGCGCGTCAAAAAAATCGGGCCGTGATCGCGGCACCACGGTTCATTTGTCGGAATGCGATGAAACGTGAGTTGTTCGAGCGGAAGGCCGGATAGCACTGTGCGCGCTTCGGCTTCGTGCGCGCCGTTGCAAACGTTGATACAGACCGGCTCGGAAGTAAGAAGCGCTTCCACCATTCGCCGCAAGGTGGGCAGCACGCGATCGAACGCCCCGGGGAAGCTGATCCCTTCGCGGCGCGGCCACGAAAGCCAGGTCGCGGCGTGCGGTTCCCATTCCGCCGGCATCCGATAACCGAGCGCGGCCGGAGTTGGCTTGGTCGGGGCCAGCTTCATTTGTTCATCGCTTCTCCGATCACTGCGGCTAGAGTCGCGCAACCGCTTGACCCTGCAATTGTGATTTATCGACGTCCGCATCGCTTCGTCCAATCGCTTGCCCTGTGCGTGGCAATCGCGACGGCGGCTCCGTCATTGGCTGGCGACAAGAAAAAGCCATTCGCTGAGATCGGCGATCTGGCCCGGGCGAAAATGCATAACGATTCCGAGGCGCTCTGGATCGTGCAGCGGCCCAATGGATCGAGCTACCGTCTCGTGGCGAAGGGACCCGCCGAGCACGCGGTCACTATTTATATGTACAGCCTGCAAGCCGAAGAGGTTGATTAAAAGCCTCCGAGACGCGAGTGGTAAGCGAATCAAGAATATGAAAATACAAAAATTCCTTCTCATCCTGGCGACCGTTTTCTCAATGGCAGGCCTGCGAGCCCAAGCCGAGTCGATTAATCAGACGATCGCCAGGCTCAACGCCGACGCGAAAAAGCCCGGCGGCCAAGACGCCGTCGTAAAATCGATCTCCGCGAGTGCACACGTGCCCGCCGCGACGTTGGAAAAAGAAAAAGCCAAATCGAACCTGAGTTACGGCGAACTCTACATCGCGCATGCCATCGCCAGCGCGTCCGGCAAGACTTTCGACGCCATCGCCGCGCTCAAGGCCAAAGGTGAGAGTTGGGACAAGATCGCGGACGAGAACAATGTGAGTCTCGGCGGGAAAAAAGTGACGCAGAAACCGGCCGCAAAACCAAGTCCGACACCGCCCCAGAAGACATTGCGCCAGGAACAGGCTGAGCGTTTGAGTCATTAACGGCGCTGTTGCGAGGCGAGCAGAGGCGGAAACTCCACCGCCGCGGGCGATGAAGTGTTGCCGATGAAATGCGCGGCGATCCGTTGCAATCCCCGCCAGCGCTCCCATTCCAACACAGGTGCGCCGACAATGTGCCGGAGCAGGCTCCGCCATTCCATCAGCGCGCGCTCGATGTCGCCGTGGCGGAGCGACTCGTTCGTCATCCGATAACGGGCGGACGGATTCGAAACCAGCTCGCGCATCACTTCGGATGCGCCGGAGCCGTATTGGACCGGCACGCCCATTTCGAGATAACCGGGATGATCCGCGCGACCATAAACGCGCTGGCAAAGAATGCCGAGGCGTCCGCCGAGGGGCGCGTCTTCGCCGGCGAAACGCGGGCCTGCCCGGATGTTTGCGAGATCGAAAACGAGATCGTCGATCGGATAGGTCTCCTCTTCGAGCGCGGCGGCGATAGCGAGACCTTCGCCGGCCTGGAAAAAGGAAAACACAATGCCGCGCCGCGTGGGCGTACCATCTGGCGCCGCCAAACCGAGTTGCCTCCAGGCGTAGGCCGGCGAGTTGGCGATGGCCGTGGTGAGATCGTGCTGCAATTCAGAGCAGGCGCGACAAACGCGCGGGATCGCTTTGCGCTCGGGCGGCTCGAGCAGGGCGGCGCCGCGCGAATCGATAAACGCGGAAATCTGGACCGCGGAGAAATCAAGACGTGCGTAGATCGTGTCGCCGCGCGTAACGATCTCCGCGAGTTCTCCGCCGGTGATACCGGGGATTAAGGGAACGACGAACTCATTGAAGAGCGCTTTCGTCAGAGATTGTAGCGGCGGTCTCTGACCGCCGAATTCGTCGAAACTGGACACGTTTCGGCGGTCAGAGACCGCCGCTACAGAAGAGAGCTTCTTTCGTAGCCATTTCACTGGCGTGATGGCGTTGTCCCCCACGACGGTCGCGAGCGGAATTTCGCGGCCGTAGATTCCTTTGTCGCGGAGCTTGCAGAGATTGCCGAAACCTCGGCCATCGAGCATGCGTGGCACCGCTAACGCGCAGACCCACGAATCATTTTCGCGCACGAACAACCGGCCTAACGACACGTCCCCGGCCTGCGCCGGCTTCGCCTCCCATTCGTTCGCCGAATTGAGCATCTCGGTAACCGGACGCCGAACGAAACGCGCCCGTTCCGCGTCGACCCAAAGACCGCATGGTTTTTCGCCCGTTGAAAGCGAATGCTCGGCGCCGATCGGCACTTGTTGCGTGCTGTAGAGCGAGCGATTCAATTCGACCGCGGCGGCGAATGGCTGCTCGGCGCGATCGGCCGCGCCGCGCATCACGCTGATGAGACTCGGCCAGTCGACTTGCGTCGCGCGCTTGAGCTGGCGCGGGCGCGCGTCGCCCAGCCGCGGAAGATCCGGGAGCACAAGAACGTAACCCGTCTCATCCAATCCGCGACGGCCCGCGCGGCCAAACATTTGCAACAACTCATCCGGCTGCACGTGCCGCTCGAAGTTTCCCGCTCGGTAGCGCGTGTCGGTGATGAGAACGGAGCGCATCGAAAAATTAATGCCGGCGGCGAGGCCCATCGTCGCCACGACGACATTGAGCTGGCCGGCTTTCGCGAGCGGCTCGATCAAACCGGCACGAACGGCGTAGCTCAGTCCGCTGTGATGATACGCGACGCGGTTGCGCAATAATTTCGAGAGCCGTTTGCCGGCGAGCGCTTCTTGTTCGGCGGAAAGCGAGAGCGGATCACGGAGCGATGTCGCCGACGCGATGCGCAGCGCCAGCTCTTCGCTCGCATTGCGGCGCGGCGCGAAGACGAGCACCGGCGCAAGCTCGGCCCGCAATGCTTTCCCGATCATGCGCGGCCAGAAATCTTTCGTCTGGACGAATTGCGATTCCGGCAGAGCGCGCAGATCGATTTCCTCGAGAGGAACCGGCCGCGCGTCGTGCGAGATGAGGACGGGATCGCGCCCGATCCGCTGGAACCACGCGACGACATCGCGCGGGTTTTGGACGCTGCCGCTGAGCAGAAGAAGTTGCGTTTCCGGCGGCGCGAGCGCGAGCGCCAATTCGTAATGCACCCCGCGAATCGGGTCGGCGATCATTTGATATTCGTCGACGACAAGAAGCTTCGGGCCGTCGCGCCGGAGAAAACGCGCGCGTTGCGTTTCCAACGTCGCGACCAGAACCTTCGCTCCGAGATTCAAAGCGAGATCGCCGGTCGCGATGCCGACGTCCCAGCCGCGCGCACGCCACTCCGCGAGCTTGTCGTTCGCGAGCGCGCGAGTCGGCACGGTAAAAATCGCCTGGCTTTTCAGCGACGGGTAAAGCAGCTCGAAGATGTAAGTTTTTCCCGAGCCGGTCGGCGCCTGCACGATCGCGTCCTTTCCATCGCGAAGCGCGCGGACGGCTTCCTGTTGCCAGAGATCGGGGACAACGAGACTGATTTCGAGCCCTGGCGGCATCGAGCAAAGTTGATGGGATCGTCCTTCGCATCAACCGAACAAGCTCCTTCTCGCGCGTAAAATAATCGTGCCTTCCAAAGCCGGCCCGCTATCTTCGGCGCTGATGAAGAAAAAGGCGCGCCGGACAGCGCGAGAAACGGCTTCCCTCCCTGTTCGCACCGCCCCGAAATCTTCACGCCGTTCTTCTGCGCCATCGGCGGCACGCCGAGATGATTCGGAAGGCCTGACGCTGTCGTCGCAGAAATCTGGCCGGCCCTTTCTCGTTTTCCTGCCAAACAGGCGGGAAAAAATTCTGGTCACGAATGCGCTCACACGCGCCGGTATTCGCGCGGAAATATTTGAGCAACTCGATCAGCTCGCCACCTGCGTCAGCGATCAGACTGGCGCGCTATTGCTCGCGGAAGAAGGGTTGGCCGGCGCGGTCGCTACGCAGTTAATGGAGCGCCTTCGCGCCCAGCCCAAGTGGTCGGACTTGCCCCTGCTCGTGGTGACTGGCCGGGCCCAAGTGCACCGGCGCATCCGCGACCTGGCCGGGGCAAGCGCGAACGTGCTGTTTCTCGCGCGGCCGTTGCGCGATTTCACGCTGATCAGCGCGGTCCGGGCGACATTGCGCGCGCGGCGAAGCCAATACGAAGTGCGCGACATAATTGAAGAACGCGACACCGTTCTCTCCAGCATTAGCGAGGCGTTCTCCGCCCTCGATCGCGATTGGCGTTACACCCACGTGAACGACCGGGTCGCCGAGATGGCGGGTTGGCCGAAGGAAAAAATGATCGGGCAAGTGATTTGGGAAATTTTCCCCGAAGCAGTCGGGACGGAATTTTATGAGAAAGCCCAACGCGTCATGCGCACGCGCGAGCCGAGCCACGGCGAATTCTTTTATGCGCCCTGGGGCCGCTGGGTCGGTACCCGGATGTATCCGACAAAAGACGGCCTGGTCATTTTCCGGGCCGACATCACCGCGCGCAAAAGGCAGGAGCAACTCGCTCATGAGCGCGAGGCGAAGTTACGAGAGAGCCAGGAACGCTTGCAGCTCGCGACCGCAGCGGCGGACATCGGCACCTTCGACTTCTATCCGAACACCGGCGAGTTGCAGTTCTCCGATCGCACCCGGCAGATGTTCGGGATTCCGCCCGAGATGAAAGTGACCTACGAGATCTATCTCGCGGGCGTGCATCCGGACGATCGCCACATCGTCCATGAGACCGTCGCCCGGGTGCGACAGGTGGGGAGCACGGGGCGTTTCGATATCGAATACCGCACGATCGGAATTGCGGACGGCCAAGAACGATGGGTGGCCGAGCGTGGCCAAGCGCTCTTGGATTCCTCCGGAGAAGTGACGCGGTTCATCGGCACAATGCTCGAGATTACGCATAAAAAAAATGCCGAGATACTTTTGCAAAGCGCAAAAAATGCCGCCGAAGAAGCGAACCGCGCCAAAGACAAATTTCTCGCGATGCTCTCGCATGAGTTGCGCACGCCGCTCACGCCAGTGCTCATGACCATCGCATCGCTCCGGCGCCAGCCGGAATTAAGCGAAGATATGCGGCGCGATCTCGAGATGTTGCAGCGCAATGTCGAGCTCGAGGCGCTCCTCATCGACGATCTCCTGGATCTCACTCGAATCACCCACGGGAAGCTCGAATTGCGCAGCGATGCGCTCGACATCCACAGCGCCCTCGACCAGGCGCTGAGCATTTCGGCCGGCGATCTGGCTGGGAAAAATATCAGCGTGACCCGGCGGTTCGAGGCGCGGGAACATCATTGCTGGGCCGACCCCGCGCGCTTGCAGCAGGTATTTTGGAACCTGGTGAAAAACGCCGCTAAATTCACACCACAAGGAGGCCGCGTGAGCGTCGCCACGCGCAACGACGAAGCCCATCACGTCGTGATCGAGATTTCCGACAACGGCGTCGGCATCGAGCCCGAATTGATGCCGCGAATTTTCGATGCGTTTGAGCAAGGCGGCCGAACCGTCACGAGCAAATATGGCGGGCTCGGACTGGGACTCGCGATCTCGAAGCGCGTCGTCGATCTCCACCAGGGCTCGCTCGAAGCGCGAAGCGCGGGGCCCGGACAAGGCGCGACGTTTGTCGTCACGCTCAACGCGATGGAGACGTCGCTGCTCGAGGGGCCGGTTCTGTTCTTGGAAAGCGAGCCGAGTGTTACGCGGCTTATTCAAATTCTCTTCGTCGAAGATCATGAGGACACGGCGCGCGCTTTGAGCCGGCTCCTGATGAACGATGGCTACGCCGTCAGCCACGCCAGCAGCCTGGCGCGGGCGCGCGAGCTGGCGGCCGGACAACACTTCGATCTGGTGATCAGCGACCTTGGTTTGCCCGACGGCAGCGGTCTTGATCTGATGCGGCAGTTGCTTGAGACGTGGCATTTGCCCGGCATCGCACTGAGCGGTTTCGGATCGGAAGATGATGTCGCGGCGAGCACGGCAGCGGGTTTTACGGAGCACATCACCAAGCCGGTGGATTGGGAGCGGCTGCGGAGAGCGATCGAACGTTTGACGCCGGCGAAAGATTCAGCCGAGCGCAGCGCGGCGTAGTTGATTGTCAGTGATTGCTGCCCAGCAGCATGTCCTTGAACGAGCCGCGCATATCCGCCTGCACCTTCGCCGCCGTGACCGTTTGCGGCGGCGCGTGATAGTTGTGACACGTGATGCAATCGGAGGAGACCTTCTTTGTCTTTGGGCTGTGGCAAACGACGCAGCTTGCCTTCGCTGGCATGAGCACATCGGAGGTCTCGTGGCTCTGGCGCGCGTCGCGGTGACATTCATCGCAGCGCACACTCACATGCTTGGCGTGATTGAATCGCGCCTGCGGCATCCAATGATCGACCAGGATGGGCTTCGTGATCACGGGCGCGGCGTTGCCCGCCGCTTTCACGTCATGGCAAAAGGCGCAGCCGGCGAAGTTGGCGCGCGTCATCGCGGGCATTTCCCGTTGCGGCTTGTAGGGATCTTTTTCGAAAAAAACCGCCTGCTCCAGTTGGTCGCCGCTGTGAAATTGCTCCCGCAACTGCCTCACTTGTTGCGCCACGAAATTTTGCACTTCGCTCTCACTCGTCTTGCCTTTCTTTAGCCGCGCGTAATCGGCGTATTGCGCCGGCAACGTCCGCAGAAAAGTTCGGACGAGAGCGACGTCGCCGTGCGGAATTTTCATCTCCGGATTTTTCGCATCGAACTGAAGCGAATGACACGCCTGGCAATTCGCCGCGAAACTGATCCGCTGATAAAAACGCCCTTCGGGATCGGGCTTGTGGCAGTAATTGCAATCGAGTTTCTGGCCGCTCACCTGCGGAATGTCGCCCGCGAAATGGCGCTGATGATTGAACCGGAGCACATCGGGATCGCGCGCCTTCTCGCGCACGAGCTGAAATTCCGGATGATCGCCGTCGAAGGAAGCGAACACCTGCGTGTAACCACGCTGCGGCCGCGGCATTTCCCAAACCACCTGCTGCGGCGGATGCGAGCGAAGATGAAAGACCGCCGGTGAAAGTTGCGTCCCCTTTTGCGCCGAGGCTTCCATCACGCCGCGATTGTTGTGACAGGAAGCACACTGCGAATCCGCGACGCGCTCCATCCGGCCCGGGCCGAGATGTTCCTGATGGCAGACGGAGCACGAGCGGTTCTCGACCACGTTCGGCTCATGCAGATTGTATTTCTTTTTCTCCTGCTCGAAGCGCGGATTTTCCTCGTGGCATTTCTGACAGCGCAGATCGATCGAGGTGAAATCGATGCCGCGGTGAAACCGCTCGTTCACGGCGGTTTTGAATTTCGCCAGCGTGATTTCCTGGCCGAACGCGGCGCTTTTATCATGGCAGACGGTGCACTTCGCCGCGTATTGGGCGTGGTTGCTGGAAATTTTTCCCGAGTTGAAAAATTCTTCACTCACCCGCTCGCGAAAAATCATCTTCTGGTAGATGAGGATGCCGGCGACACCTCCGGCGAGCGCGACAAAGCTGGCGCAGAAACGCGCGACTCGCCACGGATGCTTCCGTCTGTAATAGCCGAGATTGCCTTTGTAACGTTCGGCTATCTGCTTCTGGGTCCGTGTCGGCGTAGCCATGATGCGCGCTCAGTAATAAAAAAGTGTTACCACCGCGTGCCACATCGTCAGGAGCAGAAGAAAAAATGAAAACGGCACGTGGATGAAAAGCCAGCCATGAAGCCAGTGTTGAAGGCGCGTCTGCAAATCGAGCATGCGCCGCTCATCGCACCAACCCTGGATTTCTTCGACGCGGCTGCGGTATCCTTCCGCGACCCGCAGTTTGATGAAGCGGAAGGTGTCGTCTGAAAAACGCGCGTTGTTAAAACGCATTCGGTCGCCGCGATGCGCTTTCAAGTATGGAAGAACCTGGCGATCGATGAACTCGACCAGCGCTGCTTCCGACGCCGGATCGCCGGGCGGCGGCGCGGGCTTCGCGGGCGCGGCGGCTGGTTTGGCGGCAGCGGGTTTTGCTGCGGCGGGCGGCGCAGGTTTCGGCGCAGGTGGTGGCGCGGGCGCCGCTGCTGGCGGAGGCGCGGGTTTTTCCGCAGGTGGGGCAGCAGGCGCGACCGGTGGAGTCGGAGCGGCTTCGTCTCCCGCAGGAACGGAAGCGCGTGCGACGGGTTCGCCCGGCGGTTCGCTTTGCACTCGCGCAGTGGGTGTGCCGATTGTTTCCGCTTTCGGCGCGGCCGGTGATGCCGCGGCATTCGCTGCGGATGGAATCGCAGGCTCAACGGCTGGCTCCGCGGCTTTCGTGGCGGGGGCCGCAAACGTTGTTGTCGCAGCGGCGGCGACAGGCGCGGCGGTGGGCGCCGAACCCGTGGCCGATTTCGCCCGCGCCACCGGCGTACTCACACCTCCCTTGGTCGAAGCCATCACCGCCGCTCCTGCCGTCGCCGCTTTGCTTGCGCTTGCCGCCGGTGCGCCGGTGTCCGGTTTCTTCGGCGGAGCGGGCTTGAATGAGTCCCGCATCTTCTCGGCAGCGACGGCAAGTTGAGAGCGAATGTGCGGGATTTGTTCGAAAACGGTTTCCGCGGGCAGCCGCTCTTTCATCAAGCGCGGCATGAGATGCTGAAGCACGAGTCCGTAAATGCCGCTCACCATCACAATGGCAAAAAGCGCCATGAGCAGCGTCGTCATCGGGCCGCCGAGGCGAAAGCCGCTGTGCAAAATCACGAGCGGGATCGTGAGGAGCGTGAGCCAGATATGAGCGCGCAACCACCGTTGCACCGTCCCGACGCGCCAAAGCGGGATTTTTTTTCGGAGACTAAGCAATGCGGCAAAAACAAAAATCGCGAGCGAGATCGCGCCGAACGCCAGTCCGAGCGGAGTGCCGCCGACGCTGTGATGTTCCGACGCCGTTTGGATGAACGATACCGGCACGTGAATTCCCGGCGGCATCCGGTCCGGATGAAAATTCGCGACGTAGAGAAGGCAGGCCGCGACCGTCGCCAGACAAACGAACACGAACCAGGGAAAGTGCTTCCAGTTAGTGATCCGCATGGGAAAATTTCAGATTGAAGATTTCAGATTGATGCGGCTTCCCAATTTGCAATCTGCATTCAGAAATCTGCAATGCTTCAGTGAGTGTGATGTGCCTGGTAATGACGCGTGGGCGACCACTGATCCTTGAGCAGCCTGTTCTGTATTTCCAGGGCATCGCCAAAAAACCGTTGCGGATCGACGCGTTTCGCGGCGTCGTGCGGGCAGGCATACACGCAGCTCGGCACCGATAATTGTGTGCAGAGGTCGCACGTGTTCGCCTTATAAGCCGTCGTCTTTTTCTTCTCGATCTTCACCGTCGGCGGAATGTTGGGATTTCCCGATTTAACCTCGGTCTTCACCTCCTTGATCACTTCGAGCGGGTGCATGTTGATGTTCCCGTAGGGGCAAAGCTCGGCGCATTTTCCGCAGCCGATGCACCAATCCTCGATGATGATCTCGAGGTTCTCCTTCCGGCGAATCGAACCGACCGGGCATTGCGTCATGCAAAGCGGATCGCGGCAGGAGCGGCACGCCGTCGCGACGAGAAAATGATCGTAGCGCAAACCGTCGCGCAGCAGCCGCGAGACGCCATCGTGCGCTTTCGCGCAGGCCTGGACGCAGGCATCGCAGCGCGTGCAATTATCGAGATCGATGAGGAGAAGATTTTGCGCTTCGAACAATCCCTGGTTCAGATAATCGTCAAGCCGGAGGCCGGGCGGGATCGCTCGCGATTGGGTCGCCGCCATCCGCGCCTCGGCCACGGGCTCGATTTGCGCCCGCACGTCCGGAAATTTTTCCAGCATCAGGTTGAACTCAGCGCCTGGAATTTTCACCAGGTCCACCGCATCCAGCGCCGCGCACGTGGCGATTCGCTTGATCGAGCGCAGCAATCCGATTTCGCCGAAGTAATCGCCGCGGCTCAAATACGTCCGGACCATTTCGCCGCCGGGCATCGCTTGCGACACGCGGACCATGCCCGATCGGATTAGATAAAACGCGTCCGCTTCCTCGCCCTCCTTGCAGATGACCTGGTTCTGATTGTAGGAAACGAGTTCGACCTTTTCTTTGAGATACGCGAGGAATTCATCGCCGACCGTCGCGAAGAGCGGCACGCTCCGCAGATGCGTCTCGAGTGAGCGCTGGCGATATTTTTTGTCCAGCTCTTCCTTGAACGACGTGCCTTTGAACGTCGGCGCCTTTACTTTCGAGGTGGCCTTGGATGCGTCGGAGACCTGACGATTTCCCACGAGCATGTCGAGAATCACGCGCAGCATTTCCACCATGACGCAGGGCTCTCGCGTGATGACCGTGGCCGACCGCGGTTGAAACGTGCGGCAGGTCATCTCGCCGAAAAGTTCGCCCGGGCCGAGCTGCGCGATCGGTTTGTTCATGGGCAGATCGATGTTCGCGTCGATCCCGATAAATTTTCGTTCGTGTGCCTCCGCGCGCTTGTCCTGGCCGTCGTCGGTCAGGAAACTTTTCATACGGGCCACGCTTCGCCCGAGGAAACCGAAGGCTGGGCGAGTGCGGAGATGCGCCATCGGATTGTTGATGGAGATATCGACCGTGCCCGAGACGATGTAGTAGGCGGTCGAGCCGAACTCGCCTTCGGTGCAGACGGTTTCGCCTTTGCGGTAACGATGGAGAACTGCGGCGCCTTTGGCCCAATTGTCCAACTGGCCGCGCGAGATTTCCTTGAGCGCCGGCAAAAATTCGATCAGTTGATCGACGCCCAGCGGTTCACCCGAAGTTAGCTTCCCGGCAGTTTCGTCCATGTCGCTGCCAGGGATGATAAGCAACCGCCCCTTTGGGGTGGAAGCATTTTAACAACGGCCATGCTTGTCATCCCGAGCGAAGTCGAGGGACCCCGATGAGAGTCGCTCGACGCACGGCGAGGTCCCTCGACTTCGCTCGGGATGACACGCGATCACGCGCCTGCCGTCACCGCGCTGCCGGCAAAATGAAGCAGCTCCAAGATTTCACCACGCAACTGCAGGAACTCGCCGCTGCTCCGATCGCGCGGGCGTTCCAAATCGATCGGAATCGTGCGGTCGATTCTTCCCGGCCGCTGCGTCATGATGAGGATGCGGTCGCTCATGTAGATCGCTTCGTCGATGTCGTGGGTGACGAGAAGCATCGTGGTGCGGCGCGCCTGCCACAGACGCAACACTTCATCCTGCATCCGCATGCGCGTGAACGCATCGAGCGCGCCGAGCGGCTCGTCGAGGAGCAAGACCCTCGGATGATTGATGAGCGCACGAGCGAGCGCGACACGCTGGGCCATGCCGCCGGAAAGATGATGCGGGTAGGCGTTCGCAAATCCGTCCAGTCCGACGAGGCGCATGAATTCGTCCACCTCATCGCGCTTTTCGTGGAGAACGTCGCGCGCGACGAGGCCCGCCTGGATGTTACGCCGGACGGTGAGCCACGGAAAAAGATTTGGATCCTGGAAGACGAGGCCGCGCTCGGCGTTCGGACCGGTGATTGGTTCCGAGCCGATCAACAGTTCGCCGGAGTCGGGAGAATCGAGGCCGGCGATGAGGCGAAGAAGCGTGGACTTTCCGCAACCGCTCGGACCCACGAGCGAAACCAATTCTCCCGCCGCCAGCGAAACGGAAACCGCGTCCAGAGCGAGCCGCCGCGTCATCGGATTCTCTGGCGTGGGAAAACTTTTGCGGACTTCGCGGACGCGCAATGACGAAGCTTCCGTGGCGGCGACGGTTACCACCTGATCATCCCCTTTTGCCACACCAGGACGCGGTCGCGCACTTTGAAGAGCACAGTCATGATGGTTGAAAAGAAAGCGGCCATGATGATGAGCGCGGCGAAAACTTTTCCGTATTCCGCCCAACCTTGCGCCCAGCTCACGTACCAGCCAAGACCCGATTTCACGCCCACGGTCTCGGCGACGACGAGCGTCAAGAACGATGCGCCCAGTCCCATGAAAAGCCCGATGAAAATACTCGGAATCGCGGCGGGAATCGCGACGCGAAAAATCAGATAGGCGCGCCCGGCGCCGAGGGTGCGCGCCACGTCGAGATACGAAGCGCGCGTGTTGGAAATTCCGGACGCGGTCAGCATCGTAATGGGAAACCAAACCGCGAGAGCGATCAGCCCTGCGGCGGAAAACACAGCCGAAGGCGAAACCACCATCGCCAGCGGAATCCACGCAGTCGCGGGAATCGGACCGACGATCTTGAGCACGGGCATTCCCCAGTAGCGGACCGGCGACGACCAGCCGATGCAAATGCCGCTGATCAGTCCGGCGATGACGCCGAGCGCGTATCCGCCCAGCAGCAGGATGAGTGAGTGCCAGGTGCTGTCGAAAAGAAGCGCGCGATCGTTGATCAAGCTTTGCAGGACTCCGGCCGGACTCGGAAAGTAAGGGAGCGGAAGCCAGCGTAAACCGGAAGTAATCGCTTCCCAAACACACAGGAGTAAAACGGCGACGGCGAGAATGGGAGACATATTTCGCATCCATCGGCGCAAACCCTGCCACCACGGCTGCGCCAGCATCATCACGATGCCCGCTCCAAGAATGAGACAAAGCAGCAGCGTGTAGGAATGCGCTTCGGTTGGCGGCTCGTTTTTCGAAACGAGAAAGTGAAGCGCGAGCGCAAGTGAAGCCGCGACCGGCAGCGCCAGCAAAGTGTGCAGACGCGCTGTCGCGACCGGTCTGCTCGCAGGCACGGCAACTTCCCGCGCCTGGTCCGCGCTCGAAGGCGTGGGCGCTTCGATCTGAGGCGAAGAAAGACTCACTTCTTCGCCGCGACGGACATCTTCGCCTTGCAGCATGACTCTTCCGTATCAGCAAGAATCAGCTCCGCAAACAGGCGGATGTCCTGGTCCGGTGGGACCTGGCCTCCCGCTACTTTTTCCACCTCCAAATTTTGCAGCCATGCGTCGGAGACGCCGTCGAGATGAGCGAAAGCGCGCTGCGCGAGATTCGGAACATCGGTCGTCGGACTGAGCATGCCCGCTACTTTCATTTCCGCGGCAGCCGATTTCACCGCTTCCTCTGCGCCCGAAACGCTCGGCACATAACGGAGATGCGAAATCGCGACTGTGTTCAGCTCCGGATTCGAAGCGAGATATTTTTTCTCGACTGACAATCGCGCCGCGGCCGCGGGATTCGCCTCGACCCACTTCGCGCCTTTGAGGAGCGCGCGAGTCGCGGCCGCCGCTCCCTTCGGATTCGCCGCCAGATACTTTCCATTCACGATCACGGCGCAGCAATATTCATCTTTGTAAGGCGCATCCGCCGCCTGGTCCGCCACGTTGCGGACTTTTCCATCGGCAATGAGAAGGCTGCCGATCGGCTCGGAATCGGCCACGGCATCGACTTCGCCTTTATCGAGCGCCAGCCCGAGTTCGCCCGCTGGGAAAACGCGCCACGAAACGTCTTTGCTCGCGTCGATCCCGTTCGCGCCGAGGACACGATTCGCAAAAATAAACGGCGGCGTTCCCATTCCCGGCACCCCGATTCGTTTCCCGCGCAGGTCCTGCACGGTGTGGATATTTCCCTTCGTCGACGCCTGCACGCGCAGACAGCCCTTGTGAATTCCGGCGGTGAACTTCACATCGAGGCCCTGCTCGATCGGCTTGAGAAAATACATGACGAGATGATGCGTGATGTCGAAACCGCCCAGCGCGAGGACGTCCTTGTAGTTGGCCCATTCGCATTTCACCATCTCGACCTCGAGGCCTTCCTCCTTGAAAAAGCCTTTCTCCACCGCGGTGAAGATCGGCGCTTCGCAGGTCAGTCCAATGTAACCGACTCGGATTTTGTTCGAAGCGGCGCTGGTGGTCGCGTTCTTCCTGCAGCCGGCAAACAGCAGAGCGCCGAGGGCAATAGCCGTAATCAATTTGGTCGAGGTCATATCGCTCCTACGTTAGAGGTAATGGAAATAGCGCAATAGCTGCCGCCTATGGAAGCATAATCTTTAGTGGTAGCAAAGCGCCCTTATTGCATTTACGGGCCGGACAATATTCCGGCACGATGCACGACCCGCTCGCGATCCGGCACCTGCGCTACTTCCTGGCGGTGGCCGAAGCCGGCAGCTTCAGCCGCGCGGCCGATCGTCTCGGGATTTCGCAGCCGAGCGTTTCCCAGCAGATGCGCGATCTCGAATCGGGCCTTCGTGTTTCGCTTTTTCAGAGACGCGGAAAACGGATCCTGCTTACACCGACCGGCCTGATTTTTCAGGAGCACGCCCGCGCCATTCTGCGTCAGCTCGAAAATTTTCTTCAGGAACTGAATAGCGAGCCGGGGCAGATGCGCGGCGCCCTGCATGTCGGCGTTGTTCCCATCCTCAATGTCGCGTTGATGCCGGATCTCCTGGGCATGTTCGCCGCGAACCATCCCGGCATCAGTCTCACCGCCGAGGAGATTTCCTCGACCGAAATCGAGACCGCCCTGGAAGAAGGCCGGATGGATGTCGGCCTCGGCTTTCTCACGCGCCACTCGCCGAACCTGCGCTACGAACGCCTCTGCACGGATGAATTTGCCCTGATCGTTTCCGAGAGTCATCCGTGGTGGAGACGGCGCGTCGTTCAGTTCTCCGAATTGCACCAACAACGGTTGCTCCAACTTTTCGACACGTTCGTCATGCGCCGAATGACGGATCAGATTTGCCTGGATCACCAAGTCCGTCCGCGCACCGTCGCGGAGCTGAATGCGATCGAGACATTGCTGCGTTCGCTCGCGCCGCTGGAGGCCGCTGCGATTATGCCAAAGATTGCGTTGCGAGGGAGGGAAGCGTTGAAGTTGAAAGCGATTCGTCTTCAAGGCAAAAAGCTCGCGCTCGAAATTGGCTTGCTTCGTCTGCGCGATTCGGGGGGCAACAGCGCCGTGGGCGAATTCTCCCGCCTCGCCAAGACCGAAGTCCCCAAGCTACTCAAGACGCTGTAGTCGCCCCGCTCTGTCGGGGCGCTCGCGGAACGGCGACAGAGCGCCGTTGCTACAGCAGCTGATACGGATCGACGTCGACGGAGGCTGAGACGTCTTCGGGCAGCGGAAGTTTGTCGAGCGTCTCGCGCACGAGGCGGCTCAGGCGCATGATCGCCTCGCCGCGCATCAAAATGTGGAACCGGAACTGCCCCTGTAATTTCTCCAGCGGCGCGGGCGAGGGCGCGCTCAGGATGAACTCGGCGGGAAGCGCTTCCTTCAAACGGCGCGCGATCGTTTCGGCGGAAAATTGCGCCCGCGTTTCGTGAGCGGAGCGCACCGTGATCAGGACCGCGTGCTTGAAGGGCGGGAAGTCGCAACGTTCCCGGAATTCGAGTTCCTGTTGGAAGTAGCCGGCAAAATCGTGGTGCCGCGCGAATTGGATTGAGGGACTGAAGGGCGTGTAGGTTTGCACGAAAACTTCGCCAGGCGTTTCGCCGCGGCCCGCGCGGCCGGCGACTTGCGTGAGCAATTGAAACGTCCGTTCGCCCGCGCGGAAATCCGGCATGTGCAACGCGAGATCGGCATTGATGATTCCGACGAGCGTGACATTCGGAAAATGCAGGCCTTTCGCGATCATTTGCGTGCCGACGAGAATGTCGATCTTCCCGGCGCGAAAGGCGTGGAGCGTTTCGCGATACGCGTCCTTGCGCGACATCGAGTCGGCATCCATCCGGCGCACGGTGGCACTCGGAAAAAGATGCGCGACGTTCGCTTCCACTTTTTCGGTGCCGAAGCCGGCATAGATCAGCGCGTCCTGCGCACAGGCCGGACATTTTTTCGGGACGGCCGCGGTGTGCCCGCACAAGTGGCACGTCAACCGGGCCGCGCCGCGATGGAAGGTGAGCGCGACGCTACAATTCGGACAATTGCGCGCCTCGCCACACGCGCTGCACAGGAGTGAGGTCGAAAACCCGCGGCGATTGAGGAACAAAATCGTTTGCTCGTGTTTTTCGAGACGAGCGGTGATGGCGGCGCGCAATTTTTCCGAAAGAATCGCGGCGACCTTTTCCTTCCGTCGCTCGAGGCGCAGATCGACGATCCGCATCAGCGGCATCTGGCAATCGTCCACGCGCTGCGTGAGATTCAGCAGACGGTATTTTCCCTCGACCGCGTTGTAATAACTTTCCAGGGAAGGCGTCGCCGTCCCGAGCAGAACGACGCACTGTTCCATCTTCGCGCGAACGACCGCGACATCGCGCGCGTGGTAGCGCGGCGCTTCCTCCTGCTTGTAGGAAGTCTCGTGCTCCTCATCGACCACGATGAGGCCGATGTTTTCGAGCGGCGCAAAGACAGCGCTGCGGGCGCCGACCACGATCCGCGCGCGGCCGGATTGAATTTTGTGCCACTCATCGTGCCGCTCGCCCTCGGATAAATGGCTGTGCAGAACGGCAACGATGTCCTGGGCTTCAGCGAAACGGCTCTTGAAGCGCTCGACCGTTTGCGGCGTGAGCGAAATTTCCGGAACAAGGACGATTGCGGTTTTCCCGCGCACGAGTGTCGAACGGATCGCTTGCAAATAAATTTCCGTCTTCCCACTGCCGGTCACGCCGTGGAGCAGAATCGGCTTCGCGTTTTCCGGCGCGGCCAGCGCTTCCTCGACGGCGCTCAAGGCCGCCGCTTGTTCCGGGTTCAAGGTCAGGTTCGTTGAAGCAACAAATTGCTCGTCCGCGTGGGGATCGCGCGCGACCGCCTCCTCGCGGAGCGCGACGAATCCGCGCTTCTCGAGCGCGCGCAACGTCTGGTTATCGAGCGAGGTTTGCCGGAGCAGTTCGGCGGCGGGGACAGCTTCGTGCAACTTCGCGATCGCCTCGAGCAGCTCGGCCTGCCGCGGAGCGCGCCTCCGCAATTTCTCCACATCTTCCGGCAAAATTTCTTTCGCGACGCTGACGAACAACTGCTTTTTCCAGCCGACTTCCGCCCGCCGGATCACCTGCGGCAGGAGACTCCGCATGACGGCTTCGATCGGGCAGCAATAATACGCGCTCATCCAGCGCGCCAGCTCGACGAGTTTCGCGCTCAACGCCGGCCGGTCGCCGACGAGCGCTTCGATCGGGCGGATGCCTTCGGCGGATGTTTCGTCCAGCAGCGCGACGACCGTAGCGAGCGCGGATTTTTCGCGAAACGGCACGCGCACGCGCGAACCGATCGCGACGCGTTCCGCGAAAGTTTCCGGCACGAGATAATCGAGCTCGCGATGGATCGAGCGATCGACGATGACGCGCGCGTAACGTGGCTCAGGCGGTAAAGGCATTACCGAATTTAATTGATCGCGCGAACGATGCATTGGATTGATCATCAATTTTAAGTTGTGATCCGATTCGTCTTCAAGCTGGTCATTTGCGCTCTCCTCGCCGCGGCGGCGGGCCTGGCCTGGCTCTCGATGCGCTCGGGCGATCCGCTTTACACCCTGATGGAGTGGATCAGTCCAGCGCGTTTCCAGCAACATGACGCGCTCATTCGGGCCGTGGCCGCGGAGCATCATCTCGATCCGATGCTGGTGAAAGCGGTGGTCTGGCGTGAGAGCCGTTTCGATGCGCAAAAATTCGGCACTGCCGGCGAACGCGGGCTCATGCAGGTGAGCGAGAAAGCGGCGAAGGAATGGGCGAAGGAAAATCGGATCGATAATTTTCGCGCGGAAGAATTGTTCGATCCGAAAATCAATCTCGAAGCCGGCACGTGGTATCTGCGGCGGGCGGTGGAGCATTGGCAAAACCAGGCCGACCCGATTCCATTTGCGCTCGCGGAATACAACGCCGGCGCGAGCCGCGCGCAGCGTTGGGCCGGGGGCGACGATGCCAAAGCAATCCCGCCAAATACTTTCAAAGCCAACATCGATTTTCCCGGGACGCGCAAGTACGTGGATTCAATCATCGCGCGCTACGAATTCTACAAGCAGCGCGGCCGGATGTAGCGAGCAAGAATGGGCAGCTAACAGCTGTCATCCCGAGCGAAGTCGAGGGACCTCGTCGTGCGTCTAGCGACTCTCCTCGGGGTCCCTCGACTTCTCTTCGCTCCGCTCGGGATGACAGCATCGTCGCCTTGAATAACAATGGATTGATGGACAAGGCGACGATCGCGGATGTGCTGGAGAAAATCGCGACGTTGCTCGAATTGAAGGATGAGAATCCGTTCAAGATCCGGGCTTACACGAACGCGGCCCGTTCTCTCGAAACCTTCGGCGGCAACGTCGCCGATCTGCGCGACGAAGAGACGCTCGAAAAAATCCCCGGCATCGGCAAAGCGATCGCGGCCAAGATCAAAGAGCTGGTCGAGACCGGCTCGCTGAAATTTTACGAAGACCTGCGCGCCGAATTTCCCGCGGACATTCTCGAGCTCTTCTCCCTGCCGGGTCTCGGCGCGAAAAAGATCAAGGCGCTCTACGAAAAACTGCAGGTCAGCTCGATCGCGCAACTGCACGAAGCCTGCGTCGCCGGGCGCGTGGCGGAATTGCCGGGGTTTGGCAAGACGACGCAGGAAAAACTTTCCCGCGCGATCACCGAGCGCGAGAAGCACGCCGGATCGTTTCAGCTCGGCGCGATCGCGGGTGAAGCGGAAACATTGCAGAACGATTTGCGGGCGCATCCCGACGCGCTCCACGTCTGCATTGCCGGAAGTTACCGGCGCCGGAAGGAAATCGTGCGCGACCTCGATTTCATCGTGGCGACTTCCGCGCCGGCGGAAATCACGGCGACGTTCGTCCAGCATCCGCTCGTGGAATCGATCATCGCGCAGGGGCCGACCAAATCGAGCGTGCGTTTGCGCTCCCGCATTCAATGCGATCTGCGCGTGGTGAGCGCGACCGAGTATCCATTCGCGCTCAATTATTTTACCGGGAGCAAAGAGCACAATGTCGTGCTGCGGAGTCGCGCGCTGCAACGCGGCTGGACGTTGAATGAATATCGGCTCGGTCCCGTGCCCGCGATCGATGACTCAAAAAAGAAGAAGCCGACTACAAAAATTCCCGAGGTGCGCGATGAGGCCGAACTCTACCGTGCGCTCGAGCTCGATTACATCCCGCCGGAGCTGCGGGAAAACTGCGGCGAATTTGAAGCGGCGGCGGCGGGACGTCTCCCGCGCTTGATCGAGGCGGAAAATCTGCGCGGGACGTTTCATTGCCATACGACCGCGAGTGACGGTCACAACTCGCTCGAAGAAATGGCCGCGGCGGCGCAGGAGCTGGGCCTGCAATATCTCGGCATCGCCGATCACAGCCGCAGCTCGATCCAGGCGCACGGGCTCGATGCGGCGCGGCTGCGAACGCAGATCGCCGCCATTCGAAAATTGAATCGCGAGTTCGACAACTTCCGTCTCTTCGCCGGCATCGAGTGCGACATCCTCCGTGATGGCGCGCTTGACTTCGACGACGAGCTGCTCGCGGAGCTCGATTACGTGATCGCGTCCGTGCATTCCGTCTTCGGATTGTCCGAAGCCGACATGACGCGCCGTATTATCCGCGCGATGAGCAATCCTTTCGTCACGATGCTGGCGCATCCAACCGGGCGACTGCTGCTAAAGCGCGATCCCTACGCGATCGATATTCCTGCGATCATCGACGCCGCGGCTGAGACCGGCACATGGATCGAGATCAATGCCGCGCCGAAGCGTCTCGATCTTGACTGGCGCTGGTGGCCGCTCGCGAAGGAGAAAGGAGTGAAGTGCGTGATCAACCCCGACGCGCACCGGACCGAGCGGCTCCAGGAATTGTGGTTCGGCGTCGGCATCGCGCGCAAAGGCTGGCTGACGAAAGCGGATGTGATGAACTGCCTGCCGCTGGGGAAAATCGAAAACGCGCTCGCGACAAAGCGGTCACCGGAATAAACCGCCGCGACAAAGCTGTCATCCCGAGCCGCGCAGACGGCGAGGGACCTCACGCACGGTCACGAGGGCGCTTCCGCGAAGCACGGTACTTCGCCTGTGGGCGCATCGCGAAGATGCAAGCACATCGGTATTGCAACTGCGAGGTCCCTCGCCGTCTGCGCGGCTCGGGATGACACACGTTTCGTGCCTGCAATTCTTATCAGCCGACCTTCTCCCGCTGCGGCATGAACATCGTCAAACATTTGCAGGCGCCGCCGGCTTTGAGGAATTCGCTCATTGGCAATGGATGGCACGTGTAGCCACGCTCGGTGAGTGTCGCGACGAGTTTCGGTGCGCCTTCCGGCAGCACGATGTCGCAATCGAGCACGATGGCGTTGCAGGAAAAATGCGCGGCTTCTTCGGGCACGACATCGATCAGGTCGCGCAGATGATCGCGGATGGCGCGCTGACCGTATTCGTCGAAGGCAGCCGGAAACCAAAACGCGCCGCCGTCCGGCAGCGGACAGAAGCAGGTGTCGATGTGATAAAAACGCGGATCGACCAGCTCCACTGAAATCACGAGGCAACCCAGAATATCCGCGACGGCGCGATGCGAATTGATGTCGGAACGGAATTTGTAGCCGCAGAAAAGAACATCGCCGCCGAAGAGGGCATCGCCTTCGCCTTCGAAATACAAATCCTTAGGCAGCCAAACGATTTCGTAGCCGTGCTCTTCCATCCAACTCGCGAAGTGCGGCGCCTCACCCGAGCGCTCCTCGTGCCGAAAATTACTCGGGATGAAACGGCGGCCGACAGTGAGACCGGCGTTCGCGGTGAAAACCATATCGGGAAGTTTCGGGCGCGGAGGGACGAGCTCGATCTTGCAATCGAGTTTCGAAAGAGTGTCGAAGAGTCCTTTCCACTGCGCCTGGACCAGCGGCGTATCGGCGCCGCGGGCGCGGCTCATCCAGGGATTAATCTCGTATTCGATGCCGTAATAATCCGGCGGACAGAGGAGCAACTGGCGCATACTTGGAAACGAGTTAACGCGCGAGCGTGCCGGTCAGCTCGCGCAGGAACGGCTCGAGATCGGAGACCAGGCCGAGCGATTGAAAGGATCCGCGCTCCGCCAACTTGCTGACTGCGGCCGGATTCACATCGACGCATAATGTTTTCACCGTGGCTGGGAGCAAATTCGCGACTGCCATCGAGTGCAGCATCGTTCCCATCATCAACGCGGTGGTCACGCCGGTGATCTTCTCGCGCATCGCATCCTGGGCTTCGAGCGTATCGGTGATTACTTCCGGCAGCGGCCCATCATCGCGGATCGACCCGGCCAGGACAAACTCCACTCCGTGCCGCACGCAAGCAGCCATGATCCCGCTCTTGAGCGCGCCGGTTTCGACTGCGCTCGAAATGCTCCCCGCTTCCCGGATGGAGTTGATCGCGCGCATCTGGTTTTCGTGGCCTCGCTCCGCGAGTGAGCCGCGTTCCAGATTGATCCCGACCGATGTGCCGAAGAGCGCGTTTTCGATGTCGTGCAGAGCGAGCGCGTTTCCGCCGAAAAGGAGATCGACGTAGCCCCACTCGATCAACTTCACCAAATGCGGGACGGCGCCCGTATGGACGACCGCGGGACCGGCCACCACCAAAATCTTGCCGCCTACCTCACGCGCGCGTTTGAGTTCCGTCGCCATTTCGCGGATCACGCCGCTCTTCGGCTTCTCGAGCGAAATACTCGTCGACATGAATTCGAAAACATCCGTGCGCGAAGTGGAACGTTGCACCGGAACAACTTTGATCCCTTGATGACCGACCACGATTTCCATTCCGCGACTCACTTCGTGGAATTTTTTCGCGGTCGCCCGACGCGCCGCGCGATCGACTACGACCGCGCAATCCATCAGCGCCGGGTGCACTTCGATCTCCGCGCCATCCAGCGTGACAAAAGTTTGCTGGTTCGTGGTGACGTAAAAATCCTTGGGGAAAACGCCGTCCGCAGGCGCGGGCGCCAGTTGCACGTCGGCTTTCTCGATGACCTCCGCGCCGTGCTGGCGCAACCGCAGCACGATCTCATCGAGCGCTTCATGCGTCGGTGCCGAGACCTCGATCCGGGCGTAACTTTGATCGACACGGTTCTGGCCGATCTTGATTTCGCCGATCTTGAAATCGCCGCCCTGGGTCAGGATTTGATCGAGGACCTTCGGCAGGATCAGCGAATCGATAATGTGGCCTCGCAGGACAACGGTCTCGGAAAACATCGGGCCGGAACTTACCTCAGGCCGTCGTCGCCGCCAAACGACGGGAGTTGCTCACAAGGCCAATCCTGTGATGGTGCCGCTTGGAGATAGAATAGTTCCCGATCATGCCAGAAAACCAAACACCATCGGCGCGCGGTCAATTAGCAGCGGTGATCGAAAAGATTCGGCGGATGCTCGCGGTGAAGCCCGAATATTTTGTCTCGCATCCGTCGGAACTGAAAGTTGTCCAGGCGCTTTCCGATTCCGAGTTGCGCGATCTCGCGCATGAACACGGCTGGCGCTTCGTCCGTCGCGTCGGCGGACGGCAGATCGAATTTTATAATGATGCTGGCGTGAGGTATCAACCGCTGTAGCCGCAAATGTGGGAGGGACCTTTGTGTCCCGACTCCGGTTTCTGTCGCGGCGCTAAGGCCGCTCCCACATTCCAATTAGTCGCGGTGCGTCGAGAAAAATCCGGTGAGCGGGCTCGTGGCGGACGCGCTCGATCTCGCTTCAGCCAATCCGATCTCGTGCGCTTCGCGTCCGGCTTCGACGGCTTTGCGGAACGCGTGCGCCATCCGGCTCGGGTCGGATGCGATCGCAATCGCGGTGTTTACCAGGACGGCGTCTGCGCCCATCTCCATCGCTTCGGCGGCCTGACTCGGCGCGCCCAGGCCGGCGTCGACCACCACCGGCACAGTCGCTTGTTCGATGATGATTTCGATCTGCGCGCGCGTTTCAATTCCGCGATTGCTCCCGATCGGCGAACCGAGTGGCATGACCGTGGCCGTGCCAACATCCTGCAATCGTTTCGCCAAAACCGGATCGGCGTTGATGTAGGGCAGCACGACGAATCCTTCTTTGACGAGAATTTCGGCGGCGGCCAAAGTCTCGACCGGATCGGGCAGCAAATAACGCGCGTCGGGATGAATCTCGAGCTTCACCCATTTCGACAATCCGGCCGCGGCCGCGAGCCGGGCGAGACGCACGGCTTCGGCGGCGTTGCGCGCGCCGCTCGTGTTCGGCAAAATGAGAAAACGTTTCGGATCGATGAAATCGAGAATGTTCGCGAACGGATCGCCGCGCCCCGAAATGTCCGCGCGGCGCAGCGCGACCGTGACGATTTCCGTTCCGCTCGCGATGAGCGCGTCGCGCATCAATTCGTTCGAGCCGAACTTGCCCGTGCCGACCAGCAGCCGCGAGGTGAATTCGCGATCGGCGATTTTCAGTTTGGATGGCTTGTCGGACATTAACTGCAACAATAACTAATTTGGGCACGGACGCGAGTTGGTGTGTCTCTTGTCCAGCTAGGATTACATCGTAAACTAGTTCAACAGTTATGACTCATCTCCGGCTAAATCGAGTTGAGGTCGACATACTGAGAAGCCTGCCGACAGCGCACCGAAATAAGAGCGGTTTCGCGAATTTCATTTTTCGCCTAGGGGAGCGAGTCGATCCAAACACTGGATCGATTACTTTGTCGCGCCCAGAGATTCAACGAATTCAGCGGTATATCAAACGATACAAAACCGGCGGTTATCAGATGATGCTGAAGAAAGCATTCAAGCGGCCGCTGAACTTGCGTTGATCGTGCCTGTCGTTTTTTTTCGCGCTTTCATGCTCGGAAAGTTAGACGATAGATTTCTCTGTACAATCGACTGCTTTGGCACGAATCGTTTGGATGGTTCGGATCAAAGATCCACTCGGGCAGGAGCTATTTGCTTTCTTTGCGCACGATCTGCGCCTTGGTGATTGCGTTGCTGGAATGGCGCAATTGCCGGAGAGTTGCATCGACATAGCCGTGACTTCGCCGCCGTATAACCTTGGGATCAAATACGGGAAATACTCTGACAAGGAGAGTCGAGAATCGTATCTTCAATGGTGCAGTAAGTGGGCCGCAGAAATCCGACGGGTCCTAAAATCTCACGGATCGTTTTTTCTCAATATCGGATCCGCCCCCTCGAGTCCGATGTTACCGCACGAACTCGTCATGCGATTCCGCGACGTTTTCGTTCTGCAAAATGTGATTCACTGGGTGAAATCGATCACGATCGAGAATCGAGAAGGAGAGGTCAGCTCATACGGACATTTCAAGCCGATCAGCTCGAAGCGTTTTCTGAACGATTGCCATGAATACATTTTCCACTTCACGAAAACGGGTCGCGTTGAAATCGATCGGCTCGCAATCGGAGTTCCTTACCAGGACAAGAGTAACATTGCGCGTTGGTCGCACACACGAGGAAGCGATCTCCGCTGCCGCGGCAATACATGGTTTATTCCTTACGAAACAATTCAGAGTCGCGCCAAGGAACGACCGCATCCGGCGACATTCCCGGTTCAGTTGGCGGAATGGTGCATCAAGCTGCACGGCGTCACGCGCGTTGAAACGATGCTCGATCCGTTTCTAGGTATTGGAAATTCGGCAGTCGCGGCGAAGCGCTGCGGCGTGAAGAACTTTATCGGCTTCGAGATCGACGAAGAATATCTCGCCGAAGCAAAGCGACGAGTGGCCGCGGAGACAATCAATTAAGCCTTACGCAACGCGCCGTAGTGTTTCGCGGCCCCCGCGCGCACCGGCGCTAAGCGCTTACCGAATCAGTTAATCCTTCGCTGGGTGCCGCTGCGATCTGCCAATAGCGCGAAGGCGTTCGCCACATAAGGCGCTCCATGCATTCCCGACAGAATCAAACTTCTGTAACGAACGCAGAGTGTCATGGGAGATTTTGATCGCAACGGTTTCCTCCAACACGATTGCTTCCGAGCCATCGGGAGAGCCGATATCTGAAATAATACCGACCGCCTGCTCGGTGCCAAACCCACCGGTGGAGTGCAAAACCACCGCGCCCCTTTTGGAGGGATCGATGCGGACCCGGCCGTGAAAGACGATGAAAACTGACGAGGTGAGATCCAGCTTCGTCCCCACGGCATACTTCTCGCAGGAAGCGGGGATGGGGGTTGCGTCGTCGCCGGCACCGTTCTCCAAGGGAAAAAACTTCTTGGACTTCAATACATTTTCAAGAATGCGATTCTTGATAATATTATAAACGCTTGATGCCACCAGGGGCGCGTCGCCCAGCACTTTCGCAAAGGGATCCTTATGGAAGGCCAGGAGCAAACTGTCATCGACAGTCCGAATCGTAGCGGTGCGGGTAATGTTCGGAATCCACAGACTGAATTCTCCAATAATCTGTCCAGGCGCGATCCGAATTAGCTTATCCTGTCCGGGCACGTCTACGACGATGGTGCCCGAGACGGGGAAAAAGCAACTGTCAGCGAGATCGCCGCATTTGCAGATAATGCTATCGGCTTTCATGAGCAGGGGCGTGGCTATTTCGATGACGCGGAAGAGGACGTCGGGGGGCATCAAGCTAAAGAGGGAGTGCAACTGGACTGGATAGGAAGCGTTCGGTCGTTCGGTCGCCGCCCCGATCATGGCGCACAATTCCTGAACCGCTTTTCTCTCGTCCAAGTCGAGGAGAAATTTAGCCGCAGCAAGCGCCGCTATTGGTTCGCTCGACCTCATGGTGTCGTGGATAAGGAATTTGTATTCCTGGATTGTTTTCCGCCAAAGCCCCCCGATCGCTTGCCAACGCCGATCCTTCGCCTCCGCGTCTTGCAAACCAAGCTCATGCCGATTTGCGTTCATCACTTCGACGTGAACTCCATGCTTCACTGTTCGCCAGTAAACGTCGCCGAAGGCAAATTCACCCTCGCGCTGTCCTTTGATGTACAGATCGAAATACTGTTTTGAGACGAGCAGCTGGCTCGATGCGGCTACCGATAACGCACGAGCTGCCATATTGATCCCCATGCCCCAAACGTTTGTGGTCCGGCCCAATTCGCGGGCTTCCTGCACGGTCCCGGAGTGCAAGGCAAGTCTGAGCTTGAGACTCTCCCCTGTGCGGGGACGCCAATCGGGGTGCTGCATCTTTTCAATGATCGAGAAGGCGACGTCGATTGCCCGACGACAGGCATTGGAGGAAGCGAAAGTCAGATAGCCGCCATCGCCGGCCGGGCTCCAGCGATAGTCGGGTTCGCCAATGCTGTGGTAAGCCAAGGCCTCGTTAATCCATCTAATCAGATTCTCGATCGCTTGAATCTGATCGTCGTCATGGAGCATCGAAAAGGAAGAGATGTCCATTCCTAACACGGCGTGGGCACCGCCAATGTTGACACGTTGCAATGACTTGTTTTGCTTGGAGGCCTTGGTCATGGGGAGTTCGTCGATAGCTAAATGCTGGCGGGAGCAGTTGCTCAGGCCTAGGCGAAAGTCCGCTAATAGTCGATGATATTATGAAGGAGCTTCGTAACGTTCGGCCTAGCGACAATCATGAACTAATTTGGCCGGGCGAGTGGAACTGTGAACGGACCCGCGGCCTCAGAGTAATTGGTCGAGTCCGCCGCTGACTTTCGGAAGGGGGGGCGGCTGGGCCCTCGGTGCCTGAAATTTCTCGAGCGGCTTGACGAGATTTCCCGGAAGCGGGCGGACGCGATCGAAAATGCGCTCGGCGATCGGTTTCGCCACGAGATAACCGACGGCGAACATTTCCATCCGCGCGTCGAGGTTATCGATGTAGTTGAGCGCCATCGCTTCCGGCGTTTTCGGGGCGACGGGCGAACCGAACTGCGGTTCGCCGTGATGCGCGCCAATCAGATGGAGCAGGTGCATCCGCACATCTTCGGATGCGGGCACGAGCGCGCTCCACGCGTTCGCATTTTCCTGCGTCTGCAGTTTTCGCCAGAGCGAATTGACCAGCTCGAGGCCGATCGAGATGTGGCCCATCAGTTCGCCGCGCTCGTCGTAGCCCATCGTGAACCCGGTCTCCGGCAAATGGTTTTCCCAAAGCTTCCCGCAGTCGTGAAACAAAACGCCGGCAAGGAGGAGATCGAGATTCAACTGCGGATAGAGCGGCCCGACTCCCATCGCCACTCGCATCATCTGGGCCGTGTGCTCGACGAGGCCGCCGCGCCGCGCGTGATGATAGGAACGCGCGCCGGCCGTGCGCCGAAAACGTTCGCCGTGCTCCGCCAGGAATGCTTCGCCGAGTGCGCGCAAGCGTGGATCGCCGATCTCCTTCGTCCGTTCGCCGATGTAATCCCAATCGGCTTTTTGCTTCGCGCGCAAATCCGGAGGACCAGCGAGCAAGTCCGAGATTTCCTGCGGCGCCAGCGGACGAATGTTCCATTTCCTTGCATCGAGGCCGTACTGTTGATGTTGGACGAACTCGCCCGCCAGCTCAATGAATGCGCCGGCGGTGAGCGCTTCACAAGCGCGATATGCCACATGATCGCTCCAAACCCGGAGCGTCATGCGGTCGCACGCGTCGGCGAGGCCAAGCTCGCAGTATGGCTTGCCTTCCCGCGTCGATTTCGCCGTGCTCGCATCCACCTGCACGTGGACGCGCGCGAGCACAGCGCTGCTTTGGGCGGCGCGACGAATTTCGCTGAGCGTCAGCAAATCCATCTCAGTAGTACCGCCGCTCTGCTGCGGCTCAGAAGAAACCAGCGTTTATTTCGCAGCCTCAATCACGCCGCATGCGATGCGCGCGCCGGAGTTCCCGGAGGGATCAGTTTTCAGGTCGTCTTCTTTCTCATGAACCACAACCGATTTGCCAATGATCGAGTCCGCGCCGCTCAAACTCATTTTGCCTTTCCAATCGAGATGCGCCTTGCCGGAAGCGTCCGCTTCAATATTGCCGAGATCGCCGGCGTGACGGTCAGCCGTCATTGGGCCGCCGTGATGTCCATGTGTCGGATTAAAATGGGCGCCGGCCGAGGCTGCGTCGGCGGCGGAACAATCTCCTTTTTCATGAAGATGAATGCCATGCTTGCCCGGTTTCAGTCCGCTGATGTCGGCGATCACTTGCACGTCATCGCCAGTTTTCGCGAACGTGACCGTGCCCGTTACCTGGCTGCCGGACTTCGAATCCAGTTTCGCCGTCGCTTTGGTTACGTCCTGACCGTGCGCGACCAGAGCGAGCGCGCACAACATGCCCAGGGAAATAATAAGTGTTTTCATGACCGCCAACGTACCGCCGGGGTTCACGAAATGAAAACAATTAATCGAGCGGCCGATCGGATCTTCTGTAGCCGTCGCCCTATGGGCGACGTGACCATCGGCGTCGCGCCTTCCCGCGCTTCGCACAGCGAAGCGGCTACAGAAGAGCATTAATCGATCAACCGCTGATCGATTCCGGAGTAGGCATCCACGCGGCGATCGCGCAGGAATGGCCAATGCGTTCGATGTTCGTCCACGCGTTTCCATTCGATCTCCGCCATGACGATCTCTTCGCGATCCATACTTCCTTGCGCGATGATTTCGCCGCTAGGCGCGATGACAAAACTTTGGCCCCAGAACTCGATCCCGTCGCCGCCGGCCGGAGCTTCGTGACCGATGCGATTGACCGCGGCGACGTAACAACCATTCGCGATGGCGTGACTGCGCTGCATCGTTTCCCACGCGGAATATTGCGCGGCGCCGTACTTCTTTTTCTCGCGCGGATGCCAGCCGATCGCAGTGGGATAAAATAAAATCTGCGCGCCGCGCAGCGCCGTCAGCCGCGCGGATTCCGGATACCATTGGTCCCAGCAAATACAGACACCGATTTTTCCGTGCGCCGTCGGCCATGCTTGGAATCCGAGATCTCCGGGCGCGAAGTAAAACTTCTCGTAATAAGAAGGGTCGTCCGGGATATGCATCTTGCGATATTTCCCGAGGTACTGCCCGTCCGCATCGATGATCGCCGCGGTGTTGTGGTAAACGCCCGCCGCGCGCTTCTCGAAAAGCGACGCGACAATCACCGCGCCGATCTCACGCGCGACCGTTTCCAGCTCCGCCGTGGTCGGTCCTGGAATTTCTTCGGCGAGCGCGAAGTTCGCGTGGTCCTCCGCCTGGCAGAAGTATTGCGAGCGAAACAATTCCGGCAGGCAAATGATCTGCGCACCGTCTTTGGCCGCATCACGAATACGCGCGATCGCTTTCGCCAGGTTTGCAGCCGGATCGGTCCCGCACTGCATCTGCACGAGAGCAACTTTGGCCGTTGGCGAAGAAGCCATTCAGAAATTAACCACAGAGCGCACGGAGATCACGGAGATCACAAAAAAGTTTCTGCCTCCGTGAGCTCCGTGTTCTCTGTGGTAAAAAATTACTTCACTGAATCAGCCGGCACGATCTTGATGCTCTCGACGTTCATCCGCTTTTCGGGCCGGTCGCCCGGGAGAGTTTTCGTCGTGGCAATTTTTTCCAGGACGTCGTCGCCTTTGATTAGTTTTCCGAAGGCGGTGTATTGGCCGTCGAGAAATTTCGGCGCGCCGTGACAGATGAAAAACTGGCTGCCGGCCGAATTCGGATCCTGCGAGCGGGCCATCGAAAGCACGCCGCGTTCGTGCGATTTCTTGTTAAACTCCGCGAGAATCTTGTAGCCGGGATCGCCCGTGCCCCAGCGGGACTTTTGGCTTTCGTCTTTCGTCAGAGGATCGCCGCCCTGGATCATGAATCCCTTGATGACGCGATGGAAGGCAGTTCCATCGTAGAAGCCGGCTTTCGCCAGCTTCTTGAAATTCTCTACCGTCTTCGGGGCCACGTCCGGCCAGAATTCGGCCACCATCTCGCCTTCGCTGGTCTTGATCACTGCTACTTCTTTTGTCGGTTCGTTCATAGCGGCGGTCTCTTTCTTTTCTTCCTTTTTATCTTCGCTGCGCAATGGCGTGGCGGCGAACGCCAATCCGATGACGCAACAAAGCAATGTCAGTTTCATGCGTGACCCTAGCGTTCAACGTCCCACCTTCAACTGCGAACGCCGCCCAGCGCGGCTCGACGGAGTCTCGCCCTACCAGATGCGGAACACGGCGTATCCAGCTTCTCTTCATTAGGCGTTGGGCGTTGGGCGTTCGGCGTTCGGCGTTTTCCTCTCTTTCCCTGCGCCATGATATTCCTGCAGGGTCTTGACGTGCAGATTGCTCCGCTGCAATGAGCGGATGCCGTTCGCGCTCGCCTGCGCCGCGCGAATCGTCGTCATGATCGGAATCTTCTGCGCGAGCGACGCGTTCCGAATTCTCACCTCATCTTCGCGCGGAATCTTTCCGCTCGGCGTGTTGATGATGAAATTGATTTCCCCGTTGGTGACGAGATCGAGCACGTTGGGACGGCCCTCGCGAATCTTGTGCACCTTCGTCACGGGCACATTCGCCGCCGCCAGCATCGCGGCCGTGCCGCTCGTGGCGATAATCTTGAAACCGAGGCTGACAAATTCGTGCCCGAGCGAGATCACGTTCCGTTTATCGTCGTCTTTCACGCTGATGAAAACGGTGCCCCCCTTCGGGAGCGGCGGCGGCGCGGCCATTTGGGATTTGGCGTAAGCGAGGCCGAGATCGGCGTCGATGCCCATCACTTCGCCAGTCGATTTCATTTCCGGCCCGAGCGCGATGTCGACGCCCTGGTAACGCAGGAACGGAAAGACAGCTTCCTTCACCGAGAAATGTTTCGGCACGATCTCCTCGGTGAATCCCAGTTCGCGCAGCGTTTTCCCGGTCATCACCTTCGCCGCCAGCTTCGCCAGAGGGACGCCGATCGCCTTGCTGACGAACGGCACCGTGCGTGACGCGCGCGGATTCACTTCGAGCACGTAAACATCGTCGCCTTTGACGGCGAACTGGACGTTCATCAGGCCGCGCACATTCAGCTCGCGCGCCATGGCCTTCGTCGCCGCGGTGATTTCCTTCACGACGGCTTTGGAAATTGAAAACGTGGGAATCACGCACGCGCTGTCGCCGCTGTGGATGCCGGCTTGCTCAATGTGCTCCATGACGGCGCCGATCACGCTCGTCTCGCCGTCCGCGATGCAATCGACGTCGATTTCGATCGCGTCTTCGAGAAAGCGGTCGACGAGAACGGGACGGTCGGAGCTGACTTCGATCGCGCTTTGCATGTAACGGCGCAGATCTTCGTCGTTGTAGACCAACTCCATGGCGCGGCCGCCGAGAACAAAAGATGGCCTAACGAGTACTGGGTAACCGATCCTTTGCGCGATCGCGACCGCTTCTTCAGCGCTCACCGCGGAGCCGCTTGGGGTCTGGCGCAAGCCGAGCTTGTCGAGCATCGCGGCGAATAATTTCCGGTCCTCCGCAATCTCAATGCTTTCCGGTTGGGTGCCGATAATCGGAACACCCGCGGCCTGCAATCCTTCCGCCAGATTGAGCGGCGTCTGCCCTCCGAACTGGACGATGACGCCTTCGGGAAGTTCCTGGTCGTAGATATTGAGCACGTCTTCGAGGGTGAGCGGCTCGAAGTAGAGTTTGTCGCTCGTGTCGTAATCAGTCGAAACCGTTTCCGGATTCGAGTTGACCATGATCGTTACGAATCCGAGCTCACGGAGCGCGAAGGCGGCGTGGACGCAGCAGTAATCGAATTCGATTCCCTGTCCCACGCGGTTCGGGCCGCCGCCGAGGATCATGATCTTGCGCTTGTCGCTGCGGCGCATCTCGTTCTCACTGCCGTAAGTGGAATAATAGTACGGCGTAAACGCCTCGAACTCCGCGGCGCAGGTGTCGACGAGGCGGTAGGTGGGAATCACGCCAGCCGCTTTTCGCGCCGCGCGAATCTCCGATTCGGAAGTTCCGTGCGCGACGGCCAGCTGGCGATCGGAAAACCCCAGCTTCTTCGCGCGACGCAGTTGCCGCGGATCAAAAGGGAACACAGACTTGCAGTCTGTGTTCCGGAGCTTTTGCGCTTCCTGCACGAGCTGGCGCACGTTGTGCAGAAACCAGCGATCAATCTTCGTCAGCTCGAAGACTTCATCGATCGAGAGGTCGTCCTCGAAAGCCTGCGCGATGTAGAAAATTCGCTCGGCGTTCGGGATCGCGAGCCTCAAACGCAATGCGTCGGGATCGACGCGTTTCTCGTTTCCATCGCCGCAAAGACCGAAGCGTTTAATCTCGAGCGAGCGCAACGCTTTTTGGAGCGCTTCCTTGAACGTCCGCCCGATCGCCATCGCTTCGCCCACGCTCTTCATTTGCGTCGTGAGCGTGGCGTTGGCCTGCGGAAATTTCTCGAAGGTGAAGCGCGGCACCTTCACCACGCAGTAATCGATCGTCGGTTCAAAACTCGCTGGCGTTTCGCGGGTGATGTCGTTCCGGATTTCGTCGAGTGTGTAACCGACCGCCAGTTTCGCCGCAATCTTCGCGATCGGAAAGCCGGTCGCCTTCGAGGCGAGCGCGCTCGAACGCGAGACGCGCGGATTCATCTCGATGACGACCATGCGGCCGTTCCGCGGATTCACGGCAAACTGGATATTCGAGCCGCCGGTCTCGACGCCGATCTCGCGAATGACGGCGAACGACGCGTCGCGCATCAATTGGAATTCCCGATCGGAAAGCGTTTGCGCGGGCGCGACCGTGATGGAATCGCCGGTGTGGACGCCCATCGGATCGAAATTCTCGATCGAGCAGATGACGACGCAGTTGTCCGCGCAATCGCGCATCACTTCCATCTCAAATTCTTTCCAGCCGACGAGCGACTCCTCGATCAACACTTCCGTGACCGGGGACAGATCGAGACCACGCTCGACGATCTCGGCGAGCTCATCGCGATTGTAAGCGATGCCGCCGCCCGAGCCACCGAGCGTGAACGCCGGCCGGATGATGAGCGGAAATTTGCCGATCATGTCCGCGACGTGGCTGGCATCGGCAATGGAATGCGCGATGCCGGAGCGCGGAACATCGAGGCCGATCCGCAGCATCGCCTCCTTGAAGAGCTGGCGATCTTCGCCTTTCGCGATGGCCTGGGCATTCGCGCCGATCAACCGGACGTTGTGCCGCCCGAGCGCGCCGTTGCGGTTGAGTTCCATCGCGGCATTCAGCGCGGTCTGGCCGCCCATCGTCGGCAAAATCGCATCCGGCTTTTCGCGTTCGAGAATGGCCTCGATTACTTCCGGCGTGATCGGCTCGATGTAAGTGCGATCGGCAAATTCCGGATCGGTCATGATCGTGGCCGGATTCGAATTCACGAGCACGACTTCGTAGCCTTCTTCGCGCAACGCCTTGCAAGCCTGGACGCCGGAATAGTCGAACTCGCAGCCCTGCCCGATGATGATCGGGCCCGAGCCAATCAGCAGAATTTTGTGGAGATCGTTGTTCCGCGGCATTAGAGCGAGCGGACGATAGACGAAATCGCGCGAAGATCACGAGCTAAACGACCGGCTTATTGCAGGTGCTCCGCGACTCGCGGAGGAGACCGCTCGACTAACTAGCGAACTTGTAATTCCGCCGTCCGCTTATTCGCCGCGGCGCGCCATTCTTCGAGACGCGAGCTGACGATTTGGAGCGCCGCCGGGCGACCGCGATATTTCTTCGCCGTCTTCGTCACCATGCCGTCGTGCACGAGGTTCTGGAGTTTTTCGTAGGCACGGAGGCGGAGCATTTCATCGCCGCCACTCGCCGCATTCCGCGCGTGGAGATTCGCGTAGACGAGGTCGTAGAGCGGCTTGAATTCGAACGAAAGTTTTTGCGATAGAATCGCGCAAAGCTCTTCCGTCATGATGTCCGGGGTGCGGCGCGTGAAACCTGAATGATTAGCCACAATTAAGCTGCCTTTTTCTCAGAGTGGACACCGGGAAAGGTAACGATCGGCACAAACGAGTTATCGGGCTTTATGCCGGGGGAGGCTTCGTAGGTTAATTTCCCCGCGATCACTTCGCTGAGCGCGACATCACAAAAACCCATCCCCGGCGGCGCGGCGATCAAGGGCCGGTGCCCGCGGATCAATTGCCGGACGCGTTGCCGGACAATGTTAATGAGAAGCTGCGCATTGGGAATGACGAGCGAGGCGTTTTTGAGAAGAGTGGGATGCATAATGTTGATGGCCTCGTTAGGTTAAATTTTTTCTCCTTATCAGCAGCCGAGCGGCTTCGAGATTGAGCGAAGGAGCGGAAGATGACCGCGGCCACTATCGTCGGTAACCGGGTTTTAGCAACCGTTAGTCCTGAGCCGATCCTCGATTACGCGACTTCCGCCATGCGCTGGCGATCGAGGTAAACCTTGCAAATGCCTTTGATGCGCGTGAGCACGTAGTAAATCGTCTGGCTCCGCACGCGCACCAGCTCGGTGCCGACGATGCGCGTGACGAAATCGCCCGGCAATTCGAGGACTTCCTGCGGCGTGCGTCCATCGAGACCTTTGCACAGAATCGCCGTCATGGCACGGGTGAGCGTCTGCACCTCGGGCCCGAGCGTCATGCGGAAATGCGCTTTGCCTTCGTCATCGACCTGGAGATAAACGCCGACCGTGTCCGCGCATTCCTCGTCCTTGCGCACATCTTCGAGGACAAATTTTTCGCCCGGCCGCGGCTCCTGTTTCCTCGCGTTGTCCGCGTAGGAAACGAGCGTCTCACGCCGCTCGGTTTCCGGCAACGATTCGAACAAGTGGATGATCTTTTCCAGCTTCGGCGGATACATGTTCGTTTCCGTCATCCCGAGCGCAGCGCAGCGCAGTCGAGGGATCCCGTTGAATCACTCTTCGCTATCGCCACGGGATTCCTCGACTTCGCTCGGAATGACAAAACCTTTACGCGGATTTCTCAATCGGCGCGCCGACTTTGTTTCCCCATTCCGTCCACGAACCATCGTAATTGCGCACGTGGTCGAGCCCGAGCAGATACGTGAGCACGAACCAAGTGTGGCTCGAGCGCTCGCCGATGCGGCAATAGACAACTGTGTCGGTGCCCGACTTCAGCCCGCATCCCTCGAAATAAATCTTCGCCAGCTCATTCGCCGGCTTAAACGTGCTGTCCTCATTCGTTGCCGTTTTCCACGGCACACTTTTCGCGCCGGGAATATGTCCGCCGCGCAACACGCCTTCCTGCGGGTACTCTGCCATGTGGGTGATCTCGCCTTTGAATTCACCCGGCGAACGCACGTCGACGAGCGGTTTGCCCGCCTTGCTTTGCGCGAGCGCTTCATCCGCAAAGGCGCGGATCTCCTGGTCGAGCCGCTTCTTCGGCACGGGATAATTTGTCTGCGGATATTTGGGAACCTCGCGCGTCATCGGGCGGCCTTCCGCTTTCCATTTGTCGCGGCCGCCATTGAGGATTTTCACCTTCTCGTGGCCGAACAATCGGAAAGCCCAGAGCGCATAGCAGGCCCACCAGTTTGCTTTGTCCCCGTAGAAAATACAGGTCGTGTCCCGCGTGATGCCGTTGCGGCTGCACAGCTCGGCGAATTTGTCCGGCGCGATGTAATCGCGGATCACCTGGTCCTGGAGATCGGTTCGCCAATCGATGTGCACAGCGCCGGGAATGTGCCCGGTGTCGTAGAGAAGGATGTCTTCGTTCGATTCCACGATGCGAAGGCCATCGTCGTTGAGATGTTTCTCGAGCCAATCCGCATCCACCAGCGCTTCAGGATGCGCGTACTGCATCGGGGCCGTTGTCATAATGGATGGAATTTCATCCGCATTGATGCGCTCGCAACCGATTTGAACGGGAGCGCGCCCAGGGGAGTCGTTAGGCAGCGCCAGGAATGTTGAGTGAACCAAGCGAAGACCTATACTTCTTCCAATGCGGATTCTCCTGATCGAAGACGAAATGAAGACCGCGGCGTTTCTCGCGAAAGGCCTGCGTGAAGGCGGCTTTGCCATCGAGGTAGCAAGGGATGGTGAAACCGGACTGGAACTCGCTTTGGCGACGCGACCCGATCTTCTCATCGTGGATGTGATGCTGCCAAAGAAAGACGGCTGGGCCGTCGTCGAGGAACTGCGGGCTGGCGGCGTTCACACGCCGATTCTTTTTCTGACTGCGCGCGATAGCGTGCACGATCGCGTGAAAGGACTCGAGCTGGGCGCTGACGACTATCTCGTGAAGCCGTTTGCCTTTTCGGAATTGCTCGCGCGCGTGCGCTCGTTGCTGCGGCGCTCCTCGGCCCGGCACGCGGAGCAATTGCGGGTCGCGGATTTGGAGATCGACACGCGGCGGCACAAGGCGATTCGCTCCGGCGTTGCCCTGAATCTCACCGCGAAAGAATTCCTTCTCCTGGCTCAGCTCGCGCGTTCTCCGGGCGAGGTCGTGTCCCGGCCGGAAATTGCGGAACACGTCTGGGACATTAATTTCCGCACAGACACGAACGCGGTGGATGTGATGGTGCGGCGGTTGCGCGCCAAGGTGGACGATCCATTCGCAATCAAACTCATCCACACGGTCCGCGGCGCCGGTTATGTTCTCAAAGCCGACTGAGCCGCGCTCGATCGCATCCCAATTGGTCCTGCGTTTCACGCCGGCCGCGGCGTTCCTGCTCTTCTGCGCGCTGGGCGTGCTTTACTGGATCGTCGTTCAGCACGCCTTCGAAGAAGACAACGATGTTCTGGCCGATAAGATCGTGGCGTTGCGCGCGGACATGAACAAGAGCGACGGCCCTCAAATTCTGGATCGTGAATTGAAGAATGTGCGGGCCGGAGAGCGCATCGCTTACTGGGTGCGGATGATGGATCCTGGCGGCAGGCTTTTGGCGGAGACGCCAGGGATGAATGATTCGTTGCCGCCGGGGATTTTTCCGGCGGCTCAAAGTTCGTCGGACTGGAAGTCGAAGGATTATCGGAGGGACAGGCAATTATATTCTCTCGTGGCCGTGACCGAGGAAGTGGGCGGCCAACCTTACACGCTCCAGGTCGCGCAAGACCGTTCCTCCGACGAGCGCTTCATGAAGGAGTTTGGCACATTGCTCGTGGTCGTGCTGGCCTTCAGCATCGTGGCCTCGGCTGTGATTGCGCGCAGGGTGGCGAAGGACGGTTTGCAGCCTCTTGCCGCGATGACGCAATCATTGAAGCGCATTGGTCCGCAGCGTCTGCATGAACGAATCCCGCTGGACGGTTGGCCGCGCGAGCTCCAACCGCTGGCCGTCGCCTTCGACGACATGCTGGACCGGCTCGAAGATTCCTTCACCCGTCTCTCGCAATTCTCGGCCGATCTCGCGCACGAACTCCGCACACCCATCGCCAACATCCGCGGCGAAGCGGAAGTCACGCTCACCCGGCCTCGAAGCCCGGATGAATACCGGGAAGTGATCGAATCGACGGTGGCGGAATGCGAACGGCTCTCGGGGATCGTCGATAACCTGCTCTTCCTTGCACGCGCCGAAGCTGCTGAGGGAAATGTGCAGCGCACATCCTTCGATGGACGCGCCGCGCTGGAAAAAATCACGGCGTTCTATGAAGCCATCGCGGAAGAGCAAGACGTGACTCTGACTTGCGCCGGTGAAGGCGAGGTTCGCGCCGACCCAATGCTGTTCGGACGGGCCGTGAGCAATCTCGTGGAAAACGCGCTGCGCTTCACGCCGGCCGGCGGGACGATCCTGGTTTCGATCGCCCTCCGCGCCGCGCATTTTGAAATCGCGGTGAAAGATACCGGCTGCGGAATAGCCGCGGAACATCTTCCGCGCGTGTTCGATCGCCTTTATCGCGCCGATTCATCGCGCAGCTCTCAAGGCGCCGGCCTGGGCCTGGCGTTGGTGAAATCGATCACCCATCTGCATGGCGGGTCCGCGAAGATCGAGAGCGAAGTCGGACGCGGCACCACCGTGACGCTGACTTTTCCTGACGGAGTGGATTGAGAGATCGGTCCACAAAATTGCCTTGCCCTAAAGATTACAAATTTGTAATGCGAGGTCATGCAACCACGACGCGCTCCGCGAAACAGACTGATCCCTGCGGCATTGTCATTGGGACTTCTCAGCTGCCTGGCCCTCCATCCATCATCGGCCCACGCCCAAGTCGCGACGAGCGAACGTCTCGTGGTGACGGGCGAAGAGGTGCCGAGCGCTTACGGCGCGACCCCCAGTTTTTCACGCAGCCGCTTCTCAAATCTCGTCAACGCCTATGTTTTGCCACCCGGGGCCGTCTTCGCCGGATTGATTTACCAGGGCGACGCCCTTCGCTTCAATCGCCCCGATCACACCTTTACGCAGGAAGTAGAAATCGGTCTCCCGTATCGATTTGGCATCGCGTTTGAAAACGGCGTCGAAGCATTTCGGGGAAACAGTCAAGAGCGAACGTTCAGTGTAGAGGCGCGCTATGCTCTGGCGGATTGGAACAAGATTCCGCTCAACCCGACGATCTTCGTCGAGTACAAATTCGGCATTGGCCATATTCTGCATGACGAAGGTCCGCCCGCACCACTGGAGAAAGGTGAAGCGCAGGCGTTTCTCGATGAAAAGAAACCTCTTCCGGACGCAGTTGAAGTAAGGCTGCTCCTCGCGCAGGACTTTGGCGAAAACGTTGAGTGGGCCCTGAATGCCTTTTTCGAACAGGAAGTCGGTGGAGATCGCGGCCGGGAAGTCGGCTTCGCTCAGAGTGTGATGTTCCCGATTATTCTGCCGCATGAACGGCTCAAGGTCGGCGCGGAAATGCAGTTCACCTCATTTACCGATGCTGGAATCCGGGAGGGCGGAGAAGATCCTTCCTATCGGGTGGTGGTGGGTCCAACGATCGCGTGGAAGCCATCGACGAACACGCGTCTGGATATCTCGCCGCTGTTTGGCGTGACCCACGACGCACCGAGAGCGTCCGTCTTCATTGTCTTTTCCATGTTGTTCGGTCCTGGCGGCGAGCGCCCCGAGGCGGAAGCGCCCGCGTCAACGCGGAACCGCTGAGCAACTTGGGCTGCTCGAGACTCACTGGCACTTGCACCGCGTCCAATTCCGTACATTCGTACGGACGCGCATGAAAATATTTCTAGTGCTCGTTGCTTCAGTCGCTGCGCTGGCCCTGGGCGGGTGCGCCGATCAGTCGCTGATTTCGGATGAGGAATATAAAGCGGTGAAGGGTCCCGCGCCAAACTCACCGGACCCGATGGGTTACATCCCGCAACCGAGCAACCGGCCGCCGGGGTTCTAGATTTCTGCGAGTCGTTAGGCCGGCGGCTCCTATTCGATATCCAGCTCGCGCACCTTTTTCTGCGCCCGGATCGTTTCCACCTGGTTCCGTAATTTATCCGCGAGCGCGACCTTCGTGGGAATGCCCTCCAGCACAATCACCGGCGACGACAGGTCGGAAGTATTAACCACGATGTTCTCCAAGCCGAGCATGCGATAGATGAAGGGCTGGCGGACTTCGATGTCTTTGACGCGATAAAGCTCGAGCGTCTCTGTCACCTTGCTGAAAATTCCTTCCGTCATTTTCACGCGCTCGGTCGTCAGCTCGAAGATGTTGTTTTTCGTTTGGAGATATCGGGTAAGCGCGATGAAGATGGGCACGATGAGCCAGCAAAACAGTCCGGCCAGAATGAAGAGCCCCAGGTTTTTCAGTTGCGATGATGTCCCACGCCAGATGGTTTCTTCCGCCATGGCGGCAGTTTTAACAGACTGGCAGCGCAGCACAAGCGCGACGGCAGGGCGCTCGGGGGGATTAACCCAATAATGATCACGCAAGCCTTCGTTCTCGCCGCCGGCCTGGGCACGCGCCTCCGTCCGTTGACGGAGGATTTGCCAAAGCCGCTCATTCCGATTTTTCAAAAACCGCTCCTCACTTTCGCGCTCGATCATCTTCTCGGCGTCGGAATCGAATCTTTCGTCATCAACACCCACCATCTTCCCGCGCCGTTCGAAAAGTTTTTCGCGGGAGGCGCCTACGAGGGCCGCCGCGTCACGCTGGTCCACGAGCCGGAGATTCTCGGAACAGGCGGCGGCATCAAGAACATCGAACATCATCTCCGCGCCGAGCCGTTCCTCGTCTACAGCGGCGACGTCCTGACGGACATCGATCTGAAGCCATTGCTCGATGAACATCTCCGCGCTGGAAACGATGTGACACTCGCATTGCGCGAGACGGATCACGGCGCGGACGTGGCGCTCGATGGCAGCCGCGTCGTGGACATCGAAAATCGCTACGGCTATGCGGGCCGTTATGACTTCGCGGGCATTTCTCTCTGGACGCCGGCGATCTTCCAGCGAATTTCGCCCGGCCAGAGTGTTTCGTTCATCCCGATTCTGGGCGAATGGATCGGAGCCGGCGGCAAGATCGGCGGCGTGGTTTTGAATGAGCGCCAGTGGTTCAACATCGGTTCACGCGCGGAATATCTGAAAGTCCACAGCTTCATCGAGGAGAAGCGCTGGAAGCCGGATTATGTGAAGACGCCCGGCTGGCCGATGCGCATCGCCCCGGATGCGGTCGTCGATTCGAGCGCGCGACTTGCAGGCTTTTATTCCATCGGCACGGGCTGTTGTGTCGGGGCGGACGCGATCGTGGAGAACACAATTCTCTGGCCTGGCGCACAAATCGCTTCCCGATCCTGCCTGCGCAATTGTATCGTCCGCTCCCACCGAAAAGCAGAAGGCCAGCTCAGTGACATCGACATCTAGAACGCCCAAGACCGATCAGTTGCTTCGGCAGACGCGGATTCATTTCCCGCGCTTCGAGGAAGCCAAGGTCAAAATCACGCCGATCGAGAAAGGCGGCTCGGACCGGAAATTCTACCGCGTCCGCTGTGCGCCGGACCAGGCGATCATTCTGGTGAAGTACGGCTTCGAGCGCGAAGAGAACCGGCATTACGTCAGGATCGCGGAGTTCCTCGCCGAGCACCGCATTCGCGCGCCCAGGATTTATTTTCACGATGCCGCGGAAGGCTTGATTTGGATCGAAGATCTCGGAGAAAACGATCTTTGGAGCTATCGCGGGGAAAGCTGGCTCGTGCGTCGGGCCTTCTACGAGTCTGCGCTCGATGAAATCGTGAAACTGCATTGTCTCCCCGAAGAGACTGGGCGTGCGATTCAGAAAAATCTTCCGGCCGCGTTTGATGCAGCGCTCTATCGCTGGGAACAAAACTATTTCTTCAAAAACTGTCTCGGTGGTTATTTTGGCGTGAAGAAGAAAGTTCTGGCGGAATTGAACGCTCTGCCGGCCTTGAGCGAAATTGCCGAGCGTTTGGCCTCGCGGCCGCGAGTACTCGTGCACCGGGATTTTCAATCCCAGAACATCATCGTGCGCAACGGCCAGGCGCATCTGATCGACTTTCAGGGAATGCGACCCGGTCTGGCCGAATACGATCTCGCCTCGCTGCTTTTCGATCCGTACGTCAGCTTCTCGCGCGCGGAGTGTGAGGAGTTGCTGGCCGAATATGAAGGAAAGCGCGCGACCGCCTGCGATCCCGTTTCGCCGCAGTTCCGGGAAATCTTTCGCTTGTGCGGCATTCAACGGCTGATGCAAGCGCTCGGCTTCTACGGTTTCGCCGCGTTGGTCAAAGGCAACAAGACATTCCTCGATTACGTTCCGGCGGCGATGACCTCGTTGCGCGCGCTGGTCGGCGAGCTGGATGATCTGAAAAACTTGAGCGCGGTTTTGGATGGCGTTGCGCAATAGCGATCCGCTGCCGCGCGCCATCGCCTGGGGCGCGGTGATTCTTTCCAGCGCGCTGCCCACGATCATCTGGCGCGAATCGGGACACGCCAGATCGCCCTGGCCGGCTTTGACCCAATGCGCGTTGCTGATCATTGCGGCGATCGGCGTTCTGCCCTCTCCGCGCCTGCGAGTTCTGACGCGTTTTCTTTTCGCACTCGCTGCGTTGCGGCTTGGTTGGTACGTCGTCGCGCCGCGGCTTGAGGCGACTGTTTTCGTTCACAGTTTGTTACAGAGCGCGAATTGGGGAACGCGCCTGCTCATCGACCGGACGTTGCCTCTGGCCGGCGCGCTCCTCATGAGTCTGACCTTGATCGGCAGCGGAATCACCCGGCGCGATTTGTTTTTGTGCCGCGGAGATCTCGCGGCGCCAGCCCAGCCCATTCCTTTTCTTTGGCCGCGAAAACCAATCCCGTGGACAGTCTTCGGTCCGGTCTTGCTCGTCGTTTTCGGAATCGTGCTCCCGCTCTTTTTGTATTTCACCGTTCATCCGGATTTCAGCGCCGCCGGACGCATCCTGCATTTTTCTCCCTGGATTCTGGGCGTCGCCGCGCTCAACGCCGCCAACGAAGAGTTTCAATTCCGCAACGTCCTTCTGGCGCATTTGCGCAACGTCGTCACTCCGGGCGAGGCCGTTCTCCTCACCGCGGTCTTGTTTGGGCTCGGCCATTTTTACGGCCAGCCGTCCGGGCCGATTGGCGTGTTGTTGGCGGGATTTGCCGGATGGATTTGGGCCCGGAGCATGATCGAGACGCGCGGCTCCGCCTGGGCCTTCCTCATTCACATGGTACAGGACATTGTCATCTTCTCCTTCCTCGCGGTCGGCGCGCCGAAATGATGTGATGGCAGCCGTCAGCCCCGCGTTATTAGTCAAAGCTCTCTTTGATTTATTCCGGCGCGCCTCTATACTGCGACCGTGAAACACTCCGGCTGGCGCCAACGAATCCTCAAGAGCACTCGGGGCCAGATTCTCCAGTTGCTCCGGACCGGAGATCAAACCGTGAACGACCTCGCGGCTGCGTTGAAGCTGACCGACAACGCGATCCGCGCTCATCTTCTCAGCCTGGAGCGGGACGGACTCGTTCACCAATCCGGCACCCAGCCCGGGGTCCGCAAGCCGCACGCCACCTACGCCCTCACGGCCGACGCCGAGCAGATTTTCCCAAAGGCGTACGGCCCGCTCGTTGATCTCATCCTCACGGTGTTCTCCCGAAAGCTAACGCCGAGTGAATTGAAAACCGGCATGCGGGAAGTGGGTCGCAAGGTAGCCGAAGAGCATTTGGGCGAGGTGAAAGGCAAGACCCGGCAGCAACGAATCAACGCCGCGCTTCGCATCCTCTCGGACCTCGGTGGCGCGGCCCGCTTTGAGAAGAGCGAAGGCAAACATTTTATTCGCGGCCACGGCTGCCCGCTGGCCGCTGCCACAGGCCGCCATCCGGAAGCGTGTCTCATCGCGGAATCACTTCTCAGCCAGATAATCGGTGCGCCGGTGAAGGAACGCTGCGTCCATCAGCCGGTGCCGTCCTGCTGTTTCGAAATCGGCTGACGTCGTCAGCCCTTCATGAGTGGAAAATCCGCGTATTAATAAGTCAATAAACATATTGACTATCTAGGATTGCGCGCCCAAATTCCCGATTCACCACCATGAATACAACCTCGCATCCATCAAACGTTCCGGCTCTCGACGCCAGCGCGGCGTCGCCTGCCTATCAAGCATTCCGCCTTCTTCATCTCGGTTTTGTCGCAGCGCCGATCCTCGCCGGCCTCGACAAGTTTTTTCACCTCCTCGTGAACTGGGATCAGTACGTGCCCTCGGTCGTCGCGCGGATTTCGCCGATCGGCGTCCACCAGCTCATGATGATCGTCGGCGTCATTGAGATCGTCGCCGGCATCGGTGTCGCGCTTAAGCCGCGTCTCTTTGCCTATGTAGTCGCGGGTTGGCTCGTCCTCATCATAACCAACCTGCTTCTCATCCCGGGCTACTTCGACGTCGCCCTCCGCGATTTTGGCCTGTTCCTGGCCGCGCTGGCGCTGGCTCGTCTCAGCCGGCAATTTTCACGCGCCTGAGTTCTCATTCCTCGTCACGCACTCCAAAATGAATCAGCTCGAACAAATCAAGAAGTTCACGACCGTCGTCGCGGATACTGGGGACTTCGAATCGATCCGTCAGTTCGCGCCGACGGATGCGACGACGAATCCGAGTCTGATTTACGCGGCCACGCAAAAAGAAAATTACAGTCACTTCCTCGACGAAGTGCTGACCGATCGCGAAAGCTCCGGGCTCACGGGAGCGGCGCAGATCGACGATATCATTGAGCATCTGCTGGTCCGCTTCGGCACCGCGATCCTGGAGATTGTGCCGGGACGCGTCTCCACGGAGACCGACGCACGCTTCTCCTTCGACGTGGCAGGCTCGATCGAGAAAGCGCGGCGTCTGGTGAAGCTCTACAAAGAACAGGGCATCGTCCGCGAGCGCGTGCTAATCAAAATTGCGTCCACGTGGGAAGGCATCGCAGCGGCAGAGCAACTGCACAAGGAGGGCATCAAGTGCAACATGACGCTGCTCTTCTCTCTCCCGCAGGCGGTGCGGGCCGCGGAAGCGAAGGTGCAACTCATCTCTCCGTTCGTCGGACGCATCTACGATTGGTTCAAAGCGGCCAACAAGCGCGATTACTCCGGCGCGGAAGATCCCGGCGTGCACTCCGTGCGCGAGATTTACACCTACTACAAAAAGTTCGGTTACGAGACCGAAGTGATGGGCGCCAGTTTCCGCAACACCGGCCAGATCCTCGAGCTCGCCGGTTGCGACCTTCTCACCATCAGTCCCGAATTGATGCAGGAGCTTTCCGAATCGGGCGAAGCAGTCGAGCGAAAGCTGAGTCCCGAACAAGCGAAGAGCGCGAACGTGAAGCGGCTCAATCTCGATGAGAAGAAGTTCCGGTTCCTCCTCAACGAAGACGCCATGGCCACGGAGAAAACCGCGGAAGGCATCCGGAAATTCGCGGCCGACATCGTGAAGCTGGAGAAGCTCGTCGCCAGCAAACTCCACCGGTAGCGGCGGTCTCTGACCGCCAGATTCGTTGTGCGCTATTTCTTCGCGGTCATCCCGAGTTGCGCGAAGAGAAACGAATAGACGTCCGAGAGCTGCTTGATCCGCTCGCTCAGCGCGGTGCCGATTCCATGACCAGCGCTCGAGCTGGTTCGCAGCAAAATCGGCTTGTCGGATTTATTCGCCTCCTCCAGACGCGCGATCATTTTTCTCGAATGATACGGCGCGACGCGTCCGTCGTTCGCCCCCGTCAACATCAGGATCGCGGGATATTTCGTGCCGTCGACGACGTGATGATAAGGCGAGTAAGCGTAGAGCGCCTTGAACTGCTCCGGGTCCTTCACCGTCCCGAACTCGGTCACGTTGAACGCGCCGTTCGGCGCCAGCTCGACGCGCAGCATGTCGTAAATGCCCACCGATGACACGACCGCACGCATCAGCTCGGGATGTTGCGTGATGAGCGCGCCCATGAGCAGGCCGCCGTTGCTCCCGCCCTGGAACGCGAGCTTCTGCGGGTTCGTCCATTTTTGCTTGATCAAGTATTCCGCGGCCGCCGCGAAATCATCGAACACGTTCTGCTTCTTCGTCAGGTTTCCGGCCTTGTGCCACTCTTCGCCGAACTCGCCGCCGCCGCGGATGTTCGCCACGACATAAACGCCGCCGCGATCGAACCAGAGGCGTCGCACGAAATCAAAGTTCGGCGACATGCTGACGCCGTAGCCGCCGTACCCGTAAAGCAGCGTCGGATTCTGCCCGTCCAGTTTCGTCCCTTTCTTGCGCACGATGTTGAGCGGAATCCTAGTGCCGTCCTTCGAAGTCGCGGACTCGCGTGTCACTTCGATGTCGTCGAACGAAACGGGCGAAGTCCCGGCCAGCGCCGTCTTGACCGGTTCAGGTTTCCCCTCGACGCAATGGAACCAGCTCGACGGCTCGGTGTAATTGGCCGCGCGAAAGAGCAGCGAATTATCCTCGAGCGCCAGCATTCCCTGCACGGCGGAGATTTTTGGAATCGGGATGAGTTGCTCGCCTTTGCCGTCCAGGCCGAAGCGCCGGATTTGCGACGGACCGCCGAGCAAATCCTCGACGTAAAGCGCCTTCGCCGTCGGCACCATTCCTTCGATGACCGCGTCGCTCGCCGGCACGATCGCCGTCGCGCTCGCCAGCTCCGGTTTATCGAGCGGCATCCGGAGAATCTTGCCGTGCGGCGCATTTTCTCGCGAAAGCAGATAGAGCGCGTTATCGCGCCCGATCCGCGCCTGCTTCACCTGATCGCTGAACTGCGTGAGCTGTTTCCAGTTTCCATCGGCCCCGAGCAGATACTGCGCGACCTCGCCGCCGTCGCCATTCCTGACCTCGGCGATGATTATTTTTCCGTCGCGCGACGACTCCAGCGCGATCTCGGCGATCCGCGGAAAGTCTTTGCCGGCCGAATAAGTGTCGTTCGCATCCGGCGTCCCGAGTTTATGAAAATAAATCTGCTGATAAAAATTCAGATCGCTGTCGGGCCGCTCGCCCTTTCTCGGGTAACGCGTGTAGTAAACGCCCGAGCCATCCGCATTCCACGCCGCGCTCCCGGCGGCCGTCGCATATTGCACGTGCGCGATCGTGTCCGGCAGCGCCTTCCCCGTCGCCACCTCGTAGAAATGCAGCGACCCATCTTCGCTGCCGCCCTGCGAAAGCGAAACCGCCACCATCTTCCCATCGGCCGACGGCACAAACCAATCGATCGTCGTCAGGCCCTTGGCGTCCATCGCATTCGGATCGAGCAGCACCTTCTCCGATTTCAGATCGTCGGCCGAGGCGAGCGTCACCAGCATCGGTTGCTGTTTCGGCGGCTGGAATTTCATCGCGAACAAAACCCCTGGGCGCGAGACGAGCGATGAATAACTCGGTGAAGTTTTTGCGAACCACTCCGTCAATGTTTTCTCCACCGCCGCCCGATCCGACAGCTTGTCGAGATAAGCGCGCGTCCGCGCATTCCGCGCCTCCGACCACACTTTGACTTCCGCCGCGTCGTCCTGCTCGAGCCATTGATACGGATCTTCCACTTTGACGCCCTGGTAGTCATCCGTCACCGACTTCTTCGGCGTCTTCACATCCGGCTCGGCCGCCGGCGCGCTGTTGAACGACAGCGCGAGCAAAGCGCCGATCAAAAAAAGAGACGGTTTCATTTTCATAGCGGAAGCGAGAATGCCCGTTAGGCCGCGCCCCTTGCAATCGATTTCAGATTCAGCCACGGATAGACACAGATTTTCACGAATGCAGAAATCCTTCCTCCCTACCTGTGTTTCATTTGTGTGAATCTGTGGCCCCATTTCCTCTGGCCCGTAAGAGAAGGCTCGACTTCCTCGACCGGATTTGATTAGAAAGGCCGCATGGCCACGTGCCATAGCCATTCCAGGCCTCAACTTCGTTTGCCTATGAAACGGTTGATCTCATTGCTCGTCGTTTTGGCCGCAGTGCCCGCCAATGCTGAGGAAACGCTGCCGTTCAAGGAAGAGCTGGTAAGCACCGCCGCCGCGCAGGTGAAAGGCGTCGTGGTGGCGATTGACGAGGCGTTCGCGCTTCAAAATGAGAACACGGCGCCGGACGCGCCCTTCACGATCATCGTCCCGACTGGCAAGAACCTTATCTTTCTTCCCGGCGGCAAGAAGACGGGCGCGACCGAGCTGATTCAGCTCTCTACCGCCGCGCCGGACAAGCATTGCATCGAGTCGCTTCGCCTCGCGAGCCTGTCGGTCCCGCTGCAACCCGATCCCGCCGACCGGCTGAAGCTTTGCGCCGAGACACTCAAGACCCAGGCGCTTGCTCTCGCGACGAAGGATTACAAAGAAGTTCTCTTGATCGAAACCTACGCGACCAAGATCGGCGGCAACGACGCCGTCTGTCTCCACGCGCAAATGACGAAGCCCGGCACGGGCGAGCATTACGTCATGAAGCTGGCCGGCATCCTGCATCCGACGCAAAAAGGCGGCGTGCTCGCGTCACTCACGGCCGACACGAAGCTGAGCGAGATCAAGCGGCCCGAAGACCTTTCTTCCAAGGGCCTCGGGCTCGTCATTCTGCACTCGATCAAATTCGTCGAAGCCAAAACCATCGCGAAGCCTTAACTGGCAGAGCGAAGACCTCGCACAAAGATCACGAAGGACACAAAGACTTCCTTTGTGAAACGTCGTGCCCGCCGTGTGAGCTCCTACCGCCCGCGCCAGTGGCGGAGAATGCGATGCAGCGGAACGGCGGTGGCGTGTTCGCTCGTGGTCTCGACTAGCTCGCGACAGCGCAATTTCTCCAGCGCGGTTTGCACAGCGCTTTTCGAAGGGCCGGTCGCTTCAGCGAGCATGCGGAGACTCGCAGAAACCGGTTTCCATTTCCTGCGCGCGGCTTGGCCATAGAGATGGAGATAGACAAGATATGTAGCGGGCTGGCGATCGTGGCCGACGATATCACGCATCAGGACATCGAAGACGTAGTCATCGACCGGGATGGTTTTGCGAAAGCGGGGCACGGCGGCAGAAAGTAGAAAACGGTTTATCAGCTATACCGATAAACGGACAAGACTATTCGCGCTGAAACGCAGAGCGGCGCTGGACGTTCGAGCGGAAGGCGACTAACGCTCGGGGCACCATGATCAAACAAATCAAATTCGTCAGCATTCCAGTCGCCGATCAGAACCGGGCGCTGGATTTTTATACGGAGAAACTCGGGTTCACCATCATCACCGATCAGCCGTTTGATGAGAAACAACGCTGGATCGAGTTGCGCGTGCCGAAGGCCGAGACGCGGGTGGTACTCTTTACCGCTGAGGGAGAAGAGAAGCGGATCGGCTCGATGATGCCGATGTCTTACGCGTGCGACGACATCGATAAGACCTACGAAGAACTGAAAGGGCGCGGCGTCGAGTTTGAAGGCCCGCCCCAGAAACAGCCCTGGGGCAAGTACGCGATGTTCAAGGACAGCGAGGGCAATCGCTTTGTGCTCTCGGCGGACTAGCCCGGCAGAGCCGGAAGACCTCACCCAAAGGACACGGAGGAACACAACGGAAGCTGGAGTTTAATCTTACCGAGATTCTTTTGTGAACCTCTGTGCCCTTTGGGTGAGATGAATTACGGCGCGTTGGATTTCGCGGGCTTGATCCACTTCGCGTACCAATCGAGGTAACGCTTGTAGCGGTCGATGATGTAGCTCGGCTTTTTGAGGCCGTGGTTTTGACCGGGATAAATTACCAATTCGGTCGGCACGCCCTGGCTGCGCAAGGCCTGATACATCTGCTCGGTGTTAAGCAGCGGCACGTTGAAATCGTTTTCGCCGCAGAGGAACAGCGTCGGTGTTTTGATTTTGTCGGCGTGGAGAAACGGATAGGAAATGCGCATCCACGTCTCCGCGTTTTTCCACGGGACACCGAGTTCGTTCTCGTAATCGAGGATGTACTGGTCGGTGCCGTAACCGGCGAGCACATTTGAGATCGACGCGCCGCTCGTGGCGGCTTTGAAGCGCGTCGTCGTCGCGATGAGGTAATTCGTGGAAATGCCGCCGTAACTCCAGCCGCCAACGCCGAGTCGGTCGGGATCGGCCAGGCCGCGCGTGATCGCGTCGTCGACGGCGGCGAGATCGTCTTCGACATCGCGATGACCCCAATCGGCGAAGATGCCCATGGCGAATTTTTCGCCGCGGCCGGTGGAGCCGCGCGGGTTCGGCATGATGACGGTGTAGCCGTTCGCCGCGAAGAGCTGCGCGTCGAAGCTGAACTCGCAAGCGTATTGCGATTGCGGCCCACCGTGCGGCCGGAGGAGCGCGGGTGGTTTCGTTCCCGCAGCGGGTGGATCGAGTGGATTCACGATGAAGCCGTGGACTTCAGTGCCGTCCGCGCTTTTGAATTTCGTTTCATCGACGCGTGCAAGCCGGAGATCCTTCATGAATGCTTCGGTCTGCTTCGTGAGATCGCGGAGATTATCTTTCTCCACGGCAAAGATTTCGTAGGGGCGGGCGGGTGTGCTCGCGCGCACGACGATTTTGCCGTCGTGGCTCACATCATACGCCGTCACTTTCCGCCGGCCGGTCGTGACAGGCTGGGGCGCGCCTCCATCGACCGGCACGCGCGTGAGATGCTCGGCGCCATCATCTTCCACAACCGCGAAGACCCACTTGCCATCCGGCGCCCAATGCGGCTGGACGACGTTGCGATCGAGTTTCTCCGTCAGAACCTTCGCCGGCCCGCCCGCCGCCGGGATGATCGCGAGCGAGTGGACCGCATATTCGATTTTCTTCGGATCGCCCCCATGAATGTAAGCGATCCATTTCCCATCCGGACTCCAGGCCGGTGCGCTCGACCAGTCCGGCTGCGGATCGGCCTCGGGCGAAGTCGTGAGCTGGCGCTCCTTCGCGCCGGGTTGCGCCCCGATGACATAGACATCCCAATTGTCGTGGCGATCCGGGTCGTCGCCGCGCTTCGTCACAAACGCGATCTCGTTTCCGTCGGGCGACCACGCTGGCAAAAGATCGTCATGCCCGCCGGAAGTGAGCGGCTCGATCTTACGACTCGTTAGGTCGAGCAATTGCAGGTGCGAATGGCGATCGGTCAGATAGCCGTCGATGTCCTTCTTGAAAAAGAGGCGATCGATCACCAGCGGAGGAACGGTCTTCTTCTCTTTTTCTTTCTTCTCCGGTTCGCGCGGATCGCGATCGGGGACGACGAGCGCGATCCGCTTCGAATCCGGCGACCAGGCGAAATCGTCGACGCCGGCTTTCGCGTCGGTGAGTTTCTCGGCTTCGCCGCCGCCGCTCGAGAGAATCCAAAGCTGATCGTTCTCGTTGTCGTCTTCGCGGCCGGAAAGGAACGCGATCCATTTTCCATCCGGACTCCACCGCGGATGTTTCTGGCCTTTGTTTCCGAAAGTGAGAGCGCGATTTTCCGATCCGTCCCACTTCGCCAGCCAGAGATTGCCGGGGCGCTTGTCCTTTTCCATGTCCGCGACTTTGACGACGTAGACGACAAAGTTGCCATCGGGCGAAATGTTCGGCTCGTCGACGTCGCGCAACGCGGCCCAGTCTTCCGCCTTTAATATTCGCGGCGTGTCGGCCGCCAGCGAGATCTTCGCAACGCATGCGATGACCGCGAAGAGCACCGATGCGATGACGCGCCGCATTTTTTCTCAGCTCTTACCGCCGGCGCCGGCCGAAGGAATACCCGCGATGGGTGCGGCCACCGCCGATGGAGCGCTTGCCGCCCTCGGCCGATTCGGGTTCGAACAGCGCGGTGTAAAGATACGGGAAGCCTTCCAGTTTAAGGCGCGGAATTTTTTGGCCCATGAAACGCTCGATCGCGTGCAACGAAGCGAGCTCCTCGCCGTTCATCAAAGTAAATGCGTCGCCGACATTTTGGGCGCGGCCCGTCCGGCCAATTCGATGCACGTAATCTTCCGGGTGCTCCGGCACGTCGTAATTGATGACGTGACTCACGCCGGCGATGTCGATGCCGCGCGCGGCAATGTCGGTCGCCACCATGATCTCATACTTACCGCTCTTGAAACCTTCGAGCGCTTCCACTCGCTCGCGCTGCGTCCTATTCGAATGCATGACGGCCACGGAATGTTTGCCCGCTTTCAACTTCACCGCGATTTTGTCCGCGCCATGTTTGGTCCGGCTGAAGATCAATGCGCTGTCGAAATTCGTCCGCTCGAGCAGCGCCATGAGCAGATCGAATTTCTGCTCGGCCGCGACCGGATAAACCGCATGCGTGACCGTCTCGGCCGGCGAGCGGCGGACGCCGATCTCGACTAGTTCCGGTTCCCGCAGGACCCAGGCGGCGAGGCGCTCTATTTCCGGCGGCAACGTCGCGGAGAAAAGCAGCGTCTGGCGATCGGTGGAAATTTGTTCGACGATCCGGCGCACGTCGGGGAGAAAACCCATATCGAGCATGCGATCGACTTCATCGAGGACGAGGATGCTGACGTGCCGGAAATTGAGCGAACCTTGCTCGAGCAAATCGAGCAGGCGGCCCGGTGTCGCTGTGACGATATCCATCCCGCGCGCGGCTTCTTCGCGCTGCTTGCCGTAGCCGACGCCGCCGTGCACGACGGAGACACGCAGATCGGTGAAGCGACCGTAATCGCGAAAGGCGGTTTCGACTTGAGCGGCCAGCTCGCGCGTGGGTTCGAGGATGAGGCAGCGGAAATTACCGTGCTTCGCGAGGAGCGTGAGGATGGGGAGCGCGAACGCGGCGGTCTTGCCGGTGCCGGTTTGGGCAGTGCCGATCAGGTCCTTGCCGGCCAGAACAATCGGAAAGGCGCGCAGTTGGATTGGCGTGGGCTCGGTAAATCCCATCGCCTGGGTGCCGCGCACCACTTCGGGCGAGAGGCCAAAATCTTTAAATGACACGGCGACAGATTAGCTTGATTCTCAGGACACACAATTGGTGGATCGAGCGCTCCGCCGCTCGATGTTATTTAGGCGGCAAAATTGCATTTGTTTAGCATCGCCCGCGGAGCGGCCGATCCACCTCATAAGATGAAAATCTTCGTCCTGGCCGACACGCACAATCATTTGCCGGCGAATATCGAGGTGCTGGCCGACGGCGCGGACGAAATCTGGCACCTCGGCGATGTCTGCGCGCCGAGCCTTTTGGAAACACTGGAGAATGTCGGTCCGCCAGTGACAATCGTGCGCGGAAATTGCGACAGCAATTTTGAATGGCCACTGGTCATCGATCTGAAGCGAAACGGCCTGTGTTTCCGGCTCGTGCATATCCCACCGGATCGCGCGCCGGAAAATATCGACGTCGTCCTCCACGGCCACACGCACGTGCCGCGAAATGAGCGGCGGGAGGGCGTGCTCTTTCTAAATCCGGGCTGCGTGACGCGGCCGAATCGGGGCGCGCCGGCGAGCGTCGCGAATCTCGAAATTGCGGAAGACGGAAAGCTGAACTGGCGAACGATCGCCTTGCGCTGACTCCCGCAACCGTCATCCCGAGCGAAGTCGAGGGATCCCGCGGCGAAGCGGACAGCGGACAACACGGGGTCCCTCGACTTCGCTCGGGATGACCGAGCGGAACTCCGCTACTTCTCTTCGCTCTCGGATTTCGTCGCTTCGCTTTTCTTCGACTTGCGATCCGATTTGTTTTCGGCGTCGCCCTTGCCGGCTTTGCGCTTCTTGCCTTTTTCTTCGGCAACGGGTTCTTCCACCACCAGCGGCGCATCGACCCATTCGATGAACGCCACCGGAGCGGCATCGCTTCTACGGGCACCGAGCTTCACAATGCGGGTGTAGCCTCCGTTTCGCGCTGACGAACGCGGCGCGATGTCCTCGAACAATTTCTTCACGGCGCCCTTTTGCCGGAGCACCGCCAAGGCGGTGCGGCGCGCGTGCAGCGAACCGTTCTTGCCCAGCGTCACCATCTTTTCCGCGAGCGGCCGGACCGCCTTCGCTTTCGCGAGCGTGGTCTTGATGCGCTGATGCTCGATCAGGCTGCAGACCTGATTGGCCAGAAGCGCTTTCCGATGTTCGGCCGTGCGCCCGAGTTTTACGGTCTTCTTTTGATGTCTCATGGGTTCAACCTCGACGCTGCCTAATGCCTAACGAGTGATTACTTCTTTTCTTCCGCGGCCGCTCCATTGACGCCGGCTGCTTCCGCCGTCATCGGCGTATCCACCAAACCTGGATCGAACTTCATCCCGAGGCCGAGCTGCAATTGCTGCAGCTTGTCCTTGATTTCGTTGAGCGATTTCTTGCCGAAATTCCGGTACTTCAACATCTCGGCCTCGGTCTTCTGAGCGAGCTGGCCGACCGTGGTGATGTTCGCGTTGTTCAAGCAATTCGCCGCGCGCACGCTCAGCTCGATCTCGTTCACGCTCATATTGAGAAGCTTCTTCAGCTTCATGTTTTCCTCGCTCACGCCCGCCGGCGTTTCGTCGAACTCGATCACGTCCTCGTTGAAATTCACGAAGACATCAAGGTGATGGCGCAGGATCGCCGAAGCCTGGAGTAAGGCGTCGTCCGGAGTAAGCCGGCCGTCCGTCCAGACTTCGAGGATGAGCTTGTCGTAATCGGTCCGCTGCCCGACGCGCGTGTTTTCCACGGCGTATTTCACCCGGGTCACGGGCGAGAAAATGGAATCGATCGGGATGAGGCCGATTGGCTGATCGGCGCGCTTGTTTTCGTCACCGGTGGCAAAGCCGCGGCCGACGCGCACTTCCAGCTCGGCGTCGAACTTATGCTTCTTGTCCATCGTGCAGATGAGCTGATCGGGGTTCAGCACGTCGTAGCCCTGGACCAGTTGGATGTCGCCGGCGGTCACTTCGCCTTCCTTGTTGACCGAAAGGGAAAGTTTTCTCGGCTCATGCTCGGCCGCTTTGAATTTGATGCGCTTGAGATTGAGAACGATGTCGGTCACGTCCTCGACCACGCCTGGCAGGGTGGCAAACTCGTGTTGCGCGCCGGTGATTTTCACCGCCGTAATGGCAGCGCCTTCCAATGACGAAAGGAGAACGCGGCGAAGGGAGTTGCCGACCGTGTGGCCGTAACCCGCTTCAAACGGTTCGGCGACGAATCGCGCGTAGGTTTCCGTGGCGCCGTTCTCGTCTTTGACGAGAGTCTTCGGCATTTCAAAACGACCGTAATGAACTGGCATAGGATTTAGGGATGAAGGATGAACGATGAATTATTGAAAAGGGCATGAAGCTGCGCTTCATCCTTCTTCCTTCATCCCTCATCCTTTCTTCAACGCCGGGTTACCCCTGACGAGTGCGGCCTCACGTCCAGCGACGGAGACCCAGGGACCAACGGCGCAACTTCAAAAACTCGTTGCGGGACGGGAATGAACACCAGCGCGCCGGTATTGCAAGCGTGGATTTCCTGATAGGGCGAGACTCTGTCGAGCCGAGAAACGCGGCGGCTCGACGGAGTCTCGCCCTACCAAAGAGAACCCGTTCTAGATTCCAAGGATTACCCTTCGAGGATGTCGTCGCTCAATTCGTTCCGCGAGCCGCGCGTCTTCGGAAAATGGCGCGCCAGCAGCTTGCCGGTTTCCTCGATCGCCTCGGCCAGCGCGTCCGTGAAATCCTCGTGTTGGAAATGGACACGCATCCTGTCCACCAATCGCCGCCAAAACTCATCCCCGCATTTTTCGTGGACTCCGTCGTCGCCGATGACCGCGAACTTCCGCGCGCGCGGCACCACAAAAATCAGCACGCCGTTTCGCTCGCGCGTTTTTTCCATGCCGAGCTGTTGGAATTTTTTTTGGGCGATCGGCAGCGCGTCGCCTTCCAAACGCCCCCGCTGAATGAAGACGCGGATCTGGCCGGACGTCGACGCCTCCGCGTCCTTGAGCGCGCGCACGATTCGATCGTGATCGAGCTGGCCAAGAAATTGGTGCGTCCGCATCGTCTCCTACCAACTTCCGCTGGCGCCTCCGCCTCCGCTGAATCCACCGCCTCCACTGAAGCCGCTGAAGCCGCCTCCGGACGAGGAGCTGCTGGACCATCCTCCGCTCGACCAGCCACCGAAGAATGGCCCGCCCATGCTTGAATAACGATATCCGCCGCGACTCCGCGCCACGCGTAATGCGATCAGCAGGATAAAAAAGAAAATGACAAACCCGAGCAGCCCGATTCCGCCGTGTCCTTTGTCATTTTTATCGAGGACTGTTTTCCCCGAGCCCTTGTATTCGCCGCGGACCGCTTTGAAAATCGAATCGATTCCCTGGGCAAAACCTTTCTCGTAATTCCCGGTCCGAAACTGAGGCGCAATCTCGTTCCGGATGATGTCGTCGCAAGTGATGTCCGGCAGCGCACCTTCCAGCCCGTAGCCGGTTTGGATCCGCATCTTGTGGTCCTCCACGAAGACAAACAGGACCGCGCCATTATTTTTTCCTTTTTGTCCTGGCTGCCAGATTTGATAGGTCCGCTGCGCGAAATCATCCAGCGAACTGGCGGACGGGAACTTGGACCAGACCGCGACAATGATCTGGTTCGATGTCTCGCGCTCGAATTGCGCGAGCTGCTCGTTGAAGCGTAGCGCTGCGTCCTTCGAGACCACGCCGGCGTAGTCGTTGAAATATCCCGCCGGTTTCGGCGGAATCGTTTCTGCCGCCTGCAAAAGATTCGCGCCAAATAGAACCAGCGACGCGAATGCGAGAACGAACCTTGCAAGTAGCGACGTGGGCATCACAGAAATTTGCGGACGCCGCAGCGCGGCGTCCCTGCCATCACGGCTTGGTCGCCGGCGCCGGAGTGGCGGGAGGTTTGTTGAAATCGAATTTCACTTCCGGCGCTTTGTCCGTGCCCGGTTGCGCAGTGAAGAATGGCCGCGATTTGAAGCCAAACATTTTGTTCAACATATTCGTCGGAAACTGCTCCAGCGCCGTGTTGTACTCCTGCACGGCGGCGTTGAAATTATTTCGCTCGACCGAAATGCGATTCTCGGTGCCTTCGAGTTGGGTCTGAAGCTTCTGGAACGCTTCCGTCGCCCGGAGCTGGGGATAATTCTCGCTTACAACAAGAAGCCGCGACAATGCCGTGCTGAGTTGCCCCTGCGCCTGCTGGAATTTTTCCAGCTCGGCCGCGTCCGTCGGCGCTTTGCTCGAGTCGAGTTTCACCTGGCCCACGCTCGCTCGCGCATTCGTCACTTCCGTCAGGGTGGACTTCTCAAAGTTCGCTGCGCCCGCCACGGTCTGCACCAGGTTTGGAATCAAATCGGCCCGGCGTTGATAGACCGATTGCACGTCAGCCCATTTCTTGTTCACGTTCTGCTCGAGCGTCACGAGCCGATTGTAACTCCCGCACCCGGTCAGGCCGGGAAGCAGGATCAGAAGAAACATTACTCCACATCCGCGCAGAAATTTATTCATAGGTTCAGGATCGCGCACAGCAGCGCGACGGAAGCGTCGTCAATGTGAACGCCAAGTCAATCCAGAGCGGCGGCTGCTTCCACCGCAGGAGCCTCGCTGGGAGCTGGCCCTTCAGGACGCGGGGCGCTCGGAAGATAGCGGGTGCGCAACTCTTCCGCGTTGGGAAGCTCATCGAGATTGCGCAAACCGAAATGCTCGAGGAAAAATTGCGTCGTCTCGTAGAGGAGGGGGCGTCCCGGCACCTCGGCGCGCCCGGCGATTTTCACCAGGCCGCGCTCCATCAAACTTTGCAGCACGCCGTCGACAGCGACGCCACGCACCGCCTCGACATCGGCGCGCGTGATCGGTTGCCGGTAAGCGATGATCGCGAGAGTCTCCAGCGAGGGGGCCGTTAGTCGCGCCGGCTTCGCAGCTGGAAATAATTGCCGGACCCACGGCGCATAAGCCGGATCGCTTACGAGCTGCCAGCCCTCAGATTTTTCCGCGAGCTGAAATGCGCGGCCCTTCTCGATGTATTCGATCTTCAATTGCTCGAGCGCCGCGGCGACCTGGCCTTCCGTCGTGCGCGAGAACTCGTTCGGCAAAAGATCTTCCGCGTCGCCGGCGCCTTTGATCGCGCTGACAAGCTCTCGCGCTGAAAGCGGTTTCTGCCCGGCAAACAACAGCGCCTCGATTACTTGCGTTAGATTCATGGTGTTAGCATGTCATCCCGAGTCGCGCAGACGACGAGGGACCTCGCAGTCGAAATGGCAGCGTCTTGCGCCTGGCATCGTCTGCCGCATAAACAACTTGGCTCTCGCGCAGGCAAACCGGCATTGCAATTGTAAGGTCCCTCGTCGTCTGCGCGGCTCGGGATGACAATGCGTTTGTTCATCAGTTCACCCCAATCGCACTTTGGATCGCCTCCGCAATGCGATTCGCCTGCCGATCGATTTGCTCCATCTCGCGGCCCTCAATTAGCAGCCTGATCTTTGGTTCGGTCCCGGAGTAGCGGAGCAGCACCCGGCCTTTCCCGGAAAGTTCCTTCTCCGCGTCGCCGACCAATTTCATGATGGCGGGCATCTCTTCAAGCGGACGTTTCTCCTTCACCTTCAGATTGCGCTGCGCTTGCGGATATTTTTTCAGGCACTGCTTCAATTCGCTCAACGGTTTCCCCGTCGCTTTCATGATCCGCAGAATCTGCAACGCGCTGATAATCCCGTCGCCGGTCGTCGTGAAATCGCGAAAGATCATGTGGCCGCTTTGCTCCCCGCCAAGATTCAGATTCCGTTCGACCATTTCCTCGATGACGTAGCGATCGCCCACTTTCGCGCGCACCACTTTCCCGCCGTGCGACGCCAGCGTTTCGTCCAAACCGAAATTGCTCATGACGGTCGCGACGAGCGTCGCGTCCGTCAGGCGGCCGGCTTGCAGCAAATCGACCGCGGCGATCGCGAGAATTTCGTCGCCGTCGACCAGCTCGCCTTTTTCATCGCAAAGCAACACGCGATCGGCGTCGCCATCGTGGGTGATGCCGATCTGCGCGCCGCTTTCCTTCACGATCCGCTGGATCTCCGACGGAAAAGTGCTGCCGCATTGCGCGTTGATGTTCGTTCCATTCGGCTCGTTGTGTTCGACCGTGAGATCCGCACCCAGCTCGCGCAAAATGCAGGGCGTCGATTTGTAAGCGGCCCCGTTCGCCACATCCACTGCGATCCGCATTTTCTCGAGGGACAGGCCGCGCGGGAAACTCGCCTTCGCAAATTCCACGTAGCGTCCGAGCGCATCGTCGATGCGGGTCGCGCGTCCTATTTTTTTCGCGGTCGGGCGCACCGCATCGATCTCGCCCGTGAAAACCAGCTCCTCGATTTGTTGCTCGACTTGATCGTCGAGTTTGTAGCCGTCGTGCCGGAAAAATTTGATGCCGTTGTCTTCGTAAGGGTTGTGCGATGCGGACAGAACGATACCCGCGTCCGCGCGCAACGAGCGCGTGATGTAAGCGACGCCCGGCGTCGGCAACGGCCCGATGAGCAGCACATCCACGCCGAGCGAAGTGATGCCGGCCACGAGCGCGTTCTCGAGCATGTAACCGGAGAGCCGCGTGTCTTTCCCGAGCACGATCTTCGGACGCGCGCCGCTCGGGTGCTCGCGCGGATTTAGCTTCGTGAAAATGTGCGCCGCGGCGCGGCCGAGTTTTAGCGCCGTCTCAGCCGTGACCGGCTCCACGTTCGCGACTCCGCGGACGCCGTCCGTTCCAAAAATTTTCTTCTCCTGCGCCACGACGGTTATTGAAAGGCCGCGAACGTCATCCGTAAACGGGAAACTGCTCCTGTAGCGGCGGTCTCTGACCGCCGAAGCGTTGCAGTCGTTGCGAAATCGGCGGTCAGAGACCGCCGCTACAGAGATTCTCCCGCTGCTTTCATCTCGTTGATCTTGCGATGCAACGTCCGCCGGCTGATGCCGAGCTTCTTCGCGGCTTTGGTGATGTTGCCATTCGTCGTCGCGAGCGCCTGCATGATGAGCCGCTTCTCGGTTTCGTGCAGATCGAGAGCGCTCGATTTTTCCCCGAACGCTTTTGCCGGCGTGATTCCGCCGGGCAGTGTCGCGCCCGTCGCCTGCCGCACATTCGCCGGAAGATCGCGCAGCGTGATCTTCGTGCCGTTCGCCATGACCACACCGTGCTCGATCGCGGTCCGCAACTCGCGCACGTTTCCGGGCCAATTGTAAGTGAGCAGCGTGTTCATCGCGTCCGCCGTCAGGTCGAGGAGCGGTTTCTCGTTCACCTTGCAGAAGTGGCGGAGGAAGGTGCGCACAAGCAGCGGAATGTCTTCCTTCCGGTCGCGCAACGGCGGCATCGTGATGTGGACGACGTTGAGCCGGAAAAAAAGATCGTCCCGGAATTTTCCCTCGGCGACCAGCTTCTCCAGGTTCTTGTTCGTCGCCGCGATCAAGCGCACGTCCGCGCGCAAAGTCTGGTTCCCGCCCACGCGCTCGAAGGCGCGCTCTTCGCTGATCACGCGCAATAATTTCACTTGTGTGCTCGCGTCGATCTCGCCGATTTCATCGAGGAAAATCGTGCCGCCGTTCCCCTGTTCGAAGCGCCCGATCCGGCGTTCGTGCGCGCCGGTGAACGCGCCGCGCTCGTGCCCGAACAATTCGCTTTCGAGCAATTGCGGCGAGAGCGCCGCGCAATGGACCGTGACGAATTTCGCCTTGTTCCGCCGGCTCAGATTATGAATGGCGTGCGCGGCCAGCTCCTTGCCCGTGCCGCTTTCGCCTTCGATCAAAACATTCGCCGACGACGGCGCGACCTGGCGGATGGTGTCGAGCACTTCGTGGAGCGCCGGCGATTCGCCGATGATGTTTTCGAGCCCGTAACGCTCGTCGACCTGCTGGCGCAGCGTCCGGTTTTCCTGTTCCATTTTCCGGCTGGCAACTGCGCGCGCGATCAGCATCTCCACCTTGTCGAGATTGAGCGGCTTGGTCACGAAATCGTAAGCGCCGCGTTTCATCGCTTCGACCGCAGTGTCGACTGAGCCGTAGGCCGTCATCATGATGCAGATCGGCGGATGCGGCAGTTTCAAAGCGCGCTCGATCAGCGCCATGCCGTCATCGCCGCCGAGCCGCAGATCGGTGATCATCACGTCGATCGGTTCGCGCTCGAGCACATCCATGGCGCCGCGAATGTCCTCCGCGACGTAGGTATCGTATTCGTCCTCGAGCAAACGCCGCAACCCGTCGCGCGTGTGCTTTTCGTCATCGACGATCAGGATGGTGGGCTGAAGAGAATCCATCTAAAGCAATGCTGTCATCCTGAGCGCAGTCGAGGAACCCCGAAGTTAAACGTGAGACGTGGCAACGAAGAACCCGCTTGGTCACACCACTGGTTTCTCCACGGGGTCCTTCGACTCCGCTGCGCTTCGCTCAGGATGACATCCATTTCGTGCGCTTTATTCCGACATTCATTTCATGCGTTTCGTTTCCGACATTCATTTCGCGGCGCACCACTGGTCGACCCAATCGTTCACCGTCTTATACCAGAGGCGCGAGTTCTGCGGCTTCAGCACCCAATGTCCTTCATCGGGGAAGTAGAGCATCTTCGACGGAACCTTCAGCCGTTGCAGCGTGGTAAAAAGCTGGAAGCCTTCCGAAACATCGAGGCGGAAATCGAGCTGGCCGTGCACGACCAGCGTCGGCGTTTTGAATTTGTCGGCGAACAAATGCGGCGACCATTTCCGGTAAAGCTCGCGGTTCTTCCACGGCGGACCTTTGAATTCCCATTCGTTGAACCAGAGCTCTTCCGTGGTGCCGTAGGCCGACTCGGTATTGAAGACGCCGTCGTGCGAGACGATGCACTTGAAGCGATCGGTGTGGCCGAGGAGCCAGTTCGCCATGTAACCGCCGTAGCTCGCGCCGAGCGCGGCCTCGCGTGATTTGTCGATGAACGGATACGTTTTCTCCACGTAATCGAGGCCCTTCATCAGATCCTCATACGGTTTGCCGCCCCAGTCGCCACTGATCGAGTCGGTGAACTTCTGGCCGTATCCGGTCGAGCCGTGGAAGTTGATCATGACGACGACGTAGCCGCTGGCCGCGAAGAGTTCCGCGTTCCAGCGATACGTCCACGAATTCCCCCACGCGCCCTGCGGCCCGCCGTGGATCAAAAACTTCAGCGGATATTTTTTCGCCGGATCGAATCCCGGCGGCTTGATCAGGAAACCCTGCACGTCCGCGTTCTCCGCGCCTTTGAACGTGAAGGACTCCACCGGCTGCATGTCGATCTGCGACAGCAATGCGTCGTTCATGTGAGTAACGGGCTCGGGCGTTGGATTAGGAAAAGAAACCGCCAACTCGTCATTGCCCAAATAGTGACGCCAAATCTCAGTTGGTCGGTCGATCGACGTTAGCGAGTAAAACATCGTGCGTCCCGACTTGGGATCACCAGCGATGGTCAAGTCGTCTGCGTGCCCGCTGTATTGCAGCGTGTACTTCCGCGGCTCCGGCCCAAGCGTGGCCGAAATTGTCTTGCCGAGAAACGGCTTGGAAAAGTGAAGCAAAGACGCCGTACCGATTCGCTCTTGGCCATAGTCTTCGTATGTGAAGTAAAGCGAGTCATCGTACCAGACAAAGCTCCCAACCGAACGGTCGAATTTCTCGGTAAGATCACTCAGCTTTGCGGCCGCACGATCATAGATTATCAGCCGCCATTTGTCGGCTTCGAAGCCCGCGCGCGCTTGCGATCGCCAGGCGATGTATTTTCCGTCCGGCGAATAGAGCGGCGTCGAATCGGCGCCCGGGCTCGTCGAAATTTTCTTTCCCGCGACTGCGGGACCGGCCATCGGGACGATGAAGATTTCGTTATTCGTGCTGGTCGCTTCGACCTCGTCGATGTTGCTCGTGTAGGCCAGCTCCTGGCCGTCCGGCGAGATCGCATACATGTCCTGACCGCCGAGATTGAACGGCGGCACGTCGTGATCCCCCGGCGTGAGATCGCGCGGAGCGTTGCCGCCATTGGTAGGGCGAGACTCTGTCGAGCCGCTGGGTGACGATGTCGCTGCTGGATTCGGCTCGACAGAGTCTCGCCCTACCGAAGCATCGGCGTCCGCACTTACGGCGAAGAGATGGCTCCGCTTGAATTCCGTGTAGGAAGTCCAATGCCTGTAGAGCAGCTTCGTGAAAATCTTCGCTTTCACTTTGCTCTTCCCGAGATCCTCATCGCGCTGCTTGTTGGCCGCGTCGTCTTTCGCATCCGGATAAACCGACGAGACGAAAACGATGCTCTTCCCGTCCGGCGACCAGATCGCGCCGTCGGCGCCGGTCGAGATGTTCGTCACCTGATGCGGCTGGCCATCGAGTCCGCCACTCTCCGGCGTGAAATTGCTCATCCAAATCTGGGTTGGATCGGTCGCCTTCGATGTCCAAATCAGCCGTTTGCCGTCTGGGGAAAAACGTGGCCGCTCTTCCTGATTCGGCGTTTGATTCAATCGGCGCGCTTCGCCGCCCACCGCCGGCACGATCCAGAGATGCGAGATTTTTTTGTTCGCGTCGAGATCCACATCGACCGCGTCGAACACGACCCATTTCCCATCCGGAGAAGACACCGGCGCGCCGACGCGTTTCAATTTCATCATGTCCTCGAAAGTGAACGGCCGTTTGCCGCCCGCTGTCGCCGGGACCGGCGTCGTTTGGGCGAGGGCTGAACTGACGAGCGCGAAAGTAACGATCAGGATTTTCCAGTGCATGTTTTTTTCTCCGTGAGTGCGCAAGCTCTCGCCGTATCCCGGCGAGCGCAACCGCGCGATCAGCATGTCATCCCGAGTCGCGCAGACGGCGAGGGACCTCACAAACGCACGTTCCGCTCTCGCGAAAATGCACGCGTTATCCGCGGTTTACGCCGAATGTGACGCGAAAGCGATTGAACCAATTGTGAGGTCCCTCGCCGTCTGCGCGGCTCGGGATGACACACGCTCGTAGCTTCCTTTTCGCTCGCTGCGTTCGCACGCTTCTGCCAATCATCCGACATGAAAATTTTCCTGCGGCTCGTCGTTATCCTCATCCTGCTCCTGGGCGCGGCGTATCTCTATGCGCTCACGATTCCCGCTCACCAGGTCCACACCCGCACGACCACGCTCAAACAATCGCCCGACGCCATCTTCGCTCTCCTCACCGATCTGCCGAATTTCCCGAAGTGGAACCGCAACATGGTGAAGATCGAGATGCTGCCGCCCGTCGATGGGAAAGAGGCGACGCGCCAGACTTTCAAAGGCAACATGGCGATGACGATCATCACGAGTGAGAGCACACCGCCATCGCGCCTGGTTCGTTCGATGGGCGACGCCGGCGGCCCGTTCGAAGGATCGTGGACTTACGAGATCACGGCGACGGCGGATGGAACCAAAGTCACCATCACTGAGGATTCGACGATGAAGCAGCCGTTCTTCCGTCTCATGAGCCGGCTCTTCGGCGAGACGAAGTACATCGACGAACACCTTGAGGACATGGCGAAGAAGTTCGGCGAGACGGCGGTGATTCGCTGATCGTTGCGCCGATGCGAATTTTAAATTCACTGGCCGGAGCTTTCGGCCTAACGACACTGGCGGTTCTTCCCTGGGCAGTGCTTGCGGAATCGGCAAAGCCGCTGATGAAAGCGATCGTCGTGCATGAGTACGGCGGGCCGAACGTACTCAAGTATGAAGATGCTCCCCGGCCCGACCCGAAGGAGAACGAAGTCCTCGTCCGCGTGATCGCGTGCGGAGTGAATCCCGCCGACCCGCTTATTGTCTCGGGGAAATATGCGAAGGAATTCGGGACGCATCTGCCGCTCATCCCCGGATATGATGTCGCGGGCGTCGTGGAGAAAACAGGCGCGAAGATCACGAAACTGAAAGTCGGCGATGGCGTTTACGGCTACGCCCTCTTTGGCGGCGGCTGGGCGGAATACGCTGTCCTCGCGGAAAGCGAAGCGGCGCTCAAACCGAAGTCGCTCACCTACGTCGAGACCGCCGCCGTCCCGCTCGCCGCCTTGACGGCGTGGCAGGCGTTGATCGATGCCGCGAAGTTGAGCGCCGGACAGACCGTCTTGATTCACGGCGGCTCCGGCGGCGTGGGCAGCTTCGCCATTCAAATTGCGAAAGCGCGCGGCGCCCGCGTGATCGCAACGGCCTCGACCGCAAACCAGGATTTGCTCAAGCAGCTCGGCGCCGACGTGGCGATCGATTACACAAAAACAAAATTCGAAGAGGTGGCGAAGGATGTTGATGTAGTCCTCGATCCTGTCGGTCGCGACACGCTCGCGCGCTCCTACGCCGTGGTTAAAAAGGGCGGCTTCATCGCGACTCTTGTTTCAAGGCCGGATCAGGCGGAGCTCGATAAACACGGAATTCACGGCGCCTCGGTTTTTTCACACCCGGACGCGAATGAATTGACGGAAATCACCAGGCTGATCGAAGAGAGGAAGATCAAGCCCGTTGTCACCCAAGTCCTTCCGCTCAGCGAAGCAGTAAAGGCCGAGGAGCAGGCCGAGACGCATCACACTCGCGGCAAGATTGTGATCAAAATCGCGGACGAACCGAAGAGCTGAGTCGGGCCGCAGGCTCTGGGCGAAGCGATTCACTGACAGCGTGCGTTTTTCCGAAACGGGTGTTGAGTTCGAAATACTCGTGCGCGACCCAAATCACGCCGCTAGCGCGGAGAGGGAGCCCTTGAATGCACCAATCTCTTCTGCTGAAAGAAAATTCCCTGCGAGAACGGAAACGTCCGCGCGTGACGAAAAAGGCCCGCCCCGAGTTAGAACTCAGTAGAAATCCTATGGCCAAGATTGAGCTTCTGCTTCAAGCACTGACGCCGCAGTTTCACGCAGATACCCTGCGCAGATTGCTTTCGCAGCGCGGCCTCGAACGATTCATCGGGAGTGTTGCATTCGTCCAGCGCGACGGTGTTGATGCGTTAGCAAACGAACTGAAAAGAGTAGCCAAGCGAACGGTTTTCTTCATTGGAATTCGAAATAACATTACGTCCCTCCAGGCTGTCCGGCGTTTATTAGAGCTGCGTGTAAAGGTTTTCGCTGTCGATACAGGAGCGCGTTCTCCGATTTTCCACCCCAAGCTCTTCGTGTTCCAGAGGAAGCGTAACGCTTCGGTGATCATTGGCAGCGCAAACATTACTTTTTCAGGACTGCACAACAATGTGGAGGCGGGCGCGCTGCTATCGCTTGACCTTCGAAATACTGAGGACACCGATTTCCTCTTGTCGACGATAGCGACTTTGGATGGACTGGAAGCCCGCTTCCCAAGCCACGTCTTTGAAATCCCAAATGCCGCAGCCGCGGCTGGCCTATTTCGTCAAGGGCGGTTGATCGACGAAGATGTCGTAGTTGCACCAGTCGTTCGCTTGACGGTGCGGACGGGTGAACGAGACAACCTTGGTCGCATGCCGCTTGCTCGGCATCCAAGACCCGCTCGACTTGGCCGCCATGTCGCCGCGAGGAGAAAGACAGTTCGAATCCCCAGCATTTTCGCACCAATTAAGTCGGCGGAATTTGTATTAATTTGGGAAAGTCGCGAGCTGTCGGAGCGAGATCTAAACGTGCCGAGTGGATCGAACACTAATGCTACTGGGTCGATGCTGTGGAAAAAGGGTGCGGCGGATAATATTGATCAACGGCACTTCTTTCGAGATGAAGTATTTTCGCGTTTAAGGTGGCGCCCGGACTCCTCGAGGCGGCACATTGAGCGCGCCGAAGCCGATTTTCAGATTGTGGTGAAGGGATTGAATTACAGCACCTTCCGGCTGCGATTATCGCACAATACAGACAGAACTTCGGTTAGCTACGGACAGAGAAATTCAATGACCCAAATTCATTGGGGGCCAGCACTACCGGTTGTTGCGAAGCGGGATCTTCTTCGGCGGATCATGTCTTTGTATCGCAGGAACAGCAAACCGCCTGAGTTCTTAATAGAGATCGATTAGTCAAGCAGCCACTTCTGCCTCTTCCACATCGACGGATCGCACGCGATGTCGGCGGTCGCGCAGTTTAAGCCATGCATTATGGATGGTCTCCTGATCCTTCCTAGAGATTCCCATCTTCCCAAATACTTCCGAGTCTTGCGTTCGTAGAAAGCTGAGATGGTCGACAGCATCACGAAATCTTCGATCAGCGGCTTTCAGATCCAAGCGATTTGCTGAGACAGTGGGAACAAGGAGTCTCTCGATTTCTGAGGGTACTAATTCGAGTACGCCGCCGCCATAATGCCGACCCTCCATCTCCGCTGTCAAACATGTGAGACTGTTAACGAAACCGAACACCAAAGCCTCTGCTTTCAGTGTTAGAGGACGGATGCGGTAAGCAGTGTCGGTGGTGTACGCGTAGGCCGGGTTAAGTACGAGTCGCGGGTAGTGATGGGCCCGTTTCAACATCGCAACAGACGTTGCGTGGACAGATGGAACCTTGAACCAAATCTTCCTCGTTCTGCATTTGAACCGCTTATCCAATTGTTGCTCGAGTCCCAGTCTCAAATATGCCTGCGTTTTCGGCGGAAAGAGATCGAATGCATCGCGCTGGAACCAAAGAAAATTAGCTGGAAGGCCGCTCTTGCGGTTCGCGCGATGATCCTGGCTTGAATATATCAACCCTTTGACGTGTTCGCTCCGACCAAACATCGGATGGGCCCAAGGCTGCAGACCGAACTCCTTCACAATGTCGTCCGGAACGAGGAAGAATTTGTTCGCTCCAGTCACGATGCCCACATCGACAGACGCCACTTCACCAAACTTTCTCACGTCTGAGCGCTGGCGAAAGTCAGCCAATAATGCGCGCTCCCTGAGGGAAAGGAACACTGGCATCCACTTGCCCTCAATCGTTGGGCCGTTGCTGTACGCTGCATTCTGAAAGTGCTCCGCCGGATCGCTAGAAAGAATTCGACGATTGGCGACTGCCCTTATCGCCACGCCTTTGCTTTTTTCGCCCGGGTCCATTTTCTTCTCTGCGAGAAGAAGCACCGTTCCTTGAAGCGTTTCGCCGAACCAAATTTCCTCCGGATCCAGCACAAGGATGCGCGAACATTGTTCCGCGAGATATCGCCGTAGTGATTGCGCGTGTGGAATATGAAATATCTCCGAGGGGATGACCATGGCCAATCTGCCACCTGGACGGAGAAGCCTTATCGACGCAAGAACGAACGGAACCCAGGCATTCGTGTGCTTCGTAAAGGGAAGTCTTAAATCAGCAAAAATCTTCTCTGCGAGCAGCTGCTGTTCTTCCGGCAGATATTGATATCGAATGAAAGGCGGATTGCCCAACACAGCGTCAAATTGTTCGTTGTGGCGTGCGTGAAACAAATACCAGCGCAAAAAATCTTTGTTTATGATTTCGGTTTTTAGGGGACTTCGGGCACGGGCTTTTGCGGCTTCGGACGCGTCTAGCTCGCAGGCAGTTATTCTTCGCAGCGACGGGAGTCCTTCTTCCCGAAGAGCGTGAAGAAACGCTCCGTCGCCACAACTCGGCTCCAACAACGATATTGGAGAGGATTGCTTGATCCACTTAACCAAGAAAGAAGTTATCGCTGGTTCTGTATAGAATCCTCCCCGCAGCTTCTGTTGCGATTCCAGCGCGATGAAATTCATGTCGCTTTTTGATTTCGGTTTTTTCGCTTCTTCTCTGACGGCACCTGCGATTTTCTTTTCGCACTCGAGCGATACTCGCCCAGTCCCTCCGCGACAATCGAAGAACTACTTCGAGATCGTGCTCGTTGGCCAAGGTAGTTTGTCATTTGCTGCAAGAACCAGTTTTTCAAGGTTAACCCGTCCTTCGTTACAGCGGAATACAGCTCCTCTTTCTCGGCGGGATCAATTTCGAGAACAATGCGACCTGAATCACCGCGCGCCATATAATATTACATAACATGACATAATATGACGTGACAAGGCAAATATTTGGGGGCCAGACTTGAAGCTGCAAGGCGAATCAGCGTCTCAAATTCCAACGCCACCTCTGCGGGTCACCATCCATGTCGGCCCGCGGCCAATGTCGAGCACGCACGTCTCCATCGACGGGCTTAGACTTCCCGGCCAGCGAGCGTCGGGTGCGAAGAGACTCGTCAGCCGATCGCGGGACAGCTAGAGTGCGCGCATGGCTGAAGTAACAATCGAGACGATCAAGAACGGGCCTTACATCGTGAAGGGCGACGTGGAATTGAAAGACAGCGACGGCAATGCCTTTCCGACGGAGAAGCGAATGGCGCTCTGCCGTTGCGGCGCATCGACCGAGAAACCGTTTTGCGACGGAACGCATTCGAAGATCGGTTTTCAAGCGGCGGAACGCGCGGTGCCGGAATCGGCCGAGAATTAATTCACGCCGATGAAAACACGCGCCGCCAGTCTGTTCGCCACCCTTGCGATCGCATTCGTTGCGGATTCAGCTCATGCCACGGCGTCCGGCACGACCGTGATCACAAACGGCACGCTCATTAACCCAGGCACGGGGAAGGTGACGGAGAACGCGGTCATCACCATCCAGGGCGATCACATCAGCGCCGTCGGCCAGACGAGCGCCACCGACATTCCCAAGAAGGGCGATCGCGTCATCGATGCGCGCGGCAAGTTTATCTTGCCCGGTTACATCGACACGCACGTTCATTTTTTCCAATCGGGCGACATCTACACGCGGCCGGACGCGGTCGACCTAACGAGCATCCGATCCTATAAGGACGAACACGCGTGGATCGATCGCAACAAGCTCGACACGCTCGCGCGTTACATCCGTTGCGGGATCACTTCGGTAGTCGATGTCGGTGGACCGATGTGGAACTTCGCGATGCGGAAGTTCGCCAACTCCACCGAGAAAGCGCCGCGGGTCGCGGCGGCGGGCCCGCTGATCTCCAGCGTCTCGCGCCCGCAGCTCGAACTCAACGGCGATCCGCCCATCGTCAAAATCGAGACGCCGGAGCAGGGCGTGCAGCTCGTGCAGAAACTGGCGAAAGAGAAACCCGACTACGTCAAGATCTGGTACATCGTCAACGCCGAGAATCCGGTCGAGAAATTCCGGCCGATCGTTCACGCCGTTATTGCGGAAAGCCACCGCCTAAAATTGCGCGTGGCCGTTCACGCCACGGAGCTCGAGGCCGCGCGCACATCAGTCGAGGAAGGCGCCGATCTTCTCGTGCACAGCGTCACCGACAAACTCGTCGACGATGCATTCGTCAAATTATTGAAGGAACACGGCACGATCCTCACGCCGACGCTCGTCGTCTTCGAGCGTTACGGCCGCACCTTCGCGAACAAACTCAATCTGACGCCGGAAGAAAAAGCGTGGGGCAACCCGGAAGTTATCGCGTCGCTCGACGTCACGAAGATTCCGGCGGACAAAATCCCGGAGCGAATCAAGACCGCGCTGGCGAATCCCGATGCTGTCCTCGATCGCATCCAGAAAACGTACGACATCGCGCTGAAAAATCTGAAGACGCTCCAGGACGCCGGCATCACCATCGCGGCCGGCACGGACGCGGGGAACATCGGCACCATTCATGGGCCCGCGCTCTTCCGCGAGTTTCAGCTCATGAAAGAAGCCGGCCTGACTCCGATGCAGATTCTTCAATCCACGACCGCCAACGCCGCCAAAACTTTCGGCGGCGAAACCGGCGCGAAGATCGGCGCGATCGAGCCCGGCAAATTCGCCGACCTCGTCATCTTGAAATCGAACCCGCTGGACGACATCGCGCGCACCTCTGACATTGAAGCCGTGATGAAGAACGGCATTCTCTATCCGGCTGAGAAATGACGACCGACTCCGCGCAATTCGCCGAACTGAAATCGGAGTTGCTCGCGATCCTGAACGCGAAGTCGGTTTGTCGCGGCGATTTCACTCTCGCTTCCGGCGCGAAGAGCGATCTCTACATTGATGCGCGAGTTACGACTTCCGATCCGCGGGCCGCGCTTCTGATCGGGCGCATCGGATGGCAACTCATCAAGCAGATGGCTGCGGAACGCAGCGTAAATGTCGACGGCATCGGCGGGCTGACGATGGGGGCTGACTGGTTCGCGTTGAGCGTGGGCGTTTGCGCGCAGCTCGAAGATCCCGCGAACCGGCTTCACGTTTTCAGCGTGCGGAAGTCGGTGAAAGAACACGGCCGGCAAAAGCGAATCGAAGGCAATTTTTCTCCGGGCCAATCCGTGGTCGTGGTCGACGACGTCATCACGACGGGCGGCTCGACCTTGCAGGCGATCGACGCCGTTGAAGGCGAAGGCGGCCAGGTGGCGTTCGTGCTCGTGCTGGTGGATCGCGAGGAAGGCGGGCGCGCCGCGATCGAGCGTCGAGGTCACGCGGTGGTTCCCATTTTCACTCGAGCCGATTTCATTGGCGCCGCGCAGCCGGCGGCGGCGGCAGTTTGAAACGAACCGACGAAAAGTCAGCGCTTCAAGTAAAGCGAGTTCGTTCCGAAATCGATGATGCCGTGATAGCGGCGCAAAATTTCCGAGCCGAGCAATCCGGCCACCGGCGGCTTCGCATCGAGGAGCCCGCCGTGAATCAATCCTTCGAGATCGATGACGCCCACTTCGTTGCTCTGCATGTCCATCGAGCCGACCGAAAAACGCGAGATGGTGGCAAGCTGCACACCGCGCTGCTGCAGATTGACACCGGAGGAGTTGAAGGGCGTGTCGCGCAACGGAATTTTCATCCGCCGCACAAAGTTCAAATGGAGGAGCGTGGCAAACGCGCCCGTGTCCACCATCAGCCGCGCCGCTTTTCCGTTGACCGATCCGTTCACATAAAGGTTGTAGCCGGGGCTGACGTTCATCGGCACGCGGCGGAACCCGCTGAAATCGAAACCTGGAACGGTGCCCGGAACACTCGGATTTATTTTCAAAACGAGGAGTTGCCGCTGGCAGTCGATGATCGCCTTGGTGGGAAACAAAATATCGGCGCCGAGGATGCCGTCGATCTCGCCTCCTCCTTTTCTCCCGGACCGGTGAACATTGCCGAGGTCCACCAGCACCATCGGCTCCTCGACGAGATTGAGGGTGCCGAGGCGGAGGTTGTGCGCGATGCCGACGGCGTTGAACGCGCCGTTAATGCTGAGCCGTGAAGGAAGTCCCGATCGGCTGCCAGCGGGGGCCATTCCATAATAGGCGCGCCGGCTGAGCGCGATCGCACTAACTGGAGCGCCGGTATCCACGCCGAGGAGCGCTGGTTTGCCGTTAATCTCGGCGCGCACGAGCAAATGATTTTGGCGCGAGCGCTCGAGCGGAAGCGCTTCGTATTGGAGGGCGCTCGTCGGCGCGGGCCGCGGGAGAGCCAGGGCGATCGGCGGAAGAGCGAGAAGCGCCGCGGCTAGCAACGCGGTGAATTTCCGCAGCGGAAAATTGGAGACGCAGGCAAACACGGGCCGGAGGATAGCACGTTCGGCGCTGGGCGAAAACGCTTGATTCACTCGAGCGATCTTTGGCGTTGCGCTTTCGGGCTGACTGGTGATTAACTCTCCGCCAAGTCGGACGGCTCGAACTCAAAAACGCATGTCGCAATCATCCGAACCCACCAACGGCAAGTTCATCCGCGGACTCGGACTGCTCGACTCGACGATGCTCGTCGCCGGCTCGATGATCGGCTCGGGCATATTCATCGTCTCATCAATCATTGCGCGCCAGGTCGGTGCGCCCGGTTGGTTGCTCGTCGTTTGGCTCGTGACCGGCGTGTTGACGCTGATGGCGGCGCTCTCCTACGGCGAGTTGGCGGCGATGATGCCGAAGGCCGGCGGCCAGTATGTTTACCTGCGCGAAGCTTTCTCGCCGCTCTGGGGTTTCCTTTACGGCTGGACGCTTTTTCTCGTGATTCAGACCGGCACGATCGCGGCGGTCGCCGTCGGGTTTGCGCGCTACATGGGCGTGCTCGTTCCGTGGGTGTCGGAGTCGAATTATCTAATTGCGCCGATTCGTTTGGGCAGCTACGCGCTCTCGCTCTCGACCGCCCAAGCCGTCGGCCTGGCCCTCATCGCGCTCCTGACATTCATGAACACGCGCGGTCTAAGACTTGGCAAGCTCGTCCAGAACGTCTTCACGACAGCGAAGACCGGTGCGCTCATCGCGCTTATCGTGCTCGGTATCGTTGTCGGTTTGAGGTCGGGCGCGGGCGCGGCGAACTTCAGCGACTTTTGGACTCTGCGCGGCGGTTTGCAGGATGTCGGACAGGGATTGAGCGCCGTGACCGCCTTCGGGCTCTTCGTGGGCATCTGCGTGGCGCAGACGAATTCGCTCTTCTCCGCCGACGCCTGGAACAACATCACCTTCACTGCAGGCGAGGTCATCAATCCACGCCGCAACGTTCCGCTCTCACTCGCCTTCGGGACCATCCTCGTCATCGGTCTCTACCTGCTCGCCAACGTCGCGTATCTGGCGGCGCTGCCTTTCACTGCGATTCAGAATGCGCCCAGCGATCGCGTCGCTTCCGAAACCGCCAACGTAATTTTCCCCGGCGCGGGCGCCACCATCATGGCCGTCGCGATCATGGTCTCGACGTTCGGGTGTAATAATGGGCTGATCCTGGCGGGCGCGCGCGCCTACTATGCGATGGCGCGCGATGGCCTCTTCTTCCGTCGCGTGGGCGACTTGAACAAGAACCACGTCCCGGCGTGGGGCCTCATCATTCAAGGCATCTGGGCCGGCGTCCTCGTCCTGCCGCGCACCGTCAAGACAGATGCTGCCGGCACGGTCACCGGTTATGGCAATCTTTATGGCAACCTGCTCGACTACGTCATCTCGGCCGCGCTCATCTTTTATATCCTGACGATTATCGGCATCTTCGTGCTGCGCCGGAAACGGCCTGATGCGGAGCGCCCATACAAAGCTTTCGGTTACCCGATCGTCCCCGCTCTGTATGTCGTCGGTGCGACTGTGATCCTCGTGGTGCTCTTTATCTATCAAACGGCGACGACGTGGCCCGGCTTGGTTATCGTCCTGGCCGGTGTGCCAGTTTATTTTCTCTGGCGGAAATCAAATGCTGGTTCGGCTTCAGGAGACCAGAACTCATCGTAACGAAAATTAAAGCTACCGCACGCAAAGGAGACCAAGTATGGCAAATTTATTCGCAAGAAAACCTCTCGCCAAGTTGATGGGTGAAGCGCAGGAAGTCGGCGAGCACACACTCAAACGCTCGCTTGGCCCAGTGAATCTCGTCGCCCTCGGCATCGGCGCGATCATTGGCGCCGGCCTGTTTGTCCGCACGGCAGATGCCATCGCTCAACGCGCTGGTCCGTCGGTTGTGCTGGCGTTCATCCTGGCCGGTGTCGGCTGCGCATTTGCGGGACTTTGCTACGCCGAGTTCGCATCAATGATTCCGGTCGCAGGCAGCGCCTATACTTATTCTTATGCAACCATGGGTGAGTTCGTCGGCTGGATCATCGGATGGGACCTTGTTTTGGAGTACGCCGTCGGCGCGGCCACAGTCGCGATCGCGTGGAGCCAATATGCGAATCGAGTGTTGGGATGGTTTAGCCTAGCTGTTCCTTACCAATGGTCGCATTCGCCTTTCGAGCACCAAGGTGGTGTTCATGGCATCATGAACATTCCGGCAGTTTTCATTCTTCTGCTTCTGACGCTCCTCCTTATTCGCGGCACAAAGGAATCAGCGTTTGTTAATGGGATCATTGTTGTTATCAAAGTCGCTGTCGTCCTATTGGTAATCTGCATCGGATGGGGCTTCATCAATCCGGCTAACCACACGCCTTTGATTCCAGCCGCAACCATGTACACGCCACCGCACGACTTTCCGCATGCCTACGGCGGGATAATGGGAATCCTTGGGGCCGCAGGGATCGTCTTCTTTGCCTACATTGGATTCGACGCCGTCTCTACTGCCGCGCAAGAAGCCAAGAATCCGGCACGCACAATGCCGATTGGTATCCTGGGGTCGCTCGTAATCTGCACTGTGCTGTATGTGCTGTTCTCGTATGTGCTGAGCGGCCTTGCGACCGTCGAAGATTTTCGGACACAAGGTAAAGAAGCGTCAGTAGCATTTGCGATTAGCACCTATATGCCCGGCTATGAATGGCTATCAAAGTCAGTTACGGTTGCGATTCTCGCTGGGTTTTCGTCTGTTATCCTCGTCATGTTACTTGGTCAATCTCGGGTCTTCTATTCGATGAGCAGAGACGGACTCGTGCCAAAGGTCTTTTCTGACGTGCATCCGCGTTTCCGCACTCCGTACAAATCGAACATGCTTTTCTTCGTCTTCACGGGAGTCTTCGCCGCGTTCATTCCGGAAGAGATCGTCGGGGACATGACGAGTATTGGGACGCTCTTCGCATTCATACTCGTTTGCGCCGGAGTCTGGATTTTGCGGGTGCGCAGTCCAGAACTGGAACGGGCCTTCCGTGTTCCGGCGGCGCCAGTTGTCTGCACGCTCGGGATTATCATTTGCGGTGCGATGATTTACGGACTCGGCTGGCCGACGTGGTTGCGATTGATCGTCTGGCTGCTGATCGGGTTCATCTTCTACTTTGGCTACGGGAAGAGCCACAGCCACATCAACGCGCCCCCGCCGGAAATGCCGGAAGGAATTAAGCTGAGCAAATAATGGAGGGGCGCGCTGCGTCGCGTCCACCGCTTTTGGTAGGGCGAGACTCTGTCGAGCCGCGAACCGTTTTCGCCTCGACAGAGTCTCGCCCTACCAATCGCGAATCACATCGGGCTCGAGGCGCCGAAGCCGAGGATCGATTCGATCCGTTGGCGCGTCGCGAAAGCGTCTTCGGATTCGCGCAACCGCGAGCGGTGCAGCGCATCGGTTTCAGAGAAGCTGAGATCGATCGCGCGCAGAATTTCGCGATCTGCCGCCGCCAAAGCCGCTCCGGGTTTGTCCGCGTGCTTCTGCATCTCGGCCAGAATTTCCACGATCGCGTCGCCGTCGTATTTTGAGCCGCGAAATGCATCGACGATGCGCTGGAAACTCAAATGAAACGGCACGGTCGCGACATCGATAGGGCCAGTCTCGCCGACATCTTCCGGCGGCGTCATGACGACGTCCGAGGTGGCGACGGAATTCCAGACATCCGCCGGCTCATTGTAGCCGAGCTCGATGCGATAGGAGCTGCGCGCGTGCGTGACCGAAATCAAATGACTTCCGGCCAGCGGCTCGACCGGCGCCGTTGTTTCCTCAATTCCTTCGTGCCACAAAACACGCAGGTGCACCTTGCGATCCGAGGGCGGGTGCTCGCCAAAGACGGCGGGCCAATCGATGTCCCAGTAAACGAAGAGCGTGTGCGGATCGCGCGCGATGGCGAAGAGAAACGATCTGCCGTAGGAGCGTGGAAGTTCTCCGAGATTTTCGTAATCCGTGGTCATCGCGTCGTCCGGCGCGGTGGTCGCCCGGGGGACGAGCGGGCGAGGCGATAGAACGAACGTGTCCGTTTCGTTCTCTTGTGGATTGATCGCCATCAACTGACGTTACACAAATTTTGCCGCGGCGATAGAGACTTCCTGTAGCCTGAATCGCCGTCGCATCGGGACTGGATTGCCAATCGTCGTTCGCCACGAGAAGCGCGCCTGTCCGTCATGAATCGACCCGATCACCTAGGACCTCAATGCTTCCTCTTCGATACGACAGGTAAGTAAATCCCGGTCTTTCGTTTACCTCGAATAACGTCGCGAGTAATCGCCCCGTCGCGAGCTTGCACGCCATCCTTTTCTGGAAACCAAGGCCCGGCCTGGTGATTTCGGCACGAACAACACCACCGGCCTAGGTCTAGCCGAGTCTACCAGCTGACAAGGTCGCCGGCATAACGTGCGTTCGGCGGTCTGAGACCGTCGCTACCGCTACAGCCTACTGTCCAGATCCGACGTACTCGGCCGAGTAGGAATCGATCTTCGTGGTCGAACCTACGCTTGGCGACTGCGCCACGTCATAGGCATTGTTGCTCGCCACCCGTTGCGTTTGCGTATCGTAAATCATCACGGTCTTCTTTGCTTTGGGCGAACTCTTGGCGCCCCTTTCCGTATCCACCGCGATGTAACGCACCTTTTTCGCTTTCATGCTCGCCTTCCGCTGCGACGACATCCGCGCATAAGACTGGCGCGCCCGCATCTCGGCCACCTGCCGTTGCCGTTCCGTCGCCTCCTGTTTCGCAATAAAATAGATCACGGTCGCGACCACCGCGGCGGTGACGATCGTCTCGGCCGCACTACTTCTGCTACTAAAAGGATTCGGAACATATGGCAGTTGAGCGGGGGCAGTGCCGATAGAGGCGCTCGCCAGGATCGCTCCGACTGTGAGCAGGCAAGCCGCTTTTAAAATGCGTGTTTTCATCGTTGCTGCCCTTGTACGCGGCGCGCTCCCGCCTGGCAAGCGAATAAGCGGCATAGAAGCCTTGCCAGACTGCGACTGATTTGGTATCACCTCCCGTGGCCTCGCTTCCGCTCATCTTTATTTCCGCTGTTAGCCGCGAACTCCGGAGCGGTCGCCAGCTTGCCGCCAACACGCTCACCTTTCTCGGTTATCAGCCTGTCTGGCAGGAAGTCTTCGGCACCGAAACCGGCGACCTCCGTGCGATGTTGCGCCAGCGGATCGATCAATGCAAAGGGGTCCTTCAGATTGTCGGCAATTGCTACGGCGCGGAGCCGCCCGAGCCCGACCCGCAATTCGGCCGGGTCAGCTACACTCAATACGAAGCGCTTTATGCGCGGCAGCGCGGCAAAAAAGTCTGGTATCTTTTCATCGACGAAAACTTCCCCGTCGACGCGTGCGAAGGCGAGCCCGAGGAGTTGCGTGAGTTACAAGCCGTCTATCGCCGCCGTTTGCAGTCCGACGCTCATCTCTATCATCCGTTGAACAGCCCGGCGGCCTTGGAGGCCAGCGTTCTTAAGCTCCGCGACGATCTGGTTCGCTTGCGCCGCGGCGTAAAACAATGGGCCGCCGGCATGGCCATCCTTCTTGCCATAAGTGTGGGCCTGGGCCTCTGGCTTCTGCGCGGTCAACGCCAAACGACCGAGCGCGTCGCCCAGACCGAGCATGCCGTCGTAGCTATGACGGAAGAAATGACCAAGCTGCGGGAAGGCATCCTTAACTATCCGCATGTCGAAGCGCAGGTGCGCCAGTCTCAGGCCGAAGAAGACCCGGCCGCGCTCCAGGAACGCGTTTACACCGAGCTGGCCAAGCAACTCGGCGTCGATGCCAAGGTCCTGCGCGAGAAACTCCCGCAAGTGGCCGCCGACTTAAAGCGCGCGCCGAATGCCTCCAGCTATGAGCGGGCTAACGCTGCTTATGTCGCCAAGGACTACATCGAAGCCGAGCGCTGGGCGTTGCAGTCAGCCGAAGAAGCGCAAAAGGCCGGCTCGGCGAAACCGGCCGAGATCATCCAGGCCTACGAGCTGGCCGGCTTCTCCGCGCAGAAACGGATCCAGTTCAAGACAGCCCTGGAAGATTTCCGCGCTGCGGAGAAACTGACCAATCGCCAGGGTAACCCGGAGCAATGGGCTGACGTGCAACATGCCATCGGCGACTTGCTCATCGACCAGGGCGCTTACCGCGAAGCCGAGAGCGTCCTGCGCGCCGTAGTCGAAACGCGCGAGCACACGGGGGGCGCCGAGCATGCTAATACACTTAGGAGCCGGAACCGTCTCGCCTACGCGGAATACCGCCAGGGTAAGTATAACGAAGCTATCGCTGACTTTCGTCAGATCGTGGCCTTGGAAGAGAAAGTCTTCGGCCCCACCCATCCCGACACCCTTTTAAGTAGGAACGGCTTGGCCATCGCCCTGGATAGTGCAGGCAAGCCTTCTGAAGCGGAAGCGGAACATCGCCGCGTCCTGGAGATAAGAGAAAAGGTTCTCGGCCCCGAGCATCCCGATACAATTAGAAGCCGCAATAACATCGCGCTAACTCTTGATCGACAAGGCAAACATGCCGACGCCGCCAATGAGTTTCGCCAGGTCATCGATCTCGAGAACAAAGTCCTCGGCCCCGAGCATCCCGACACACTCAGGAGCCGCAGCAGCCTGGCTTACGCCCTCGATTACCAGGGCAAGTATGCCGAAGCCGAGGTCACCCTTCGTGATGTGATCCGGCTTGAAGAACGGGTCCTAGGTCCAGAGCACCCCGATACTCTCGTGAGCCGCCTCCGCCTCAACAAGGTCCTCATGAGCCAGGGTAAGTTCGCCGAGGCCGAAACAGATTTTCGCGACCTCATCGTTCTCGAAGAAAAAGTGCTGGGACCCGAGCATCCCGACACACTCTCCGGCCGCTCGGGTCTGGCTAATGCCCTTCAGGCCCAGGGTAAGCACACGGAGGCCATTACCCAATATCGAGAGATCATTGCTCTGGAAGAAAAGGTCCTTGGTCCCGAGCATCCTAACACGCTCGTCAATCGTAGCAGCCTGGCGAACGCTCTGATGGGCGATCGTAACTACACCGAAGCCGAAGCCATCTTCCGGGACCTTATCGCTATAGAAGAGAAAACGCTCGGACCCGAGGATGCCCTTACCAGGAGAAGCCGCCGCGGCCTGGCTAACTCCCTCTTTAACCAGGCCAAGTATACCGACGCCGAGCCCGAGTATCGTCAAGTCCTCAAGCTAGCTGAGAAACTCCGCGGCCCCGAGCATCCCGAAACCCTCGAGGCCTGCTACGATCTCGCCGGCGACCTCGCTCGCGAAGGTAAGATCTCCGAAGCCAAAGAGCTAACTCGCCGCGCCGCCGAAACCGCTCGCAAAACTCTCGGCCCCGCTCATCCCGCCACCCAAAAATACGCCGCCTTTCTGGCCGAGCTCGAAACCAGGAAACCACTCTAGGTTCCCCTTCCATTTCTACCTCCTACCTCCTACCTCCTACTTCCTACTTTCGAGCCGCTTCCTACTTTCTACTTTTCCCCTTCTGACCTCTGCCCTCTGATTTCCTAATCCAGCGGACTCTTCACGCCAAGGCCGGGCTTATTGAGCACGTGGGTGTAGATCATCGTCGTGCTCACATCCTTGTGCCCGAGGAGTTCCTGCACCGTCCGGATGTCGTAGCCGTTTTCGAGGAGATGCGTCGCGAACGAATGCCGCAGCGTATGACACGTGGCCGGTTTCGTAATGCCGGCCGCGCGAACCGCCGCCTTAACAGCCGCTTGCAGCACACTCTCGTCGCTGTGATGGCGCCGCTTTTGTCCCGTGCGAGGATCGACCGACAGACGGGAGGAGGGGAAGACATATTGCCAGCCCCATTCCCGCCCGGCGTTTGGAAACTTCCGGCCCACTGCATTTGGCAGATAGACCTCGCCAAAACCGGATTCGATATCCTCTTCATGTTGCGCCCGAACTTTCCTCAGTTCACGCTCAAGCGATTTGGCAAGATTCACCGGCAACATCGTGACACGGTCCTTGCCGCCTTTCCCTTCACGCACGGTGATCCGAAGATATCCGAAATCCACATCCTTCACCCGCAACCGAACGCACTCCATCAACCGAAGCCCGCTCCCGTAGAGGAGGCCCGCCATCAGACGATGTCTTCCGTGCAAGTTCAGAAAAACGCGTCGCGCTTCGTCCCGGGTGAGAACTACCGGCAAACGGGCTGGGCGCTTGACCCGTTCCATCTGGTCCAGCCAGCCGATGTCGTGCTTGAGCACTTCTCGGTACAAAAACAGAATGGCGCTCAGCGCCTGATTCTGCGTGGCTGCGGCGACGAGGCCATCCCGGGCGAGATGGGTGAGAAAATCCGTGATCTCGGCTTCGGCCATTTCCCGCGGATGGCGTTTCCGGTGATACAAAATGAACCGGCGAATCCAATCGCAATAGGTGCGCTCGGTTCGAAGACTGAAATGTTTTCGCCGGATGACATCGCGGACTTGATCGAGGAGTTTGGGCTTGTCGCCGGCGGAAGAGGCCGCTACAGTCTGGGGCATGCTCCCCAGTCTGGAAAAGTTTCGCCCGGAATGCAACCCTGATAGATGGGAAAATCCCGCAATCAAATGCGGGCTTTTCAGATCCACTTCTCGTTAGACCTATGAAGTCGCTTTGGAAATTCGCGATCGCCGTGATGGCAGCTGTCTCCATTCTCACAGCTTGCGACAAATCGCCGGTAGCGAAATTCAAGACTGGCGACAAAGTTACCACGCTCATGGGGGCTGAAGGCGTGGTGTGGCGCCGAACCCGCTTCTTCGTCGAGGACATCTATTACATCAGAGTTCCTCTCACCGATGCAGAAAAGGCATCCTATCGGGATTTCCCGGGGCAAATGCCTGAGTATCATTTGTCTGGTCCTTATGATCCGGCTGACTTGCGATTGGTCGCCAAATAGGTCTAACCATGCGATGGAGCGGACAGCGGACCGCCGCACGCTCCACTTTTGAGATGACTTCCACAACTCCACTCCGAGCGAAGCGCGCTCTCGTCCGCCGTCGCTCATCTTGTTCTCGTTAGATGGCCAAGCTCACCTTCATCACGATCGGCCTCTTCGCTTTGTCAGCATGTGCGACGCTATCTCCTGCTGAAAGCGCGCGACGCGACCGAGCGAGAGCTGTCGCGCTAGCCTATCTCGCAAAGCATCATCTTGAGCTGCCGGCCGGGTTCGAGCTGCACGAGCATTCAAGCATCCACAGGTGGGAAGTGGGACCGCCGAGTCCTTATTACGGGGTCGGTGTCTTGGCACCTCTTCGAGGCAAGCTTGAGCTCCTGTACGACATCTGGATTGATCCACGCGACTGGACGGTCGAAGAGTTCTGCGATATGAGGCGTACTGACCCGCCACAGTTCGGCCACCTAGGCTCAACTTTGTAGTG
>PMSN01000002.1 GCA_003167555.1 Spartobacteria bacterium
CCAGCGATGACAAGCGGATGGCGTTTTCTCCATAGACAGTTTTCCGCTTGTCATAACTTTTTGTAATAATATTTGGCATTTAGGGGTCTTGAGAGCCGTTTCTCATCAAAACGACTGCTAGAGCCAAATACGTGGCTAGAAAGGTCCTACCCAGGAGCGAGGATTGTCTATTGCCTGGTACAATTTATCCAGCCGTTTGAATGTGTCGTCAAGTCTAGCACTCTGCTCCGCGTAATCCGTATTCCATTTCTCCTGCTCCTGTCTAAAACCAGAGTGGGTGTTTCGGCTGACGGTGCCCGCAAACACCAAGTCTTTGCCCAATTTTTCAACCTCTTGGGCTACTTCTCTTAGCTTGGGATTCTGGTTTTTAGTCCACTCCCTCATTTTGTCACAAATATCCGTTCCGATAATAATCATTTTTTCCGCTTTCGTCGCAGGCTCTTTCTCCGCGCTCCAGTCCGAGAAGAATGAATGCTCCATCCTCTTCACCTCGACGAGAGCGTCGAAAAACCTTTGGTTTTCTGCTTCTATGGCAGCCCTCTGCCGTGCCTCTATTGTAATTTCTCTGGCTTCTTTAGAGTCTCGGTTAGAAACAGCCTTTTTTGGAGCATCGCAACTGCTAAACGTCAAAGCAACACCCACAAGTATAGTCAATGCATTCCGTCTCATGTATCATGAGTAGAATCATTTCTCTTGCCAGCGTTTCGATTATTTTGACGCGGACGTTTTCTTTTTCTTCGCCGCCCATCGTTTCCTTTGAGCGTCTCCAATTTTGGCTCTCGCCGCCGCGCTCATCTTGCTGCCCTTCTTCCGTCCCCTCTTTTTCTTTCCAGAAGCGATGGCGGCTGTTTTTCCCGAATCGTTTTTTGTCTTTTTGGAATTCGAGGCAAAGAGCGTTGAAAGCTCCGCCTCCAATTCCAGCATCTCTTTCTTTATTTCTTCGGCTCGTTGAAACTTCTTAAGGTCAATCATGCCGAACTGTACTCTTCTCTTCGATTTGGAAAAGGACTCTTTTCCAAACACTAGACCCGAATTGTAGTACGTACTACAATTCGGTTTTCCGAGAGGGTCTAAAAGGGAGATTCTTCCCTTTTCAAGGGGGAAACCTTACTACTCCACTACCAAAAAGTAGTGAAATAGTAATGGGTTTCCCGTCTTGCTCTGCCGAGGGCACTGCAATTCCACCATAAAATGAATTTCCCCTTCGTTTTTTGGTTAATGACGGGATCATGAAATGCTTTTGTCTCTTTCATATGAAAGAGATGAAACGGGTCGCAAGCTTTAGCCTGACGGAGGCGGGCTACCAAGCTTTACTAACGCTAGAGAAGAGAACGAAAAAAACTCGCAAGGAGGTTGTTTCGTCTTCTTTGACGGCAGCGTTAGGAACGACACTCAGCCAGCCCGTTATTACTTTTCAGCTCCCTTCGCCCGAGGAAGTCATGTTCTTGCGGACTGAAATTCTCAATCTCGAATGTTCAGCCGATGACCTCATCAAAGCTCTTTTTGGGCTTCGTCCAAAGGACAAAGACCAAAGTAAACACATTGCTGGTCTTATTACTCAAATCCAGGACCACATTAAAGACCTTCGTGTCTTGGATAGAATTTTAAGTAATAAACAGCATTTGCTCAAAAGCCTTTCCGCTTCGGACTACAAGCTAATTCCAAAGCTCATTGATAAGGCAGAGGAAATGAAGGTAGCCGCTTTCGGAAAACACGACTCGACCAGCCGCTTGGCTCGTGCCGAGGTGCTTTTAAAACTTCTGCGGATTGTCGTCTGATTTATGTCCTTTACTTTAATTAGTCGAAATAAACAAAGGGCAAAGTCCCAGAAGGTTCTTCGGGGAAGGGTTGCTTATCTTGAGGACCGAGAGCATTCCGCCCATGTGGATAAAATCATCTATCCCGCGAGGAATCTTAATTGCGGCGGTCCTGGCGGCGAGGATTTCGTTTCTGAGTGTATCCGAACCGATGACGCTTATCAGGCTTATCGTGTCGGGCTTCCTGGTAGACCCTCAGAGACGTTGTTTGTTGAGATTGTTTACTCCAGCCCCACGGGCGCCCATCTTACCGACTTGGAGCGGGACTCCATCGCTACAATTGCCTTAAATCAATTCGCTCGGAATACCGCTTGCAGGTATGGCTGGCACGCCAATCCAAAGACGGGTAGGGCTGATTTGCACATTCTCCTTGCTGCAAAGGACGACGATTATCCGCCAAAAATTGCTCTCTGGCGTGATTTTGGCGGCAAGGATGGGGCGCACCTTTACGCGTCAATGGACCGACTCGGAACCTCTATTGTTAAAGCTTTGAACAAAGAACGAAGCCTAGAGCAACAATTAAAGAGTGCTGAACAAGTCCACAAAGAAAAAGTAAAAGGTATAACTGGCAAAAACAAATCCGACCTTGCGGCGGAATTGGCTCCTTTGAATCTGTCCCAAGCCGAGTTAGTCGAGGGAATAAAAAGCCTGGGTTACAATGTGACAAAGGAAACCGACAAAAACATATCTGTTCTTTTTCCTGGTTCGAAAAGGGCTGCACGTTTTAACAGATCTGAACTGTTAAGAAACATTGCTGAAGTTCCTTTGGACGAGCCAACTGTTTTGCCTGCACGAGATAAAACAATTCTTAAAAGGCAAGAAATCACAAACCAAGATATTCCTCTTCCTGCTCCAAAGGCATGGAAGCCGAAGAAATGGAAAGAAGGTCCAACGATTAGGTGAGGGGGTCCTTAAACTTCTGCGCGAATTTCTTTCAGAAATTCTTGCGGGTTCAGCATTAATCCAAAATGTAAGCCTCCACCACCGCGACTCCTTGCGTTCCACCGTTCCCCTTTACGACCGCAGTGTACTGACCAGCGCCCAAAGTAATAAGTATTGCACTCTCTTTGTCGTTTGTTGGCGCTAATCCCGTGGCGGTGATTGCCGCTTGCTGACTTGTTTTCCAATCGTTGTTACTTGCTATTAGTGCGCCTGTGCCGTCGTGAATTTCCAAGGTTGGATCTTGGAGCGTCCCTGTGATTCCGAAAGTCGATAAACTTGGACCTATAGCCCTAACTACTACCCGACTGCTTGCACTTCCATTTCCTCCAACTATAAACCCAGCAATTAAAACATCACTTCCAGTTCCTACATGTGCTCTTGTTGAAATATTTAGTAAAGCAACGTGGGTTGGCGTTGGAGTGTACAATTCAGCGCTCGCGAGAACATTGGAGTTGTTGTCAACTCCTGCAGCGACGAGCACCTTGCTGCTGGGCAGCAACGTCGCCGTGTGAGCGGAGCGCGCGGTGTTTAGACTACCAGTACCAGTCCAAGTCCCACTTGCTGGATCGTACAGTTCCGTGCTGACGCTGGCACTTGCGGTATTGTTAGCGGTAAAGCCTGCGGCCACGAGCACCCTGCCGTTGGGCAGCAAGGTCGCGGTATGCCTTTCCCGCGCGCTGTTCATATTTCCCGTCACCGTCCAAGTCCCGCTCGTAGGATCGTACAGTTCCGCGCTCGAGAGATAGCCGCTGGTGTCATTATATCCTCCTGCGACGAGCACCTTGCCGTTAGGCAGCAACGTCGCCGTGGGAAAATATCGCGCAGACGCGAGGCTGCCTGTAGCCGTCCAAGTCCCGAGCGCTGGATCGTACAGTTCCGCGCTCGCGAGATAGCTGTTAGAGCCTTGTCCTGCTTCCCCTTGTCCTCCCGCCACCAGCACTTTGCCGTTGGGCAGCAACGTCGCCGTGTGACCCGCGCGCGCGGGGTTTAGACTACCAGTACCAGTCCAAGTCCCACTTGCTGGGTCGTACAGTTCCGCGCTCGCGGGATAGCCGCTGTTGTTAAAACCTCCTGCGACGAGCACCTTGCCGTTGGGCAGCAACGTCGCCGTGTGACCCGCGCGCGCAGACGCGAGGCTGCCTGTAGCCGCCCAAGTCCCACTTGCTGGGTCGTACAGTTCCGCGCTCGCGAGATAGCTGCCGTTGTACCCTCCTGCGACGAGCACCTTGCCGTTGGGCAGCAACGTCGCCGTGTGACCCGCGCGCGCGGGGTTTAGACTACCAGTACCAGTCCAAGTCCCACTTGCTGGGTCGTACAGTTCCGTGCTCGCGGGATAGCTGTTGCCGTCATACCCTCCTGCGACAAGCACCTCTCCGTTGGGCAGCAACGTCGCCGTGTGATAACTGCGTGCGGTGGCGAGGCTGCCTGTGTTATTAAAAACACCAACGTCTGCAAAGGCTGAAACTGCGAGGGCAAAAAATGGGAAGAGAAATTTATAGTTCATGTACTTGCTTTAAGCAAAGCAAGTACCCAATTAATCTCTCCTTTTATCTAACATTGAGGCAATCGTTTTTTAGCAATGATTCTTGTACTTCTGCGCGAATTTCTTTCAGAAATTCTTGCGGTGTTTTCTTTACTTTCCTTTCTTTACAGTCAAAGTCTCTTCTTCAATAAAGACTTCTCCGACTGTTTCCCCTTCGTTGAAAATAGGAAATTTGCAGGGAGGCTTTGGGTCATAGACTAACAACTCATCACTTACTTCGTCCATCATCTTTTGCATAAAGAGATTAACTTTCCTCGCTCCACCTTCTGGCATTTTAAACTTTATTGTAATGAGCTTCACTCCTTACAATATGTAGCGCTTTTGTTCAGCTACAAAGAAAAAACTTTAAACGAGAACTTAGAACGATTAATTGACGGGGTCCTTGTGAACTCCTGCGCGAATTTCTTTCAGAAATTCTTGCGGTGTCTTCTTCGAACTTCTGTCGTTAGGCTGGTTGAAATGATTCGACGGAGTTTCTGAAGTAGTTGAGTTCGCTCTTTGCGAGCAAGCTCATGCTCCCACACTCGGAAAACAGTCCAGCCCTTCGCCCGCAGCGTCTGAGTTACGAGAACGTCCCGTGCTCGGTTCCTAGCGAGTTTTTCTTTCCAGAAATTCGCGTTGTTTGTCGGCTCCGTTGCGTGCTTCGGGCAGCAATGCCAAAAACACCCGTCAACGAATATCGCGAGTCTCAACTTGGGGAAAACGAAATCTGGCTTTCCGAATACCGCCCGATGCCTTCGCCAACCTGTGAAACCGTTTTCACGGAGCAATCGAGCGAGTGCAATTTCAGTGTCCTTATTTCCACGCCCGCGAATTCTTCCCATCACGAGCGACCGTTTTTCTTTGGTGAAAACGTCGCTCACAAAACGTCAACCACGTTCACATCTTGATATAATGCAGCGATGTCTCGAGACCCGATGCGGAACTGACTGCGGCTTTTTGTCACCGCTGTCGTCGAAGCGTTTTCCAGTTTAATCCCAGGGTCGTAGTAGACTTTTCCATCTGCAAGGGACGCGAGAAGGCGGAGCGGATCGGTTTGCTCGGCAAGTCGAACACGCTTTCCGTATCTATACTCCCACCCTTGTTCGACCCGTCGTTGCGACGGGACGTAAACGACCTTCTTGTGTTTATGCAACCAGTGTTCTAGGATTTTGCTGAAACTCCAAGACGCTGCAATTTCTCCTCCGTCGTTTCGCAACTCGACCGCTCCGCCAGCGTCTCGAATCCTTCCTGCCGTTGAATCGAAACCAGTTAACGCCATCGTTAGGTTTGTGAGCTGGCATTTGATATTCACGGAATGTTTCCCTCCGAAATTCATTCGGTCCGCTCTTCCCGAACGGTCCGCGTAACCGAACTTGCGAACAAAGGCCGCCACTCCATTTTCTCTGTAGAAGCCGCCGTTCGGTTCGGGCGTCATGAGGGTAATTGCTTTAGCAGATTCTGGTCGGTCGAAGTTGGCGACTGCGTACTGCTTTATTTCCCAGCCCATAAAGTCTGGCGCGGCAGAGCTGTTCTTTGGAATTCCTAGCTCCGCCTCCAAAGTGAAGCCGCCGCATTGTGGCGCTTCACAGCTTGTAAATTCTCCATTCGCTCGAAGCTGTTTCGAGACAATCCAGCCGAGCCGATGGATTCGACCAAGTTCTTCAAGTAGTCGCGTCCGAGCAACGTCTGGGGTCGGAATAGTCGGCAGCGTTAGCTCGACGAAAACACCTTTGTCTGGCTGGATCCCGCCCGCACGAAATTCCGCCGCAATCGGGGAGTCGTGTCCAACGACAAAACCGACGGTGCGCTCGCCTGGGGTGACTCCAATAAAGAGGACACGCCCGAGAATTCTGCCTGCCATTAAACTTGATGGCGCTCCTTTGGAGCCAGAAAGAAATCCCGAAAAACGGACCTCGGGATACTGTGGATAAAGAATTAGCTGTGCTCTTGGGGCGTTCGTCACTTGCCCAGTTGGTAGCAGCCAACCGAAATTTATTTTCGCCTTGAACGTGTGGTTCTTCGCGTCCGTGTCGGCCTCAATTCCAGTATTCGGAAATAGATTAAGGGCCTCGAAGCCAGGCCCAAAATAAACTTGGTTTTTGGAGTTGTCGTTTTCAGCAAGTGACTTCGCGTAAAGCTTAATGCAGCCCGCGCCCATCATCATTTGTTTTAACTGTGTCAGATTCATGCGACGACGTTTCTCCTCCTTCCTGCCCCGTTCCCGTTGCTCTTCCTGCTCGGTGTCTCCTTGTCGTACTCCAAACGAAAACCGTCGTCCGCATACTTGGGAGCCTTTAATGTCGCAACGACTGCTCTTGCGATGCGTTCGACGACAGGCACCACAACAGAGTTTCCAAATTGCTTGTACGCTTGCGTATCTGAAACGGGAATTTTGAAGTCTTCTGGGAATCCCATCAGCCGAGCGCACTCCCGAGGGGTCAGCCGACGGGGATTTTTTTTTGTTCCCTGCGAGATGAGGATTTCCGACCCATCTTTGTAGTAGCGTGCGCTAAGCGTGCGAGCGGTGTCTTTGCCCGTCATGAGTCCGAATCCGAATCCATTTCCAGCCGCTCGATGCTTCGCTGCGTAGTCCTGCAAATATTGCCAGAGGTGAGCACTGAGCGTGTACTTTTCTGGAACCTTTTTGTCTAGAATTGAAGCGAGTTGCGGCCCGATTTTTGGAAATTCAGGAAACTTGAATCCAACGTTTTTTTTGAAGCCAACGAGATAAATACGTTCCCGATGTTGCGGGACGAGTCCTCTCGCATCCACGACCTGGGGAAAAACATGGTAACCGAGTCCCTTCTCAAGCGTGTCTTTTATGACTTGGAACGTTCTCCCTTTGTCGTGGGTAGTCAGATTTTTGACGTTCTCTAGGACGAAGGCTCTCGGTCGGTGGTAATCAATAATGTCGGCGATTGAGAAAAAAAGATTGCCTTGCTCCTTGTCGTCGAACCCATGCTTTCTGCCGAGGCTTAGCTTTTTTGAAACGCCCGCGATGCTGAACGGCTGACATGGAAAACCCGCACAAAGAATGTCGTGTTTGCGAATTTCAGAAACGGCGACATCGTGGATGTCTCCAACTGGCTCCTCTCCAAAGTTAGCTTCGTAAGTGATGCGAGAAAACGCATTCCAGTCCGAAGAGAAAACGCATTTTGCGCCAGCACGTTCAAACGCAATTCGGAATCCTCCAATCCCGCAGAACAGGTCGATAAAGCGGAATTGCTCCCTTCGCTTTCGGTCTGTCTGAATCGTTGGGTCTGCGGACTGTTTGTTAAGCATCTTCTGCTTAACAGTCTGTCCGCTTCCTCAGCTTTTCCAAAGAAGTTTTTTCTTAAACCTCTCCTTTTTTAAAAAACTCCCTCTAACGCACCCTTCTGTGGAATAGAGTGCCAGTAGTGCGTCTCAAGCACCTTCGTGGTGTTGCCCATCCAAGAGGCAACGATTGCCATTGTTTTTCCTGCCGACAGGGCTGCACTCGCAAAACTGTGCCTCATGGAATGGGGGGTTATATGCTGCGTAGCACCAATCCAACCATTTTGCTTCGCTTCTTTTATGAACGAATTGAACCTGTCTCGGAAATCATATCTATACCAAACGGTTCCCTTTCCCTTCCTAAGCGCCCACTTCTGTTCTGCAGCAAATGGATATTCGTTTAGCAAAAAATCTTCGAACTGTTGCACTATCGGAACCACTCTTGGTTTCTTATTCTTTGTTTCAAAAATCATCCCGTCGGTTTCTTCAAAATAGGGAATGTAAATATTGCTGTTGGCGATATGGAACCAATGAGTTCGCGCCATCACGATTTCCTTCTTCCTCATCCCCGCGTAAAAGCCGCACATCAAAATAAATTTAAGGTCTAAATCTGTGTAATGCGTTACCGAGTTCGTGCAGTAAGTCATTAAATTCGCTATCTCCCACGGTTCTAAGTACTGGTCGCGTGCAACTGCGTGCGGCTTCGGTCTGAACACTCCTTTCACTCCTCGGAGAAAATCGGTATCGATTTTATCGTTTTCTTTTAACCACCTAACGAATCCCCTCAGCCTTCCCAAGTAAGTCTGACGTGTCGTGTCGGGAGATTTGATTGTGCTGTCGAAAAACGCTTGGGAATCCTTCAACTCTACTTCTAAGCAGATGTCTTTTTTTATCGCTTTGAAAAACGTCTCTACGCAATGCCTCGTCCCTCGGTCCGTCGCTTTGGTAAATTTACGGTCTCTCCTCTGTTCGGCTAAATAAGTGTCTAAATCGCTCTGCCACGTTCCGACTCCTGCGATGCTCGGGCGTCCTTTAATCTGCTTCGCCTTTTTGAGGGCCTCGTTGTAGTTCTCCTTTTTTATTTTCAACGACAGATGGCGCTGCTTTCCACCTTTCACGGGCGTGAAGTGCATCCACCAAACCCCTCCTCGGAGGTAAACATTGTATCTTGGCTGTCGGGGCTTTTTGAGCTTCATGTAAGTTGTCCTTGTTGCAGATTACCTCTTCTCCAAAAAGTGTCCAACAAGGACAACTTATGGGAGAATTATTACAGTCGTAATTGCAGGATGTAATAACATGTCTGGACCTCGAGGCAAGATAATCCCGTCTTCTCCCTCTTGGCAAAAACTCGACGCTTGGTAAAATCGCCTTCCCGTTTTTACCAGCGATGGAAGGCGGGATGGCCCTCCTTCACGGCAACAAATGTCCCGCGGCAAGTCGCGCAAACTTTTCCGCCCGCGGTCAGCGTCCCGTCGATCGTCGCGCGATTTCCCTCGGACTCCGCCACTTTCGCGGAAAGAAAAACCGGCGCGTTTGTCGGCGTGGGTCGCAGGAGTTTGATCGCGTAATCCGCCGTGACCGTGCAGGGCGGACTATCTTCGCCCGCTTGGTTCATCAAATGCCAGGCCGCGGTCCAGTTGCAGTGGCAATCGAGGAGCGCTCCGATAATGCCGCCGTTCAAGACGCCGGGAAATGCTTCATAGCGCGTCTCCGGTTTCCATTCCGCGACAACTTCATCACCGCGCGGGAAACTGCGGATGTGCAGCCCGTCCGGATTTGCCGGCCCGCAACCGAAGCACGCATTCTCCGGCGCGTAACGCTCCTGAAGCGATTGCGATTCAGCGTCCGTCATCGATCGCTACGCCCCGTTGGCCGCTGACCCCGGATAAGGCCGCAACTTTGGACCTGTGTAGAGCGAGCGCGGCCGGATAAGCCGATTGTGATCGTGCTGCTCGACAACGTGTGCGCACCATCCCGCGATGCGCGATACGGCGAAGATCGGCGTGTTCAATTCCGGCGGGAACTTCAACATCGTGAACACCGGCGCCGCATAGAGATCGACATTCGCGCACAATTGTTTCTCGCGCTCCATCGTCGCTTCGAGATTTTCGCAGATGGGCACCCACTGCTCCTTGCCCAGGCGCTTCCCGAGATCGCGCGCGATCTCGCGCATGATCGGCACGCGCGAATCGCCTTTCTTATAAACGCGATGGCCGAAGCCCATGATCTTTTTTTTCTGCGCCAGCGCATCCATCATCCATTTCTCAGCACGATCCGCCGTTCCGATATCGTCGAGCATCTTCATCGATTCTTCGTTCGCGCCGCCGTGCAACGGACCCTTCAACGTCCCACACGCCGAGGTCACCGCCGCGTACATGTCGGCGAGAGTCGACGCGGTGACGCGCGCCGCGAAAGTGGAGGCGTTGAACTCGTGGTCCGCGTAGAGGATGTAAATCGTGTCGAGCATTCGGATTTGCCAATCCTGCGGAACGCCGCCGGTGAGCTTGTAGAAAAAATTTCCGGCGTGCGTGAGGTCGGGCTTGTCTTCAATCGGCTCCAGCCCCTGCAAAATGCGCCAGCCATCGGTCACCAGGGTCGAAACACGCGCGAGCAACCGGATCGCTTTGCGAATGTTGGCGGCGTGCGAGTGATCGTTCAGATCGGGATCGAAGGGCGCGAGTATGGAAACGCCGGTGCGCAGCATATCCATCGGGTGCGTGTTTTTCGGCATGAGCCGAAGCATTTCCAAAACCGGCTCGGGCAACGCGCGCTCAGCCGCGAGCGCTTTTGAAAACGCCGCCAGCTCCTCGGTCGAAGGCAGCTCGCCGTTCAGCAGCAAATACGCGACTTCCTCGAAGTTCGCCTTCTGCGCCATTTCGTGAATGTCATATCCGCGGTACATCAGACCCGCGTTCGGATCGACCCAGCAAATCTCCGTTTCCCCCGCCACCACGCCGGCGAGCCCCGGACTATAAGAAGGTTTGGTCTCAGTGGTCATACGTTTTTCTTTAGAATCTGATTAGCTCCAACATGACCGATGAGCGGCGAACGTCCAATAGACTCGAGAATCAAGTCTCTGAAGTTCGACGTTGGGCGTTGGACGTTGGACGTTGGACGTTTTCTTCCGTCTCATATCCCGGCCAGCTCTCCGCCGCCGGATCGTAATCCAGCAGCTCATATAGCTCTTTCCGCGTCTGCATCTTCTCCACCCACGCGCTCTGCGTCCCCTCTTCTTTCAACGCGCGGAAAAATTCATCGGTCGCCTTCATCGCGACGCGAAAGGCGCTCATCGGAAAAATCACCATCCGGTATCCGATCTCTTCGAGTTCCTTGAAACTGAGCAGCGGACTCTTGCCGAACTCCGTCATGTTCGCGAGCAGCGGCACTCTCACTTCCCGCGCGAACGCCTTGAACTCGGTTGCATCCTGCAATGCTTCCGGAAAAATCGCATCCGCGCCCGCTTCGACATAAAGCAACGCGCGCTTCACCGCGTCATCGAAGCTTTCGACGGCCCGCGCATCCGTGCGCGCCATAATCACAAAATCGCTGTCCCGTCGCGCTCGCACCGCCGCTTTGATTTTCTCCGCCATCTCCTCGGCCGGAACGAGCGTTTTCCCCGCGAGATGACCGCAACGCTTGGGAAATTCCTGGTCCTCGATATGGCAGCCAGCGAGGCCGGCGCGCTCCAGCTCGAAGATCGTGCGCGCGACACTTTCCGCTCCGCCGAAACCGGTATCGGCATCGACTAACGCGGGGATCTTCACCGCCTTCGCGATGTAACCGGCGAGCTGCGCCACTTCCGTGAGCGTGAGCAGACCGATATCCGGCACGCCGGCAGTCGCATTCGCCAAACCCGCGCCGCTGACATAGACCGCGGAAAATCCGGCGCGCTCGACTTGTCGCGCAAACGCCGCGTTCGGCACGCCCGGCATCGCGACGCAACCATCGCGAATCAGCTTGCGTAAATGTGAAGCAGTAGTCATTCCGAGCGGAGTCGAGGAACCCCGGTGCGAAGTTTGCCTGTAATGCAGCGGGATCCCTCGACTTCGCTGCGCTGCGCTCGGGATGACGGCCGATTTTTCAAAGTCACTACCTCGCAATCTGGACCGATTTCATCAATTCGTTGACGCTGGCGGCGTTCTCGATTTTCCAGGCGTGCTCCAAAACTTTCTTCGCGCGGTCTTCTCCGAGCGCCGGCGCGGCGAGGAATTTGAACTTCCCTTCCACCTCCGAATCCTTCAGCGGATTTTTTGCGTTGCCGAGCGGATAATCGACCCGCTTCGAAAGCGTACGGCCGTCGGACAACTCGACATGCACGATATTGGCCACCGCCTCCGCATAGATCGCGCTCAGTTCATCGTTCCGCTGCACTTTCACGTTCTCGAGAAACTTCACGATGCCGGGCTCGGTGAAACGCGCCGGCTCAAACTGCTTGTCCGTGATTTCGCCGTCGATCAAGGCCACCGCCGTGATGTAAGGCAGACTGTGATCGGCCGTCTCGCGATTTTGCGGCCGCCATTTTTCCGGCTCGCTCCCGATGATGTCGACCGAAGCATCGTGACTCTCGATCATCATCGATTTTACCTTGGAAAGATCGTCGATTTGTTTCCGCAAAAAGAGCGCAGCTTCGATGGCGCTTTGGCTGTGATACTCCGCCGGCCAAAATTTGATGCTCGTTCGTAAAATCATCGCCGCGGTCCCTTCGGTGTCGCCCTTTCCGCGGATGACAAATTTCGAGCCGACATCGCCGAGCGAGACGCCGAGTTCTTTTTCAAATCCCATTTGTCCTTCGAAAATCGGAGCCGGCCCGGTCATCCCCGCGCGCGCAAGCAGCGCCGAGTAAACGCCGTGACGCGCCGCGTTCGCGAAGGCCACGCCTTTCCAGTGGGATAATTCACCGACGCGCGCCTGGCGCAGCGCCGCGCAGGCGACCCCCGCGATGTTGACCGCGTGCCGGGTCTTCTCGGGATCGAGCTTCATCAACTTCGCCGCGGCCAGCGCGGTGGAGAACGCGCCGTACGTCACATGGTCCCAACCGCGGGCGCGAATGCTGGCGGCATCGCACAAGCGGCATTGCACTTCGTAGGCCAGCGCGATCGCCGTGATGAATTCGCGGCCATCGGCGCCGACGCTCTCCGCCACAGCGAGCGCGGCAGCGATGTTATCGCTGGGATGTGCCGGTTCTTTTGAGAGGTAGGTGTCGTTGTAATCGAAATAGCGAATGCAGCAGCCGGTCGCGAACGCGGCCCAGTCCGGCGGCGCTTGATGATTAGTTCCGATAATCGTCGCGCCATTCTTCGCCGAAAAATCGGACGCAACCTTTCGCGCGATCACGCACGGCTCCTCGTTCCACGCGCCGAGCGCGCAGCCTAACGAATCGATCACGCGCCGTTTCACTTCATGCACCACCGCCTCCGAGAGATCTTCGTAGCGGAGCGTGACAGCAAAATTGGCGAGTTGGTGAGCGAGCGTCGTGGTCATGAAAAAGTGACGCTGCAATCTGGCGATTAATCGCCGCGCGGCAACCTCAGCCGTCATCCCGAGCGAAGCGCAGCGGAGTCAACGGTCATCCCGAGCGAAGTCGAGGGACCCCGTGGAGAGTCGCTCGACTTGCGCCGGGGTTCCTCGACTTCGCTCGGAATGACAAAGCTTTCTTGATTCGTCCAATTCGTGGTTAAATCTCTTTCCACATGAGCAAAGTTTACTCAGACGCCACTGCGGCCCTGGCCGGCCTGCTCCACGACAACATGACGATTGCCGCGGGCGGGTTCGGGCTGTGCGGCATACCGGAGAACCTCATCGCCGCGTTGCACGGCAGCGGCGTGAAAGGCCTCACCATCGTCGGCAACAACGCGGGCGTGGATGGCTTCGGCATGGGCGTTTTGCTCACCACGCGACAGGTGAAAAAGGTCATGGCTTCCTATGTCGGCGAGAACAAGGAGTTCGAGCGCCAGGTGCTGGCGGGTGAACTCGAACTGGAGCTCATCCCGCAAGGCACACTCGCCGAGCGGTTGCGCGCGGGCGGCGCGGGGATCCCGGGATTTTACACTCGCACCGGCTTCGGCACCAAACTGACCGAGGGCAAGGAGACGAAAATCTTCGATGGTAAGGAATATGTGCTCGAACCCGGCATCCACGCCGAGGTCTCGCTCGTGAAGGCGTGGAAAGGCGACAAATCCGGCAACCTCATCTTTCGAAAAACCTCACGGAACTTTAACCCGATGATCGCCAGTTGCGGCCAGGTCTGCGTGGCAGAGGTCGAGCAACTGGTCGAGATCGGCGAACTCGATCCCGACCAGATTCACACGCCGGGTATCTTCGTTGATCGCATCATTCAAGGCCCGAGCTACGAAAAACGGATCGAATTTCGGACCGTGCAGGGCAGCGCGGCGGCGAAAAAAGAAAATCCGATCCGCGATCTGATGGCGAAGCGCGCCGCGCAAGAGCTGCGCGACGGCTACTATGTCAACCTTGGCATCGGTATCCCGACGCTGGTGGCCAATTACATTCCCGAAGGGATGAACGTCACGCTGCAATCCGAGAATGGCCTGCTCGGCATCGGCCCGTTCCCCACCGAGGAGGAAGTGGACGCCGACCTGATCAACGCCGGCAAGCAAACCATCACGACAATGCCCGGCTCCGCTTTCTTCTCGAGCGCCGACTCGTTCACGATGATTCGCGGCGGACACATCGATCTCGCTATTCTCGGCGCCTTCGAGGTGACGGACAAAGGCGACATCGCCAATTGGATGGTTCCCGGCAAGATGGTCAAGGGCCCCGGTGGCGCGATGGACCTCGTCGCCGGAGTGAAGCGCGTGGTCGCGGTGCTCGAGCACTGCGCCAAGGACGGTAGCTCGAAGATTTTGAAAGAATGCACCCTGCCGATCACGGGTTTGGGAGTCGTCAACCTCATCATCACCGACCTGTGCGTGTTCGAGGTGAAACCGGGAGGTGGGCTCGTCCTCACGGAGCTGCATCCCGGCGTCACGGTGGACGACATCCGCGCCAAGACCGGCGCACCCTTCGAGGTTGCGCTCGCGCGCTAGACAAATGTGGGAGGGGCCTCAGTGCCCCGACTGCTGCAACTTAGTCGTAGATTAGCGGCCAAGGATCGGTAACCAGATCCTTACAGCTGGCACTACTTGCATCCCACTGCTCCGGTGAGCCCACAAATCCTTTCACCACCGGATTCTGCTCGATGTAGTAGGCAACGTACTCAAACTGCTTGGCCGTCTTGACGTGCGTGTCGTAATAGCCGTCCTGCCAAGCCGTGTCATGTGTGCTGAGGAAACGATCGGTCTTTTGGCCCACAAAACTCATCATGGCATGCATAAACTTGGGGAGCGTCCATGGCTCGCGTAACGCGAAAAGCGCATGCCAGTGATCGGGCATGACAACGAAGGCGCGGAGGTAAATGCGGTTGTCTTCCACCGCGAAACGAAATGCGGCAACTATAATCGCGCGTGCTTCTGGATCGAGAGCTGGTCTCTTTGGATGTAGTGACTTAGTGATGAAGAAAGTGGCTGACGCATCCGCCCAGCGATGCAGACGCAGGCTTCGAGAATGAGCGTCCGAGCTCACGTTGGTCGGGGCACTGAGGCCCCTCCCACATTTTCCCGCGGGCACATCAGCACCAGGACCGACGCGATCGTCCAGCATGCGATCATGAAGATAAAGCCATCGCGGAAGGAGCCTGTGCGCTGGCTCAACTCGCCGATGATTTTGGGGCCGAAAAATCCGCCGATGCTGGCCGTGCAATTAATAAACCCCACCACCGCGGCGGCCGCGGAAGAGGATAGGAATGAACTGGGCAGCGCCCAGAACGAGGGCAGATAGGCGATCGTGCCGAAGACAACCAGCGAAAACACCGCCACCAGCATCGCGTTCGAAGGCGGGAGAAAGAACCACGCGCTCAGCGCCAGCGCTGCGGTCAATTGCGGGATGGCAAAGTGCCAGCGGCGTTCGCGCGTCCGATCGGAGTTCCAGCCCAGCAGGAGCATTCCGATAAGACCCGCGAGAAATGGGATCGCGCCGATCCAGCCCACGCGCTGCGTACTCCAGCCGGTGATCCGCTGGAGCATGGTCGGCATCCAAAACCAAAACGCGTAGCCCCCGCTATAACAGAAGAACAGCCCGACGGTGAGCAGCACGACCCGCCGATCGCGGAGCGCTTGCCAAATCGTGACGCGCTCCTGGTTTGCTTTGACATCTCGCTCTTCGGTAAGGCGAGCTGCCAGCCAATCGCGTTCCTCAGCCCGCAACCATCGCGCTTCGTTAGGCCGATCCGGCAGCACGAACAGCGTCGCTATTCCCAATAAGATCGCGGGCCCGCCTTCCAACAGGAAGAGCCATCGCCAGCCAGGAATGCCGCGCCACTGAATACCGAGGATGTAGCCGGCGAGAGGGCCGCCGAAGATATAAGCAATCGGAATCGCGGACATAAACAGTCCAACCGCCTTGGCCCGGTCCCGATAAATGAACCAGTGCGAAAGATACACGATGACGCCGGGAAAGAATCCGGCCTCGGCTGCACCCAGAAGGAAACGCGCGCCGTAAAGCTCCAGCGGCGTGCGCACAAAACCGGTGAGGGTTGTGAGCGCGCCCCAGGTGATCAGGGTTATCGCCAGGAGCAACCGGGCACTCCAGCGTTCCACCAACAGCGCCCCGGGAATTTGCAGCGCAAAATAGCCGATGAAGAAAATTCCGCTGGCCGTGCCGAACACCGAATCGGTCAGACCCACATCGCCTTTCATCCCCAGCGTCGCATACGCGATGTTGGTGCGATCGAGATAGTTCGCGACGTAAAGGAGGAAAAGAAACGGCAGGAGCCGCGCCGCGATTCGAGTGCGCGCACTTTCCCCAGCGTCTATTTGAGGAAAAGCCATCGGTGCGCGCAGCATAAGGCGCGGGACGTGATGCTCACAATGTGAATCCCGCTCGAACGAGACTTGCCTTTGGCCGAATAAGCACACGAAAATACACGCATGAAACTGCGCGCTCTTTTCACTTTAACGCTGACGTTGGTTCTTGGGGTGCACCTCTGCCTTGCCGGGGAAAATTGGGCCGGACAATACACTGACAAGAAATTCCTTGGCGGCCGGGCAGTGTTTCAGTTGAGCATCGAGCAATCAGGGAGCGCCATGCAGGTTTCCTTCGATGCTGTTTACAACGACGGACATGGTGCCGCGCCTGAAGCCGAAGGGCCCGCGAAGGTTTCCGGCAACACACTCACCTTCAAATTCGAAGACACCTTCAAGAACTCCGGGACCGGCACGATTACTCGCGCCGGCGATGACATCATCGTCTCGCTGAATCCGACGCACGTGGCAGATCCGCGCTGTCTCGCCTTTTATGGCAAGAACATGCGGTTGAAGCGCGTGGTGAAAAAGTAGAGCGGTCCGTAAAATGGAAAGAACCTCCCTGTCCCGGCTCGACGGAGTCTCGCCCTACCAATTACGCAAGCACCTCTCCTGGTAGGGCGAGACTCTGTCGAGCCGCTAGCATCGAAGTTCATTAATGACGCCTTGATAGGGCCAATCCTCTGGCGTCTTCACTAAACCTACTCTCACCGGGTTTGCCCTCACGTATTCCCATTTCTCAGCATAACTTTCCGCTCCCCGTAAGCGATGGTGAAAGCTTCCTGGTTGAAAACGCGGCGCGGCATTCCCAAGTTCGCGCCGAAATTCACGCTTCCAAAATGTAACCCACGGCTCGATCACGACGCTCTCATCCTTTGGCGAACAAAAGAAATGGATGTGATCCGGCATGATTACATAGGCGCCGATCATCCAAAAATCCGCGCTTTGCCAAGCTTGCCGTAGGGCCTCGTAAACTGTTGGATTCGCAAGCTGCTTCGCGCGCCCTTTCGCACAAACGGTGGCAAAAACGATCGTTGCTCGATCGAGAAAGATGAATACGCCTTTCGCTGGATGGCGTCGCTGTTTTAACTTTGCCACATCCCGCGGCTCGACAGAGTCTCGCCCTACCAGATTAGGAACTTGCGTCGATTGCATTCTGGTGGGGCTTCCATCTCTATTTGGTAGGGCGAGACTCCGTCGAGCCGCGACGCCTACACCATCGGCCGGAAATGGCCGACGATCTCTTGCAACCGGCCGGTAATTTGGCCTAACGAGCAGACCTCCACCGTCTCGATCAGCGTCGGGAAGAAATTCTCGCCGCGCTCGACCACGTCGCTCAACTTGTCGAGCGCGCGCTGGGCTTTCTCGGCATTTTTCTTTTTGAACTTCGCCAGCCGATCGACTTGCAATTGTTTTTTCGCCCGCGGTGTTCGCACCATTTCCACTTCCGGCATTTCTTCTTTCGCGTTGGCGTATTTGTTCAAGGCGATGATCGGCCGGGTGCCGTCGTAAATCTGCTGCTCGTAACGGTGCGCCGCGTTTTGAATCTGGCTCCGTTGGTAGCGATGCTCGATCGCCGACAGGACGCCGCCGAGTTCTTCGATCTGCCGGAACTCTTCGAGAATCGCCGCCTCGACCGCGCGCTCGACTGCCTTCATTCCCGGCGAACCGGTCAGCATGTTCATCGTGTGTTTGAAGATTCCGGACTCATCGAGCAGGATCGCCTGCCCGTGCGCGGCGAGCCGAATCCATTCTTCGCTCGGCGTCGTGAATGGTTCGTCGGCGCTGTTCGAATGGCACGAGTTCGTGCCGTTCATGTAGGCAAGCATCAACTCCGCCGCGGTGCGCGTGAGATTATTTTTGAATTCCGCCGCGACCAGCGACCGCCCGCTGGTCTGCGTGTGGAGCTTGAACATCTGCCCTTTCGGGCCGGCGCCAAACGCGTCGCGCATTCCGATCGCCCAGATTCGCCGCGACGCGCGCGCGAGCGCGATGTATTCGACATCGAGCCCGCAATCGAGGAAGAACGAAAGCCGCGGCCCGAATTGGTCGACTGAAATGCCGCGCTTGCTCAGCAACTCCGCGTAAGCAAATCCGTTCGACAACGTATAGGCCGCCTGCTGCACCGGCGTCGCGCCAGCTTCGCCGATGTGATAACCGCTGATCGAGACCGGATACCAGCGGGGCATTTCGCGCGTCGTGAATTCGATCATGTCGCAAAGGAAACGGAGCGACGCTTCGGTCGGGAAAATCGTTTCGTTCTGCGCCTGGACTTCCTTGAAAATGTCGGCCTGGATCGTGCCGCGCAGTTTTGGAATGACCGACGGCCCGAAGCGTTTCTTCGCCGCCGCGATGTACATCGCCATGATGATCGGCGCCGGTCCGCTGATCGTCATCGACGCGGAAAAGCTCGGCGAACCCATGTCGAATCCGTCGTAGAGGCGCACCATGTCTTCGTAGGTATCGATCGCGAGGCCGCCCTCGCCGATTTTTCCGAAGACGCCTTCCGCGTCGCTGTCGATGCCGTAAAGGGTCGGCCCATCGAAGGCCGTGCTGAGACGCGCGCTGCGCTGGTGTCCGGTCAGATAATGAAATCTCTCGTTGGTGTCTTCCGCGAGACCGAATCCGGAGAAAAGGCGCGTCGGTTCCTCCTGTTCCGCTTTCGGCGCCGGCTTTGTGCCGTTCTTGCCGTTCTTCCCGTTGCGTCCATTCTTGCCGTAACTCCCCTCCTCCGGTTCGCGCAACGGCTCGAGATACATTTCGCGGTAAGCGCCGTTCGTGAACGGAAATTCTCCCGGCAGACCTTCACCTAAAAGATAGCGCGCGATCTCGCCGGCCTCATCGATCTCCGGCAATGCCAGACGCGGCAATTTCAAACCGGTCGGCGCGGTGCCGATCGGCGTGTTCGCTTTCACTTCATTCCAGCGATCGAGAAGTTTTTTCCCGAACGCTTTGTCCGACCGCGCACGTTTCACCTCATCGAGAACAAACTGATTGTAGTTCTCAACCGCTTCGACCACTCGTCCTAGCTTGCTCATATCTTTTTCAGCGCGGACGGCGCAGCGCGCCGTCCCTACCTTTTCTCCAGCAACAAATCGCACAATTCGTCCACGCCTGCATCCCGATGCCGGTTCGCGACGGTCGAGACCGTCGTCTGCGAGCGTTTATTCTGGTCGAGCCGCCGCTCGATTTCCGAAATGGCCGTGCGCGCCCGCTCCTGATCGCTCTTGTTCACGACAACGATATCGGCCAAATCGAGCATGACGATCTTCTGCAATTGGAGCCGGCTTCCATAATCGGGATTCATCACGAGCACCGTTTTATCGACGAGCCCCATCTGGAACGGCATCGCTTCCTGACCCGTCCCGACAGTCTCGATGATCACGTAATCGAAATCCGAATGCGCCAGGAGCTGCAAACAATCTTCCGTCGCCGGCGAAAGGCCGCCCGCCTGTCCGCGCGTGGCCATGCTCCGCATAAAGACGCGCTCGTCCTGCGAATTGATCATCGTCGCGCGATCTCCCAGTAGTGCGCCCAAACCCACCACGCTCGGATCATGCGAAAGAATCGCGATCCGCACCTTCGGTTCCCGATTCAACAATCGCAAGACCAGCTCATCGATCAACGTCGTCTTCCCCGCTCCACCCGGTCCCGTAAATCCAAAAACACGCGTCCCACTTTTCCTGCCGCTCTTTTTTCCTTTCGGCATTCGGCGTTGGGCGTTGGGCATCGGGCGTTTTCTTTTTCCCCCCGCGTAGGAGTCCTCTATCTCCGTCAGCTTCCGCGCCAGCTTCATCTCCGCCGTCGGCGCTTTTCCTCCGCGCTTCCGCGCCCCGCCATAATGCTGGTGGACGTAATCCACCATCTCGCTCAGCGGCGTTCCCGCGAAAAAAATCTTGTCCACGCCCTTCCGCCGCATGGCGGCCGCGTCCACTGTCGTGATCGTGCCGCCGCCGCCGCCGAAAAGCTTGATGTAATCCGCGCCCTGTTTTTTCAACAACGCAGCCACCTCGGAAAAGAACTCCACGTGTCCGCCGTTGTAACTCGAGATGCCGAGCGCGCGCACATCTTCCTGGATCGCGGCGCGCACCATGTCCGTGGCGTAGCGGTGGTATCCCATGTAAACGACTTCGATCCCGTGCCGAATGAATTCGAGATTGATCGTGTTGATGGCGCTGTCGTGCCCGTCGCAGATCGGCACAGCAGTGAGAACTCGGATCGGAGCAGCCATGAGTTTGAAATCTTAGCGGCAATCGCTTGTCGAGCAATGGCATTCCGGCCTAACGTCCGCGCATGACAGACCCTCTCGATTTCTCCGGCAAGGTCGTGCTCGTCACCGGCAGCTCGCGCGGGCTCGGCGCAGAGATGGTCAAGGCGTTCGGCAAACGCGCCGCGCAGTGCGTCGTGAATTACGTCGCCGATTCCGAGGATCGGAACAAGTCGGACGCCGACGCCGTCGCGCGGGAGCTGAAAGATCCGCTCGTGATCGAATGCGACGTGACGGATCCCTCGCAGGTCGAAGCGATGATGAAAACGATCGGCGAAAAATTCGGCGGACTCGACATCCTGATCAACAATTCCGGAATCATCCGCGACCGCACGATCAAGAAGCTGACGCTGGAAGAATTCGAGAGCGTCGTGCGTGTGAATCTGGCGGGCACCTTTAACGTCACGCAAAAAGCCGCCGCCATCTTGCGCAAGGACGGCCGGATCGTGAACCTGTCATCGGTCAGCGGACAGATGGGACTTTTCGGCCAGGCAAATTATTCCTCGAGCAAAGCGGCGATCATCGCGCTGACAAAGGTTTCCGCGCGTGAATTCGCCCGGCAAAACATCACCGCCAATGCCATCGCGCCCGGGTTCATCGATGTCGGCATGAGCAAGGGCATGCCCGACGAAGTGACCGCCAATTTCATTAAACAGATTCCGCTCGGCCGGTTAGGCGACGCCGAGAACATCGTCGATGCCGCCTTGTTCCTCTGCTCGCCGATGGCGAGCTACATCACCGGCCACGTGTTGAACGTAAACGGCGGGTTTTACATGGGATAACGCCCGCTTCAATGTGGGAGCGGCCTCAGCGCCGCGACTGCCTTTCTCAAAATGCTGACAGGGGATGCGCGGCAGCCCCGATCCGGCCACTCGGTCTCGGAAACTCGTACGCGGTGGAGTGAGAATTGCTTTCCCTAATTTCACCATCCCGTGGAAGCGAACATTACATCCAGCCTGTCAATTACTGACACGTCCGCTCCGACGAAAGACGCTGAGCGCAACGCGACCCGTGATACTCAGATTATCGAGATTCGCGGTCGACACCGCCTCATTGATGAGATTTTGCAGCCGGGTTTGGAGGTGGCTCTTCCAATACGTGATCGCGGTATCGATCTTATTGTTTATGCGGATCTTTTTGAGCATGTCCTGACATTTGCCGCCCGTCCGATCCAGATGAAGGCGTCTTCCGAGCAAAGCTTCGGACTCTACCGGAAGTATTCTCGATTTCCTGGTTTGATCATTGCCTATGTCTGGCATCTCGCTGACCCGGCCCGCGCCGTAACGTATGCGCTCACCTATTCCGAAGCACTTCAGGTCGCCGAGGCGATGGGGTGGACCGCAACTTCGTCATGGATCGAGGGTGGCGGCTATTCCACACAAGCTCCAAGTGCCAAGCTAATTGCGCTGCTGGAACGGCATCGAATGACACCAAAAGCATGGTGGCAAAAGATTACTGAACCAACGTAAGTCGAGATTACTCGATGGCGTGGACGATGTAGGTGCCGGCTTGTTTGTCGTCTTCCAGTTTTAGGAGGCCGCGCTTTTGCGCTTCGAGCAGGAGCTCGTTGAAGGCGCGGAAACCGTGCGCGCGTTCGTTGAAGCCGGGGTTCCGGCGTTTGATGGCTTGTTTCACCAAAGAACCGCGGATCGGATAATCCTCGCCTCGTTCGGCGCGCAACGCTTCCAAAGTTTTCGTGAGAAGATCGAGGGCTCGATCGACCGAGAGTCCGTTATTTTTCTCGGGCGAACCTTTCGCGGCGGGCGTGTCCCGAGCAACATTTGGCCGCCTCTTTGCCGGCTCGACCCGCACAAGGTCGTCGTAATAAATAAACTCATCACAGTTGCTGATGAAAAGGTCGGAGGTGGATTTCTTGACGCCGATCCCGATGACCGTCTTGGCGTTCTCGCGCAGTTTGCTGACGAGCGGCGAGAAATCCGAATCGCCGCTGACGATGACGAAAGTGTCGACGTGACTCTTGGTGTAGCAAAGGTCGAGCGCATCGACCACCATTCGGATGTCGGCGGAATTCTTGCCGGACTGGCGGACGTGCGGGATCTCGATCAGCTCGAAGGCGGCCTCGTGCAGCCCGCGCTTGAACGTCTTGTAGCGGTCGAAATCGCAGTAGGCTTTCTTGACGACGATGTGGCCTTTGAGGAGAAGGCGCTCGAGCACTTTCTGGATGTCGAACGCGGGGAACTGCGCCTCGAGCGCGCCGATGGCGATGTTCTCCAGGTCGAGGAAGACGGCCATCGTGGCGTCGGAATCGGAAACGCTCATTAGACTCGCAGAGTAACGGCAAGCTCGGGGTGAAGGCAAGCGGCCCGCGCGGGTTGTAAGATTCTGAGGCGGTGGCCGCTGCCGGTACGGGAGCTGCTCAATTCTGGCCTATGCAACTCAACCACAGTCTCCCGCGCACGGTAGTTCCGCCCAGGACCTATCTGGAAAAGCAGCTGCCGAAAGGAATCACCCACGTCGAATTTGGCATGACGAATTACGTGGTCGACGAGATCAATGCCTACGCGGCGATCCGCGACATCGCTCTCGCCGAAGCCGAGAAAGTCACGACCCAAGTGAATCTCGAGCGGGTCCGGATTGCGAATGAGTTTGTGGAGCATTGTCTCAAGCCGGCCCGGCCGCTTTACGAGAACCAGCATCTGCCGGAAGCAGATGCGGTCCGCGAGCGTGGACGCTGCCAGGCCGTGAAGGTCCGCCTCTCGTTGCTTCGAGCGCACATGGAAGCGTTGTCCCGCGAGCACGCCCACGCGGCCTAAGCGGAGTAGAATCGGCTCGAGAGACTCTCGGTCCGTCCTCTCTCTCGCTGAGGAACCCTGCAACGGAGCCGCCTCCTCGGGGGGACTGAGGTCAATCACCCTACCTGTTAGGCGCGAGCGGTAAAAAATTGCAACACGATGAAGCAAGCGGAGCTGCAAGATCGGATATTGCTATATTGCTATATTGCTCCTATTTTCGAAAGCCATGAAGACGACTCTCGATTTGCCCGAGACTTTGCTCCGGCGCGCGAAACGCAAAGCGCTTGAATCAAATACGACGTTAAAGGCACTGGTGATCTCAGGATTGAAACGGGAATTGCATGCGCCCAGTTCGGTCGAGGCCGATCCGATCGAACAACTGAAATCTGCCGACCCTTCAATTTGGCGCGGGATAAAAGCCGATCATTACGTCCGGCAGCTTCGCAAAGGCTGGAAATAATGCGCGTCTTTTGGGACACGAATCTTTTCATCTACCTGTGGGAAAATTCGCCGATGCGCGCGCGCATGGAAACTCTTGTCGTCTGGCAAAACTCGCGCCAGGCGGAGGTGGTGACTTCGACGCTGACCTCGGGCGAAGTGCTCGTGCAGCCGATGCGAAAGCAGCGCGACGATCTCGTGGCGCAATACACTTCTGCTTTCTCGCACATGCACCTGATCGAGTTTGATAGAGCCACCGCCTTTCGCTTCGCCCAATTACGTTCGACCTACGTCACCCTGGCTCCGCCAGACGCGGTTCAGCTTGCCTGTGCCTCCACGGCGGGCGTCGATCTCTTTCTGACGAACGATCGGCGGCTGTCGCGGTTGAACGTCGCCGGAATCGGCGCGATCCGCTCGGTGATGGACGCGCTGATCGCCTAACTAGTCGCGGCCCCAGATCATGGCGACGCTGGTCGTGAGGCTGCCGCCCATGTTGAACGTGAGGAATTTCTTTACCCCTTCGATCTGACGCGCGTTGGCCTGTTCGGTGAGCTGTTGATAGGCCTCGAAGACTTGGCGCACCCCAGTCGCGCCAACCGGATGTCCGTCTCCGATCAAACCACCGCCGGTGTTGACCGGAATCTCGAAATCGATTTTCCCGCTGACGTGTTCGCCCCGCACCTGGGGTAACGCCGTCGCGCCACTCATGGCCAGTTCCGCGCCTTTTCCCGGCTCGGCCAGACCGAGAATTTCGTAGGCAAGAATTTCGGTGATCGAGAAACAATCGTGAACCTCCGCGCCCTGCATGTCGCGCGGCTTCAGGTTTGCCATCGAGTACGCGTTCGTTGCGGCTTTGCGCGCAGTCGAGAATGTCGGTGCATCCTTCTTCGCGAGCGCGAGGTAATCAGTCGTATGACCGAAGCCAAGGAGTCGCGCGAGTTTGGATTGGTCGCGGCCGATCTTTTTCAAATACTTCTCCGAACAGAGAACCAGCGATGCGGCACCGTCGGTGATCTGTGAACAATCGGAAACCTTGAGAGGCGGCGCGACGCTCGGATTCTTTTCCGAGACTTGTGACGCGGAATCGTAAGTCAGATCCGCGTCGCGCATCTGCGCCAACGGATTGAGTTTGGCATGCGCATAATTCTTGTACGCCACCTGCGCCAACGCATCCGCCGAGACGCCATATTTATCGATGTAAATCTGCGCAATCTTGCCGAACAACTTCGGGAACATGAAATCGCCGTATTCCGGTCTCTCGACGTGATAATCCGCCGCGGCGCCCAGAACATCGGAGCCGTCCAGAGACGACATCGTCTTCTGCTGTTCGGCGCCAACGACCAGGACGACATCGTAAAAACCGCCCATGATCCATTGCGAGGCGAGCAAAACGGAGAGCGCGCCGGAAGCGCACGCGGCCTCGGTATGCATGGTGGGAATGCCGCGCAGCTTCGGATCGATCTCCGGCAGAAACGCGCCGAGGTGCAGCTGCTTGGTAAATTGGCCGGCGTTGAAATTGCCGACCGTGCCGGCGTTGATTTCACCCGGATCGATCTTCGCATCGTCGATCGCTTTGCGGCCGGATTCCGTGATGAGATCGCGGATCGTTTTGCCTTCCTTCTTCAGGTTGCGCTTAAAATCGGTTCGGCCGCCGCCGAGAATGTAAACTGGTTCGTTCATAAAATTGGATCGTTTGTGCTTGAATGGAAGTTATCGCGAAATTTCATGCTGTCATGCCGCGGGTGGCGAAAGGTTGGGTAGCGCACGCGTCTCGCGTGCTGGTTTCGGCGTCCTCGCCGAAACGAACTTTTTCGAAGTATCATCCGCGGTGCATGCGGAGCCTTACGAGAAGTTCGCGATCGCGAGACGCAATCGCCAGCACGCGAGACGCGTGCGCTACCCGGAAATTTCGCTAGAATCGCGCGAGACTACCAGCCATGGCACGACTTCACGAATATCAAGGCAAGGCCATTCTCGCCGCCAACGGATTCAAGATTCCACGCGGCCGCGCCGCTTCGACCGCCGATGAGGCTGTGGCGGTGGCCAACGAACTCGCGAGCAAGAAGGGCAGCGAAGTGGTTATCAAGATTCAAGCCTGGACGACCGGCCGCGCCGGTATTGGCGGCGTGGCCTTCGCCAAAAAACCGGCTGATGTTCGCGCACACGCTTCGCGCATGCTTGCGATGAAAGTTGGACAGTTTCCCGTCGAGGCTGTGTTGGTGGAAGAAAAGATCCAGATCGAGCGGGAGTTTTTTCTTTCGTTCGCCATTGATGATGCCGCTCGCGCTCCGGTGATTATTTTCGCCGCCGGCGGCGGCAGCGGAATTGAAGAGCGCGCCGCTTCGACCCGGCGCATCGCCTGCGATGTGAAAAGCGGACCGCTGGATTCCGCCGTTAACGAAGCCGCCGGTTCTTGCGGGCTTTCGCCGGCGCATGCGACGCAACTCGCCGAGTCGATTCAAAAACTATTTGGAGCCGCGCGCAGTGTTGAGGCCCGGTCGCTTGAAATCAATCCGCTGGCGCTGACCAGGGAAGGCGAATTCATCGCCGCCGACTGCCGCATCACAATTGACGACTACGCCGTGGCGCGTCATCCGGAGCTGAAGATTGAAATTGCGCGCGAGTTCGATCATCCGCCTACCGCTCTGGAACGCGTCGCCTACGCCGCCGAGCAAAGCGATCATCGCGGCACATTTTATTTCGCGCAGCTGGCCACCACGGCGGCGAAGGATTCCAAAGGCCTGGTTGGTTTTCACGGCGCTGGCGGCGGCGGATCCATGATGTCCATGGACGCCATCGTGAACGCGGGATTCACCATCGCGAATTTCACCGACACCAGTGGCAATCCATCCGCTTCCAAGGTCTATCGCGCCAGCCGGATTATTTTGGCGCAACCCGACCTGGTTGGGTATTTCGGTTCCGGATCCGGCGTCGCGAGCCAGGAACAATATTGGTCCGCGTATGGACTAGCCAAAGCATTCTGGGAACTCGATTTGGATATCCCCGCCGTGATTCGATTAGGCGGCAACACCGAAGATCGCGCCGTGGATATTTTGCAACGAACGTCCAAACTGCTTCGCGCGCCAATCGAAGGCTATCGCAAGACCGACGCGCCGGCCACGATTGCCGGCCGCTTCGCAGAACTTGTCGCGGGCGCGGGCGGCACCAAATGGAAACCGCGCGCTCCGCGTGTGCCGAAGTTCGTCAAAGATAAATCCGCCACCATGCTTCCCGTGAAAAGCGGCCGGGTGTGGATCGACACCGCGAAGTGGCCGCAGATTTGCCGCGCCGTCGAGACACATTCGGGCGGATTGATCGTGGACCGCGATGGGGCGCCAACGTCAGCGTCGTCGAGTGAAGAGTTTGCCAATAAAGATTCCGAGTTGCTCGCGTGCGATGTCGAGTGTCGACTCGAAGGAGTTGAAGGCTTTTACTTGGAACTCGATATTCCAGGGCTGGACGAACTGATTGGAGGCGCGCGCTAGATGGCGATTCTAATCGACGAGACCAAGCGCGTTTTAGTGCAAGGCATCACCGGACGTGAAGGTCAGGCGCGGACACGACTGATGCGCGAGTACGGAACGAATGTTGCCGCGGGTGTGACGCCCGGAAAAGGAGGACAGACTGTACTCGGCGTGCCCGTATTCAATTCGCCGCAGGACGCGGTGAAGGCTCTGGGCAAGATCGACATCTCCGTGCTTTTTGTACCGGCGGCCGGCGTGAAGGACGCGGCCATCTCGGCGATTGAAGCGGGCATCAAACTCACTGTGCTGGTGCCCGATCGCGTCCCTGTTTGGGATGCGATGGAGATTGCAGCGGCGGCCAAAGCGAATGGCGCGATGTTTCTTGGACCAAACACACTTGGTGTGTTGAGCCCCGGTAAGGGCGTGGTCGGGATGATCGGCGGTCGCGCGGAAAGCGCGCGACAATGGTTCAAGCCCGGCCTTCCGACTGGCGTCGGAGTAGTCAGTCGCTCCGGCGGCATGGCTGCGAGCACGGGCTACTACCTGGGACAGGCGGGAGTGCGCATTTCGACCATCGCGCACATTGGCGGCGACGCGGTCCTTGGAATTCGTATCCCCGATGCGGCACTGATGTTTGAAGCCGATCCGCTCACCGAAGCCATCGTCATCTTTGGTGAAATTGGTTCGTCGCAGGAAGAGGAATTGGCGCAGTTGATTCACGATCGAAAAGTGACCAAGCCGGTGATCGCATACATCGGCGGCAAAGCAGCGCGCGAAGGCACGCGCTTTAGTCACGCTGGCGCGATCATTGAAGGTGGTCGCGGCACGCACGCCGGCAAAGTGAAGGCGTTGCGCGAGGCCGGCGCTACCGTAGTCGATGCGTTCGGTGAACTGCCGGATGCCGTGGTTGATATTCTCAAACGCATAAATGGAAAAAGTCTCATGAGTGAAACCGACAAGAACGCTGTGTGGAACACCGCCGTAACGAGGATTGAGCCCAATCGGGTCGCGGTGCGCGGATACGACATCGCCGATCTGATGGGGCGCGCCTCCTTTGGCGCCGCCGTGCATCTAATTTTGACCGGCGAATTGCCGTCGCCTGCTATCGGACGCTTGATGGACGCGATCTTAGTGGCGTCGATCGATCACGGCGCGACGCCACCAAGCGCACTGGCCGCGCGAACAGTCGCATCCACGGGCGCCTCATTGAGCGCTTCGGTCGCCGCCGGCATCATGTCGATCAATCGTCATCACGGCGGCGCCATCGAAGATTGCGCCCGGCAACTGAAAAAAATCGCCGATCTCGCCGCGAGTGAATCCATTTCGATGGATGAAGCCGCTACGCGCACGCTCGCCGGGATCAAGGAAGCGGGCGATCGCATGCCGGGATTTGGCCATCGCTATCACACCAAGGATCCTCGCACCGCGCGGCTGTTCGAGCTGGCACGCGAAGCCGGCGTGGATGGGACTCACATGAAAGCGGCGCGGGCCGTGGAAAAATCTTTCGCCGATGCGAAGAAACCGCTCCCCATCAATGTGGACGGCGCCATCGGAGCCATCCTTGCCGATCTAGGAATGAATCCCGCGGCCTTCAACGGTATTTTCATGATCGCGCGAACGCCCGGACTAGTTGCGCACGTCATCGAAGAACAAACGCGCGAGAAACCGATGCGCCGAATTGATCCCGTCAAACACGGCTATGACGGGCCTCCTCCCAGGAACGTTCCCGAGTAAATTACAAATCAAAACGAGAGGGCAGATATGAAAGAAGAAAAAATACTGACCAAACACCCGTTGGGTAAGAGCGGGAAAAATATCGACAAGCAAAAATACGAAACGCTCAAGAAGGCGATCCTCTCAACTCTGCAAAACAAAGAACTTACTCACACCGAATTATCCGACCGGCTCAACAAGGCCTTAAAGGGCAAATTCTCCGGGAACATCAGTTGGTACGGAGAAACCGTTAAGCTCGATTTGGAAGCTAGAAAAACAATCGAACGAACTTCGGCCAAACCCCCGAAATACCGGCTGAAATTGAGATAACCCATCATGACAACAACCCAAGGAACCAGCTACGGCGTCAACGAAATTGCGGAACTCTTTCCCAGCCTGCTGAAGGTCAAGGTCGAGTCGCTGCGCGAAAAGGTGGCTGCGGTGTGGAACGAGGCGATCACCACGGGCTGCGGCGGCAAGGGCTGGACCTTCGACGAACTGCGCGCGGTCAAGTTCACGCTGCTGGCCGGCGACATCGACATGACGTTCGTCGAGCATCTCAATTCCTGCGCGCTACAATGCATCGCCATCGCGGATGTGCTGGAGAGTTCGTTCCGCTGCGGCATTCCCGTCCAGCGAGACTATCTCATCGCCGGCGCGCTCCTGGCCGACGTGGGCAAGCCGCTGGAGTTTGATAAGGACGCTTCTGGCAAGGTGATTCAGGGTACGTTCGGGCAGCAAGTGCGGCATCCGTTCACCGGCGTCGCGCTTGCCTACAAGCACGGCATTCCCGGTGAAGTCATGCACATGATCGCCACTCACAGTCATGAGGGCGACAAGATGGAGCGCTCGATCGAGTCGATTATTTTTCATCACGCCGACTTCGTGGACTTCGATATCGCCAAGCTTCTAGGCAAGCGCGCCGCCAAGAAGTAACTCGCCGGCGTAAAAGGGCAAAGAAGCGTTTGCTTTTTTTCACCTCTCCGCTTTCAGAGCTCGATTGCGGGCCGAACGTCAACGACGCCCCATATCATCGCTCGGTCCTCGGCTGCGTGGTTTGCCGGTAGCATGGACGGAGGATCGCGAAAGCTGCGCAGCACCACCACCGCGCCGGGAGCGGCGGCGCGCTTCACTGCGGCGAAGAGTCGTTGCTCGTAGGCCACGCTGGCCCCGTCGAGAATGTTCGACAGAGTGAATCCGTCGAAGCTACCGACAGGCTCGCTTTCAAGAAACGTGGCCGCGTCGGCGTGCATGAGGCGGATATTCTTCACCTCGGGAGGGAGCCGCTCGTTAGGCATTTCCCCGAGAAACAGCGCGCGCGCGTATGGATTTGTGCGGTTGGGGAGCGAGGCAAAACAGCGCTCCATGCGCCGGCGCATGACGGCGCCGAGGTTTGGCGGCAGGAAATGGAGGAACGAAGAGGCGTAAATCGAGCGCAGTGTGGGTGCCGAGAATAGAAGATCAAGAGCTGCGCGGAATCGCCTGGTATCGAGGTCACGGCGCCAATAAACCATCTGTTCCACCGGGTTGTTGAGGTCCAGAAATGCGCGCACCCGCGATGGCCACCATCCTGTCAAAGGACCTAGGGCGCGCGCGAATGCCAGGATGCGCTCGGCCGTGCCCGCCCGGCTAGAACCGCCATTAAGGCGATGTTCGACGTAGGCGAGTTGGACGGGATTAATGTCGACGGCCACAACTTCGTGATGCGGCGTCAGCTTCATTGCGGTGCAGCCGGCCGAAGCGATGCAAAAGACGCGCCCACCGAGCCGGAATGCATTACCCTCAATGGCTGCGTCCTCATACATGCGTCCGAAGAGCAGCTTGTGTGGTCCGTCGCGCGCGTCGAACCGGCCATGTTCCCAAGTCGTCGCGGCGACGGCCGTGGTCATTTCCATGCGGGGATGCTGGCAGAGACCCAGACTAGCACGAGGAAAGCGAAGTTTTTGACCACCATCCCAGCCGGATCGTGAATGATATGACGAGCCCACAGCAGCCCGCAGGCGTTCAGTGCAATGAGCAGCACTGTTTGCACAAGCGCGCAAACAAGCGGTGCAATATCGCTCAAGGCCCAGATGGCAAGACCAACCTCGGTCACCCCGAGCAACTTGAGAAAAACCACCCCAATGCGCGGCCCGTAGCGAGGCACGGCCCCGACGACCTGCACCTGGCGAGGCTCACCGTTCAGCAGTTTGCACCACAGGCCCTCATAAAGCCAAACGCACGAGACCGCGACATGAATGAGCCAAGGCGGCGGCAGCAGCGGGAGCATCGTAATTTTGTTTCCTGGCCCCGGTTCACCCTGACGGAAGGTTGCTGCGCATCTCTCTCAGGATGTACCGGTGGAACGAGTGACAGACCACCGCCTCAATCCGCACGCGCAACCAGCGAGGGCTTTTCGGGCTGACATACCGTGTCTCCAAAACAACTTCGGTGCCGCCGTCCGAAAGGGCGCGCAGTGCGTAGCTGCCTCCGGACAGTCTTATCCCGCCGGCGAGCGTGAGATTTTGCTCAATGAGTTCGAATGCATAGTTCGATCCGCGAGTCACATGTGTCACCCGCTTCCGCAAGTGACCGGTCGTGTACTGGCATGTTACTTCATCGCCAATCTCCGACTTGCGGCCCTTGGTTTGAATTGGAGCCGGAAGTAACAGGCGCAAGAGCAATGGTGGACGCTTTCCAATCTGCTCGTAGAACATCAACCGCTCCCACACTTTCTCAGGCGGGGCGGCGAACTTCATCCGGGTGACGACTGAAGTGGTTTGTTGCTTTGCCCCTGCGGCGGCCATTGGCCCTCCGGTGATTTCGTCCGGGATGGCGCGGGGGTGCTTCGCAACGGGATTCATCGACTGGTCGTTTCCGCTCTTGCCGCATTCACTCTGCTCATCAAGCGACAACCAGCTGCACTGCGTCAATCAAATTGGGTCGCTGCCGGTTGACGCCTCATTGAGATGCGCTTTCTATGGAAAGGAGATTCGAATGGAAGAACTGATATGGGCCTGACACTCGTCGAGAAAATTGCCGCAAGGCATGCGGATGGGCTCGCTCCGGGCGCAATCGTCCGCGCGGGAGATTTCGTTTCGATTCGGCCGCGCCATGTCATGACGCACGACAACACCGGTGCGGTGATCCCGAAGTTCAAGCAGATCGGCGCGATGGCGATCGCGGATCCAGCGCAACCGGTCTTCGCGATCGATCACGACATCCAAAATGTCACGCCGAAGAACCTGGAGAAGTACGCCAAGATTGAAGCGTTCGCCCGCGAGCAAGGTGTAGATTTTTACCCGCCCGGCACCGGCATTTCGCATCAGGTGATGGTGGAGCAGGGTTATGTGGTTCCCGGCGCCCTGGTGGTGGCGAGCGATTCGCACTCCAACTTGTACGGCGCCATGGCTGCACTCGGCACGCCGGTTGTTCGGACGGACGCCGCGAGTATTTGGGCCACTGGTGTCACCTGGTGGCAGGTCCCGAAAGTCGCGAAGGTGGTGCTGAAAGGAAATCTTTCCGCGGGCGTCACCGGCAAGGATGTCATCATCGCGTTGTGCGGCCTCTTCAACAAAGACGAGGTGCTCAATCACGCCGTTGAATTCATGGGGGATGGCGTGGCGAATCTTCCCATGTCCGCGCGCTTGACCATTGCCAACATGACTACTGAATGGGGCGCGCTGGCGGGCGTGTTTCCATTCGATGAAGTGACGATGAATTATTTGCGCTCGCGTGTCGGCCAGTTCACCAATCCCGGACGGCCGGGAACGCGCGGCGCCACGAGTCGCTCCGGCTACACCAACGCCGACATCGCTGCATGGTGGAACGATCGCGCGAACTTGAGCGCGGACGCCGAGGCCGACTACGCCATCGAACTGGAACTGGATCTGGCGACGGTGGTTCCGCACGTGTCCGGTCCCAATGAAGTGAAAACCATGGTCTCGTTGCCGGAAATGGTGCGGAAACATGTGCCCATTCAGAAAGCGTATCTGCTGTCATGCGTGAACGCGCGCTTCGAGGATTTGCATGAGGCCGCGGAAGTGGTGCGCGGCCGCGGCGGACGTGTGGCCGCGGGTGTCGAATTCTATCTCGCGGCGGCGAGTGCCGAAGTGCAGGCCCGGTCCGAGTCCAATGGTGATTGGAACACTTTAGTCGATGCTGGCGCCATTCCCCTGCCACCCGGTTGCGGAACCTGCATCGGTCTGGGTCGCGGTCTGGTCGGGAAAGGCGAAATCGCGATCAGCGCGACCAATCGTAATTTCAAGGGACGCATGGGCGATCCCGATGCCCAGGTATATCTGGGTTCGCCCGCCGTCGTTGCGGCCAGCGCGCTGGCTGGATTTATTTGCGCGCCGCAAACATTCACGGATCGCGCAGCCGGCATCACCATTCGACGCGCGCAAAGCAAACCGCCGTCGAACGTTTCCGTCGAGATCATCGACGGCTTTCCGCCAAGCCTGCGCGGTCGCGTTCTCTTTATCGACAAAGACAATTTGAACACGGACGGCATTTTCGCCGGCAAGCACACCTATCGCGACGATATCACGCCCGAAGAGATGGCCGCGGTAACGTTTGAAAATTACGATCCGAATTTCAACGCGCTCTATCGCAAGGGCGACGTCGTGGTGGGTGGACTCAACTTTGGTACTGGCTCCAGCCGCGAACAGGCGGCCACGGCGCTGAAGTTCAAGGGTATTCCCTGCGTCATTGCCGGCAGTTTCTCCGAAACCTATAAGCGCAACGCGTTCAACAACGGCTTTGTGGTGTTCGAGTGTCCTGAACTGGTCACGCACCTTCGCGCGACGCTCGCCGATCGCGCGCCCACGACGGTCGCATCCGAGATCACAATCGATTACGGCAAATCCATGTTGACCATCGATGGAAAATCATTTGCCTTTCCGCCGCTCAGTCCAGCAGCCCAGGAATTGATCGTCGCCGGAGGCGCCGAAAATCTGGTGGCCGCACGGCTTCGTAAGAAAGCGTAGGTCTAGTCCTCCGAGAGAAGCGAGTGCGGCTCGACAGAGTCTCGCCCTACCAAGAGAGAGGGGTGAGCAAGGACTGGCAGGGCGACGCTCTGCGGAGCCGCGAGGGATCGCGGCGCATCCGAAGAGAAGAATCCATCCGTGCGATCTGCGTAATCCGCGGTAATTGGATGCCGCTGCTTGCAGGTCGTAACGCTCCCCGATAAAGTCGCCACCATGTCGAAATACAAAATTGCGTGGATGCCCGGTGACGGAGTTGGCAATGATGTAATGGAGGCCGCGCGCATCGTCTTGGATCGCATGAAGCTCGATGCCGAGTATGTGCCTTGCGATATCGGCTGGGATTTTTGGTGCAAGGAAGGCAACGCGCTTCCCGATCGCACCGTCAAAGCTCTTAAGGAAACTACGTGTGGTCTCTTCGGCGCCATCACGAGCAAGCCGCAAAGTGAAGCCAAGGAAGAATTAATTCCAGAGCTCAAGGACAAGGGGCTGGTCTACTTCTCGCCCATCGTCAAGCTGCGCCAGATGTTCAATCTGCACACCAACATGCGGCCGTGCAAAAGCTATCCCGGCAACCCGTTGAATTATCGCGGCACCAAGATCGCCAATCCCAGCGGCGCGGATATCCCAATCGATCAAGTCGTGTTCCGCGAAAATACCGAAGGCATGTACGGCGGCGTCGAGTTCTTCCCACTACCAGAGCCGGTCTACACGGCGTTGTGCGCCAATCCGAAGATGAAGCCGTGGAAAGACAAGGGACTCGAGAATGTCGCGCTCTCCACCCGCATCATGAGCAAGCAAGGTTGCACCAACATCTGCAAACAAGCCTTCGAGTTCGCCAAGAAGACCGGACGCAAGCGCGTCACGCTGATTGAGAAACCAAATGTATTGCGTGAGACCGGCGGCCTGATGATGCGTTGCTTCAAGGACGTGGCCAAGAGTTACCCGGACATCCGGGCGGACGACGCGAACATCGACGCCATCTGTATGTGGATGTTCAAGAATCCGCAGGATTATTCGGTGCTCGTCGCGGAAAATATGTTCGGCGACATCGTCAGCGATTTGTGTGCCGGCCTGGTGGGCGGGCTCGGTTTCGCGCCCAGCGCTAATCTCGGCGATAACTACGCCGTCTTTGAACCAACGCATGGATCGGCGCCGAAATACGCCGGTCAATACAAGGTCAATCCGATCGCGATGCTCCTGACGGCTAAGCTGATGCTCGACTGGCTCAAGGAAACCGACATGGCCACGCGCCTCGAAGCCGCCGTTGCCCGCGTCATCGGGGAAGGCAAAGTGCGCACGTACGATATGGGAGGAAAGGATTCCACGCTCGACGTTGCAAAAGCGATTGCGGACTACGCCACTTGATTTCCCACGACATGTCCGGTCGCGGCGACACGGACTCGCCGTGGTGAGGGCGGCAAAGATTCCACGCTCGACGTAGCCAAAGCGATTGCGGACTTCGCGAGTTAATGATGCCACATTGATTGGCGAGTCCGCACCAACGACACGTCCGCCATTGGACGGACTCCCCGTGGCGAGGGCGGCAAAGACTCCACACACTCGACGTAGCCAAAGCCATCGCCGAATGCGCGTGTGCCAGTGGATAACGTTGAAGGATTCGACCGGCGCAGCGGTGCACACGGGCCCTGCTTGGGTGAATCACGTTTTGCAACGCGACCTAAGCGCGGATTCGCAACTTTCTGAAAGCCTGGCAATTTGCCAAACAGATTCTGGAGTGGCTTCCTGTAGCGTGACAACTGAGAGCGAAAATTCCCCCGCGTATTATTTGCCGCATGTTCGGCGCCTGAGAGGAAACGTTGTTCCTGGGTTGGAGCAGATGGAGTCAGCAATTGAGTTCCTCCCGCCGCAGATCGCAGATGCGAAAATGTACTGCCCGTCCTGCCAAACCGATGTACCGGTGCCGTTGAAGAAGGCTTTTCCAGAACCATACACGCCGGTGTTTCCACGAGACTACAATCCCGTCACAAACAATAAATTTTGGCAGTTGGTTGCTCTAGAGGTCGAGTGTCCTACGTGTAAGGGGAAGGTTCGTCTGGAGCCGCCGCGAAAGCGTTGGACCAAAACGGTCACCCTGTACGGCGATGAGGCAGTTCGCGAAACAGTGGCGCGCCCATTCGTCTGCATCGCGTTGGTTGGCGGAAGCAATCATTTCGTAGAAAGTGCATGCGATAGAGTGAATGCGCTGAAGAAAACGCTTGAGCCCGAACGCGAACCCACCAGTTGGCGGTTCCATATGGCCGACCTTCATTCCGGGCAAAAGCGCAAGCGTCATAAGATTTTCGCGGATTGGGATCGCGAGAAGTGCGCGCAGGCGGTAAACGGACTCTTCAATATTATCGCAGAGTCAAACGACTCACTGTTCGTATTTGCACTTATCTATCCCATCGGTGGGTCATCGATGATCGAGGCGAAACGAAAAGCGCACATGGCTATCTTATGCGACACCATCTACAATTTCACGCAACTCGGAGTTTCCCCCCGCTATACTTTTGATGCTGATAAGGCGGTGGGTAGCAACCGTTCCGTGATTCAACATTGGGCGCGTAGCGCCTTTTTGGGAAGTGAACGGCAACTGATGTACTTATATCTTTGCCATGGCGTGCCGGTGCTCGAGCCGCAGTTCGTAAAGCCAGGATCGCACATATGTCTCGAGCTTTCCGATTTCGCGGCGTTCGTCGTCGCGCGCGAGTTGCATTGCTGGCAGAATCGCCGGGAGTCTGAATATCCTTCATCGCAATTCGGCAACGTTTACTATTCATGGCCCGACAAAGAAGGATGTGCACGCGAGCGCATAAGAGGAGTTCCAAGAGACCGCATATTTCCAACGAACGCCTTCTAACACTCCCTCCATCCAAAATTGAAGCGTGAACGAAATCGCTTTTCGTTCTTGCCGATGTCCATCTTATCGTGTTTCGGCAGAGATTTTCTGAGCGCAAAAAGTTGTTGGCGTCCTAATCAGCATGTCGACCGATGCTGAAGGCTCCATCGCCTTTGCGTCGGGGTGTGGGGTTCTTTTCATTAGATCGTCTGCCATCGTGGCGACGGAATTCCTCGCCGAAGAGAATCCGTCACTTTACATTTGCGATCTTTACGATACTGCCCTTCGCCTGTGAGTCCTTTGGATCCTTGACTACCGTCACGTATAATTCTTTCTCGCCTTCACTGAAGGCCACGTTTGTGGTGCCGTCACCCGCGGCGATCTCAAAGACGTGCAGAAGCTTGCCGTCAGGAGATATCTTGAGAATCTTGCCGCCGAACCATTGGGCAACATAAATGTTACCTTTGCTGTCGACCTTCATGCTATCAGGTCCAAGCCACCAGGATTCGACCTTGTTTTTTGTGAGAAGGTTTAGCAGAGCAAAATTCGATCTGCTGCTCAACGAACCGTCATCATTGATTTTGAATTTCTTTATGCAGTTTCCGACGGTTTCGCTGACGTAGAGGGTCTTTTGATCAGGAGAGACGCCGATTCCGTTGGCGTAATTCAGGTCGTCGGCGACCTCGACCCATTTCTCGCTGCCAGGCGCCAGGTAGAGAATTTTTCCCACGACGGAGGTTGGTAGGTCCGTGGGCGGGCCACAGACTGTGGCATAAGCACCTCCGTTGGCGGTCACCACAATATCATTTATGCCGCCGTCGAATGTCTTGCCGTTTTTGTCGGCCTCCCAACGGCGCAGTTGCTTGCCGGTCAGGTCGAGTTCAAGGATGGCGCCATGCTCCTCGACGCACGCGAGCAGGAATGTCTTCTCTTTCGTGAGCGCCAACCCGTTATGGCCGCAACCCGGCGTGTGATTCAACACGGTGGCCGTTTTGCCATCCCATTTCGACAGCGTGTGGGAGACCCAGCCAACGTAGTAAAGGTTGCCGTCAACGTACAACGGACCCTCGGGTCCAAGGATATTGTTGACGATGGAGATTTCCTCGGCGCACGCAGCAGTAGCAGCCAACATTGCGCCGACGGCGAAGCAGATAATCTTACTTATCCTCATTTTGATTCCTTTCCGGTTAGCAGTAAATGCAAACTTGCGCCACCTCAGTTTCGTCGAAGAAGTTGTCGATCCTCCCGCCGGCATCATTGTATTCTTGCAATCCTAACTGTCGGCCCCGAAAAATCTTTGAGCCAGCAACATGCCGATCGCCATCGCCGGCACAAAGAGCAGAGCTTCGGCTCGGAGACCGCCCAGATTGGCGAGCGCAGGTCCAGGGCAGAACCCGCCAAGACCCCAGCCCAGGCCGAAAATCGCGGCCCCGATGACCAGCCGACGGTCAATCGGTGACGACGACGCTGTGGGCAGTTTCAGATTCCGGCTCGCGAAACGGCGCAAGACCAGCATTCCCAATCCATAGACGGCGACCGCACCTGCCATGACGAAGAGCAGCGCCGGATCCCAGGCGCCGAGGAGATCAAGAAATCCGATTACCCGCGCCGGATCGGTCATTCCCGAGATAGCGAGCCCGCACCCGAAGAGACCGCCGGCCACGAGTAAGAGAAACAATTTTCCCGCCTTCACAGGATCGCCCGGTTGTAGATGAAAACCGTCACCATCGCCGTCGCCATGAAGATGAGCGTCGCCGCCATCGAATCCTTCGCGCCTATCCCGACCCCGCACACTCCGTGGCCACTCGTGCAGCCTCCGCCCAACCGAGTGCCGAATCCGACGAGCAAACCGGCAATCGCCATGACAACGAGCGGGCGCATCGGTCGAAAAATTGCGGCGCTTTGCCACAGCGCGAAACTCAGCGCAGCGCCACCAATCAGGCCGAGGAGAAACACCGCCCGCCATGTCTTGCCTGCCACGCCGTAGGTCGCCGCGGCGACCGAAGGCGGGTCTGGCGTCGCCAGCACGAGGAGGCGACCGAACACACCAGAGATACCTGGAATCTTTCCGCTCAGCACAGTCGCGAGGAGGCTGGCGAGACCGATGAGGATTCCTCCGATCAGAGGGTTCAAGAGCGTGTAATGGTCCATTGGAATTCGCGTTCGGATTTATCTCGAACCATCTGGAAAGTCGATCGCTCCCGCGGACCTAAGGCGCTCCGCAACGTTCTTGTTATCCCCGCATCTCGGCTTCTTTTAGCGCCGTCCATCCGTTCGATGAGCGCGCGTTCACATCGGCGTCGGCCGCGAGAAGCTCTTCGATCACGTCTAGCTTTCCATTCAGGGCGGCCATGAACAGAGGTGTCCAACCCGAGCCATCCGTATCATCAACCCGAGCGCCGGCAGCGAGCAACGCTCGAACAGTCGGCCCGTTGCCCCACTGCGCGGCGGTCTGCAAAGGAGTGCTGTTGATCTGACCTGAGCGCGCATTTACGTCTGCACCGGAATTCAACAAAAGCTGCGTCATCTTTTCGTCACCTGCCCTGGCTGCGTTAAACAGGACACTAAATCCGTAGTTATCGGTTTGATTGACGTTGGCGCCATTGCGGATCAGCTTCTCCGCTTTCTTCAAGTCGCCAGCCTGCACGGCTTGAATTAGCGGAGGTTCCTTCTCTTGCTTACCAGACACTTGATTAACTACCCAAAATGCACTCTCGACAATTCTCTCATTTACCGGCTGCATCAGCCGCATCATTGGTTCAGAAACCTTGGGTGCGACAAATCCCACGAAGATGAGCGCCAGAAGGAGCGCGTAGGAAATTCCGTTGGCCTGTATCATCCAGCGTCGAATTGTCTTCCGCGGTACTTCGCGGAAGAAGCACGCAACAACAAAGCCTTCGGTGGCGACCGACATTAGGTAGAACACGACCGTCAACACCGCGATGGCTCCTGCGATTGCCCACCAGCTTGGATCGGGCAACAACCACGCCGGCCCGGTACCGCTTGGGACGGTGACGAATTGAATGAGAACAATTACGAGCCAGGTTACCGGGATGCCAATCACCGTAGACACGCAATTCGAGATGGCTTGCGCTAGAAACGCCCGGCGAAACGAAAAATTGTAACGTCGAGCGCCATACCCGGATTCAATAAAGATAATTGGCAGCAACGCCAGCCAAGCCGGCGGTAAATAGAGCGCCACCATTGGAAGACCAATGTCAGCGAGTATCGGATTAGTCAGCATCTGACCTGTTGGTTGCTTCCAATTGCCCAAGTGCTGCGAGCATTTCCCAGTTCATAAGCGCAATACCAGCAAGACCGGCTTCAGATTTACCGTCAATGTTTTTTTCAAACCTGACAAACGCTGTCGTTTACATTTCTCGAACCGCGCTCGAATTGATATTGACGTCTAATGGCAGTTCTGCCGGAATCGCCGCATGATGAAAACTCGAATTGCAGTAGTGGCTGTGGTCCTGTCGTTTGTGGCGGCAACAGCTTGTTTTGCGGCTAACGCGCATGTTGGAACATGGAAGGCCAATGAGGCGAAGTCGAAGCCCGCGCCGGGAATGGGCAAGACGAACACTGTCCAGTACGCCGAAAAGAAGGATCAGATCCAGGTGACAGTGGACGGCGTCGATAAGGATGGGAAACCGACGCACGGAGTCTGGATGGGCAAGACCGACGGCAAAACCTATAAAGTAAAGGGCAACCTTGCTTGGGACGCGATGGCCTACAAAATGGTGGATGATCACACCTACGATATTACCGCGATGAAGGGCGGGAAAATGTCGTGGAGTGGCAGAAGCACCGTCGCGAAGGATGGCAAATCGCGCACGCTCAACATGAGTGGCATCGACGCGGACGGGAAGAAGTTCAAAAGCAAGATCGTTTACGATAAGGCGTAAATAGGTCCGCTTCCGGACTGACGAGCCGCGCAGTCGGGGCGACATTCAGAGTTGAGTGCAACGCCCTCTGAACGCAACGGAGGACTGTGTACGGTGCGCGCGTAGTCAGGGGTCGAAAACTACTTCGAGCAAAACGAATTCGCGCGCGGAAACACCGTCGATCTTCGCTATTTCCCCGCCAGGACGTAAATGACCCACGGAGCGATCGATGTCTCGACCAGCCAATGGTATGGCTCATTCTTTCGCCCGAGCGGTGTGTGATGAGCGATGAGGCCGAGTTCAGCGGCAGCGAAAAGTTTCATATAGTCCTCGTGGAACCAAACAACGTCGACGACGGGACGCGCATCCGTCACGTCCTTCATCACGATCCGCACCTGTGAGCCGCCCTTTGCGCGGCGATTCTCTGGAAAATCTTTGGTGGTGAAGGATACCCATTCATGGGTGTAGATGTCCGGCGTCGAGCCGAGCAAGATGATGCGCCCGTCGTCGTTCAGTAATCGTGAGAGGCGACGCAACAGTTCACATCGCCTGGCCACATCGGGAATGTTGTCAAAAGCAAAGGCGGAAAGAATCAGATCAAAGCGAGTTTGATCGAAGGCGCTGAAGTCGCCGTCATCGACCAGCCGATAGCTTCCCTCCGGATCGGCGTCGATCGCCAGCTGGATCATGCGCGTTGATATGTCGAGCCCGATCGCATTGAAACCGAGCTTTTTCAGAAACCGCGTCGAGCGTCCGGCGCCGCATCCAAAGTCAAGAGCTTCGCGTCCGGCAACGTGTTTGTCGATGATCGCCGGCAGATCGCGATATGCGAGATAGTATGTTCCGGGAAACTCGAGAGTCGCGTATGCTTCGGCCCTCTGAGCATCGTCGTAGACGTTGGAGAATGGCACGACTGTTTCTACCTCACGCCGGACCGCGCTTCAAAAATTGTTTGCAAATTAAATCCTGAAACAGCGCGTCAAGCTCGCAGCGGGCGCTGTGCTACGTTTGCGCGTGTTCGCTATTTCCCGCCGGTAATCTTTCGCACGAGCGCGTCGAAACGCGGATCGCCGCGCAGATCGTCGAACAGTGGATCTACTTTGATGAGCGAAATGTAGAATCCGGTGTCGTCGTAGCCATGCTCCAATTCGTCGATGGCGCGCGCCTTATCGCCTAACGCAGTAAGCACAACCGCGAAAGCATAGGGGGAGACGTATTGCGATTTTGCCTGTTCCCTCAGACGAGTGAGAACCTTGCGGGCCTCGTCCATTTCTCCCTTGCGGGCATACGCCTGGCCTAGCATGGCGAGCGAGTACGGATCGTTGTTTAGCTCGGCTGATTTTTGATACTCGGCGATCGCCTCAGTGAGTTTCCCCTTAAACT
>PMSN01000006.1 GCA_003167555.1 Spartobacteria bacterium
CTATGCTTCCCAGGAAGAAGCGCTCAAGTATTGTCACGGAGACCAGACCTGTTGGTGCTGCATCAACGGAGAGCTCGTCCAGACCACCGAGGCGGATTGCCGGGAGAGGGGTGGTAAATGCTACGGTTCTAGAGAAGAAGCGCTCAAGTATTGTCACGGAGTAGGGCCCACTCCGCCGAATCAGACGCCCACTCCGTGGAGGACTCCTCCGCCCAACGCGACACCCACGCCTTGGAGGACCCCTCTGCCGACTCCGCCTCCGCCGAGACGTACGCCGCCACCATTGAATAGACGGATACCCGACCAGACGCCGACGCCGTTCCGCCGCGTGTCGCCTACACCAACGAAATCCAGCACCATCAACCGCCGGCTCCAGACTCCGACCCCAGTTCTAAGGCGAACTCTACCCCAGATCAAAAAGCAGCCGGCGCGTCCGACTCCGACGCCCGTCATCATTCGTTAGGTTAAAGCTCCTTGAGGTAGGTGTTACGCAAGCCAATGGCGGCTTGCGTCACGCACTGCCGTCCTGGACTAAAGCGTGATATAGGCTCGGCGCGCGCGATCGATACTGCCACACCCGCAAAGAATCGCAGGAAACCGAAATGCGAGCATCACCTTTACCGTCGATGTGCCGAGCGGGTGGACTCTCACCCACCCGAGATGGTCAAAGTGGACGGGCCTAAAGACAGTAAGTGGCTCGGTCTGGAAGCGGCAAACGCCTCGACTTAAGCGGTTGCCATATCAGAATAGGCGTATGAAGACATTACTCCTCGCCGCGCTCGGCCACTCACGCATGACGCACCTAACCCGCACTGCTTTGCTGGCTCTCCTTCTCGTCGTCGCCAGCGCCGCTTATGGCGGCGTTCCGTCGGTGAACGTGATCGTTTCCGATGCCAGCGGCAAAGTCGCCTTCAAAGGCGCGACCAATGCGGACGCGACCTTCGCGACCGCAAACCTGGCGCCCGGCAATTACGTGGTTCAGTTCCAGTCAAGGAGTGAAGCCTTAAAAGGCAATCAATACTTGCTCGTCGTTTCCGCCGGCAAAAAGAAGGTGATCGCTGATGCCGTTCCGGGAGAGAAATTTCACGGCGGCGGCGTGGCCATGAGGGTCAATGTCGAAACCGGTTTGAAGATCACCGGGCAAGTGGCGACCGACCAGGTCCTGGCCTTCACGGAAATGAGGAAGGTCAAGATGATCGGCGGCAAGCGGTATGTCTGGGTAAAAGCCCGGACGGGGAGCAATCTCGCTGATCACTGGGAAGAGGAGAGTGTGGCCGCGGCGCGGAACGTAACAAGCCTGAGCATGGAAAAATTCCGGCAGATCCAGGATCACTCATTCGAAGGCAGCATGCTGGACCGCTACCCGGGTCAGGCGAACGTCGTAGTTCATGGTGAAGGTTATTAACGATTTGGTGTTCGAGTAGGCGCGTAGGCCGGTGACACGTCCCAGGGGTTCTTTCCCCAAAGTGAAAATCACAGGCGATGAGCGTGGTTCGCGCGCGCCAGCACGATCACGTGATTGCTTGAAGACAAGCTATGCGCAAATTCGGAGACCTGTGTGAAAACTGCGCCGGCGGTTGGCGGTGTCTAAACGCTGGCTCGGAGGCAAAGCCCCGGGGATCACCGCAGCGGTGGGCTGAACGGCTCTCGCGCTCTCGCGCGGAAGGTGGCTGATCCGGATTTGGCTGTTCGCCGGGCGGGTAGGCTGAACTCCCTTTGCGCCGACTGGCGCCGAGAGCTTTTTGTCCCGCGCGGATGGCGGCGGGAACGCCGGCAAAAAAAATTAAAAAAAAGCTTGCACGTGAACTGGTGTTGTAGTCAACTACATCACCATATGAGGTTCAGTGGAATACAGGATGCATAGCGAATGGCACGACAGTCAGCCGATTTATCGCCAGCTTCGCCACCGTGTCGTCGCCATGATTCTCGACGGCGTGCTCAACGAAGGCGACCCGCTGCCGTCGGTGCGCAATGTCGCGGCCGAATATCGGGTCAATCCGCTTACGGTTCTCAAGGCCTATCAACAATTGGTCGCCCAGGAGTTGGTCGAGACAAAGCGAGGTCTCGGCATGTTCGTCAAAGCCGGCGCACGCAATTCGTTGCTGAAAGGCGAACGCCAGAAGTTTCTGGACGAACAATGGCCCAGGGTCGCCGCGACCATTCAGCGACTAGGCCTGACACCGAAGGAACTAATGAGAGCTGCCGCAAAGCACCGGTCGCCCTCGAAGAATCCAAAGGAGGAGAGTTAAAGCCATGGCCTGCATAGAAGCACGCGGTCTTCGGAAGGCTTTCGGCCCAACCATCGCGCTGGACGGCGTCGATTTGCGGGTCGAAGAGGGCCGCATCCTCGGACTCATCGGCCCCAACGGCGCCGGCAAGACGACCGCGCTCGACGCGGTTCTCGGCCTCACCTCGTATGAGGGAGAACTGAAGGTGCTCGGGCGAAATCCCTGGACCGAGCGCGATCAGCTCATGCGCGATGTCTGCTTCATTGCCGATGTCGCCGTGCTGCCGCGCTGGATGCGGGTTTCGCAGATGCTCGACTATGTCGCCGGGGTGCATCCGCGATTCGATCGCGCGAAGGCGGAAGGTTTTCTCGCGAAGACGGAAATCAAGCGCACGAGCAAGATCAGACAATTGTCGAAGGGGATGGTCGCCCAACTCCATCTCGCGCTGGTCATGGCGATTGACGCGAAATTGCTGGTGCTGGATGAGCCAACCCTTGGCCTCGACATCCTGTATCGCAAGCAGTTCTACGATTCACTGCTGAACGACTACTTCGATGGCAGTCGCACCATCGTGGTGACGACGCATCAGGTGGAAGAGATCCAGGACGTCCTCACCGATCTCATGTTCATCGACCGCGGTCGCATCGTGCTCGAATGCAGCATGGAAGAATTCGAGTCGCGCTATGCGGAAGTGATGGTGAATCCCGAGCATGTGGATGCAGCACGGGCGCTGAAGCCGATCTACGAGCGCCAGGTATTCGGTCGCAGCATCCTGTTATTCGACAATGTCGACCGCCAGCAACTCGCCGCCATCGGCGATGTTCGCACGCCCAGCATCGCCGACTTGTTCGTTGCCATGATGGGCGCAGAAGGAGAACAGAGGACAGAGGGCAAGGGACAGAGCGAGGGGACACAAGGAGCGGCGACATGAATACTCCATCGAATGCCAGGTCTGAAATACCTAACGAGTCCAAGCCAGCCGCGCCCGCGGCCACTTCGCCAACCCGGCCATTCTACTGGTCGGTGCGGCGCGAGCTATGGGAGAACCGTTCGATTTATATGGCGCCGCTGATCGCCGCTGGGGTCGTGCTGTTCGGCTTCGCGATCAGCGCGATCGGCATGCCGGACCGGAGGCGCGCCACGTTGTTGCTCGATCCGGTGCAGCAGCGAGCCCGGATCGAGATTCCGTACGACGTCGTGGCGATGATGCTCATGCTGACCGCGTTTCTAGTTGGGGTGTTCTATTGTCTCGACGCACTGCACGGAGAACGTCGCGATCGCAGCATCCTGTTCTGGAAGTCGCTGCCTGTTTCGGATCTCACCACCGTGCTCGCGAAGGCAATCATTCCGCTGGTGGTTCTGCCGCTGCTCACCTTTGCGATCATCGAGGCCACGCACTTCACCACTATGCTGATAAGCACCGCAGTTCTGCTGCCGAGCGGTCTGGGTAGCACGACGTGGACAATATTGCCGTTCTTTCAGATGTCGGTGATCCTAATCTACGGTCTGGTGACGATGGCGCTCTGGCAGGCGCCACTCTTCGGATGGCTGCTGCTGGTGTCGGGCTGGGCGCGCCGCGCGACCTTTCTTTGGGCCGTGTTACCGTGGCTCGCGGTCTGCGCGGTCGAGAAGATCGCGTTCAACACTTCGTATTTTGCCTTCATGCTAGGCCACCGCGTGACGGGCAGCTTTGAGGAGGCGTTCGTCGTCGTTAAGTATCCGCACGGTGCCGTTGTCTCTATGGTCGATCGGCTCACCCAACTCGATCCGGTCAAATTCCTGAGCAGCCCAGGTCTGTGGATCGGGCTGGCATTTGCCGCGGCATTTCTCACCGCCGCGGTCCGGCTCCGCCGTTATCGGGGATCGCTCTGATTCACCTGCACGCTTAACTCAATCAATCACATAAGGAGGAACTTCTAAGAGTATGAACACAGCTGGATCGACCAACGTCATCAAACAGACACTAACGATCATCGCGGTGCTGTGTCTCGGATCCGCTTCTACCGTTCTCGCACAGCAGAACAAGGACGAGCTTAAGCAGCGCATTCTGGCACAGGCGCAAAGTGTCAGCCCGGATGACTATGCCTTTACGCGGACAATCCGAAGCGAGCAGACCTCTGGCGGGAACACTGAGCAGCACCTTAACATCGAAAAATTTGACCCGACGAAACTCACTGAAGCACGGTGGACGCTCGTTTCTGTCGATGGTGCACCGCCTTCTACGGATGCCTTGAACACTTTCCGGACGGACTCCGCGAAACGCCGCGTTCCCGGCTACGCGCGGCTCGCCGTTTATTTCGGAACGCCTGCGACAGCTTCGACAGACTCGCGTGGTCGGACAGTGTTTCATTTTACCGCTTTGCCGAAAGACACCGTGAAGGTGATGGACAGTGATGTATCGCAGAACGCCACCGCGGACGCGACTGTGAGCGAGGCAAATGGAGTGCCGTTTGTGGAGCAGGTGCGCATTACTCTTAGGCCGATGCGGCTGAAGCTTCTCTTTAAGATGGAGCGATACGAATCCACCTCGCGTTACCGCATGGGACCTGAAGGGAAACCTCTCCCAATGGAGCAGACCTCCGACATGTTCGGATCAGGGCTGGGCAAGGAAGGACGAGGTCACTCTGTCGTCACCTATAGTGACTACCGGGCTGTTGGCAACCAACGATAGCTTACCAAACACCGAGTGCCTAACGAGTAAAACAGACAGCTACTAATCTCTTATGTTATTATCCAGTCTTCGCTTCGCCGGTCGTTCGCTCGCGCGCAGCCCCGGGTTCACCCTCCTCGCCATCATCACGCTTGGGCTCGGCATCGGCGCCAACACCGCCATGTTCAGCGCCGTCAATGCGATCCTGCTCAAGCCGCTGCCTTATCCCGACAGCGCGCAGTTGGATCGCATCGACCGTGCGACGCCACAAAATCCGCAAGGTCGCGTTTCGCCGGCTGACTTCCTCGATCTGCGGCGGGAGGCCAGCCGCTATGGTGAGATCGGCGCTTATGCGCTCGGCGACACGAGCCTCTCGGAACCCGGCCAACCGGCCGAAATGGTCCAGGCCCTTCGCACCACCTCCAATTTCTTTTCCACGCTCCGAGTCCAACCGCAGCTCGGCCGCGACTTCCTGCCCCGGGAGGATCTCCCTGGGAACGATCGCGTTGTTCTCATCAGTCAACGTTGCTGGCAGCAGCGCTTTGGGGGCAGAACTGACGTCATCGGCCGCACCATCCGCGTCGATGGCGAGCCGCACGAGATCGTGGGCGTGCTGCCCGCGTCGTTAAACGACTGGCGGCACCTCGGCGCGATCGATTTCTTCCGGCCGCTTGCTCTCGACCAACAGAAATCCGCCGACCGCCGCAGCACCATTCTCCGGCTAATTGGTCGTCGCTCCGATAAACTCTCGGGCGCTGAGGCCGCAGGCTTTATCGCCAACTTCGGCGCGCGCCTCGCGACCGACTTTCCCGAGGTAAACGCCGGCAGCACCTGGCGCACCGTCCCGCTCAACAGCACCGTAATGTCGAAGAATGGTCCCGGTGTAATGGCGATGCTTATTGGCCTCTCCGGTTTCGTCTTGCTCATCGGCTGCTCGAATCTGGCAAACCTTCTCCTCGCCCGGACGATGGCCCGCGCCCGCGAGTTCGCGGTGCGTTCGGCCCTCGGCGCCTCGCGCATCCAGTTACTCCGCCCGTTGATTGCCGAGTCGCTCTTGCTGGCTTTCGCCGGCGGGCTCTGCGCCATTCTCGTCGCGCAGTGGTTCGCCGAGTGGCTCGCTGTTCGATCCACTGGAGAAAATGGCGAAAGCGTCGTGCTCGCGCTCGACTGGCGTGTGCTCGGCTGGGCCCTCGCTGCTTCGCTCGTCACAGCTGTCGCCTTCGGTCTCGCGCCGGCGCTCTTCGCGATGCGGCTCAACGTAAACGACACGCTCAAGAGCGGCGCGCGCGGCATGACTGGAGGCCGCGGTCATCAACGCTTTCGCCACGGACTCATCATCGGTCAGTTTGCTCTCGCCATGGTGTTGCTCGCGGGCGCCGCGCTCTACATCCGCGGTCTCGATGAGTTGAGTAACACTCGCGACGGCTGGCAATCCGCGCACCTCGTTACTGGAACCGTTGTGCTTCCCGCGGCCAGCTACGGCGACGCCGACAAGATCGCCAGCTTCCATCGCCTCACGCTGGAACGGTTACAGTCCGTGCCCGGCGTCACTTCCGTCAGCATCTCGTCCTTCACGCCCTTCTTCAATTGGGCTGACGTCCGCAAGTATCTGGTCGAAGGTCGCGAGCTACCTCAACCCGGCCACGAACCGGCCGCGATCGTTAACAGCATCAGTCCACTTTATTTCGACACCTACCAGACACGTGTGCTCGCCGGCCGCGCCTTTAACGAACGCGATACTCTGACCTCCTCGAAGGTTTTCATCATCAGTCAGGCCATGGCTACGGGACTGTTTGGGAACGATAACCCGATCGGTCGCCGCGTCGCTCAAACTGGGATCGGCAATCTGCAATGGGGCGAAATTGTCGGCGTCGCGGCCGACATAAAAACGGTCATGCCGGACCCGGGACCAGTAACCTTCCAACTCTACCAGCCGATGGCTCAGGACCCGCGGCCCTACAACGAGATCGCCCTGCGCACGACCGGCGTCGCGCCTTCTACCCTCGTCCCTGCCATCCGCAACGTCATGACAGAACTCGACCCGGACTTGCCGGTGCGCCAGCTCCAGGCTGCCGACGTGACGATTGATCGCGCCAACTACCAAAGCGCCGTCCTGCGCGACATGCTTACCTCGTTTGCGGTGCTCGGGCTCGCCCTTGCCTCGTTAGGTATCTACGGTGTCATCGCCCGTACGATGGCGCAACGTGCCGGCGAATTTGCGATTCGCTTCGCGTTAGGTGCGTGCATCCGGGACATCACCCGCATTGTCCTGATTTCCGGTGTGAAACTCGCGCTCGTCGGATCAGTCCTGGGTCTGCTCGGTGCACTCGCCATTTCCCGATTCCTTGCTTCCAGTAACCCCGGCATGCATTTCAACAGTCCTCCCATCTTGATCGGCACGACGCTCCTGCTCATCACCGTTGCCCTGGTTGCCTGCTGGCTTCCCGCCCGCCGCGCTGCCCGCATCAATCCCATCGAGGCTCTCCGCGCGGAGTAAAGTAAGCACACGCAAATCTAACAAGGAGAATATCAAATGAAACACAGCGTTATGTTAACCATCGCGTCTCTGCTCTCAATCCTCTTCTTTACGTTTCACCTGGCGGACGACATCGTCCGCGGGTTTGAGCCGGGAACGGCCACAAACCTCAGTGCTGTACCCATCTTTGTCGTTTGGCTGTACGGAACGCTGGTGCTCTTTGAACGGCGATCGGGGTACATTATCACTCTCCTCGGAGGGCTCTTTGCGTTGATCGTCCCCCTCGCCCACGTGAGGGGGAAGGGTTTTGGCGTCGCCAGCAGCCTCGGCCACTCCAGCGGACACTTCTTTTTCGTCTGGACGCTGATCGCGATCGGCGTGACCGGGCTTTTTTCGGTCATTCTCTCGGCGCGCGGACTGTGGAGCCTGCCATGGCGCCGGCCCCGGTCAGCCCCGAGCTCGCGCGTGCCTTTCGCCTCGTCGGTCGATCAGTCTGGGCCGTTAGCTTAGAAAAGTGTTCGAGAAAATCGAAATCATTCGCAGGCTGCTGGGCACTCTCGTGGTGGCCATCGGTTCCTTGGGTTGCGCGCTTCAGTTGTATCGGTTCTCTCGCGGCAAGACGAGGCCGGTGCCTGTCATCACCCTGGTTATTATCGGATCGACCGCTTTGGTTACCGGTCTGCAATTCGTTTTTCCTGAAGTTCTCACCGCGCTTCGACGCAATCGAGAGGCATTACTGGCGGGAGAGTGGTGGCGAATGGTGACGCCGCTCTTTGTGCATGCCTACGGCTGGTGGCATGCTTGCGTCAATGGCGTTGCGGCGATCATATTTTGCCCGCTGGCGGAAAGACTTTATGGGAAAAAGTTGTGGGCCCTCTATTTTATTCCCGGAGTGGTTGGCCAGATTTTCGGTTACTTGTGGAGCCCGAACACGGCCGGGTCATCGTTGGGCATCGCCGGAGTGATGGGAGGGTTGTTCGCCTTCGTCGTTTTGCATTGTCGAGAGCTTTCGGGGTCGGCGCCGCTATTTGCCATGTGTGGTATTGCAGGTGCCGTCGCTTTGTGTTTCTGGCGCGACATTCATGGTCCGCCAACCGTTCTCGGAATTCTGCTGGCGGGCCTAATGATAAAGTTGGAGGGGCGTGAACGAACAACGATGGAAGGAGCAGGCTATTGAATACCGGACAGAGATAAAAGATGAATAATCGCTCTTCAATTCCGCCCCCTGCGAACAACGTTGGCGATATGTCCGCTGAAGAATTTCGGCAGTACGGCCATCAATTGATTGATTGGATTGCGGACTTGTTTGCAAATATTGGCGATTTCCCTGTTTTCCCAGACGTTCAACCAGGCGACATCCTCAGCAAATTGCCAAAGGCGCCGCCTGTCAAAGGTGAACCTATGGGTGAAATTCTGGCTGACGTTGACCGCGTGATCATGCCAGGAATGACGCACTGGAATCATCCGCGCTTCTTCGCTTACTTCACTTCATCGGGCAGCGCGCCTGGAGTTCTGGGCGAATTGCTCAGCGCGGCTTTCAATGTCAACGGCATGCTCTGGCAATCCTGTCCATCCGCGACAGAACTGGAGCAGGCCACGCTTGGTTGGCTTAGGCAGATGCTCGAATTGCCATCAGAATATTTTGGGATCATTTACGATGGTGGATCAAACAGTACGTTTCATGCAATCGCAGCGGCGCGCGAGCAGTTTGCTGAATTGGAGATTCGTGAACGCGGGCTAGCAGGACGCAGCGATGTGCCGAAGCTTCGCCTTTACACTTCCGACCAGGGCCATTCGTCAATCGACAAAGCTGCAATCGCGCTAGGACTGGGATTGGACAGCGTGCGTCGAGTAGCGGTTAACGATCAATATCAAATGAATCCGCAAGCTCTTGAAGAAGCAATTGCGGAAGATCGCAGCGTCGGCGTTTTGCCATTCTGCGTGGTTGCCACCGTCGGCTCGACCTCCTGTACGAGCATTGATCCGGTCGCCGCGATTGCCGACATTTCCGAACGCGAATGTTTGTGGCTGCACGTTGATGCGGCGCACGGCGGCGCGGCCGCAGTTGTGCCCGAAATGCGTTACGTGCTCGACGGTTGTGAGCGCGCCGATTCGATCGTCGTCAATCCACACAAATGGCTCTTTGTGCCTCTGGATTTGAGTGTGCTGTATACGCGGAAGCCCGAAGTGTTGCGGCGCGCCTTCAGTTTGGTGCCAGAGTATTTGCGAACGATCCCCGGGGTTGAGGCCGTGAATTATATGGATTACGGCATTCCGCTTGGTCGCCGTTTCAGAGCACTGAAGCTATGGTTCGTCCTTCGTTACTTCGGGGTGGAGGGCATTACAGCCAGGATTCGTGAACACCTTAGGCTGGCGCGGCAGTTTGCAAAATGGGTTGATGACCATCCAGAGTTTGAACGTCTAGCGCCGGTGCCTTTGAGCACAGTCTGCTTTCGCGCTCATTGGCCGGGAATGGATGACGATGACTTGTTGAACCATTTCAATGAACGGCTTATGCAGGCTATCAATCACACTGGCGAGGCTTTCTTGTCGCACACGAAGATATCGGGGCGTTTTACACTCAGGCTCGTCGTGAGCCATCTGTGGACAAGTGAAGCGCACGTTGCTCGCGTTTGGGCAGTCATACAGAGGCATTTTCAATTGTTAAGAGATGGGTGACGCAATTCAATCATTCACCTAAGGAGTAACTAACATGAGCACAGTTGTAATGACGAAACGGATTGCAGAAGCGTCGCCGCGTTTCAAGGCCAGGATGGCTGGCGTCTCCTATTTGCTCGGAAGCCTGACGTCAGTTTTTGGCCAAATGGTCGTTCTCGGCATGCTCGTTGTGCCCGCCAGCGCAACCGCGACAGCGGCCAACATCCTCTCGCACGAGTCTCTATTTCGGCTAGGGTTCGTGGCTTCCATCATGACTGTGCCGTTCCATCTCATTTGGGCGGTTCTCTTCTATGGTCTCTTTAAGCCGGTCAATAGGAGCGTCTCGTTACTCGCTGGGTTTGTCATGCTCCTGGGATGCGCGATGTGGGCCCTTAGTAGTCTTTTTCACCTCGCCCCCTTGCTCGTCCTGCAAGGCAAGAGCTCCTTGGGCGCATTTGCGCCTGAACAGTTGCAGGCTCTGGCGCTCATGCTGGTCAAATTGAATGCGCAGGCCTACGACATCGGCCTGGTGTTCTTCGGATTCTGGTGTGTCCTGATCGGCTACCTCATTTTCAGGTCAACCTTCCTGCCTCGAATTATTGGTGTGCTGGAGGTGCTTGCCGGATTGGGTTACCTGACTCTTCTGTGGCGGCCGCTCGCACACTCTCTGTATCCCTACAACCTCGCCCTCGCCGGCCCCGGGGAAATATCACTGATGCTGTGGCTCCTCGTGAAGGGTGTGAACGATCAACGATGGAAGGAGCAAGCCTCGTTAAGTATATGAAAATAAAACGAATACTAAAGTGGAGTGCGCGTGCGATTTTGGTCGCGCTAATATTGACCTTCCTGTGGGGGTTTATCGCCTACTGGAGGTCGACGAACGACTGTGATCGCAAGACCGGCGCTCCGGCAAATCCTGTGAAAGCCATCGTTCATTGTGAGTATGGGGGACCCGAAGTTCTTACCCTGGCGGACGTTGAAAAGCCGGTTCCGAATGACAATCAACTCCTAGTCAAAGTTCGGGCGGCCTCCCTGAATCCACTCGACCTCACTATCCGAGGTCCGTGGCTGATCCGCCCGATCTTAGGAATGCGCAAACCAAAAGACACTCGGCTAGGCGTCGACTATGCGGGGACTGTTGAAGCAGTCGGCAAAAATGTAACCCAGTTCAAACCTGGCGACGAGGTGTTCGGCGGCACAAACGGGGCCTTGGCCGAATATCTGTGCGTCCGGCCCGATCGCGCAGTCACGCTCAAACCCGCGAACATGACGTTTGAGCAAGCGGCTGCTGTTCCCGTAGCGGCTATCACCGCTCTGCAAGGTCTTCGCGACAAAGGAAAGATTAAGCCTGGCCAGAAAGTCCTGATCAATGGCGCCTCGGGAGGCGTTGGGACTTTCGCGGTCCAGATAGCGAAATCCTTCGGGACGGAAGTGACCGGCGTGTGTAGCACGCGAAATCTCGACATGGTTCGATCAATCGGCGCAGATCACGTGATCGACTACACGAAAGAGGATTTCACCAAGACCGATCAACGATACGATCTGATCTTTGACCTTGTCGGGAACCATTCGTTTTCCGAGCGTCGGCGGATTCTGAATCCAAATGGCATCTGTGTCATGGCCGGGGCTGGAGGAGCAGGGTGGCACGACGGTATCGTCACGGCCCTGGTTGGTGAACTTAACGCTTATGTGGGGTCTTGGTTCGTGAGCCAGAGGTTCCTCGCGTATATTTCCAGTTTTAACAAACCGGACATGGCTATCCTCGGTGACCTCATGCGGGATGGAAAGATGACCCCAGTTATCGACAAGACCTATAAATTGAGCGACGTCCAGGCTGCTCTCACGTATCTGGAAACGGGACACGCTCGAGGAAAAGTAGTGATAACTGTGGACTAACACCAAAGCCAACTACATGGGCGGAGAGAAAATATGAACTCGATTAAGAAACAAGCACGAATCGCGGGATTCTGGTACCTACTGCTCGGAATCTCCGCCTCTATTGGCCTTACGATCCCCAGCGAAATCATGGTGCCTGGGGACGCAACCGCGACGGCCGATCACGTTCGAGCTTCCGAGACCCTTCTCCGTATGGGCATCGGGAGCGAACTATTCTATCAGATCATTGCCATTTTCTTAGTTCTGGCTCTTTATCGCTTGTTCAAAGCGGTCAGCGAAAAACAGGCGGTCCTGATGGTGATTTTGGGCGCTCTGGTCTCGGCTCCGATCGTATTTGTCAATGTCCTCAACGAGATCGCCGCGCTGATCCTTGTCGGTAGTGCCAACTTCCTATCGGTATTCGATAGACATCAGCTGGATGCCTTAGCCTACCTGTTCCTCCGTTTGCACAGCCAGGGAATTGTCGTTGCCGCAATCTTCTGGGGGCTTTGGCTATTTCCGTTCGGCATTCTTATTATTCGATCGGGCTTCATTCCGCGCTTCCTGGGTTACTTGCTGTTCATGGCGGGTTCCGGCTATCTGGCCAGTTCCTTCACCGCCCTCGTTCTGCCATCGTACCGGCCTCTGGTTGACCAGTTCGCGACGCGCCTGACGATGGCGGAACTGCCGATAATCTTTTGGCTCTTGATCTGGGGTGCGAAGGATCAATCGCGAAAAGAGCAACCGACGGATGCGGTCGCGCCCGCATAGCTGATCTTATGGTTCGTTACACCTATGAAAATAAAACGAATACTAAAGTGGAGTACACGCGCGATTTTGGTCGCGTTAGTATTGACGTTCCTGGTGGGGTTCATCGCTTACTGGAAATCGACTAATGACTGTGATCGCAACACCGGTGCTCCGGCAAATCCTATGAAAGCTATCGTTCATTGCGAGTATGGGGGACCCGAAGTTCTTAAGCTGGTAGATGTTGAGAAGCCGACTCCGACAGACAACCAGGTCCTGGTCAGAGTTCGCGCGGCCTCCCTGAATCCGCTGGACCTCACCATTCGCGGCCCGTGGCTCGTGCGCCCGATCTTGGGAATGCGTAAACCAAAAGACACCCGGCTGGGTGTTGACTATGCGGGGACAGTCGAAGCAGTCGGCAAGAACGTAACTCAATTCAAACTCGGCGATGAGGTGTTCGGTGGGACACGCGGGGCCTTGGCCGAATATGTGTGCGTTTTGCCCGATCGCGCACTCACGCTCAAACCCGCGAACATGACGTTTGAGCAAGCGGCGGCTGTTCCCGTGGCGGCTATCACCGCTTTGCAAGGTCTTCGCGATAAGGGAAAGATTAAGCCTGGCCAGAAGGTCCTGATCAATGGCGCCTCGGGAGGCGTGGGCACCTTTGCGGTGCAGATCGCGAAATCCTTCGGGACCGAAGTGACCGGCGTATGTAGCACGCGAAATCTCGACCTGGTCCGGTCAATCGGTGCAGATCGCGTGATCGATTACACGAAGGAAGATTTCACCAAGACTGATCAACGCTATGATCTGATCTTTGACCTTGTCGGGAACCATTCGCGCTCAGAACGTCAGTGGATCTTGAATCCAAATGGCATCTGTGTTCTGGCCGGGATCGGAGGATCAGGACAACACCCGGAAACGTGGGGGCGTTTGGTTGGGAATCTAAAAGTCGCTCTGTTGTCGCGGTTCATTGACCAGAAGTTCGTCATGTTGATGGCGAAACTGAACAACGAGGATTTGACCATCCTAAGCGACCTCATGCGCGCCGGAAAGGTGACACCGGTCATCGACAGGACCTACCCGTTGCGCGAGGTCCCTGACTCCATCCGCTATCTGGAAACTGGCCACGCTCGTGGCAAAGTAGTAATCACAGTCGAATGACACTGCACACAGTAGAGCCGGCCCAACAGACAGCCGCCAAAGTCGCGGGGGTTAGTTCCATAATCGCAATGGCGATCGTCGTGTTCGCTAACTATGGGCTATTAAACCCTCTTATTGTCCCGGGCAATACTGCGGAAACCGCTCGGAACATCGTGGCGCACGAACGCGCGCTGCGCATTGCCGTCACCTGCTTTCTCATTTACAGCGCAAGCGTTGTTGTTCTTCTCGCCGCGCTCTACGTGATTCTTAAACCGGTAAATCGGGGCCTCGCCCTGGTTGCGGCACTCTTCCGCCTGGTCTTCGCCTTGTTGTGGCTTCTTACGGCGCTCAATCTGCTGGGTGCGCTGCGGCTCCTGGGCAGCGCGAGTTACTTGCAAGTCTTCGAGCCAGAGCGATTGCAGGCCCTGTCCAGGCTCGGCCTCGCCTCGAATTTCGACGATTATTACGTCGGCCTGCCGTTCTTCGCATTGGCCTCCACGGTTTGCAGCTACCTGTGGTTGAAGTCGAAATACATCCCAAAGGGATTGGCCGCGTTCGGCGTGATCTCATCTGCGTGGTGCGTGTTGTGCGCTTTCGTTTTCCTCATTTTTCCCGGCTTCGGCAAGCCGGTCGATCCGTACTGGTTCGATTCGCCGATGGCCATATTCGAACTAGTCCTGAGCGTCTGGCTTCTGTTTAAGGGATTAAAGCCGGGCTCGTCCTGTAGGGCGTCTGTGTCAGACGCCGGATCAGATAGCTCGCCGTCTCACAGAGACGGCCTACAATTCCCGGATTGAGAACAGACGATATGAACTCACTGAAGAAACAAGCACGCTTCGCGGCAATGCTCTATTTCTTAAACGCCCTCCCTGCCCCGTTCGCGCTCCTGTATGTCCCCAGCGTGCTCATGGTTCGAGGAGACGCAACGGCTACGGCTCACAATGTCCGCGATTCCGAGGCTCTTCTTCGGCTTGGCATGGCCGGCGAACTGTTTTCTTCGACGGTCTGCATTTTTGCCGTCCTGGCTTTTTACCGCCTGTTCAAGGCGGTGAGTGGGAAACATGCGATGGCCATGGCGATCCTGCTTCTGATCTCGGTCCCTATCTCGTATCTCAACGTGCTCAACGATCTCGCCGCGCTCACCTGCGCCCGCGGCCCTGAGTTCCTTGCCGTCTTCGATCAACCTCAGCGAGACGCCTTCGTCTTGTTCTTCCTCCGCTTACACAACCAGGGATTTATCCTCGCCCAAATCTTCTGGGGACTTTGGCTGTTTCCCTTCGGCATCCTGATCATGCGCTCCGGTTTTATCCCTCGCTTCCTGGGCATCAGCGTGATCGTGGCCGGTTGCGGCTACGTGATCAGTTCGTGTGCCACCCTGTTTCTCCCCGGATATGCCGCCACCATTAGTCAGTTCGCGATGATTCTCGAAATGGGCGAATTGCCGCTCGTCTGGATGTTGATCTGGGGTGCAAAGGAACCTCCGGCGAATCACCCACGCCTCCATCCGGCCCCAGCCTGATAACTTCTTCCCGACTCGCGACGCAAAGGACAGACATGAACTCAATCAAGAAACAAGGAAGACTTGCAGGTTTACTGTGGTTTTTGTGCGCGCTGACAGGAGGATTTGGCCTGATCTACATTCGGTCCAACGTCCTCGTGCCGGGAGATGCAGCGGCGACGGCCGCTCATATCGTGGCTTCTGAGTTCTTGTTCCGTGCGGCGATCGTAGGTAATCTTCTCTCGCAGGTCTTCCTGTTCTTCTTCGGATTGACCCTCTTCCATTTGTTTAAGGAGGTTGATAGGAAGCTGGCGATGGTCGTTTTAGGCTCGGTCATGCTGACCGTCGGCATAGCGGTCGTTAATAATCTGAATTCGTTTGGAGCCCTGGTCGTGTTGAGCCAGGCTGATTACTTGAAAGTGTTCAGTCCTGAGCAACTCCATGCCGTGGCCATGTTTTTTCTCAGGATGGGCAACAGTTTTGGACAAGGACTCCTGGAGATATTCTGGACACCGTACTTCTTTGCCTTCGGGTTACTTGTTATCAAGTCCAGGTTCCTTCCGAAGATCCTGGGCATTCTCTTGCTGATCATGAGTATCGGCTACGCGGCCAATATCCTGACGAAAGTTCTCGTCCCCCAGTTTTACCCAGCGTTCTTCACCGAGCTGGCGATGTCGCTCGGCGCTCTCGGTGGAATTCCGACGATGCTTTGGCTCCTGATCATGGGGGCGAAAGATCAACCATTGGTCGACCGAGCCTCGTGATCGCGATATGCTTACCGCCTAACGATTATGGAACCGGGTGAAGCACTCAGCACCGCGTCGCAACTGGCCATGGCGCTGGCGGGATTTGCTGGCGTGGTCGTCGCCTTCCGCAGCGGCGCGTTGCATGAATGGGCGCCGACCGACAAGTTGCGGCTCCGGCTTTTGTTGAGCAATTCAGTGGTGCCACTGCTTGCCTGCCTCATCGCCATGTTGCTCCTAAGTGTGAAACCGCCTCCGCCATGGATCTGGCGCGCGTGCAGCGGTCTCTCGCTCGCTCTGATGGTGCCGTTCGGCCTGTCGACGATGAAAGGCGTGCGTGCGATCCAGTCTGGCGGATTGAGCATAGTCGGCACATCGCGGTTGCTCTTGCATGGGCTCGGGATTCTTGCGCTAGTCGCAACGCTTCTCCAAGTTTACAACGTTGTGGCTCTCAATGCGTTTTGGGCGTTCTTCGCCACGATCGTCGTACAGCTTGTAGCCGGCATCCTCCAGTTCGTTCGACTCATTCTTCTGCCGTTACGCCAAACGAGTGATCGTTAGATCATCAATCCCCGTTTTATGAAAACACACCTACAACTCCTCATCACTACATTCTTCACGGCTGCGCTTTTGTTTGCAGGCGCAGCGCTGGCCCAAACACCGAGTCCGAGCGGCGGCCCACGGATGAAAGCCATTGTTTATCACAACTTTGGTTCACCCGATGTCCTTCAGCTTGAAGAGATCGAAAAGCCTGTTCCCAATGACAATCAAGTCCTGGTAAAAGTTCAGGCGGTTTCAGTTAATCCCTTCGACTGGCATTTCATGGAAGGCGTGCCCTACATCGCTCGGCTCCTGGCGTTCGGGCCCCTCAAACCAACGTCACCACGGCTGGGCGCTGACTTTGCCGGAACGGTCGAAGCGGTCGGCAAGAACATCACCCAGTTCAAGCCAGGCGATGAAGTATTCGGCGGGAAAATCGGGGCCTACGCCGAGTATGTGGTTATCGCGGAGAAATTCCTGGCCACGAAGCCGGCCAATATCACGTTCGAGCAGGCGGGGTCTGTCCAAATTGCCGGGCTTACCGCATTGCAGGGCCTTCGCGACAAGGGAAAGATTCAGCCCGGCCAGAAGGTTTTGATCAACGGCGCGTCGGGAGGCGTGGGCACGTTCGCGGTGCAAATCGCCAAGTCACTCGGCGCGCATGTGACGGGCGTGTGCAGTGGGAGGAACGTGGAATTGGTCCGCTCGCTCGGCGCCGATCAGGTCATTGATTACACCAAGGAAGATTTCACCAAGAGTGGGCAACGTTACGATGTGATTATCGACAACGTTGGGAACCACTCGCTCTCAGAATACAGGCGCGTTTTGAATCCCAACGGGAAATACGTCTTGATCGGAGGCGGAGGAGTAAACGACAACCGCTGGACTGGTCCGATCGGTGTGGTCATCAAGACGTTGCTGTTGAAACCGTTCATCAGCCAGGAGATGAAGATGATGCTGGCGGACGTGAACAAAGAAGACCTGACTTTCCTGGCCGATCTCATGCAGTCGGGAAAAGTGACGCCGGTTATCGACAAGACTTACCCGCTTAGTGAAATTCGTGAGGCTATCCGGTATGTGGAAACCGGGCGCGCTCGCGGCAAAGTCGCCGTTACCTTGAAAGATGCGAGCCAGACCTCCCTGGCCGGTGGCAATTCCGCAACGGCTTCTGGAAGCACGATCGGACCCGTTCTCGTTGTTTTTGTGCTTATCGGCGTCCCTCTTGCCGTGCTCATTTTGCCAGTTGTCGTCGCGTTCATTCTGAATGGTCGTTTTCGGCAGCGCAATCCAGACAAGCGGGGCTACAGATGGGGTTACTACTTTAGCGTCATGTCGTTCGTCGCCGGCCTTGTTCTTGGCGTCTTCCTAGAATGCGGCGCCATGGCCGTGATCGTCTGCGGTGTCGTTTACGCAGTCCTCGCCTGGTTCTTCGCCAAGCGTCACCGCTGGGCTTGGGTCGCGCTCACGATTCTCAGCTTCAATCCGATAGCGTGGATCATCAATCTTATCTACCTATGGAGGCGTTGGGCGGAGGCCGCGACGTAAAGGATGAAAGATGAAAGATGAAATGAGAGCCGCACTTGCCCTCGCCAAGCGTGGCTGATCTTTGATTCACTCATGCCATTCGTTCACCCTTCGGGCTTTCCGTCTATGTCACAGCTTGCCAGTCCATTCCATTCTCGTTAGGCGTCGGTCATACTCAAGTTCAATGCGCACTTATCTTGGATCGGCAGGCATCTTCTGCGTTATGAGCGCTGCGTTCCTCCTCGAGCTTGCGACCAATGCGGTCGGAAATGATGCAGGGCTCCTTGACCTCGGTGCTCTCCCCGACAGCGGTCAGATTCATCACGAATATTGGCGTCTGCTCACGGCCGGGTTCTTGCATTACGATCTTACACATATCGTGCTCAATACCCTCCTGTTGCTCTTGGTTGGACCCGTTGTAGAGCGCCGCGTCGGAACCGCGTGGCTCCTCGCCATTTTTCTGGGCGGATCGGTGGCGAGCTGCGCGGGGATTCTCGCGAAACATCTTCTCTGGCCTTCGCAGGGCGTCTCGCTCGGCGCGTCGGGCGGACTATTTGCCCTTCTGGGGACCGGGCTCGTGTTGGTCTTCACGCTTCCCTCACAAAGTCGCTTGGTTCGAATCCGGCTCATGGTCCCGCTCGTCGTGGGATTAGTCTACTCAGTGTTACCGCGCGTTGCTATGATTGGGCACATCGTCGGCTTGGTTGTCGGGACCGCAATTGCGCTCGCGCTCCCTTTGGATGCGGTCTCGCCAATGGTCCCCGGTGCTCATGACTTGAGTTCCAGATGAGTGGCGTTCTTTCATCTCTGCGCAATCGCGTCGTTGATGTGCGCGCCGATAAAGCTTTTGGAGGGCGTCTGTGTCACCCACTGAATTTGATTAGCCCGCCGTCTCACCGGGACGGCTTACAATTTTTGGATTGATGAAAAAATTGCTGAGACAATCGTTCCACAAGCTTGTCGACGTAAAGCCGGACGAAATCCGCGCGATGTGGCTTGGATTCGCTTTCCATTTTCTCATCCTGACCGGTTACTACATCCTCCGGCCGATTCGCGACAGCATCGCCGCCGGCAATCGCTTGGAAACGTTGCCCTGGATGTTCGGCGCCACCCTCGTCGCGATGTTGATCGCGAATGTTCTTTTCGCCGCCATCGTCGCGCGCATGTCGCGGCGAAAATTCATTCCGCTGGCCTACGCATTTTTCATTTTCAATCTCGCGCTTTTCTTCGTCCTGATGCGGACCGGTTCGCCGGAGCAGCAAGTCTGGATTGGACGGGCGCTCTACGTCTGGGTCAGCGTCTTCAATTTGTTCAACACCGCGATTTTCTGGGCGTTCATGACGGATCTGTTCACGGTCGAACAGGGAAAACGACTCTATGGCTTCATCGCCGTAGGCGGATCGCTCGGAGGGATTCTGGGGCCATTCATCACGGCGCGCTATGTCCGCGATGTCGGGCCGGCGAATCTGCTGGCGATTTCCGCTGTCATGTTCGCGATCGCCGGAGCGCTGGTTCGACTCTTTCCGAACAATTTCACGGAGCGAAACAAACCGGATCGGGGCGGCGAAGAACCGATCGGTGGATCGATTTGGTCAGGCGTCACCCATATCGTTCGATCACCTTACCTTCTCGGGCTCGCCGCCTCGATGCTTCTTTACACGAGCACCTCGACCTGGGCCTACTTTCAACAATCCGACCTGACGCGCTCCGCATTAGCCGACAGCGGCGCGCGCACCGTTTTTCTGGCGCACCTGGACATTTGGGTTAACTCCATCACCGTCGTCATTCAGATTTTCCTTACCGGACGATTGCTCAAGTGGTTCGGGGTCGGATTTACGCTCGTCGCGCTGCCTATCATCAGCATGATTGGTTTCGCCGCCATGGGCGTGGCCACGAGCCTGGCCTTGCTCGCTGTCTTTCAAGTCGCGCGCCGGGTGGCCGCCTACGCGCTGATGCGGCCTTCGCGCGAGATCTTGTTCACGGTCTTGCGCCGCGAAGACAAGTACAAGGTCAAAAGCGTTACCGATACTCTCGGTTACCGGGCCGGCGACCAACTGGGCGCGTGGTCCTACGGCGGTCTGCACACGCTGGGCCTGGACCTCTCCAGCATCAGCTTTGTCGCCGTTCCTGTGATAGCTGGATGGTGCGCCCTCTGTCTCTGGTTGGGCCGCCGCCAGGTCGCGCTTGCTGGCGCACCCGCGAAACAAGATGCGCCGGCCCCTGACGCGCAGCGCTCCTAGCGCTCCTAGCGCGAGTAGCGAGAGGAAAAATCTTGTTTGTAGGGCGACCGCTCCGGTTGCCGGGGCTAAATGGCGGCAGGCGACGCGCCTGCCCTACAATTCTTCCGCCGCCGCAATAATGCGGGAGAGCCGCAATTCTTAATCTTTCTCTTCCTGAAGCATGGACTTCAGCTGGTCCCGCAGCTCCGGGGAATTTTCGTGGCCGTGCGCGGACACGGCATGCTGGACCGCCGCCTCGAGCACTTCCTCTTCTGTGCCAGAAATTTTCAATGTGCAGTTCTTCTCGCTCGGATAATTTCGGCAGTCGATCGATTTTCTCATGATGCGAATCTATGCCGACCTCCTCTGCAAATAAAGATCATTGAGGGGTCCGACCTCCGACCTCTGTCTCCTGCCCTTGGGAGAATTTAACGGCGCTTGAGCTTGCTTAACTCGGTCCGCCCGGCAAATTGTGCCGTCAACAGAAGATGGCCCAACTTACCAAAATAGATTTCGCGGTCGGCATTGGCGGCGAGAACGGCCAGGGCATCGCCTCCACGGGGGATATTCTCGCTCGCATCTTCGCGCGCCGCGGGCTCTATCTCAATGCCTATAACGCCTACCAGTCGATCATCCGGGGCGGACATACCTTCCTCACCATTCGGGCGAGCGATGCGCCCGTGCGCAACATGGGTGACAAGATCGACGTCTTCATCCCGCTCAATCAGGACACGATGGACCGCCACCTGCATTTGTTGAAGTCCGGCGCGTGCGCCATCTACGACAACGAGAAAATCACGCCGGGACATGCGGCCGACGGAGTGCAGCTTTGCCCGATGCCAATGAAGGAATTGACTCAGGGCAACAAGCTGGCGATCAACACGGCCGCGCTCGGCGCCACCCTTCAGTTGCTCGGCATTGAATCGGAGCCGCTCGAATCGGTCGTTACGCGACAGTTCAAGAAGAAAGGCGATGCAGTCGTGGCCCAGAATATTACGATCGCGCGGGCCGGCTACGATTATGCGGCGCAGAACTTCAAGCCGTTTCCGTGGAAGACACCGGTGGGACCGAAGCCGCTGGGCGTTATCACCGGCAACCAGGCCACCGCGATGGGCGGCGCGGCGGCGGGCGTGAAATTTTACGCGGCTTATCCGATGAGCCCGGCCACCGGCGTGCTGATGTGGATGGCAGCCCACGCGCGCCAACTCGGCATCATGGTGCGGCAAGTCGAGGACGAGATCGGCGTGATGAACATGGTCATCGGCGCGGCCCACACCGGTTGCCGCGCGATGTGCGCGACCAGCGGCGGCGGCTTTGCCTTGATGTCGGAAGCCATTGGCATGGCAGGTATGATCGAAACGCCGGTCGTCTGCATCGATGTCCAGCGCGCCGGACCGGCCACGGGTGTGCCGACCAAGACCGAGCAAGGCGACCTCTGGCAGGTGCTCGGCGCCGGCCAGGGCGATTATCCCCGTCTGGTCGTGGCTCCGTCGAGTCAGCTCGATTTATTCCGGACGATCCCGGAGCTGTTCAACCTCTGCGACAAATACCAGTGCCCGGGCCTGGTCCTCGCCGACCTGCTCATCTCCGAAGGGACTACGAGCGTTGATCCGGACGAGCTGGACTTCAACGTGAAGATCGATCGTGGCGAATTGATTCTGCCTAACGGCAACACAGAGGGCGCGAACCCCGCCAGTGGTTACAACGACAAGGCCTACCTGCGTTTCAAGAATACCGAGAGCGGCATCTCCCCGCGCGCGGTGCCCGGCGTTCCCGGTCACATCTTCACCGCCGCCACGGACGAGCATGACGAAGACGGCACGATCATCAGCGATGAATTCACCAACCCGCACAAGCGCCGGATGATGGTCGAGAAACGCGGCCGCAAAATGCAGGCTGCGATCAACGACGTCGCCCCGCCAAAACTTTTCGGTCCCGAGCACGCTGCCGTCACCCTGGTCGGCTGGGGTTCGACCGAGGGCGTGATTCGCGAAGCCGTCGAGAAACTCGCCGGCGAAGAAGGCATCGTGGCCAACCAGCTTCAGATCAGGTGGATCGTTCCATTCCACGCCGCTGAGATCAGCCGGATCCTTTGGCAGAAGAATGTCATTGTGGTTGAGAACACTTACAGCGGCCAGTTCGCCCGATATCTTCGGAGCGAGACCGGCTTCGACGCGCAAGGTCACATCCGCAAGTACGACGGCGAACCATTCATGCCCCATCACATTGTCGAAGCCGTGAAGGATCAATTAGCCGGAAAGACTCGCCTCTCCGTGCCGGTGCATGAGGTGTTGGCATGAGCATCCAACTTCTGACCTCCGACTTCCGATCTCCGACCTCCGACTAATATGAGCGCAACAGTTGAACCTGTAGTTACTCCAACCACTGAGCCTGGTCAGTTAACCAAGGACACCTACCGGGGTCGGATCCATCCCGATTGGTGTCCCGGCTGCGGCGATTTCTCCGTGCTCGCCGCGCTCCAGACCGCGATGTTCGAGCTGGGCCTCCAGCCGCATCAAGTCTGCGTCGTCAGCGGCATCGGCTGCTCCTCGAACCTGCCGGGCTACGTCAACACCTACGGCATGCACACGCTCCACGGCCGTTCCCTTGCCGTCGCCACCGGCGTCAAGCTCGGCAACCACGAATTGAAAGTCATCTGCACCGGGGGCGATGGCGATGGTTTCGGCATAGGCGGCAACCATTTCGTCCACACCATGCGCCGCAACGTCGACCTGACCTACATCGTCATGGACAACCAGATTTACGGCCTGACGACCGGCCAATGCTCACCCACCAGCGTCAAGGGCATGAAGACCAAGAGCACGCCGCACGGCAGCGTCGAGAACCCGATCAACCCGATCCCGATGGCCATTGTTTGTGGCGCGACCTACGTGGCCCGCGCTTACAGCGGCAAACAGAAACACATGGTCGAAATGTTTAAGGGCGCCATTCAGCACAAGGGCTTCGCGCTAGTGGACGTGTTCAGCCCCTGCGTCACCTACAACAAGGACAACACCTACCAGTGGTTCAACCCGCGCATAAAAATCCTGGAGGAACAGGGCCACGACCCGACCGATTTGCACAAAGCGATCGACCGCGGCTACCAATGGGGCGAAGAAATTCCCATCGGCCTCTTCTGGCGCCGCACCGATTTAGAGACCCTGGAAGAACAAGAGCCCGTCCTCCACACCGGCGAAGGCCCGCTCGCCTTCCGCAGCAACCTCGGCATCCCTTCCGAGCAGGCGAAAGCGTTGATCAACGAGTTGCTATGATTTAGGCAACTCCGTCTTTTACCCAGTTGCGGGAACGTTAGCCGTCTCCCCACCTGCCTCGACTATTCTCGGCCGAACTTCAATAACGGGCCGTAGTCACCGTCGTCCGCGCTTTTCAAAGCGGCCAAGTAATGCGCCCGTGCGTCTTTTTGTGAAACGAGGTTTGCTCCACCCCAAGTGAAGATAGGTTTGCCTAGGGTGCGCGCGAAAACATCGGTTGCCAGCCGGGCATGGCGCCCGTTGCCGTTTGGAAAGAGATGAATTGTCACCAGTCGATGATGAAAGCGCATAGCTGCTTCGTCTGGTTCGAAGGTATTATTTTCTCGCCAATACCGCACATCATCGAGCAACTGCCGTAGCTCCGTTCGGATTTTGTAAAAGGAAACTCCCATATTTTTGTCCGTAGTCCTAGTCTTTCCCGCCCAGCGCCAAGTGTGATCGAACATCCGGCGATGCAGTTCAAAGAGGTAATCTTCTGTTAGGGGATCCGTGCGTTTTAGCACCCTATCTGATAGAGCCCAGTTCGCGGCGCTTAGAATGTTTTCCTCTTCCCATTCGTTTAGCTCGCCTTGCGTCTTCAGTTGCGGGATTAACGCCTCTGCTTCCGCTGCGTCAATTGGAGTTTGTCCTGGCGGGTATTCAAAAATCATCAGTCCTGCCAAAGGGAGGGCTTAGGTGAATCTGCCAGCTGTTCTGCTATTTCATTTATCCGATTCTCCGACGTATGGGTCCCCTGGCTTTCAAGCAACATCGTGTGCGCCACAGGTGCCATTGTTTTACGTGCGCGCTTTTTGGCTTGTTGCTTAATCATCGCATCCAGCGATCCACTTTTTGGAACTAACGCGTAGACAAGTTCGCAGTCGATTGCGTTGGCCGCCTTTCGCAGCGTTTTGAGTGTGATTGCTTCTGCGGCTTCGCTCTTTTCAAGGCTCTCGAAAGCCTGGGTGGTAAAACGAAGCTTGCGGGCTGGGTAACGGGCGGGCATCCCAAGGGCCAACCGTATTGAGCGAAGCCAACCTCCACCAGGCGGTACAGGGTGGGTGCCTTTGAAGGGCTCAAGTGCGTCAGTCAATCTACGCAGTAAAATTTTCCTAAATGCAGGTTTCATAGTTATATCTTGGTTTGTCGAGTGAGTTACCAATGTATATCTTGGTAAAATAAGTCAATAACCAAGTGATACGCTGGAATGACAATGTTTCAACCCGCGTGTATAAATCCTCGAGGAACAAGGCCACACGACCCAACCGATTTGCACAAAGCGATCGACCGCGGCTACCAGTGGGGCGAAGAAATCCCCATTGGCCTCTTCTGGCGCCGCACCGATTTAGAGACGCTGGAAGAACAAGAGCCCGTCCTCCACACCGGCGAAGGTCCGCTCGCTTTTCGCAGCAACCTCGGCATCCCGTCAGATCAGGCAAAGGCGCTGATTAACGAGTTGCTATAGGGTTGGTTGCAACTCCGCGACTGGGCGGAAAACCATATCGGATAGTTGAAGCACCAAACGGCAAATGTTTAGATGCGACCTCATTTTCCTTCCCTTGACAAATTCGTCGGCCCAAGTTTATTCATCTCACGAAATGAAGCGAACTGACCCAAAAGGGTCAGTTCGCTTTTTTCGTGAAACCCACAAATGCAAGAATTAAAATGGCGCCTTGAGCGCATGAATTGGAAGCACGAGAAACTCATGATAGAAATGGAATCCGTCGACAGAACTGCGTCCGTTGAAATTGTGCATCGAGTAGACGGCGCAATTCTTCACTTCGAGACGAGGCGTCGCATCGGACTTTATCAGATCGGTGCAAAAAGGAAATGGAAATGGGGTCGTGTCTAAACATTCAACATTTGTACCGGAGGGCGCTCTCAGTTGTGAAGGAGAAAAAGATGGTTCGCGATACTACTCGATTTCCTTCAATGTACTACTCTAGCCACCTTGATCGAGAGCTTCTGCAGTGCCCAGATTATCTCGTTCTCCGCTCAGTTCGCCCTTCGGGGCGGGCGCTCCAGAGCGCTGCTCGCCGGGACGCGGCTCGGCCTTCGTAAGTTTCTGGCCCCGGCGTGAGAAGCCGGTTTTCCCGACGGTGACGCAGGTGCAACCGGTGCCTTCCGCACAACCCTGGCAGCAGTAGGTTTCGCCCTCGTGGGTATATCCTTCTCCCGGCCACTCGTTCTTCTTCATCCTGCAACCGGGACATGCCGGCGCCGGAATCGATTTCCGCAAACGAGCGCTTCGCTTCTTTTCCGTTTTCATAGGGACTCGGAGTTGGTGAGCCGACTCTCAACGATAGTATCGGTTTTGCCTATGATCGCGGCCGTCAGTCTCGATGATACGCAGCGATTTCGGGCAAATCAGACAGAGCAATGGGGGTGGGGTCGCGTCTGAGCTCGGCGTGAAGGAGAGTTACCAGCACGCGCCGAAACGGGTGAATCAGGGAAGCGGTGAGGCTGATGTCGGTTCTTTGCCAAATAACATCACGCTTTGATCACCGCGGTTGTCGCGAAGTTCTCCTCCACTCGTTATGGCGTTGCGTCCACTCGCTTCAATCCCGGCATCGTGAAGGAGATCGTTTTGAGTTCCGCGGCGAGCGTCTTGGCCTGCTCGGCAGTGAGTTCGACCAGCGGCGGCCGCACTTTCGCCCACGCCGGATCGTTCGCGTAGATCGCGATCCCTTGCTTCAGCGCGCTTATCATTGGGTATTTTTTGCCGAACGAGTCGCGTGTGATATTTAACTTTGCCTGCTGGTCGTCGGCATCTGCATTCTTCCATTCCGCGTAGAGCTTGTGAATGGCGGCCGGGTTAACGTTGGCGGTCGCGGAAATAGTGCCGGCGCCGCCATTGCGCATGTTGGCGAGGAGGAACGATTCGCTGCCGACAAACACGTCAAAACCGGACTGGGCGAACGCGTCGAGGAAAATCCTGGTGTTGTTCCAATCGCCCGAGCTGTCTTTCATCCCGGCGATTAAGTTGGGATAGGACTTAAGCAGGCGCTCGACCAGGCCCGCGGTAATGCCCACTATCGCCACCGGCGGGATATGGTACAGATAAATTCTCAGCCGTGGATCGCCGACGCGCTGCACGACCTCGCTGAAATATCGGTAGAGACCTTCTTCGCTGACACCTTTGTAATAGAAAGGCGGCAGCATTAAGACACCCGCGCAACCATGCTTTACCGCCTGCGAGGTGAGCTTGACGGTTTCCGTGATCGAGCAGCAACCGGTGCCCGGCATCAGGCGCGACGTGTCGACTCCGGTCGCAACCAGCGCATCGAGCAGGGTCGAGCGCTCTTCGGCTGCCAGCGAGTTCGCCTCGCTGGTGGTGCCGAACACGGCGAGCCCGCAGTTCTGCGAAAGCAGCCATTGGCAATGGGCGATGAAACGTTCTTTATCAGGCGAGAAATCGGCTCCGAACGGAGTGACAACAGGCGCCAGGACGCCGCGGATTCGTTGGGTCATGATTTTCTCAAGCGATGGATGCGGGGGAACCTCCTGCTATTCACCATCCTCAATCCTCCACCCTCGCAGGTCTTATAGTGCGCTTCTCAGGTTTCATTGGGAAGCGTTCAGTTCAGATCGATCCATCCGACCTCCGATCTTGTCGCCGCGCCGCTGGCAGCCGGGTGGTGTGTGCTCTGTCTGTGGCTCGGACAGCGGCAGATCGCACTAGCTGGCACGCGCGCGAAACAAGACACGACGAGCCGTGACGCGCAGCGCTCCTAGCGCGAGCAACCGCCCCGCACTCCTGCATCAATCGGAATGGCGCTTCTCAAACTGGGATCGCTGCTAGGCATGCCTCGGCGACAATTGCGCCGATCCTAGGATCGACCCCTCTTGACTCCGGCTTCTTGATACAACAGAAACAGTTCAATCCTGGCACAAAGTCATAATGAAGCACTGTTCCGACTGGAACTGATGACAAACCTTGAAGCAAATCCCTCTAAATACTAGTCGGTAATTCTTCCCGATCGCTCCGCGCGTGTATATGACTAATTCTCTCGATACACAGCTAGGTTGGTTGTGGCCCTTGCATGGTGGGACATCGCCAAAACAGATGGGGCCAGAAGGAATCACCTCTACCGAAGGCGTCCCGTCCGGCAGGTTAGGGACCGGGTTCCCGGCCAAATCAGTCACCAGAATCTGACCGATAGAAAGGTCGCTGAAAGTAACATTGGAGTAGCAGTTACACACCGTAATGCATGCCACTTCGACATCATCCGTCTCGATGCAATCACAAGCACTGTCGCCCCACGTGACAGAGATACAGGGATGAATATCTGGGAATTCGACTGCGACACAATCACAGTGGCAATCGCAGGGATTCTCGTCCGGATTAACTGGCACGGCATTCTGCGCAAGGAATCCCGTGTCACCGTTAGGAGATTTGACCTGAACGATGATTTCGTTCTCGCAACGCTGCCAGTTGTTGTCGAGTGCGATATGGACGGGATTGCCTGCAAATCCGCTGGTTGCCACGTTTGCGGCCACGCCTGGAAATTGAGGAAGCACTGACGCGCCGTTGGGTTGTGTGCTCTGGGCCACACCGTTTACATAGATTTCCCAAACTCTATTATCCGCATAGAAATCCATCGTTAAAACAAACGTGGCCGGATTCACGGACGAACCCAGATTGAATCTGTAGCGAAAGTAGAGATCGTCGCCTGTATGGGCACTATTCGAAATCCAGTTTGCGTTGGCAAAGGGACTTATTTTCCAGGCACTGTTGAAGTATACGGTGGCAGGAGTCCACGAAGAAGCGTTGCTTGGATTCCCAACCTCCCAATGCAAGTCAGTGCCACTGGTTAGAGAGCCACCGCTCCCATTATAGGCGGTATTAAGCAAAGGTGCATCGGACGCCGCGACAATGACTGGATATATGTCGTCAGTCTCACAACCGCTGCACCTACATGACAGCAAATTGACCTTCTTCGAGCATTTGCGACTCAGAATTGCGTTCTGCGCATTAGCCACATCTGCGCAGGTTGGTCTTCTTGGAGTCGGAAGTGGAGGGTCACTTTCTCGGCCGGTGGGATCGACTTCGAGGTTGCTTGGTGTGTTCTTCACAGGTTGCTTTTTCATGGGGTGGGGTTTTCACGGGGGCGTTCTCTGCCCTTAGTTTAGGTTCCGTCTGTTGCTGCAAATTGCTTTCCCGGTCGGCGAAAACTGGTAATGCTGCCGTAAAGGGCAAATTCCGGGGGCGCTCGATGGGGGAGAAACATCATAAACTGCTTGTTTGGCCAATACCGCGCAGGTCCGTTCCGCTTTGTCAAGCACTTCGTCCTGCAAACGCTTTTTGGAACTTGTGCTCACCATCGTGCTGCAGATTTTCCTCACCGGGCGAATTCTGAAATGGCTCGGCGTGGGCCTCACTCTGGCGATGCTGCCGGCGATCAGTCTCGTCGGTTTTGTCGCGATCGGTCTCATGCCGGGGCTGGGGTTGCTCGCATTTTTCCAGGTGCTGCGCCGCGCGATGAATTACGCGCTCTCCGCGGCCTGCGCGGTGAAGTGCTCTTCACCGCGCTGCGGCGCGAAGACAAATACAAAGCGAAGAGCTTAATGGACACGTTTGTCTATCGCGCCGGCGACCAGATTGGCGCCTGGTCCTATCCGCTCCTGACGTGGTTCGGTCTCGGCCTCACCGCGATTTCGTCGCCGCCTGACGCACGCGTTCTTTCCAATCTGTTTCCAGCGGCTCAAACGGTCCTGCCAGGCGATCTACCAGAACGCGCTCCAATTCGCTCACCGCGCAGTCCGATTCAATGAGCGCCAGCAGGTACTCTTCCTTCGAATGCGCCCCAACGGCCGTCATTCGTTCCCGCAGCGCGGCATCGAGCGGATCAGGCAGAGCAATCGTGACAGTGGACATATGGAAATCATGCTCTTCTTGTTTTGCCTTGGCAAGCGATGGATCGATCTCGCCGAGGCCCGCACTGCTCCGTATTCATGCCGGGGCTGGGCCTGCTTGCCTTTTTTTAGATGGCCGAGCGCCTCGGCCGCCGCCGACAGGCCGCGCTCGCAAAGCAGCGAGAGGAACAATCTTCGTTGTAGGGCGACCGCTCCCGGTTGCCGCGGGTCGAGCGCCGGCAGGCGACGCGCCTACCCTACAATCTCGAATCGCGCGGCTTTTTGCGGAAATTGGGATCGTTCCTGCGCGCGTTGGACTCCTTCCAGCGTGCGCTGGGAGCGTTTCAACGCGGGCTGGGGGGACTTCAGCGCGCGCAGGAATCTTCCCAACGCGCGCGGGAAACGTTCCAAAATGTGCTGAAAGAGGGGCGGCCTCGGCGCTTGCCTCGGCTTTTGCGCTTTTGGCTGCCGACCTCTGATCTCCGTCCTCTGGCTTCTGGTCTCTGGCCTCTGGCCTGCGCTCAGTCTCTGGCTCGGCCGGCGCCAGATCGCCCTGGCTGAGCAACGAAAATCGGACGCGCCGTAGAAGCCGCGCCAATGGTCTAATACTCCTGCTCTGATCGTAATCACTCGGGCGTCAGTTCGGCAGAGCTTGAATGCGCTCCATCCTTGACTACGCGGCGTGGACATCAGCGACGCGCGTCGACGAGCCCACTCAAGATCATCTGCATAGTGACCTGCATGATCTCCTCGAGGCGTCTTTTGCTGAATCGTTTCGGGTCTGCGATCGCAAGCGACGTGATTCCATGTCCAACAGCCCAAAGCACAGTACTCGTCGTTTCCGGGTCACCGCGTTTCAAGCGGCCGGTCTGGATCGCCTCTGTAACGATCTGCTGCATCACTTCGAATGAGGCGATCATTGGCGCTTGTTGCGCGCTACGCTTTTCGAAGAGGAAGTCGAAGCGTTGCATAAACATCAGTTGGTAGTAAATCGGGTTCTTGAGCCCAAACATGACGTAGGCCGCACAGACCGATTTCAACCGAGACAGTGGGTCGCCGCTGACCTTCGAAGCCTTCCCCAGCGCTTGGTTGAACTTCACAAACCCTTCGTAAACGATTGCGAACAGCAGATCATCCTTGTTCTCGTAGTGACGATAAATCGTCGTCGCAGAATACCCGATCTTCTCCGCGATCTGCCGCATTGAAATGCCTTCATATCCGTGCTTCAGGAACAGCGCGCCGGCTGCTTGCAATATGTTTCGGCTCAGCTCCTCCTTCGCTTTCTCGCGACGAGCTCTGCTGACGTGTCGGATGCGCTCGGCGGTTGACTGGCGCACGGGCGCACGGCGTTTCTGCGGCATATGCCCATGAGCTTAGCCAAATACCGCGGGACACGAAAACAGTTTTTCGCTTGACAACTTGCGGTGTGATTGGTAACGGTGTTACGTATGAGAACAGTGTTAATACAAAATCATTGGCAAGCGATATTCTCGATCGGCAGCCTTACTGTTCTGCCGTTCTGGTTGCTGCTCATTCTCCTTCCAAAAGCGGATCTCACTCGGCGCGTCATGAAATCAGCGGCGGTAATCCTCGGGCCGACGCTGCTCTACGCGTTTGCGGTGCTGCCGCATCTGTCTGAAATCCTTCCGCCTCTGCTCAAGCCTCAGCTCGCGAAGATTGCGCTTCTGCTGGGATCTCCCTCCGGAGCAACTGCGGCCTGGCTTCACTTCCTCGCCTTCGACCTATTTCTTGGTCGCTGGATTTACCTCGATAGTCGTGAGAGAGACATTAGCCCGTTGCTCGTTTCGCCAATTCTTGTTTTGACGCTCCTACTCGGCCCTGTTGGCTTTTTGGCTTACATCGCAATCGCCCGGTTCTGGCGGCCAGGCTCCACTACCCCCGCCGTCGTCGCTTCGGCGGCTGACAGCGGCAGCTAACCGTCAGGGCTTTCTTTTAGCATGGCGTTCCAGTTCATAGGTTCAACCATCGCAGAGTTCCGACGCCGCAACACGATCCTTTTCTACGCGGCGGTCGCGCATCTGCTGCTGCTGGTCTGCATCATCGCCGTTCTGCCCTTCGATCCGCGCACAGTTTCCGGCATCAGTGTTTGGATAAAGCCGGCGAAATTCGCGTCGACCGGCGCGATATATCTCCTGACGATCGGTTGGCTCCTCGACTACCTGTCGCTCCCGCGCCCGCGTAAGATTCGCATCAACTGGGTCATAGCGATTTCGATGGTAGTCGAAAACGTGCTGATTTCTGGTCAGGCAGCGCGTGGTGTCCGGTCGCATTTTAACCTCAGCTCATATTTCAACGCCGGCGTGTTCGCCCTCATGGGAGTGATGATCACGTTGAACGCGATCGCCGGGGCTTGGATCACCATCCAATTTTGGAAAACGCGTCCCGTGATCGCGGAGCCTTACTTGTGGGGGATACGTTTCGGTCTGCTCATCTTCCTCCTTGCGTCCCTTCAGGGATTCACGATGTCCGCTCATCTCGGTCACAGTATCGGAGTGCGCGATGGCGGGCCCGGGCTGCCCTTCCTAAACTGGAGTGTGAAGGGCGGTGATTTGCGAGTTGCGCACTTTATCGGGCTGCACGCGCTGCAAGTGCTGCCTTTAGCCGGCTACTGGTTGTCTCGTCTCAACGATCAAGCACGCGATCGCCGCCGCGTGTACTGCATTTGGGCTTTGGGGATAGCTTACGGCGGCTTCACTCTGCTACTTTTTGTCCGAGCCTTGACGGGCCATCCGTTTATCGCACCCTCGTTGTGACGAGATGAGGTTGTGTGGCAAGACCGCTCGTGTCGTCGCCGCAGCGAGGTGCCCTTCGCTTTTTGGTCACCCATTCGTGCTGTTGCCGGCGACCTTGACGCTGGCGTTGCTCAGACGCGTGCCTCCAGCACGCCTGATACTGATCGTCGCGACATTCTTGCTAGCCATCGTCCTACCGCTGGTGGTTTTGATCTGGCGCAATGTCGCGCGCGGAAAGTGGAGTGATACGGATGTTTCAGATAAAGCTCAGCGCCCGCAGCTATACCTAGCCTCTATTGCTGTCCTGGTGTGTAGCATCGCAGTATTCTGGATACTGAGGCTTCCACGGCCGGTAATTGTCGGTTCCGTGATTAGCCTGTTGCTCCTTGTCGTTACCAAAGGCATAACCGCGCGGTCGAAGCTTTCGATGCACAGCATGTTCGCCGCGTTCTGTAGCCTTATCCTGCTGGCGGTAAATGCCGGCTTCTCTTTCGCCTTTGTCGTCGTGCTTATCGCTGTCGGCTGGTCGCGTATAACACTGCGAAGACATACAATCGGACAGGTTGCGCTCGGCGCATTCGCTGGCGCAGTCGCCGGTGCCACATTTTTGCTGCTGACCAAGCATTAGAAGCCGTCGCTTCCTCTAGCGACCGGCGCGAGAAGCGTTGTTCACGGTGAAATCGAACGGCGTCAGACCACAATAATTGCCGAAAATAGAAGCGGGCGGTTCCTTGCCTCAGTTGAGCGGCGCAGCATTCGCGACTGCCGCCTTCGCAACCAGCACCATGCGGAATCGCGCGTTGCCTTGCATCATACGAGCGTACCCGGGGGCAGCGTCACCTTCGAAGTCATCGGCGGAAGATGGCGCGCGCGTTCATCGAAACGGCGCTCTAAATACCGACCCAGAACGACCGACAGTCACCACGGCGGACCAATCGCGCCCAACCGCTTGCAAAACCTCACCGTCCGACGACCTGATCAAGTCTGGGTCACCGATGCCACCTGCATCCTCACCGGCCAAGGCTGGTTCTACCTCGTCGCCGTCCTGGACGTCTGCACCCGGCGGGTGATCGGCTGGGCCATGCACCAAATCCTTGATGCCCGTCTCGTGATCGCCGCCCTGCGCATGGCACTTGGTCAACGTCGTCCCAGAGGAACTCTTATCGTCCACTCCGATCGAGGCGCCCAGTTTGCCAGCACGGCTTACCGCCAGGTCCTCGCCCATCACGGTCTCGTCGCTTCCATGAGCCGCAAAGGCAATTGCTACGATAACGCCTTCATCGAATCCTTCTGGAGCAGCCTCAAATACGAAGTGGTCTATCACCAACGCTTCGCCACCTTCGCCGAGGCGCGCTCTGCCATCTTCAACTACATCGAAACTTTTTATAACCGTACCAGACTGCACTCCAGTCTTGATTATCGCAGCCCCATCATCTTTGAATCAGCACTGAACTAAATAGTCCCTGACTCACTGTCCGAACAATCGGGGCAAGCCCAACTTGACCCTACCTTATTGGAATCTCGGTCGGATTCACCACTACCTTCGAGAGAAAAACAATGAAGAGTTGTGGTGCTATGAGATGGCGGTCGCTTCCGTATCGCCAGCCAACTGCCGCTTTCCGGCTGATTGCCTTCAGAAGGCGAGAGCACATTTTTTCGCGTTCACTGAAGCGGCTGTCTTAGGAAAAAGAAAACACGAGCGCTGGCATCGGCGGAGAATGCAGGAATTGGCACCCCTCGTGGATTGGGAAAGCCCAGATGAAATCGTCAAATTTCTCTCAGCATTTTCATCTGCGACGATGATGGAAAAAAACGCTGACAAAATGGATCGTGATGCATAAGAGGCGGTAATGAAACTAATTGAACGGAATGAAAATAATGGCAGCGCACGCACGATCGGGATTCTTGAACGCGTCGACTCGCCAGAAGAATTCAACCTTATCGTCGACGACGTTTATGTTAGGGGTCTGGGCATTAAACATTTCGTTGTTGATGCCGAGGGCAAGGAACGTGAAGTACAGATACTGACAGATTGCCCGGCCGAGAAGCCCTATATAGCGATTGCTCGAAAGGATTGAGGCCGGAGGCGGCGCAATTAAACAACGCCTCGACGGAATCGAGTTCGGTGGGTTTTGCAGAGGGCTGGTTCCATTCCCGCCCGTTTCGCGTTGGCGATTTTTGGCCGATCCAATGCGGTACTGCTTCCGGAACTCGCATCGAATCGAATCACCTGGGAGAAATGTGAGAAGTTGGTAATAGTGTGGGTGCAATGGAGTATCGCTTTCACGACACTGCACACGTGGAAAAGCGTGCTCGCGAGCGTGGATTTTCGGTTGAGCAGGCGGTGCTCACAGTCAACGATCCTGCGTCAATTCTCAAAACACCACCGCGCAAGGGAAACCATGGCGGATTCATTTGGTTGTTCTTCCGCCTGTTTGAAAGTAGAATTCTGGTTGTCGCCGCCGAAGTGAAAAACAATGAGTGCTGGATCATCACCGGATATTGGGAAGAGCAGCGTTAAGGGATTCGTCATCCCAATCAGCGAGCCGCCGATCGTCGAAATCGATACGGAAGCTACCGCGGCTTACATCAGACTCCGCGATTCGGCGGTGGCGCACACTGAACCGTTCGGATCGCAGAAGGGTTTCGTCATGCTCGACTTTGACGCGGAGGGGAACGTCGTTGGTATCGAAGTGGTGGGGCGACAAGAGTTCAGTATCCGCGAACTTATCAAGCAAGTGCCGGTCGAAGCGAGCGAGGCCGTTCTGAATCAAACCCGTTACGTGGCAGCCGATCTCCAAGCCGCTTGACTAAGGCCGCGCTCAAGAGCTTTACCACCAGGATCGCCCGCAGGCGCCGCGAGCTCACGCGTTTGCAGGATGATATCGAGAACCTGCTGGATTATCTTGCTGTGCTCGAGGCGCGCGCGAAGTCCGCAGGTGGAAAACGGTATTCGACCGCAGAGGTAAAACGCGCACTGGGGATCTGAGCAAGATCCCCAGCGAACCAGAAACAACCAAAGCTCTATTGCAATGGAGCGAGCGCGATTCCCCGTTTCGCGTTGTTGACTTTGGTTTGATCCAATAGGGTGCTCTTTCCCAGCGCCGCCGGCGGACTGAAAAATTGAAAACGCTCGCTCTTCTTCACGCTTCGCAACTCGTCACGCTTGCGGGGCCGAGTCGGCCACGAATCGGACCGGGGCTCGGTGATCTTTCGATCATCGCGGACGGCGGAATGCTGGTGCGGGATGGGGCGATCGTGGCTACGGGGCGCTCGGACGAAATCGAAGGGCAACTGCCGGGCGACGCCGAAGTCGTCGATGCGACTGGGCGCGTGGTGTTGCCGGGATTTGTGGACGCGCACACGCATCCGGTCTTTGGCGGGAATCGCGTGGATGAATTCGAAATGCGGGCGCGGGGCGCGACTTACGAAGAAATCGCGGCGGGCGGCGGCGGGATTCGCTCGACTGTCCGTAAGACGCGCGCCGCGACGGAGGACGAGCTGCTCGCGCAGGCGAGGAAGCACGCCGGGTGGTTTCTGCGTTGCGGCACGACAACGGTGGAAGCGAAATCAGGCTACGGACTTTCGGTCGATGAAGAGATCAAGATTTTGCGCGTGATTCAGCGGCTGAACAAAGAATCCGCGATCGAATTTGTGCCGACGTTTCTCGGCGCCCACGCCATTCCAGACGAGTTTCGCAGCGCGCCCGAGCAATATGTCGCGCTCGTCATCCACAAGATGTTGCCGTGCGTAGCCGAGGAGCAACTGGCCGAAAGCTGCGACATTTTCTGCGAGCGGGGCTACTTCGATCTCGCGGATTCGGAAAAAATTCTGAGAGCGGCGCAGGAGCACGGTCTGCGACTTCGAATGCATGTCGATCAGCTCACGAATTCGGGCGGAGCGTTCCTGGCGGCGCGGCTACACGCGGCGACGGCTGATCACCTGGAGCAAGCCAATGCGGCCGAGATCGCCGCGCTGAGCGAGGCGGGCGTTCAGCCGGTGCTGTTGCCGGGATCCGTCTACTCGTTAGGCCTGACGCGCTATCCGCGCGCTCGTGAGATGATCGAGGCCGGCCTCGCGGTGGTGCTCGCAACGGATTTCAATCCCGGTTCCTCGCCGACGCCGTCGATGCCGATGATCCTTTCACTCGCGACCACGCAGATGAAAATGACGCCCGCGGAAAGCGTGACGGCGGCGACGATCAATGCGGCCTACAGCTTGAATCGCGGCGATAAGATCGGCTCGCTCGAAGCCGGCAAGCTGGCGAACTTCGCGCTCTACGATTGCGAAGATTATCGCGAGCTCGCGTACTATTTCGGAATGCTGCAGACGCATTCGGTTTACGTAAGGGGCGAGCGGGTTTCCTTCTCCTGGTAGGGCGACGCTCTGCGGAGCCGTGAGATTATTCGTCGGCTCGACAGAGTCTCGCCCTACCAATTTGCGGACAGCGACATGCGCCCGTAACGTCGCTGCGCCAATGAAAGTGGAAGTGGAAAATCAACCGCAGGGGCTTGCTACGTTGCGGATAGAATTGCCGCCGGAAGACGTGCGGAAAGAATGGGACGCCATCGCGAATAACTATTCGCGCTATGCCCGCATTCCGGGCTACCGGGCGGGGAAGGCGCCGCGCCAGGTCATCGAGAAAAAGTTTCGCAAAGAGATCCAGGACGAGCTGACCAAGGCGCTGGTCTCGAAAAGCTATCACCAGGCGATCGCGGAGAAGCAACTGCGGGTCGTTTCGCTGAGCGATCTCGGCGACGTGGAATTTGGTGACGACCGGTCGATGCGTTTTCGCGCCACGGTCGTGACGGCGCCGGAGTTCGAGCTTCCTGAATACAAAAACATTCCGGTGCAACTGCCGGGGACCGAGGTGAGCGAGGCGGAGGTCGATACTGCCGTCGAGCGCCTACGCGATCAGGCGGCGGATTTTATCGACGTGAGCGATCGTGCGCTGGCGCTGGGTGATTTTGCCGTGATCGATTTCACCGGCGCGATCGACGGTGTGCCGATCAGCGAAATCGTGCCGGAGGCGAGCCAGAATTTGCACGGCGGGAAAAAATTCTGGCTGCATCTGGCCGCGGAAAATTTCCTGCCGGAGTTTTGTGCGCAGATCGTGGGAATGAAACCGGGCGAGACTCGGAGCGTGCAGGTCCCATTTCCCGCAGAGTTTCCGGTGCCGGAGATCGCAGGGAAAAAGGCGGACTACGCGGTAACGCTGAATGAAGTCAAAGAGAAGGTTTTGCCCGCACTGGATGAAGCGCTGGCGGCAAAGCTGATGCCTGGTAAGACCCTGGCCGATTTGCGACACACCATCGAGCACAATCTGGAGCACGAGAAGGAGCATGAAATCGAGCGGGCCAAGGAACAGCAGATCGTGAAGTTCCTGCACGAGCGCATCAGCTTCGATCTGCCGCCGAGCCTGTTGAAGAATGAAACCCGCCGGGCCCTGAATGAGCTGGTGCACCGGAATCGGGAACGCGGTGTGCCCGACGAAATGCTCAAGGGCAAGGAGAAGGAACTGATCGAAGGCGCGGGCTCGCTCGCCGCGCACCGTCTGAAGACAAACTTCATTCTTCACCGTATCGCCGAGCGCGAGAAGTTCGAAGTGACGCGCGAGGAACTGGACAACCTCATCCGGGAACAGGCGGCGCACTACAATGTTTCGGTCGAGAAAATGCGAAAGGAATATGAGGAAAACGACCGGATCAACGGCCTCGCGGAAGAGCTCTTACTGGGTAAAACTCTTGATTTCCTGAAGGCGAATGTTAGCATGGAAACAACTCCAGAACCGGCGCCGGCCAGCAATTCGCCGGAATAAAATCATGACCGCAGCCAACAAAAATTTCTCGCAATCCGTCCTCATCCCGATGGTGGTCGAACAGACCGGCCGCGGCGAGCGGAGCTACGATATCTATTCCCGGTTACTCAAGGACCGGATCATTTTCATCGGCACATCAATCGACGATCACATCGCGAACCTGGTCATCGCCCAGTTGCTCTTTTTGCAAATGGAAGACGGCAAGAAAGACATCAGCATCTACATCAATTCGCCGGGCGGCGTGGTCACAGCGGGGCTGGCGATCTACGACACGATGCAGTTCCTGACCTGCGACGTGAACACGTATTGCCTCGGGATGGCGGCGAGCATGGGTGCGGTCCTGCTTTGCGCGGGGACGAAAGGAAAGCGGTTCGCGCTCCCGAATTCCGACATCATGATCCACCAGGTCTCGGGCGGCGCGCAGGGGCAGGCGAGCGACGTCGAGCGCCAGGTCGAATACATGTTCAAGCTCAAGAAGCGCTTGATCAGAATTATTTCCCAGCACACGGGTAAACCTGAGGATCAGGTCCGGTTGGATTCGGATCGGGATTACTATATGTCCGCCGCCGAAGCGAAGGTCTACGGCCTGGTGGACGAGGTGATCAAATCGCGCAAGGAAGCGAAGCTGCTCGACGGGGCGGTGCCGGAGCGTTCGACGGCGATCGCTGAAGCCGCGTTGCCGCACAAGGTTGAGGAATAAAAGCTGCTTTTTAAGGCGGTAACATGGCCCGCGCCTCCAACCTCACAATGTGTTCCTTCTGTGGCAAAAGCCACGCAGAGGTGCGCAAACTCATCGCCGGCCCCGGCGTCTACATCTGCGACAGTTGCATCAACGTCTGCAAGAGCATCCTCGACAAGGAACTGAACGAAGACGCGCGCCGGCAATCGTCCACCATCCGCGTTCCTAAACCGGCGGATATCCGCCACTCCCTCGACCAATATGTGATCGGGCAGGACATCGCCAAGAAGACGCTCTCGGTCGCGGTCCATAATCATTTCAAACGGGTCCTGCAAAGCGCGGCGCCGGCCGACACGTCCGCCGCGTTTCAGCCCGATCCGTTCGCGGATGTCGAAATCGAGAAGAGCAATATCCTGCTTATCGGGCCGACTGGCTCCGGCAAAACATTGCTCGCGAAAACGCTGGCCAAAATCCTCGACGTGCCGTTTTGCATCGCGGATGCGACGACGCTGACAGAAGCGGGCTATGTGGGAGAAGATGTCGAGAACATCATCCTGCGCTTGCTCCAGAACGCGGATTACGACGTCAAGCGCGCCGAGATCGGGATCGTTTACATCGACGAGATCGACAAGATCGGGCGCAAGACCGACAACGTCAGCATCACGCGCGACGTTTCCGGCGAAGGCGTGCAACAGGCGCTCCTGAAAATTCTCGAAGGCAGCACCTGCAACGTGCCGCCGCAAGGCGGACGCAAGCACCCGCACCAGGAATACATCCAGGTGAATACCGAGAAGATTCTTTTCATCTGCGGCGGTGCCTTTGTCGGGCTCGACAAGATCGTGCAGAAGCGGATCGGTCAGCGGACGATGGGCTTCAATAGTCCGACCTTGGAAGTCGAAGCGGCGCTGGCGAGGGAAGCGGTGCGGCATGTGGAACCGGAAGACTTGCTCAGCTTCGGCATGATCCCGGAATTCATCGGGCGGCTCCCTGTTATCAGCGCGCTCGATGCGCTGACCGAGGAAGAGATGGTCCAGATTCTGACGGACACCAAGAACGCGATGATCAAGCAGTATACCAAGCTGTTCTCGATGGAAGGCGTTCGGTTGAGCGTGACGAAGGACGCGCTGAAAGCGCTCGCGGCTCAAGCGGTGACGAAAGGGACTGGCGCGCGCGCGTTGCGGTCGATGCTCGAGCGGATCATGCTCGAGATCATGTATGAAGTGCCGAGCCGCGAGGACATCGCCGAGGTCACGATCAATCGCGCTGTGGTCGAAGGGAAGAAGCCGCCGCTCATTCGCAAGAAGCAGGATAAAGACGCGGCCTAAGGGGCGAGAAGAAAACGCCGAACGCCGAATCTCGAATTGCAGAGTTCGCGTTTGGTTGAGCTCATTCTTTTAGTGGCCCTCTGACTTCAGCATTGGACGTTGGGCGTTGGGCGTTCGACGTTTTCTTCAATGCGCATAGTCGTCATCAACACGGGCAGCGAGCTCTTGCTCGGCGATGTGCTCAACACGCATCTCTCCTTCATCGCGCGCGAGATCTTTCCGCTCGGCTTGCGCATCGATCGTCAGGTAACCGTCCCCGACGGCCTCGCGATTCGTGACGCAATCGCCGAGTCGTTAGGCCAGGCCGAAATCATCTTCATCACGGGCGGTCTCGGCCCGACGACAGACGACATCACGCGCGAGGTCACGGCCGAGCTTCTGGGATTAAAGTTGCAACACGACCCGGCGATCATGGCGGCAATCAGCACGCGAGCCGCACGCCGAGGATTCAGACTCACAGACCGCGTCGCGCGCCAGGCCGACGTGCCGGAAGGCGCGACGGTGCTGCCGAACGAACATGGCAGCGCGCCCGGTTTGTATCTCGCGCACAATCCAGCTTCGACGCCGAAGTTGCCGCATCTGTTTCTTCTTCCGGGCCCGCCCCGCGAGCTGCACCCGATGTTCCAAACTTTCGTGCTGCCCATTCTCCGCGCGATCGTTCCCCGCGAAGGAGCGATCCGGCGACGGACTTATCGCATCGCGGGAACGGGGGAATCCCTCGTCGAGGAAGCTGTGGGCGAGCGTCTGCTGGAGATTCCCGGGCTGGAACTCGGCTATTGCGCCCGGGCCGGAGAAATGGATCTGCGAATCATCGGCGACAACTCTGCGCTCGAGCGCGCGGATGCGATCATCAACGCGGCGCTGGGCCCGGCCGTTTTCTCGAGTGACGGCAGGAACCTCGAAGAAGTCGTGGTGAAACTTTTGGCCGAACGGAAGCAGACCCTCGCCATCGCAGAGTCCTGCACCGGCGGTTATCTCGCCCATCGAGTCACAAACGTGCCCGGCGCTTCCGCGGTTTTCCTCGCCGGCTTCGTTACTTATTCCAATGACGCGAAGACGGAAATGTTGGAGGTCGATCCACGGATCATCGCGGAACAGGGAGCAGTGAGCGAGGAGGTCGCGCGCGCGATGGCGGAAGGCGCGCGCGAAAAGACGAACGCGACTTTCGCGTTGGCGACGACGGGCATTGCGGGACCTGGCGGCGGCACCGAAGAAAAACCGGTAGGGACAGTTTTTATCGCGCTCGCTGCTGAGGGGCAGCCGACGAAAATCGAGCGCCGTTTTTTTCCCGATGATCGGCCGACCTTCAAAGAGCTGGCCACGCAGACCGCCTTGGAAATGCTGCGCAGATCATTAATCTAACCGTCATCCTGCGTGCCCTGCCTTAGCGATTCAGGTCGTAAATTTCCACCAGCGCGATGCCTTTGGCGCCGTTTTTCCCATATAAGACAACAGTGTAATTCCCCGGTGAGACCTTTACGCCCGTCGCGGCATCTGCGTCGTAGCGTGGTTGGAGTTCCCTCGGCATCGTGGCGCCATTCTCCGGTGGCGTTAAAAAGTCGTCGTTACCGGCAAGGACGGCGCCGTTTTCGTCCCGCAGCTCCAGCACCGGGTCGGGGAGAGAATCTGGCACACCGTTCTCCTCCAAGCTGAAGCCGCCGATCGCACGAACGACGAGTTCTGCGTTTGCCTTACCGTTGCCACCGGCAATCATGCCGCCGATGAGCACATGATTGGCATCGACGAAGCCGCGGGTGCTGATGTTGGCCAGCTTCGACTGCGCGTCTTTGCTCAGATCGTACAGTTCGACGAGTGCAACACCCGTGGTGTCGTTCGCGCCGCGAACGACCGCGGTGTAAGCGCTGGGCATTAACGTCGCTGCGATCGCTGACTCACGCGGGTCTCCCGGCGCCAAACCGGCGCCGCTGATCTCCGCGCTTTGTGAGTCCTGCCAGTTATTATTAGTCGCGATAACCGCTCCGCTTGAGTCATGCAGTTCCAGCGTGGGATCTTGCAGCACTCCACTTACCCCGGCACGGGTGAGCGAAGGACCGATCGCGCGGAGAACCACCTTCTTTGCATCGTGACCATAGATGATAAATCCTCCGATTAACACGTTGTCTCCCGTCAGGACCTGTCCGCGCGTGGAGATGTTGAGCAGTTGTGCCGCGGCGGCGGTTCGCTGGTAATCGGTCAGCACCATTTGGAACTGGCTCGTGAAGCTCAGCAAAAACGATCCCGCACCGTCGGTGGTCGTGATGCGCGCGCCGGCCGCGGCGTTGCTGAATGCGCCTGCGAACTGGCCGGCGGTCGCAACATAAAAATTCGTCAGGCTGGCCGGCGGAAACACACTCGGGAATTCCACCTCGAGCTTGCCGCCCAGCGCGAGGGTTCCGGAGAGGTTCATCCCGGCATTCACGACATCCGGTAAGTCGGCGACGTAATGCCACGTGGAGCCGTTCAACAGCTGGGCGTTGCCGTTTATACCCAACTGCCTCGGCTTCAAGACGCCGCTGCCAACGGTCAGGTTTCCTGTAATTGTCGGGGTGGCGCCTGGAAATGGAGCAGGAGGGCGAACCGAAGGCGGTATCGCGCTGCTGGTTAGCTCGCCCCCCGACAGATCGATGTCGCCGGTAAACTTCGTGGCATGGAGAGCTGTGCTCCCGGCGCTCTGCCGATAAACATGTCCTGCCGGCACCGTGAATGAAGTAAACCCGAGCGTCATCGCACCCGCGTTAGTAAAATCCGATGCCGACGTGAACGGAAGATTCAACTCGAGTACGCCGGCCGGCTGGTTATCAATTAAATTGCGGAGCGCGTTATTCCCATTCTCGTCAGTAATGGCACCACTCGATGTCCCGCTCATTGTGTTAATGCCCACGATAAGCGAGGCATTGTTGTGCACGATATCGGCCCCCGTGAAGCTGAAACGAGTCACCTTGCCCGAAGAACCGGTCACTCGATAGGTGCCACCGGTCAGCGTCCTCGACGCAGGATCATAATTCGTTAGGCTGCCAGCGATCGCGATCGAACTGTCGGTAATTTCCAGCACGCCATCGTTTGTGAAACCTCCGCCGATTGTCACGTCCCGGTTGACCACACTAAATCGGCCCGTGGCGAGGTTGTGTGAAAAATTACGGAGCGCGTCCCGGTCCGCCTCGTCGACGATTGCCGTGGAACCGGCGAGCGAAATCGTTGTGCCATTGTTGACAATGTCCGCGCCGGAAAACTGTAGCGTGGCGGTGCCGGATACTCCGCTTAACTGATAGTTGCCATTTTGCAGCGTGCGCGAAGCGTAATCGAAATTAGTCAGCAATCCGGTGATGCGAAAGACTCCGGGAATAGTGCTCTGCGTTTGGACTGACAAAATGCCGTCCATCGTGAGATTGCCTGCCGTCACAAATTGGCGCCCCGTCATGGTCAAGGAGGAATCCGCCTCGATCCGGTCCAGATTGCGTAATCCATCGAGGCCATTCTCATCGACGATCCGGCTCGCTGAACCCAACGTGATGGACGTGCCACTGAGCCTGGTTATGTCTGCCCCGTTGAATTGCAACGTCGCCGCACCGGAGAGAAAATAACCACCTGTCAGCACTCCATTCGCAAAGGTGCTGAGGGATCCGAGCGCGAAAGTGATCGACCCATTCGACGCAAGAAGGTTCACCACACCGGTAATGTTGCTGCCGGGGGTTCGATCGATCGTCGTGGCGCCAGTTACAGTCAATGAAGGGGAGAGCGAGGAGAGCGCCCAGTCGCCAATGGTCAGATTCGAGATCGTCGCGTCCCCGTTATCGAAAAAAAACTGCTTCAACGCGGTTACGTTATATTTTTTGGTTGCCGTGTTATTGGGCACCTCCGGGGGCGACCAGTTTGCGGGATTGCTATACAAAGAGTTCCCGCCCAGAAATGTGGAGTTCACCACCGTTTCGGCGGCGGCTACTTGGAGCAGCACGAGCGCGGCAATTGCTGGGATCGCGAAATTTCTGGAGAGTTTTCTCATTCTGGGAATGGTGAGGCGCGAAATATCGCATATCGATATTACGTTGCAATCGTAAATCAATGATGCTCCCTGACAGGCGACGTGCATCAGACACTGACGCCTCGGCGTTAGCGATCGCTACGGATCCACGCGCACCGGCGTGCCGACTTTTACATGCGAATAGAATTGCGCGGCGCCTTGTTCCGGCATTCGAATGCATCCATGCGATGCCGGATAGCCCGGCAGAATTCCGACGTGCATCCCGACGCCTTCACCCGTCAAACGCATGAACCATTTCATCGATGCGCCGACGAAATGCGTGCCGCTCGGCGCAGCATCAATGTGGGCGCTGACGCCGCCGCGCACCGTTCGGCCCTGGGAATCCTTGTAGTCGCCGTAGAGACTGGAGTGATGGTCCTTGTCTTTTTCGAGCACGGTGAAACTTCCGTTCGGCGTGGTGTGACCGCGTTTGCCAGAGGAGATAGGGCTGTCGATCGCGATCTCGTCTCCCGTCATGAGGTACGCGCGCTGTTTGGTGAGCGAAACAATGACGTGCGCGTTATCTGGCGTGACCTTTTGCAGGACCGCGGCGTTCGTGCTGATGGGCAGCTGCTTGCTGATCAGGTCGCTGGCTTTGCGCATCGGTTGAGGTGCACTCGGTGACGCGCTCGGCGAAGGCTTGGGACGATTCTGTTGCGTCTGATTGGTCTTGGCGGGCAGGGACGGCGCTGGCCGCGGAGTGGGCCGCCGCACCTGCCCATGGGCCACATCGAAACCAAAAAGAAGAAGGGCGATTGCCAGGCTCGCGCGAAGAAAAAGAGTGCTCACGGTAATCTAACTTCCCACATAAGTGTCGATGCGTTTGAGCCAACCGGGAAGCCAGCGCGCTTCATGCCGCTCGGGCGGCGAATTACGGACACGGTTCTTCAAAACAGTTCTGGCGGACTCCGCGAAGCTTTTGACGGCTTCACGTCCGCTGGATTCTTGGGTCATTCCTTGGAGCACCTGTAACAAACCCCAACCCTGTCCTGCGTAACGCTCCGTGGCAAGAACACCTTCGCCTTTGAAGTTCACATAATCGACCAGCGCGTAGCATCCCATCGGCGAGCCGGCCACGCGCTCGAAGCGTTGCTGGACCTGCGCGCCGTTTGTCGCTCCGCTTTCCGCCAGCATTTTCGGCAGCGCCTGCTGCAAACGTTGCACCAGAAATTCCGCCTGGAGATTCACGGTGTCCGCGAGGAATTGCCGCAATTCTTTCATCCGGGGTGTCTGGCTCGCTTGATTGAATTCGGCGCGCGTCTTCCACGGACATCCATCTCTTGGGAGCAAGACCTCAGGAAGCTTCGCGCTGTGCCCCGCCGCGAAATCGACGAATTTCGGAAAGCTTTCCTCGAACGGCCCGCGCTCTTCTTTCGGGTACCAAATGAAGTGTCCGATGCCGAGCGAGGCAAAATTTTCGCCGGCATTCCACGAAGTCAGACCCTCGATGGTGCCGCCGCACTCGTTTTGCCAGATCCGTTTTCCAATGCGGCGAGTGTCGGCTTGGGAGAGGCTGATCGCGGCCGTCGCGAAGGAGCACGAAACGAAAAGGGCGGCCGCTGCGAGGGCCGTCGTCCTTCGCTGGCGGGAGAGGGCGCGGCGGCTTGACGAAGGGAATTTATTCAATAGCATGCCAGTTCTCGCGGCGCTCAGACTCGAAATTCCCGCCGCGCGTGCACTCATCCTTCTTATGAATCGTTCCATTATTTGCCTCGCCGCCGTTTTTGTCGCCTCGCTTGGTTTCGCGCAGGACAAACCAGCGCTCAAAGACGTAAAAGACAAGCAAAGTTACAGTATTGGCCACGATATCGGGACGACTTTCAAGAAGCAAAATATCGATCTCAATCTGGATGCGCTCATGCTCGGATTGAAAGACGCGGTGGCCGGAAAAGAGGCGATGACCAAGGAAGAGCGGGACAAAACCCTCGAGGCCTTCTCGAAAGAAATGATGGAAAAGCAAGTCGCTGCCAACAAAGAGGCAGCGGCGAAAAATCTGGCCGACGGTGAAAAATTCCTGGCCGAAAACAAGAAGAAGGACGGAGTAAAAACCACCGCGAGCGGATTGCAGTACAAAGTTTTGAAAGAAGGCAGCGGGGCGTCGCCGAAGGAAAGCGACAGCGTCGTGACGAATTACAAGGGGACGTTGATCGATGGAACGGAGTTCGATAGTTCCGCGAAGCACGGCGGCCCGGCGACGTTTCCAGTCAACAGTGTGATCAAGGGCTGGGTCGAGGCGCTGCAGCTGATGAAGCCCGGCGGCAAGTTTCAGATCTTCGTCCCGGCGAATCTCGCTTATGGAGAACAGGCGCGTTCCGCGGAGATCGGGCCAAACTCGACGCTGCTCTTCGAGCTGGAACTGGTGAGCATCAAATCGCCGGATGCGAAAGGCGAGGCCATTCCCACGCCGCCGATGCCGAAGACAAACGCGCCGCCCGCGACACCAACGCCCAAACCGCAGGCGAAGTAGAAGCTGCGCTTGCTGATAGGTCAGCGTTTTTGTTCCGCCGTCTCCCAGGCCAGGCGCGGCGCATCGCCCCACAAATCCTCAAGGCTGTAGAACTCTCGCTTTTCGCGATGGAAAACGTGGACGATGACCTGCATGTAATCGAGCACGATCCATTGGCTCGCCGGAAATCCATCCACCGAGACCGCGCGGATTTTATGCTCGGTCTTTAGGCGATCCTCGATTTCACCCGCGATCGCTTTCAAGTGCGGTTCCGAGGTTCCCGAGCAGATCACAAAAAAATCGGTGAAGGTCGAGATGCCCTGGAGATCGAGGACCACGATTTCCTCCGCCTTTTTGTCCGCCGCCAGGTCGGCGCAAGTTTTGGCTAAATTTTCGGCGGTTATTTTTCTGGCTCCCTGTAAAGCTGGCGCGCGCGAATGATCTTCTCGACCGCCGGCGGTACGAGATAACGAATGGAACGCCCCGTGGCAACTCTGTTTCTGATGTCGGTGGCGGAAATGTCCAGATGCCGCCGGATCACAGGATACGGTTGTTCAGCTTGCCGCCCGGTGCGATCGAGCACGATGAATTGAACCAGCTTCGCCAGCTCTCCGAAACGATGCCAGGTATTCAAGCGCTCGACGTTGTCTTCGCCGATCAAATAAAAAAACTCCGCGGCGGGTTCGCGTTTTCGCAATGCCTCCACGGTGTCGATCGCGTAGGAAGGTGAGGGGCGCTCCAACTCCATGGCGTCGAATCCAAAACGCGGTTCCCCTTCGATCGCTGCGCGAACCATCTCTAAACGAACGGCCGACGCCGCGGACTCGAAGTCTGGTTTGTGCGGAGAAGCGGCCGCTGGGACGAAAATCACAAGTTCCAGCCCCAACTCTTCGAGCGCCTCGCGCGCCAGGATTAAGTGCCCGTGATGGATCGGATCGAAGGTGCCGCCGAAGATGCCGATCTTTTTCAATGTCATTCTGAGCGAAGCGAAGCGGAGTCGAAGAACCCCGAGTATTCGTCGAGCGACGGGCAGCGGGATCCCTCGACGGTGCTCGGGATGACGATCGTGGGAAAGCGCATAAAATGTTGTTTCGCAGCTTGACGCGAAAAGTAAAGTGGCTCCATGGAGAGCGATTCACTGGGTCAACTGATCCTTACCGGCGTGCCCGGCTACGAGTTGGATTCGAAGACGGCCGCGTTATTTCGCCGCGTGCAGCCGGGCGGCTTCATTCTTTTTGGGCGCAACATCAAGAGCGCGCCACAACTGCGGAAGTTGATCGACGATCTGCGCGACTTGAGCGACACCGAGCCCATCATCACGATCGACCAGGAAGGCGGTCGGGTTTCGCGGCTACGGTTGATCGGGAACGAGCCGCCGAATGCGCAGCAGTTACGCGACCGGAACGATGTTGCCCTCGTTAGGCGGCATGGAGAAATCACGGGTCAACTTCTGCGCATCTTTGGCTTCAACCTCGATTTGTGTCCCGTCCTGGACATTTCCTTCGATGACGAGGCGGATAATTCACTGCGCGGGCGTTGCTATGGCACGAACGTCGAACAGGTCGTTAGGCTGGCCGGCGCGTTTAATGACGCGCTTCGTGAACAGGGAATCCTGAGCTGCGGCAAACATTTCCCCGGTTACTCCGCCGCGACTATCGATGCGCATCACGATCTGCCGAGGATCGACCGCTCGCGCGTGCAACTGGACGCCGAGGAGCTGGCGGTCTTCCGTCATTTCGCCGGTAGGGACGGCGCGCTGCGCCGTCCGCCCGTCGACAGCATGATGATCTGTCACGGCTGGTACCCGAGTTTCAATCCGAAGAAAACGCCCGCCTCGCTCTCCCGCGAGATCGTCACCGATTTATTGCGCGAAGAATTCGGCTTCGAGGGCCTGATCATGACGGACGACCTCGACATGGGCGCGATCCTGAATGAATACGGTCTCGAGGAAACGATCCGGCTCGCCATCGGCGCGGGCAACGATTGGGCGATGATCTGCCACCGGATCGATTCGGTCGAACAAGCGCATCGCACACTCGCGACGCTGCCGCCGGCGGAAATTCAGCGCACACTCAAGAATGTCGCTCGGACAAAGAAGACATTGGCGCCGCCGCACGCTTTCTCCGAGTCAATTTTTCAAAAGATCGACGCGAGCATTTGGGACCTTCGTGTCGCGGTCCTGGGTGAAGAAGAAGCCGCCAAACGCAGCCCCGAGGATGGCAAACGTTCACCGGTCGAGATGTATTAGGAAGGCGGGGTGGTTTCAAAACCGCCCACGCTTTTCGCGACGGCGATTTGGAAATCGCCGCTCCTTGAGTGCTGAAGCGCTTCCCGCGATTGACGGCCCTGCGCTCCGCCCATAACATGCGCGCGTGCAAGCGGAACTGGAGCTGTTGCTCGTCCTTCAAGATCGGCAACAAAAAATCAAACAAATCCAGACCGAGATAAAAAGCCTGCCGCAGCAGCGCCAGAATCTCGAGGCGCAACTGGCGGCGAGCGCCGCGGCTCTCGCGGCCTTGAAACATAAAGGGCAGCACCTCGAGATGGACCGGAAGAAACTCGAGCTCGATGCCGGCACCCGCCAGGAAAGCATTACTCGTTTGAAGACCCAGCAGTACGAGACGCGGAAGAACGACGAGTTTCGCGCGATGGGGAACGAGATCGAGCGTTACGAAAAAGAAATTCGCGCGATTGAAGATCAGGAACTCGAGCTGATGGATCAGGCCGACAAGCTAAAGGTCGAGATCGGCGCGGAGGACAAGAAAGCCTCCGGCGCGCGTGAATCGATCGCCCGGCAAATGACCGATCTCGAGGAGAAAGCGAAGACGCTCGAAACGCGCCTGACGGAGTTGACGGCCGAGCGCACGGAAGCCGCCGGAAAGATTGACGAAGATTTGCTCGGACGATTCGAGCGGCTCTTCGCGAGCAAAGGCGATGCCGCGATCGTTTCGCTAGAACATGAGGTTTGCACCGGCTGCCACATGAAAGTCACGCCGCAGACGGCGCACCGGGTGAAGAACGGCAAAGAGATCGTGAGCTGCGAGCAGTGCGGCCGGATTCTCTACGCGGCGTAGTAGCTGAAATTGGTAGGGCGAGACTCTGTCGAGCCGAGAAATTCCATCACAGGACGGCTCCGCAGAGCGTCGCCCTACCAAGAAAATCAGACGTTGAAGCGGAATTCCACCACGTCGCCGTCCCGCACGACGTAATCTTTTCCTTCGATCCGGAGCTTGCCGGATTCGCGTGCTTTCGCGAACGAACCTAGCGCCACGAGATCGTCGAAATGCACCGTCTCCGCGGCGATGAAGCCGCGTTCGAAATCGGAATGGATCACGCCCGCGGCCGCCGGCGCTTTGTCGCCGGCGTGGATCGTCCAGGCGCGCGTCTCTTTCTCGCCCGTCGTCAGATAAGTGCGCAGGCCGAGGAGGTGATAGACCGCGCGAATGAGCGCACTCACGCCGCTGCCTTCCACGCCGAGGTCACGCAGATATTCCTGCGCTTCGACTTCGCTCAAGTCCACCAGCTCGCTTTCGATTTGCGCACTGATGACTACCGCCTCCGTGGCAAAATGGTTGCGCGCGTATTCCTGGACGGCGCGCACGTGTTGCAAAGCGACGTTCCCTTCCACCGCGCCGGAAATCGCGGCGAGATCGCTCTCGGCCACATTGCAAGCGAAGAGCGTCGGCTTCGAGCTGAGGAGAAAAAATTCACGCGCGATCAGTTTCTCTTCCGGCGTCAGCTCGAGCGTGATTGCGGGTTTCCCGGCGTCGAGATGCGGAAGGAGTTTGTCCATGATGGCGACTTCCGCCTTCGCGCTTTTCGATCCGGCGCGCACTTCTTTTTGCAAACGGTCGTGCCGCTTCTGGAGCGAAGCGAGATCGGCCAGGACCAGTTCGGTGTTGATAACCTCGATGTCGCGAATCGGATCGATCGTTCCGCTGACGTGATGGATGTCGGCGTTTTCGAAACAGCGCACGACCTGCACGATCGCGTGGACCTCGCGAATGTGGCTAAGGAACTGGTTGCCGAGACCTTCGCCAGCGCTCGCGCCTTTCACGAGGCCCGCGATGTCCACGAACTCGATCGCGGCCGGGATGATTTTTTGCGAATGCGAAAGTTTCGCGAGCACGTCGAGCCGCGCGTCCGGCACGGTGACGACGCCGAGGTTCGGGTCGATCGTGCAAAAGGGATAGTTCGCGGCCTGAGCTTTGCGAGTGCGCGTGACGGCGTTGAAGAGCGTGGATTTGCCGACATTTGGCAGACCGACAATTCCAGCGCTCAACATAGGCGCGGACGGTAATGCGAGATGCCACGCGTCGCAATGCAAGCGACCGTTTCGATTGAGAGAAGATTAAGAGGAAGCGGAAGAGGAAAATAAAACCAAAGTCGAAGTTGCGGCATCAAGCTCTTCCTCTTCCTCTGACTCTCTCGCAGGACAACAAAATCGGGACGACAGGATTTGAACCTGCGACTTCCTGGACCCCATCCAGGCGTTCTACCAAGCTGAACTACGTCCCGACGTTGCCACGAACTATTGACTAACCACGAAAGAAAAGCCAGAGCTCAGGGATCGAGTCCGTCCGCTGGCGGACTGTGCTACGGCCCGATGACGCGGCCACTATTCACCGCCAGACTTCCGATTGCCAAACAAGTTTTCGCGCCGGCCCGCTTGTTTTTTCACCGGGAATGGCAGTTGGTGCTGGCGTATGAAATATCGGCGGCTCGGTAAATCCGGTTTGCAGGTGAGCGAACTTTCCTTCGGCGCCTGGGTCACCTTCGCGCAACAGATCGGCGAGAAAACGGCGGAGAAGTTAATGACGATCGCGTACGACGGCGGCGTCAATTTTTTCGATAACGCAGAAGCCTACGCGAACGGCAAGGCCGAGGTCATGATGGGCAAGATTTTGAAACGAAGAAGGTGGGGGAGAGACACGTTTCTTGTTTCGAGCAAAGTTTTCTGGGGCGGCGATCTGCCGAACCAGGAAGGGCTCAGCCGCAAACATGTCATCGAAGCCTGTCACGCGGCGTTGCGACGGCTCCGCGTGGATTATCTCGACCTTTATTTTTGTCACCGGCCCGATCCGAACACACCGATCGAAGAAACGGTGCGCGCGATGAGCGATCTCATCGGGCAAGGCAAAGTGCTGTACTGGGGAACATCGGAATGGAGCGTGGCGGAGATCACCGAGGCGCACCGGATCGCGCGCGAGCTGCGGCTCGTGCCGCCGACGATGGAGCAGCCGCAATACAACATGTTTCACCGCGAGCGCGTCGAAAAAGAATTCGCCCCGCTCTACGATACGGTCGGTCTCGGCACCACGATTTGGTCGCCGCTGGCTTCGGGACTTTTGACCGGCAAGTACAACGACGGCGATCCCGGGGGCACGCGGATTTCCCTAAAGAATTACGAATGGCTGCGAGAGCAGTTTGAAACGAACGAAGCGCGCAAACGACTGACAAAAGTGAAAAGACTGGCGGCGGTAGCGAACGATCTCGGAACCACGTTGCCGCGGCTCGCGCTCGCCTGGTGCTTGAAGAATCCGCGCGTCAGCAGCGTGATCACCGGCGCTTCCAAACCGGCGCAGGTAAAGGAAAACATGAAGGCCGGCGAGTTGGTCGATAAGCTCGACGACCAAGTGATGAAAGAGATCGAAACGATTTTGCGGTAGGTGGATCGCGCGCTCCGCCGCGCGATGTTAAATAGGAGCGGCGAAGCCGCGTAGAATTATCATCGCGCGACGGAGCGCTCGATCCACCGAGTTAGAAACGCGTCGACCAGCTCTGGTAACTCATTGCTGTAACCGCCTTCGAGAATCGCGCCCGCGGGAATGTTCGTTTCGCGAAGCCATTTTCCGAACGCAGCGAAATCTTCAACCTCGAGGGTCATCTGGGTGATCGGATCGCCAGCATACGCATCAAAGCCGGCGGAGACGAGCAGCAGGTCCGGCTTGAACGCGACCAACTCGTCGAGCCCGCGTCGCACTTCGCCGACGTGCTTCGCTCGCGGCGTGAGCGGCGCGACCGGAAAGTTGTGAATGTTGCTGAACGACCTCGTCCCCGTGCCGGGATAACCCGGGAACTGATGGATCGACGCGAAGGCGATCCGTGGATTGTTCGCCACGATGTCTTCCGTGCCGTTGCCGTGATGCGCGTCGAAATCCCAGATGCCGACGCGCTCCGCGCCGTTCGCGAGCGCGTCGAGCGCCGCCACGGCGACGTTGCTGAAATAACAAAAGCCCATGGCGCGATCGCGCGTCGCGTGGTGGCCCGGCGGCCGCATGAGACTGAACGCGCGATTCCCCTTCACCGCTTCGCGCGCAACATCGATAGCCGCGCCGGCTGCTCGCGCCGCATGTTCATAAATGCCCGGATGCGCCGCCGTGTCGGCATCGAAGTCCTGCGTCGCCGCCCTGATGCGATCCAGTTGATGACGCGAATGTGCGCGCAGGAGCATCTCTTCCGTCGCCGCCGTTGGTGTTCGCCATTCCCAATCCCCGTGCCGGCTTCGCAAAAGCGGAACCGTCCCGCGAATTCGTGCTGGCCGCTCCGGATGTCCGGCCTGCGAGTACTCCACGCACCGGGGATCGTAAAAAATAATCATGAATTAAAATATTTGGCGCTGATCCCGTTCACAAAAAGGCGCGCCGGTACTGATCTGCGACGTGCAAGTCTTGTTTCAAACGCAACGCCGCGTGCAGTGGCCAGTACGGATCGCGCAAAAATTCGCGCGCGAGGAAAACGATGTCGGCTTGCCCAGTCCGAATGATTTGGTCGGCTTGCTCCGGCGTTGTGATCATCCCGACGGCGGCGGTCGCCATGCCGGCTTCCGCGCGGATGCGCTCCGCGAACGGAACCTGATAGCCCGGGCCGACGGGAATCGTTGCCCCGGGAACCGCGCCGCCCGAAGAGCAATCGACTAGATCGACGCCGAGCGTTTTGAGTTGTCGCGCGAGCGCGACCGATTGCTCGATGTCCCATCCGCCTTCCACCCAATCAGTCGCGGAGATACGGACCAGAAGCGGCAAACGCTCCGGCCAAACCGCGCGAATGGCGGTCACCACTTCACGGAGCGCGCGCGTGCGATTCTCGAACGAGCCGCCGTATTCGTCCGTGCGCTGGTTGCTCAGCGGCGAAAGAAAACTGTGCAGGAGATAACCGTGCGCGGCGTGGATTTCGATCACCTTCGCTCCGGCCTCGAGCGCCCTCAGCGATGCGTCCGCAAACGCGCGCACCACGCGCGCAATCCCTTCGTGACTTAATTCCTCGGGAACGATGTCGCCCGGCGAAAACGGCAACGGGCTCGGAGCGAAGATCGGACGCCAGCCGCCGTCCTTCTCCGCGACGACGTGTTCGCCAGTTTTCCATGGCGCCGCCGTGCTCGCTTTCCGGCCGGCGTGTGCGAGCTGCATGCCCGGCACCGCACCCTGCGCTTCGATGAAACGAAAAATGCGCGCCAGCATCTCGCTGTGTTCGTCTTTCCAAATCCCGAGGTCCTCTGGGCTAATGCGCCCTTCCGCCAGGACTGCGGTCGCTTCCGTGAGGACGAGCGCCGCGCCGCCGACCGCGCGGCTCCCGAGGTGCACGAGATGCCAGTCGTTCGCGAACCCGTCGACGCTCGAATACTGGCACATCGGCGAAACACCGATGCGATGGCGCAGCCGCACGTCGCGCAATTGCAGCGGCGCGAAAAGATGCACGGACGGATCGTTCAAGGTGCTCATGTGATTACAACAGTCGCTCGAACTTCCGGCAATACACTGCGACATCAAGACCACTCTGCGGGGGCGGCGGTAAAAAAACCGTGCCGGCTAATCGTCGTCGTCGTCCGGCGTGGCGGACGGCGTTTCCCTCGCTGGTGAATTGGGAGAGACCGTTGGTTTGGGAGACGTTGTTGCGGTGGGAGAGCTCGCCGGCACAACAGTGAGACTTGGAGTGCTCGTCCAAAAATCTGGGAACCACCGACCCGAAGGGTGGAGAAATTCTCCTGCCACGAGGTTACTGATGTTCGATGTCCTACTAGCGAGACTCTGTTCCAGGCCGAGGGCGGTGTAGGTAGCGCCCGCTATGGGGTAGCTCCAGAGATGTTTCCCCTCAGGGAGCTTTGCTGTCGGAGCCTGGCCCACGGGCCTCGGATCATATCGCTCGCCCACGACCGGTTTCACTTCTTTCCCATCCAAATAACTCGTTAGGTTCGCCATGGTCACGGGAGCCGCTTTTTTGGCGTTTGTCTGGGCGACCCATTGTCCCTTGGCCCTATCGATGGCGCGCAAATTCTCCAACATGTGGATCTCCTGCCTTTGCTCCTCCTTCATGTCCGAAAAGCCGTAGACGGCGAGCGAAACAAACTGCGCGCAGAAAGACAACGGCACGATCAGGATCGCGGCAACGATAAGTGAGATTCCTTGGGCCGTTCCGCCGCGCGCCCGAACGAAGACGCCCATGATGATCAGCGCAACCGCCACCGGCCAGGGGAGGAGCCAGATTCCGAACCCCAGAAAGGAAGTGAAAGATATGGCCAGGGTAACTCCCAGCAATATCCAGCTCACCATGGACAACCTTTTGTAGCCGCGCGCCGCCGCCGGATGCTTAACGACATTTTCTGGCATCGCCATCCTTCTGAATGAAACGCCGGGGAAGATCAATCACGCGTTCGCCTTCTCGCTTGTCTTTTGGAAACTGGGCGACAACTTCCTGCCATGAAGTTCCTTCGTTCCGTCGTTGTCAGTGCGGTTGCTCTTTCTTTCGCCTCGATCGGCCGCGCGGCTGAGGTCGAGTGGAAGGCGGAAGCGAACATGGACCACCAGCTTTTCCCTTCGCTCATCATCGCGACCGCTTCCGTGCGCCCGATCGAAGAGGAGGACGCCGAAGCGAAAGAACCCGATCCTTACTTGCTCGGCGAACGTTTCGGTCTTGTCGGCATTTCGATCACGGCGAAAGCCGCCAACACGAAAGTGAAAGTGACCTTGAAAGAGAACGAGCTGATGGCGGCCGCCACTTGGGAAGGCGAACTGGCCGAGGCCGGCCACGCTTACTTCATCGCGCCGAAAGTGACCTACAAGTTCGACAAGCTCCGGGCCGTGACCCAGCAGGTGCCGATGAACATCTCCTTCACCGTCGCGGTAGACGGCGAGGAGGCGGGCGAGAAATCGGAGACCTTGCAGGTGCGCTCGATCAACGACTGCCCCTTCGGCGTCAGCAACCAGGAAGAAACCCTCAACGACGAAAACTTCATCGCCGGCTCGGCCGAGATCGGCTGGATGTTCGCCGCCTACGTGAACGAGAATCATCCGCTCATCGACAAAATTTTGCAGGAAGCGCTCGGCACGAAGATCGTGAATTCGTTCCTCGGCTATCAAACCGACAAGCCGGCCGATGTCATGCAGCAGGTCTTCGCCGTCTGGTCCGCGCTCCAGAAACGCGGGATTCAATACAGCAACACCACCACCACGCCGGGCGGCTCGGAGGTGGTGAACAGTCAGTATGTCCGGTTCGTCGATCAATCGCTCAAGAACACGCAGGCGAATTGCGTCGATGGCAGCGTCCTCTTCGCCTCCATCCTGCGCAAAATCTCGATCAACCCGTTTCTAGTCACCATTCCCGGCCACATGTATGTCGGCTTTTATCTCAAGCCCGATAAGTCTGTCTTCGTCGGCCTCGAGACCACAGCCATCGGCATCGCCGACGCGAAGGACGAAGAGAAGAGCGGCGAACCTCCCGTGCTCACCGCCTTAAGGAAGAACCTCGATGGAAAGGTGCGCGACGGCCGGGATTGGAAGACGTTCGCGAAAGCGATCCAGCTCGCGAGCGACGATCTGGACAAGAACAAAGAGCGCTTCGAATCGACCGATCCGAACTATCAGCTCATCGACCTCGACGAAGCCCGCAGCAAAGGCATCATGCCGCTGCCGTATACCGCGGGGCCGTAGTTGCGCTTACCAGTGAGAAGTTGACTCCCTACACAGGGTAACAATATACTTGACAGACCGTGCGCGCGGGGCATTTTGTGGCCTCCGCCGTGACAGCAGAAGCTTAGGCTTCGGTCGGTTCTTCTTCGCTGGCCTTGACCGCTGGGCTTGGCGTTTTCGCAACGCGCCTTACCAGCGTTTCAAAGCGCCTTGCAGCGCCCCGGCCCTCGCTGGCGTCCTTAGCCAAGCGCTCAAGCGTTTCTTCGCGTGTTTCAGTTTTCTTCATGGACTAAGGGCATTTGTCATCATCGGTATCGTTATATGTTTTGTAGGTGTTGTAATACCCACCGAAGCTCGTTCTGTGACAGAAGGTAGTCCAGTGTTCGCATCCGAAAATGTCCGAATAGATTATCCTTCCGAAAACGAACAAACGAGCAACGTCGTCTTGAAAATCTTTGATGGCGCTCTTGTCAAACTTATCAGCTTCGATTGTTTGAGTCATTTCCCAAACGCCCCCAGGTGCAATCAGTGCTCTATGAATCACCTGATCCCGGTCCGACTTTTCATCGGCGTCAAAATCTGGATCACCGCGAGATGTTTCACGAGCGAGAACCACTGTATGAAAAATAGCGTGTTTGGCGGGAGTCTTTCCAGCGTTCTTGAAGATTACATGAATCGTGAGAGGCTCGCCCTTTTTCGGGATTACTGGATCGCTGTGTATGCTATCCAGGGTGAGCCACGCCCTTTGATCGATCCGCGCGGAATCCCTAGCCAGCAATACAGAATCTCTAGTAGCTTTTGTAGCCGCTTTCATCTCGACGAGTTGGCCATTCATGGCCTGCCACTGCTGATAGGCAAAAAAACTGTAAATCGCGACAGCCGCGAAAACGAGAACATCAACCGTCAGGGTTATCCACCGAAACACTTGACTGGATATGTATGCCTTGCGGCGGGTCTTCTTTTCGATCTTTTGGGATTCCTGATTCTCTTTGGAATTATCAACGTCCCCCGGTTTCTCGGGGTTAGCGCGCTGCTCATCTCGGTTGTGCTGATTTGGCAAGGTATGAGTCTATGTTTCCTGCGTTAATCCTAAGCCGTTTGCCACGTTTCTGTCGGGTGTTGTGTCATTTCTTTGGGTCACTCCGAACATATTCTAGGGTGGCGTCGCGCAGGGTAATTGCCGTCGTTCTTGCATCGTCAATAATTCCACGAACTCGGAAAACGTCCGTTTGCTCCATCAGAGGAAATCTTTCGTTTCCTGCCAGCGGCAGATCTACAACGACAAATCCCATTGCTTGCTTCGCGTCGTGTAACCAAACCTGCATCAACTTCCCGCTAGAATCACGATTCGCGGAATCGAAGTTCAGAGTCCAGTCAACGGGCAATCCTTTAAAGGCATTCCTAACCTCGTCGTATTTACCGCTTTCCGCAGAACCAAGGGCATCAGCAAGTTTTTGCCACGCGCCTCTGAAGTTGAGCGAAGCCACACGGTGCTCGGGCGTCATTGAAGGAAGCGGGGTAGCTAGTGTCTGCGCAGGTGACGCAATCGGGGTTGGAGTTATGATTGCGGGCGGAGATACAGTCTTTGATTCGCTCAACACCGGCAACGGAGATGTGTCTAAATTAACAGGAGGTTTGGCCTGTAGATCACGTTCGGCAATGGTGGCGTGCCACCAAACAAAGATGGCCGCGAATGCAAGCGCTACGCCAACGTACGTTGCCCAGAGAGCATGAAACTTGTGATGAGAGACGGAAATTCCACAAAGGATTCCAGCCAGCGCAAAGGCGACACCGCTAAGTATCCAAAGCGGAGTCATCCAGCGCCGTATATCCTTTCTCCTAATGACTTGTGGCTGGGGCTCGGGATCATGTTCTATGTGGGATTTATCCTTGGGGTGCTTTGCATGGCGATACTTGCGTTTCACCGATGAGCTTAGATCGTTTGCCACGTTTCTGTCGGGTAGGGACCATCACCGCCCTCCGCAGCAATGAGCTTCGCGTATTTCAAGCTCTTGCCGACTACGCCGCTGAGCGCCTTAATGAATCGGCCTTGGTCATTGTCCTTGCGCTCGTTAAACCGAAACGCTTGTTCGTCGAGATACCGGAACAAATGAAAAGGCTCGACGTTTACATACGTCCCTTTCAGGGCGCGTTTCAGAAGGCTCCAAAAGTTTTCAAGTCCGTTCGTATGCACATGCCCTTTCGCGTAGCACTCCGCGTGGTCAATAACCTTGTGCGTGTAGTCATCGAGCAAGCCGGTGTAAGACTGCAGCGCATCGGTAAAGACTTCCGAGCCATTCAGTACGTACTCGCGGACGTTACCCTGCAATTCGGCCTTCCGCATGTTGCCTACTACATTCAATTTCACGCGAGACGCCTTCTCGTTCGTGGTTCGTTCAAGCAAGCCCTGAACAGCTGTCATGGAGGCATAGCCGGTGCCCTTGGCTCCGATGAACGTCTCGTCTGCCTCAACGCGCCCGCTCATTTTATCTATCGACCCTTGCTGCATCGCAAGCCGGATGCGTTGCAACATGAACCACGCGGTTTTCTGAGTTACGCCAAGCGCGCGGTGAAGCTCATACGAGCTAATGCCGTTTTTGCAGTTCGACGTGAGCCACATTGCCGGGAGCCACTTATCAAGACCAATCGGGGAATCTTCGAAGATCGTTCCCACCTTGGCGGAAAACTTTTGCTTCGGATGCGGCGTGCGGCATTTCCAAACCTTCGCGTTTTCAAGGAACGTCACCTTGTCCGAACCGCAGCGCGGGCACGTGACGCCCTTCGGCCAGCGAATGCCGACAAAGAACTGCAATGCGTTCTCTGGATTGCTGAAATATTGAACCGCTTCCAACAGGGTTTCCGGTGCTTGCATACGAGGAGAATATACCCATGAACCGGTCTGTCAAGTATATTATTACCCTACACAGGGGTTAGATGGTTGGCGCGCATTCGTCGAGAGATGTTCCCCAGCCATCGAACAGTGCAGCGTGCTCCGCTGCAACGCGGACAAAACGCTCAACCTGCTCTTCGCTTGTGAAGTGCGATACGCTCGACGTGAGAGCGCCCTGAATCGTCCAAGGATGGCTACCAGCGTCGTCTGCCTGAGAAATGGAAATATTGCAGATGCCGTGAGACTGTAATACGGCGGACAAAGCGATCGCAGCATCTTCGGAGGCAGTGTGGAAGAAACAATCAATCGTTCGCTCACGCTCAAGGCTCGCACCGTGGGTGGAGATATTTTCCACGAGCTTAACATTGCGCGCATGGTGCGCGGCGATGTCTTCCGAGATAACGCGAGGCTTCACCATCTAACGCTCGATGGAGGGGTTAGATGTCGCTTTCACGTAGGGTGATGCGGTAGCGCAGAGCCGGTGTACTTCCGTACGCCGCTGGCCGAATGAACTGTTCGACGAGGACTCCGCCGTTGCGCTCGACCACGCGGCGCGATGCGATGTTGTCCGGGTCTGTGGTGATCTCGACATATTCGAGCTCTTCGGCTCGAACCCCCTGGAGCAGCTGACGTAACGCCTCGGTAGCGTAGCCGAGACCCTGCTTCCAAGGTACGACTGCATAACCGATGTGACCAAGCACATGGGGCGGCAGCGCACTGGTTCCCACTTGCCACCGAAAGCCGATGGAGCCGCAAAGCTCGCCGTCCCATAGCCAGCGGCGATAGCTCGGGAGGCGGGGCACTTGCGAACCGTCCGGGAGCGTGAGGACTTCGCCATTCGGCGTGCGAGCGACGAGCCCCGAAAGGAACCCTTCGGGATTGGCGGCGATAGCCTCCAGCTGTTCTCGAGCCGCCTCCGCTCCGCGCATGTGGTCTGGCGACCAACCTCGCTCCAACGCCGAGACGTAGCTGGACAGGTATTCCATCGAAGGCCACACAAGCCTGACGCCACTGGGTTCGAGGATTGGCGGCATCTAACGAGAATAAGATGAGCGACCGCTGGCGAGAGCGAGCTTTTTCGCAGGTTTAGATGTCGAAGTCATCTCAAAATGGATATCACAACGGCGAGCGGTTCGCTCCATCGCATGGTTAGGCTTTTGTGTTTTCACTGTGCGCGAGAAGCGAGATCGGAGCTTTACGACATCCAATCTTTTATGTTGTCGAGCTTTAGGGTTGCTTTGCGGCGACCTATCAGGCCGTTAATCCGCTGCACCACGGTAGCCGGTGGTAGACGGAGGCGGCGAGCATCATCGATAAACCAATCAACGAGACAAGATTTTGGGAGCAGCGTCAGTCTCTGTTCGAGCGAGGCGAGGTCGAGTCCAGCTGTGCGACGCGCGTCGAACGTCTCGAGAAAGGCATTTCGGCCACCACCAAGTTCGCGATCCCGTACGAGTGCGAAGCGAAAAGACCCGTCAACAATCGCCCAGGAGAATAGTACATACATCGGCCTTAGATCGTGCGTTACGGGAAGATCGGCCCACGAACGATCGTCCGTCGACGCAGCGCAGCCGGCGGTAAGCACGACTAAGACGGTCAACATCGCGATGGTGGACGTGCGAATCATGAGCCTAACGAGAACAAGATGAGCGACGACGGGCGAGAGAGCGCGTGGCGCGCAAGAAAAGGGAAGTAGCTACCATGAGCTTAAATCGGAAGGCTGCCCGTCGTTCGCTCCATCGCATGGTTAGATCGTTTCATCGCAGCGTCTTCGTGGCGTCTCGAATGAGCTTCTGCTGAATCTGGTCGAGCGCAATCGGGAGGTGCTGAAGCGTGTCGCGCGGCTTGTGCAGCGTGATGGTAGCTTCGATGACACGCAGCGTGTCTAACGCGAGCATGATCGCGAACTCGTGATCTCTGCCTCGGGGCTGGATATGGAATACGATGTACGGTGGAAGAAGATCCCGGTCGTGATACCACGAACTGGATATCTCGAGCTTGTGCGGCTCCTCGAAAAAGGTGCCGAGTATCCCTACAAAGGTGATCCCGTGACGGCCAATGCGGAGTCGAAGCGCCTTCGCGTCGAATTCTGCAGGCGCGTACTTGCTCGGCAGCCCGACGATGTGAGTGCCTTCGAGCTCGATCCGCGTATCCACATGCGCTGACGCAGCCGTGTGGGACAAGATGAGTAGGGCGAAGCAGCTGAGAAGGCGTGCGCTCACGATCTAACGAGAATTAGACGAAAGTTCGTAATTAAAGGCGAACATTTTTTCGCCTATTTCGGGCATTCCCGCGAGCTCGCCGGGCCGTACATAAAATGAACGGCGGCTCCCCCAGAGAGCCGCCGTTGCCCCGCGTTGCCGTCGGCGGCATGACAACCGCCGGGGCAAATTCACGTCACCATGATCGAGGCGGGGTCGCTCCAGCCGCCCGTCTCTCCTTTGGTGCCGATCTTGCGTACGCGCACCCAGAGCGTCGCGCCGGGCGTCAACCCGCTCAGGTCGGCGCGGCCGCCGGTGAAGGAACCTTTGTAGCTCCAGTTCGCAAACGGCGGAGAACTACGTGAGGCAATCAGTTAGGCTAGTGCGCTGAATCTGAATAGATAGCGGGCGACCGCATTTTCTGGGGAGAGCGCGCGCCTCGCGTGCTGGTTGCGGCGCCCTCGCCGCAACGAACTTCGTCAGTTGGTAGGAGTGTCCGGCTCGGGAAGCGAAAAAGTCCGCGATGACGAGGGCGTCATCGCCAGCACGCGTGGCGCGCGCTCCCCAGACCTTCCGCATCGACTAGAGATCTTGCCGCTGGGAGCATTTCCAGCAGGTCAACCATTTCCAATTGGAATCGGCGTAGTTCATCGCGCCGCACACGCCGCATACATACATCAGCCGCCTGGCGCGGCCGGCGACTTCAGGCACGTCGTTTTCCAGGCCGGCGCCGCCTGCTGGTGTCTTACCCTCGTTCTGCTCGCCCATGGTCGTTGGTGGGCGTCAGATAATCCCGCTCATCGCGCCGCACTTCCAACAGGTGAATGAGTTTTGATCTTCGGGAACGGAGCATTCGGCGCCGCAATTGTAGCAGGTGTAAATGATGGTCCGTTTTCGCCCCGCCACTTCCGTTTGCTGCTCGGCGGGGGGCACGCTCAGTCTCGGTTTGCCTTCGCCTTCCCATTTGGTCGTCGTTTTCTCGGTTGCCATATTCGAATTCTCTTCTGTTTTTTCAGTGAGCCAGCGTGTTTCGGAAAACACTGGACGTTGGTTTATTGCAAGTTCGACGAGTAAGATGCCACATCTTGCGTTCGGGAGACGAGCAGGATTTTTGCAAATTCGTTCTCTGATGATTCCGCGCGATGCTTGCAGTGGGCCGCGGTCGATTTATATTCGACCCACGGCGCGGCGCCGTTTCGACGATTGAACGGGAGATCGTTTGAAAGCCGGTCGCGGTGGGTTAACGTTGCTGCGTTCGAGAAAGCCAAATTCCTATGGAAACAACCATCGCCGCTCCCAAACCCAGCTCGTCCGCTGAAACCGATTTCCTGCCGCTTCAGGGAACGGATTACGTGGAGTTTTACGTCGGCAATGCGAAACAGGCCGCGCATTTCTACAAGACCGCGTTCGGTTTCCAAAGTCTCGCGTATTCCGGGCCGGAGACCGGCATGAAAGAGAAAGCGAGTTACGTCATTCGCCAGAACAAATTGACCTTCGTTCTCACGACGCCGCTGCGGTCAAACAATCCGATTACGGAGCACATCCATAAACATGGCGATGGCGTGAAGGTGCTGGCCTTGAAGGTGGAAGACGCCACCTCGGCTTGGGAAGAGACCACCAAGCGCGGCGGCAAGAGTTATCTCGAGCCGACGACTCTTACGGATGACGACGGCGAGGTAGTCATGAGCGGCATCCATACTTATGGCGATACCGTTCACCTATTTATCGAGCGCGGTAACTATCGCGGCGACTTTATGCCGGGCTTCCGCAAATGGGAATCTTTCTACAACCCGCCTGAGACCGGCCTTCTCTACGTGGACCATTGCGTGGGAAATGTCGGCTGGAACCAGATGAATCCCTGGGTGAAATTTTACGAGGAGGTAATGGGGTTCCGCAATATTCTTACCTTCGACGACAAGGACATCTCGACGGAATACTCGGCCTTGATGAGCAAGGTCATGAGCAACGGAAATGGTTTCGTGAAGTTTCCCATCAACGAGCCGGCCGAAGGCAAGAAGAAGTCGCAGGTGGAAGAGTATCTGGAGTTCTACAACGGCGAAGGCGTCCAGCACGTGGCGGTGGCAACGAACGATATCGTCAAGACGGTGACCGACCTGCAAAAGCGCGGCGTGGAATTCCTGAACATACCAGCGAGCTATTACGCCACGGTGCTCGATCGAGTAGGCCATATCGACGAAGACCTCGAACCATTGCAGCGGTTGGGCATCCTGGTCGACCGGGATGAAGAGGGCTATTTGCTCCAAATCTTTTCCAAACCGGTGGAAGACCGGCCGACTCTCTTTTTCGAAATCATTCAGCGCAAGGGCGCGAAGAGTTTCGGCAAAGGTAATTTCAAAGCGCTTTTTGAAGCATTGGAGAAGGAGCAGGACGCTCGAGGCAATTTGTAAGGGAGAATAGACATGCCGTATTATCAGAAGCTCGGTGAGATTCCGAAAAAGCATCATATCTGGTTTCATCGCAATGGGAGCGGGCCCTCCTACAAGAATGAGGGAATCGCTTACGAGCACGTCATTACGACGGAAGGCTTCAACGAAGCGTACTCGATCATTTACCATCTCCGGCCGCCGACACGTGTGCGGAACGTGGAGCTGATAAAATATTGGGCGCCGAAAAAAATCGCGGAGAGTCCGCTCCGCCATCACCACATCAAGACCGCCGAGATTCCACGGAGGGGCGATCTCTACACAGGCCGCATCCCGATGCTCTTCAACGCGGACATGACCGCTTACCGCGCGCGTCCAGAAAAAGCTTACGGTGACTTCGAATATTACAAGAACGGCGGCGCCGATGAGGTCATCTTCGTATTTCATGGCGGCGGCACGCTGGAAACGGTTTTCGGCAAGCTCCGTTATCGTGCGGAGGATTATGTCGTCATTCCGCGGGGAATTACGTATCGCCTCGTGCCCGACAAGGTGGAGGAGGAAGATTACCTGATCCTGGAATCAACCGGTCCGGTGCGGATTCCGCCACGTTATCTGAATCACGAAGGCCAAATAAAAATGGGCGCGCCCTATTCGGAGCGCGATTTCCACGCGCCTGCGGAAATGCTCACGATCGATCGCGAGGAAGACGTGGAAGTCCTGGTGAAGGACGGCCCGCGGCTCACGCGCGTCGTGCATGCGCATCATCCGTTCGACGCGCTCGGCTGGGATGGATACCTCTATCCGTTTACTTTCAACGCCCAGGATTTCGAACCGATCACAGGCACTGTCCACCAGCCCCCGCCGATCCATCAGACGTTTGAAGTGCGCGGCTACGTCATTTGCACGTTCGCGCCGCGTCTCCTCGATACGCACCCCGAAGCGGTGAAAATTCCGTGGGTCCACGACAACGTCGAAGCCGACGAAGTTTTGTTTTACGTCCGGGGAAATTTCGGCTCGCGACGCGGCATTGAGAGCGGCTCGATCACGCTGCATCCGCGCGGCATCCCTCACGGCCCGCATCCGGGCACGATCATGGCGAGCAAGGACGCGCTGCGCACGGAAGAGCTGGCGGTGATGTTCGACACAGCGCACACGCTCGAGCTCACCGAGGAATCGCTCGCGCTCGACGATCCGAAGTACCCGACAAGCTGGTTGGATTAAGAAAAGTGATCGGGCAGAATCACGAGACAGAGTTGGAGGCGGCCGAGCGCCGGCTCAAGGCCTTGCCTCGATGCGGGGCCGCCAAGCTCGCGAGCATGGAAGGCTCCTTCCGCGATTTGCTCGAAGCGGTCGGCGAAGATCCCGAGCGCCAGGGGTTACTCAGAACGCCGAACCGCGCCGCGCGCGCTTTCGAGTTTCTCACGAACGGTTACCGGCAGAGCCTGGAGCAGGTCGTCAACGATGCGATTTTCGATTCCGATGCGAGCGAAATTATCCTCGTGAAAGACATCGAGCTTTACTCGATGTGTGAGCACCATCTGCTCCCTTTCATTGGGAAGGCGCACGTCGCCTATATTCCGAACGGAAAGGTCATTGGACTTTCGAAAGTGGCGCGGATTGTCGACGTCTTTGCGCGGCGTTTGCAAATCCAGGAACATCTTACGTTGCAGATCGCCGACGCGCTCATGAAGACGCTTCGCCCCAGCGGTGTCGCGGTCGTGATCGAGGCGAAACATCTTTGCATGATGATGCGGGGTGTGGAGAAACAGAACTCGGTCATGAAAACCTCCTGCCTCCTCGGTTCGTTCAAAGAGGACGCGAGGACGCGGTCGGAATTTCTTGCCCTGTTGGCCTAACGAGCTGTCGCGTCATGCTCCTGACGGTCAGCAAACGCCTCGAATTCTCCGCGTCGCGTCGCCTTTTCGTGAAAGGCTGGAGCGAGGCCGAAAATCTGGCGGCCTTCGGACCGGAAACATCGGCGCGCTTCGGCACGGGGCGCAATTACGTCGCCTATTTCGTTTTCTCCGGCCGCGTCGATCCGGCGACCGGGATGTTGATGAACATCAGCGAGATCAAGGAGCGGGTGGGCCACGTCTTGCGCGACGGTTTCGACCACAAATTCTTGAACGAGAACAATCCTTCCTTCGCGGCCATGCCACCGACCGCGGAGAACATCGCCCGCCAGCTTTTTCTGGATGCCGCGCCTCTTTTTCGCGACAGCAGCGCTGAACTTGTGGCGTGTCATTTGTCGGAATCGCAAGAGCGCAGCGCGACTTATTTTGGGACCGGAATTTCGGAGGCGAACTACTGGTTCGAATTTTCCGCCGCCCGCCAGACGATGTCGCCGCGGCTGACGCCCGGGGAAAATCAAAAGCTGTTTGGCGTCGCCGCCTCGCTCTTCGGCCACGGTCATAACTATCGCGCCCGGCTGACGTTTCGAAGCGATGACGGCGCCGGCGAAGGACCGATCATGAAACACGAGGCGATCCATCGCGAGATCGAATCGCTACGCAGCGAACTCGATCACAAGAATCTCAATCGCGAAGTGCCTGGCCTAACGAATCAACCGATGACGACGGAAAATCTCGCCCGCTACATTCACGAGCGCGTCCGCGAGACGTGGCCCCTTCATCGAGTTCGCTTGCATGAGCGCGCCGATTTTTTTGCCGAATATTGGCCGGAAGGAAATCATTTCCTTGGGTTGCAGCTTCCCTTCGGCGCCGCGCACCGTTTACACAGCGAGAAACTGTCCGCGGAAGAAAACACGGCGCTCTACGGCAAGTGCAATAATCCGCTCGGCCACGGTCACCTTTATCTGACGGAAGCGACGATCGGCGGCGCCTTCGATGAACGGAGCGGGACGCTCTGGGATTTCGAAGCTCTTCAGGCCGGAATCGCCGAGGCGCTGGAACCCTGGCAGAACAAACACCTGAACCTCGAAATGGAGGAATTTCGCGAAAACCCCTCGACCGGCGAAAACATCGTGCAGGCGCTCTGGCCGCGGTTCGACTCGCGTCTGGGCGGACGGCTCGTTCGCCTGCGACTCTGGGAAACGGCGAACAATCGTTTTACCTTGCGGAAAGTTCCGCTGTAGCCGTGCGATCCAGGCGCGCCGACAGAGCGGCGCGGCTACAGCACTCTTTAATTCGGCGTTGGACGTTGGGCGTTCGGCGTTGGACGTTTTCCCATTCCAAATGAAACGTTATCTCATCACGGGCGCCAGTCGCGGCATCGGGCGCGCGATTGCGGAAAAACTGGCGGGCGCCGGGCACACTTTGCTTTTGCACGGCCGCGATCGGGACGCGCTCGCGAAGACGTGCCGGGCGGTGGAAGCAAAGACCGGGCTGGCCATTTCGCTTTGCTACGATCTGCGCGACGCCGGAGCCGTGGAAAAAATGATCGACGAGATCGGCCCGAAGCCGCTCGACGCTTTGATCAATAACGCCGGCGTCGCCCTAGTAAAACCGCTCGACCAGATCACGCTCCAGGAGTGGCAGACAATTTTCGCGGTCAACGTCACCGCGCCATTTCTCCTCACGCAGCGGCTTTTGCCGATGATGACGAGCGGCGCGAGCATCGTGAACATCCTCTCAGTCGCGGCCAAGACCGGCTTCCCGAGCTGGAGCGCCTATTGTATGAGCAAATTCGCGCTCGAAGGATTTTCGCAATCAGTCCGCGAAGAGGTGCGCTCGCGCGGGATTCGCGTGCTCAATATTTACCCCGCCGCCACGAACACGGAAATCTGGAATGCGGTCGAAGGCGAATGGCCGCGCGAGCAGATGATGTTGCCGGAAGAAATCGGTGACGCCGTCGCCTACGCGCTCTCGCGTCCGGCGGAAGTCGCGGTCGAGAACATCGACCTCACTAATCTGACAGGGCGGTTGTGACGCTCGATCCCCATTTTGTCATCCTGAGCGAAGCGCAGCGGAGTCGAAGGACCCCGAATATTGTCGAGCGACGTAAAGCGAGGTCCCTCGACTGCGCTCGGGATGACAGCTTAGATGTGATCTAACGCGTGTGACCCGCCGTCTCCACATTCGTCTTGTGATAAGTCACAAGCCGGAAGCCCCATTCGATGAGCGTGGCGTTGTCTTTATCGATCGTTTTCCGCCCATTCAAAAATGTCATGATCTGCTGCTTGAGCGCGTTCTGCTGGCCGGTCTCGTCGAGAATTTCGAAGATTTCCATCGAGAGCAACCAGTCGTCGGCATGCTCCTTCTGCTGGGTCTCCCAGATTTCTCCGAGCCGTTCGTAGCCGATCTTGCGCTCACGAATGTCGCGGACCTGCGCGTAAAGATTCTCCAATCTCTTGCGCTTCGCATCCGAGGGCGACTTGATTGTGCGTTCGCGCGGAACCAGCGCAACCAGGTTGTAGGCATCGTTGTCGGCCGCGCCGTTGAAGACGGAAACGACCCGCGAGCCGACCGCCATATCGAAATTACCCCACGCCGGTTCAAAGAGAATGCGATCGCCGAAGCTGACGCGGCAGTTGGTGAAAGTAATGAGCAGCAGTTTGCCATCGCGCCGGAGAATATTTTCGACGCGACCGCTGACGATCACTCCGCTCGCAAACTCCACGTTTGCTTCCCGGCCGCTCGTAATTCCGAGCGTGCCAAGCTCTTCATCCGTGAGCGTCTCCAGAGATTTCGCAGTCGATTTCCAATTGCCAATCGGCGCGCCAAATCCTTCCGCATGATAATCGCGTCCGTGTCCCGGCAATTCCTTGTTCCGAAACGCGAGCGCGCTCGGGCCGGTCGTACGCATGTAAATCGGCTCGCCGCCGTCAGTAATCACCTCCGTGAAAACACCGGAGACTTGTAGGCCGGAAGAATACTCACAAGTCGTCGTGTTCTTGCACTCGATCGCCTTGTTGATTCCCGCCAGACCGCCGACGCGGAAGGCCATCTTGCTCGCGAATTCCTCCAGCACGTCGGAGAGCTGCTTGAAATCGCGCGTCACGAAAAGCTGCGGCTGTTTCGTGGTGATATCGAACGGCATGTTCTGCGCGTCGATCGAATACGGAATTTTCTTCACGTGCGGCTCGAGGCAACTGACCGACTCGCCGATCGAAGAAAGCAAACCCGCGCCGTAAATTTTCGGTTTGTCGAGCGGCCCAATCAAACCGTACTCGACCGTCCACCAATGCAGGCGCGAGAGCAGCGCCATCTCGGAGGGGTCGCCCAGATTCTTTTGCCGCTCTTCCACGAGCTTCGTCGCCTTGTCGAGTTCTTCGGCATTGGGGTTTTGCTGCTCCTTTAGAATCGAGAGATGCCGGATCGCTTCGTAAACCTCGAAGTCTTTCTTCGACGACATCGCTTTCGCGCCGACTTCGCCGAAGCGCTGCAAATAATCCGCATACTCGCTGTCGACAATGATCGGTGCGTGTCCGGCGGCTTCGTGCACGATGTCGGGCGCCGGCGTGTATTCGATGTGATTGATCTGGCGCATGTCGCACGCGATGACGAGGACGCGATACGCCTGGAACTCCATGAACGCTGCGGGCGGAATGAAGCCATCCACCGCCACGCCGCCCCAGCCGATCTTGCCGAGGATTTCGTTCATCTCCTCGATCCGCGGAATGCGATCGAACGAAATCCCCGTATCGAGCAACCCCTGGAAGTAAAGTTTGTGCGCGTACTCGCGCAGGAAAAAAATGTTCTGCCGCATGATGAAACGCCAGACGGCGTGATCGACGGACGTGTATTCGTCGTAGCGCTGGTCGACGGCGAATTGGAGCAAATGCTTCGGAAGCGCGGCGACGGATTTATTATTCATCGGGACAGGATTGGATTTCATAAGCAGTAGCTCTCGTGCGCGACGCAGTTTAAAATAGGAGTGATTGGAAACTCAGCAAGCGCATTCAAGTCCTACCTGTTCTTTGCCTGGTAGGGACGCCGCGCTGCGGCGTCCGCGGACAGCGCAGCGCGCTGTCCCTACCCGAACTCGTCTGGTTTGGCTGAATCTGGTCTGCCTCGACGCGCCGCTCGTGGCGCTGGCCTGGCTGGGGCTTTTTGCGCGAACGTTTCATGTCACTCTCGATGCCGGAAATTGTGCGGTGCTTTTTCTGACGGCCTGGATGATCTATCTGGCCGATCGGCTGGCGGACGCCCTGGCGCTGCCCGGCCAAGTTCCTTTCTCTCGCCGCGGAGAATTTTGTCTGACGCATCGCCGGCCCTGGAGCTGGACGCTCGCGGCGATCGCGATCGTTGACGCCGGATTGATCTGGCGAACCACGGACAGCAGAACTTTTTTCATCGGAGCTTTGGTCGGAACGGTCGCTCTCCTCTATTTGGTCCTCAATTATTCGTTGCGCCGAATCTGGAGTTTCCTTCCCGTGAAGGAAGCCGCGATCGGATTTCTTTTTGCAGCCGGCACATTGGTCGGGTTGCTCCCGGATTTTCCTCGGCTCAGCCCCACGTTCGTGTTCTCCGCGCTGGCGTTCGGATTTCTCTGCACGCTTAACTGTGTGAGCATTGCCGTGTGGGAACGCGAACTGGATGTGGCCCAGGAGAAGATTTCGATTGCGACGCGGTATCCGTCCGTACGGCGGTATCTGGGAAAGATCGCGATTGCTGTGGCGCTCGCTTCATTGATCGCTGCGCTGATTCAACACGACGCGGCATCGATTTTCGGATGTGTGGGCGCGAGTGCGCTCTTGCTGGCGTTGCTTGATTTTGTTGGTGGGGTAATTGGCCAGGATCAACGCACAGCCTTGGCCGATCTCGTGCTGCTTACGCCGCTGGTCGTGCTGATCGGCGCCGGCGCGTGAGCTTCGATGCCATCGCGCCGTGGTATCGATCGCTGGAGAGGATCGCCTTCGGCGATCAACTCCAGCGGTGTCGCGTGGCTTGTCTCGGAGAAATCCGCGCGCCGCGTCGCGCGCTGATTGTGGGCGAGGGGAATGGAAGGTTCCTCTGCGAGTTGCTCCGCGTGCATCCGACTGCTGAAGTGGATTGCCTCGACGCGAGCGAGGGCATGCTTCGATTGGCACGCAAACGCGTCGAACAGACATCGCCCGATCGCGCCGCGCGCGTCCGTTTCATTCACGATGACATCACGTCGTGGACGCCGCCTTCACCTCGCTACGACCTGATCGTCACGCATTTTGTTCTCGATTGTTTTCGCGAACCGGAGTTGGCCCTGATCACTAAGAAGCTCGCGACTGCGGCCACAGAGGATGCGACCTGGTTGCTCGCGGACTTCTGCATTCCCGTTGGGGGATTCGCGCGTGCGCGCGCCCGAGTGTGGCTCACCCTCATGTATGGATTCTTTCGCGCGACAGCTGGAATCGAAGCCACGGGCTTGATCGATCCCGCGCCCTTCCTCCAAGCGCATGGCTTCGCGCTTACAACGCAGCATCAATTTAAGGGTGCGATGCTGAAGTCAGAATCGTGGCGAAGGAATTCTCTGGGGAGCGCAGGCTGCCAGCCTGCCCATCTCGGCAGCTTGCCGAGATGATCTTCGGTTTTGTCGCGTCGAATCCTATGGGGCTTCGCCCAATGCAGCCGGCAAGCTGCCGGCTGCTGCAGGCTGGCAGCCTGCGCTCCCCAGACTTTAGCTCCGTCCGGCTTCCGAATCGGCGATTTGCTTCCGGGCGCGTCGCGCCCGGGAAATACGCCGCGCCACCCAACCGACACCAGCGATCGCCAGCACCCACGGCGCAAGAAACGCGAGCGCCACGCCAATCATCCGCGCACTCCACATCAGCGCTCCGGCGCCCTGGCCGATCGTCCGGCGGAGGGTGGCGATGATCCCGGTCTCCTCCGAGACGATGTTGCCCTGGCTGTAAACCTGGATCGAAATGTCGGCCGGCGCCTCGGCTTCGTTGATCTCCGAGCCGGGCCGATCGTCACGGCGCACGCTCACGTTTTCCACCTTGCCGAGCGCGTTGAGCGATTGTATCAGCGCGTTGTAATTTTTCATCGGAACCCGAAGCGAGACATCGGCGTACTCGCGGCCATTGGTGTCGCGCGAGAAGGACGAGCTGCGGATGCGGGCGTTCTGTTTTGTCGCCAACTCCTTCAAGTCCTTCGTCCGATCGTTCACCTCGGAGGCGCGAATCCGGAGCGAGGTTTGCTGGAGCGCCTGTTCCTGTTCCTCGCGCGAGATCGTGATGTTCAAGACCACTTTGTCGCGCTCGGTTTTCGCGTTCTCGCCGAGACCGTCGCCGCCTTGCGACACGCGCTCGGTTTGCACCTGGAAATTCTCGACCCGTGCCATGCCTTTCACCTTCGCGATGACGGCGTCGCTTTCTTCCGGCGCGATCAACATATTCAAGTGGGCGGAAACGCGGCCGGTATTATCGCGATCGATCTGCGCGTTTGTGATCTGCACTTTCGGCGAAGCGAGCGCTTTGATTTCGTTGTAGGTCTTCTCGACTTCGGCCGCGTAAAGAGCGAGCTGCGCCCGCTCCTTGAGCAGGAACGCCGCCGGGATGTTCATGTTCTTCTCGGCGAGCGTGATCGTCACCGTCGCGAACGCCACCTGTGAATCCATGAACTTCAGCTCGCCTTGCATCGTCTCGATCTGCTCCCGGACGCGTCCGAGTTCCTTTTCCACTTCGAGCAAATCGGAGACGTCCTTGCTTTTCGTCTTGAGGATCTCGATCAAGCGCTGCTCCATCAGCCGCGCGTTTTTCAGGCGCGATTCCGTGTCGAAATACGCTTTCGTCACATCTTCGGTGGTGAGCGCCTGGTTCTTCAGCTCGCCGAGCCCGCGCAGTTTTTGCAGAAACCGGTCGAGATTATCCGGCAGCACTTTGACGACAACTTCACCGCGCAGTTTTCCATTCTCCTGTTTCTCGGAACTGCTCGTTGCGACATAGCCTTTCTCTTCCGACGCAAAGCCGGTGATTTTCTGAACGGCTTCCTCGAAGCTGGCCACCTCGAGTTCCGCCGTCGCGTTCCGGACCAGCTTGCGATTTGCCATCGGACCGGGCGTGGCTTCCGGCGAGGTCGACGAAGCGTTTTCCGTCGCACTGGTTGTTACAGCTTTTGCTTCCTCATCCTTGAAGTCGGCCTTCTTCGTCTTAGGCGGCGACACAGTGCGCGCGCTCGACTTGTCTACCGGGGGCGGGGGAGCCATCACGCTGGTCACCGAGGATGGCGCCATCGGCGACACATTCTGTTTTGTGGCAGCCAACTCATCCACGCCGCGAGTGCGACCATCGCCAGGTTTGAGTCGTTCGCTTTCAATAACATCCGAGATGTATTCGTTGCGCTTGGTTGGGGCAGCGACTTCGCCGGTGATCATTCGTCCCATCTGGGCGAGCGCGAGCAGGAGCGCGGCGGCGGCAGTGATTTGAACGGCGCGAAAACGCATGAGATTCGCCACCAATCTTATAAGACCGGTGCGCTGCGGAACGCGATTACGAAAACGCGCGACCATCCGCTGTTCGAACGCGGGATCCGCTTTCTGGTCGCCCATGGTTTCGTTAAGAAGTTTGTGCATGTTTTTTTCCTCCTGAAAATCTTTCCGGCACTGCGGGCACTCGATCAGATGAGCGTGGAGCGCATTTTGTTCGGCCGTGCTCAGCTCGCCGTGGAGATCGGCGGCAAGAAATTCGTCAATTTGTTCGTGGATCGTTGGCATAAAATTAGGTGATGGTTGCGAGCGCTGGCTTCAGTCTCTTCCGCATCAGACCAAGCGCGCGCCCAAGGATTCCGCGCAGGGCGCCATTCGTCAGGCCGAGCGTGTGTTCGATCGTGGCGTAATCCAGTTCTTCGAAATAACGCAACGTCAGCGCGACCCGGTGAAGTTCCGGCAACTGCGCCAGCGCGGCCTGGACGTGCGGGCCGAGGTCGGCGGGTTCAGTTTCGGCGTCGGCCACCGCGGCCGATTCGAAGTCGTGTGGGAGCGGCTCGGGGCGCCGCCGCCGGGCGAGGTCCCGCGCGCGATGGCGCGCTATCGTTGAAAGCCAGGCGGGAAATTTCTCCGGGTCACGGACGCGCCAGCGTGATTTCCACGCCTTCACCAGTGTGTCTTGCACGACGTCCTCGGCTTCCTGGCGGTTCTGCAAAATGCCGTAAGCGATCGCGAAAAGGTTTCGGCTGGAAGAATGGATGATCATTTCGAAGGCGTCGCGATCGCCGTGAATGGCTGCCTGGTAAGTGTCGTATTCTGTTCTGTCCATTTGCGTCGATCTACCAGCGTAGACGCGCGACCTGCCGTTTCCGCGCGAAATTTTTTGCGAAAAGTGTTCTGGAGCGCGCTAAGCAGTTGTCATCCCGAGCCGCGTCAGACGGCGAGGGACCTCACAACTGCAAATTGCATCGCCGAGGGGCATAGACGCGTGATCCAACGTAAACGCATGGCATTGCGCGGAAGCGCTAGAACCATTGCGAGATCCTTGGCCGTCTTCGCGGCTCAGGATGACATGTGTTCGCCCGCGTCCGGCTAGATTCCGCGGTCGTTACTTGAAGATCGAGACTGAGTTGCCGACGCTCACCAGTTCTTTTACGCGCGCGGCATCCCAGTTCGCGGTGCGAATGCAGCCGTGGCTGGCGGCACGGCCGATCGTCTCGGGATTGTTCGTGCCATGAATACCGACGTGCGGTTTGTTCAATCCCATCCACAAAATCCCCACCGGATTGTTCGGGCCGGGCGGGAGATCGAAGAACTGATCGGATTTCACTCCGTGCTGAAGCACGCCTTCATCGTGCCGGAACACCGGCAAGGTCGCGATTCCGAGAATTCTCCAGAGCCCGAGCGGCGCGGGCAGCGTCGTCGATCCCGGCGTGATCGGAAATTCTGCCACGAGCTGTTTTCCCTCGTAGATAAGCAGGAACCGCTCTTTCGTGTCCACGTAAAGCTTGCGGTTCGCGAAGGCCGGATTCGGCTGGGCGAAGCCTTCGTGCAGATCCTCGATCTTGAACGGCAGCACGTTCGGCACTTTGACGGTGTCGCCCGGCTTCAGCGTCTCCATGTTCAAGCCGGGATTTAGCTTCTTCACGAAATCCTCGGCGGAATGATACCGCTCCGCGATCAACTCGAGGAGCGAGCCATACTTCAGGCCTTTGAGCTTCGATTGCTCCGACGGTTTGCTCGCGGTCGGTCCGACGAAATTCAGCGCCTCGGGAGGAATGGTGAATGTCGTGTAGGTCTCCGGCACCTGATCGAAGAGCCACGAATCGACCGCGCCGGTTTCCGCCATGCCATGCGCGCGCTTGTAATGCACGAGCGCTTTGCGAAAAAACTCGCCCATCCGGCCGTCGATTTTCCCCGGCCCGAAGTCGCTGTTATCCAGAAAAATTTGCAGCTTTACACTCGTTTCTTCGTCGTAATTCGGCAGCGCGACCGGGATCGGCGCCGAGGCGCGTTCCGCCGCCGGCTTCTTCGTCTCGGGCGTTCTCACCTCGGGCTTTTTGACGGGCTTCGCCGCGACCGCGCTCAACGCGAGTAGAACAATCAGAATCCGGAAATGCATCGGCGAAGTAATCGGCTGGAATCGCGGCGCAGGCAACCGCCCCATCATCGATTTGCCCCAGCGGGAAACATCACCTTGCCCGGCTCGGCATTGAGGGCTGCGAGAAGTTTCGGGATCAATCGCGTTTTCACGGCGCCCGCTTCCCGCGGCGGCACCACGTAACGCACGATCGCGTCGATCCACGTGACTTCGTCCACCCGGAAAAAAACGCGCGGATGCGCTCGCACCTCCAGTTCGTTCACCGGCGTTTTCGCCAGCAAATCGCGGTAGACCGTCACGCGTTCCTCCATGTCCTCGCCGATTTCTTCCTCCACGATGCGCTCCATCGTTTTCGCCACGAACTGCAAATCGCTTTGGTAAGCGATCTGGAATTTGATCTCGTTCCAGATGTAGGGAAACAGCGGCCACGAGTAATTATAAACCATCGAGCTGAGCACTTTCGCGTTGGGGAACTTGATGACGCGCCCGCTCGGATGATCGGTGGAGAGAAACGAGCCGCCGAATTCCCACAACGTCGTGTCGATGTAGCTCACGTCGATAACGTCGCCAGTCGCATCGTCGATTTTGATCCGGTCGCCCACCCGATATGGCCGGCGCACGAGAATGTAAATCCAGCCGATGAAACTCTGCATTGGCGTTTGCACCGACAGCCCGACGATGACTGAGATGACGCCGACAGAAATCAGCGCCGTATACCAATTCGCGAAGAAAATCGACAACCCGATCAGGACGATGAGAATCCCGACCACCAGGTGTTCGATGCGGCGCAGGGTAAATTGCGTGGACGCATCCGCGATCCGCCCGATCGCATAAACTGACGCCGCTTTTGCGATCGCGAGCAGGATGACGACAAAAACCGTCGCCCGCGTCGCCCGCTGGAGAAGATCGAGATGCAGCTGTGGAAGCGGAATGAATTTCCAGCCGAGAAGAAAATAAACGACCGCGCAGCCGAGCAGAACAAGGGCATGGGTGACAAACCAGAATTTGTCGGTCGCCTGCGCTGTGACCTTCGGCTTGCCGCCGGTCTGCGCGAGCGCTTCGCGCACCTCTGTTTTTCGCGAAAGTTCGGCAGCGGTCTCAGGCATCAACTATTGAATCGGAACAGCCGGGCGTACTGAGCGCAGATTGCATTGCGTTTGGTAGGGCGAAGCTCTGCTGAGCCGCAAGTGAGCGCTCCGATGCGGCTCGACAGAGTCTCGCCCTACCAGGCGAAATGCAGGTTCACGCCGTTTTCACCCAGGAACGCAGCACTTCGGCCACGCTCCAAGCCTGCGCGATGCAACCGCCGGCGGTATGCGGTTCGCGCGCGTCGAATACTTCGCTGATCGTCCCGATGCCGTTTTCGTTCATTCGCTCGGGAAAACGATCGAGAAACTTCCGCGCGCCCTGCTTGTCCCGCGGATGCACTTTCAGCCATGCGTCGATGAACGGCCCGATGAGCCACGCCCAGACGGTGCCTTGATGATAAGCGCCATCGCGCGAGCGAAGATCGCCGCTGTAGATCGGCTTGTAATCGGGATGTTTCGGCGAGAGTGAGCGCAGCCCGACCGGCGTCAGCAATTCACTCTGCGCGACGTCGAGCACTGATTTCCAGCGCAATTCGTCGAGGACAGGGTGATCGAGCGAGATCGCGAAAAGTTGGTTCGGGCGGCACGCAGGATCGCTCGCGCTCCCACCATCCAAATCGATCACATCGTAAAGATGGCCGCCTTCAGCGAACCAGAAGCGCCGATTGAAGGATTCGTGCGCGCGAGCCGCATGCTGCTCGTAACGTTGAGCCGCCGCTGGATCGATCTCACGCAGCCATCCATCCAGCAGCCGAAGCGCATTGTACCAAAGCGCGTTGATCTCCACCGCTTTCCCGCGGCGTGGCGTCACCACCCAATCGCCCATCTTCGCGTCCATCCAGGTGAGCTGGTAACCTTTCTGCCCTTGAATGAGCAGTCCATCGTCCGGATCGACGTGGATGTTGAATTTCGTCCCGCGCAAGTGGTGCTCGACGATGTCCACCAGCGTCGGCAACAGGAGCCGCAGCGTGATGTGGTCCTTCGAGTTTTCCAGGTAACGGCCGAGCGCATGGAAGAACCACAGCGTTGCATCCGCGGTGTTATAAAGACCTTCCTTCTGTCCGTCGGGAAACATGTTCGGGATCAATCCGTCGCGGACATAATGCGCGAACGTGCGCAGGATGTATCCCGCTTCGAGCGAACGGCCGGTCACGAGGGTCAATCCCTCGAGGCTTATCATCGTGTCCCGTCCCCAATCCGTGAACCAATGATAGCCGGCGATGACCGTGCGAACTTCGTCGCCCGCCGCGTGCGCCCGCGCCGTTTCCTCGAAACGGCCCGCAGGCGTGATGACGTATTGATCGCTCGCAAAAACGAGTTCCGCGCCGACGCCTTCGCGCGCCTCGGCGTCCGCGTCCACGAGCAGGCGGGCGCGCCGCTCGCGCTCTGAAGACAGCACCTCCGCCGGACTTAGGACGTCGATGATTTCCCACGGCTCGGTCGAGCCGATCAAGGTTGCGGTTTTTTCATCCGCGAGTTCCACTTGGAAAAAGCCCGGGCTCCAGAGTTCGCCCTGGTGGGCGTAACCGCGGGCCTGTTCGGTGCGATACATGACCTGATGGATTTTCGAAGGCGCGATCGTGAACGCGGAGGCGCGGCCGCAAAGACGCATGCGGATCGGCGGCAATTTTCGGCGCGCCGAAACGATTTCGTAGCGGTCGTTCACGGCGGTGAGTTTGTAGGGCTCCGCCAACGGGAGATCGACGGAAGCTTCGTGATGGCGAAAGTTAAAGGCCGGCCGCAGCTCCAGCCGCGGCGCTTTCCCGCCGCCGATAATCTGGTAACTGACGTGCACCGTGTTTTGCAAATGCGGCAGGAGGACGCGCTTCTCGATGATCAAATCCCGCACGTGATAACTCCAGACCGGCAGACCATCCTCCAGCCGGAATTCGCGCAGGTATTCCGCGCCGTGCAGATCGAGCTGGCCGCCCGCGCGCTCTTCCGCGCCTAACGACACCACTTCGCCATCATCAAAACGCAGGACCTCCGAGACATGACTCCACATCACCATGCGGCCAAGCGGAGCAGGCAGCGCGGCGATCAGGATGCCGTGATATTTCCGCGTGATCGCACCTGAGATCGTGCCGGACGCGTAGCCGCCGAGACCGTTCGTGATGAGCCATTCGCGGTTCAGCAAAATTTCGCGGGACGATTGCGCCGGGTCCCATCGCATCGACCGCGTAACTACAGGCTCATTCTTCGCGTACATGTCTGTCTTTCGGTTTGCGTCGGGGTTTTGTCGCCGGAATTGGTCGCAAGGCCACCGCTGCTTCCGCCGGCAGGAACCAGCCATCGTCGCTCACAGGCTTTGCGCTGCCTGGGCCGCCGTAGCGCGCATCATCACTCGACCAAATCGTTTCCCATTCGCAACCAAACGGTGGCGCGAGCAACGGTTCGGGCCCGGGAACGAACGATTGCCTTGGTCCGAAATTAACCACGAGCAATCGATCGTCGTTTCGTTCGCCGAAAAATCGGAGCACGAAACTTCGTTCACCCAGGACCGCGCCATCGACGCCTCGAGGAATTTGTTTTTGGAAGCGCGAATCTTCCCGTCGCAAGCGGATCAGGTCCTGATGCAAAACGTAAAACGGCCGCTGTCCCGTGCGCTCGGCGAAGTTCAGTTTGCAACGCTCAAAGTTTTTTCGATCGGTCGGCACCGGCAGCTGGCGTTGTACGTTCGCCGTGGCCAGCGATGGAAATTGCGAGAGAAATTCGAAACGGCCCTTGCGGATCGCCTCGCGCAAATTCTCGTCGCCCACGTCGGCAAAGAAAGTGAAAGGCGTCGTCGCGCCAAATTCCTGGCCTTGGAAAAGCAGCGGCGTCCACGGGCCGAGCAGGAGCAGCGCGGTCATGGCGCGATATCGGCCCGGCGACGTTTCAAAACGCATGCGCGCGCCCTGGGCGCTGTTGGAAACCTGGTCGTGGTTTTCGATAAACGAAACGAAGGCCGCGGGAGACGCGCCAAACGTGGGCATGCCGCGCTCGGCCTCCTGCCACCAATAGGGTTGGCCTTGAAAGAGGTAACCGTACTTCGCCGCCGAAACGAATTCCTGCGGACGGCCCAGGTAATCGGAATAGTACGCTTCGTTCCGGCCCGTCAGCGCCACGAAAGCGCTGTGATGGAAATCATCGTTCCACAAGCCATCGAGATCGTCTCCGCCTTCGCTCCGCGGCCGGATCAATTTGGCTTCCTGCGATTCGTTTTCGGCCACGAGTATGATCGAGCGCTCGCCCGCCGCCGCCCGCGCCGCGCGACCAATCGCACCCACAATGTATTCGTCCGACCGATCGTGAATGCTCTGCGTCGCATCGAAGCGAAACCCGTCGAAGTGAAATTCCTCGATCCAGTATTTGCCGTTGGTGATGAAGAACTCGCGGACCCGTCCGGAATTGTTCCCGTCGAAATTGATCGAGTCGCCCCACTCGTTCGCGCGCTCGCGTTGCAGATAATCGTCCGAGAAAACGCCGAGATAATTTCCGTCCGGCCCGAAGTGGTTGTAAACGACATCGAGAATCACGCCCAGGCCTAACGAGTGGGCTTCGTTCACAAAAGAGCGCAAATCGTCCGGCGCGCCGTAAAGCCGCGTGGGCGCGAAGAGATCGACGCCGTCGTAACCCCAGCCGAATTCCCCTGGAAAATCCGCGATCGGCATCATCTCGATCACCGTGATTCCGATCCGGGCCAACTCGGCCAGCTCCCGCGCCGCCGCCATCCAGGTGCCTTCGCGCGTGAACGTGCCGATGTGCATTTCGTAAGTGATTTGGCCCGGCATTTGGATTCCCTTCCAAGCGCGGTCCGTCCACTGGAACCGCGTTGGATCGACGACACAGGACGGCCCGTGTGGTCCCTCGGGTTGAAAACGCGACGCCGGATCGGGGTGATAATTTTCCGCGCCGTCGACGCGGAAACGATAAAGCGTTCCCGCGTCAGCGGCGATCGCGCCACAAAAATATCCCGTCGCCTCGCGTTCGAGTTCCTCAAATGTGGGAGCGGACTTTGCGCCGCGATCTTTTCCCCACTGACCTTCGATCACCACCTCCAGCCGTTTCGCCTTCGGCGCCCAGACCCGAAAATGCGTCCGGCCTTCGCCAATCAACTCCGCGCCGATGGGATAGCGGCGTTGCATTTTTAACATTCCCTTGCTTCGCTTCGCCTTCGCGGCGCGGTTGTGCGGGAATTTTCTTTTCGTGTGAGGCATCTCAAATTACAAGGTAGCAAGCTTCCAGCTTGCGCTACGATGGCCGGAATAATCGAACGTTACACGAAATGGCTCCACGCGCAGTGGCCCGCGGGCACCGTGGAAAAGCTCCCCGTCTCCGGACCGGAGGGGGTCACGGGTCAATCGGGCGTCCGAATCGTCGGTGATCTGACCGGCATTCCGCTCCTCAAATTTTCATCGGACACCGGCGCACGGGCGGTTCGCGCGATTTTGCGCGAGCCGGATTTCGCGAAAGGCGGAGAACGCGATCCCGCCGTGCTCGATCTCGCGATCATCGGCGCGGGCGTCGCGGGAATCTCCGCGGCGATCGAAGCGAAGCGGGCCGGGCTGAACTTCGCCGTCTTCGAAGCGACCGAGATTTTTTCCACCGTCATCAATTTTCCGAAAGCGAAACCGATCTACACCTATCCGACCGAGATGAAACTCGAGGGCGGCCTCCAGTTTACCGCCGATGTGAAGGAAGCGCTCCTCGAAGAAATGGAAGCGCAGCGAAAGGCGGCCGGGATCGAGGTCATACCGGCGCGGATCGAGCGGCTCGAGCCCCGCGGCCGTGGTAAGCCGCTGGTTCTGCACAAGAGCGACAAGACGACGTTGACGGCGCGGCGCGTCATCATCGCCATCGGGCGGAGCGGAAATTTCCGCAAGCTGGCGTGCCCGGGCGAAGAACTCGACAAGGTTTACAATCGTCTTTTCGATCCGAAGGAATTTGCCGGACAGAACGCGCTGGTCGTGGGCGGCGGCGATTCGGCGCTCGAGACTGCCATCGCGCTCGCTACCTGCGGCGCGCACGTGACGCTAAGTTATCGCCGCAAGGAACTGGCGCGCGCGAAACCGGCGAACATCGAGAAAGTCGAGATGCTCGTGCGCGATGCCTCGGCCGATGTGCAGATCGAGAAGCCGACCTCGGAACGCGTGAACACCGCCGTGACCTCCGGCATGCGTGGACAAAAATCGCCCGGCTCGCTCAAACTCGCGCTCGGGACCGAAGTCACCCGGATTGAGCGCGACCAGGTCTACTTGAAGAATGGGACCGAATCCCCTTTGCCTAACGACGTCGTCTTCACGATGCTCGGCCGCGAAGCGCCGCTCGAATTCTTCCGGCGTTCCGGAATTCCGATTGCCGGTGAAGCAACGCCGCGCGGCTGGATCGCGCTCGGAGTTTTCCTGGCCTTTTGCGTCTTCCTTTACGCCTGGAAATCCGGCGGGTTCGCGGAGACATGGCTGAATCCGTGGCCGGAAAATATGCCGGCGATTCTTGGCTCGTTAGGCGGATGGTTCCAGAGTCAGGTAGCGGACCGTTCGACGCTTCTCGGCACGGTCGCTGTCTCGCTCAAGTCGCGCTCGTTCTACTACACGTTGCTCTACAGCCTTAGCATCATCATCTTTGGCATCACGCGGATTCGGCGGCGGCGCACTCCTTACGTTACTTTGCAAACGACGGTGTTGATGCTCGTGCAGGTCGTGCCTTTGTTTCTCCTCCCGGAAATCATTCTGCCGTGTCTCGGTTACAACGGCTGGTTCGATCACGGCTTCGGCAAAACGATCGCCGATCATCTCTTCGAGTCTTACATTCCCGCCGACCAATACGCCGCGCATCAATGGCCGGTCTGGGGACATCCGCGCGCTTACTGGCGCGCCTACGGATTCATCCTCGCCTGGCCCCTCATGGTCTACAACGTCTTCACCGACGCGCCCCTTATGTGGTGGCTCGTGATCGCCTTCCTGCAAACGTTCGTCATCATCCCGGCGCTGGTCTGGCGCTGGGGCAAGGGCGCTTACTGCGGCTGGATTTGTTCCTGCGGCGCGCTCGCCGAAACCATGGGGGACAAGCAGCGGCAGAAAATGCCACACGGCCCGTTCTGGAACCGGTTCAACATGGCGGGCCAGGTGATCCTCGCGCTCGCGTTTCTTTTACTGCTCGTTAGGTTCGCTGGCTGGATCTGGCCGCAGTCCATCGCAGCTTCCGCGTTCCATTTGTTGCTCGAAGGAAAAAACGCGAGCGGCCAACTCGTTACCTACGCCAACTACAAGTGGATCGTCGATGTTCTCCTCGGCGGCGTCCTCGGCGTAGGCCTTTACTTCAAATACTCGGGTCGCGTCTGGTGCCGGTTCTTCTGTCCGCTCGCGGCCCTCATGCATATCTACGCGCGCTTCTCGCGCTTCCGGATTTTCCCCGAGAAATCGAAATGCATTTCCTGCAACGTCTGCACCTCGGTCTGCCACCAGGGCATCGACATCATGAACTTCGCGAACAAAGGTCTGCCGATGCAGGACCCCGAGTGCGTCCGTTGCTCTGCCTGCGTCCAGCAATGTCCGACTGGCGTCCTCGCCTTCGGCCATTACGACGGCGCCCAGCGCGTTGTTCTCGACAAACTCCCCGCCTCACCCGTTCGGATGCGCGAAACGCACTAGCCCGTCGTATCCACGGCCTGGGTAGCGCACGCGAGACGCGTGCGCTACCCGGAGGCTCCGGTCACGCTGCAATCCTACCGTCCAACTAGCAGTCAGACCTAGCGCGGAGAAGGCGGTAGACTGCTCAGGATTAATCTCATGGCTTCGCCGTTCTGGACGACATCGTCATCCAAATACAATTGCTCGCGCATGGTCCTCGCCGCCTCGCGGGACAACATCCAACCTAATGGCAAAGGCACGTCCGTCTCGCGCAGGCCGAAGTAAATGATGTCCTTGGTGACTAGCGGCATTGCCTCAGGCTGGGCCGCCTTGAAGCGCCGTTGCTCGCGTGCGATTGCCTTTTGCGCGTAGACGCCTCTGGCATCGCGCGTGTTCAGCAGCGCGTAGGGCGGCGCGGTCAGGTCGCCCAGGAAATCGCCCTGCGTTGTCACAGGTGTTGTCCGCTGCGGCTGCGAGGGGGACGGGCCCGGTTTCGCAGGGGCAATCGCGAGCGATCCTTTGCGCGGATCGTTACTGATCATAATAACCTTCACGTCCACATTAGTAATCTTCTCGACTCGACAGACATCCTTGATTCGCATGACGATCTCCAACGCGGTCGTAGCTCCGGAATTCTCGAAGTAGCCGCCATCGACGACATGGGAGCCGTTCGGAAAACGGCCGGCTGGACCCACGTAAGTAAAGCGCGCACTCATGTCGGCGGCGGTGCTGAGCGGGATGTTGCAGGCCGCTTTCGTCGCAGGCGGGCCGTACTGGGAGAGCTTGTCGGCCGCGTCCTCCGCATCGAGGAAGGCGTCGGTTACCCTGAGATTAGTGGTGATGATGCGATTGCCTATCTCGACCGACGTGCCGTTAAGAAAAAGCGCCGGCATCCACTCGCGCGGGCTCTGGCTCCAAAGATCGACGAACGACGCGGCGAAGCGATTGTTATTCATCGTGTCCCGCCAGCCCTTCTCCCATCCCAGCTCGAGGGCGCGCCCGCGATCGAAATGGGGAACGGGAAAAGGAAGGAAGCGTTGCACGAAATCCGGGTAAAGCATTGAGGCGAGGGCGGGGGAAAGAAAATCCTGGCCAAGGATGTCGTCCGCTTTGTCCTTGAACTTGAAAGCACTGGGGCTCGGCTCCGCCAGGAGCGCATCAAAGACGGTCGCGCCGAGGCTGCCACCGGAAACTCCGCTGATCGCAAAGAGATGCGGCGCAAAGTTCGGGTTCTTGTCCTGAAGCTCGCCGAGGATGGCAGCCGTCCAGTAAGCCGCGCGAATTCCGCCGCCTTCGGTCGCGACGACAAAGAGCGTGTGGGTTGCGCCAGGTTCATCATTCTTCTTCGCTAGCTCATGCCACTTGTGAAAGGACTGAATGACATCGAGGCGGTCTACTTCCTGCCGCGGAACGGTCCTGATAATATGGTTGTCGTTCCAAAAGCTGAAAAGCATCGCGGCCAGAATGAAGATCGTGATTACCGGGAACTGCCAGCGGCCACCGAGGTAAACCAGGAAGCTGCCGGCACTGACCCATGAGGCAGCGGCCAGAAAGAGGACCGTGCCCATACCGAGCCATTGCGGCACCGAAACGGGGTCTATCGCGAACAAGATGAAAAGCAGGAGCGAGGCAATCAACATGACGCTCACTGCTACAATCGTGGCCCACCCCAGGTCTTTGATATGTTTGACTTGCCGCGCCGGCGCCGCGCCGATCATTTTTCGGCGAAGCATAAGCAGAAGGTAGAAAATGATTGCCAGCACCGCGCAGAGGCCAGCGAAGAAATGTAACCAGAACTTTGCCGGCGAGGTTCCGGCATAAGGACCCGCCGCCGCCAGGAATCCGCAACCTACAATCAAGATCGGCGCGATCCCCAGCAGCCGCGGCGCATGTTTCTCCGCGAACTTCGAGTAGGTCTCCGTGCGGGGCGCCCCAGGAAATTCGACGTAAAGTAAAACGCGCGCCGCATACCAGCTAGTGAGCGCCCACAGCATCAACCCCGCGAAAAATCCGAACACTCGCGGCAAGTACCATTGCGCGCCGGCCATGCCTTCCCCGACCGTGCGCAGGATTTCCGTGCCTTGAGCGACACAAAGGAAGACCGGCCAGGCGATAAGCGCGACGATAAAGCTGAAGCGGCATGGTTTGAGTTCACGGTAAAGCCCGCGAATTGTCCACCAGATCCACTGAAGCCAGTTGCCGCGTTGGTTCGTTTCAGTACTCATGGAGAAGGCCTCCTCATGCGACGATTCGTTAGGTATTCCACGTATCTTACAAGCCGACGAACTTGCGCAACGCGTTGTTTCGATTCAGCCAACCGGCTAGAAACTTCTGGCTGGCCGGCCTGTTCGCGGCGATGTTGCGGTAGAGTTGCTCCCGCGCCGCCAGCATGGCCTCCATCGTTTGCACCCGGTCGGCCGCGTCAACCAGACCGATCGTCTGGGGCCCCAACGCTCCATCCACCGTCGCGCCAACGGCTGCCTGGAGGATTTTGATCGCGCGGCCTTTGCCGTTGTTGACCGAGATATCGAGGACGATGTCGGCAATCCCATCCGGGAGTTTGTCGGCGCCCGAGCCGAGGTAGTAATCATTGTAATAAATGTCCTTCGCCTCGTCCTCCGTCAGGTTCCGAATGTCGACGTTCGGATGCGACCTCTGGTCGATTCCATATTTGGTCAGCCCGCCCGGATCGTCCGGATCATCCTCGGCAATGACGTTGCCCTGCTTGTCTTTCACGACCTCCCATTGCAGGACAAAGTCGATCATCGGTTCGAATCGCTCATCACGCTCCATATTAGTTCCTCCTGTTTTGTTTGTTTTTGGGGAAATGGGGACATCGGTCAAATACACCACCACCCGCGGCGCGAAAACGCTCGTAAATCACGTCCAGAATTGGGCGCGGAGTGGAAGGGGCGACTCATCGCGGGGAGATGTGTCATCATGGGGAAAAAGGGGTTGTGGTTGCCCCAAGGATGCGCAGGCGCTCCCCATCTTGTAAAGCGCATTCTTTCCGCTTCTTTGTGCTCAGCGACGATGGTAGGGCGAGACTGCGTCGAGCCGGTTCGGTTGGCTACCGTCTGAGTGACCGGTGTCTCTGCGACATTTTATCAAAAAAAGGCTCGCACGCTTACACGAAAACGTAGTAAGACGGGTTCGTGTGTTCCGTTCCCCTCGCCATTGCCCCTCTGTTTTGCAGCGGGACGGCGTTCGCCAACGAGATTCGCGAGTTCAATGTCCACACGTTGGAAAGACTGGGAAAAAAGCTATTTCGTAGGGGCAAAATTGCCGCGCACTCGCCGAATCTCGTCAATTATCTGATTGCCGAATTAAAGTCCTGCCGCGCACATGTCTATAAAATCATCTTGGCAGAATGTTGTGCGCCCATTGTGCAATCTATTCATCACCAATCGACGCAGGAGAGTCTGTACTCCACATGACCTGTACCTATCGAGATTGAGCGAATTGCTACGATGCCTTCCGAAACGAACGACGTACCGGGAAATAGTTTCGCTAAGAAGCGAATCGAACTTTCGATTCTGAGAAAAGAGAGATTCCTGGACCTTAGCGGACTGGGAATCACGCGACTGCCGGATTCATTGAGAGAGCCGCATCAGTTAGAGCGATTGGACCTTAGAGGAAATAGCCTAACCAGGCTGCCTGATTGGATTGGCAATTTAGCGCAATTACAGCACCTTTATGTCGGCGGAAACGAATTACGAGATCTGCCAGATACGATCGGCGGGTTAGCAAGTTTAAAGTTACTCGACATCTCATTTAATAACGTTACTGAGCTTCCTAATTCTGTTGGACAACTAAGTTGCTTGGAACGACTCGACATCTCCAGAAACGATATTCTTAGGTTACCGAATTCGATGGGAAATTTGGAAAAGCTCCAGCTACTTTCTGCTTCACACAACCATTTAACGGCCCTTCCTGAATCATTTTGCAAACTCGTAGAGTTGCAGTCTCTATCCCTCGATCACAACAGATTAACTACATTGCCAGAGGCGATTGGCTGCTTGTCCCAATTACGTAGGTTGGAGTGCGAGAGCAATGATCTAGCATACCTGCCGGACACTCTACTCGAAATGCCGAAACTGGCTGAATTGTACCTTCATGCAAACCCGCGGCTGGGGCTTGCCGAAGAAATTCAGGGCGCCAGGAGCGACGCTGTCGCGTCGCGTCGGGCGCGCCCCGCTCGCCCACTGGATATCCTGACCTTCTATTTCGAAACGAGGCGAGCATCGAAGCCGCTCAATGAAGTCAAGCTACTTCTCGTGGGCAGAGGTGGCTCTGGCAAGAGCTCGATCCGAGACAGATTACTAATCAATAAGTTCCACCCCCAAAAGAAGGAAACACCAGGTATTCAAATCGATCGTTGGCCGCTAGATGCCAATGACGAAACTGTTCGCGTTCATGTGTGGGATTTCGCGGGCCAGGAAATTACACACGCGACTCATCAATTCTTCTTAACCGAGCGCAGCGTTTATCTTCTTGTGCTAGATGCACGCGCCGATACACAAGATCGTGACGCTGAGTATTGGTTGCGGCTCATTTCGGCATTTGGCAAAGACTCGCCCGTTATTCTCGCGCTGAACAAGTGGAACGAAAAACCTTTCGATTTGGATAGATTCGCGCTTCAAGAAAAGTATCCGGCTATTCGAGCTTTCGTACCGACTGATTGCAAATCAAACCTAGGAATCAAGGCATTGCAAAAACAGATCGAAATGGCCGTAACCTCGCTCGACGGAGTCAAGGAACCGTTTCCTGCGGTTTGGGCTGAGTTAAAGGATTGCTTTTCGGACATGAAGGCGAATTACCTCACTTTCGATGCGTATCGGCGCGAATGTTCGCGGCATGGAGAGAAGGACTGTGATCGGCAGGCGCAGCTCGCGCGAATCCTGCATCGACTCGGCGTGATCCTACACTATGGAGATGATCCCCGTCTCCGTGATACGACAGTCCTAAACCCGCAATGGGTAACCGAGAGCATCTATACTCTACTCCGAGCTAAAAATCAACCAGGTTCCGATGGAACGTTAACATTAGCAGAAGCGTGCACGGCTCTCCCCAAGGAGAGTCGCAAGATGGTGGCGTATTTGCTGGACCTCATGCGTCGTTTCGAACTATGCTTTCCAGTTGACGAGGCGTCGGCTAGTTGGCTTGTGCCAGAGCTGTTACCGCGCTTTCAGCCGGAGTTAGGTCGCGAGTGGGTTAAATTCGACGCGCTACGACTTCGCTACGAGTACAAGGCATTACCCGAAGGCCTTGTTCCAAGGTTTATCACGCGCACCTATCCCTTGAGCACGGGCCAAGTACGGTGGCGAAATGGAGTAGTGCTTGAAATGGAAGGCGCTAGGGCACTAATACGCGCCGACCCGGGAGCGGCCCGAGTAAACGTGACGATCTGCGGCGATCAGGACGGTAGCCAGCGTCTCGCAAAACTCATTCGGAACCACTTTTCGCACATTCATGCAGACGTGCGAGGGTTAAACCCGCGCGAACTTGTTGAGGTCGACGGTCATCCGGGGGTGTTCAAATCCGTCGCGACCTTAATGATCGACGAACAAGCTAGGAGCATGACGACAGTCGAAACGCAGGCCGGAACAGTGCCCATCAACCATACTAAGGAGTTAAACCGGATCTCTGCACCTGCGGCTCGCGATTCTCGACAGCGAAGACTAAGGGTGTTCTTAAGCTATTCTCACAGCGACGCCAAGCTGCGCGATGTTTTTGCCGGGAACCTGGCTCTGCTTGAAGCAGATGGCCTGATAGAGTGGTGGTTTGATGGAAGAGTCCTGCCTTCGGCGACTTGGGATTCGGAGATTCGACGGGAATTGGATCAAGCTGATATTGTCATTTGCCTATTGAGTACCACTTATCTGGAATCCAAATACATTCAAGCAGTCGAAATGCCCCGGGCCATGGAACGCCGCGCGTTGGGAGAAGCCGAAATAGTCTCAGTGCTTCTCGAAGATTGTGCCTGGCAAGATCGACCGTTCACCAAGTTTCAGATGACGCAGCCGGGGGGCAAGGCAGTAAGACGGTGGGCACGTCATCGCGACGCTTTCAATGACGTTGAGATGACGCTCCGAAAATTAATCGCCGCAATACTTACAACGCGTAGTAGTTTACCGGATCGGGTGAAGCATTTTTGAATGAGGCAGCATGGAGTTTCGCTCCACGATATGGTATGCGAATATCCGTGCATATCTCTAACTCAGTAGAAAGGCAAGATGACAAAAAATGAAGTATTGCGACGAGCGAACTTTGGCAAACGGATCGCCGAGGAAGAGATCGAAGCTCTGGCGGCATATTTCGTAAAGACAAGCCTCTATAGTCGCATCCAAGGCGGTCACATTGATATAATCTATGGTGCTAAGGGATCCGGGAAAAGCGCGATATATCTCAGTCTGTTAAAAGCCGAAGATGACCTTTTTCAATCAGGAGTTCTTCTGAAATCCGGTGAGAACTTGCGGGGAACTCCAGCGTTTAAAGATTTGGTTGCCGATCCACCGACTTCGGAGGAAGAATTTAGGAACCTCTGGAAGCTGTACTGTCTTACGCGGGTTTAAGATTTCAGGAAACAAAGCGGAAAAGGTAGTGTCATATTTGGAGGGTGCTGATTTGATCCCTCCAGACGGAACTTTGTCCTCGATCATTCGTCGCTCGCTTGATTATGTGCGGTTGCTGCTTCGAGTGGAGTCCGTGGAAGGCGGCTTCAAGATCAATCCGTTGACCGGTCAACCTGACGGACTTATCGGCAAGATTACGCTGCGTGAGCCTGCTGCTAAAGAGAGCAAGCTCGGACTTGAGTCGATTGACAGGCTGCTGGCGCTGGCAAATGAAGCGCTGGAAAGTGCAGGCTATAAACTATGGATTTTGCTCGATAGGTTGGATGTCGCCTTTGCGGAAACATCTGAACTAGAAGCAAACGCGTTGCGTGCACTGTTTAAAGCCTACATGGACCTGGCGAGTTTAAACCAAATTAAGCTGAAGATTTTTCTTCGCAGTGACATTTGGAAGCGGATTACGGAATCCGGGTTTCGTGAGAGCAGCCACATTACACGTCATGCTACGATTACTTGGACAGAGCAGTCCCTCCTGAACCTCATAATCCGTCGCGTCCTCAACAATTCTGATATTCGAGAGTTCTATGGCGTTACAGAGTCTGAAATTTTATCAAATTATGACGCGCAGGTGGCATTTTTCTACCGTGCCTTCCCAGATAAAGTTGATCCTGGCCAACGAAAAGCTAAGACCTTCGACTGGATGCTTAGTCGTACGAAGGACGCGTTGGGAATTGCTGCTCCGCGCGAGCTGATCCATTTGCTTACGTCAGTTCAGGACGTGCAGCTTGGCAAATATGATGTTGGGACACCAGAGCCTGCCGGCTCGCAGTTGTTCGACAGGAGTTGTTTCAAAGAAGCGATGTTCGAGGTGTCACGGGTACGGGTAGAACAAACACTGTACGCCGAATACCCGGACACAAAACCCTGGATTGAGGAAGTGGAAGGAGAGAAAGCTGAACAGAGCGTCGGAACACTCGCTGACCTTTGGGACGTTGATGGTGATGAGGCAATGCGGCGTGCGGTACGATTAGTCGAGATCGGTTTCTTCGAAGCTTTAGGCCGCAAAGACTCTCCGCGATTCAAGGTGCCGTTTCTCTATCGAAATTATTTAGCGCTGCTTCAGGGAAAGGCTGATCTTCCTGGCTACAGCGATGAAGATGTCTACGAGGATCATCCGAGCGAAGGGGGCAACAGCGCACATGGAGGAAACCTGCCGTAAATCTGCAACAGTGCGGCTGCGCTCAAAAGCCACCCGTGGCATCTGTTTGCCCGCACGATCGTTGAGATCGCGGACTGCATCCGATCCAAAAGAATCTGCGTAATTCTGCGGAATCTGTGGACGAATTCCCAGAGAAGGCCATCTGACAGCAGGCGTGCGATTTCTCAGCGCACGGCCAAGGCCCACAGCCGAAAATATTGAACCCTGCGGCGCGATGGTGCACAGTGCAGTACCTCATGTATCAACTTCCGAAGAGAATCGTCTGGCTCGTGGCGGTGGCGGCGTTGGTTTGGCCAGGGCAGCCGGCCGTGGCGAGTCCGATTGGTGATTTTTTCAAGAGGCTGGGGAACTCGATCGCGCATCCGCAGCACACCCCACCGCCCAAGACGACAAAGAAGAACTCAACGCAGAGTAAGACCACAGGCGCCGGCCCCAAAGAGAACGGGACCCAGCCCAGCCCGCCCGAGACCCCGCCGACTCCGTCACTACCGCCGCCGCCGAGCGCCACGCCATTTCCCGCCGCCTCTGCCTCCGTGGTGCAGGAGAAGAGCGGCAAACGCCGGGACTTGCCTTACGCAGTTCCAGTGCCGAACAGGCCGGGCTTTGTCACGAGTCCTTATGCGCCGAAGGCGGGCTATGTCGATGTCCGCGGCTTTCCGAGTGGCGTCGAGGTCAAGGATCCGTATACAGGAAAGATTTTTCTGACACCGTAAGGAATCAGAGGTCGGAGGACAGAGGACGGAAGTCAGAAGTCAGAAGGCAGAAGGCAGAAGGCAGAAAACGTCCAACGCTCAACGTCCAATGAAAGAAGCAGCAAAACCACGACATGGGAGCAGCTCTGCGCGGCATATTTTTCCAGCGGTGTTCGCCATTGCCGTCATTCTAAGTCTTCCAGGGTGCTTGAAGAAAAGTGGGGAGGCGATCGTGGTCGAGAAGGAACACATCGCGGCGAGGGAGGTCACAGCAACACCCGCCCCGGAGACATCGCCCACTCCGGCGAAGTCAGAGGAGAATGAGGAGCCGCGGGCTTTGGCCAGGAATGAGATCGCGGTAGATGGGATTGTGATGGATCGGGATGCGCGCGGGACGAGCCGGGATCCGCGGGCTGGCAGCGAGGAGCAATGGATCGTTAAAGTTCGATTGGTGGAAGGTGGGCGGCAATTCAATGTGCAGGCCGATAAGACGAAGTGGGAAAAGCTGAAGCCGGGAGATCGGATCAAGGTGGCGTATCGCGAAGGGAAGTATACGGGCACTGTTTGGGGTGCGGAGATTCAGTAGGAACAAGGGAGCTGATAGGCGGGTATGACCTATGATGTTGCGATAGTAGGGCTGGGTGGAATGGGGAGCGCGATCATGGCCCACTGCGCGGCACGGGGGGCCTCTGTTATTGGTCTGGAGCAATTCCAGCCGGTGCACGATCTTGGTTCGTCGCACGGGAAGAGCCGGATGATCCGCAAGGCTTACTTCGAAGATCCAGCGTATGTGCCGCTCGTCGTTAGGGCCTACGAACTATGGCGGAAGCTTGAGCATGACTCAGGCGAAGAGATCTTGCGGCTCACCGGTGTCTTATCGGTAGGTGAAGAAAGCAGTGAGATCATTGCGGGCACACGGCGCGCGGCGAAGGACCATGGTCTGGAGCTGGAGTCATTGAGCAAGGGGGAAGTCAAAGCGCGCTATCCGACGCTTGAGCTATTAGAGGATGAAGTGGCGATCTTCGAGCCGGACGGCGGCGTTCTGAACCCTGAACGCGGGGTAGCGGCGCATTTACAGGTGGCGAGAGCGAAGGGAGCAGAGCTGCGCTTTGGCGTAGCGATGGAAAAGTGGCAGGTAGCTGGCGAAGGTTTCGAGCTTCGCCTTTCCGATGGGACGCAGGTCTTAGCCGGCAAGCTTGTCCTGGCGCTTGGTCCCTGGTTTCAAGAAACGCTCGAAGCACTTGGCGTCCGCATTCGGGTGCAACGCAATGTCCAGGCGTGGTTTTCACCGGCTTCCAACGCCTATGAAGCGTCGCGGTTTCCGGCCTTTCTGCTCAATCGTCGCGGCCTCCCAGCTCCGCTCTACGGCTTTCCCGATTTCGGTGACGGCGTGAAGGCCGCCTACCACGGGCTCGGAGATTTGACGGACGCGGAGCGGGTCGATCGCACGGTGAATCTAGCGCGCGACGTGGAGCCGATCGCGCGGGAACTGGAGAGATGGATGCCGGGCGCGGCAAGGACTCTGCGGGAGGCGAAGCCTTGCATGTATACGTTAACGCCGGATGGAAATTTCGTGATCGATTGCCATCCGCAGCATGCGGGTGTTACCTTGTGCGGCGGGTTTTCAGGACACGGGTTCAAGTTCGCTCCGGTGATAGGCGAGATTGGTGCGGACCTGGCGCTGGACGGAAGATCGCGTCATGACATTGAATTTCTGTCGCTGCGGAGATTCGCGCTCGATGAAAGCTAGACGAGGGGAGGGACTAGCACAGGAGAAGAGAACTTCCAACGCTCAACGTCCAACTGAAGAGAGCTATAGTTGAGGAGACAGGATTGACTGGATTTCAGAAAACCCAATCCTGTAAATCCCGTTAATCCTGTCTACTAATACATCGCGCCGGTCATCGTAAAGGTAATCGGGACCTTGACCTGGCTCGCGGTGCCGGGTTTGAAGCGCCACCTACGAAAACCCGTGATCGCAGCGTTATCCAAGACCTGACTACCCGTGCTTTCCGACATCATAACGTCCGTCACCACGCCATTGGCCGGATCGACAACCATCATAGCAATGCCGTTGCCCGTGATCTTCGCCCGTCGTGCTTCATAAGGATACTCAGGTCGCGGAGCACTAACCGCCAGCACTCTGGCCGAGGGCATCTTTAAGGAGCCAGGTGTCCCATGCGTCGCCTTCACGATCGGTGTGAGGGACTTTACTACTTGTCGCCGCACCGGCGGCGGAGTGGGCCGGTCCTCCGGGAACAATGCTTCGTCCGTCGGAGCCGGAGTTGGCGCCTGATCGTCCACGTCCGGGGGCTGCTCATCGGCCTGTGAAGGTGGATCGATGAAGGTTAACTCGGGAACATCGTACCCCGATGGCTCCTCCGTCTTCGTGTCGCGATGAGCATTCGCAAAGCCAATCGCGGCGAAATGAATCAGAACAGCCGCGCCGAAGGCCACTCCCACCCGCCATCGCTGTCTCGGCTGATAAAGTAATGCTCCTGTCATAACTGATCCTTTCCAATTCGATTTACCAGTTAGACACGCGAGTCGCGAAAATCTTAGGGGAGCGCAGGCTGCTAGCCTGCTCCGCTCGGCAGCCTGCCGAGCGGCTCTTCATCCATCCGCCATTCTTAACTCTCGCGGCGCCAATACCTCACACAAAGGTCACCAAGTGCGAAAAAGACCGTTTGTGTCCTTTGTGTCCGTCGTGCGAGCCCTCTGGTAGCGGTATGACCGCCGTCTTCTACCGCGACGCTAAGGTCGCTCTTACCTTCACCAAATCCGCACCCGTTCCTTCGGATCGACAAACATCTTCTCTTCCGGCTTGACGCTGAACGCGTCGTACCACGCATCGATATTCCGCATCACGCCGTTCACCCGATATTGCCTCGGCGAATGCGGATCGCTTACCACCTGGCGGCGGATGGCATCATCGCGTAACTTCCCGCGCCACGCCTGGGCCCAGCCCAGGAACACGCGCTGATCGCCTGTTAGCCCATCGATCACCGGCGCCGGTTTCCCCTTGAGCGATGCGCGATAAGCATCGAGCGCGATCGTGAGACCGCCCAGGTCGGCAATGTTCTCGCCCATGGTCAGCTCGCCATTTACCTTCGCGCCGGGGAGCGGCTCGAACTTCGAATACTGCGCGCCCAGCACCGCCGCGCGCGCCTCGAACGTCTTCGCGTCTTCGGCGGTCCACCAGTCGTTCAACTTGCCTTCCGAATCGAACTTCCGGCCTTGATCGTCGAACCCATGAGTTAGCTCGTGACCTATCACGGCACCTATCGCGCCATAGTTGATCGCTGGGTCGGCGTTAGCATCGAACATCGGCGGTTGCAGGATGCCAGCCGGGAACACGATGTCACGGAGCGAGCCATTGTAAGCGTCGTTCGTCTGCGGCGTCATCCCCCAATCCGACATATCGACGGGCCCGGGCAGCCGCTGGACATAGAACGCCCAGTCCGCCGCCGCGGCCCGGCGCACATTGCCCACCAGATCGTCATCGCGGATCTCGACCTTCGCATAATCGCGCGCCTTATCCGGATAACCGACCTTGATGTTGTAGGTATCGAGCTTCTTGAGCGCTTGTACCTTGGTCGCTTCGCCCATCCAATCGAGACCTTTGATGCGTTCGTGCATCGCGATTTTCAGATTCGCGACTAACTCTTCAATCTTCGCCTTGGCCGCGGGCGGGAAATATTTCGCACTGTAAAGCTGACCTACAGCCCACCCCAGGTTACCGAAGCGATCGTAACGATCGCCCGCCCCATAGTCGCCGCCGCTCACGGCATGCACGCCTCGCTTCCAACGCAGCTGCTGCTCCGCCTGTCCCGATAACGTCTTGTTCCGCATCTCGAACAAGGCATCGGTGAAACCTTTCGAGAGATAAGGCGCAGCGTGGTCGGCGACGTTGAACGCCTGCCATGCCTGCAACGTTTCGATCGGCGTCTCGTTAAAGACCGCGGCGATCTTCGGGAACGCCGATTTCTCCGCGACAACGACGCGCTCGATCTTGCCCAGTCCCGCCTGAGCAAGAAACGGCCGCCAGCCGAAGTTCGGTGTGAGCGACTCGAGCTCGGCGATCGACATCGCATTATAAGTAGCGATGGGATCGCGTTGCTGCGTCTTCGTCCAGCTCGCTTCCGCGATCTTGGTCTCGAAACCTACAACCTCGGTCGCGCGCTTATCCGCGTCCGGCCAATCGAGAAGATGCAGTAGCTGCGCGACGTAGGCCTGATACTTGCCTTTCTGTGTCGCGAAATCCGCCTTCAGGTAGTAATCGCGGTCCGGCAGACCCAGTCCCTGTTGGCCGAGATAGACCGCGTAATGTTTGGGATCCTTGATGTCCACGTCGATGAACACACCGAAAATCCCGCCATGGAAATCCAGGTTCTGCCTTCCCATCAGCGCTACGAGCGCGTCGCGCGTCTTGGCGGATTGAATCTCCGCCAGCTTGTCCTTGATGGTTGAAGCCCCCGTCTTTTCGATGCGGGCTTCGTCCATAAACGATTTGTAGAACGCCCCAACCTTGCCCTCGATCGTCGACGGCTTTTGCTCCGCCTTCCTGGCAACTTCCTCCACGAGGTCATGCAGCCGCTGCTCCGTCAGATCCGACATCGCGAGTCGCAGAGAGTAAGCCGGCTTGTCCGCTGGTATCTGGACGCGATCCAGCCAGGCGCCGTTCGCATAGCGAAAGAAATCGTCCCCCGGCTTCGCCGCCATGTCTGCCCCCGCCGCGTCGAAGCCCCAGCTTCCATATTGTGGCTTCGCAGCATTCGCTGCGTCCGGTTTCTCAGGTTCAGCCTTTGTAACGGGAACAGGAAACAATGTCGCAAGCAGGAAAACGGAAAAGACGAATGGAGATTTCATGGCGCGCAGCCTAACCCAGAAGAAAACTGAGCGGCAAACAGATTCGAAGGTGGCAGTACGGCATCATCTCTTCCTTGCCCGAGCCGGCGGCGCCTGATAAAAATGGCGATATGCGAGACGTTCCCCAGCGTATCCCCGGATTTGGTTGAGAAGGTGTGAGATGAATCCAGTCACGCAGGATGAGTTCGATGACCTTGCGATGTTTGTCGCGGTAGCAGAAGAGTTGCGCCGAGAGCCTTTCTTCAGTGAAGATAACCACGAAACATTATCCAAAGTCGGAAACGAGACGTTCGCCTATTTTTGTCACCCGGCCTTCTTGAAGTCTGCGGTTTTACCATTTAGAAAGCTCTGGCTGGATTCAGAGCCTTGTGCCTTTCAGACAATTCGGGATTTCGTCTATCGCGTTCATCCCGATCAGGCGCTGACTAGTAGCTTTAAGCATTGGTTTTTTGAATTATATGACCGGGATCTCGCTCGGCCGGTTGCAGAATATCCAGATCTCAGCGCAAAAGATGTTATTGAGATTTGGCTATATACTCACGCTGCACACGCTGGTCCGAAAAAGCGGAAGTCAGGGGAAAGGATTGGTCGCAAATTGGAAGAGTTTGATAAATGGGCGCGAAGCTTAGGTCGAGAACGGTTTGAGTTCGAATTTCGGCTTCATGTAAAACTCATTGGATCTCGCATGATTTCGTTCGAAGAGAAGTTAGCTAGGCCTTTGTTTGACATTCTGCAGCGTGATGCCGGAATGAAGCCTGGTTTTGAGGCCGAAGCAGCGCTCACCTACAGCCCCTATCCCGATTACCGATTCCGGATCACATTCGACGATCCGTTCTGGCATCTTGATAAGGAATCTCTGGAAGAGACCTTCGATCGCCTGCTGGCTCGCCAGCAATTTGACTCTGTCTCTCGGTTATTTGTCGCGTTCTTTTCCACGCGAGCATCTGCACTGGCCGCTGTCTGTGAATTTCCAACTTGGGAGGATTTGTTTCAGGGTGTGGGTGGTGCACATTTGAAAAGTGGCGAGACGACCGCGGCGCAGCTCCGATGCAGTGGCGGGGGCGGGGAGATGTTGGGATCAGTCGGGTTCGAAGCGTATGACGGTCGACTTCTTCGCATTGACACTCCGTCATTAGAAATGATCGGCGCATTCTACTCCGCATTTCGCGCCCAACTCTTCGAAGAGCGTAGGACGCAAGGGAAACGCCCACGCTGGTCGTTTCATTCTCGATGGGATATCTGACGATAACCTGTCGGAGGACGGCTTGACATGTATAGCCAAGGTTGAGTAGATCGGCCCTTGGCGTGACGCGGAGCGCCAACTCTGCTTTTGTCTTGCAGAGAAATCATGAAACCGCGCTCGTTCAGATCGATTTACGACGCCGGTAAATCGGAAGACAAAACCTACCGCTAACGCGGTCCGCTCTCCTCGATCTCCATCAAGACGGGAGCGTATTTTTCGTTGACGTGGTGGTAGGATCTTATGAGCAGGAAGTAGAAGGAACCTACGGCGATCAGGAGCAGGGCGGCGGTGCCGTAGTGATGGGAGCGCAGGCGTTCCCATCGCGGGAAGAAGGCGATCAAGCCGAAGACGCTGAGCACGACGATGACGCCATCGAAGCTCGCGCGTTGCCAGTAGCTGCCGCCCAGGTTCAGCCACATGCCGAACTCATCGAAGGTTAGGCCCATGGCCAGGCCGTAGAGGAGCGCGCAGATTCCTTTGTAGCGGAGGTTGAGCGAGGCGAAGAGGAGAATGCCGGCGACGGCCGAGAGGAGAAAGATGCCGTAGTTAAGATGATGCACGTGGGTGGCGCCGGCGTGGAAAAACATATTGGGCATCCGGCGTGTCATGATGAGGATGACGATGACGCGCGAGCCGATGAAGGTGAGCAGGAACGCGATGAAGGTGAGCCGGGCCAGATGTCGCGCCGGGGTGGGCGGAATGCGGACGTGCTGATTGCGCGGCAGAAGGTGAAGTCGAACCAGGGTATCGTGGAAAGGCATGGGGGAAGTAGAAAGGAGAAAGGAGAAAGTAGGAAGGAGAAAGTTGGGACGCGATTTGTGGCGGCGCATTCGGCGGTCCCTTCGACTGAGCTCAGGGCAGGCGCCGACCGCCGCTACAGAAGAGAGGAAGAAGTTACTCGGAGGCCGCGCCGAACCACTTCTTTTGCAGCTCGTCCATGAAGCCGCGCTCGTTCAGGGCGAGCAAGGCGCGGTTGATGGGGAGGCGAAGTGGACTTTCCTGCTGGAGGCCGATGCCATAGGACTGTCTCTCGAAGGTGGGACCGACCAAACGGAGGCGCGTGCCGGTTTTCTTCGAGAGGTAGTAGCGCAGAACAGGAGCATCGTAGACCACGGCCTTCAACTCGCCGGAGTTAAGAGCGGCGATGGCACTGGGAACATCGGGATAGGAAGAAAGCTTCACCTTGTTCTTTGTTAACCAGGTTTCTGCCGTGCTGCCTGCGATTGTTCCCACCTTTAACCCAGGCAAATCGCCTGGGCCGCTGATGTCGCCGGCCAGGCTCTTGACCGTCATCTCTGTTGTCACTGCGGCGGTGAAGTAAGCGACGAGAACGATGCTGGCCACCATCCACAAGATCGCCAGGAGGCGCGCGGGGACGCCCATGGGCCCCTTTGCTTCACAACCTCCGGAGAGCAGCATGCTGTTGGTCCACCAGAAGGACTCCCAGACTCCGGCACGGTAGGTTTCCGGATACATCTCGGCGTTTCGCCGGCGCTCGAACCACCAGACAAGGTGCGAGATGATGAGCATGACGAGAGTCAGGACTCCTATGACCTTGAAGGTGGTCCAGTTAAAGAAGGTGCGGGACAGATTGGCGGTCAGGCTGCCGCTGCGCTGTGCATTGGTCGCGACCAAGATTTGCAAACCGGAATCGTAGTAGGGCTGGGAGAAATCCATGAACGCGTGGCGCTCCGCCGTGATGCTGATGGCGGCGATAGCTACATCGGCTTCGCGCGCCTTCAACACATCGAGCATTTGTGGCACGGTCTGGACCTGGCGGATTTCGGATTGGAAGCCGGCTTCCTTGGCGACGGCCTCCCATAGGTCGATGCTAAAGCCGGCCAGCTTTTCGCTCTGGGTAAAAGAGAAAGGCTCGACTGGCTTTGTGACGACGCGGACTTTCTGCTGGGCAAAGGCGGCGCCGGCCCAAAAACAGAAGAGGTAGAAAAAGAGGCATCGGGTGGAGGCGCGCATCGCCGAGGGATAGCTGGGCGTCGGCCTTGTTGTCAATCTTTGTCAGTCAAGGGAGCTGAAGTTCCTCGATTAAACTGCGCGTCGTCAACAACGTCGTCATTCCGAGCGGAGCGTAGCGCAGTCGAGGAACCCCGTGATGGAACCTCCAGCTATGCCACGGGATCCCTCGACTTCGCTCGGGATGACTGGAATCGAAGCCGCTTCTACGGCGTTTTCAGGATAGGAAGGATTGAAGTCTGAATGGGTTGGCCGGTTACTTCGATGTCCTTGTCGGCGACGTAAACATTGATCTCGGACCGGACGCCGAACTTGCCTTCAAGGTAGATCCCGGGCTCGATCGAGAAACAAATGCCAGGCGTGAGGCGGCGCGAGTCGCGCGTCTCGAAGTTATCGATGTTCACGCCGTTGCCGTGCACCTCTTCGCCGATGGAATGGCCGGTGCGATGGGTGAATTGCTCGCCGTAGCCGGCGCGTTTGATAACACCGCGCGAGACGTCGTCGACTTCCGCGCCGCGGATGGCCTTGCCGGCACGGACATTCGTGCGGACAAACTCCACGGCGGCATCGCGCGCCTCGCGCACGATGTTAAAGATGCGCGCGAATTCTTCCGGCACGGTTTCGCCGACGTAGCCGGTCCAGGTCTGATCCGTATAGACCGCTCCTGTCTTACGCAGCTTTCCGACAATATCGAGCAGAACGAAGTCGCCGCGTTTGATGGGCAAGGTTACCTCGGGGGTCGGGGCATAGTGCGGGTTTGCGGTATTAGCATTAACGGCCACGATACCGTTCTCACGTCCCATCCCTTCCTCTTCGAGCCGGCGCGCGATGAATTGCTGGATGTCGTATTCGGTTGTCGGTTTGTCGGTACGAATGTTGCGCGCGATCTCGGCGAACGCTTCCAGGATGATGCGGTGCAACTTGTCGGACGCTTCGATGTGCGATTGCTTCTGCGCTGGTGTCCAGACAGCTTCAAACCGTTGGACCAATTCGGCGCTCGTGATGACTTCCACGCCGAAGGAATGGACAAGCTCGATCGTCCCGGCATCCACGCGCGACATGTACGGGATGTCGTTCATCGGTGAGTATTGCATCGCCACGCGTTTCACAGAGCTATGGCGCGGTCGAGTTTCCGCTGGTCCTCTGAGCGCGCCGGCCAGATGGGCGTGAAGCTCCTCCCAACCGCGGTAGATGACGCGTTGCCCCGGCAGCGCATCGAGTTTGGAGCGCTCGATCGAGTGCACAATCTTCGTCGGCTCGCCGGACGCGGGGATGTAGTAGAACCAGCGGCGCGAGCCGGAGGCGTGTTCGCCGAGCATCAGAATGCGCGGCGCGAGCGGATCGCTTCCGCGGAAGTCGTAGAAGAGCCAGCCGTCGAGGTGCGCCGCCTGCAAAGCGGTTTGAATCTCGGCGACGCGTTCGGCCGGAGTTGGATCAGCGCGCATGAGGGAAGGTGGCATGAGAGTGGTGAGCGCGGCGAGCACGAAGAGAGGTATTGGTTTCATGACTTGGCGAAGTACGAGCACGAGCGGGCGATCACGGAGATAATTGATGAACCAGCGGGATTGGGAAAGAAGAAAAGAGCATTGACCGGATTTGCGGAACCCGATCTAATGGCCGTTCACCTAACGAAAAAACCTATGAAAAAATTACTCACTCTTACAGCAACGGCGTTGTTCGCCCTGACCGCGGCATCTTTTGCTGCCTCGGACAAAGACGCGATCACCGCGGCGGAAAAGAATGCCTGGCAGAGCATCAAGGACAAGAAGTTCGATGCGTTTCAGAAAATGCTGGCCGCTGATTTCCGCGGTGTTTACGCAAGCGGAATCAACAAGGCGGACCAGGAGGTGAAGGACGTTAAATCGATCGATTTCAAGTCATTCACTCTCGGCGAAATGGATGTGGTCTTCCTCGACAAGGACTGCGCGATGGTGACTTATCAAGTCACGATCGAGGGAACAGAAGGCGGCAAGGACATCTCGGGGAAAGCCTACGCCGCCTCGTTTTGGAAGAAGGAAGGGAACGATTGGCGCATCGCCTTTCACACCGACATGAAAGCGGAGTGAGGGAAGAATTGCGTGAGTTAGTGATTGAGTGATAGAGCGGACGTGGCGGCGATCGGCGCCGCCGCTACAGCTTCTGTTGCTTTGCGCTCACGGGACGCGATGGAAGAGATCGCATGTGGGAGGCGGCTCGTTTCGCGTCGTCGACGCGGCCGAGCGCGAGATATTCCTGGCTGAGATGCTGCCAGGGCAGGGGAAGCTGCGGCATGATCTGCGTGGCCTTTTCGAACGCCTTTGCCGCTTCCTGATGGCGGCCCTGTTTTTGATAGGCCAAGCCGAGATGCTCCCAAACCGGCCCGTAGCTCTTCGGCGCCAGGCTCGCGCCTTTGCGCAGCTGAGCGATCGCCGCGTCCGTTTGTCCCACGACCATCAAACAATATCCAAGTTGTGAGTGGACCAGAAAATCCCGCGGCGCCAGCCGGGCGGCGCGCTCCAAAGGGGGAATGGCTTGCTGGAGACGGTTCAGGTTGACATAGCCGAAGCCGACGACGGCAAGCATCTCCGCGCTGTCGGGCGATACCTCGGCTCCCTTCGTGAGAGCGTTCAAAGTAGCCTCGGTATGGCCCAGCGCTTTCTCGGCCCGGGCGAGCTGGAGCCACGCGTAGGCCGACGACGGACCTTTCGCCGTAGCTGTCCTGGCGTAGTCGAGAGCTTCCTGCTTCCGGCCCAGGTGAGATGCGCAATCGCTCAGCGCAAACCAAGGCACAAAAGAATTGGGCTCGAGCTCGGCGACGCGCCGCAGGTGAGGCATGGCCGCGGCGAAATGCCCTTGTTCTCCTTCCACCAGGGCGAGGCCGAACGCGGCGAGCACCATGTTGGGTTGAAGTTGGGCCGCAGTGCGAAACGAAGAGGCGGCTTCGGCGAACTGCCGGATGTCCAGGGCCAGCGCGCCCCGGAGAAATTGCGCCGCCGCGCTGCGCGGATAGCGCTCCGTTAATTTCCGCGAGTAAGCCAGCGCCTGCGCAGTGTTCCGCGCGCCGAGTGATTGCGCGACCTGCCCTACGATCGGATCCTTTATTGCCGGATCGGATTGCTGGAGCGCCCGCTGCACCGGCGGTTTCACGAGCTTTTCCGGCGGCGGCAATTTGCTGAGTAACTTGTCGATGGAAGCGTCCTGTGCCAGCACGAAAGGAGCGCTCGAAGCCGCGGCAAGAAACGCCGCAATGAACCAGGTGATTTTAGCTGAGGAGAACGTCATGACATTCCTTTTAAGAGAAAGTGCCGCCGATTTCTACCTCAAACTCGCTCTTGTCGTAATCGGCGAGTGCTGCTAGAGGCAGGCGTGCGTTTGGAAATCCTGGTTAAGCGTCTGGCCCTCGCCACTCTCCTGGCGGCGGCGTTCCTCGCCGCGCGCGCGGAGGGCGCGACCGGTTGTGTTTGGAAAGTGACGCGCGCCGGTGGCGGCACGCTTTTCCTGGGTGGGTCGATTCATGCCTTGCGCAGCACCGATTATCCCTTGCCGCCCGCCTACAATCGCGCCTTCGAAGCTTCCGACCGCCTCGCTCTCGAAGTGGAACCGAAAGTTCTCTCGGGCTCGGGCGAAGCGCTGGTCAAGGCCGGCCAATACCCGAAGGGCGACAGCTTGAAGAACCACGTCGACCCGCGGACCTACGATTATGTCCGCCGCGTCTTCGCGCTCATGAAGATCCCGGAAGCAAAATTCTCGCGCTACCGGCCCTGGCTTCTTGTCTTGATGCTGGACTCACCCAGCGGAAGGGGCCTTTCCGATGACTTGGGCGTGGATGAATTCCTCGCAAAACGGGCCGCGGCAAATTCCAAACCGGCGATAGGCCTGGAAACATGGGGGGAACACGCCGCCGTTTTTTCCGGGCTCACGGATAGGCAGAGCGAGGCGCTTCTTCTTCTCAGCTTCATTCCGCAAGCGAACGGGAGCGGGGAAGCCGCGCGCATTATGAGCGCCTGGCGGCAGGGCGATGTCGACGCACTGGCTCGCTCGACGCGCGAGTCGTTTCGCGACTTCCCGTATTTCGGCGAGCGAATTCTGGGCGCACGAAACCGCAACTGGCTGCCCAAGGTGGAAAACTTTGCCCGGAGCGGCAAGACTTACTTCGTGGTAGTAGGCGCGGCCCACCTTGGTGGAGCGGACGGATTGCTTGCCATGCTTCGGACGCACGGATACCAGGTCGAGCAGCTTCGATAACGTAGAACTTCGCGAATAGGATGGCCAAATATCTTGTCGTCAGCACAAGCGGCAATCCCGACAGCAACAGCCGGCGAATGGGCCGGATCGCGTTCAATCACCTCGAGAAATCGAAAATGGAATGTGACTGGCTCGACATTAGCGAACTGGGTCTGCCTTTGTGCGACGCGGATGCGTGCTACACGCAGCCCGCGGCCCTGACGCTGAACAAGGCAATCGAATCGGCGGATGGGATTCTTGTCGCTACTCCGGTCTATAACTACGACGTGAGCGCGGCAGCAAAGAACATGGTCGAATTAACGGGTAGCTCTTGGGAAGATAAAATCGTCGGATTTCTTTGCGCGGCTGGCGGGATGAGCAGTTACATGTCCGTCATGGCCTTTGCCAACAGCCTCATGCTCGATTTTCGGAGCGTGATCATTCCCCGTTTCGTCTACGCTACGGGGGATGCGTTCGATGGCGACAAGTTAAACGACGTCACGATCGCCAAACGCATCAAAGAAGTCGCGGACGAGTTGGTCCGTTTCACGAAAGCGTTGCGAGGCTGACTCACGAGTGACGAAGTAGCACATCGAGAGCGCGCCGGCATGGACCGATCAAAGAGCAAGGTCTGGAAAAAGATCGCGGTCTTCTACACGCTCACACTGGCCTTCAGCGGCGTGTTCAACGCGCTGGTCTTGCACGCCGGAAAAATGGACGCCGGGAACCTGCTCTATGTCACCGGCTCGATGTGGAGCCCGGCCCTGGCAGCTTTTGCGACAAAGGCAATGTTCGGCGAAAGCATCCGTGAGTTACCCTGGCGTTGGGGCAGCTCACGTTATACATGGCTCGGTTACCTCATCCCGATCGCTTACGCACTGCCTGTCTACCTTGTTGTTTGGCTTAGCGGACTTGGCGCTTTCGCCAATCTGGATTTCATCAAGAAGACCGCGGCGCAATTCGGTTGGTCCAACTTTCCACCGGCCCTCGCGCTCGCCCTCTTCATCCTCCTGACCGCTACTTTGGGAATGGTTGGCAAGACCTCGCGCGCTTTGGGTGAAGAAATAGGCTGGCGCGGCTTCCTTGTCCCGGAGCTGGCCAAGGTGGTTGGTTTTCCCGGCGTCGGACTTATCAGCGGCCTGATGTGGGCCGCTTACCATTACCCGGTCCTGATCTTTGCCGACTACAACGCCGGCACGCCGGTCTGGTACGGTCTTGGTTGTTTCACACTCATGGTCGTAGCCGATAGCATTATCCTGGCGTGGCTCACGCTGCGATCCGGGAGCCTTTGGCCCGCGGCGATTCTACACGGCAGCCACAACCTCTTTATCCAATCAATCTTCACCCCGCTCACGCGCGACACCGGTCCGACCAAGTACATCATCGACGAGTTCGGAATAGGTCTCGTCATCACGATAACGATCGCGGCCGTCCTCGCCTGGCGATCCTTCGTGCGCAGTAAGTAGTTTTGGTAGGGACGCCGCGCTGCGGCGTCCGCGCAGCGTAAGCGTGTTCGTGCCCTATTTGCCGATCAGGATCAATATGCCCGCAACCAGCGCCAGGATCGGCACCACGATGGCAGCAGCGCCGAGACTCACGGCGAAGATGCCAATGATGCCGACTAGGATTAGATAAATGGCAAGCAAGAGCATGCCGATGTTTTTTGTGATCATGGGCCGATCTTGACCGGATGGAGTGGATTGTCACGTCAAAAGGCAGTCGGTTAAGCGCACGAAAAGGACTTTGTGAGGCTTGGCGAACGTTGTGCGAGGAGTCGGAAGGAAGCATAATCAGGCCATGAACATCTGGATCGGCACATCGGGGTTTCAATACGCGGAGTGGAAGGGGACTTTTTACCCGGAAGATTTGCCGGCGGCGAAAATGCTCTCGTTTTATGCACAGCGGCTTTCCAGCACGGAAATCAATTATACGTTCCGCCGGATTCCGAGCGCGAAGACGATCCAGGGCTGGTGGGAGGCGACGCCGGAACGGTTCAAGTTCAGTCTGAAAGCGCCGCAGAAGATCACGCACTTCGCGAAGCTGCGCGATTGCGGCGATACCTTGCGTTACTTCTGCCAGGTCATCACGGATCTTGAAGGCAAGCTGGGGGTAGTCCTGTTTCAATTGCCGCCCGCTTTCAAGAAGGACGCGGCGCTGCTTGCTTCCTTTCTCGAAGATGTTGCGCCCGGGATGCGAGCGGCTTTCGAATTCCGGCACGCGTCGTGGTTCGATGACGAAGTGTTCGCGTTGCTGAAGAACAAGAACGTGGCGCTCTGCATCGCGGAGAGCGAAAAGCTGAGCACGCCAGTTGTCGCGACGGCGGATTATGGCTATCTGCGTTTGCGGCGGGAGGACTATCAGAGCGCCGACATGCTTCGATGGGCGCAAGCGATTCGGGAGAAGAGCGGCGTCTGGTCGGAGGCGTTCGTGTATCTCAAGCACGAAGAGAGCGGCATCGGGCCGAAGCTGGCGGGAGAGCTAAGGGAGCTGCTTGCGGGAAATGCGGCAGCTTAAGTCGGTCGGCGGTCAGAGACCGCCGCTACAGCTCAAGCGGCGACGCGGCGCTTTTGTTTGACCAACGAAGAAGTGGAACGGCCGCCGGAAGCGCGCGCGCCGTTGCGCTTCGGCTTGAGCGATTGATTCCGGTTCAAGCTTTCCTGCAAGACCTTCACGAGGTCGACTACGTTTGTCGTCCGCACGGCTGGCGCAGGCTTCCCGGCGACCTCTTTGTGCTGCGCCTTCTGTTCGATTAGTTCCATGACAGCGTTCCGGTATTCATCGCGATACTTCTCCGGCTCCCAAGCCCCAGACATGCTTTCGATGAGCGATTGCGCCATCTTCAATTCCTTCTCCGTGATGGCGCTGACAGGTCCGTTCTTCAATTCCTCGGGACTCAGAATCTCGGACGCGAAGTGCATCAGCTCGAGAATGAGGAACAAGCCATCCGGTTTCACTGAGGCCAGGTGTTCGCGATTGCTGATGACCACCTTGGCGATGCCGATCTTGCCGGTGCCGGAGAGCGCGCGATGCAAGAGCGCGTAGGCTTTCTCACCGCCTTTTTGCGGTTCGAGGAAATACGGCTTGTAGAAAAACTTCGGATCGACCTGCGGCAGATCGACGAAGTCGGTGATGTCGATGGAATGAGTGGACTCGATCCGCACCTTGGCAAAGTCCTCATCCTTCATGACGACGTACTGGCCGCGCTCGTATTCGAAACCTTTGACGATCTGGTCCGCGGAGACTTCCTTCGAGTCTGCTTCCGCGACCTTCTTATACTTGATCGGGCTCAGGTCGGTGGCGCGAAGCTGCCGGAAACTGAGCTTCTCTTCGCGGGTCGCCGGATAGACGGCTATCGGAATGTAAACGAGACCGAAGCTGATACTGCCCTTCCAAATCGCACGCATAGTAGGCGATCTTATTCACAAGGAGGGCATAATGTCAATTGAGACAATAGCTTGGAAGCTGGCAGCGTGTGCTGTGACCGACGTTTGAGCTTGTCGAATCGGATCGCGTATTTAAGGCTTTCATCACGTGTCTTCCATCTGCGTTACCGGCGGCACAGGTTACATCGGGCAGCGGCTTATTCCTTTGCTGGCCAAACGCGGTCACGAAATAAGAGCGGTTGTTCGCGAAGGTTCACAGGACAAGTTGCCCAGCGTTACCTCGATCGTCGTGGCCGATCCCCTGAAGGATGGCTCTTACACGGAAGCGATCAAAGGCGCCGACACGTTTGTTCATCTCATCGGTGTGCCGCATCCGAGTCCGGCAAAGGCGGCGCAATTCCGCGCGATCGATTTGCCTTCCGCGCAAGTCGCTCTCAAGGCCGCGCGCGACGCGGGCATTTGGCATTTCGTTTATCTAAGCGTGGCGCAGCCGGCCCCGATGATGCAGGCCTTCATCGCGGTGCGCAGCGAGGGCGAAGCGATGATTCGCGCGAGCGGAATCGACGCGACGTTCGTCCGCCCCTGGTACGTGCTCGGCCCCGGCCATCGCTGGCCTTACTTTCTGTTGCCGTTCTACTGGCTGGCGGAACGGTTGCCGGCGACGCGCGAAGGAGCACGGCGGCTTGGTCTGGTCACGATTTCACAAATGCTCACGGCCTTGGTCTGGGCGGTGGAAAATCCTCCGATAGGCGTTCGGATTCTCGATGTGCCGAAGATCCGCGAAGTGTCGCTTCGCTGACTGAGAGCGGCCGACGCGTCAGAGCGTCTTCAGATATTCCAGCAGCTCCCGCTTTTGCTCGGTCGTTAGCTTCATGCCGTACTCGTGGCCGGAATTGGAATTGCCCTGGCTCGCGGTGTCGAAAACATAAACGCCGCCATCAGTGTAACCCATCTGGTTCGCATCGAAATCGTGCGAGCCGCGATGGAATGTTTTCGCGCGTTGCGCGGACGGCGTGAGCAATTCCTGCATGGTGCGGACCGAGCCGTTGTGCAAATACGGCGAGCGCGCCCAAACACCGGCCAGCGTCGCCGCCCAATATTTTCCGGTGCTGCGCAAGCCCTCTTCTTTCGCGGGCTGATAATCGGCGGCTTCCAGCTCGGCCAGGAATTTGTTGAAGCGCCCGGCTTGCTCCGCCGTGAAAAGTTCCGCGCGACGCGGATCGGTGCCGACTTCGGCCGCGGAATAAAGCCGCTTGTCGGTTTCGTCGCCGCCGTGGCAGGAAGCACATTGCGCGGCAAAGTGCGCGGCACCGCGTTTCGCGACGGTCTGCTCGATGGCAAACGGATAACGCGGCGGCTTGATTGTTTCCGTGAGATCGATCTGCCGTTTCACGAGGGCAAAATCAAGATCGCCCCGCTTGCCATGCAGCGGCGCCCCCAATCCGAGCGACGCGAGAAGATTCCTTCCGAGCGGCGATCGCGTGTTTCCATCCCAATGAACCCAGTGCCGCTCGCCGACATTCCAAACGAGCCCGTCCTTCACCGGCGCATACGGCTGCGGTGCGTTGAAAAGTCCGGCGGAGAGCAATCCGAAAGCATCGTTCCGGCCTGGACCCGAAGAAGGCGGTGCCTTGTCCGGAGGCTGATCGGGGATGTGAAGTGCGGCGCGCATATTGTGGAAAAGTTTCAGGAACGAATGCGCCGCTTTGACGAGCTCCGGACCGGTGGGTTCTTTCGTGAGCTGCAAGTCGTTAGGCGCGATCTTGTGCAACTCGCCCGGCTCGACATTCTTCGAGCCGAAGGGGTCGGCGGCCATCGCGGCCGTGATAGTCGCTTCCTGCTCGGCCCAGGCGCGATCGAGCGCTCCTCCCACTTTTGTGTCGATGTTGTCCGACCCGCTGACATAAGCGCTGAGAAAGAGCTTCATGTTCGCTGGCTCAGACGTGCGAAACGTGGAGACCACAACCACGCCGACAAAAGCCTCAGCATCGAAGTGGCTCGTCGCGCCGAGCACACGCACGGGCGCGGCGGTCGCGCTCGAATGAATTTCCGCGACGTGACACGCCGCGCAATTCACGCCGAGCGCCGGCAAATCGCCGAGATGGCTGACCTGCCTTTTCGAGAACCCAATCGGCCAGCCGAACTTCGGATCCGGGATCAGACCGAGGTAGGCGAGATTCTGCTACGGAAAAAGATCGGGATAAATTTTGATGAACGCGCGCAGCACCGGTTCGGGTACCACTTCCGTGCTCATCGATCCATGCAGAAAGAAATCGAGATCGTCCGCGGACCATTTCGGGATCTGCGCGGTATCAATGCCCGTCGTTGCCGTCGAGGGCTGATTGGAAGCTGCGTGAACTCCGACCGCGATGGCCAGGATCGCGATTGCTGCGGTGCTGCGACGAAGGAAATTGGGCTTCATCGGCTGGCGATGCTATGAAGTCTCTCTCGCGATGTAAAGCCGCCGATTGACCCTGCCCGCGAGAAAACGTAGAACCGAAACGAGATCGCATGGCGCAATACGAACCAACTTCGCGACGGCCGATCGCGGATGGGTTCCGATCTACCGCCAGGTTTGCGACGGCGCTGTGCGTCCGGCTCGGTGTTCATCCCGATGCGATTTCGTACGCGTCGATTGTGGCGTCAGCCGCTGCCGCAATTTGTTTTTGGAAATCGGGTCTCCATCCATGGCTGCTAATTCCGGCGCCGCTTTTTTGTTGCCTCCGACTTTGGTTCAACATGCTCGATGGCATGGTCGCCCTCGCTTCCGGCAAGGCGAGCTGGCGCGGCGAAATCCTGAACGACCTGCCCGATCGCGTCTCGGACGTTTTGATTTTCGCCGGTGTCGCGCACAGCGGTTGGATGAATCCTCTCCTCGGCTATTGGGCCGCGATCGCCGCGCTCCTGACCGCGTACGTCGGAATGTTCGGACAAGCCGTCGGCGTGCAGCGGGAATTCAGCGGGGTGATGTCGAAACCGTGGCGGATGGTGACGCTGCACATCGGCGCCTGGATGACACTCGCGTGTGTCTGGGCGAGCCACGGCGTGCTGCGATTCGGGAGCTTGACGATTCTGGATTGGGCCTGCCTTATTGTCATCGCAGGCTGCTTGCAGACGATGGCCATCCGCTTGAAGCGAATCATGGCGGCGCTGCGGGCGAAGTCTGCCGCTCATTAATGTCGCCGCATCACGCGCTTCACGATCCGGTTTTCCTCGCGTATCTCCGGATCATTTTCGTCGCGTTGGCCGGCGGCGGAATCGTGCTCGGCATTTTGCATTTGGGCTTCAAAAAACAACTCGGCCCGATCTGGAGCACTTACCGATCGTGGCTCGTCCTCGCGCCGATCGGCCTGGCCGTGATTTTCGCGGGCCGCGTCCCCACCATCATCGGAGTGACACTTCTCGCGGCTTTCGGGTTCAAGGAATTCGCGCGCGCGTCCGGATTGTATCGCGACTGGTGGATGGTCGGCGCGGTTTACGCCGGCATCGCCACCGTCGGCGCCGCTTCGTTGATGCCGCATCCGCGCGGCGAAGAACCGGGCACCGGCTGGTATGCCTTCTTCGTGGCCGTGCCGGTCTTCGCGATCGCGCTCATTCTCTTGGTGCCGATTTTGCGCAATCGCGCGCGCGGCGAATTGCAACGCATGTCGCTGGGCATCGTCGGCTTCGTTTATATCGGCTGGATGTTCGGCCATCTCGGTTTTCTCGCGAACGCGATCAACGCCTACGGTTATCTTCTCTACGTGATTTTCGCGACGGAACTGAACGACGTTGCCGCGTTCACCTTCGGCCGGCTCTTCGGCCGTCATCCATTGCGGAGCGAGATCAGTCCGAAGAAAACCTGGGAAGGCGCGCTCGGCGCTCTGGCCGTTTCGATGATCCTGCCGTGGCTGTTGCGCTTTTCGTTTCCGGAATTCGGCCCCTGGCAATTGATTCTCACCGGCCTGATTATTGGCATCGGCGGACAACTGGGCGATCTCGCCATCAGCGTAATCAAGCGTGACATCGGGACGAAAGATATGGGAGCTTTGATTCCCGGCCACGGCGGCATTCTGGATCGGATCGACAGTTTGATTTACGTCGCGCCCCTCTTCCTGCACATGGCCGGTTATTATCACGAGCTGCGATGAAGAAATGGCAATACGAACCGGCCCAGGATCTCGATCAAAGGCTCATCGAGCGCCTCCGCAATTTTCCCCGCGAGCCGGACATGCTCATCTACGGATTGCGCTCGCTCGTCGCGCTGATCATTCGCGGATTGCTCCGCACTTATTGCCGTTTTGAAATTATCGGGAACGAGCACGTGCGCAGCAATCGCTCGTTCGTCCTCGTGGCGAACCATTCCAGTCATCTCGACACCGTCTGCCTTCTCGCCGCGTTGCGGCTCCGGCAATTGCATCGGGCCTTTCCCGCCGCGGCCGCGGATTATTTTTTCAAAAGCGTCCCGCGCACGTGGATCGCGACCGTGGTCGTGAACGCGTTGCCTTTCGCGCGGCAGACGCATGTGCGCCAGAGTCTCGCCATTTGCGGCGAACTGCTCGCGAACGCGGGCAACGTCCTTATTATTTTTCCGGAGGGAACACGCTCGACAAATGGTGAACTCCAGGAATTCAAATCCGGCATCGGCGCGCTCCTGGCCGGTCGCGACATTCCGGTCTTGCCTTGTTTCCTCGACGGCGCCTGGCGCGCCTGGCCGAAAGGCAAACGCTTACCGCGGCCGCGCAAAGTGCGCCTGATCATCGGCGCGCCGCGCAATTACGCGTCAACGCCGCCGGAAAAACGAGCGAGCAGCGCGATCGCGGCCGAACTGCGCGACGCGGTGAAACAACTGGCGGAACAATATGCAGGTCGCTGAAGAAACGATGGCGAGTTGGGACGGCGCGCAGTTGTTTTACCGCGCCTGGATCCCATCGGAGCCGGCGAAAAAAGCGCTCCTCCTCTTTCATCGGGGACACGAGCATTCCGGGCGCTGGTCGGAATTCGTGGAAATGCTCGGGCTCGGCGACGTGGCGATTTTCGCGTGGGACGCGAGGGGCCACGGCCGTTCGCCGGGCGAACGAGGCTCGGCGGAAAGCTTCGGCGCGATGGTGAAAGACGTCGATGCGTTCGTGCGCCACGTCTCGGAGCGCCACGGGATCGCATTGGAAAACATGATCGTGCTCGCGCACAGCGTTGGCGCGGTTTCGGTCGCAGCCTGGGTGCACGATTACGCGCCGCCGATCCGCGCGATGATTCTCGCGACCCCGGCGTTTCGGGTGCGACTTTATGTTCCGCTCGCGATTCCCGCGCTGCGGATGAAGCAGAAATTTGCCGGCCCAAGTTTTGTGAAGAGCTACGTGAAAGCGAAAATGCTCACACACGATCCGGCCCAAGCCGCGCTTTACAAATCGGACCCGCTCATTTTCCGGCAGATCGCGGTCAACGTTCTCATCGATCTGCACGACGCCGGCACGCGGTTGCTCGCAGATGCCGGGGCGATCCACGTGCCGACGCTCATGCTCTCAGCGGGCCGCGATTGGGTCGTGAGTTTCGAGGCGCAACGCGAGTTCTTTAACGGCCTCTCGTCGCCCGTGAAACGGATGCACGTTTTCCCCGCCGCTTTCCACGCGCTCTTCCACGAAAAAGAACGCGCGCAGGTGGTCGACCGCGTGCGCGAATTTCTCAGCGAGCGATTCGCGGCGCAGCCGGTCACGTCGTCACTGCTCGATGCCGACAAGTTCGGTTACACGTGGGAGGAATACGAGCGCCTCAAGCTGCGGGGCGGCCCGCAGTTCGCCATCGTGCGCGCCGGCATGAGAACCGGCGGCCGCCTCAGCAAAGGCATCGATCTCGGCTGGCGGAGCGGATTCGATTCCGGGCTCTCGCTCGATTATGTCTACGAAAACAAGGCGCAAGGCTCAACGGCGCTCGGCCGTTTCATCGATCACGGTTACTTGAACAGCATCGGCTGGCGCGGCATTCGGCAGCGAAAAAAAAATCTCGAGAAGCTGCTGCGAAGCGTGATCGAAGAAACCCATGCGGCGGGCCACGCCGTGCGCATTCTCGACATCGCGGCGGGCGGGGGACGCTATCTCCTCGAGACCATCCGGGGGCTCCCGGAAATACCGATGACCGCGGTGCTGCGCGACTACAAGCAGGAGAATGTCGACGCGGCCCGCCGTCTCGCCGTCGATTTCGGCCTAACGAATGTCACCGTCGTCTCCGGCGACGCGTTCGATCGCTCTTCGCTCGGCGCGATCGCGCCGCGGCCGACGATCGGCATCGTCTCGGGGCTTTACGAATTGTTTCCCTCGAATGCAGAGGTGCTGAGTTCGCTCCGCGGATTGGCCGACGCGATCGAGCCGGGCGGCCATCTCATTTACACAAACCAGCCGTGGCATCCGCAGGTGGAATTCATCGCGCGCGTGCTGCGCAATCGCGAAGGCGAACCGTGGATCATGCGCCGGCGCACGACGGCGGAAATGGACGAGCTGGTGCGCGTGGCTGGATTCGAAAAGATGACGATGGAAGTGGACGAGTGGGGGATCTTCACGGTCGCGGTCGCGCGGCGCGTTGAAGCGAGTCCCGCGGCGGTGGGATCGCTGGATGGAAAGAGTAATGGAGCATCCGCGCACTCTTAACTCTCGAGTGTCGAGCGCGCGCTCCGGCCTGCGTCTCAAAGCTCTCCGCACCTCCGCGCTGCTCGTGTTTCTTTTCCTGGTTATCTACGGCGGGTGCAACTGGATCACAGCGCAACGCCACGGCGTTCCCACACTTTTCTTCCTGTGGGAACGCTCCATTCCCTTCGTGCCGCTGATGATCGTCCCCTATATGTCGATCGATCTGTTTTTCATCGCGGCGCCTTTCCTGTGCCGCAACGAGCGAGAGCTGGCTACGTTTTCGAGAAGATTGATCACGGCGCTTTGCGTCGCGGCAATTGTCTTTCTGGCGTTTCCACTCCACTTCGCTTTTCCGCGCGCCCACGCGAGCGGCTGGCTCGGGATGGCGTTCGCTTGGTTTCAACTCCTCGATAAGCCCTACAATCTTCTCCCGTCGCTTCACATCACGATGTTGTTCGTCCTGGGCAGCGTCTACGCCCGGCGGGGCAGCGTTGTCATGCGCATGACTGTCATCGCCTGGTTCGTCGTCATTGGGATCTCGGCCGTGCTGACGTACCAGCACCACGTCCTGGATGTCGTCGCGGGTTTCGCGCTCGCGGCGTATTGCTTTTATTTCATTCGCGAATCGGAGGCGCAGCATCCGCCGGTGATCGCGAATCGGCGAGTCGGTTTCTATTATGCAATCGGTGCGGTCACGTTCGCCGGCGCGTCGTTGTTATTTTGGCCGTGGAGCGTTTTACTTTTTTGGCCGGCGATCGCTCTCGCCATCACGGCGAGTGCTTACTTCGGAGTGGGCCCGGGAATTTTTGACAAGACCGATGGCCGCCTGCCTTGGAGCACGTGGTTCGTCTTGGGACCCTGTTTGTTGGGCCAGCGGCTCTCTTTACTTTACTATCGCCGCGAAAGCCGCGCATGGGATGAGGTCACGCCTCAAGTTTGGATGGGCCGGCTTTTGAATCACCGCGAAGCCGCCGCCGCCGTGCGTTCTGGTGTCACGGCCGTGCTCGATCTCTCCGCGGAATTTTCCGAGGCCGCGCCTTTCCGCGCCGTGACCTACCGCAACATTCCGATCCTCGATCTTACCGCGCCCACTCGGGATCAACTCCAGGAGATGGCGATCTTCATCGACGAGCAATCACAGAACGGCATCGTCTATGTCCATTGCAAGATCGGCTATTCGCGCACCGCCGCGGCGGTGGCGGCTTACCTCCTGCAGGCCGGCAAAGCTGGCAGCGTTTCGGAAACCGTGGCTATTCTTCGCCGGGTCCGGCCGCGCATCGTGGTGCGACCGGAAATCCTCGCGGCGTTATCGGATTTCGAACGCAGCCTGGCGCGAGTCGGCGGCGCAGTTGCGTGATCGCTTTTCTCTCGCCTCGGGAAATCACCGCTCCATAATCGGCGGCGCTTATGAAATACAGCGACTTGATTCAGCTCTACTTCGAACGCTCGAATGCCCTCCAGAGTTACTGGACGCTCTACGTTGTGATTGTCGGCGGTCTGCTCGCCTTTTCTTCGCTGCGCAAATTGCCGGCGGCCCTCACCACCTTGATCGTGAGCGTGCTCTTCGGTCTCTTCGCCTACGAAAACCTCGATGCGATCCAGCAAACGACCGTCGTGCGTTACCGCGCGCTTGACGCCATCAAACAATCCGATGCGAGCGCACCCGAGGTGAAAGCGGTGCGCGAGCTTCTCGAACCGGCGCTCACGCCCGCGACCATGAGTTCCGTGCGGACTACCCATCTGGTCAGCGACATCCTCACGATCGCCGCGCTGTGGGCGATGGAACTTCGCCGCAGGAAAGCTGCGACCTCAGTTGCCGCGCCGTAGCCGCCCCGCTCAGTCGGGGCGTTGGTGTTTGGAAACCTCGGCACGCGGCGACAGCGACTGCTCATTTCCACTAGTCGCGCGACTCTTCTCTGTCGCAGAATGCCGCAATGTTCAAGACACGTCACCCTGTCCCGGGCGAATCGCCGGGGGCGCTCAGGCCCCGGGAAGAGCCGGCGAAAGGTCCGCCGGTCATCACCCTGATCGAGTACGACCGCGCCCATCTCGAAGAACGCACCATCGCCGACACGACTGAACTCTTGCCGCATCTCGATAACCAGCGCGTCACCTGGATCAACATCGACGGGCTCGGCGACATCGAGGTGCTCCGCGCGCTCGGGACGCGTTTCAGTCTCCATCCGCTCGTCTATTTCAAAAAACGCCGCTGGCTGTAAACAAGGAGCGGCAGTTTTCAACCGCCGTCGTAATAGGTCGGCGGTTTCAAACCGCCGCTCCTTGGTTTGCTGCCCGCCGGAGCCATTAGGGTCACGGTGAAATCGCGGCTTAATTACTGCTGCTTTTTTCGTCGATGATCGTGCCACGCAGCCTCCTATCGCTCCTCTTCCTTCTTGTGGTGGCATCGCAAGCGCACGCGGAGCGGATCAATCAGGGAGGCAGAATCCTCGGTCCGACGCCGGTCGTGACAACGCCGACGTTGTTCAACACCGCGGCTGCCGACGCCATCGTCTCCGCGATGCAGATCATGCCGCGCGACAGCGCCTGGAACGAAGACATTTCCCGCCGCCCGGTTCTGTCAAACTCCGATGCGATCATCGCGCAGATCACCAGCGACCTCTCGGCGAATCGCCGGACGCTCCGCCCGTTTTACGAGATGAACTACGTCCTCGTGCCCGATAACCAAGCGCGCGTGACGATTCCCTTCTTCAATTATCCGGACGAATCCGATCTCGATGGCGGCACGTTTCCGAATGGGAGTTATCCGATTCCGGCGAATCTCCCGATCGAAACGTGGCCGCGCGGAACGGGCAACCTGACGTTGCAACAATGGCAGCAGGACGTGAACAACACCGGCGGCGATCGCCACGCCATCATGGTCGCGCCCGGTGCCGGCGCGATTTGGGAAACCTGGCTGGCGAAGCTGACACCGAGCGGCTGGCAGGCTTCGAACGGGGCGAAGTTCAATTTGAATTCCAACGCGCTGCGTCCGGCTGGCTGGACTTCCGGCGACGCGGCGGGTCTGCCGATGTTTCCGGCGCTCGTGCGTTACGATGAATGCCAGCGCGGAATGGTGGAGCACGCCCTGCGAATCGTCGTCGCGAAGTCGAGGCGCGAATATATCTATCCGGCCAATCATTACGCATCGTCCATCCCTGCGACCTCGACAAGTTATCCGGCGATGGGTCAGCGCGTCCGCCTCAAATCCGGCTTCGTGATTCCAGACACCTGGAGCATCGAAGAAAAGGCGGTCCTGCGTGCGTTGAAAAAATATGGAGCGCTCGTCGCGGACAACGGCAACTTCTTTTCGGTCTCGGTTTGTCCCGACGATCGCTTCGCCTCGAATGCATTCGATCATCTTTCCACGATCGGAATCAGTAATTTCGAGATCGTGCAAACCACAGGTCCGAACGAAGGGCCGCGTTCGCCGGGCGCGCCGAGTGTGGATGCTGGACCGGATCAATACCTCGAGGCCGCGATGAGCGTCGCGTTGAGCGGAACAATCAACGATCCTTCCGGCAACGCTGCGCTTCTTTGGAAAGTCTCTTCAGGGCCGGCGGGCGTTGTGTTCGCAAATCCGAATCAAGCGTCGACCACCGCGACGATCAATTCTCCTGGCACATACACTTTTCTCTTGAGCGCGGATGATGGCGTCCACGCCGTTGCCTACGATGCAGTCGTGGTGCGCGTGACAGGACAAGACGCGCTCGCCAATATCTCGACGCGCGTTCAAGTCGGCACAGGCAACAACGTTGCCATCGGCGGTTTCATCATTGTCGGAAACAAGGCGAAGCAGGTCGTTGTCCGCGGTCTTGGTCCGTCGCTCGCGGCCGCGGGTGTGGCGAGTCCGCTCGGTGATCCGATCCTCGAACTCTACGACTCCGGCGGGAATTTGTTGCAGAGCGACGACAACTGGCAGGACACGCAGGCGCAAATGTTGCGCGATCTGCAACTCGCGCCTGCGAACGATTCTGAATCGGCCCTCGTGCGAACGCTCGCGCCCGGCGCTTATACCGTCGTGCTCCGCGGACAGAATAACGGAAGCGGTGTCGGTCTCGTCGAAGTTTACGATTTGCAAGAAAGCGCTCAATCGAAGCTGGGCAACATCAGCACGCGCGGTTTCGTCGGCGCCGGCGACAACGTCATGATCGGCGGCACAATCGTCACCGGACCAGATTCAGCGCGCGTTGTCCTTCGCGCCATCGGCCCGTCGCTCGCGGCTGCGGGGATACCGAATCCGCTGGGCAATCCGCAGCTCGGTTTGTTCGACGCGAATGGAACTGGGATCGCGGCGAACAACGATTGGAAATCGTCGCAGCAAAATGCCATCGCCGCGACGGGCCTCGCGCCGGCGAATGATTTGGAATCCGCCATCATCGCGGATTTGGCTCCGGGGAATTACACCGCAATCGTCAGCGGCGTGGGCGGCGCAACCGGCGTGGCTCTCGTCGAAGCGTATCATTTGCAGTAGCGGGCGCCGCGGCGGCGAGGCATGGTCGAAAGATCATGCAGGACGTTCGCGGACTTCATCACGTCACGGCGATTGCCGGGCCGGCGCAGGAGAATCTCGACTTTTACGCGGGCATTCTCGGGATGCGGCTGGTGAAGAAAAGTGTGAACCAGGACGATCCCGGCACGTATCATCTTTTCTACGCGGACGCGGAAGGTCATCCCGGAACCGACCTGACCTTTTTCCCTTGGGCGCAGATGGCGCCGAGCCGCCGCGGTTACGGTCTCAGCAGTGAGGTATCGCTCACGGTTCCGCCTGGCTCTCTGGTTTTTTGGGCCAGCCGTTTGCAGCGATACGGCGCGACCATTGGCACGCCAGAAGAACGTTTCGGTCAACATGCGCTGCCGATAACCGATCCGCACGGCTTAAGCGTCGCGCTGGTGGAAAGCAATGACTCGCTCGCCACGGCGGAGCCCGTCCAGGGCGAAGGCGGGTTAGGCCGCACCTTCACGCCATGGGAGGAAAGTCCGGTGCCGGTCGAGCATCAGATCCGCGGATTGGAAAGTGCGCGCATGGTCGAACGCGATCTCGTGGTCACGAGTTCTTTTCTGACCAAGGCGATGGGCTTCGCGCATCTCGGCACGGAGAACGGCTGGCATCGCTACGGTGTGGGCGGCGGAAAATCTGGATCGTATGTCGATCTTCGCGAAGAGCCGACGATGAGTCGCGGCGCGTGGGGGACGGGCAGCATTCATCATCTCGCCTGGCGCGTCGACGATGAAGCGCATCAACTGGAGATGCGCAAACGCGTCGCGGAAAATGGCTCGCGGCCCACGCTGGTGATCGATCGCTTCTGGTTCAAGTCCGTTTATTTTCCGGAACCCGGCGGCGTACTTTTCGAATTGGCGACGGAAGGCCCGGGGTTCGCGGTCGATGAAGATCGCGCGCATCTCGGCGAATCGCTTGTCCTGCCGCCGTGGCTCGAAGCTGATCGCGCGACGATCGAAGGCGTGCTTCCTAAACTCGCGCCGCCAAGGTATTGACAGCGATCGCGTTTACTTACGCGCCTCCAAATTCGCATCGAAGAATTCGGCGATGCGCGTTTGCCGGCGGAGGCGCAGCACTGGATCGCTCACCATATGGGTGCCGAGCAACGGAAGAAAATTGAACGTCTTCCCGGCGGCGAAGAGCGCTTCGGAAAGTTGGAGCGAGTGCTGGAAGTAAACGTTGTCGTCAGTCAGGCCGTGGATGAGCAACAGCGGCTGGCGCAATTCCGATGCGTAAGTGAGCACGCTGCTCGCTCGATATCCCTCCGCGTTTTCCGACGGCAGCCCGAGATAACGCTCGGTGTAATGCGTGTCGTAATTCTCCCAGGTCACGACCGGCGCGCCCACGACGCCGCAACGAAAAATATCCGGCCTCCGGCTGATCGCCATCGCAGAGAAATATCCACCGAACGACCAGCCGACCACGCCGACGCGTTTCAAATCCATCGCCGGTTCCTGTTTCGCGAGCGCCTGCAAACCTTCGATCTGATCCGCGAGCGCCACGTCGATCAGGTTCCCTCGAATCGCGCGTTCCCATTCGCGACCGTGTCCCTGCGTCCCGCGTCCATCGATCGCGACGACAACGTAACCGCGGTTCGCCATCCATTGATCGATCATGTAGCGATCCGGCTGCGCCCAGACCTGCTTGTGTCCTGGGCCCGCATACACATCGAGGATCACCGGATAGCGCTGGCCCTTTTTGAAATCGCGCGGCCGGATGATCGCCGCATCCATTGGACGCCCGCCCGCCGTCCGCGTCAGTTCGAGCGCCGGCAGCGACGAGGGATGTTCGGCGACGGAAGGCAGGGCGACGATTTTGCCGCCGTCCGACGAACGCAAGACTTCCCAACCGGCGCGCCCATCCAGCAGATCGAAGCGATGCAGCAGTTGTTCTTTCGCCTCGCCGAAAACGGCGTCGTGCCGTCCGCGCTCTGAAGTCAATCGGCGCGGCTCCGCCGGTTTATCGAGATTGAAACGAAAGAGGTGACGCTCGCGCGAATCCGATCCGCCGGCGACGACGACGGAACGATCGGCTTCGTTGAGATCGATGAACTGGTCGAAACCGAAATCGGTTTGCGTGATTGCACGCACGAGAGCGCCATCGGCGGAGTGCAACTCGATCTGCCACGCGCCAACGCGTTCGGTCGTCCAAAGAAATTCGCGGCCGCCCTTCAACCAAACCGGCATCGGCTTATGATCGAGATTCAGCCACGCGGCATCTTTTTCGCGGAGCAGTTCGCGCGTCGCGCCCGATTGCGGATCGACGGCGAGGAGAAGCTCCTCCTGTTGCGCTCGATTTTGCACGACGAGGCAAAGCGGCGCGGCGGCTTCCTTCCAAACCACGCGCGCGAGATACGGATATTTCTCGCGGTCCCAATCCACCCAGCGCGTCGCTCCACCGGAGCGTGCCACAATTCCGAGCCGGACCTTTGCGTTGTTCGTGCCCGCGCGCGGATAAAAATTCTTCGCCGGCGGCGTTTCCGGATGGAGCGGATCAACGATGAAGCGGGTTTCAACTCCACTGTTGTCGACCTCTTCGTAGGCGATCCATTGCGAATCGGGCGACCACCAGAATCCTTCGTGCCGATCCATCTCTTCCTGGGCGACAAACTCGGCCAGGCCGTGTTCCAGCGTCTCGGTTGCGCCGCTCGTGAGAGCGAGATCCGCTTTCGTCTCGAGATCGATCACGTGCAGCTCGCCGCCGCTGACCGCGGCAACCGCGCGGCCATCCGGCGAAAAATGCGGATCGAGCCAGCTCCGTCCCGGAAGTTCCGTGACGCGGGAATCCGCGCGCGTGATGACGTACAGTTTGCTCGAAAGCGCCACGAGCAATTTGGTCCCGTCCTTCGACAACTGAAAGCTGGTGAAACCGCGCAAGCTTTGGCGTTCGCGCTCGCGGCGGCTCCGCTCTTCCGCTGTGAGTTTTTCTTCCGCGCCCTGGAGCAATTTTTCCGGCGTCAGGATTTCCCGCAGCGTCGCATCTGCGATCGTGAATTCATAAAGCCGCAGCACGGGATCGCGCGGGCCGCCGCGCAGAAAAATCACGGCTTTCCCATCCGGTGTCAGTTGGGGAGAGACCGGCTGGCCTAACGAGTAGTTCCGGGTTTCGACGAGTTCGCGGAAATAACGCAAGTCGGCTGACTCTTGTTCGGCCGCGTGGGCGGAGGCGGCAATCACCATGGCGATGAGTGTAGCGTGGAAAATAAAGCGGCCTCGCACGAATAGGTTTGTAGCCGACTGAAAGCGCTGCGCCATTCCTTTTTTGTCATGTCGAGCTTGTCGAGACACCCCGTCGAGCGTCTGGCGATGCGATCGGTTCCTTGAAACACGGGGTCCCTCGACGCCGCTTCGCTCCGCTCGGGATGACAACCGCTATTTGAGATCAGTCGCGGAAATCGGAATCGATTGGATTGCGTCGAGATAGCGGACGCTAACCATCGCTCCATCACTTGAGACGAACGGCAGTTTCGTCCCCGGTTGCAACACCGTTTCGCCGTACGGAATTTTGATCGTGACCGCGCGCGTGATCGTTACGAACTTCTGCGGCGCGGCTGAAAGCTGCGGCGGAGGAATCGTGGCGGACCGTGGCGGCGCGCTCGGGGCCGGTGCGCTCGGTGGAGCAGGGGGCGCCTCGGAATTTTCCACCTCGAGCGCCATGACCGGATGAATTTCCTACACGGCTTTCTCTTTATCGCGCGGACGCCGGTTGTTATGCAGTTCCTTCCCGGAATGATCGGTGTCGTAAAAGGCTTTTCCGATCACAGTGATGATCGGCCGGCGGACGAGGCGAAATGGTTGTTCGTTTCCGGTCGTGAACGGGAAGACCGCGTTCGTCCACGAAAAAGCGATTGTGCGTAACGCGCACCATCTCGTCCCCAGCGGAATTTCCGCGATCACCTTGCCAGGCTTCTCGTCGTGCGCGTCCACCAGGACCATGTGCACGGCGCCATCGTTCTCGGCCTGCACGCTCACGACGCGCCCGGTGAGCGCATACCAGCGAACTTCATTTCCGGTGCGCGCACCGCCACGCGAGATCATGCCCGGGCCCCTCCAATCAAAAATTCCGAGGGCGTGATCGATTGAATGTCGTGGCGATTCGAGGGCGGTGCGAATGGATCGGTCTTCGCGCGCCAGCGGGCCACGCCGCCATCGCCTTCGCAGGAACACTCGGAGCTGTAGGTCACCGTTTTTTGCGGAGCCCAGGCAAAGGTCCGCAGCAAAACGATGCAAACAAGCGCGGCGCAGACAATTCGCAGGCAAGTGCGGTTCACGAGGCGTCGATGATGCGAATCCCGCCACGAAGAGGAAAGCGAATAGCGTCTGCTGATTCGCGTCCGAAAAAATGCGGCAGAGGTGTTGTTCCTCTGCCGCATCGGGAAGGCGCGTGGAGCGCCCGACAAATTCGTTTAGCTAAATTCGAGCTCGATATTCTTCTCGCAGAAATCGAACTGCACCGGCGCGGATTCGCTGTCGTCATCGTAGACGGCCTTGAACCACTGCTTGCACTTTCCTTCGTTGGTCGATTTGTCCCAGACGAGCGTCATCGATTCACCGGGCTTGATGCCCTTGCCGATGTCGAAGAAGCCGTATTTCTCGCCATCTTCCGAAGCGAGCAGCTTCTTGATGGTGTTCTTCGTGTTGTTATGAACCTTGAACGAGTACTCCGCGTCCGCGCCGCGCGCGAAATTCGGGATGAACGTGAGGAGCAGAAGGGTGCAGGCGAGCGCGGTGGCTCTTTTGATTTGAAGCTTCATGGTAATCTCCGGTTTGGTTTTGTTTGGTTTGGTCGATTCGACGCGACGTTATCCAGCCGTCGGCGTGTGGCAACAGCAAATCAAACCCCGCAAAAAGCGCGGCGTCGCGGAATCAGTAAACGCGGTAATCGACGATGCGCCATTGATCCTCTTCGTGGGCGAGGATCACGCGTTCGGCTGCGAGCGCTTTGTGTTCGAATGAAGTTCGGAAAAGGATGCTCTCGTAGCGGCCGTCGGGCGAGCCCGTGAGTTTGCTGGTGAAAGCGGCGCCGATAAATTTTCGCGACAGCACCCGCCCGAAAGGCGCTCGCCGGCTTTCCATCGAGCGAATGAATTGTCCCTCGGTAGTCGCGGCCCGCAGCCGTGCGGGCTCCTCGGCATACGCGCGCGCGTACTTTCCCTCATCGATCAAGCCCAGCCAGTCCAGCGCGGCGGTCCGTGCCTCCTTCTCACGCTCCCGCTTTTGCGTGCGTGCCTTCGACACCGAATGAAAGATGCAACTCTGAAACAGGATCATCGACAGGCACACGAGCAGGGCGAGACTGCGTTTCATTCACTCGACGGTTTAACGAGTGGCGCCCGCGAGAGCAATTTTAAAACAGCGCCGTTTAATCCACCGGCGCGCTCTGGTCGATGGGCTTGTCGAGTTTCGCCACTTTGAAATACGTGCCGTCGAAGTAGGCGCGCGCGCCGTGATAATATTCGGTGTTCTTGCCGGTAAGTTTCACGATGTGCCCGTCAGTAAATGCAAACGTCAGCTCGCAAGGTTTGCGGTCTTCCGGCGGTTCAATCTTTTCCTTGTAAATGGCGCCGCTCCCTTTGCGCGTGGCCACGCCGGTCAAGCCGCCGGTGTGCGTGGTGGGACCGCGCACGACGTTGATGGAAAAGACGAGGCCTTGCGCCGTCTCCTCCAGTTGGAGCGCGCCGCCGTACGAATCCTGATACACGCCGGTGATTCCTTTCGGCAGCGAGCTGTCGAACGCCGCGCGCAAAAACGCCGTGCGCTCTTTCGTGAGTTCGGCCATCGCTTCCCAGTAATCGGGGCTCTGTTTGAAATCGCTGCCCTCGAATCCGTTCTGCCGCGGTTGATCCGACGCCATGTAATCGCGGTGCTTCAACCATTCGCGTTGCCGGTCGCGCAGATCGATGAGCGCGCTTCCGCTGAGTTTGCTCCGCGTTTCCTGGAACGCCTTGTTGAGGTCCGCATCGGTCGCGGCGAAACGCTGCTTCGCTTGCTCGAGTTTAGCCGCCTCATCTTCGCCGCGTACGACAGGCGCTGCGAAAATTCCCAGGCAGAGCAACACCAGCGCGATCTTCATTTTGGACATGACTATTTTGTTGCGAGCACCGCCGTCGCGCTCGATGGCGGCAATGGGTGCTGACGGATTTCTTTGAACCCCGATTTGCTTAACATCTCTTCGAACTCGGCAAACGTGTAGGCGTCGCCCGCGGTGGTGGTCGCCAACATCACGAGACTGAAGCTGGCTGCGTCTGGCGGCGTGATGCGATCCGGGTTGGGGACGAATTCGACAATCGCAATGCTGCCGCCCGGCCGGAGCGCGCGATGAATTTTCCTCAGAAAGGTCACGCAGGCCGGCGGATCGAAGTGATGAAGGAAATTCGGGACGAGCACGACATCGTAATCTTCTCCGAGATCGACCTCGAAAGCACTGCCGATGATGGTGCTGAAGCGAGCGTCGAGATTTGCGGCCTTTGCGTTTTCCCGCGCCACTTCCAGGACCGGCGCCCAATCAAGCGCGACTAATTGCGCGCGAGGATTTTTTTGCGCGAGCGCGATCCCGTACATGCCGTGGCCGGCCGCAATATCGAGAATGCGCGGCGCATCGGTGGCGTCGAGCGGAAGCAACTCAGCCAGCGCGCGCGCCACCGGGATCATCATCGGCGCCATGCCGCGCGCAAAATCGATCCAGACCGGATGGTCCGGCTCCATCGTGCCTTCGTCAGACAAAGCGGTGCCGCCCTTTCGCACCGCCACGGCGAGATCGTCGAACGCGGCTCGGATCGTCGGCGAAAGAAGAAACGTCGCGGCGCGTCCCGCATAGGCAGGAGAATTCTCGTCGAGGAACACGGCGGAATCGGCAGTGAGCGAGTAGCGCCCGTCATTTTTTTCCAGGAAGCCGAGGATCGTCAGGAAATCGCAAAGCATGCGGACTCCACGTTCCGCCGCGTCGCACTTCGCTGCGATCTCCGCGGCGGTCAGGCGCGATTGCCCGAGCGCGGTGAAAAGTTTCAGGTCGAGTGCCGCCTTGAGCGCCGCGGTGTTTTGGTAGGCCGTCAAAGTGTCGAAAAACAAAATCGGCGACGGCGGCGGCGAAATGCTCATGGCAGTGAGTTATGGAAGAGAGTCAGCTTGTCAATCTTCGCGCCGGCATGGTTTTTCTTGACATCGAGGACTGAAAATTAGTTGATCGAAAACACAACCCCCAACCAACCCCCACCCACCCCGAATAACCCACCAACCCCAAATGAACACAAATACTCGTAGTCGCCGTCGCACCCATCCTTCGTGCCCGTTTTGTACAATCATACCTGCCCACATGTTGCGAGCCCTGGCTCAGCATGATGATGACAAGGTGAGTGGCCCAGCGCTAGGATCGCTCCTGGTCTCGGAACGGTTACGCGGTCGCCGGGATGCCTTTACCTACCTGGGCGCTGTCACCCTGGCTAATCCCACCGGGACCAAGCGCCGCACCATTTACGACGCCCAGAAGCAGCCCAATCTGCCGGGCAAACTCGTTCGCTCCGAGAACAGCCCGAAGAACAAGAAAGATCGTTTTGTCAACGAAGCCTACGATTACTCCGGAGCGACCTACGACTTTTACGAAAAGGTTTTTGGCCGGAAATCGATCGATGGAAAGGGAATGCGCTTGGACTCCACCGTGCATTATCGTGAAAACGCGACCGAAGCTTATGACAACGCCTTTTGGGACGGGAGCCAGATGATTTATGGAGACGGTGATGCCGTCATTTTTGATCGCTTTACCAAATGCCTCGATGTCGTCGGCCATGAACTAACCCATGGCGTCACGCAATACGAAGCGGGACTGGCTTATCACGGGCAGAGCGGTGCGTTGAACGAATCTTTTTCCGATGTCTTCGGATCGCTCGTGAAGCAATGGAAGAAGGGAGAAAAGGCCGACAAGGCTGATTGGTTGATTGGCGCCGGCCTGTTAACGAAAAAGATCAAGGGGGTTGCTTTGCGTTCAATGAAAGCGCCCGGCACGGCCTACGACGATCCTCAACTTGGCGGCAAAGATCCGCAGCCCGGCCACATGAAGGATTACGTGAAGCTTGCGGACACGAACGCGGGAGATTCGGGCGGAGTGCACCTGAATTCGGGTATTCCCAATCATGCGTTTTATCTGGCGGCCACGGCCATCGGGGGATTTGCCTGGGAAAAGGCCGGTTTGATTTGGTACGACGCGCTCTGCAATCAAATGCGTTCCGATTCGCAATTTTCCGATGCGGCCACGGCCACGATCACCGTCGCGGCCAACAAGTACGGCAACGGAAGCAAAGAACACAACGCGGTAAAAGATGCGTGGAAGACGGTAGGTGTGGTTAAATAGCGGGATGATAATCAAGCTAGGCAGGTCCGGTGGCTTCGCCGGTCTCCGCCGCCCGCCGCAGGTCCTCGACACAACTAGCCTCGATCAAAGTCGCTCCGCCGCGTTGCATGAACTCATGCAAGGTGCCGGCTTTTTCGATTTGCCCGCCGAAATTCTGCCAGCTCGTCCGATGCCGGATAGCTTTCAGTATGCCGTCACCGTCGAAGACGGGAGCCGCGCGCATACCGTTACGACAACGGAAAACGCCGCGCCCGAGTCTTTGCGCGCTCTGCTCCACGCAGTGCAGGCCGAGCTGCGAAATCAATCTGGCGCTGCGCCGTCGCCCCCTTCGTAGCCGCGGCGCTCCGGTCGCTGGGAAGGGCGATGCGCGGAGGAGAGAGGCGACGCCAAACCTACTTGGTCTTGGTTCGAACGATGACCGCGGCCACGTCCGCGGTATCAACTGCGGCGTCAAAAAATTCTGCGCCGGTCAGCTGCGAAAGATGAACGAGCTTGTCTCCGACTTTTTCGACTTTCCCGCCGATCTTCTCGCCGGATTTCATTCGCAGCTCCACCGTTTGACCGGTGTTGCGTTGCAGAATGCTGATGATGGTGTCGCTCGGCTGGAGATCGATTTTGTTTTGAGCGATCAAATCGGAGGACGCGAACGCGAGAATAACGGCGACGAGGAGTGACAAGCTTTTCATATCGGCTTGTTCTGCCGGAGAACGGTGAGGTTTGCGAGCCGAATCGCTGTATTCACGCGCCTGTGACGCGCGTTCCCGTTGTAGGGCAAGCGGTCGCCGCGGCGACCTTGCCGAAATAATCGCATTGGCAGGCGGAGCGCCTGCCCTACAATTCCGCGTGACCGAGATTGCGGAGAACCTGGAACACGTTCGAGCGGAAATCGCCGAAGCGGCGAAAAAAAGCGGACGCTCGCTCGACGACATCGAGCTGGTCGCGATTTCGAAAACGCACGAGGCCGAAAAGGTTCGCGCGGCCTTTGACGCTGGACAGCAACTCTTCGGCGAGAGCCGCATCCAGGAAGCGCGGGCGAAGATCCCGCTACTGCCTTCGGCGCTCCGCTGGCATTTTGTCGGGCGCCTCCAAAAAAATAAGATCCGGCATGCGCTGCCGCTCTTCGAACTTTTTCATAGCGTCGACTCGCTCGCGTTGGCGCGTGACATGAATCGAATCGCGGATGAGGAGGGACTGCATCCCCGCGTCCTCCTGGAAGTGAACGTGGCGGGTGAGGGGAGCAAGATCGGTTTCTCGCCGGACGTGCTCCGCGCGGAGATGGAAGCGCTCCTCGAGCTGCCGCGTCTGACGATCGAGGGCCTGATGACGATTCCGCCTCTTGCCGCCGAAGCGGAGGCATCGCGGCGATATTTCGTGGCCTTGCGCGAACTGCGCGATCAGTTCGCTGCGCAATTTCAGATGGCGTTGCCGCAGCTCTCGATGGGAATGAGCGGCGACTTCGCCGTCGCGATTGAAGAAGGCGCGACGCTTGTTCGCGTCGGCACCGCGATTTTCGGAAAGCGAACGCCGGTGCGATTGCGCGCGGAAAATCTTGAGTGATCAATGCAGCTTGGTCTCAAAAATGTGCAGTTGATCGGCGAAGAGTTGGCGCTGCTCTGGACCGATGGCGCGGAATCTTATCTCGCCTTGGAACGTCTGCGCCGCGCCTGTCCCTGCGCCAGTTGCGGCGGGGAGCCCGACGTCTTTGGAAATATTTCGCGGCCGGACGTGAGTTACACGCCTTCGAGCTTTGAGCTTCTCGGTTGGGAGATGATCGGCGGTTACGCGCTCCAGCCCCGCTGGGGAGATGGCCACAGCACCGGCCTCTATTCGTTCCAGTATTTGCGGCGCCTCACCGCAGCCTCTCCTTCGTAATCGTGCTCGTGCTCGAATTTTTTGGGGCAACCTACTCTTCGAGCACGAGTAGGAGTAGGAGGCCTGTTGACGAGTCTGATAAGGCTTACATTCCCATGACGCGAACGGAAGCGTCGGACGTCAAGGCGGCCAGAAAAGCGCGGAACAAGTTTTCGTCCACAGAGTATTTCATCTTCACCTCAATATCGAGGTAGGCATTCTCCTGTCGGCGCAATGTGCCGATTTCCGATTGCAGCAGATTCCACCTCCCTATCGCTCCAACGCGGGCGCCGGCCGAAGAGAAGAGCGCGTTCAGTAACCCGGAGCCGAAAAGGCCGAGGATCAATCGCGCGTGAGAGAAGAGCGCGATCTGCTTCGGCCACGGAAGCGTCTCTACGAAAACCGGCGTGAAGCCGTACTCCTCCGCAGCGATGCGCATCAGCTCGCTTTCGTTGCTGCACTTTCGCTGGTCATGATGAGGGTTGGAAAACAAAGAGCGCGAGACAAAAATCCTTTCTGCTTCCGGCGCCTTCTCGCGGATCCGCAGTTCTTCCCCTAACTCGTCGGCAATTTGCGCTGCGAGCGGGTGAAAAAACTCTTGGTCGCGAGGGAATTCCGGCAGCACAGCTTTGCGCAGGAGCACGCGCTCGGCCGACGAATCGAAAAATTCGAAGTCGTTAGGCCGAACCCCGAGATACTCGCGCAAAATTCCCGTAAGCCAATCCGGAGAATTTTTTTCCAGAAGGACTTTGCACTTTACTGACGAACCCTGCAGAGCCTTCTGCGCGACTCGCAGCCGAAGAAATGTTTCGGTCAAGAAGTGCCCGTAGATGCGGACACCGTGTCCAGCGAGAAGGATGCAAGGTTCGGCAATTGGTCTGATTGGCAACGTCGCATTTCCTTTTAGAACTTCGGAACCGCCCCGATCGAGTTGAAGTCCGGTCCGAACATATTGCGGCATCAGGGCGCCGGAAGTGAGAAGTCGATGGCCGAGCCAGATTTGCCCCGTCCCGGAAATGACGGCATCCGAAGCGAAATAGCAGGAGACCGCCCGGCCGCGCCACCCGTGTTCCATGCGATGCCATTTGGCCAGCCAGGCTTCCGCAAATTGTTCCGTTCCGTGCAACAGTGGACGCGGCTGAAATGGTCGCGCGGCTTCGGCGACGATGATCCTTTGGAGCCGTTCGCTGAAATCCGGTTGCGTGATGACAGCCGCTTCGTCGTCGAGATTGGAGAACTGACGAATCATGCCCGGATTTATAGCCAAGGCTTTGTCCCGAAACAATCACGGCGTGCTGCTCTTCGTGCTCGTGCTCGATTGCGTTATCTCAGAGAGGATTACGGATTACGATCACGATCACGAGCATGAGCATGAGGATAAGGATGAGGGAAGGGGTTGACGTGTCTGATAAGGTTTACATTCCCATGACGCGAACGATCAAAGCCTCGCTCTTGTTCTTCTTCTTATCGCTCTGTGCGTCGGCGATGCTTGTCACTCATCACCTCCGGTCGCTGGCTCCGCCACCGGCGCCACATGAGTTGTTTGCCGTCGTCGAGAAACAGCTGGCCGCGTTTCGGGTCGCGGATTATTCGAGCGCGTATCGGCAAGCCGCCAGCGGCGTACAGCAGAAGTTCACCCTGCCGCAATTCGAAGCGATGATCCGGCGCGATTACGGTGATATGACGAACGCGCAACGGATTGAGTTTGGTTTCGTGAAAGTGAGCGGGTCCGCGGCGGTCGTGCAGGTCTTCTTTTGCGGCGCGGGCGGCTCGGTGCGCTCCTTTCTTTACAGCCTCATCGCGGAAGGCGATTCCTGGAAAATCAATGGCGTAAAAGAAATGAGCGATGCGCCGTCGGCCCGCGGGCTGCACGTCTGATCTCAAGGAGGGGCGATTTCCAAATCGCCCTCGTATACAAAGGCGGTTACAAACCGCCGCTCCTTGGTAACATCACCCGCAGCAGCGAAGCATCTCCGCCTTTCGGTCGCACGATTCGGTCTCGCAATCGTGCCGGCATGAGAAAAAAATCTCCCGCTCTGAATTGAAGCCCGCCGCATTCGAGCATGCCGGTCAAGCAAACCACGATCGCAAAGGTTCCGTCCGGCACGAGTTCGCGCTCGTTCTTCAACGACCATTTGTCGACTTGAAAAAGGTCATGCCTAACGAGTGATTCGCCTTTTGGTTTAAGCAGCGCGGGCTCGTAATCGCTAAAGTCGATGCACCGCATTGCCTCCTCGATGTGCATTTTTCGCGCGGCCCGGCCCCGCTTCGCCCGGTCCCAATCCCAGACGCGGTAGGTCGTGTCGCTGTTCTGTTGAATCTCGACGATCAGATTGCCGCCGCCGAGCGCATGCAACCGTCCGCTCGGCAGAAAGATCGAATCGCCGGCGCGGAGGCCGATCGAGTGCACGTGTTTCACCACGCCTCCATCCTTGATTGCCTTTTCGAAAATGGCGCGCGTCGTGCCTTTTTTCAGCCCGGCGAAAAGCTCCGACTTCGGCGCGGCGTCGGCCACGTACCAGAATTCCGATTTCGCTTCGCCTCCAAGTCCCGTCGCGAGCTGGGGCGGGGGATGCACTTGGAGCGAAAGATTTTCCTGGGCGTCGAGCAACTTGCAGAGGATCGGGAAACGCGGCGTCTCCGGCATATCCCCAAAAATCTGGGCGCGATGTTTTTGCCAGAGCGCGTGCACCGTCAGCCCGCGCAAGGGGCCCTCGTGCACGACGCTTTGCGCTTCGGGACGATCGACAATCTCCCACGATTCGCCGATGAGAGCCGCCGAGGGCAATCGTTTTCCATAGAGCGATTCCAACCGCCGCCCGCCCCAGACGCGTTCCATAAAGATCGGTTCGAAGACGAGCGGCTGCGTGAGCTTGGGTGCGGTCACGCGGCGAAATTAGCACAAGCGGCCCGGTTGTGGTTTCGTTTTCGGTGCATCGGCTTCTGAAATACTGGCTGCCTGCCCTGCTCTGGATGATTTTCATCTTCATCGGATCGACCGATCTGATGTCCGCCGAGCACACATCGCGCTTCCTTGTTCCGTTCCTGCGCTGGCTCGCTCCCGATATTTCCACGGCCACCGTTGCCACAATCCAGCTTTTCTTCCGCAAGTGCGCGCATCTCACCGAGTACGCGATTCTGGCGGCGCTCTTTTATCGCGCGCTCAGTCAGGGCAGAAACAATTTTTGGCGCGCCGCCATTTTCACATTTGTCGTCGCGGCGATCTACGCGTCGCTCGATGAATTTCATCAATCGTTCGTCCCCTCGCGAACCGGCGCGGCGTGGGACGTCATGATTGACACTTGTGGCGCCGTAGTCGGTCTCGCGCTTTTCGTCGCTTTCCGTCGCAAAAAGCGCCGCGCAATGAGCTCTGGCCTCTGACTTCTATCGTGATCGGTGAATAGACGTTCTGATTCGCTCCCTTGACTGAGCACGAGTCACCAATCACTATTCACTTCCCCGGACGCTTCCCGCGCCGCGACGGGCCTGTAGCTCAGCTGGTTAGAGCATGCGCTTGATAAGCGCAGGGTCAAAGGTTCAAATCCTTTCAGGCCCACTTCTTCGGAGAACATTCACCGATCACGATTCTCCCGCGCCTTTTCATTCGCGCGAATGCCGAACCTCGCTACGGTATCCGCTTTCGTGAAACTCTCGGCCGCTTTCGTCATTCTCAGCTTCGCCCTTGCCTCCGCGCTTTTCGCTGAGGAAACCCCGGCACCCGCGCCGTCGTTGTCCGTTCCGCCGATCGAGTTCAAGCACACGACTCTCCCGAATGGCCTCAAGGTTTACACGGTGGAAGATCACACCACGCCGACCGTGGCCATCCAGGTCTGGTATCACGTCGGCTCGAAGGACGATCCGAAGGATCGCAGCGGGTTCGCCCATCTCTTCGAGCACATGATGTTCAAAGGGAACGGGCATCTGACGGCCGATGCGTTTGATAATCTGACCGAGAACATCGGCGGCGAAAACAATGCCTACACCGCCGACGACGTGACGGTGTATCATGAGATTGTTCCTTCGAATTATCTCAACCCACTTCTCTGGGCGGAAGCGGAGCGGATGTCTTCGCTCACGCTCAACGACGCGATTTTTAATTCTGAGCGAGACGTGGTGAAGGAGGAATTTCGCCAGCGGATTCTCGCCAACCCGTATGGAGAGTTTTATCTCGAGACGGAAAAGAAATCGTTCGCGGTCCATCCGTACCGGCGCCCGGGAATCGGGAGCATCCGCGATCTCGATGCGTCGAAGCTGCCCGAAGTGCGCGCCTTTCATTCCACGTTCTATCGGCCGGACAACGCGACTCTGGTTGTAGTGGGGGATTTCAAGCGGGAAGAGCTCGATGGCTGGATCACGAAATATTTCGGCCCGGTCCCAAAGCCCACGGAGAAAATTCCTCGAGTCACCGTGAAAGAACCGCCGCGGGCGGCCGACAAGCGCGGCCGGATTTACAGCTCGAAGGCGCCGCTTCCGGCGATCGCCATTAGTTATCTCGCGCCCTCCATTCGCAGCGAGGACGCGCCGGCGCTCTCGCTCGTGGAGGAGATTTTTTCCGGGGGCGACTCGTCGCGGCTGTATGAATCGATGGTCTATCAGGAGCAGGTCGCGCAAAACGTTTCGTGCGACGCCGATCTGCGCGAGGACTTGGGTCTTCTGATTTTTCGCGCAGTCCTGGCGAGCGGAAAATCAATCGCGGACGCTGAGAAATCGCTCCGCGCCCAGGTGGATAACGTTCTCAAAAACGGCGTCACGCAAGCAGAACTCGACAAGGCGAAGAACCGTCTCGTGACGCGAAAATTGCTGGAGCTCGAGACTGCGAATGGCAAGGCGAGCGCACTCGGCCAGGCTGCGGTCGTTTATGGCGACGCGACGCGCGTGAACACGGATCTGGGTAAGGTGCAGGCGGTGACCGCGGAGCAAATCAGAGACGTCCTCAGGAAATACATCATCGACAAGAAAACGGTGGTCCTCGAGTACATGCCGGAAGAGAAAAAACCGCCCGCGAAAGAGGAAGAAAAGAAATCTCCGGCGAAAGACAAAGAGGAGAAAAAGTCGTGATGAAATCGCGAATCATTTCGATTTCTTTGGCCGTCCTGTTCGGCGCCGCTCTTCGCTCTGCGTTTGCCATCGGCGGAGTCGATACGCCGCCGGCCCCCTCCGCGCCGCATGAAGTTACTTTCTCGCAGGCGAAGGAAACGAAGTTGGACAACGGACTGCGCGTCATTGTTGTCGAGCGGCCTGGCCTTCCACTTCTCGCCGCCGAACTCGTTGTGCGCAATGGCGCCGAGGTCGATCCCGACCAGCTCGCCGGCGTCGCTACCATGACCGGCTCGCTTTTGACCAGAGGCACGGAGACGATGAGTGCGCCGCAAATCGCCAGCGCGATGGAATCGCTCGGCGGCTCGATTGATTCCGGCGCGCACTGGGACGCTTCGCACGTGACGATGGTCGTCATGTCGGACAAAGCGGAGGCCGCCTTCCGCATTATGGCCGACGTGGTGCTGCATCCGACGTTCAAGCAGGATGAGATCGATCGCTTCAAAAACCAAACGCTCGATGGGCTGCGCGTCGCGTTGCGGCAGCCCGGCTCCCTCGGGCAGTTCGTCACGATCCGGGCGATTTTTGGCACGAGCGAATACGGCCACGCGCCCGGCGGCACGATGGAAAGCACTCAGGCGATCCAGCGCGAGGACATCGTAAAAATTTACCAGACCTATTACCGGCCAGAGAACGCGGCGCTTGTTCTCTCGGGAAATATCACTCTCGAGCAGGGGCGAAAATACGCGGAACAATTTTTTGGCGGATGGAAAACAACCGGCCAGCCCGCTGCCGAGCCCGCTTCTCACGACGAAAAGACGCAATTGAAACCGACGAACATTGTGGTCGATATGCCCGAAGCGGGGCAGGCGATGGTGATCCTGGCCAAGCCCGCGATCAAGCGAAGCTCGCCTGATTACTACGCCGGCACGGTCGCCAACGCCGCGCTCGGGAATGGTTTCATCTCGCGCTTGAACCGCGAGATTCGCATCAAGCGCGGCTTGAGCTATGGCGCCCGAAGCGCGCTCGAGGCGCGGCGCGCGGTGGGGCCGTTCATGGCTTGGGCGCAAACCAAGAATGCCTCGGCTGGTGAGGTTGCCGGTCTCATTCAATCGGAGCTGAAACGATTGCACACCGAGCCGGTCCAGGGCGAAGAGCTGGTCTCGCGGCAGGCGGTCTTGACCGGCGGCTTTGCGCGCAGCCTGGAGTCGAACAACGGTTATGTGAACAGGGTCGCCTCTCTGATCACGCAGGATCTGCCGCTGAGCACGCTGAACACTTACATTTCGTCGGTGAATGCCGTCACGGCGAAAGATGTGAGCGCGTTCGCGGAGAAATATCTTGAGACGCCGACGAGTCTGGTCATCGTCGGCAAAGCGCCCGAATTCCTCGAGGGATTGAAGAAAAATTTCCCCGACGTGAGAGTGATCCCGATCCCCGAGCTGGACCTGAACCGGCCGGAGCTGGTGAAGAAGAAATGACATTCAAGGAACGGCAGTTTGAAACCGCCGTGGTGTGAAATCTCGGCGATTTGGAAATCGCCGCTCCTTGATCATTTTGGAGGCAAGGGGATTCGAACCCCTGACATCCAGCTTGCAAAGCTGGCGCTCTACCAACTGAGCTATGCCCCCGGTCTAGAATGCGGATTGTAGAATGCGGAATGCGGAATGCAACTGGGGAGCGCAGGCTGCCAGCCTGCAGTTGCCGGCAGCTTGCCGGCAACACTTGTCGCGTAAGCGACTTTGGGTGAAAACGCATCTCGGCAAGCTGCCGAGATGAACAGGCTGGCAGCCTGTGCTCCCCAATCCAAAACAAAAAATGCCGGACGGCTTTTGGCCATCCGGCATTTCGATGTGCAGCAGCAAAGACTGAATTGTGCGTTAATCGTCGTTTCTTCAAGCCTTGGTTTCTTTCGATTCCAAGGGCTTAACGGCATCTCCGAACCCCGAATTGCTTCGGGGCCGGTCTTAGCCGTCGACCTATGAGAGCATTTTCAAATCTCCAATCTGAGATCTTCAATCTGAAATGCTTCATTCTCCTTAGAAAGGAGGTGATCCAGCCGCAGGTTCCCCTACGGCTACCTTGTTACGACTTCATCCCAGTTACCGCTCATAGCGTCGGGCGCTGCTTCCTATTGCTAGGTTGGCGCACGCACTTCGGCTACAGGCGACTTCCATGATGTGACGGGCGGTGTGTACAAGGCCCGGGAACGTATTCACGGCGCCGTAGCTGATGCGCCATTACTAGCGATTCCGGCTTCATGGAGTCGAGTTGCAGACTCCAATCCGAACTGGGCCCAGTTTTGATAGATTTCCTCCACCTCGCGGTCTCGGATCGTTCTGTACTGGGCATTGTAGTACGTGTGCAGCCCAGGCCGTAAGGGCCATACTGACTTGACGTCGTCCCCACCTTCCTCCCCGTTTCACAGGGCAGTCTGAACAGAGTGCTCGGCTTGCGCCGGTGGCAACAGTTCACAGGGGTTGCGCTCGTTGCGGGACTTAACCCAACATCTCACGACACGAGCTGACGACAGCCATGCAGCACCTGTGCAAGTTATGTCTTTCGACACTCACGGGCTTTCACCCGCTTAGAAATGCATGTCAAGGCCTGGTAAGGTTCTTCGCGTTGCATCGAATTAAGCCACATACTCCACCGCTTGTGCGGGCCCCCGTCAATTTCTTTGAGTTTTAATCTTGCGACCGTACTCCCCAGGCGGCACGTTTAACGCGTTAGCTCCGGCGCGGAAGGGGTCGAATCCCCCCACACCAAACGTGCACCGTTTACTGCCAGGACTACCGGGGTATCTAATCCCGTTTGCTCCCCTGGCCTTCGTGCCTCAGTGTCAGGAACTGTCCAGAGACCCGCCTTCGCCACTGGTCTTCCTCATGATCTCTACGCATTTCACTGCTACACCATGAATTCCAGTCTCCTCTCCAGTCCTCAAGCACCGCAGTATCGAATGCAGTTTCGGAGTTAAGCTCCGAAATTTCACACCCGACTTACGGCGCCACCTACGCACCCTTTACGCCCAATGAATCCGAACAACGCTCGGGACCTCTGTATTACCGCGGCTGCTGGCACAGAGTTAGCCGTCCCTTCCTCTTCTGATACTATCAAGCCAACAGTAGTTACTTGTTGGCACTTGTTCTCAAATGACAGGAGTTTACAACCCGAAAGCCTTCATCCTCCACGCGGCGTCGCTCCTTCAGGGTTGCCCCCATTGAGAAAAATTCTCGACTGCTGCCACCCGTAGGTGTCTGGACCGTGTCTCAGTTCCAGTGTGACTGGTCGTCCTCTCAGACCAGCTACCCGTCAAAGCCTTGGTGAGCCGTTACCTCACCAACTAGCTGATAGGCCGCGGGCTCCTCAAAAAGCGCCAGGTTGCCCCGGCTTTGGATTCAGGAAGATGTCGTCCCTCACCATATGCGGTATTAATTCGCCTTTCGGCGAGCTATCCCCCACTTTTCGGCAGATTGCCCACGTGTTACACACCCGTTCGCCACTAAATTATTTCTGTATTGCTACAAAAATAATCCCGTTCGACTTGCATGTCTTATCCACGCCGCCAGCGTTCGTTCTGAGCCAGAATCAAACTCTCCGTAAAAATTTGGAGCCCCGGAATTGCTTCCAGGGACAAAGTTTGTCGAGACACTCGCTAAAGTGCCCGAAATTCTGACCATTCTTGCCTGAAAGCGACTCGTGAGAGCCGAATCCAGGTTCGTCCGATCTTGTAAATTAAGATCACCGGTTCGAAAACCGGCGAAATTTTTTAATCAAAGAAACTCACCCCGAATTGCTTCGGGGTTGACGATATAACGCACAATTCAATTTTCGCTGACTTACTTCACCTTTTAAATTTCGTCTGAAATTTATCACGCTGTAGCCTTGCGGCGTAAGCGGATGAATTTCGCTTTCCGTCGTGATGACGAAATCCAAAATTGCACTGTCAAAGATCAATGCCCTTCTTAATCACGCCGTAGCTTTACGCGTAGGCGGACCGTATCCGGTACACGACAAAATCCGATCCGATCAGCAAACTGACAAAACCGGCTCGATCATGAGCCCGAAGAGAAGAACACTCCGGGAACCCCGGAGTCCGCGTGGTAGCGGGACAGCAAGATATTGCGTCCCGCCCCGCCGTCAAACAAGATTTTGCACATTTTTTGCTCCCGCGCGGGAGCGCGTCGTTTGGGGAGCGCACGCGCCCTCGCGTGCTGGCGAAGGCGCCTCGCCTTCGCGCACTTGCCCTAGAATAGAGATTTTTCGGCGAGGGCGCCGAAACCAACACGCGGGGGCGCGTGCGCTCCCCATCCGCCATTGATTCGCTCAGCTCCCGCTTCGCTCTCCGCTGCGACACTCCTCCCAGGTCGCGATCCCGACCCACCGTCTATGTCGCTCGCCCCGCTCGCTCCATTCTCAATCCTCATCGCGCCTGCCGCCCTCTCATTTTTCTACTTCCTAATTTCTACTTTCTAATTTGCTTCAATCCTGGCTAAATCCGGGCCATGAAACCAAGATCGATCCTATTGACCCTAAGCCTGTGCCTTGCCGCAGGCGCCACGTGTTACGCCAGCCCCGAGATGGGCACCTGGAAGCTGAACGAGAGCAAATCGAAATTCGCCCCGGGCGCGGCCAAGAACCTGACCGTCGTCTACGCGGTGGCCGGTGACAGCGTGAAAGTCACAGTCGATGGGATCGACGCGGACGGTAAACCGACACACAACGAGTGGACCGGCAAGTTCGACAGCAAAGACTATCCCGTCACCGGCGACCCCACGCAGGACATGCGCGCCTACAAGAAAATCGACGACCACAACTTGGAGATGACCGTGAAGAAAGCCGGGAAAGTCACCATGACCGGTAAACTGGAAATCTCAGCCGATGGCAAGAGCCGCACCGTCACCATCACCGGGACCGACGCGAAGGGCGAAAAATTCACCAACACAGCCGTCTACGACAAGCAGTAAGCGATTCGCGATCCCAGACGGTGCCTTGATTCGGTAAGCGCCGTCGGATCTACTCCGGGCCTTGCCGAAGATCGCGAGAGCGGATTTTCCGCGCTCGCCGTCTCAATTCACTCTTGTCGCCGCGCGTGCATTAGCTCACTATCCGCCGAAAGCGAGGGATCCAGTGAGCGACCCTCGCTGCTCTTGCGAGCGCTAAAGCATGACCGCGGAAAAAACGACGATGGCCTTCGGCTGGCGCGTCTACGGCTTGGGCGTGATGGCGTTGGGCATGGTATGCCTGGCGTGGGGGGGCTTCGACCCGGGGCAGCCGGTGCCCAAGGACTTTCCCGACCGCACCGCCCTGGCCTATGCCGCCGCTGCGTTCATGCTTGTCGCGGGCGCGGCCGTCGAGTGGCGTCGGACCGCGGCCTGGGGCGCTGCGGCGCTCACCGCCTACTACGCGCTCATTGTCGTCATCCTGATGAACGGCCGCGTGGTGCTCGCCCATTACGCCGAGTTTGGCACCTACAGCGGCGTCGCCGAGCAGCTAGTGATCGCGGCGGGCGGGCTGATCGTCTACGCCGCCAGCGCCAGGATCGATGCGGCCCTGGCCGCGCGCCTCACGCGCCTGGGCCAACTGGCGTTCGGGGTTTGTGCGCTGTTATTCGGCGGAGCGCATTTTTTCTATATGAACCTCACCGCCCCGTTGGTCCCCAAATGGCTGCCGCCTACGCAAGAGTTCTGGGCTTATGCGACCGGGGTTGGCTTCATCGCGGCGGGCGTGGCGATCCTGACGGGCGTGCAGGCCCGCCTCGCCGCGATCCTGCTGGCCGCCATGTTCGCGTCCTTCACCGTGCTGGTGCACGTGCCGATGCTCCTGGCCGATCCCTCCAGCCATATGAACTGGAGCGAGAACGCCTTGAATCTCGCCGTGCTCGGCGCCGCCTGGGTCGTGGCGGACTCGCTGGCGCGGCCGAGGCACTAGTGGAGCGACTCTAAAGCTTGGTTCCCACGTCTGACAGCGGTGAGGACGCGTTGAGGGTCTGCGGCGAGTACGTCTTAGGAGTCGAACGCGGGCGCGTCAGCCGCTCCTCGAACGCTGCCTCAAACAACTTCTCCGAGTTCCCAAGCGCTATAATAAACTGGTGGAACATCGCTAATCATCTTGGTCTGGCTGATCACAACGGGAGCTGATGGCCCAAGTACGACCACAACTTGGAGATGACTGTGAAGAAAGCCGGAAAAATTATCGTGACCGGTCGTCTGGTTATCTCGGCCGATGGCAAAAGCCGCACCGTCACCACGAGCGCAACCGGTCTCTGACGGCAAGAAGGTCGAGAACACAGCCGTCTACGACAAACAGTAAACGATTCGCGATCCCAGACGGTGCCTTGATTCGGTAAGTGCCGTCGGATCTACTCTGGGGCTTGCCGAAGATCGTGAGCGCGGATTTTCCGCTCCCGCCACCTTAATTCACTCTTGTCGCCGCGCGTGCATTCGCTCACTATCCGCCGAAAGCGAAAGATTCAGTGAGCGACCCTCGCTGCTCTCTTGAGCGCTAAAGCAGACTGAACCTATTATGAAAACATTGCATTCTCGTGCCGCCAATATTCTGTCGGCCACTTCGATTTTCGCGCGGCGTGCCGCGTTCTTAGCAGTCGTTCTTATCGGCATTTTTGCCGCAGGCCCAGTCTTGGGCGCGCCCTCGCACGTCGTCATCGTGATCATGGAGAACCATGCTTTTGGCGAGATCATCGGCAGTGCTAACGCGCCTTACATCAACAACACCCTCGCCGCTAATGGCGCGCTCCTGATAAACTCTTTCGCGGTCGAGCACCCCAGCCAGCCAAACTACCTCGACCTTTTCTCCGGCGCGAATCAGGGCGTCGTCGGCGATGTCACGCCGTTGAACGTGCCTTTCTCTACTCCGAATCTGGGCGCGTTGCTGCTCGCCAAAGGCCTGACCTTCACGATCTATTCCGAGAGCCTGCCCTCCGTCGGCTTCACCGGCGACAACTCCACCACCGTCCCCGGCCAGAACCAATATCAGCGTAAGCACAACCCCGCCGTAAACTGGCAGGCCAACGACGCCCCGGCCAGCAACCACCTTCTCCCCGCCGTCAATCAGCCCTTCACCGCCTTCCCCACCACCGATGTCGGATTCAGCACGATGCCCACCCTCTCCATCGTCGTGCCTAATGAGCAAAACGACATGCACGATGGCACCGTTGCGATGGGCGACACCTGGCTGAGCCAGAACATCGAAGCCTACCGGGTTTGGGCCGCCACTCATAATAGCGTCCTCATTGTCACTTGGGACGAAGACGACAGCAGCGCCGCCAACAAGATTGCCACCATCTGGAACGGCCAGCACATCCGGCCGGGCAGCTACACCGAGAGCAGCGTCGAGCGCGCCGCCGGGCTCGGCATCGATCATTTCAACATGCTGCGCACCCTCGAAAACATTTACGGCCTCGGCACGTGCAACGCCGCCACCGACGGCGCGCGCAATCCCATCGTGGATTTGATCCAGGCGCCGCTTCTGAATATCGCCACGCGCGACACTGTCCTGACCGCGAACCAGGTCCTCATCGCCGGCTTTATCATCTCGGGGCCGGATTCGAAACAGGTGCTCATCCGCGGAATAGGTCCCGAGCTCAGTGGGGTCGGCGCCACCTTGCCTGATCCCACCCTCGAGCTTCATCAGGGCAACAACACGCTCGCCACGAACGACAATTGGAAGGTCAGTGACACCGGCGGCAGCCAGCAGGCCGCGATCGAGGCCACCACCATTCCGCCGAAAAACGATTTGGAATCGGCGATCCTGGCCACGCTTACCCCGGGTAACTACAGCGCCATCCTCGCGGGCAAGAACGGCGGCACCGGCGTTGGCGTCGTTGAGCTTTACGACCTGTCACAAACGGCGAGCGCCAGTGTGGCGAACATCAGCACGCGCGGATTTGTAAACACGGGCGACAACGTTCTCATCGGCGGCATCATCGTCGGCGCCGGCGGCACCTCCAACGTCATCGTGCGCGCACTCGGACCATCCGTTCCCGTCCCCGGCACGCTCGCCGATCCCACCCTCGAGCTGCACGACGGCAGCGGCACACTCCTTCAATCGAATGACAATTGGAAGGTCCGGGACACCGGCGGCAGCCAGCAAGCCGCGATTGAAGCCACTACCATCCCGCCTCCAAACGATTTGGAATCCGCGATCGTGGCAACGCTACCGGCCGGCAATTACACCGCCATCGTGCGCGGGAAAGGCAGCGCCACCGGCGTCGCTTTGGTGGAAGCGTATAACCTTCCGTAAAGGCGAATCGCTGCCAGACCGACGCGAAGGGCGAGAAATTCACCAACACCGCCGTCTACGACAAACAGTAACAGACTCCGTCTCACGAGCTGAGATAAACGCCGACGCCGTCCCGCCCCATTCCGGGATGGGGCTGGGGGCTGATCAAGCTACGAATCCGACCTCTGGAGCCAAATTCTAATCGCTTCACCGGGGCGGTTCTCCATCGGTGAGGACTGTTTCGGAGACGTATGCCAGCGGAATTGCCAGCAAGAACGACGAGCGCCGCGCGTACTGACGGAGGCGACTTCCGCGAATCGCACCTAACATACCCGGATTGAACGCCTCCAATTCAGCTGGCGGCGTAATGAGATCATTTCTAGCTCTGCGGACTGGCTTATGCTCATCTAGCGGCATAATTCGGGCGTCTGGTACTCTCCTGCCGCCGCGGATTACAAGAGTTCGATCGTTCCGGTTTCGGATACAAAAGCCGCGGTGAGGTCAGCTCTCTTTCGTGTCCTCTGAAGATAGTTCCCGGGGTCTCCCCAGTTGGGTCAGCCGGAGGATAACTTTGAACAAACTAGAACTGACCATGAATAATCGAACTAGATCACTTCGTCTTGGGCTCGTCCCGGGACTTTTTCTCGCCTTCGCCGCGCTGGCGACTTTCGCAGCTCAAGCTAAGGCGCAATCCCTCGAATCAGCCGAGACTTTCGCCGTCCTGGGCGGCTCCACCGTGACTAATACCGGCACCAGTCTGATTTCCGGCAACGTCGGAGTCAGCCCTGGCTCTGCCATCACCGGATTCCCGCCAGGCATCATCATCAACGGCGCCCTCCACGCGGCTGACGCTACGGCGACACAGGCTCATGCTGACTTGGCCACCGCCTACACGGCCTTTGCCGGCCTGGCTTCTCCGCCCGCCAATAACCTGACCGGGCAAGACCTCGGCGGCAAAACGCTTACGCCCGGCGTTTATCATTATGACGTTGCGGCAACATGGTCAAGTGGCACCCTGACATTTGATGCGCAGAATGTTCCCACCGCACGCTTCGTCATTCAAATTGGCACCACCCTGATCACTCCCAGTAGCTCCTCGGTTGTCCTAATCAATGGCGCCGACGCCCGGAATATCTACTTCCAGGTAGGCGCCTCCGCGACCCTTGGCAGTGGCAGCAGTTTCATCGGCAACATCCTCGCTAATGCCTCTATCACTACGGTGGGCGGCACTAATCTCACAGGCCGACTTTTGGCAGTAGTAGGGGCTGTAACGCTTGATACAAACAACGTGACCAGCCCAGGATTAACTCCCGCGCAGCTACTCAACATCTCCACGCGTGTGAACGTGCAAACCGGCGATAACGTCTCGATCGCTGGATTCATCATCACCGGCAACGCGGCCAAGAAAGTGATCGTGCGTGGAATCGGACCGTCGCTCACCGGCTTAACCCCCGTGCTAGCTGACCCCGTGCTCGAGTTGCACGGAACGAGTTCGCTTATTACCAGCAATGATAACTGGAAAGATTCGCCGAACAAACAAGCCATCATCGATAGCACCATACCGCCGACGAACGATTTGGAATCGGCCATTTTCGCGACTCTGGCGCCCGCCAATTACACCGCAATTTTGAGCGGCAAGAATGGAACAACAGGCATCGGGGTAGTCGAAATGTATGACTTGGACCTGGCCTCCGATTCGAAGCTGGCTAACATCAGCACCCGCGGCTTTGTCCAGACCGGCGACAATGTCATGATTGGCGGCTTTATCTTCGGTAACGGAACTGCCAGCGAAAAAGTGATCATCCGAGCTATCGGGCCTTCGCTCACGGGCATTCCTAACGTCCTGGCCGATCCGACGCTGGAGCTGCACGATGGTAATGGCACGCTCCTCATGTCCGATGACAACTGGAAAGATGACGCAAGCCAGGCCGCCCTGATCATGGCCACTGGGATCCCGCCGCAGAACGACTTGGAGTCAGCGATTGTCACGACACTGTCTCCCGGCCCATACACCGCGATTGTCGCGGGCAAGAATGGCGGCACCGGCGTCGCGGTCGTAGAAGTGTATCACCTCCCGTAAGGGCGTATCGCTTCCGGAAGATTGTAGGGCAGGCGCACCCGCCTGCCGTCTCATCTCGTTCCGACGGCGCAAGCGCGCCGTCTCTACTCTGAGTCTTGGCACAAGCACCCTGGATCTGTAGCGGCGGTCTATGACCGCCGGCGGGCAACCTTCGATTTCCGACCTCCGACTACCGACTTCGGATATCACGCCACCGCGAGCGCGCTGGGATCTGACGGATTGCGGAGATCCGGGATTCTGACCCGGAGTCTTCCTCAGTCCCACTCAAACATAGGTAAGATTGCCACAGCGCCAGCAGGTGAACGACATCCAGCTTGGATCGACGTAGTTTCCGGCGCCGTCGTTGAAGCAGGTGTAAATCAACAGCCTGCTCCGACCGGCGACTTCCGCGCCGGCACCATCGTCTTTTTCTTTGCCGACACCGGTTTTTCCCTCTTCTGGTTTCCGCTCCATTTTTTCTTCAGCCATACCTCTTAATACGATGGACGATGGCGCCGTTGCAATGAATTAGCCCGCTGTTTCGGTAGCCATTCCAACGCATTGGAGAGGTGTATCTCGTAACGGGAAGTCCTATAGATGCGCCTCATCGTCGTTTTGTGATCGAGGCTAAAATCGTTTTCGTAAGCGCTTCATGACGGTCTGTGCGCCGCGCCTTGTCATTAGAGCCTTTCTCGATTGCACGGGCGTAGTTTCGCGCTTCTAGGCTCGTCTTTACTGAAGGCTTCTGCAGTCGCGCGTTAACCTCGTCCGCAAATATGATCAACGCTTCGCGAACTAGTCTGTCTCTTGATCGACTGATTTCATTCAAGCGCATCACCAATGCTATTGCTACAAACAGGCTGTAGAAGTCTGCGCGATTCCCCCATCGCGGAACTTTTCCGATATCGGGAAAGACGCGTTGGATCACGCCTAGTGTTGACTCAAATTCCTTGCGAACGCGATCCTGCTCCGGAAATTGATCCTCGAATTGTTCGTACTGCTCGTAGTACTGGTCAATGATCTTGGCAGAACCGCCTTGTGGACCGTGAAGCAGTGCGATTAGCAGATCACTCATCATTTCGATGTCCGCCATGCGGCGGATGGATGCGGGCGAGATAATTCGGTTCACAGCCCAATAGTCGTTGTCCGCGAACTCCTCTGAAAGCTTTGCGAACGGGCCATGGAAAGTCGCATTGCGAAGTTCTTGTGGCTTCAGCGGCATCGTAAACTTGTTCAGCCGTTTGAAAACATCTTCGACCTCCGTGAGTGAGTCTGTGTATATGAATCGTACGCAAATCTCGTACTGATAAAAAAGCCGCCGCGGCTCTCCGACCACATCGGCGAAGATCACCCCTCGATAGGGCGACGCTGTCGGAAGGCCATCCAATGCGAAGAAATTGTGGTCTTCATTCTCTTCTTGATCCTCAGCCTTTTCCAGCCCTACAAACTGAAGTATCGTGCGTAACCTTTGCTGCCCATCCACGACCCCGAACTGCTCTGAACCGTCTTCCGATTGAGAGACTTGCACGTAGACCTCTGGGATTGGAACGTTGAGGAGAATTGATTCAATCAACGAGCTCCGTTGCTTTTGCGTCCAAACAGGTTTTCGCTGAAATGGGGGCCGGAGTTCCAATCGCCCCGATTTGTAATGTTCCTGAAACCAAGAGAGTGATTGGGGACGAGACGCGTGTTTCATGTCTAAATGCCAGGAAGGGTTCTGCGGAGTGCCGCCAAACTGTTTAAATGGTACAGTTCTGCATGCCGTATTGTTCGGTAGAGTCGCCCTTGGACGTCCTCGTGTCGACGTACCGGTAGACGAGATACTCTCTTTAGCGTGTTAAACCACCGGCTATTAAAACTCAGCACCGGTTCTGCTTTCGTTCCGAATATCTTTCGGTCAAGGCGAATTGCCAAAGGAGTGATCCAACCGGTGTATAGATCGCTTTTCCGATTTTGCAGCCACCCTCCAACCAATTCGGTCGCCGGTGGCCGAGGATAAGCGGCATCCAGCAAGGTGATCCAGAGATAATCGAATAATTCTGCGTTGATCACAATTACATCGACGTCGGATGTGTCCGTGAAGTCGCGCAAATTTGTGCCCGGCTTAAGGCTGAACCCAAGTCGGCCGCTGCCGACAACGCGCACGTCGGAAGCTGCGATCCCGAGATCTGCAGCGATTTCGTTTCGAAATTCCTCCCAAAGCTCCTCCTCTGAATCAAAAACATATGGTGTAAGATCATCGTGGAGCGACGGGCCGAGTAACTCGGCATCGCTAACGGTTGCGATTAACTCTCGAAATTCGGTCGGACTCATTAATTAGGATTGAAGAAATACGGTCACGCTGTTTGGTAAACCGCTATAACTCACCTACTTATCGAGGCTCTAATCAATTGGTAGCCGCCATCGATCTTATTTCGTAGTTGTTGGCACCCACGGTGTTTTACTCCTGAATCCCAGGCAACATGCGAGACTCACAGCGATAATAAACATTGCGCTGAATACGGTGATGACATCGTTTTGGACCCAGTTGCCATAAACAAAAGCGATCATACCCAAAAACGCGCCACAGATTCCAGAAATGACGCCTTTGGAACTAAGTCGATCGTAGTAAAGGCTGAGCACGGTCGGAACGACAAAGCAGGTTGCAAAACCGTTGAAGATCCACCAAAGCCGATCTAGTGAGAAAAGATGCTGGACGATAAAAGCGAGAATGAGACCTAGGAGGGATATTCCGTACATCCCAGTCCGCGCGCGCCCGACAGTTTCGCGATCAATCTGAGCCTTAATCCTTAGCTCTTCTTCCGTCATTGTTAGCCCTACCCGTTCTTTAGCCAAGACTTCGCGTTGAACCGGCGGCAAATGAGCGAGGTCAATCGCGTAGAGTGAACTTGCGGCACACATTCCAGAATCGAGGGTGCTCATCAATCCACACAACAGCATCACCACAAAAAACACGGTCGCCCAAAGCGGAAGAATTCTGACCACGACTTCAATGCCAATCATGGGTAATCCAACCCCCTGAGGCATTGCTATCCCCAAGTCCGGATTAGCTGCAACAAACCCAAGAATCGATAACATGATTGGCACGATCCCAAACAGAATTCCCCCGATCACGTAAGACTTGACTAAGTCTTTCCTCTTGATTGCGAAGGCGCGTTGCCAGTACTGTTGATCCGAAATCGATCCCGCGATCAAACCGATCGATGTCACAATTCCGAAGGAGAATGCTACTTTAGGGTCGAAAATATTGGTGTTTCCCTCGAGTCCTCCCAAGCCCCTTACTACTGCGTCGATACCCACTTTGGAAGCCACCCACGGCGGTATGAGTAAGACGCCCAGAATCATGAGAGCCATTTGAACGAAATCGGTCACCACCGATGCTCGCAAACCGGAGATCAGGGAGTAGATTAGGCAGATGACCAGCATTAGAATCATGAGGAGATTCAACGGGATTCCTGTGAGATAATTCAGCATGAGTCCACCGACGAAAATCTGCACGCATACCGCCATTACTTGATACCAGATATATGGGATGAGATAAATCTTGTGAACCTTTTCGCTGCCCATTCGGTAACGAATCCAATCAGGCAACGTGTAGCCGCCAGGAATCATGCTCCGTATCTTTGGTCCCAAAAAGGCGTAAATCACCAACGCTAAGATGTTTGGAGCGGTAAACCAAAAGATGCCGGGTAAGCCGAGTTGATAAGATTTTTGGACGCTAACGAAAAGCGCCGGAGCCCAGATCCAGCATGCTGCGATACTCGGTGCTGCCAGCCACCAAGGAACATCTCGCCACGCTACCAGGAAGCCCGTCCCGCTCTTCATCCATCGCTCACTTCGCGAGGCAAAGTAAGTCAGTAGAATCGTGGCGATGCCGAAAAGAATTATTATCCAGTAACCAACCGATGGAGACAGAGCATTCATGTAAATTATGGCAAACCGGCCTCTTTACTTTGCGATTCGTCAAGGCCCGCCTCACGGCAGGCAGCAACATCCATTGCACATCGAAAGCCCATATCCTGATTGGTATTTTGCGGGATCAAAAACTTGCGATAGAAACAAGTCAGCTCATGAGAACGCGACTCTAGTCCGGACAGAAATGATCCGCCGCGAAAGACTCGCTCCGTTCCGAAACGAGGTCCTCGAGGATTTCTTTCGGCATTTCCTCGGTCCGCTTCCGCGTGAAGGGTCGTGAAATAGTCTGCTCCATACCAATCCGAAACCCACTCGTTCACATTTCCGCTCATCGAGTAGAGCTTGTAATTGCGGCTTGGTGGCGTCTGTTCCGAGGGAACCGTCTCTCGCTTCGCTATAAGATCGATAAGTTCAGTCGGCATATCATCTTCGTTTCCCCAAGGGTACAATGCATCATCCAGACCGTCCCGAAGTGCAAACTCCCATTCCGCTTCGGTGGGAAGGCGTTTTCCTGCCCACCGGGCGTACGCTTCGGAAGCGAACCAGCTTACGTACACTACCGGGTGGCGAAGCCTGTCAGGCGGCGGTTCGTCCTTATCATTCCACTCTTTTAAGTAGTAAGGGTTCTTGAGTCGATCGATGGCTGCTAATTTTCCCCATTCCTTATTAGCGCGTATGAACTCTCTGAACTGCAAGTTGGAAACTGGATGAATATCTATCGCAAATGGACCCACAATGACGTCGTGCGCCGGACCCTCCCACGGATCGGCAAACTCCGGGTACCCATCATTCTTACTAATGCCGGCGCGAAAGCGGGCCCCCTGTAGAATTCGCATCTTAGTCAAACCTTGGAGGCCCTGCTGGCGAAGCCTTCTCTCTCCTTTCGCTGATAAATCGGCGATGTTTTTGAATGTAGCACCGCCTATTGCTGTATTAAGGTTACTGCATCGTACAACGACTGCTCCTCCATTAATGTTCGCTCCGGACAGATTTGCCTCATCGAAATCGCACCGGATAAACTGCGCACCGTCGAGCTTGGCGTTTCGAAGCATCGCCTTCTTAAAAACGCATCCTTCAAACATGACTCCCTTGAAGCTAGTTTCCGTAAGGTCGACGCCTGAGAGATCGGCGCCGCTTAGATTCAAGTTATCGAAGTCTCCAAAAATGCGCTTCTTTTGGATCCGGGCGAGTATAGTTAAACAATTTCCTCCGAGGTATCTGAGCGTGTTTGGATTGTCCCGGATTCGTCGGTCATTATCGTTTATAAGCTCTCTGAAGATCGGAGCGGAGGTCTGGTTAAACATCTCGGTAAGAAAAAGCTGTATCTCCGGGCTCAACGGAGCCACCCCTAGCGAATAGGGTGTGGGCTTCACGTGCACTCTCTTCCTTCTCGAGGATGCATCCCATTCGTATTCCGTTTGTAGCAACTCTTTATGCAGGCCGGAGGCAGCGAAATAGGCCTGAATGGAATCGTGCAAAAAGGCGTACCTTCCGTCAGCATCTCGCCTCAAAAAGGTGCATGTCCTGATCGCGTATTCAAAAAAGCTTAGGAAAACCTCAGGAAGAGAAGGAAGCCTCGTGCGAAGGAAATTGGCAATGTCGTCGGGTAAAAGCCAGTCCTGCGTGGATAACTTCATCTCCAACGCCAACGCCTCGATAAAACTCGTGAGGAGCTCTTCGGACCAGCCTTCCAGGTTTATTCTTGGATCACTCTTAGGAATTAAATCCAACCCCCTAACAGTTGTAAGATCGCGTTGGATAGTTAAGGCAAAATCTTCAAAGAATTGCTCGAAACGCCATCTGTCTCGATTTAGCCAGCTTCTTAAATAGTGTTCGAATAACTTAGTTATCTTCGGGGGGTGTTGATCTGTATGATGCTGCAAGACCTCTACTAAAGTTTCCAGGAGAAAGGGTCGGCTACACAGCTCTGTTAATCCGAGGGTCGTTGATTCTCTTAGGCGCCGCCAGAGTTGCCGTTTGTTTGGTGCGAGGCACATTTCGACGTAACGGTCGATTTTGAGCGTATCAAAACAGACCACATCGAACAACGCCGCTTGACTCCAAGGTAGGCCCGCATTCGCAATGCGGGAAAAGTAATCATCGTCGCTTCGAAAGTAGTGCGAGCGGCAGCTTAAGACTACACGCGCGCCTTTCTGAAGAAATTCGTCGTTGATAAGGCGGAGGTGCGTCGTCACCGACTCGCCCTGTCCGTCTTGACTCATTTCGTCAAGGCCATCCAAAAGTAGGATCACTGAGCCATCCTTAAAGAGTTTCGGAAGGTCTTCCCAAAAAACACTGAGCCCACATTCGAATTGAAGAACATCCATGAGCACTGCCCGAAATTTCCGCCTCGCTTCTGCGAAAGGCGTGCGGTCGGCGCGGGCGGATCTTCCGTGAAGGCGCACGTCCGCAAAGACTCTAAGATCAATTAGCAACGGGATCGCTGGAGTATCTTCGTTCTGCGATCGCTCTGCAATGTCCAGCCAGAATCTGTTAAGTAGCGTGCTCTTTCCAACTCCGGTGTCACCGACTAATAATGCCAGCGGGCTTTCACTTCGTAACCAATTGTCAAGTAGTCCTAAGGCATCATCGGCGTCCGACGACTCCGGATATTCAGCCCTTGTCTCTCCTTCTTGGCCGCCGTGGGCAGTTGTTTCCAGGGCACCCCGACAAAAGCTTTGCGGCTTTGCAGATGGTAGGGTCGAAGCGTTGCCGGCCAGCTTGACAATCGCGTGTGCCGAAGCGCTCGGACGGATGAATAGCCCCCCGGCGGAAAACACCGTAGTCGTCCGGAGTTCATTTGAAAATTTACGAACGTAATGTCTCAACGATTCCCTGAGTGAATTAAAATTACTTTCCGAGGCTGCCGGCGCTGGTTTACCCGGTACAGCGAGCAGAAAGGCTTCCTCTGGAATTAGACAAATCGGTTCTTGTTCTGTCTTCGCAAAACTCGCTTTCAAATATTCGCTTAAAGATGTGGTAGTTACGACACCCTCGATGGCAGCCTCGCCCTGCAACCCCCAGATGAACCGCTGAGTGAAAAGACTTCGCGTACCGTCCGCGGCCGCCAAAGACTCTTTTCCTTCTGAGCACGAAGCAAAGATCGCCTTAGGATGCAGACTTGAAAGTTCCTGAGCCGCCTGCGTTGACGCTATGTTTCCTGAAAAGCAGGCATCGATGACCAGGGCCAGACTCGCCTTGGAATTGGCGATCAACTCAACCAGCCACGTAAACTGAATTCCTGTGCTATCGGGGTCGTCGGGGCTCGTGTTATGAAGGATTAAGCAAGCTCGCTTAGTCACGGGGTGAGGCGCGCCGTGTCCGGAAAAATAAAGTAGAATCAGTGTTTTTTCAGTGGGTTCTTCGTTAACACATGCGTTCCAAAGAAAGTTTTTTACCTCACCGTTGGAAAGGTCGGGAGGGAGGCTTATCACGTCGAAGCAGCACGTCTCTCCTAAGGCAGACTCCAGAACGCTTTTTAAGCCATCAGGACCAAGAATATCTCCTTCAACGTAGGGTAGCGGCGACCAATAGTCATCTCGGTACTTTGGCACACCGATCAATATCGCCTTTCTCTCTGCAAACATCATTGCCGATTACTTTGCTGTTTTCGCCCGTTTGGCTTTCAAGACAATTCGATCCTTCCCCGACTCCCGAAGTAATCGCTCGACTTCGCGGATATCACCCAACGTAATCTTCCCCTTACTCAGTTTCACGATTACACCATCTTTTCCTTTTAATTCGAACTCCGAGGGAAATTTTGGACGCGTGACTTCAACGATGCGGACAATCAGCTTAGCTAGCCCTGCGACTCCTATTGGAGCGATCAAAATCATGACTCCGTCGATCACCTGATACCAGGACTTTGACGGCGCTTTCGCGCCTTCAAATTCTTTCGCTGGCTGGGCCCGCACTTCGAAGTCATTCAATTCCGGGGAGGACGATAATGATCGCCGAATTTCATCGGGAAGCTTGCTTGCAAGGCCAGCATATTTGTGTATTCCAGCGTTCTCTTCAGCTTCCGAGCGAAGCTCATGTAAGTCTAAGTCAATTCGTAGCGTGCCTGCCTTTCCCGAAGGGTCGATCATATGTGCCGTGTCCTCATTTGTTTGTTAAGAAAATCAGCGGCGTTCGCGAGGCAGCAGTTGGGCCTTTGCTCGTCGCTCCACCTGTTCGCAGACGAGTTGGTGCGGTTTGTACAAGAGCAGTGCGAGCTGGGTAGGGTTGGTCATCATGCCGGGGAAATTGGGGAATTTGGGATTTCTATGCGAGAGGCCTAACGCTTGACAAGCGAAATCCACGGGGCCGCAACAAAACCGTTAGTCCCACGCTTTCAGAGATTCTCCGGATTCGCGCTGTCCGCTGGTTGCCGCAGAGCTGTCAGAGGGAAGAAAGAGAATGAAAAGAATCAGTCTGCGATTCTTGCCCACACGACTCGACGCGCCCCGTCGGGGCGTGTCGCGCCGCTCATTTACTGGGGTGATTCCAAGGTGGCTTGAAACGCGACCTCGACTCTGTCGCTCCGGCCCTCCGTCGCGTTCGCTGAACCCCAGGTCGGAAGTTTGCCACGGCGAATCCGTCCTTTGGCGGATTAGAAGGCAGTTTACTGACGGCAGACAGCCGGTGGCGTTGACAGCGATTTCCAGGAACGACAAAAAATTAGAAAGTAGAAAGTAGGAAGGAGAAAACGGGAATGGCGTAAATCGGAGGACGGAGGGCGGCCGCCTTCGCGTAAAGTTACGGCGTGCCAAGGAGATCAGAGGTTCGCCAGGGCAAATCGTTCTCGCCGGTTGCTTGCTTCGGAGGCGGTTCTTTGATAAAACGGGAGCATAAACAGAGGACACAGGACGGAGGGCTCTCAAAAGTAGAAATTAGAAATTAGAAAGTAGAAAACGCAGGCCGGAAACCCGAGGTCGGAAGAAAGAGGGCTCTCAAAAGTAGAAAGTGGAAAGTAGGAAGGAGAAAACGGGGATGGCGTAAATCGGAGGACGGGGGCAGAAGTCGCCGCGGCACGTCCGCCCGCGCCGGTTGCTTGATTCAGAGGCGGTTCGTTGATAAAACGGCAGCATGAAAACGTTTATCGGCGTCTGCTTGGCATTTGCGTGTCTGTTAACGGTGGGAGGTTGTGCATCTCAGCCCGAGAAAACAACGACCACTCGGCGCATGGAGCCGACGATGCCGAACAGCCCAGATACTAATCCGATGTACCCGTCGGCTAACTCAATGAGCGCGCCAGCGCGCTAGAGGGCTCTCAAAAGTAGAAATTAGAAAGTAGGAAGTAGAAAACGGGAGTCAGAGGCCAGGCGGCATTAAAAAAACAATGGAGGAGCGCTGCGTTTCTGATAGAACGGTGATTATGAAAAAATCTATCGCGTGTATTACAGGTGCAGCGTTGTTGGCACTCGCGGGTTGTACGACTACGAAGACAACAACTACGACCGAGTCGACCACGACGACGAAGCAGCCGACCGCTAACATGCAGGTGCCGGACAGATCGTTCTCCCAAACGAGCGTTCGCGGACCGAGGTGAAGAAAGTAGAATGGAGCGAGCGGGGCGAGCGACATAGACGGTGTCGCCGCGAGGGGAGCGGAGAGCGAGGCGGGAGCTGCGCGAATCAAATTAGGAAGTAGAAATTAGGAAGTAGAAAACGGGGGAGCGATCAAAGAAGGCGAACGGCGGTGACGGCGATGCGGCCGCCAAAACAAACATCGACATCGGCGCCGGGTTTGCGATGCCGGAGTTGGTAGTCGCCGGCGTAATAGAGGCCGCTTTCTTCTTCGTGGCGGTAGTTGAGAGGCAACGGGTTTGGATCAAGCGGGCACCAGACGACTTCTGGTTTGTCGGCGCCCGTTGGGAGATTCGGAAGATTCACATTGTAGAAAAGACCGGGCTCGATTGGTTTCGCTAACAGGTCGGCGAGGATCGGGGTGACCCAGGTCGTTGCGCGCGGCCAATCGTATTCGACTCCCTTCTTGCGATAGTGCGACACGGCAATGCCGGGCCAGCCGTGCAGCACGGCTTCGCGCACCGCGGCCACGGTGCCGGAGTAGTGCATGTCCGCGCCGAGATTCGCGCCGTGATTGATGCCGCTCAACACCCACTTCGCGTCCGGGACGAGTTTCAGCAGGCCGAGACGCGTGCAGTCGGCCGGCGTGCCGTGGATGGCGAAACGCTTTTCGCCGCGCGGCTCGACCCGCACTCCTTCCTGCCAGGTCACACGATGGCTCACGCCGGATTGCGGACCGGCGGGCGCGACGATGATCGGATCGCCGAATGTGCGTGCCGCAATTAGCAACGCCTCGAGACCGGCGGCGTCGATGCCATCGTCGTTGGTGAGGAGGAGTTTCATCTAGAAAAAATCCGAAAACCGAACCCTCCTACGCGTGGCTACGGCGGGCAGGCTGCCTAACGTCCAACGCCTAACCCGCCTTTGCAACGCTACGGCGTGGCAGGCGCACAACGTCCAACGGGAAGGCAGAAGAGAGTGACAAGTGACATGTGACGAGGTACCCGCCTGCGCCAAGGCTACGGCGGGCAGGCGAGTGAGCGAGATTTCTAATGTGGTAGGGTCGTCGCGCTGCGATGATCGCGGACGGCGCAGCGCGCCGTCCCTACCAGCGATCTACTCGTACGAGAGGGCCTCGCGGACGGACATGCGCAGGACGCGGCGCACGGCCAGCAAGACACCGATGAGCACGACGACCGCGCCGCTGAAAAGCACGCCGAGTCCGATGCGCGAGACGTAGAGCGGGACGGCGACGTGGAGCAATTCGCGAGACGCTTTGCCGTTCAACGCCTGCGCGAAGTAGATCGAGGAGGCGATTGAAATCAATGCGCCAAGAATCGCGACGGCGCTGCCTTCGATGAGGAAAATGCCGACTACCGCGCGCGGAGTCGCACCCAGAGCGCGGATGACGCCGATCTCACGCGCGCGTTCGAGGACGCTTAGGCTCACCGAAGCAATGAGACTGATCGCGCCGATGAGCGCGGCGGCGAGCGCCACCATTTTCATCACCGCGGTGACGACGGCGAAATGTTCGTCGAGTGCCGTGCGAAATTCATTGCGCGTATTGACGGCGCTGGGCGCCAGATGCGCGTCGAGCAGGGTTTGGTCGAGCGCGTTCGCGACCGCTTGCTCGTGTCCGGCCGTTGCTTTCACGCGGATGACTTGGGATGCGTCTCCCAGGCCGGTCACAGTCTCGAATGTCGCAAAGGATGAGTAGATGGTCGGTGCACCGATTTCCTCGACGACTCCCACCACTCGCACCTTCGCGCGCCGATCGCGGAACTTCAGCGTGATCTCGCGGTCGAGCTGCGAACTGGGAGCCGCATTTTGCACGAGGCGGTTCACGACGATGCCGCCGGTCTCGTCGTCTCGCGGCCAGCGACCTTCCTGCAATCGCAGCTTCATCAAGCGCGTCGCAGGCGGATAACCGTAGAAGAGAAGACGACGGCTCTCGCTGACCGATGCCGGCGCGCCCTCGTCGGGAACAATGTTGACGACGGCTCGACGAAACGCTTCCGCGATTTCCACGTCCGGCACGGCGCGCGCGACGGATTCCAACTGCGCCGGCGGAACCGGCCGCTGCAATTGCACTTCGACATCATGACCCTGTTGCGCGAGGGAAACATCGACGACGCGCATCAAGCTTTCGTAAATGTCGTACGCGGTCAGCAACAACGCGCCGCCCGCCGAAAGCGCGAGCAGTGTCGCGGCCAGCCGCCACGGGCGCCGAAAAGTATTTCGGAGTGCGAAGGTCAACCGCCTGTTGCCCGGCATCGTGATGAGTTTCGCCGTCGCGCGGATCGGTCCGGCCGGCGCGACGATTCCCGGTTCCTGAATTGCCTGGCGGGCGCTCATCCTGGCGGCGCGAATAATCGGCATCGCCATCGCCACGATCGGAATGCCGAGCGCGAAAAGCGCCTCTTTCAGAATCAGGTTCGTGGGCACCGACCAGTTGGCCACGTCGATGTTGAGCGAGGTCTCGTAATACTTCACGACCCAGCATCCAATTGCCGCACCGATCGGGAGCGCGAGGGCGACGGAAAGGAGCACGATCGGAACGACGAGCGCGAGATATTGCCAGGCGATTTGCGAGAAGCGCGCGCCGATGGCTTTCATGATTCCCACCTGCTGAACCTCGCGCTTCATCCAGAGCGAAATCATGTAAGCGGCCAGCGCGGCGCTGCTGGTGAATGCGATCCCGGCCAACGCGGCGAGCACGCTGAGCATGGTCGACATCAACGCCGCGTGCGGATGCGCCTTCGCGAGAACGTCGGCGCGCAACGGAGTTTGCTGCTGGTGCTTCGTCAGCCACGCGCTCAAGTCTTCGGAGAACTCATTGACATCGCCGAGGCTGCCGCGCTCTTTCATTTTCACGAGCAGTTGGTCAGGCTCCGGGTTTTGGCCGAGAAGCGTCGCACTGGCGGGAGTGACGTAAGCGTAGATCACGCGGTCCTGCGTGCTCGGCGCGACCGCGGTGTCGTGCACAAATCCAACGATCGGCACGCGCGCGATCCCGCCCCCGGGAGTCCGGACCTGCAACTCGTCGCCGACATTTTTTTGCAGGAGCGTTTTCCCCGATTGCTCGATGAAAATGCCGTCAGTGCTCGGCCACGCGCCGCCGTGTTGATGCACCAGGCTCAGTTGCTGATCCTCGAAATTCCGGACCACCGCAACCCGCGTCGTGAACCACTCTCCGGATGTCGCGGCGGCGCGCGTGAACGCGACGCGACGCGTATCGACGGCTGCCACTCCCGGGCGCGCACGCACCTGATCGAGGAGGGGCGTTCCGACTTTGTCGAACCAGAGGGCGATGTCGGGAGAGTTCGCCTTCGCGAAGCTGGCGGCGATTTCGCGCGCGAGAACCGCGCGCGCATTCAACGCGGCCACGACTCCGGCGGTGCCGAGAGTAAGCACGACCGCGAGCAGAGAAATTTCCAGACGATGCTGGCGGACGTCACCCAGGATTTTCCGCCATTGTGTGTTCATCGGCCGTTGGCGGCCTTGCGTTCGTCGGCCACGATGGCGCCGTCTTTCAACTGGATCACGCGGTGTGCGCGTCGCGCCAGATTTTCATCGTGCGTCACGATGAGGAGCGTTTTGCCCTGATCGATCAAGCCGTGAAAAAGTTCCGCGACGGCTGCGGCAGTCTCGGAATCAAGATTGCCGGTCGGTTCGTCCGCGAGAACGATCGGCGGATCATTCGCGAGCGCGCGTGCGATCGCGGCGCGCTGCTGCTGGCCGCCCGAAAGCGCGGAGGGAAGTTTCGCGGATTGATCGGCGAGTCCCACGAGTTGGAGCAGATCGCGCGCGCGCGCGCGGCGTTGCGCGGCGGGAATTTTCGCCACGAAATCCATCGCGAGCATGATGTTTTCCGCCACGGTCAGGGTCGGCAGCAGTTGGAAGAACTGAAAGACAACGCCCAGATTTCCTCCACGCCATTGGGCGAGTTTGTTTTCACTCAGGCGGGAGAGATCCGCGCCGGCCGCGTGCACTTCACCGGATGTTGGCCGATCCAAGCCCGCGATCAGATTCAACAAAGTGGATTTGCCGCTGCCGGACTTTCCGAGGACCGCGAGAAAATCGCCCGCCGGAACCGACAACGAGATGCCGCGCAAGGCATGGAAGGTTTGGCCGCCGCGCGGCGTGAATGATTTCGTCGCCGCGTCCAGCCGGATGAGGTCACCGGCGCCGGCCGCGGGAAATGAGGCGACCATTAGTGGAACTGCAGTTTGAAGAAGTCGGCGCTGAGTAATTTGCCGGCGGAATCAAACTTGAAGGTTCGCGTTTTCGTCTTGTCCGGCGCGCGGAACTCGATCGTCGCGACTCGGACATCGCCCTGGCGCTCGATCGCTGTAATCACGATTTCGTCGGGAGCTTTCACCTTGATCATCGCCTGCATGAAGAAGTCGACGGCGTTGTGCTCGTCGGGCATATCTTCGATCGAGTATTTGTCCGAGAGGCGGGGCTTGAGCGCTTTCCCGTCGTGCATGTGCATCGCCTCCGCGAACGCCTGCATGAATTCCATGATCTGCGGATCCGCCGAGACGCCCGCTGCGAAGGAAACGCTGGCGGTTTTCGCGTCGGGGGGGCCCGGCGTGGCGGCTGGCGGTGTGCCGTGGAAAAAGCTCTTCCAGTCGGCACGGCCACCGACGCAGGAGAGAAGGATGAGAATGCACACGAGTTTTTTCATTGGGTTGGTGGAGAGAGGTGATGTCTCTCCGCTCCAGATGACCGCGCGAACCGGCGAGCGGTTACAAAAAAATGTTTTCGATCGCGCGCCGTTGCGGCCACGAAAAGAAATCCACGGTTTGATCGCAATGGCACGATCTGTCGTATCTTCGTCATACCGCCATGGCGGGATTTGTGTGTATCTTGCACTCCATGACACCGCTCCGCATCGGATTGCTGGGATACGAACAGGCGAACGCGTTGGATATCGCCGGACCGGCTGAAGCGTTTGCGTCGGCGTTTCGTGATAATGGGAAAGGGAAACTGGAGCGTTGTTACGAGGTCACGGTCATCGGCCTAACGAGACGATCGTTTGCCACGGAGTCGGGGATCGTTTTTCAGCCAACGGCCACGATCGAGAACGCGCCGAAGCTCGATACGTTGATCGTTCCCGGCGGGTGCGGGCTGCGGGTAGCGGAAACCAATCGCAAGGTTTCGGCGTGGATTTTGGAAAAGGCGAAGGCAACACGTCGCGTCGCTTCTGTTTGCACGGGCCTTTACGGATTGGCGGCGACGGGGCTGCTCGATGGACGCCGTGTGACAACGCATTGGCGCTGGTCCGCCGATGCCGCGCAGCGGTTCCCGAAACTGAAGCTGGAGTCGAACGCCTTGTTCGTGAAGGACGGCCAATTCTACACTTCCGCCGGAGTGACAGCGGGAATCGATCTCGCGCTCGCGTTGATCGAGGAAGATTTTGGATCGAAGGTCGCGCTCGGTGCGGCGCGCGAGATGGTCGTTTACCTGAAACGTTCCGGCGGGCAGGAACAATATTCGGAGCCGTTGCAGTTTCAGATGAACTCTGGCGATCGGTTCGCGGAACTCGTCGCGTGGATGACGAACAACCCCACGAAAGAAATGTCGGTTGAATCCCTCGCCCGGCGCGCGTCGCTTTCGCCGCGGCAATTCTTCCGCCGCTTCAAAGAACATTTCGGTTCGTCGCCCGCGACGTTTGTGGAAACGCTGCGGTTGAACGAAGCGCGCCGCCGTCTTTCCGCCGGAGAGCCTTCGATCGAGAGCGTCGCCGAATCAGTTGGCTTCAACGGCGCTGATTCTTTCCGCCGCGCGTTCGAGCGGCGATTCCGCGTCACGCCCAGCAAATATCGGCGCAGCTTTGGGCTTTCCTCGAAACGCCAGCCTAACCCGCCTTCGCCCTGGACGGGCTCCGCCGTGGCGAGCGAACGCCACCGCCGAAAACCGTCCCGACAAAAAACCTGACCGCACGCGCAACATCCCATCAATCAAGAAACAACACTATGAATAGACGACGATTCCTCTCTGCGGCCGCCGCTGCCGCTGCTCTGCCTGCAACCCGCGCTTTCTCGGCGCCTAACGAGTCGAACCCATCTGACGCAAAAGGATTGGCCACGCAAAAATACAAACTAACGCCGCCAGCCAACGGCAAAATCCCAGTCGCGATCGTCATTTCGGAAGGCGTCAACGTGATCGACTTTTCCGGGCCGTGGGGCGTCTTCTCGAGCGTTATGATCGGAGGCACCGACCATGCGACGCATCAGATGCCGTACGATTTGTTTACGGTTTCCGACAAGACGGAGATCGTCACGTCGGGCGGCTTGAAACTGGTGCCGAATTACACGTTCGCGAATATGCCCGAGACGAAGGTGGTGGTGATACCGGCGCAAAGCGGTTCCGATGCGATGATCGAGTGGCTCCGAAAAGTGGCGCTGACCGCGGATGTCACGATGTCAGTCTGCACCGGGGCATTCAAGCTGGCGAAGGCGGGCCTTCTTTCCGGCAAAGCCGCGACGACACACCACGAGTTCCTGGATCAATTGCAAAAGGATTACCCCGATATCCAGGTGAAGCGCGGTGTCCGGTTCGTGGAGGGCGAAAAAATTTCCACGGCCGGGGGTTTGACTTCCGGAACGGATCTCGCGCTGCGGGTGGTCGAGCGTTATTTCGGCCGCGATGTCGCGCAGACGACGGCGACTTACATGGAGTATCAAAGCAAAGGCTGGATCGTCTGAGTTGATTTTTCTGGGGAGCGCAGGCTGCCAGCCTGCAGTAGCCGGCAGCTTGCCGGCTACACTTTGCAGCGCTGATATGAAATTCGCGTCGAACGTCGCGCGATACATCTCGGCAAGCTGCCGAGATGGACAGGCTGGCAGCCTGCGCTCCCCAGAGCTGCGCGGATCGCGTTTTGATATGGCTCGAAAACTCTCAAAAGAATTTTGCCCGATAAGACAGCCGAGTAGATTTCTCCAGACGGAAACCAAATGGCGCGAACTTCCAGCGATCACCGAAAGAGAGCGTCGCCGTCTGGGCGGCTCGGGATGACACGCATTTTCTAGATGTCTGCCAATGCGTCGGCCATGGCGTTCGGCAAGGGACGTGGACCTGCACCGCCAAGGGATTCGTCGACCGCTTCCAATCGCCGAATCAGATCGAGCACTTCGCGGCGCGCGTACGGTCCGCCGGCCGCGGCGCAAAAATGGGTCCTGCAACCGAAGGGACGTGAATCGTAGATGAGACAGTTGCCGGTCGCGACTTCGAGCAGCGGGCATGCGCCGGTGGCGTTTTCGGGAAGCTGCTTGCGTCCGGTTGCGCGCAAGGCCTGAGCCGCGAGGAGCGCTTCACCTTTCGTTAGGTAAGGTGTGCGACCCGTGAGTTTGAAATGACAGCACTCTTTCAGGCGCACGCAGTTCCGATCGATCGGTCGTGAGGCCAGATCGGCATACACCTGGCGCACTTCATCGAGCGCCTCTTTGTTCGAATTGGATCTCATCAGATGGGGACAGCTTTCCGATGTAATTCTTCCGCGCGCACGTTTGCGCAAGGCAAATTCGCGGATGCCGTAGCGCGGCGTCCCTACCTGGCCATCGCGTGTCCGGCGATCCAGCCGGTGGTCCACGCGGCCTGAAAATTAAAGCCGCCGGTGATGCCGTCCACGTCGAGCAGTTCGCCGGCGAAAAAAAGGCCGGGCGTGATGCGGCTTTCCATCCTCTTGAAATCGATCTCGCGCAGGTTCACGCCGCCGCACGTGACGAATTCCTCCTTGTTCAGCGACTTCCCGTTCACCTCGAGTTGCGTGCTCGCGAGGAGACGGCACAGCTCGTTTGCGTTGGAGCGAGGCAGCGAGGTCCAGCGAGTTTCGCGATCGATGCCGGCGGCGAGTGCGAGTTGTTCCCACAAACGCGCGGGGAGAGGAGCGAACGCCGAATTATGCACGCGCCGGTTTGGATTGGATCCGCGGAGCGATTGCATTTGCGCGCGTAATTCTGCCTCGCTGAAATCAGGCAGCCAGTTCACTTCGAGCACGAAACGGTAATCGAGCCCGTGCAGGATGCGCGCGCCCCAGGCGGAGAGTTTCAAAATGGCGGGGCCGCTCACGCCGTTGTGCGTGATGAGGAGCGGCCCGGTTTCGCGCAGGCGCGTGCCTTGCACAGATGCTTCCACATCCGGGACCGCGACGCCCGGCAGCAGGCGGAGCCACGGCGCGGAAACGTGAAACGAAAAAAGCGAAGGCACTGGTGGCAGGATCGTGTGCCCGAGCGATTGGGCGATTTCCGCGCCGGCGATCGAGCGAGAGCCGCCGGTAGCGAGCAACAATCGCTCGCAGCAGATGGTCTCGCCGCCACTCAGAGTCAGATCGAAGCGGCTCTGCGCGGTGACGCGCGCGTTCTCGACTGCCTTGCGTGGGAGCAATCGTACGCCGGCCGCCCGAGCTTCGCGCGTCAGGCAATCGATGATGGTGCGCGACGAATCGGTCACGGGGAACATCCGTCCGTCCGATTCCGTTTTCAGTTTTACGCCGTGTGCTTCGAACCATGCGACGGTGTCGGCCGGCGAGAACCGGTTAAGCGGGGAGATAAGCGCGCGCTCACCCCGCGGATAACGCTCGCTCATCGCGCGCGGATCGAAACAGGCATATGTAACGTTGCAACGTCCGCCACCGGAAATGCGAACCTTGGTCAGGAATTCCGAGCCGCGCTCGTAAATGGAGATTTGATTCCGCGGATTGGCCCGCGCGCCGGCGATCGCCGCGAAGAAGCCGGCGGCGCCGCCACCCACGATTGCGATTTGTTTCTTACTCTCCAACATCTCCCTCCTGCCATGTGGGATGATCCGAAGTCAAAGAAAGTCGTCGGTTGTTGAAATCAAGGAGGGGCGGTTTGCAACCGCCCTTCTTTTAAGACGGCGATTTGGAAATCGCCGCTCCTTGTTAATCTTGACAGTGACAATTCCGCGAAACAGCCTCCGATCATGAATTCACTGAATCGATGCGCAGATCCCGTTTATTGCATCATGCGTTTCATTGCCGGAATCATGTTCGCCTGCCACGGCGCACAATTAGTCTTGGGAAGGTTTGGCGGAATGCCTGGATCGGACAAGCCGATCATGATGATTGGCGGTTGGATTCAGCTCGTCGGCGGGCTTCTGATTGCATTGGGATTGCTCACCCGAGTCGCGGCCTTTCTCGCGAGCGGCGAGATGGCCGTCGCCTATTTCATGTTTCATGTGGCAAAGGCTCCCGCGCTCGAGGCAAAATTTTTCGCGATTCTCAATCATGGAGAACTGGCGGTGCTTTATTGCTGGCTTTTCCTTTTCGTTTTCTTCTACGGCGCCGGCCGATTAAGCATCGATGCCATGATGCGGCGCGGCGCGGCCGCACCGACAGCGACGGTTTAGCATCACGGCACACTCGACTTCATCACTTCAATGAAACCCATCCTATTCTCCATTGCTTTCCTTGCTCTTGTTCAAACTCTTTCCGCGCAGGACTGGGCCAAAGCGCGGCTGGAAAAATCCTCGCGCCACGGCGAATGGGTCGACCTCAAATCGGGCGAGCGCACGATCAAGGCGTTTGTCGTTTATCCCGAGCGGAAGGAGAAAGCGCCCGTCGTTCTTGTCATTCACGAAATTTTCGGGCTGACCGATTGGGTGCGCGGCGTTTGCGATCAATTGGCGGAAGCCGGCGTGATCGCGATTGCGCCCGATCTGTTGAGCGGCCAGACCTATGCCGACTTGGACGGCGCGCGCAAAGCGATCTCCGCATTGCCGAAAGAGCAGGTGAAGGCCGATCTCGATGCGACGTCAGAATACGCGCTCACAAAAATTCCGGCGGCGAACGGGACGCTCGCCGTCTGCGGATTTTGCTGGGGCGGCGGATGGACGTTCAGTTACGCGAGCATGAATCCAAAGTTGAAGGCGGCATATTCGTTTTACGGCGTGGCGGTCGATAATGCGGAGGACGCCGCGAAGGTCGCGTGTCCGGTCTACGGGTTCTACGGCGAGAACGATGCGCGGGTGGACGCGACCATCCCGAAAGCCGAAGAACTGATGAAAGCCGCCGGGAAAAAATATGAGCCGGTGATTTACAAAGGCGCCGGCCACGGCTTCATGCGCGAAGGCGAAATGCCCGGCGCGAATGAGCCGAACAAGAAAGCGCGGGATGACGCGTGGGTGCGCTGGAAGACGCTGCTCAAGCAATTGCCGTAAGCTTCTTACTTCACGAGTTCGACCTCCAGGTTGGAGGCCGGGAAAAGGCGCGAGAAGCCGGTGATTTCATAAAAATTCTTGAGAAGGAGGGCGCTGTTGACCAACGGTTCCAGGAGATAGTTCCAGGGCAGGCCGGGCACCTTTTGGAAAATAATCCGGTTGCGGCTAATTCGTTCGAAATGGAAGTCGAAGTAGTAATCGCGCTGCCAGGAATTGTTTTTCAAGAAGAAGTCAAAAGTCTTAAAAGAAAAACAATGGCGATGCGTCGGATCCACGAAGTTATTACGCGATGTAAAATGCGGGACCATGACAAGAACTCGCCCGCCCTTTTTTAGGATGCGGTAGAGGTCCCGGAGAACGGGAGCGTAATCGCAGTGCTCGAGCACATCTTTGCAGTAGATGTAATCGAATTCCGCATCTGCAAAGGGCAATGGTAAGTCTTCGATGTCGTGGACGACATCAACGCCGGGAAGCGGATGTCGATCGAGGTTTATCCAACCTTCTTTGATGTCGTGCCCGCAACCAACGTTCAGCTTCTTGGACAATGTCAGTCCGTAATTATTTACCTAATTCATCCGCGAGCGCGTTTGCGTCGTAAACTTTCCGCAGCGCTTCGGTGATCGCGGCGGAATCGACGCTCACGGCGCGCGATTGTTTGTCGGAGAAGATGCAGTCGAGGACGAGCGATTGAATGTTGCCGTCGAAAATGATGCCGACGAATTCGTTCGCCTTGTTCACGACCGGGCTGCCGCTGTTGCCGCCGATGATGTCGGCATCGGTGACGAAGTTAAATTTCGTTTCAGGATTGACCACGGACTTCTTGTCGATCCAGCGTTGGGGGAGATCGAAGGGCGGCTCGTTCTTGTGCTCGGTGGAGCGCTCATACAGGCCAGCGAAATTAGTAAAAGACGGAATTTGTTTTCCATCCTGTTCGTAACCGCGCACCGTGCCGTAGGAAAGCCGAAGGGTGAAGGTCGCATCCGGGTAGGTGCTCGTGCCCTCAATGGCGAAGCGCGCCTTCGCGATGTCGCCGTAGGCCTGCTGTTTCGTTTCGTCCTGCGTTTCGAAAATTTTGCGGGCGTCGCGCGCCGGCGCGTCGATGATTCGGGCCAGCTCGATCATTGGATCGTGCGCGGCGGTCACGGCCGCGGCGCCGCCTTCGTAGAGCTGCTTGCGCACGGCAGGGTCTTTCAGCTTCGTTCCTTTCACCACTTCGGCGGCGCGGCCCGCCGGCGATTTGCCCGCGAGAATTTTCTGCACGAGCGGATCGTTGTAACCGAAACGCGACGCGAGATCGGTGAGTGAATCATTCAGCATCACTTGCTCGACATCTTCATACACGGGCTCGGTGGAAAACAAATCGAGCTCGAGCGATTCACGATAGCTGTCGCGAAATTCCGGGAAACGCTCGCCATTCGGTTTTGGCCGCTCGTCGCCCGCGCGGAGAACGCGACGCGCGTACTTGAAGAGGTTGCTGTAGAAACCGCGCGGCGCGCGATAGCTGGCTTGCGCCCGTCCACGCGATGTCTCGTAGTAATTGTAAACCGGCAGGATCTTCGCCGTCTCCTCCTGGGCTTTCTTGATGCGATCGTAGGCGGCCAGCGTCCCTTTCCACTTCGAGTCTTTCGTCATCGCGTCGCGCAATTTTTGTTCGCGTGCCTTGAGCGAGCGATCGATCTCGGGATCGAGTAACGCGGCGAGATATCCGTCGAAAAATTTCCGGCTGTTCTGGATGCCAAACAAATCTCGTCGCACTCGCCGGGCGTTCTCGAAGGTGCGGCCGGCAAACGCCGTGAAGAAAACTTCGCGCCGTTTGAGCATGTTGAGCAGAAACGGCGCTTCGTCGTCGCGCATGTACGCCAGCTCATCGACCGTGAGTTGCCGGTCCGTTTTCCCCGGATGACCGCTCACGAAAGTTAGTTCACCATCACTCGGCCCTTGCGTATTCCACTTCAGGAAATGCTCGATCTTGGCCGGCTGGCCGTTCTCGTAAGCGCGGAAGATGCAGATATCGAGATCGAAGCGCGGGTATTCGAAGTTATCCGGATCGCCGCCGTAAAAAGCGGCCTGTTGCTCCGGCGCGAAGACGATCCGCACGTCGTCGTAACGCTTGAAGCGGTAGAGATGGTAGGCGCCTCCCTGGTAAAGCGTGATGACATCCGAGCGTAGCCCCGTTTTTTCTTTGCTCTCTTTTTCGATGTCCGCGATCGCTTTCTGGCGCGCGGCGGCCGATTGCTCCGCGGTCAGCCCCGGCTTGAGCGCTGCCGCCACGCGCGCGGTCACGTCTTCGATCGACATCAGGACGTTGAGCTCGAGATCGGTCGCGCGCGGTTCTTCTGCTTGCGTCTTCGCGTAGAATCCGTCGTGCACGTAATTGTTTTTCTCGCTGCTTAGTTTCTGGAGCGTGTCGAGGCCGACGTGATGGTTCGTAATGACGAGGCCGTTCGCGGAAACGAACGAGCCGCTGCCGCCCGAGTTAAAGCGGACGCTCGATTTCTGAAGATGCTCGAGCCATTGCGGGGTCGGCTCGAACTGATATTTCTCCTTGAGTTGTTTGAGGGGCGGATTGTTGAACGGCCACATGCCTTCATCGGCGCGGGCGGACGAGGAAGCAGCAGCGATGAAGATCAGAACGAAGAGAGATCGGCGAAGGATCGGGTAGGCCATAGGTCGAGCACCTTAGAACGGAGCCGCCCGACTGCCAGCAAATTTCATTTGGTCTTCCTCTACCGCTTCCTCTTAATCTCCTCCTTTCGAAGAGAAGAAGGAAGAGGTAGAGGAAGATTACAAGCCGACCGGATGCCGTGCTTCGAAACCGGCGAGCGTGCGGGAGGTAGGCTGCCAGCGAGGAGCCCAGCGGCGCGATGGATTGTGCGGAGAAGTGGTATCGAGTCGAAGGCCGGCGATCACGGCGAAGGTGTGACCGCTCCTCGCATAGACCGTGATCCATTTTCCGGGTCCGCGGCTTCCGTAAGCGCGGAATTCCTTCGAGCAGAGCGGCACGGAGATCAGGCCGGCACCGGCCAAAGCGTAGGAAATCGTGGCGGAACAATCGTAGGCGCTGTCGTTGAAGGAACGATGGCCGCCGCCGTAGCGATACGGTTTGGTGCGCAATTCATTTGCTGCCCAAATGGCGCGCTTGACGGAATTCGGCGCGTTCGTTGGCGCGAGGGCCAGCGCGCCACGGAGCTGCGCTGTGTTTCCAGGGACGGTGGGGCCCGATGAAGGAAACGAGATGGCGAAACTGGCGGGCGCGGCGCCGGCGACGAGCGCGACGCTCAGGAGTAGTTGTCGAAACGGAATTCTCACGGGGTTTGGCTCGTGGCTATAGCAGGCAGTGGCGTCCGGGTCAATCCCGCGGGCCAATCAATTTTTCTGCTGCTGAAGCGCGGCGACTTTCTCCTGGGCGCGGCTGACCTCGGATTTTCTTCCGCTCCCGAGCGCCAGAAGTTTTTGCTGCCGATGGAGATTCAGGAGCGCGGCGTCGAGTTCAGCCCGGTCGCGCGTCGCCACGGCCGCCTGCGCTTCGTTCGTCGCTGCGACCAGCGCCGACTTCGCGATCTCCAAATCGCTCTGGGAAATTTCGCCGGTGTCGAATCGGTTTTGTTGCGCGGCGAGGGCTTGGGTCGCGGTCTCCAGGCGCGCTCCGGCCAGATCCGTTTCCAACCGGATCACTTTCATCGCGCGATTTTCCGCCTCCACTTTTGCGAGCACGCCGCTCTTGAACAGGCGTTCGCCGGCCGCAGCGCTTTTCTTCGCCTTCTCCACCGCCACACGAATTTGCTCCGGGTCGAGTTCCTTTTGCGAATCGGAGGCGGCGGTGGATTTGCCGGAATTTGGGAGCCCGATGTTCTGATTCAACAGCGGCGGCTCGATGTCGAACGATTCCACCGGATCCTTGGGCAACTCCTCTTGCGCGCGCAAAGATGCCGCCAGAAAAACGCCAAACGAAAATGCGACCAACCGCATCATCGCCGGAGAATATCACGAATTATCGGCCGGTGGCTACAACTTCAGTTCGGAAAAATCCTGGAGCGGCGGTCCCGCCGTCACTTTCTGCGATAGAGATCGTAGGAGCCGTGCCTGGCGGAGAGTTCGAAGTAGGACTGCACCACTTCATTCGGCTCATTCGAGCCGAAGCGCATGGAATCGTTCGGCTCATTCCATTCGTCCAGGCGACGATCAAGGATAAGCCAGTCAGCCGAGCGGATGTCGCCGGCCAATCTCGATCCGGGCCGGTTAGCGGAAAGTGGATTCATTTCGAGGAAATAGGTGGCCGGAGTGAGTTGGGGGAGAAGGTGGTAGATGAAGGTGTCATTGTAGTTGGTGCGCCGCAGATCGGCCGGACCGACAAAGAGCCGCTGACCGGGTAAAGCCAGCTTTGTTATTTTGTCGAGAAGAACGTCTGTTTCGCGCGCGGTCGAAATCGAATCGACCGGAAAGCTGCGCCCGTTGTGTTCGAGGAACACCGCTTCTTTCTTTCCCAAGCCAAGCGACTGGCGCATGAGGTGAGGAGCCAGGGCGCCGACCACAGCCAGAGTAAGGCCGACGGAAAGTAACTGACGGCTGGGCGAAGCAAGCCGGTTCTGGAAGAGAATCGCGAGTGAAACTGGAAGCAAGGCGAGCGAAAGAAAGCAGCATAACGTGATGTGACCGCTATCCATACGCTGCACGGCTTGATAGCTCGTTCCGAGGGCAAGAACGGCGGCCGCGGCGAAGAGACGGTTGGACCAAAGAGTGGAGTCTTTGCGCAGGACAACAAAGCCGGCGAGCAGGTTGGTAAAGGATGAGACAAAGTGCAGGGCGAGGAGGTAGAGAAGGGAAAGGGGAAGCGAAGACCAAGGGAGCCTGCGCGCGGCATTTGTGATGACAACCGGATAAAGAAAAAGGTTGGCGAAGACGTTCTGGTAACCGGCGCTCGAAACAAGCAAGAGCAACGGGAGTAAGCCAACCGCGAACCCGCCAAGATAAGTCCAGCGCGATTTGGCCGGCTGAAAAAATAGAAGGAGCCCCGCGGAGAGGATAACCGCCGGGGCGAGATCGGGACGGTAAAGCAAAGCCGCCGCGGCCAGGATTCCCGCGGTGAAGTTCCGCCACGTGCCCGGGCCTTTCGCAGCGAGGAAGAGCGACCAGAACGCGCACGACAAAGCTCCCAGCCATGGAAACGGCGCCAGACCGGTAGGCAACAGGAAGACGTGAGCGATCACGACCGATCCGAGAGCGAGAGCCTGCCCGCGCGGGCGCACGATGCAAAAGATGGCGGCTAAAACCGCGAGATGATAGAGAAGACCGATCGTCCGCTCGACAAATATTCCCGGCTGGAAAAGCGAATAAGCTCCGGCGAGAAGATAGGTATTCGCCGGCCCGTAGAAGGTCTCGAAATCCCGGTAAGGCAGCCAGCCTTTGAGGATCAGCTCGGGATAAAGCAACAGCGCACCGTCATCCATTCGCTGAGCGACCTGGTCGGATCCACGGATCGCGCTGGCCATGATCGCCAGGAGCAGGATCAGCCAGAGCGCAAGCGTCCGACGTTTTGGCGACAGGCTCAACATAGTTGGCGACCGCTTCTACGATGAATGCCGGCGATTTGCCAGAGCGCGCATTCGATAATCTGCGGTCATTTGCGGGGGGCACCGTTGCGGCGCTCGCGGCCTCCGTAATTCCCACTGTCTTGGAATGAGCCCTGCTAAGGAAAACGCAGGGGATTCCTTGCACCAGACAACGAAACGTATTCTCACTACTTCGCTCCTCGCGATCGGATGGATCGCGGCGGTGGCCTTTGGTGTGCGGATTCTGTTGCAATACGAGAACACGCCGGGGCGCATCGGTGCTCTTCCGCGGATCTGGCCCGACTCGCGCATCGTCCAAGCTAAAGATCGTCCCACGCTGGTCATGCTGGCCCACCCGCGCTGCCCGTGCACGGCCGCCAGCGTCGGCGAACTGGCCCAGATCATGGCGCGGCTCCAGGGCAAAGTCGCCGCTTACGTGCTTCTGGTTAAGCCGAAGGATGCTGGCCGCGATTGGGACGATACGAGTTTGCGCCACAGCGCCGAGGCCATTCCCGGCGTGACCGTTGTGTTCGATATCGATGGAGTGGAAGCACGCCGATTCGGCGCGGAAACCTCCGGGCACACGCTCTTGTTTGCGAGCAACGGGAACCTGCTCTTCAGCGGCGGCATCACCGGCTCGCGCGGACACGCCGGCGAGAGCGCCATCATTTCGCTGGTGAACAACCAAATGCCGGCCCGCACCCGCACGCTCGTCTTCGGGTGCGCCCTCGCTAACCGCGCGGTGAACGGACTAAACGCTTTATGTTTACGATAACCCTGGGCGCCAATGGCGCGGACTATTCCGCGGAGCGGGCCGATGAGCTGTACCACCATCATCGGGACCAGATCTATCGGGACACAGATCGCCTGTTCGCGAAACTGATGTTCTTCCAGTGGCTCGCTGGAATTCTCATCGCGCTCTTCATCTCGCCTTCGACTTGGGCCGGGCAAACCAGCCAGGTGCACATCCACGTCTGGGCCGCCATCTTCCTCGGAGGCGCGATCAGCATTTTCCCCATCTGGATGACTCACGTCTGGCCGGGCGCGTTTGTTACCCGCTACGTCATCGCTGTCGCCCAAATGCTGATGTCGGCTTTGTTGATCGCACTGACCGGGGGTCGCATCGAAACGCATTTCCACGTCTTCGGCTCGCTTGTCATCCTCTCGTTCTACCGCGATTGGCGGGTGCTTATTCCCGCGACCATCGTCGTCGCGGTGGACCATTTCCTTCGGGGAATCTACTGGCCTTACTCCGTCTACGGCGTGCTCGCGGCTAGTCCTATGCGATCGCTTGAACACGTTGGCTGGGTGATCTTTGAAGATATTTTTCTCGTGATCTCGTGTTTGCGCAGTATCGAGGAGATGCGGGCGATCGCGACCCGGACGGCGGCCCTCGAAGCGAGCGAGCGCGGGTTCGGCCAGATTTTTGCCGAAGCGCCTATCGGAATGGGTGTGGTAAGTCTCGACGAAAGCTTCACCCAGGTGAATGGGACGCTCTGCGAGATGGTGGGCTACACCGAGGATGAGCTAAAGCAACGCACCACCATGGACATCACCTTTCCGGACGATATCCCGCAAGGCAGACAAAACGCGGAGGAGCTCCTCACCGGCGGCCAGCGTTCGTCCGTGGAGCGGCGCTACGTCGGCAAGAATGGCGACATTCTTTGGATCACGCGCACCGCCTGCCTTATTCGAGACGTCGACGGGCAGCCGCGCCATTTCCTCATCATGGTCGAGGACATCTCGGAACGGAAGAGCGCGGAGAAAGCGCTCTGTGAAAGCAAACGCGAGTTGGAAACCGCCCATCATGCCAACCAACTCATCATGGATAACTCTCAGGACGTTATCTGCACCATCGATGAAAAGGGCCGCTTCGTCAGCGTGAGCGCTGCCTGCGAACACGTCTGGGGCTATTCCCCAGTGGAACTGATCGGTCGCCCCTACCTCGAGCTGGTTTGTCCGGAAGACAGGGCTATGACGGAGTCGGTGGCGCAAACCCTTTTGCTGGACGGAAAGATTACCGACTTCGTGAATCGTTACACGCGGAAGGACGGGACGCTGGTCGACGTGCTTTGGTCGGCTTCCTGGTCGGAGACGGACAAGACCATGTTTTGCGTGGCCCATGACGTCACGGATCGCGCCCGGATTGAGAAAGCTCTCCGCGAAGCGAAGGACGAAGCCGACCGCGCGAACCAGGCCAAGAGCGAGTTCCTTTCCCGCATGAGTCATGAGTTAAGAACACCGCTTAACGCCATCCTCGGGTTCGGTCAGCTGCTCGAAAGACAAAACCCGACCGAGTCTCAGCGCACTCGTGTCGGTCATATCATCAGCGCGGGCCGCCATCTCCTTAACCTTATCAATGAGGTTCTCGACATCAGCCGGATCGAAGCCGGTAACCTTCAGCTCTCCCTCGAGCCGGTTTGTCTGGCCGACGCCTTGGAAGAAGCTCTTAGCCTTATGCGGCCACTCGCGGCAGAGCGCGGCACCGAGCTTTCCACGTCATCGGGGGTGGAGCAGACCGATTATGTCATGGCCGATCGGCAGCGCTTGAAGCAAGTGTTGCTGAACCTGCTCACGAACGCGGTGAAGTACACACCCCCCGGCGGCGCAGTAACGGTCGCTTGCCTTCCCGGCGGTCGGGGCGCCATGCGCATCGTGGTCGAGGACACCGGTACCGGCATTGCCGAGGAAAAGCTGTCCCGCCTGTTTACCCCGTTCGATCGTCTTGGTGCGGAGCAAACCTCAATCGAAGGGACAGGCCTCGGCCTGGCCCTGTGCCAGCGTCTCATGCACGCGATGAACGGAACCATCGGCGCGAACAGCGCGCCCGGTAAGGGTAGCACCTTCTGGGTCGAACTGGCTTGCGCGCAATCGCCGCTTGAGCAGGTAGCGTCGGGGAAACTCAACGGTGCTCATTTCAATGATGTCGTGGATCTCCGGAAGCGGACTATCCTTTACGTGGAAGATAACCTTTCAAACCTTACCCTGATCGAGCAGATGCTCGCGGAAGAGCCGGAGACCAAGCTCATCACCGCGATGCAGGGTCAGCTTGGCATCGAGCTCGCCCGCCAGCACGCGCCCGATGTCATCCTGCTTGACTTGCACCTGCCCGACCTGCCGGGTTGGGAAGTTCTCTCGCGTCTCAAGCGCGATGACTCCACGAGCGACATCCCCGTGGTTGTGATCAGCGCGGATGCTACCTCGCGCCAGATCAAGCGGCTCATGGCCGCCGGCGCGAGCGCTTACCTCACGAAACCTCTCGATATGCAGGAGTTCTTCCGGGTCATCGAGGAAACTACCAACCGCGGCACCGAAGAATGCGCGGCTTGAAACGCGAGAACCTTTGCCAACCATGACACCACCTGAGATAAAAACGCACGATGATTGCCAGGGCGATGTCAGGGTATTTCCCCGGATGAAAATCCTGATCGTGGACGACGAGCCGCTTAACATCGCCCTGCTCGAAGACATGCTGTCCTACGCGGGCTACAAACAAATCCGATCAGTGACCGATTCCCGCACGGCTCTCGATGTTTGCAATGAGTTCGGACCCGACCTCGTCCTGCTCGATTTGATGATGCCTTATGTGGATGGCTTCGCCATCCTCGAGGCGTTACGCTCCGATGGCGACGAACTATTTCTGCCCGTCATCGTCTTGACCGCCGATGCCAACGAAGGAACGAAACGTAACACGCTCCGCGCCGGCGCGACCGATTTCCTCCTCAAACCGTTCGATCAGCTCGAGGTCCTTCTCCGCATTGGCAATCTCCTCGAGATGCGGCGGCTCCACGTCCAGCTCGACATGCAACGCGCCGCGCTCGAAGACGCCCTTCACACAAAGAGTCTGGAGCTGCGCGAAGCAACCTCCCAGCTGCAAGGCGTGTAGCCACGGCCCTGTGGGCCGTCTCTTCGGAGTGACGTGCTTCCGCACGTCTTGATTCGGCCAGCGAATCGCTTAGTCCTCATTTTCACGCGAACATGGATGGACATCGCGACGCCGTTTTTGGATACTCAGCGCCGCGCTCTTTCGCCTATGAAAACAATCGGCCTCTCCATTCTTTCCCTCACGCTCCTGATGACGGCCCCCGCACCCGCGGCCGACAACGCCGCGCTCCGCGTCGGTCATTTTCCAAACATCACGCACGCCCAAGCGCTCGTAGCTCATAACCTCAGCCGGCAAGGCAAAGGATGGTTTGAAGAACGCCTCGGCCCCGGCACTAAGATCGAGTGGTTCGTTTACAACGCCGGACCGAGCGCGATGGAAGCCATCTTCGCCAAGTCGATCGATCTTACCTACGTCGGTCCCGGACCAGCCTTGAATGCTTACACGAGATCGAGCGGCGCCGAGGTCCGCCTCATCGCCGGCGCGGCCAATGGTGGCGCGGCGCTCGTGGTCCAGCCCGACCAGAAACTCGCCGCGCCCGCTGATTTTCGCGGCAAAAAAATCGCGACCCCGCAGCTCGGTAACACGCAGGACATTTCCTGCCGCGCGTGGCTGACAGCAGGCGGTTTGAAAATCACTCAGCTCGGCGGCGACGCCCAGGTCTTGCCGACGCAAAATCCCGATCAGCTTTCCTTGTTCCAGCAGAAACGAGTCGACGCCGTCTGGACAATCGAGCCATGGGTCTCGCGGCTCGAACGCGAAGCCGGCGGAAAGATTCTCGTCGACGAGCGCGACGTCGCGACCACGGTTCTGGTCTCGAGCGCAAAGTTCCTGGCGGACCACCGCGATCTCGCGAAGAAATTTGCCCAGGCGCACGCGGAGCTGACCGATTGGATCGTGAAAAATCCCGAGGAAGCGCAGAAGTTGATCAGAGCGGAGCTGCTCGCGGAAACCAAGAGCGACATGGCGCCCGATCTGATCGCGCAATCCTGGAAGCGGATCGTGTTCACTGCCGAGACGCCGCGCGCGTCGGTCGAGAGTTTCATGCAGAACTCGGTCAAGGCCGGCTTCATCAAGTCCGTGCCCGATTTGTCGAAGCTCTTCGAGAAACCCTGATGTCGCTGCGGGAAGAGTTACAGGGACTGCCTCCGGCGAAGCTCGCCGTCGAGGATGTCTCGAAGTGGTTTCGCACCTCGCGCCAGACCGTCCACGCGCTCGACCACATCTCGCTCGACATCAATGAAGGCGAGTTCGTTTGCCTTGTCGGCCCGAGCGGCTGCGGTAAGTCCACCTTGCTCGATATTATCGCTGGGTTAGCGACGCCGGACGAAGGTCGCGTCATGGCCGACAACGAACCGGTCCTTAGCCCGGGCCGGCACCGGCTCGTTATGTTTCAGGAAGCTGCGCTCTTTCCCTGGCTCGACGTTACCGGTAACGTCATGTTCGGCTTAAAACTCAAGCCTGGCTTGAAGAACAAGGAACGCCGCGAGGTCGCGAAGTTTTTTCTCCATCTAGTCGGCCTGGAAAAATTCGCGGCCGCGCATGTGCATGAGCTATCCGGTGGAATGAAACAACGCGTCGCCCTTGCCCGCGCGCTCGCGCCGAACCCGCGCGTCCTGCTCATGGATGAACCGTTCGCCGCGCTCGATGCCCTGACGCGCGAGCAACTCTACAGCGACATCCAGCGCATCTGGGAAAAGCGGCGCAAGACCATCGTCTTTGTCACCCATAACGTGCGCGAAGCCGTTTGCCTGGCCGATCGCGTCATTTTGTTCTCGCGGAATCCCGGACGGATCCGCGAACAATTCGACATCCCGCTTCCACGGCCGCGCGACATCAATAGCATCGAACTGGCTGAATACGCCGGCAAAATCACTCGCGCCTTGAAAGGCCATTCGGAAGAGGAGCCAGCCGAAGAATGAGACGCGCTTCTCTAGCTACTTTGTTCTTCGTGATCCTTGTTGCCATCTGGCACTTCATCGTGAGGGCAGGCATCTGGTCGCCGGTCTTACTCCCATCGCCGCAAAGTGTCGGCGAATACCTGGTAGGCGCCGTGCGCGACGGCACTTTGCTCGAAGCTACCGGCGTGACCGTGCGCCGCCTGCTTTTCGGCTACCTCATCGGTATCGCGATAGGTTTGCCGCTAGGTCTCTTCACCTCCGCCTCCAAGTTCGCAGAAGACACCATTGGCGTTATGGCCCTGGGGCTCCAGACCTTGCCGAGTGTTTGCTGGATACCTCTCGCCTTGCTTTGGTTCGGGCAGACCGAGAGCGCGATGCTATTCGTCGTTATCATGGGCACCGTCTGGTCCGTCGTCATCGCCACCGACACCGGTGTGCGCAACATCCCGCCCATCTTCGCTCGCGCCGCGCGCACCATGGGCTCGCGCGGCCTGCATAAGTGGACCAAGGTCATCCTGCCCGCGTCGCTGCCTTTTCTGGTCAGCGGCATGAAACAAGGCTGGGCCTTCGCCTGGCGCTCCCTCATGGCCGCCGAAATCTACGTTACCATTCTCACCGGCTTCGGCCTCGGCCATCTCCTCCATTACGGCCGCGAACTGCAGGCCATGGACCAGGTCATCGGCGTCATGTTGGTCATCATCACCATCGGCCTCCTCACCGACAAAATCCTCTTCTCCCCCATCGAACGCTTCCTCCACAACCGCTGGGGAACCGGGCTGCGGTAGTCTTGTCCTTTAGACGCGGACGCCTCTGTACACTCGAGCGACGCTCAACGGCCCGCGAAAACCCCGAACACGACTGAAAAGTCTTGACCGGATCCTCACGGAGCCCTCAATATTCGAGCGAACCGCCTGAGTGCCCCACCCAAACCCGGCCCATGACCCCGCCCTCCTCCGTCTTTCGCTTTTCCCAGGATCATTCCCTCGCGCAACCCAGAAATAGGCGAAACTTTGTTTCGCCTAATTGTAGTTAGGTCTTATGCGCACTCTGCTAATAGCGGCATCGCTCGCCATAGTTCACGCAGCGGCAGCCGCGGCCTCGGCCGGGCGGGTCGTTTGGGACATCCCTGAAGCTCTGCGTCTGATCAGAAGCGCCGACGAGGTTTACGTTTTTCCAGTCACCGTTATCAGCACGTCGCGTTCTACGGGCGAGGTTGCGCCACGAGGCGACTATAAGCGTGTCAGAGCTATCGACGCAGACGCCCGTCGCAAGCTTGGGCGTTTGCTTGGGAGCGACAGCAGCTGGTGCCATTGTTTCGATAATACTGCGGGAATCCCTCCAGAACCGACGTATGTCGGCTTCATTTTCCAAAAAGGAAAAGACAAGTTAGTCTTGCTGCGTTTTCTGCGGTGGCACACCGAAGGCACGTTCAACGGTGAGCACACGGGTGGCAGCCTTGAAGAGAAAGCTTCCGACAAATTGGACGAGTGGGAAAAGCGGTATGCTAGGCCGGAGCGCGGCATCAAATGAGACCTAGGCTCAACTTTGTAGTGCAACATTTGCTAGGTCTGAAGGAAGCATTGATTGGGTGTTTTGTAGCCATGTCTTTTTCTTGGTCGGTTGTTGAGGTGTTGGGCGATTAAGTCGCATTCGCTTTGGGTGACTCGGGCCATGGTTGCTCCTTTGGGCAGATACTGCCGGATGAGTCCGTTGGTGTTCTCGTTGGTCCCGCGCTCCCAGCTGTGATGCGGGGTGGCGAAGTAGAACTTGACCGGACTGACTGCTTCCACCTGGCCATACCAGTGGAAC
>PMSN01000015.1 GCA_003167555.1 Spartobacteria bacterium
ACTTAGTTTGTGAATTCGCGGGGCCCGGCACGCCGCATCCGATGGGAACCATCACCGATCCATTTGACTCGGTGGATTTTTCCGATTTGCCTCAGCTTTCCAGGTTCACGGCTCGGGACGGAACAAAGCTGGCCTACCGATCTTATGCGCTCGCGACCTCAGCTCCGAGTCAGGGCAGCGTGGTGTTGATTCATGGCTCATCGGCCACCAGCTCCAGCATGCACCCGATGGCTAAGGAACTGAGCGCCGCTGGGTTCACGACCTATGCGCTGGATATCCGGGGCCATGGTGGTTCCGGCGACAAGGGCCAGATTGGCTATATCGGACAATTGGAAGATGATCTCACTGACTTCATGCGTGCAGTTTCACCGCCAGCGCCTGTGACCTTGGCCGGCTTCTCTTCCGGTGGCGGATTTGTCCTACGGTGTGCGGGCGGCAGTGGGCAGGATCTTTTTCAAAGCTATTTGTTTATGGCTCCGTTTCTGAGTCAGGATTCACCGAGCATACGGCCGGCCGGCGGAGGTTGGGCGAGTGTGGGTGTTCCGCGCATCGTCGCGCTTTCGATTCTAAATGGATTCGGTGTCCGCAACTTCAATTCGCTCCCCGTTCTCCGCTTCGCCGTGAGCGAAAAGACCAAGGCGATTTTGACCTCGGAATATTCCTTTGCGCTGCAAACCAACTTTCGGCCGCACCAAGACTATCTGGCCGACCTGCGCAACATGCGCCAGCCGTTCCGACTTCTGATCGGCGAGAACGACGAGGTCTATTATCCAAACCGTTTCGCCGAGGTTCTGAAGCAGGCCGGGAAAGATGTGCCGGTGACAATTATACCTGCGGTAGATCACATCCATTTGATCGTGTCACCGGCAGCGATTCAAAATGGGGTGGAAGCCGTCAGGAGCTTGCATGCGAGCCGGTAGTTTCGGCAGATGATGTAGACCGCGTGGATCTCCCCGCCGCTTTTTTGCTTGAGCTGGGCGCCGCCCAACTCAAAAACGCTTCCTTCTTGAAGCGCTGCGCCGGCTTCGGGTTGCTCCCTCCCTCCTGACAGACCACCACGTAAAACTCCTGGTACACATCGATTCCAAGCTTGATCGTTCTCTTGCCCGGATTAAACTCCGAGCGGGTTCCCTCGTGTGAGGACAACTCAGTGTGTAAACACTTATTCATATTGTCGGGTGTAGGTCCCAGACCCGCACCCGACAACTCCTTACATGTCATCTAGGCGATGCCGTTTCGACAGGCTCAACGTCCTGAGCGTGCCGAAGGACAGCGAACGGATGGCCGCGCCGTGAAAAGTAGAAATTGAGAAGTAGAATGGAGCGAATGGAGTGAGCGACATAGAAGGTAAAGCTGTGCAGGGTAACAGCGAGAGAGTGTGGGAAACGAACGAGTTTCAAAGTAGAAAACTTTCGAGGAAGATGCTCGCTTCCGGTAGCCGTCGCTGATCTTATTGATTCGCTTATGTCATTCACTCACCCTTCGGGCTTGACTCTTTCGCTCCCGCTCACTCGGCCTCTCGGCTTGCCCATCTACGTCGCTCGCGTCCCCGCGGCTCCGTTCCAGTCTATGTCGTGGCTTGCCAGTCCACTCCATTCTCGTTAGACAGGCGAGCAATTTTCGCAGGCAATTACAAGGGCCACCGTCAATATGAATCACCCGGGACGCTTCCACCACGGCCTTTACGAGGTCCATCTTCCCGTGACTGATCTAAATCGGGCAATTGATTTCTACGTTGGCAAGCTCGGCTTCGAGGTGGGCTTTACCGGCAGAGGTCAATCGAGCGTTCTGCTCATGTACACGGACGGCGCCGTGCGCTGGATGCTCGGGCTTTTCGTTGTCGATGTTGTCATGCACCGCCATCCCGCCGAGTATCACATCTCCTTTCGCGTGGCCGAAGCGGACGTCGACCGGATGGTGCCTTACCTCCGCGAGCGCGGGATTGATCCCGTCCATCCACCAGCCGCGCCTGTGCAGGGCCCAATGAACGAGCCGATCGTGCATGGCTGGATGCCAGCGGCATCTGTATTTTTCCACGATCCCGACGGCCACCTGCTCGAGCTAATCGCCGACCTGAGCGACGCGCCGCGCCCCGAAATTCTGTACCGGCCCCTCAGTGAGTGGCGTGCGCTTGTCGCAAGAGTGGCACGCTAAAAATGCTACAGCAGGAGATTTGGACACACGAACGGGCTGCCTAACCAGGGAGCTGCCGTTTCGACGGGCTCAAGGTCCCGAGCCTGCCGAGGGACAGCGAACGGCTACCCGCTTTGAAAATTAGAAATTAGGAAGTAGAATGGAGCGAATGGGGTGAGCGACATAGAAGGTAAAGCTGTGCAGGGTAACAGCGAGAGAGTGTGGGAACGAACGAGTTTCAAAGTAGAAAACACATGAGAACGCTCGGTCCCGCCAGCCGTCGCTGATCTTATTGATTCACTCATGCCATTCGTTCACCCTTCGGGCTTCCCGTCTATGTCACGGCTTGGCAGTCCGTTCCATTCTCGTTAGGCGTCAAAGAATCATGAAACTCCAAATTCTAGGCATATGTATTGCGGCTGTTGCGTTCTCACCCATTTGTTCAGCAGAGGAAAAGCAGCAGGAGCGTCCTGATTGGGCGCGTTTTTTTAAGGAGTCCGGCGCCGAGGGGACGATCGTAGTGGCAGATGAGCGAGCAGATGGCGGGGCTACAGGAATCTATGATCAAGCACGCGCCCGAAGACGCTACCCGCCTGCCTCGACCTTCAAAATTCCGCATGCCCTCTTCGCGCTTGATGCCGGGGTCGTTCGTGACGAGTTCCAAGTCTTCAAATGGGATGGCACCGTTAGAAACATCGAGACTTGGAACCGCGATCAAGACCTGCGCTCGTCGATGCGGTACTCGGTGGTGTGGGTGTATCAGCACTTTGCGCGAGAGATCGGCACGGAGAAAGAGGGTCTCTACCTGCGAAAAATAGACTATGGAAACGCCGATCCCTCCGGCGCGGATCCATTCTGGGTGGAAGGAAATCTAAGCATTTCCGCGCAAGAGCAGATTACGTTTCTTCGCCATCTCTACCGAAACGAACTGCCTTTTCGAGTCGAGCATCAGCGACTGGTCAAGGATATCATGATCGTGGAAGCGGGCCGGGATTGGATTCTGCGCGCCAAGACCGGCTGGAGCGGGACAGTGGGTTGGTGGGTTGGGTGGGTCGAGTGGCCGACTGGCCCGGTCTTCTTCGCTCTGAATATCGACACGCCCAAAAGACTTGACGACCTACCCAAGCGGGAGACGGTGGTACGAGCGATTCTAAGCTCGATCAAAGCATTGCCATCGAGATAGGAACGAATCCAGACGCACCAGATTCCGCCGCTGAGCTTTGGCCGTTAGGCGAAAATGCCTGCACCTCCGTCTTGCAAGATGAACCCAAAAGAGAAATACCTCTACCACCAGATCCATCCACTCAAGCTCCTCACCGATATCCGGCGCGGCCTTTGGTTCATTATGTCTTTTGTGGCGCCACCAACTCGCCTTCGCCCTTGTCGTCATGCTCGCCCCACCCCTTTTAGTCTCCCTTCTCCTCATGCGATACGCCGATTTGGAGCCGTATCGCCAATCTGCCTTCGGTAAATACATTGCGCGCTCTATGTCGCATGCAATGGAAGCCGTTCGCCTGGCCGGAATGGCTGTCACGGCGCTGGGCGCATGGCATCAATCGCTCTGGATTATCGTCGCCGGAAGCGCAATAGTTCTATTTGGTTGGCTTCGCGGGAAAATCAGCAACGCTTAACCATGGAATGCAGCGAACCGCTGGCCGCTTTGAAAAGTAGAAATTGAGAAGTAGAATGGAGCGAATGGGGTGAGCGACATAGAAGGTAAAGCTGTGCAGGGTAACAGCGAGAGAGTGTGGGAAACGAACGAGTTTCAAAGTAGAAAACTTGAGAAGATTGCTCGTCGTGCTCGCCAGCGGTGGCTGATCTTATTGATTCGCTTATGTCATTCACTCACCCTTCGGGCTTCCAGTCTATGTCGTGGCTTGCCAGTCCACTCCATTCTCGTTAGGCGAAGAATTCTATGACCACAAAACAAATTCTGGAAGAACTGAAGCCGCTGGGCAGCGATAGCTACAAAAGGGTGATCTTCAACCACGGCGTGAAGGAGCCGTGCTTCGGCGTTAAGGTCAGCGACCTGCAAAAGATCCAGAAGCGCATCACGAAGGATTACCAACTTGCACTCGACCTTTACGACACCGGTAACTACGATGCGATGTATTTGGCCGGGTTGATCGCCGATGATGTGCGCATGACCAGGAAGGATCTCCAGAGCTGGGTAGCCAAGGCATATAGCCGCCCGCTGTGCGGAGCGACGGTGCCATGGGTAGCGGCGGGCAGCACGCATGGGTGGGAGCTGGCCTTGGAGTGAATCGACTCGAAGAGGGCTCTGGCCGCCGCCGCCGGCTGGGCGACGTTGGGGAGCCTCGTGTCCATCAAGGACGACTCCGAGCTCGACCTGGCGGAATTGAAACGGCTTCTGGAGCGGGTGCGGAAGAGCATTCATGCGGCACCGGACGATGTGCGCCGCCAAATGAACTTGTTTGTCATTGCAGTAGGTTCCTACGTCCAACCGCTGACGGACACTGCCATCGAGATCGGCGAAAAGATCGGCCCAGTCACCGCGGACATGGGCAATACCTCATGTCAGGTGCCCTTTTCGCCGGACTACATCCGAAAGGTGCAGAAACGCGGCGCCATCGGGAAGAAGCGCAAGACGGCGAAATGCTGAACGACTGAGGTGCCTGGCCACACTACCTAAACCCGGCGATGCAGCCGGGAAGAAAGTGCAAAGTAGAAGTTAGAAAGTAGAAAACTTGAGAAGAATGCTCGTCGTGCTCGCCAGCGGTGGCTGATCTTGTTGATTGACTCGTGCGTTCCCACTTACTCGGCTTCCCGGCTTGCCCATCTATGTCGCTCGTATCCCTGCGGCTCCATTCACTCATGCTAATCGTTCAACCGCTAGTGCACTGGAAGGAGATTCGATATGGGAAAGTTCGTTATCGTTGCTCCCTCCGGATGTTACCGGGCTGGCCTACTGTAGCGCGTACATTTCCACGACTGCTACGCCGGTCGAGTTATTCACGCCACGCACGATGGCGGTGTAATGCGCGCCACTTGCGGGCAAGGTCGCCACGATCGCGGACTCCAAGTCATTCGTCGGCGGGATAGTGCTATCGATAATGGCTTGCTTATTCAGTGAGTCTTTCCAGTTATCGTTAGAGTCGATGAGGTTTCCGTTTACGTCGCGTAGCTCCAGGGTAGGATCGGCTAGCTTGCCGGGGACGTTCAAGGAAGGACCTAGCGCCCGCACGATTACCTTCTGCGGTGTCTGGCCCAGCACGATGGTTCCCGCGATCAAGATGTTGTCGCCGGTTTGCACCAGCCCGCGGGTCGAGATATTGGCCAGCTTCGAATCGACTGTGGAATCCAAGTCATACGCTTCCACCAGTCCGATGCCGGTCCCGTTATTCACCCCGCGCACGATCGCGGTGTAACCCGCGCTATTGGCCGGCAAGGTCGCCACGATGGCCGACTCGAGATCGTTGGTGGGCGGTACGCCGGAGGCATTGATGGCCGCTTCCTGGTCGCTCCGCCAGTTATCGTTTGTGATCGTGGCAAACCCGTTCGGGCCGTGCAGCTCCAGGATGGGATCGGCCAGAGCTCCCGCCACCGGCACCGATGGACCAAGCGCGCGCACAATCACCCTCTTCGGCTGCGTGCCGGTGATAATGAATCCGCCAATCAGCGCATTGTCGCCAGTCTCGACTCGAAGACGCGTCGAGATGTTGGCAAGGATGGTGGGCGGCGTTTGCCCTCCTTTTGACTCGAAGGCCCCGATGTCCCGGCCATCGGCCGCATTGGGAATCGTTAGCTCATCGTAGATCGCAAGTCCGCGCTGGTCCCTGATATTCAAGAAGCTGTTTCCCTTATCGATGGCGGGGCTGCCGGTCAGTAATGCCATCGTGTCGGTTTGGCCTCCATTGTTCTGCAAGGAACCAAGCTGTGCATCCAGGAGCGCCGCATCGGTGCCGGTCTGATCGGCCGTCGCAGTAAAACCGCTGCTGTGATCGGCTGTGCCAATCAAGTTGTAACCGCCGGAGCTAAAGCTTCCGTCAACGTCGAGGCCAGCTCCGCTGCCTGTGTTACCCGCGCTAATAGTGCTGCGAATAGTGCTTGTGTTGTTTGTGCTGGCCAGGCCGCCACTGCCCTTGCCGGCGCTGCCGCCACTGAACCTACTGCTGCCTGTCCCCCCTGGGCCTCCAGTGCCGCCGTTACCGCTCAAGGTGACCGAAGTGACCGTCATCGCTCCGGCGTTGACCACGCCGCCGGTCGCGTTGCCGCCATTGCCGCCGATAGGACCATTACCTCCGGCGCCACCCGTGGCGTGGTTAGCTACCAGCGTGCAGTTGGTGATGACCAGGGTACCGGTGGTATCGTTGAAAATGGCGCCGCCCTGGGCCGCACCGCCGTCGCCGCCGTGAACGTTGCCGCCGATGGCGCTGCTGCCATCGCCGCCGCGTCCGCCGAATGCGAAGTTGCTGTTCAGGGTGCAATTACTGAGTGTCAGCGTTCCGCTATTGTTAATGGCGCCGCCGTTGCCGTTTCCGCCCACGGAAGCCACCGTCGCGCTATCAGCGCCCTGCGCGCGATTGTTGGTGAAGGCGCAATCGGAAATCGTCAGCGTCGCATTTTGCGCGTTGAAGATGCCCCCGCCTGTCGTCGTGCGACCGGAACCTGCCGCGTCTGTCTTGGACCCATCACGGATAGTAAGACCGGAGATGGCGTTGCTTCCGCTGTTGAAAGAGAAGACGCGGATGGTCCCATTACCGCTCACGCTTAAGAGCCGCGCACCGGGGCCGACGATGATGACGGAGTCGGTAACCATTAACGGGCCCAGCGCCGGTTGCAAAGTGATGGTTCCGCTCAGGCCGCTGGCAAAAAGAATGCTGTTTGTTCCGTTGGCGGCATTGGCGGCATTGATCGCTTCGCGGAGCGTGCAATCGCCTCCGGCGCAAGATCCGTCGTCGTGATCCGCCGTGGTGGTGACGATGAGCGGCGCGATGCTAGTCATCTCAACCGCACCAATGTCGGTGCCGTCCCCGCCGCTTGCATTAGGAACACTCGGAAGGTCCGTAGTCCGCTGCAACCCGCGTTGGTCGGTCGCGGTCGGCCCGTTGAAGTTCTTCCCCTGGTCCTGGGCGGGACTGTTCGGAAGCAAAGCCATCGTCTTGGTAGGGCCGCCGTTGTCCTGGAGCGGCCCGAGCTGGGGGTTGATATTCTTCTGATCGCCGGCGGCGGTAAGGAATCCGCCTCCGTCGTCACTACTCAGATTGTATCCCTGTGACGTGATACTTGTGCCCAAACCGTCGTTGACGAGGTTGGCGCCGAGGTCTGCGCCAGTGCTGTAGAGAATGGTATTGCCTAGCTGCACGAACGAATTGCCAGCGTTAGTGCCGGTATTATAGATACCGCCGCCGTTAGGGGCCGCGTTCCGGCTAAACGTGCTGCTGGTGACCGTGGCGGTTCCGGCAAAGCCATTTCCATCGCCTTGATTGTGGATGCCGCCACCAGTCTGGGAGGCGGTGTTGTTCGCCAGGGTGCAGTTAGTCAGGAGCAAAGCTCCGTTTTGGTTAAAGATTCCGCCGCCGCCATTGCTGGCTGTGTTGTTAGCGAAAGTGCAGTTATCCAGAGTGTAGCCTCCAAAAAAACCGGCCAGCGCGCCCCCTGACTGCGCGGAAGATGTGTTGCCGGTGAAAGTGCTGTCGCGCACCGTCGTCGTCTGCGTCGCGCCCGCGACACAAACGTTATAGATGGCACCTCCGAACCCCTGGGCGCTGTTTTGACTGAAAGTGCAATTGGTCACGGTCAGCGGATTATTTCCGGAGTTATAAATAGCGCCGCCGCTGCCGCTCGCTTGGTTTCCGTTGAAGGTGCATGAGGCCACCGTCGTGTCGCTAGAGCTGGCCTGGATTGCCCCGCCTCCCTGCGCCGTGGTGTTATTGGCAAAAGTGCAGTTCGTCACCTTCAAAATGGAGGACTCCGAGTCAATAGCGCCCGCCCCTCCACTCGCGCCGCGGTTGCCGCTGAAGACGCAGTTACTTACCGTGAGAGTGCTTCCGTCGACGTTGCTGATCGCACCGCCCTGTACGACAAAATTGGAATTAACGCCGAAGCCGTTGGTGACTGTTATCCCCGAGATCGAAACGATAGAATGGACATTGATAATAAAGATGCCGAAGGCTCCCGCCTGGCGTGTCACTTCCAGCTGACTTGGCCCCGGACCGTTGATCGTGATACTTCTGGTGATGGTCAGCGGGCCGCTGGTGAGATTGATCTTGGTGACCGAAAAAGTAATGATGTCGCCATCGCCTGAAGCGGCGATCGTATCCCGCAACGTGCCGGCGCCACTGTCGCCAAGATTGTTGACGATGCGCGTCGTGGCTCGGGCGACGGAGGGCGGGAGAATCACGGCTAGAACGGCGAGCGCCACGAGGAAGCTCGGATTTCGGAACGGGTAGAGGCGCATATGTTTTAAGGAAGCTGTTTTTGGAAGCAGACCGGTTGGACCTCGAACATGAGTGCCTTGTAACCGGCTCACTAATTCAACCCGTAGATTTCGACGACGGCGATGCCTGTTGTTCCGCCTGCCCCACGCAGGATCGCGGTATAGTTCGCAGGCGTCAGGGTGCGCACGATGGCTGACTCCAGGTCGTTCGAGGGCGGGATCGTGCTGTCGATGATGGCCTGCTTGTTCGGGCTATCGACCCAGTTGTCGTTCGCCTCCAGCAAGGCCCCGTTACTGTCACGGAGTTCCAGGGTCGGATCAGCCAGTTTACCCGGCAGCATTAGAGAAGGACCTATCCCGCGCACGACTACCGTCTCACTGTCCGGCCCGAGAACGATGTAACCGCCGATGAGAATGTTGTCGCCAGTCTGGACAACTCCACGCGTCGAGATGTTAGCAAATTTGCTGTTGACGGTGCGATCCAGATCGTAACCCTCGACTACGGCCAGGCCAGTGGCGCCAAGCACTCCCCGCACCACTGCGGTGAAATTGCCGGGACTAACTGTACTTATCAAGACGGATTCGAGATCATTCGTCGGGGCAAGGCCGGCATCGATGATCTCCTGCCGATTGGTGTTTGTGCGCCAGTTGTCGTTGGATGCCACGAGCTGGCCGTTGCCGTTGTGAAACTCGAGGAAAGGATCGGCGAGCGCGTTCGGCAGGGGCAAGGAAGGCCCAATGGCACGGAGCGCCAAATGCTTCGGCTGGGTACCGGTAATAATAAATCCCGCGATGAGCACGTTATCGCCATCCAGAACCAGTCCACGCGTGGAAATGTTAGCTAACGTTACCGGAATAGTGCCAAGAAACTCAAACGCACCGATGTCAGCTACATCGGGGCGAACGTAATTACGCTGGTCCCGAGGTGGGGCGTTGGGATCGTTAGCGGCATTAATCGCCGGGCTGCCTGTCAGCAAGGCCATCGTATCGGTGCCGCCGCCGTTGTCCTGTAACGGACCAAGCATGGGATCGAGCGGCGCGATATCGGTGCCGGCCTTGTCACTTTTGGCGGTGAACCCGCTGCTGTGATCAGCGCTGCCAATCAGATTGAAACCGTGGGAAATGAAGGTGCCATCCACATCTGCGCCTCCGCCCTGGCCAGTGTTGCCGGCCACGATGGAATCGCCGACGGTGCCGGTTCCGCCCCTACCGAGGCCGCCACCGATATTGGCCAGGCCGCCGCCGTTGCCGGGACCCGTTCCGCCGTTGTTGATCGCAGCGCTGCCTTTTCCGCCCGCGCCGCCCGCTGCCTTATTGGCGTTAAAGGTCGCGGCCACTAAGGTCATTGTGCCCTGATTGAATATTCCACCTCCGATGCCTGCCCCGCCGGTACCGCCGAAGTGGCCATCGCCGCCAGCGTCGCCACTCGCGTTATTGTTGAAGAAGGTGCAGTTCGTAATCGTTAAGCTCCGGCCGGTATCATTATAGATGGCGCCGCCTTTTCCTGCTCCACCGGTTCCGCCCGTGGTCACTGCGCCGGGATTGGCGCCGCCCAGGCCGCCAAACGCGCCATTGTTACTCAAGGTGCAGTTACTGAGTGTCAGCACCCCTTGATTATGGATGGCACCTCCTTGACCCTCTCCGCCACTGCCACCCGGCATATTGTTATCGCCGCCAAACGCGATGTTAGAGATGAGCGCGCAATCAGTCAGAGTCAGGGTCGCTTGATTCAGGATGCCTCCGCCGGCGCCCAGTCCGCCGCCGGGACCGATGACAGAGCCTTCACGAATCGTAATCCCGGAGACCCGGTTGATGCCAGCGTCACTAGTGAAAATGAAAACTCGATTCGGAAGAGCGCCTCTCAGCGCCAGCCAACGGGTCCCGGGACCAACGATTGTAGTGGGACCGGTGATAGTAAAAGGTCCAGGGCCCGATTGCAGAGTAATGGTGCCGGTTACCCCGTAGGCGAAGGTAATAGTGTTGGGCCCGGCCGCGCCGTTGGCGGCGGAAATTGCTTCGCGCAAGGTGCAGTCACTCACTCCACAGACCTCGTCGTTGTGATCCGCAGTGTTTGTGACAGTGAACGTGGGACCGGTTTGGGGCGTGTCCGCCGCTACCGTAGCGGAATGAAATAGAATCCAGCCTGCAATCAGTGACAATGAGAAGAAGCGAAGAGACATGGTGACCTCCGTGAACCGATTCAATTTGCGCGGAATTCAAAACACAAGATCAATCGTCTATTATCAGCTTTCACTGCGGTGGGGAAGACGCTCCTTTGCCTGCCACCGCGGCCGAGATTGAGCGCGACGGCACACTCGCAATAGTCGGACGCCTCGGAGAGGCGGCTCTACCTTAATTAAGTGCGTAAATTTCGACGACTGCTACGCCGGTAGTGTTATTCACGCCGCGGACGATGGCGGTGTAATGCGTGCCGCTGGAAGGCAAGGTCGCAACGATGGCTGATTCCAAATTGTTCGTCGGCGGGATCGTGCTGTCGATGATGGCTTGCTTGTTCGGGCTATCCACCCAGTTGTCGTTCGAGTCAAGGAGGCCGCCGTTCCCATCATGCAACTCCAGAGTAGGATCGGCCAGCTTGCTGGGGACGTTCAAGGATGGACCTATCGCGCGCACGATTACCTTTCGGGTCCCGGGCATGTAAAGAGTGCATTACCGGGAGCTGTCGGAGTGAGCAAGGGCATGCGAAAGATAAGGTGCCGATCTTTCTTGTTTGCTTATGCTCATTCGCTAGCTGGTTTCATAGATCGCGACATTCGTGGAAATGATACAGACAGATCTCCGGCAAACGCTGGTCATTCCGGCGCACAACGAAGAAGCGCTCCTGCCACGCTTGCTCGAGACCGTGGACGTCGCGCGAGCGCGTTATTCTTTCGGGGCGGGCGCAATCGAAGTGATCGTGGCGGATAATGCGTCCACGGATCGCACCGCTGAGATCGCGGCGGCCCGCGGCTGTCGCGTGGTCCCAGTCGTGAAGCGAGCGATTGCCGCCGCCCGTAACGGAGGCGCCGCGCACGCCACTAGCCCGATCCTGGCATTTGTGGATGCGGACTCACAGATTCATCCCGATACCTTCAACGGGATCGAGCGCGCATTAGCGGATGGGCGCATCGTGGGCGGCGCTACTGGCGTGACCCTGGAGCGCTGGTCGTTAGGCCTGGCCGCGTCCTATGCAATGATCGTCCCGATCGTGCTCCTCACGGGAATGGATACCGGCGTTGTCTTTTGCCGGCGGAGGGATTTCATCGAGATCGGGGGTTACGACGAACGGAGGCGGGTCGCGGAGGATGTCGCGTTTCTCTGGGCTTTGAAACGACTGGGCTGGTCGCGTCGCCAACGGCTCACTCGGCTCCGCTCCGTGAAGGCGATCGCCTCGACTCGGAAGTTCGATCGCCATGGGGATTGGCATTACTTTCGCGAGATGACGCGTCTCGCGGTCGTGCGATTATGGAATGCTAACGCGACCGAGGAATTAATTCGGAAATACTGGTACGACGATCGAGGGTAATTGCAGCCGTAGCGCCTGAAAGCCGTTGCGGCGGCGAAGCGAGGTGTTCATATCTAGGCCATGCCGGCAATAGGAATCACGGGTGGAATTTCCACGGGGAAGACGACCTTCTGCGAGTGTCTGCGCGAGATCGTCCCGGCGGCCACGTTCTTTAATGCGGACCAGGCGGCGCGCGATCTGGCGGAGCACGACCCGGAGGTGCGGGACTTGATTGCGCGCGAATTTGGGCCGGCGATCTATTCTGAAAACGGCGACTTGAACCGGGCGCAGATTCGCTCGATAGTCTTCGCCGACGCGGAAAAGAAACGCGCGCTGGAGCAAATCCTGCATCCGCGCATCCGTCGTCAGTGGAGCCTCGAAGCCGAGAGCCGCAGAAACTCCACCGATTTTTTCTTTGCTGACATTCCACTTCTCTATGAAACCGGCGGTGAAACCTTGTGCGATTGCGTCGTGGTCGTGGCGTGCTCGTCCAGTGTCCAGCTCGAGCGCCTCCTGGCGCGCACGAAACTCGATCGCGCCGCCGCCGAAAAAATGATCCACGCGCAAATGCCACTCACAGAAAAAATTCGCCGAGCCGACCACGTCGTCTGGAATAACGATGGGCGCGGTGTCCTCGCGGCCCAGGCAGGGTTGCTGGTGCAGTATTGGCAGCAGGGCTAGAGATGGACGAGCGCGATTCAGCCCAGGTTGAGCCGGCAGTGGAAAATCCTTCTGCCCCGCAAGCTGTCGAAGCAGCGCCACCTGAGGCGGCCGCAGTCCCAGCCGTCGCGTCGCTTCCTGCCTCGCTGGACGTGAATGAACTTCAATCGCTCGGGCCGGAGGAGATCGAGAAGCTTTGCCGCGATTTCGAATTGCGCGTTAATCCCGCCAGAACGCGGCATCACCATATTCTCGATTTGATTCGCACTGCGCTCGGCCTTGGAATTCCGGTCACGGCCACGGGATTTTTCGATCAGGTCGCTGATTCCTTCGGCGTGCTGCGCTGGCCGCGGCTCAACTTTCTCGCGGTCCCGGAAGACGTGGGAGTATCGCGCTCTCTCATCCAAAAATTTCATCTCAAGCCCGCGCAAAAAATCAGCGGCACTTTGCGGTTGCCGCGCGATCGCGAAAAAATTCCGATGCTCGACGAAGTGCTCGCGATCGAAGACCTTCCCGCCGCCGAATGGACGGAGCCGATGGACTTCGAGCAGCTCACACCGCTGTATCCGGAAGGCCGGATCATGCTGGAGAATTCGACAACGAATTCGATCAGCGCGCGGGCGGTCGATTTGTTGACGCCGCTCGGCCGGGGACAACGGGGCTTGATCGTGGCCGCGCCGCGCGTCGGCAAAACGATCCTGTTAAAAGAAATCGCGAAAGCGATCCGAGTGAATCATCCGGAGATTGTCCTGATCATTCTCCTGGTGGACGAACGGCCGGAAGAGGTGACCGATCTCCAGCGTGAAGTGGATTGCGACGTTTACAATTCCACCTTCGACGAAAATTCGCGGCGGCACGTCGAAGTGGCAGAGCTGGTCCTCGAGCGCGCGAAACGCCTCGTCGAAATGAAAAAAGACGTCGTCGTCCTGCTCGACAGCATCACGCGGCTGGCGCGGGGTTACAATTCGCTCCAGCCGGGCAAAGGCCGGACGATGTCGGGCGGCGTGGAAGCGAAAGCGCTCCTGAAACCGAAAAGATTCTTCGGCGCGGCGCGCAATTGCGAGGAGGGCGGCAGCCTCACGATCCTGGCGACGGCGCTCGTCGATACCGGGAGCAAAATGGACCAGGTGATTTTTGAAGAGTTCAAGGGGACGGGAAACATGGAGCTGCATTTGGACCGGTCGCTGGTGGAGAAGCGGCTCTATCCGGCGATCCATTGCACGCAATCGGCGACGCGCCGGGAGGATTTGCTTTACCACCCCGAGGAATGGGAGCGGGTGCAGCTTCTGCGCAAAGCGATGGCCGCGCTGCCGCCGATCGAGGCGATGGAAAAACTGATCGAAAATTTACAGGCGACGAAGACAAATGCGGAGCTGCTCCTGAGTGGATTGAAATGATCGAGACGGATTCCCAACTGGCCGAGCTGCTCCCGAAGCTGGGAGAAGTCGATCGCATCGCAGTCGATACCGAGGCGGACAGTCTGCATTGTTATTATGAGAAGCTTTGCCTCGTGCAGATCAGTTTCGGTGGGAACGATTACCTGATCGATCCACTCGCGCAGATTGATCTGGCGCCGCTGGCCGCGGCGCTCGCGGAAAAGGAAATCGTATTGCAGGGAGCTGATTTCGATCTGCGCCTTCTCCGCCGGAGCCTTAATTTTGTCGCGACCCGGATTTTCGACACGGTGATCGCGGCGCGATTACTGGGGATTCGCGCGTTCAGCCTGGCGGCGCTGGTCGAGCAATATTTCGGCGTCGGCCTAACGAAAGGTTCGCAAAAGGCGAACTGGGCGAAGCGGCCTTTGCCGAAACACATGGCGGAGTACGCGATGAACGACACCCGCTACCTTTTGCCGCTCGCGGAAAAGCTGGAGGCGCAGTTGCACGAGCGCGGCCGGCTCGAGTGGTTCCGGCAATCGTGTCAGCGCGCGTTAGAGCAAACGGCGGTGCAACGAGTGCGTGATGAAGACGAAACGTGGCGCATCACCGGGGCGGGAACGCTCGATGGGCGCACGTCCGCCGTCTTACGCGAACTCTGGCAATGGCGCGATAAGGAAGCACAAGCGGCGGACCGTCCGCCGTTCCATATCCTGCAAAATCATTTATTGCTGCGCGCGGCGCAGGATTTCGCCGCCGGCGAAACTCCGGACTTCCGTCATTTCTCGACGCGCCGGCGTGAAGGCTTTCGCGCGGCGGCGGAGAAAGCGTTGCAGTTGCCGGAATCCGAGTGGCCCGTGCGCCGCCGCCGGCATGGGACACGGCCGACCCGGGAAATGGAGCGCCTTGCTGAGGAATTGCGACGCCGGCGAGATGCGGTCGCGGACGAGCACGGTCTCGATCCTTCCTTCATCGCGCCGCGAGGCGCACTTGACGCGCTCGCCGCGGATGAGAGCCGCAGCACGACCTTGCTCGTGCCGTGGCAGCGCAGTCTGTTGGAATTGTAGTAACGTTTAACTGCTTGACGCGTGGAATCCGGGGCGGCACAACTAGACGCTCTCAATGCCCCGTATTTTCGAACTGGCCCGTGCTCGTCTTCTGGCTGCTTTGCTCTCAGGCGGCGCGATCGTCGTCGTCGTCGCGGCGGCCCGCGCCCAAACCCCGAGTCAGGATGTCGATCGCGCGCAGTTTTTGCGCAACCAGGCGCTGATGCACAACGATCCGTACTCGATGGAAAACGGGGTGGACGAAGGCCACGCGGTCGAGAGTCCGAATAATCCGGACCTCGGCGAGCAGGAGATTCTCAAGCGAGTCGAGCGTTACCAGCCGTTCACGGCCTCGTTCGGGATGCCGTTTTATTACACATCGAACGTGGCGCTCGCGAAAACCGGCGAGCAAAGCGACGTCCTCATCGCGCCGGCCGCCAGTGTCACTTATGCGCCGCGGATCTCGCAAACGTTTTTTGCCTCGATCACCGTCCAGCAGCAATTTTTCTACTACGATCGCTTTAGCGAACTCAATTTCGGCAGCACCGATTTCCGGGCCGGCGTCACTTATGTTTTGCCGAAGCTGCACAACTTGAGTTTGCGCGCCGAGTACGATTACAACCGCCTCACCTTCGACAGCAGCTTCAACGATTTCTTCTCGAATCATTCGCTCTTCGTCAGCGCCGAGCTTCCTTTTCGTTTCGGCCGGGCGCAGCAGCTCTCGATTGGCACGGACGCGAACGTGAGCATTCACGCCGAGCCCGATGCGCCGCGCCGGAATGATTTCGATTTCTACGCCGGTTACGCCGTCAACCTGACGCGTTGCCTTTCGCTCGACGCCGTCGGCCGTCTCTTCGTGCGCAATTACTACGATGGCGATCGCGTGGATGTGAGCGAGGTCTTCGCGCTCAGCGCCAATGTCCGGGTGACGAAATGTTTCAGCGCGAGCGCAGCGAGCACGTTCGCCTGGAGCCAATCGAACCACAGTGTCTTTGATTACAGCGTAGCAAACGTCGGCGGTGCGGTATCGTTCTCATTCCACTTTTAACTCGAGATGAAAACGCTTTTTGAATTCGCGGCATGGAAGAGGCGGCTCGCCGGAGCCGCGTTAGCGGTGGGAATCTCTTTTGCAATTTCGCCGGCCGATGGCGGTGTGCTGAAGGAAGCGCGCGTCACCCAGGTGATCAAGGATGTAAAACTCCTCCCGGGCCGGGCCGCACCGAGAGCGGCGGCGGTGAGCGACGACGTGCGCGGCGACACGGCCGTGCGCACCGGCGCCGATTCGCGGGCCGAGCTTACCTTCACCGATCTGACGATCGCGCGCCTGGGCGCGAACACGATTTTCAGTTTCAACGAGGGCACGCGCACGATCTCGCTGACCGACGGCGCCATCCTTCTGCGCGTGCCGAAAGATTCTGGCGGCGCGAAGATCCAGACCGCCGCGGTCACCGCCGCGATCACCGGAACGACGGTGATGGCGGAATATCATCCCAAGAGTTACGCGAAATACATCGTCCTCGAAGGCGTGATGCGCCTCTATTTGAAGGGCCGGCTGGGCGAATCCATTTTGATGGGGCCCGGCCAGATGATGATGGTCAAGCCGGATGCGACCCGGTTGTCGGAACCGGTCGATGTGGATTTGAAGCGGCTGATTGAGACCTCTCTCTTTTTCCAGGGCTTTCGTCCACTCGGCAGTGAACCGCTCCTGGCCGATGCCCAACACGTGCAGTTGGAAAAAAAAGCTGCCGGTGAATTGATCGACACCAACCTCGTCATCTTCGGGCGCGGAACGTTGGTGACGTTGACCGATCCGCAGTCGCTCGATGTGATCGACCGCAAGATCGCAGCTACGACTCTGCCCGTGGTGTTGCCCGTTAAGCCCACCCCAACACCGACACCATCGCCTTCGCCGACCGCGACACCGAGCCCGAGTCCATCACCGACGCCACAGCCGACGCCTTCCAAATTCGGCACGCCACCGGTAATCGTCTCGTCAGTTCCTTACGTGATCGACAACAGCACCCAGATCCAAACCGATCCGGCGATCACGAAAGGCACGACCACCGATTTCGGGAAAATCTACCGCGATGGGACGCAGGATGGGCCCTTCTCCACCTGGGCGTTCACCGCCACTTCGGCGTTCGATACCACCAGCGGCATCGATGCGTTCTACGGTCCGAATGTGCCCGTGGCCGCCTTCAAGTTTGCGGCTTTGCAGCTTTCCGGGAATCCCACCATTTCCATCGCGAACGGCGGCGCGACGAATCTTGCTTTGATCTCGGTGGGACCGATCACTTCCGCGTCCGCGGGGAACGCGACCTTCACATTCACCGGGCTGCAAAGCGTCCTCATCGCGACCCAACTCGGATCGATCGACATCTCGGGGCCCGATATCGTTTTCCAGGGAATTCCGTCACTCTATTTCTATGCGCGCGGCACAGGCTCGAATCTCACTCTGGGCGGGATGGGGATCTTCAATGTCGGCACGCTTCGTCTGGTGGCGGAAAACAATGTCCAGGTCAATGCGCCCGAAGATCTGAGAGTGGGGGCATCGGGCGGGACTCTGCTGGGAACAGCGGGCGCTGCTTTTGCGGTCAATTCGCCGATCACAGCCACGACAGGCTTCATCAACCCGGCGGCGGGATTTTCCGGCGCGGGCGGCAACGTTTCGCTTTCCGCTTTGGGTGGAGCGCTCACGATTAATTCGCTCATCCAGGTTTCGTCGAACGATCCAGATGCCGCCCAAGTCCAGCGCAGCGCGAGCGGCGGATCGATTTCGCTTTTCAGTAATCTCACCTCAGGCAGTGGGATCACGCTGGGCACGAATGCACGTCTGTTCTCGCTGCTGAGTAACGCCGCTCCTGGACCTGGCGGTTCGATCACTTTGAACGCCAGGGGAAGCGACATCGTCAGCCAGGGGGCAGCGTTGCAAGCGGATAGAGGAACAATCTCAATACAGACCGCGGCGGCTTCGACCGGGACGGCGCAGATCACACTCAACGGCGGCTCGGTCCAAAGCGAGACGCTGCTGGCTTCGGCTCAAGGCAATTTGAATATCGGCACGACCACGCCTGTTAATCTTTCCGCCATCACCCTCTCGCTGCTGGCGAGTAACAACATCTCGTGGAGCGGCGGGACCTACGTGGCGAGCGCAAGCGCTTCTACCGGCACCGTAATTGTCCAGGCCGGCAACGATATTTCCATCGCGAATGCTCTCGACATCGAGAGGTCCAGCAGCGGCACGACAGTCGGCCTGGGCCTCCGCATCGATGCCGGCCGGAACTTGCAGGTAAACCAGGGATTGACGCTCCGGACGGATGGCAGCGGCCTGGCGAACGGAGGAGACATTACGGTTCACGCGGGCGGGCTGCTTACAGTGGGCGGAATCGTAACGCTGCAGACCGGGCCCGTGACTGCTGACCAGACAACCGGCAGCGGCATAGACATCAATGCAGGCGGCCCGATCTCAGTGGCCGATCTATCCGCGACTGTCCAGATCGGCGCCGGTCGGACGCTCACCAACATAGGTCAAATCGTGTTCAACGGCCTGGGCTCGTATCTAGCCACGGCGGGAGACGGGGGTCTCTCTCTCCAGATTAATAACTCGGCGGCGGGCCTCATCAACACCGGCGGAAATATCTTTCTGACGTTAACTGGAAACCTAACGACGGGAACCGCCGGTCTTTTCAACCTGCGAATCGATAATTCCAATGGCGGTCGGATTTTTACGGGCGCGAGCATCACTTCCTCGGTCGGCGGCAACCTGAACGCGAATCAGGTCAATGTGGTGATCGACAATCGGTTCAAAGGATCCATCGGCACTGGTGGCAACATAAACTTCACCGTATCCGGAACCCTCACGACGGCGAACGACGCCAACTTCGAAGTCCTCAACGCCCAGTTGGGAACGACCGGTGGGACAATTGCCTCGGACATAGCCATCAAACTGACCTTGAGCGACACGAATATCGGCGGCAACCTGAACGCCTTTATCGATAACACCGACGGAACGATTGGCGGCACCGGAGGCCAGGTCACGTTGCAGCTCACCGGCAAGCTGACCGTGACCGGGCGGCTGAATGTTTTCGGAACGCTGAACAGCAACAGCACGGTCACTGCCGGCACGCTCTCGGTCACAAATCTCATCACGCCCGCCGCCGTCACCGCGATGGCAGGCGGCATCACGCGCTTTTCATTTCCCGGTGAAATAACGATCAATCCTTTGCACACGCTCTCGGTCGGCGCTCTCAAATCGTCCGGCGGAATTAATTTCAACGGGCCCGACCAGGACACGCCTCCCGGCTTCGGACCGTTCGATGGCGGACAGCTCACCATCAATGTCCCGACTTTGAGTTTCGGGTCGTCCGCCGCCGATGACATTCAGGGTGTGATTACATTTGATGGGGGAGCGAGTAACTCGGCGGCAACGGCCGGCAGCGGCGGGACGCTCAACGTCAACACAACTGCGGACATCAACGTCAACTCGAACATCGACGCGACCACCGGTTTGCAGCCGGTGTCGAACCTCCCGAGCGGGAATGGCGGCACGGTCAATCTGAACTCGACGGGTGGAGCAGTGAACGTGACTTCGCGCGTGCAGGTTTCTTCGGCTGACGCGGCGGCCGGGACGGCTCGTCGTCGCAGTGCGTCCGGTGGGAACATCAATCTCCAGAGCGGCGCGGCGACCGGTGTAGCCATCAGTGTGACCGACACGGCCCAGCTCCTTTCGTTGCTCGATGCCGCCGCTCCAGGTCCCGGCGGCAAAATCACGATTCTTGCCACGGGTGCGAGCAGTAGTATCAACGTCACCGGCGGCGCTAACATCAACGGGGTCGCTCCGCCGGATTCCATCCGCGCCGATCGCGGTTCGATCGACATCCGCCATACTGGCGCGGGCGGTCAGATCACTCTAACGAATTCAAATATCCGCGCTGACATCGTGAAGGTGGGCGCGCTCGGAAACAACGGCGTCTTGACGATCGGAGGTGGGACGATCTCGGCGGACACCACTTTGAAATTGTATGCAGCCGGCAGCAACGGGTCCGTCAATTTCATCAGCAACGTCACGCTCAGCGGTAACAGCGTGAAAACGATCGCGGGAAATTCTGTGACCGTTTTTAACAATGTCATCGTCACTATCGGTGGCGGAAAACCGGCCGATGTTTACGTGCTCGATCGGACGAAGGCGAATTACTCGGGATTCAATGGCGGAAATGGCTCGACCAACGGAATGTTCCTTCTCTCCGGTTCCAACTCGCCGACCTCGGGCGCCGTGACCCATCTCGGTGTGGCCCCGCCCGCCTTCGGCTCGCCCGGCGGACCGTAGTGTCGTCATTCCGAGCGAAGTCGAGGAACGCCGCTGCAGAACGATCGGGCGCCGAATAGACAAGGAGTCCACGGGGTCTTTCGACTCCGCTTCGCTCCGCTCAAGATGACAAAGGGGAAGAGCGACGAAGCCTCGATCCAACTATTTCCGCCGCTGATCGTCGAGATATCCGGCGCCGAGCGCAACGCCGGCGAGAATGAGCGCCGCCGCCGTCGCGAATGGCACCGGATCGAACGGCGCGGGTGGAAGCGAGACGACGCCGTTTTCATCGGTGCGCGCCGGTCGCCGCACGTAACGTCCAGAGCGCGGCGCGCGAAATTTTTCCGAGAAATTTTCCAGACGCGCCGGCAAATCCGCGTCGCATCGTGGAATCCCGTGTCCACATCCGGCGAATTTCGGCCGGAGCTTCGCCAATTCTTTCACCGACAACCGGGTCGCTTCCCAGTCCGTGTTATAAGGCGAGTTGGCGCGCGCGAGGGTGCGCTTGCCGGTGATCAAGCCGCTCCACGAATCCATGTTCATGGTCGCGAATGCGTCGCCCGCGAGCACGACCCGATCCGACGGACGGAAAAGTGAGACGTGACCCGGCGAATGTCCCGGCGTGGCGAGCCATTCCCAACCCGGCGCGCCCGGCACTTCATTCGGTTTCAATTCGCGCACGCGGGTGGCCAGATTCCGTGCGCGCGACGGCGTAAAGCGCGAGAGAAAAGCCATCGCGCCGCCGACGGTCGGATCTGGCGGCGGATAATCCGACAGGCCGGTAAGGTAAGGAAGTTCGAGCCGGTGCGCATAAACCGGCACGTCCCATTGCACGGCGAGGGGCAAGACAGAACCGGCGTGATCGAAATGTCCGTGAGTCAGCACGATCGCCTCCGGCCGCGCGCCCGCGCCGAAGCGCGCCTCAGCCGCTTCCAGAATTTGATTTGCGCGGCCCGGCAGTCCGGCGTCCACGAGGATCCACGGGCCGCCTGGCCGCCCGATGAAGTAGACGTTCACAAAGCTGATCGGCAACCAGCCGACATCCGGTGCGATGCGAGTGATGATTCTCATTGGTTAGGGAAGGCGCGCGCTTGCACTGCAATTTGACATGGAGCACGCGAACTTGCCGCCAGATTTTTCTTCACGGAATGGTCAGCGTTTGGCCGGGCTTCAGTTTTGTCGGGTCGTCGAGAATATTTCTGTTGGCCTCGCGAATTTTTTTCCAGCGGCCGGATGATTTGTAAAACTTCCGCGAAATCGAGGCGAGCGTATCGCCTTCCCGCACCACATAAGTGCGCGATTTATTCGACGTCTTCTTGTTGGCGTCCGCCGCTTTGTCGCTCGCGGGAGTTTTGTCCGTGGCCGCGCTGTGAACTTGCGACCGCTGATCTTCCAGTTGTTTGCGCAAGGCAGCGTTCTCATTTTTTAACTTGGCCGCTTCCGCGCGGCTCACGACCGAATCACCCGACAAACTTGTCCCGAGAGCCAGCTCGTCTTTCTTCATGAAATTCTTCGCGTCATTCGCGTGCGGGCCGGCCGGGGCCAGGGTGAGGTAACGTTTGAAATGATGAAGGGCATGGAGCGGATCGTTCATCTTGTCGTCGTAAAGAAGCGCGAGCCGGTAATGGATGTCGGCGGATTTCTCCGAGCCATCGAGCGCGCTTTCGTAAAGTGTAATCGCACGCAGATAATTGCCGTCCGCCGTTTTCGCTTCGGCGTCCTTGATGACCTGCGTGTTGCGCGAGCTGATCATTCGGTCGCAGCCCGCGGCGCCAACGGCAAGGCCGAGGCAAAGGGCAGCCGCGAAGTTTTTCCAGAGACGAAACTTTAAGAGCATGGAACGAGTAACTGCTGCATGAACATCCACCGTCGCACAACGCTTCATCGTTGCCCAAGGTCCTTATGCGTGTTCGCCCGAGCGCTGCAATATTTTTCCATCGCTCTCGCCGCCACCGCTTCCTCGCCCGCAGCCGCGAATGAAATACGGCCCGGAAATATTTATCAACTGACGTTCACGGACGTCGACCGGCAGCAGCTTTCCACCGCCGACGGGCACGTCAGCGTCATCACCGTGGTGACGAGAAGGGACGAGCAAAAAGCACAGACGATCGGCGACAACTTTCCGCGGGCTTACATGGGCGATCCCAAGTACCGTTTGATTCAGCTGGTGAATTTCCAGCAGAATATCCTTCCGCCCTTTCGCGGAATGGTAGGCGCGATTATCCGAAGCCGATTGAACGCGGAAGCGAAGGAGTTGCAAAAAACGTACGCCGCAAAACACATCAACCGCGACGCGCGCCACGATATTTTTGTCATAGCGGATTTCGACGGGAAAGCGGTCTCGCAGTTGAGCATCGCGCCCACGTCGAGCGAGTTTGCCGTTTTTGTTTTCGACGGACACGGCCGGTTGCTCCGACGCTGGAGTGACGTGCCTCCGGCCGATGCGCTGGCCGCGGCGATGAACGAAGCGCGGTAATGTCAGACCTGTAGCGGCGGTCTCTGACCGCCGACGCTTTCACGTTACTCGTTCGGCGGTCATAGACCGCCGCTACAGGCAGACAGCTCCTAATATCTTGGCACCGCCGAATCTACCTCGTTCGACCACGCCTCGATCCCTCCCGCGAGATTGTAGACGTTTTCGAATCCAGCCTGCTGGAGCAATTGCGCTCCGCGTTCGCTCCGCATGCCGCTGTGGCATTGCATCACGATCATTCTCTCCCGCGGAATTTCGTCGAGCCGCGTTTCCAGTTCGCCGAGCGGGATCAACTTCGATCCTTCGATCCGCGCGATCTCATATTCATAGGGCTCGCGCACATCGACCAACGTGAGCGGCTCGCGCGAATCCATCTTGCGCTTCAATTCCACCACTGAGATCGACGGCACGGAATCGGCCGGCTCCTCGGCGTCGAAGAAATTTCTCGCGCCGCAAAATTGCTCGTAATCGATTGGGGCAAAAATCGTCGGGTTCTCGCCGCAAACGGGACACTGCGGATCGCGGCGCAGATTGAATTCGCGGAACTTCATTTTCAACGCATCGAAATGAAGCAAACGGCCGACGAGCGCTTCGCCCGCGCCGATGATCAGCTTGATCGCTTCTGTCGCCTGAATGAGGCCGACGATTCCCGGCAGCACGCCGAGCACGCCCGCTTCCGCGCAACTCGGCGCGGCGCCCGGCGGCGGCGGCTCCGGAAACAGGCAGCGGTAACACGGTCCGCCCAAGTGCGGCGCGAAGACGCTGGCCTGTCCTTCAAAGCGAAAAACGGAACCGTAGATGTTCGGTTTGCGCGCGAAGACGCAAACGTCGTTCGAGAGATAGCGCGTGGGAAAATTATCGGAGCCGTCGATCACCAGATCGTAGGGCGCCAGGATCCCCTGCGCGTTCTCGCTGCTGAACCGGCATTCGTGCAGGACGACTTCCACGCCCGGGTTCGTGTCGCGGATGCGCGCTCTGGCTGCTTCCAATTTCTTTCTTCCGACATCGTCGGTGCCGTAAAGAATCTGCCGTTGCAGGTTCGAGAGATCGACTCGATCGAAATCGACCAGGCCGATCGTGCCGACACCGGCCGCCGCGAGATAGAGCGCCGCCGGTGCGCCCAGCCCTCCGGTGCCGATGCACAAAACGCGCGCGGCCCGGATGCGGCGTTGTCCCGCCGCGCTTACTTCCGGCAGGATGAGATGCCGGGAATAACGAGTGAGGTCGTCTGCGCTCAGCGCGATCCGCGAAAGTCTTTCCTCGTCGATGATGCTGGCGCTCATCACTCAAGTCTGCACCAGCAGCCAATCGATCCCGATGATGCGCTGGCCTTCGAACCGCTTCAGCGATTTGGGGAACGCTAGGTATCTCGCATTCTTTTCCTTGTGGAAACCGACGACGCCGAATTCGGTGCCGGTCTCGCTCGCTCTGATAGTCATGACGCGGTTGTTTCGCACCATCATTTGAAAACGCCGGTCCGCCTTCGGTTTTATCCAGAGCGTGTAGACTTCCGGCCGGCCGCATTGGTCGACCACGACGCGAAAGCGCGCTGTCTTCACTTTCAGCAGTTTCATTTCGGTGCGTCCTCAAATCGGGCGCGAATCATTTTCAAAAAAAAAGTCCGCCAGAGAACTACGGCAAGGAGGATCAGACTACCGTTGCTGCATTCCTGCTCTGGCGGGGTTCGTAAGTCCTCAGTCCATAGTCCCTGACGGAGACAGACTCTTCGCGAAAGATCGCTCCCGCGCAATCGCCTTTTCCGCCTCGGCTTCCGCTCGACACCCTGGCGCCCATTTGCTTGCATCGAATTGTGAAATGCTTCCTTGCGTGCCTGGCCTTGCTCGCCTGCGCCGCCTGCAACACCCTGGAAAATCGGCGCGACCTTTACAGCCCCGATTCCTATTTCTATCGGGAGCGGCCGGTGACCACCACCGTGCGTCAGACGACGACCACGAAGACGGCGCCGGTCGAGTTCCGTCCGCACGCCGATCAAGAGTAAGCGCGGCTATCTCCTGGTAGGGCGAGACTCTGTCGAGCCGCCGGAATGCAGGGACGCTAAATGGTTTCGCGATAGCGGCTCCGCAGAGCGTCGCCCTACCAAGCCAAACACGCTCAGGCGAACGGCATGTTCGACTTGATCCGATAGGTATCGGTCTTGTCGACTTCGGCCGACTTCGCCATGTGGCGCTTGCGTTTCGCGCTCTTCGAGGAGAGCAAATGTCTGCGCGAGGCATGTTGACGCATGACCTTGCCCGTTCCGGTGATCTTGAATCGTTTCGAGACGGACTTTCGGGTCTTGCTGCGCGAGATCGGTTTCGGCATAAGGCGCGCAAGATAGCGCAGTTTCTCCGGGTGACAAACGCTTTCAGTCCGGCTGCCGACGTCCGGCAACAAAGTGCTCGCTTCCGATTCTCAACATAGGAAATTGCGCCGATGGAAAACGCGACTGCTCCGAAACCGCACGTCGTGATTGTCGGCGCCGGCTTCGGTGGGCTCGAGGCTGCGCAGAAGCTCGGCAAAGAAGAAGTCCGCGTCACCGTGATCGATCGGACCAATCATCATCTCTTTCAGCCGTTGCTGTATGAGGTCGCGACGGCGGCGCTTTCGCCGGCGGATATAGCCGCGCCCATCCGTGGCATTCTGAATCGATTCGCGAACACAGAAGTGATTCTCGGCGAAGTGAAATCGGTCAACGTCGCTGCTAAAACCCTCAGCACGGGCGATGGGGACATTGCCTACGATTACCTGATTCTCGCGACTGGATCACGGCACTCTTATTTCGGCCACGACGAATGGGAAAAGCTCGCGCCGGGTTTGAAGAGCCTCGAGGACGCGGTCGAAATCCGGCGGCGCTTACTCCTCGCCTTTGAGTATGCGGAGAAGATTACCGACGAAGCTGCGAAGGTCGCGGCCATGACTTTCGTCATCATCGGCGGCGGCCCGACGGGAGTGGAAATCGCAGGCGCGATCGCGGAGATTTCGCGTTACACGCTGGCGAAAGACTTCCGGCACATCGATCCGTCAAGCGCCCGTGTCGTTTTGGTGGAGGGCGATCAGCGTGTCCTCTCCGGTTTTCCGGAGGATTTGTCCGCGAGCGCCATGAAGCAATTGAAGGATCTGGGCGTCGAAGTGCGCACCGGGATTCACGCGAAGAATCTCACCGACGCCGGCCTCGAAGTGGGCAACGAATTTATTCCCTGCCGGGTGAAAATCTGGGCGGCGGGCAATGTCGCTTCCTTTGTCGGAAAGACGCTGGGCGTCCCCGCGGACAAGGCAGGGCGTGTCATCGTGAATGAGGACCTGACGATTCCCGGCCATCCCGAGGTGCAAGTGATCGGCGATCTGGCAAATTTTTCGCATCAAGGGGGCAAACCGCTCCCCGGCGTGTCGCCGGTCGCGATGCAGCAAGGGCGACATGCCGTGCGGAATATTTTGGCGATGATCGAGGGCCGCAAGCCGCAGCGCTTTCGTTACTGGGACAAAGGCAGCATGGCGACGATTGGCCGGAACAAGGCCGTGGCCGATTTGAATTTCCTCCATCTCAGCGGTCTGCCCGCGTGGCTGGTGTGGCTTTTCATCCACATCATTTTCCTGGTCGGTTTCCGCAGTCGCATCGTCGTGCTCCTGCAATGGGCCTGGGCGTATGTGACGTTCAATAAAGGCGCGCGGCTCATCACGCGAAACTTCCAGGCGGAATCACGTCCGCTCAATTAATTCCCGCGGATTACGCGGATGACACGGATGCAGAGAGGAACAGACAATTCACGGGAGGGCTTCTGCCATCCGTGTTATCCGCGTAATCCGCGGTAAACTCTGCTTTTAATGAGACCAACGTTTCGCATCGCCGTTGTCGGCTCCGGCGCCATCGGTTGCTATTACGGGGCCAAGCTAGTCGCCGCCGGACGCGACGTGCATTTCTTGATGCGGGGCGACATCAGGGAGATCGATCGCTGCGGCATTCGCATCCGCGGCCAGGGACAGAATCTGCATGTCAGGAAAATCAAACACTACCAGTCGACACAGGAAATCCGGCCTTGCGATCTCGTTCTCATCGCGGTGAAGACCACGTCGAACCGGGACCTGTTGAAACTGCTTCCGCCGCTTCTTCATGAGAAGACGATGCTCCTGACGCTCCAGAACGGGCTCGGCAATGAAAAATTTCTCGCGCAAAATTTCGGCGCGGCACGCGTGCTCGGGGGACTCTGTTTCATTTGCATCAATCGGATCTCGCCCGGTGTGATCGACTGTTACGATCGTGGACGTGTCGCGATCGGAGAATACAAGGGTGGCCCCCGGCCGCGGACACGTCAGGTCGCGGCGGAATTCAAACGGAGCGGCGTGATTTGCGGCGTGGTGGAGAATCTTGTTCTCGAGCGGTGGCGCAAATTGGTTTGGAACATTCCCTTCAACGGTCTCTCGGTTACCGCGGGTGGAATCGATACCGCGGCGATTCTTGCGAATGAGCGTCTCCGCGCCGAGACGTTCGCGTTGATGGACGAAGTCATCACGGCCGCGAACAAGTGCGGCTTACCTCTGCCGCGCACCGAGGCGCGCAAGCAAATCAAACGCACGGAATCGGTGGGCGCCTTCAAGCCTTCGACGCTGATTGATTTTGAAGCAGGCCGGCCGTTGGAGATCGAGGCGATCTGGGGCGAACCGATGCGCCAGGCTGCGGCCGCCGGTGCTGCAACGCCGCGGCTGCGGAAACTATATTCGGCGCTGAAAGCGCTCGATGAGAAGCGACAGAGTGATGTGCTTAGCATTCCGGCGATCACCGTGCATAACCGGCAACGCGCCCTACGCGTGAGCCTCGAGGCGCTGCAAAGTTTTGCGCAACACGCGTTGCGGGCGTGCTTCAAGATCCCGCAAAAGGAGAACGGCGTCCTGGCGAAACTATCGGAGGTGGATGTGATCCTGGTTTCAGACCGGCGCATGTCGGAGTTGCATCGCCGCTTCCTTCATCAGCCCGGGCCCACGGATGTGATCACGTTTCAGCACGGCGAGATTTTCGTGAGCACCGAGACTGCGCGCAAGCAGGCGCGGCATTTTGGAAACTCAGTCGAGCAGGAGATGCGTTTATACATTATGCATGGCCTTCTTCATCTGCACGGCTTTGACGATAAGGATCGCCGCGCCGTGGCCGAAATGAAACGCACTCAAGAAACGCTGGTGGCGAGGGTGGATCGAGCGCTCCGCCGCTCGATTCTACAGTGGCGGGGAGGCCGCATTCATAAACATCGAGCGACGGAGCGCGCGATCCACCCTCGCCGGTTGAACTGAGATCAGCCTATGGTAGCGTTCCCCTCATGAGTGGGCAGCCACGCGAGAGAGGGCAACGGTGGCGCCAGGAGGGCCGGTGAAATCCGCGTGTTCGCTGCGATGCACAGTTCCTTCGAGTCGGCAGTGGAAAATCCGGTAATCGAGCAGGAGACTCGCGCCGCCGAAGAACTCGATCTCCCCTGGCAGGTGATCGTGCACAACGACCCAGTGAACCTGATGAGTTACGTGACCATGGTTTTCCAAAAGGTGTTTGGCTTCCCCCGCGAAAAAGCCGAGAAGCATATGCTCGAAGTCCATCAGCAAGGGCGTTCCATTGTGTGGAGCGGAATGCGGGAGCGGGCCGAGCTTTACGTCCAGCAACTGCACGGATATCTCCTCCTCGCGACGCTCGAGCGCACCAACTGATATGGAGATCCGGCGCCAGGACGATTGTCTCGAGATTTCCGAGCTCGATCCTTTTCTGGCCGAACTTCTCCGGCAAATCCCAGACAGCACCAGGACCGAGGGCGCGGAAACGGCCCAGCAACGTTTGTTTAGTTTGCCGGCCCAGGCTTCCGAGCGCGAAATTTGCGCGGAGTGGAAAGTTTACGTCGAACCGGAACTTCGGCGCCTGTTTCAAACCGCGACGGAAACGGTCGCGACGGATTTGCAGCAGCTTAACGGAAGCACGAAGCCCTTTGCCAACTGCACCCTGCGAATTCCCACCCAAAACGTCGAGGCATGGCTGAACGCGCTGAATCAGGCGCGGCTGGTCATCGCAGCGAAGTATAATTTCAGCGACGTCGACCTCTGCGACCATTACCGGTCGCCGATCGGTTCGCGCCGCGACCTCGGTTTGTTCCAGGTGAACTTCTATGGGTTCTTGCAGGAATTCATCCTGCACGAGATGGACTTGTAGGTAGGGACGGCGCGCTGCGCCGTCCGCTCAAAGCAGCGCTGAATTCGCAATTATGGTCAGCGGACGCCGCAGCGCGGCGTCCCTACCTACCTTGGAAAATGCGTCACGTCTTCTGCCGATTCCGCACCATCGACATGAGCCGTTCCTTCAAGGCGTCGGACGACTTCGCCGGCCGCAAACTCAGGGCGAACGCCTCATGCATACTGTAGCAATTGCCGATGAAATCCTCCGCCTTTTGTCCGAACTTTTTTCGAGCCAGCTCGAACTCTTCGGTCTCGTTGGTTTCCAGCGCGCCAATGACATACAGCCGCGCCTGATTTTGGAATTCCTCAAAGCTCATCTCGCAGTTCCTTCAGGCCGTCGTAGATCTTTTTCAGCCCTAATTCCAGCCGCGTCTTGACCGTGCCCAATGGTGTATTCGTTTTTGCGGCGATTTCGCGCTGACTCATTCCGCGAAAAAATGCGAGATTTATTGCCTCCTGCTGGGCGACCGGGAGGGTATCGATGACCCGGCGCACTAGCACGCGGGTGTCGCCGAAGGTGATTTCTTCCTCGGTGGTGTTGTGCACCCAGGCGTCAGGTTGCTGCTCGGTTTCGCTCTGGAGGCGTTCTCCGGCACGCGCATAGGCCTGCTTCTTACGCAATCCATCAATCGCGCGGCGGCGGGCCAGCGTAACCATCCAGCCGAGCGGTTTGCCTTTTTGCGCCGAGAAATTCTTCGCCTGGTTCCAGATCTCCATGAAAATCTCCTGCAAGAGGTCGTCCGCTTCCGCCTCGTTGTGGATCACCCGGAGGATGAGCGCTTTTAGAATGCCGTTGTAGCGATCATACAAAATCGAAAGCGCCTCAGAATCTTCCTTCTGGATCCCGTGCATCAGCTCGAGATCGGTCGGCGCGCCCGGCTCTAGCTCCACCGCGGAGGCTGGGAGGCGTGCCCCCGGCGTTCTGATTGGCTCGTCCGCCGCTCCGTTGCTGGATGAAAAGTCGATGGCCATTGATCCTTGCTATGCGCCCTTCCGCTTTACGATCCATTCTTTCATGAGGTAGGGAAATCATTTAGCGGCAACGGCCTCGTTCGTCCAACTGATTTGGCTTTTCTCAGTGTGAAAGCATTAACGGCTTGTCACTTCATTGGTCATGTGAAAAATACCGCGATGGGTAAGAAAGCGCTTTGGCTGGTGCTGTTCGCGTTCATCTTCGGAGCGGTCAATTGTGCTTTCGCGACGACCAAAGGCCTGAGCCAGATCGTGACGCCCGATTTGCAACCGGAGGGCGATCTTTCTCTCAGTCTGCAAGTCGAGGACAAGCTCATCGGCAATCCTTACCAATTTCAGACTGAGCTGGGCCTGACGAGCTGGGCGGAAGTCGCGGCCTTCAAAGGTTTCAAGCCTAACGAGTTGATTTTCGCCACGGAGATCGGGCTTTTGAAGAAGGAGCCGTACCTGTTATCGGTCGGCTTTGCGAACTGGTCGCCGCACAGTCACGTCGACCCGCAGCCCTACCTCGAGGCGGGTTATTACACGACGCACCAAAAATTCATCGTCGGCGCTGTTCATGTCGGCTATCGGAACGAAGCCATCCTCGGTTACGCCTACGACTTCAACAAAACGTGGCGTGCGCAAGTCGACTTTCAAAGCGGCTCCGGCAACTCATCCACGATCGGAGTTACTTGGAACATCACCCCAGACTTCCAGATGAATCCCGCGCTTTACGTCACGAACGACAAACCGCACGACATTCTCGGATACGTCGTCTTCACCTACACATTTCATCTTTGGGCGAAGGACAAACCCAAAGAAGACCTGACGGTTCCCGGGAGCTGACGCCCTCGAGCTTCTTCGTCAATGGCAGCGCGCCGGCAAGGTATTGCTCTTGACCCGGCGGACAAACGCGCGCTAGCGTCGGCCAAAGAAATTTTTCTCAGGAGAAATACTACCATGCGCTTCCTCGTCACCGCGATCGTGTTCCTTGCCGCCGCGCAATTTTTGCGCGCGCAGGACGCGGCCTCTACTCCTTTTCTGCAAACGAGCCCGACCGTGGAAGAATCGCCGACCCCCACGCCGAAACCGACTCCCAGTGCGACGGAAACGATGACGCCTAAGCCGACACCGATCGCCACCCCAAGACCAACGCCCAAACCAACCGCGACTCCGACGCCGACTCCCAAACCGACGCCGAAGCCGACTGCAACTGCCACGCCCACACCGAAACCGACGGCCACTCCCACTCCAAAGCCGACGGCAACTCCGACACCGAAACCGACCGCAACGCCAACACCGAAACCAAAACCAACCGCAACGCCGAAGCCGACGCCGAAACCCACGCCAATTCCGACCCCGCGGCCCACGCCTGCCCCTTCACCCGTTGTCGAGGAAAGCGGATCCGCTGCGAAATTGAAGGAACTCGAACAAAGTTGGGAAGGCTCGCTCCTGACGCACGACGCTGCCGTCATAGAGAGAATCGTCGCGGACGATTTCGTCGGCATATCATCGAGCGGGAAGATCGGCAACAAAGCGACGCTGCTGAGTGAGGCGCGAACCGATAAGAGCGTCTACAAATCCGCCGTCTCGGAAGAGATTTCCGTGCACTCCTTCGGACCGAACGTCGCGGTGGTCACGGGCATCGCGCGGGAAACCGGCAAGAACGCGGCGGGAAAATCGTTTTCGCACGCTTATCGTTTCACCGACACGTGGGTGGAGCGGAACGGCGAGTGGCAATGCGTCGCCGCGCACGCTATGGCCCTCCCAAAGAAGTAGAGCCGCTTCGCTGTGCGAAGCGCTTTCAAGGAAGGGCGATTTGAAATCGCCCATGGCGGTTGCAAACCGCCGCTCCTTGGCGATTGCGCCACGTCCATTGTTGCGCCAACTGTTAGCCTCATGTCGAACGCGACGCCTGATCCAGCCGTGGATGCGCTTTGGTACAAAGACGCCATCATCTACGAGCTCCATGTCAAAACATTTCACGATAGCAACGGCGACGGCATCGGCGACTTCCGCGGCCTGATCGAGAAGCTCGATTACCTCCAGGAACTCGGCGTCACCGCGCTCTGGCTCCTGCCGTTTTATCCGTCGCCCATGCGCGATGACGGCTACGACATTGCCGATTATTACGACGTCAATCCGAACTTCGGCACGCTCGACGATTTCCGCGCCTTCCTCGCCGCGGCGCATGAGCGCGGCCTGCGCGTCATCACCGAACTCGTCATCAATCACACCTCGGATCAAAATCCGTGGTTCCAGAAATCGCGCCGGGCCGCGCCCGGTTCGCGCGAACGAGAGATGTATGTCTGGAGCGATACGCCGGAGAAATACCAAGAGGCGCGCATCATCTTCAAAGACTTCGAGACTTCCAACTGGTCGTGGGACCCGGTGGCGAAAGCGTATTACTGGCACCGGTTTTATTCGCATCAGCCCGATCTGAATTTCGACAACCCGGAAGTGCATGAAGCTCTCGAGAAGGTGCTCGATTTCTGGCTGAGCATGGGCGTCGACGGCCTGCGCCTCGATGCCGTTCCCTACCTCTACGAGCGGGAAGGAACGATCTGCGAAAACTTGCGCGAGACCCACGAATACCTCGTGAAACTGCGCGCGCACGTCGATGCGAAATTCAGCGGCCGCATGTTGCTCGCGGAAGCGAATCAATGGCCGGAGGACGCCGTCGCCTATTTCGGCAAGGGCGACGAGTCCCACATGAATTTCCATTTCCCGCTCATGCCGCGGATGTTCATGTCGCTTCAGATGGAGGACCGCTTTCCGATCATCGACATTCTCGACCAAACGCCGCCGATTCCCGAGACCTGCCAGTGGGCGATGTTCCTGCGCAACCACGACGAGTTGACGCTCGAAATGGTGACCGACGAAGAGCGCGATTACATGTGGCGCGTTTACGCGAACGATCCGACCGCGCGCATCAATCTTGGCATCCGCCGCCGTCTCGCGCCGCTCCTCGCGAACAGCCGCCGCAAAATCGAGCTGCTCAACATCCTGCTCTTCTCGATGCCGGGCACGCCGGTCCTTTATTACGGCGATGAGATCGGGATGGGCGACAATTTCTATCTCGGCGATCGCAACGGTGTCCGCACTCCAATGCAATGGAGCCCGGACCGCAACGCCGGTTTCTCCAAGGCGAATCCGCAGCAGCTCTATCTGCCGATCACGATCGACCCGGAGTATCACTACGAAGCGATCAACGTCGAGAACCAGCAGAAGAACCTTTCTTCGCTTCTCTGGTGGACGCGCCGGGTCATTGCGATGCGGAAGAATTTCCGCGCCTTCTCGCGCGGCTCGCTCGAGTTCCTTCTGCCGGAGAACAACAAGGTGCTCGCGTTTCTTCGCCGGCATGAGGACGAGACGATCCTGGTCGTCGTGAACCTGTCGCGCTTCGCGCAGGCCGCCGAGCTTGACCTCTCTCGCTTCAGCGGCTGTTCACTGATGGAGGTCTTTAGCCAGAATTATTTTCCGCGCATCAAGAAATCGCCTTACGTCATCACTCTCGGGCCTCATTCGCATTACTGGTTTGTCCTCCGATCGGAAACCGCTGCATCCGTCGCCTCGAAGAAACGCAAGATTCCCATCCTGGCGTCTGCCACGACTGTTGGTGCACTCCTCAACAGCCAGCGCGGCAGCATCGAGCGCGAAGTGCTGCCGGCATACATTCGCAGCTGCCGATGGTTCGGCGCGAAGGCGCGGACGTTACGCGACATGCGGATCGTCGAGGAAATTCCTATCTCCGATAAAGAGCTGGCCCCGCAAGTTTGGTTCGTCGAAGTCAGTTATCTCGATGGACCGACCGAGACTTATGCGCTGCCTGTGCAGATCGCGAGAAACGATGCCGCCCGCGCCTTGGAGCGCTCTGCCCCTCACGCGGTGATCGCGCGATTGCACGGCGACGGCGATGCGATCTTGCACGATGCGGTTTACGACAAGTCGTTCCGAGAGGATCTCTTCGCGCTCATGACCGCCGCTCAGTCCGTGCGCGGACAAAAAGGGAACATCGTCGGCCTAACGAGCAGTGCGTTTCCGAAAGACGCGCGCTCCGGCGTGCCCGCCTCGCAAGTGCTCAGCGCCGAGCAGAGCAATTCATCGATGCTTTTCGAGAACAAATTTTTCCTGAAGCTTTTCCGGAAACTTGAAGACGGCGTGAATCCGGATGTCGAGGTCACGCGTTTTCTGACCGAGCGCGCGCAGTTCCCCAACGTCCCGGCGTTTCTCGGCGCGATCGAATATCGCCGGACCAAAACTGAACCCACCGTTGTCTGTCTGCTTCAGAGCGCCGTAGCGAACGAAGGCGATGCCTGGACGCTGACGCTCGATGCGGTCGGCCGCTATTACGAGCGGGTCCTGACGCGAAAGGCGGATTTGCAGAACCAGACCACTCCGCCCGGTCCACTTCTGGAGGAATTGATCGGGGGAGTTTATCGCGAGAAAGCCAAACTGCTCGGCCAGCGCACCGGCGAACTGCATCGCGCTCTCGCCATCAGCCCCGACGAGCGCGGCTTCGCGCCGGAGCAATTCAACGCCATGGCGCAACGCTCCGTTTATCAAAACATGCGCGCCTCGTTGCGCCGCGCCTTCGCCTTGCTCGAAAAGAAACTGCCCACGCTGCCCGACGCTTTTCGCGACGAAGCCGCGCAAGTTCTCGCCTCGGAAAAACGAATCCTCGCGCAGGAAAAGCGCATCCTCGATCGCCGGTCGAACGCGACCAAGATCCGGATTCACGGCGACTACCACCTCGGCCAGGTTCTCTACACCGGAAAAGATTTCATCATTCTCGATTTCGAAGGCGAACCCGCTCGCGCATTAGCCGAACGCAAATTGAAGCGGTCCGCGTTGCGCGATGTCGCCGGCATGATGCGCTCCTTCCAATACGCCGCTTACAGCGCGCTCTGGCAACCCGCGATGCGCGTCGAGGACGTGCCCTTCCTCGAACACTGGGCCGATCTCTGGTATCGCCAGATGAGCAGCGTCTTTTTGCAAAGTTATCTCGAGGCCACCGGCGGCGCCGCGTTCATTCCGCCCGATGAAGGCGATTTCCAGATCCTCCTCGAAGCCTATCTGCTCGACAAAGCCGTCTACGAGGTCGGCTACGAATTGAACAATCGCCCGAGCTGGGTTGTCATCCCCATTCGCGGCATTAAACACATCTTAGGTGCGATGTAGAAAGCCGACCTCCTGTAGCCGCCGCCCTGTGGGCGGCGTCCTCTCTGCACAACGCGTTTTCTCGCGCTTCGCATAGCGAAGCGGCTACAGAAAAAAGATTCGCAGTTCCTCAACCTCGCCATTAAAACCAACCATTCAGAGAACCATATGAACCAACACCTCGACTCCATCGATCGCCAGATCGCCGCGAAACATCTTCTGACTCATCCTTTCTATCTCGCCTGGACCCGCGGCGAATTGAGCATGGCCGCGCTCGCTGATTACGCGCGCCAATATTATCACCACGTCGCCGCCTTCCCTACCTATCTCTCCGCTGTGCATGCGAGGTGCGACGATCAGCCGACCCGCCGCCAACTCCTCGATAACCTCATCGACGAAGAAGCCGGCACGCCGAACCATCCCGAACTCTGGCTCCAATTCGCCGAAGGCCTCGGTGTTTCGAAGGAGGATGTGCAGTCTTCCGAAAAATGGAATGAGACTTCGAATCTCATCGGCACGTTCCGCTCTGTCTGCTCCGGAGGCACGACCGCCGATGGCCTCGCCGCGCTCTACGCCTACGAAAGCCAGATTCCCGCCGTCTCCGAATCGAAGATCAAAGGCCTCGTCGAGAACTACAACATGACCGAGCCGCGCGATTACGAATACTTCACCGTCCACGTCGAAGCCGATCGCGAACACGCCGCCGCCGAACGCGCGATGCTTTCTCAGTATGTCACCGACGACAACGCCGCGCCCACTGCGAATGCTGTCGATCGCATCCTCGATGCTCTCTGGGAAATGCTCTCCGGCGTCTGCCGCCGCCACGCCATCGCCTGCGCGTGATTCTTCTGTAGCGGCGGTCATAGACCGGCTGCTCCAAGCATCGACGGAATCTTGCCGCATTAAATTGGCCTCGACGCGCCTCGCGCCAATCGATAATAATCGCGCTGCCGATGAAGTCCCCCTTTGGTTCGCTCGTTGCCGCATCGCTCCTTTGCAGTTGCGGACATCTCAACCCGCTTTACCAAAACACCAGCGCGCACCCGACGAACTCGATTGTGCCGAAGACCGGCTGCGAACTGGCCTTCATCGAGTTCGGTGAACAGGGATCCTATCAGGATCCCAGCCAGCTGCAGAATGCGGTCGACCTGATCAAGCGCACGCCGCGGCCGCTCGTCATCACTTACGTTCACGGCTGGCACAACGATGCCGGCTCGGCCGATGTCGCCAAATTCTCGGATTGGTTATCAGAGATCAGTCAGACGCAACTCATCCGCAGCAGCGGTTTTCACCTGATCGGCGTTTATCTCGGATGGCGCGGCGAAATCACGAGCGTGCCAGTCGTTCGGCAATTGACCTTCTACAACCGGAAAGCTGCCGCGGAACGCCTGGCGAGCAATTTCGATTGTTACGACGCCATCGCTGCCATTTCCCAGGCTGCGCGCGAAGCGCACGGAGCGGGTGAGCAATACACGGTCCTGATCGGTCACTCCTTTGGCGGCCTCGTGGTGGAGCGCGCGGTCGCTCACGCCATCAACGCCGAAATGCACGGACATGCGGCCGCGGACCGCAGCCTTCCGGCGGATTTGATTCTCATGGTGAACCCCGCCTCCGATTCCATCCTAGCCCGGCAGATGATCGCGGCCCTCTATTCCCGGCACACGGAGAACTCTCGTCCTTTTCTCGTTTCGCTCACTTCGACCGCGGACGCGGCCACTGGAATCGCTTTCCCTGTGAGCACCTCGCTCGCGGCCACGACCAAAGTTTTTAACGAAGTCCCGGTGCCGGGCGCGGACCAGCGCGAGAGCGAACGCCGTTTTTATACCGCCACGCCTGGGCACAATGAATTTCTGATCAACCATGAAACCGTGAAGTTGCCGCAGACGATCCAGGCGCCCGGTGGTTTGAACGCGCTCCAAACCAACCTATCGCACAACCTGATAGCCGACGTTTTTGCGACGGACGGTCCGAATGGAACGTTGGAGCTGTGGCAGATCAAGCAAACTGGGAATGTCGATGTGCCTTATTGGGACGTGAAAGTCGATCCGAGCATCATCAAGGATCACGGCGACATTTGGAATCGGAAGGCGCAGGCGATGATGGCTGCGGTTTTTCGGATGACGAATCCCCTTATGAATCCGGGGAAGGTCAAGGCCCGCGCCATTTTGCAAAAACCGCCGGCGCGCGCAAAGCTGAAGCCGGAAATTAACGGACGATAACGCCGTTCCGATCACGAGCGCCGTCGAGCGTCTGCCGCCACCACGCCATCGCGTGCGTTTGATCCTGCTCTAGAACGACATCCGGCTGTGCCGAATCCGGCCCACACCTTCGAGTTCTCCCCCGCATTCCGCATTGCCGGCCTCGGCGCGATCCGATACATTTCGGAGGATGCATCCTCCCATTCCAACCCACCCCAATTCCGAGTTAGACGAAACTTTTTCGTCTAATTCTCGTTAGGCGGTAAGCCATGCGTCCCGGACAGCTTCAGCCGAATGAGTTCGAGCGTGCGATTCTTTGTAGCTTCGCCTCGGTGCTACCGTCCTTACTTCCGCGCATAGACAGTCTTCATGTCCTCAGTCGCAAGTTTACCGGCGTCGGCAGCTTCACCCACTTTGAGCACGATGACAGTGAGCCTACTGCGGACGAGCCGCAGTTGGGCCTCAATCATGCGGAGATCCACCTGCCGACGGTTCCGAGTGGCCTCGGAGCTGTTCTCTCTTGCCGTGGCGAGTATCCGACGTGTCTTGAGCTTTTCACATATGGAGACGAGGCTTGGGATGGCGTTTATGATGGCTTCTCGATACACCCAACCGCCTAGGCTCAACTTTGTAGT
>PMSN01000007.1 GCA_003167555.1 Spartobacteria bacterium
GCCGATGCCGGTCGTGCCGCCGGCGCCACTCATGATCGCCGTGTAATTGCCCGGCTGGAGCGTCGCGATGATCGCGGATTCTTTCGGATCGGAGGGCGGAATGGTGCTGTCGATGATCTGCTGTTTCTGCGCGCTGTTCATCCAATCGTCGTTGGCGGCGAGCGAGTTTCCGGCGCCATCGAACAAACTTAGCGTGGGATCGTTCAGCCGCCCCGGCAGCGGCTGGCCGTTGATCATGAGCGAAGGTCCGATCGCGCGCAGCATTACTTTCTTCGGCGCGCTGCCGGTGAGAATAAATCCGCCGATGAGGACTTTGTCGCCCACCTGCACGCGCAACCGCGTCGAGATATTCACTAGCGCGGAAGTGGCCGGCGCCGGCACGAGTTTCAAAACCTGGCCGCCCGTGCCGGATGGCCCGATGTTCGTGCTCGCGAGGGCATAAATCTCACCGCTCAGGTCCCGGCCGAATCCTCTTAGGAAGAGCCCGAACTGGCGTTCGTCGTTTCCAATGCGCAGCTCTTTGATCGTGCTCGAGGTGAGATCATCGAGATAAAAGAGCCGGCCCTTCGGAGCGGTGAACCCCGTCGAGAGATCGCCAAAAACATATTTCCCTGTGAGCGCTGGAATCGCCGTGCCCCGGTAAATGTAACCTCCGAGGACCGCAATGCCATCGGAGTGGCTGTACTCCGCGATGGGATTAGTGAGTGCAGGATCGGGCGAAGGATCGGGCGACGCATCGCCGGTGGCGGGATCGAAGAGAAAGGTCCCTTCTTTCCGATGCCAGCCGTAATTCTTGCCCGGCTCGACCACGTCAATCTCCTCGATGTGATCTTGTCCTACATCGCCGACAATCAATTTATCCGACGGTGCATCGAAGCTAAACCGGAACGGATTGCGAAGACCGTATGCAAAAATTTCCGCCACTCTGTTCGGAGGCGTGAGCGTGGCCACGAACGGATTTGAAGCCGGCACCCGGTATTTTCCATTGGCGCTTACGGCGTCGTTGCTGCTCGGTTTGAGCGAAGGATCAACCGGATCGATTCGCAAAATCTTTCCCAGCACCGTGGTGAGATCCTGCCCATTCCCCGTGACCGGGTTATGGCCGGCGCCGACATCATTCGCGGCCCCGCCGTCGCCTAACGAGATGTAGAGATACTGATCGCTTGGCCGGAATGCGATCTGGCCGCCGTTGTGATTGCTCTGCGGTTTATCGATCCGCATGATTTCGCGGCGCGTGTTCGGGTCGACTAAATCCGGATTTGCGTCCGAGACCTTCCATTCGGCAAGGACGCTCTGACAATCGAATGGAGACGCGTCCGGGACGGTGAAATCCGCAGCGCCAGCGACCGGCTCGCTCGTAAAGGTGTAGAGTTTATGGAAGCCCGGGCTGTTCGCGTCGTTGAAGCCAGGATGGAAGGCGAGGCCGAGCAATCCTCGTTCGTCATAATTCGGTGAGAGCGTAACGAGCCGACTCGATACATCGAGAAATGCGGTCGCCGACACCTGCCCGTTGTTCAGAATCAAGATCCGGCCTTTTTGATCGACGATAAACAATCGGCCGCTTCCGTCGTTTACCGCCACGAAATCGGTTGGCGAGATCAGGCCGGTGGCGACCGCTTGCAACTCGATTCGGACAGGTCCTTTGCCTATGAGCGGAAGCAATGGAGTGGGGCTGGGCGTTGGGGTCGGTGACGGCGTCGGTGTTGGCGTTGGCGTTGGTGTCGGTGTCGGTGTCGGTGTCGGTGTGGCCGATGCGCTGACCTCGACTGAGCTGCTCATTATGGCTCCGTGATACTGGCAATAATAAGGAAAACTGCCGGCAGTCGGGAACGTATGCGAAAAGTTGAATGGAGCGTTGTGAATACCGGAGTCGAAATCGCTCGTGGGATGCTGGGCGGTTCCGGAAGTGACGCTATGAGGCGACGAACCCCAAGCCCATTGAACGGTGTCGCCGGCATTGATCGTCACAGGGTCGGGCGAAAAGGACATGCTTCCATTTGGGCCGACTGACACGAACACCGTCGCTGCCTTTGACTCGGATGAAAGAAGCGGAATTGAAATCAACAGGCTCAACAGACAAAAGATCAGCATTCCTCGCTTCATAGACTTAACTCCTTTAGGTTGGCGCTCCACTGGGAAGGCCGTGAAACCAGTCTTGTGGGCTGCCGCCTTCACAGCCAGAGAGGAAAGGTAACGGCGCTGTTACTTTCGGTGCGCGGATAATTGCGGAGAGAGCGCACTGGTCACCGCGCGCAATCTTTGTTTAGTTAGTCGCCTTATGTCTTCCGAGCTCCAGCAAACTCTCGCCCGTAGCGCGACCGTCAGCGGCACGTCGCTCCATACCGGCGAAAAGGTGACGCTGAAGTTGCAGCCGGCGCCGGTTGACTCCGGAATCAAATTCAAGCGCCGAGATCTCCAGGACGAGCCAACGATCGATGCGCGGATCGAGAACCTGAAAACGGTCGAGCGCGCCACGACCATCGGAGAAGGCTCGATCCGCGTGCACACCGTCGAGCATGTGCTCTCGTCGCTTTCCGCCATGGGCGTCGATAACGCGGTCGTCGAGATGGACGCCAACGAGCCGCCCATCGGCGATGGGAGCGCGCAGCCCTACGTCGAATTGATCAAGAAGGCCGGCATCATCCCGCAGGAAACGCCGCGCCGTATTTTCGACGTGCGCGAGCCGATTCATATCGAATCCAAGACTGGCTCGCTCCTGGTGGTCCTGCCCGATCCAAAATTCCGGATTTCCTGCACACAGGTCGGACCCGGGGGGCAGTTCACGCAATTTCTTTCCACGGAAATCACGCCCGCCATTTACGAGCGCGAGATCGCGCCGGCCCGCACGTTTGTTTTTTACGAAGACGTCCAGGCGCTCATGGAAAAAAATCTCATCAAAGGCGGCAGCCTTGAAAACGCGATCGTCGTGCGCGGCGACGCCGTCCTGAGCAAGGAACCGTTGCGTTTCCCCGACGAATTCGTCCGGCACAAAATCATCGATATCATCGGCGACCTCGCGCTTTTCGGGCAGCGCATCCGCGGCCATGTCGTTGCGGTGAAACCGGGCCACGGCGCGAACGCCGAGTTGGTCCGCGCGCTCGCGCGGCAATTTGCGCGCGCCACGCCGATCCTCCAGCCGCACGCTTTCCCGGCGGGGGAAGGCAGCCTCGATATCAACGGGGTCATGGCGCTCTTGCCGCATCGCTATCCGTTTCTGATGGTCGATCGCATTCTCCGCTTCGACGGCGAAACGAAATGCATCGGCGTGAAATCGGTCTCGATCAACGAACCGTTTTTCGCCGGCCACTTCCCCGGCCATCCCGTCATGCCCGGCGTGTTGCAAATCGAAGCGATGGCGCAAGTCGCGAGCATCCTGATGTTGAAACTGACCAAGAGCGGGAGTGGACGGCTCGGTTATTTCGTGAGCGCCGATGAAGTAAAATTCCGGAAGCCGGTTTATCCCGGCGATACTCTCGTGATTTCCGCCGAACTGACGAAGACGCGCGGCAAGCAACTGGCGCGGTTGAAATGCAGTTGCGCCGTAAACGATTCCGTCGTCTCGGAATGCGAGTTGATGTTGAGGCTCATGGATCAATGAGCGACGTGCAGATCCATCCGACCGCGATCGTGGATTCGCAGGCGGAAATCGGCGCCGGCACAATCATCGGACCGTATTGCATCGTGCAGGCCGGCGTCGTGCTCGGGCCGGATTGCTGGCTGCAAAATCACGTCACCCTTTGTGGGCCGACGACCATCGGCGAGCGGAATAAATTTTTCGCCTACTGTTCGATCGGCCAGCAAACGCAGGATTTGAAATACACCGGCGAACCGACCTACCTCGAGATCGGCGACGAGAATTCATTCCGCGAATTCGTCACGGTCAATCGCAGCACGACCAGCGCGGGCAAAACGCGCATCGGCGATCGCGGAAATTTTTTGGCCTACAGCCATATCGGCCACGATTGCACGGTGGGCGACGCGGTTGTCTTTTCGAACAACGGAACGCTCGCGGGCCACGTCAAAGTCGACGATCACGCCATCATGGGAGGGCTGACGGCGGTCCATCAATTCTGCCGGATTGGCCGTTACGCGATCACGGGCGGCTGCTCAAAAATCGTGCAGGACATTCCGCCCTTCATGATCGCGGACGGGAACCCGGCCAAAGTGCGCGGCATCAATCTCGTCGGTCTCGAGCGAAGCGGATTTCCGCCCGAGAGCGTGCAGTGGATCAAAGAAGCGTTCCGCCTGATTTACCGCTCGAAGTACAACACGGGCCAGGCCGTTGCAGCGATCCGGAGCGAATTGCCCGCGACCGCCGAGATCAACCAGATCATCGAGTTCATCGAGAAAAGCGAGCGCGGCATCATTCGTTAGGCCGTCCGCGTTTTCTAGGTAGGGACGGCGCGCTGCGCCGTCCGAGCGTCAAGCACAACCAAGAGCGGACACCGCAGCGCGGCGTCCCTACCTGTGATTTGCCATCGCGCGAAGCTCAATCTCGAGCTTCTTCAAAAGCGCCGCGGAGGGAGCGTCCGCGGAAATTCGCAGGACGCTGCCGATCAATTCGAGACCGCGTTTGGCTTTGCCCTGCTTGCCCAGCGCATCGGCCTCGTGCAGCACCACGCGCAGAATGTCGTCGCGCTTGGTGTAGACCGCGCGGGCTTGCTGAAAAAAACTCGTCGCTCCCGCGAAATCTCCTTGGCCCACCGCTATCAAGCCGAGGTCTTCCATCATTGGGCCGTTGTGCGTGCGCAAGGCAAACTGCCGGGCGAGCGCCTGAAATTCCGGCCCGGGCCGCGCGCCGTTTTTCGTCGCGAACTCGTGATACGCTCGCCAATCCGACGCGCTCTTCTCGTCATCACCTTTCTCGTCGATTTGCAGCCATGCTCCGTAAGGCCGGTAAAGCGGATCGCCCACCATCACAGACATCCATGAGATAGCCGGCACCGACATGTAGGCGCTCTCGGCGAAAGTGAAACCGTGCAGCAGCCGATCGCTCAAGATATTCAGATGCGCCGTCAGTTGAAGAAACGGTTCGTAGACATTTCCAATCGTCGCGGCCGCGCCTTTCGTCACGAGTGGTCCCACCCAGTTCGCGTTTTCATTTCGCAGAGTGTTGGCGCTGAAGGAATGGATGTGGACCGCGACCGCGCCCGGCGTGAATTGGAAACCTGGTTGTGTGAACGGCCCGGCGACCGTGCCGGCGTACCAGCCGAAATAAAGCGCGCAGTCCGTCATCGGATAGCCGTCGGGAAAAATCGCGGGATCGTCGTCGTAGATCACCGGCACACCGGCCTTGCGAAGCTGCTCACGGATTTCCGCGAGCCAGGTGTCCCCCATCCCGAGGCCGGGGGAAGTATTGTGCGCGCCGTCAATGTAGGCCCGACCCCACAGCCCTTTTTTCTCCGTCTCGATGGAGTCGACGATCATGCGTCGCACCGTCGCCGCCGAGGGCGCGTCGAGACGGCAGACGAGCATCAGCGCCGGACCGTCGAACTCGGAGATGCGGCGGTAACTCTGGAAGTACGGGTTCGATTGCCCGCCGGAAATCTGTTTCGAAAAAAATCCGAGACTGGCCAACTCCGAATCCACCGAAGCCTCGTTGTGATTCCCAGTCGGTCCGGCGGCCGGCTGGTCATCCCGGGATTCGCTGGCGGGTCGGATCTTCATCGGCACGCCCTTGATCAACGCCACGAAACGAATCGAATTCGCGGTCACGGAGCTGCGTCCATCGGTCGATTCGTGCACCGTCCACCAGTTCCGCTCGCGGAAAACGATGCGCAACGGTTCCGCGATCGTGGCCTCGTACTCGTCGCGACTAATCTCTTCATTCGGCGAACAACTCAAGCCGACCAGGTGATCGTGCGCGATCCCGCGTTTCTGCGCATAAAATTTCGCGAGCTCGACGGACTCCGGGACATCGCGATTGAAAACGACAATCGTCGCAGGCGGCAGCGGAGTTTCGGCAGCGCAAATGAGCGCCGCCGCAAAAGTCAGGAAAAGTAACAGGGCCGCTTTTGGAAACAGCTTCATCTAGAATTTCAACTTCAAGCCGTCGTAAGCAATGCCGACACCGGCCGGAAGGCCGGCTTCAGCCGACTGCGGCAGCTCATGAGAAATGTGCGTAAAGAGCGTCTGCGACGCTTGCACCTGCGACGCGACCTCCAACGCCTGGCTCACACTGAGATGCGTCGGATGCGGTTTGTGCCGGAGCGCGTCGATGACTAACGTCTTCACCTGCGCTATCTGCTCCACGATGCCGGCTGGAACCGCGCTGCAATCGCTGAGGTAAGCGACCAGCTTCTCGCCGTTCCGCGAGAACAAATAGCCGTTTACCATCGAGTTTCCGTGGGGGACCGGCAATGGCGTGATCAACGTTTTCCCCAGTTCAAACGGACCATCCACTAAATGCGGCACCGGCTGCAAGTAACCCGGGAAACGATTGAGTCCATTGAACGCGAATTCGAAAACGCGCTCGAGGTCGCGCATCGTTTCTGCCGAGGCGTAGACCGGCATCGAGCCGAGCGCGTGCGAAAAACGCCGGAGATCATCGAACCCCATGACGTGATCGGTGTGCGAGTGCGTGAAGACGACCGCATCGAGCCGCCGGATATTCTCGCGCAGGACCTGCGTGCGAAAATCCGTGCCGGTATCGACGACCCAGGCGCATTCCGGCGTCTCGATGTAGACGGAAGAACGCAGCCGCTGGTCGCGCGGATCGGGCGAATAGCAGACCTCGCAATCGCAACCAATCATCGGCACGCCCTGCGAAGTGCCGGTGCCGAGGAAGGTAAGGCAAAATTGAGAGTTGCAAGTTGCGAGTTGAGAGTTTGAAACTTTCAAGCGCGGCACCTTCCGCTTTCATCCTTCATCTCTCAACCCTCAACCTTTCTAATGCCCGCTGTCCTGACGCTCCTGCGAATAAAAAACCTGGCGCTGGTCGAGAACCTCGAGTGGCAACTCGCGCCGGGCTTCACCGCGATCACGGGCGAAACCGGCGCGGGCAAATCGATCATCATCGGGGCGCTGCAATTGTTGCTCGGTGAACGCGCGGACAAATCTTTGCTTCGCACCGGCGCGGAGGTCTGCGCGGTCGAAGCAGTTTTCGAAGGAGCGGAGCTGGAGAAACTCAATCCTCAATTGAGCGAAGCCGGCGTCGAGCTGTGCGACCGCGAACTGATTCTGAAGCGCAGTTTCTCGGCCGCGGGCGCAAACCGCCAGTTCATCAACGGATCGCCCACCACCCTGGCCGTATTGAAAAATCTCGGCGACGAGCTGGTCGATTTGCACGGGCCGCACGATCACCAATCAATTCTCTCGCCCGACAAACAGCTCGCGTTGCTCGACGGATTCGCGCACGCCGAAGAAGCGCTCCGGGAATTCGCCGAGCGTTTCCGCACCCTGCAATCTTTGCGGGCCGAGCAAGCAGCGCTCAGCACCGCGGAATCGGCGAGAGAACAGGAGATCGATCTGCTGCGGCATCAAGTGAATGAAATCACGAGTGCGAATCTGTCGGCGAATGAAGAGGAAGAAATTTCCGCGCGCTACAAGCTCGCGGCCAACAGCAAACGCTTGATCGAGCTGGCCGGATCGATCGCGCGCCGCCTTTCCGATGCGGACGATGCCGTTCTCTCGCAACTGGCGGAGTGTCAGCGTCTCCTCCGCGAGCTGGAAAAGATCGATCCGTCGACGGGAACGCTGGCAGAGGCGCACGCCGCCAGCGTGGTCGAACTTTCCGAGATCGCCCGTTCGCTCAGCCATTATGCCGAGCAACTCGATCTCGATCCGGCACAGCTCGCCGCACTCGAGGAACGCGTTTCGCTTTTCGAAACTTTGAAACGCAAATACGGCTCTTCGATCGCCGACGTGATTTCGTTTGGCGAGCGCGCCGCCGAGCGTCTTCGAAAAATCGAAGGACGCGACGCGGAACTCGATCGCCTGAACAAGGAGATCGAAGGGGTCCGCTCCGAAGTCGAGCGGAGCGGGCACGCCCTCCATAAGTTGCGGGCCAAGGCCGCGCCGAAATTGTCGGAAAATATTCGTGCGAATTTGCGCGACCTTGGTTTCCGGCAATCGGAATTCGAAGCGAAGGTGACTGCTCTCGAGGAAGCGCGCGGGACCGGCTTCGATGCGGTCGAGTTGCTCTTTTCTCCGAACCCGGGCGAGCCGCTCAAGCCGTTGCGCACAATCGCGTCGAGCGGCGAAATCTCCCGGCTCATGCTCGCGATCAAATCTTCGCTCGCCGCGCAGGATGCGATCCCGCTGCTGGTTTTCGATGAGATCGATGCCAATGTCGGCGGCGAAATCGCCAACGCGGTCGGCGAAAAAATGAGGAAGCTCGCGCGCGAACATCAGGTTCTTTGCATCACGCATTTGCCACAGGTCGCGGCCGCCGCCGCCACACATTTTGTGGTCACGAAAGAAGTGACGGGCGGGCGAACATTCTCCCGGCTCGAGGAAGTGAAAGGCAAAGCGCGCCAGGAAGAAATCGCGCGCATGCTCGGCGGGAAAAGCGATTCGGCGCTCAAACACGCCGCGAGTTTGCTGAAGGACAGGTAGGGGCGATCCGCTCTGGGGAGCGCAGGCTGCCAGCCTGCAGTTGCCGGCAGCTTGCCGGCAACATCTCGGGACGCAATGAGCGTTGAAGCATGGTGAGTCGAACGCAGCGTCTCGGCAAGCTGCCGAGACGAGCAGGCTGGCAGCCTGCGCTCCCCAAAATCAGGAAATCGCTTTTCGGCGACTCGAGGACTGCTATAAAAAATTGTGCTGAATTACATCTGGCTCGCGCTGGTTCTTCTCGCGGTCGCGATCGGCGGCTGGAACGATCGCCTGCCGGAGGTGACCGCGGGCGCGTTCGACGGCGCGAAAACCGCGGTGACGATCGCGCTCGGGTTAATCGGCGTGATGGCGCTTTGGCTCGGCGTGATGCGGCTGGCAGAGCGCGCCGGGCTCGTGCAACGAATCGCGCGCGGCCTCCGCCCGATCATGCGGCGTCTGTTTCCCGATGTGCCGCCGGAACATCCGGCCATGGGCTCGATGCTCATGAACATGGCGGCGAACATGCTCGGACTCGGCAACGCCGCCACACCGCTGGGATTGCGCGCGATGCGCGATCTCGAATCGCTCAATCCGCGGCCCGGCGTCGCTTCCAACGCGATGTGCACTTTTCTCGCGATCAACACCGCTTCGGTGCAATTGATTCCCACGACCGCGATCGCGCTCCTCGCCGCCGCCGGTTCCGCGCGGCCGACGGCAATTGTCGGCACCGCGTTGCTGGCGACATTGTGCGCCGCAACTGTCGCGATCACGGCCGCAAAAACCCTGGAGAAGCTGCCGTTCTTTCGCTTGCGCGAAGCGCCGACGGCGAAACCAAATGAAGCGCCGGCGATCGCAGGAGCGAAAGAGAAATCCCGCGCGGAAGAAGATGTGCTGAGTCAGCCGCCCGCGCGAAAACGGCGATTATGGACCACCGCTCTGCTCGTTCTCCTCGCGCTCTTCTTCATCGCGCTTTTCGTGCGGATGGTTTTTCCGGCGCTGTTCAATCTCCCGGCGGCCCCGAACACGGCGACGCAAAGCACTTTCGTGCGGAGCGTGAACGCGCTCTCGCTCCTCGCCATTCCATTTCTCCTCAGCTTTTTTCCCCTCTACGCCGCCACGCGCGGCGTGAAGGTGTATGAGGAATTCGTCGAGGGCGCCAAGGAAGGGTTCGGCGTCATCTTGAAAATCATTCCGTTTCTCGTCGCGATGCTCGTGGCCATCGGGATGTTTAAGGGTGCCGGTGGCATCGACCTGCTCACTCGCGCGCTCACGCCGGTGCTGGCGCCGCTCCATTTTCCGACTGATCTGCTGCCGCTCGCGCTCATGCGGCCACTGAGCGGCAGCGCGACGCTCGCGCTCCTCACCGATATCATCCATCGCCTGGGTCCGGACAATATTGTGAGCCTGATGGCAGCGACGATTTACGGAAGCACCGAGACGACATTTTACGTGGCCGCGGTCTACTTCGGATCGGTGAGCGTGAAACAAACGCGACACGCTATTCCAGCCGGTTTATTAGGCGACCTGGCAGGGGTCATCGCATCGGTCGCGATCTGCCGGGCGGTTTTTTGAGATTTGCCTCGCCAGCGGCCTAACGGATTTTCTATCGTCCGCATCTTCACATGATTCAGCGCGATTACATCATCATCGGAAGCGGCATCGGGGGCGGAAGCGCCTGCGAAAGCATCCGGAAATACGACAAAAAAGGTAGCGTGACCCTGATCGGCGCCGAGACCTACGCGCCTTACAAGCGCTGGATGCTCTCGAAGAGTTTCCTGCGCGACAAAATTCCGCCGCTGAAAAAACTGCCGCATCTCGAGGCGCATTGGTACGACACGCACAAAATCGAAACGCGCTTCGCGGCGATGGTGACGCAGGTGAATATCGATCGCCGGCTCGCCGTGCTCGGGAACGGAGAGACGATCGAGTTCAACAAAGCCTGTCTCGCGATGGGCAGCCGGCCCTATCGGCCACCGGTGGCGGGGGTGGGATTGGGCAACGTCATTTATCTGAGGACGATTCGCGATGCGCTCGCGTTGCGCGAGATGGCGTCGCTGGAGAAAACGATTGTGGTGGTCGGCGGCGGATTGCTGGCGTGCGAGACGGCGGCGAGTCTGCGGCAGTTGAAATTCAAAGTCAGCATGATGCATCGCAACGCGTATCTGCTGAACCGCTATCTCGATCCGGAAACCGGCGCGTGGATCACCAGTTACTTTGAGAAGCACGGCATCACTTTGCTCCTGGGCGAAAGCCTGAACGGTTTCGAAGGCAAGACTGTTTTGCGAAACATTCAGACGAAAAGTGGCAACCGGATCGCGGCCGGAGTGGCGGTGGTCGCTTGTGGCGCGGAGCCAAACCTCGAATTGGTGCGGAACACGCCGCTCTCGGGCCCGCACGGCTCGCCCGTAAGTGAATACCTGGAGACGGAAGAGAAAGGGATCTACGCCATCGGCGATCTGGCGTTTTATCCGGACCGGATCATGGGAGGTGTGCGGCGGCAGACGCATTGGGAAAACGCGCGCGAGCAGGGACTCGTCGCGGGCGCCAACATGACCGGGAAGAAGCGGATTCGTTACGAACAGGTCCCTTATTTCTGGGCGGAAATGTTCGATCTGAAGCTGGATTTTGTGGGCGACTTCAGTCTGCAACCAACTCGAGTGAGTCTCAAAGGCGCCTACGCGAAGAAGAAATTCGTGGCGCGTTATTATCAGGGGGACAAACTGCGGGCCTTGTTGCTTTGTCACGCGGCCCCACGCGAGGTGGACGCCGCGAAGGTGGAGCTGCGGACCGCGCTCGGGAAATAGAGACGGCGGCTACGGGCCGCTATCGGAAATTTCGCGCGCAGGATTATCCACCCGCACCAATTTCCAATCCCACGGTTTGTTCGATCCGCGCCACCATTCCAGCTCGAACGGCACCGGGAGAGAATTCACTCGTTCCTCGATCACCGTAGCGAATTCACCCGTTCTCTTGATCGTGATCCGCGCGCGCCAGAAACCTTTCGCGGATTCCGCGCGGATACCCACGTCCTTCGCAGTGATCCGAGGATTTCCAACGTAACGGAAAACTTCACGGAGCCGTTCGAGGAGTGCAGTTCGATCATGTCCCCATCGGTCCTGGTAGCCGTCTCCAATGAACGCGGCGATACCGCTCCCATTTTTCTTTTCGATTTGGGCGAGAAGATGTGCGCTGTGCAGTTGCACCTGCCGCTCGGGCTGCCAAAGGCGCACCAGAAAAATTCCCACGATCGCGGCAAGAAGAAGGCCGGCGTAAAGGCCGTTGCGGAAATTGGGCGGCACGTGGGATGGTAGCGCCCGCCGGTGGCGCCCGCCATCTCTTCTGTCGCAAAGCCCTCGTGAAAATCACCGAGCTCGGGGCTGATTCGGGTTGACGGCGGCGGTTCGAGGGGGCATGAACCGTGCTGACTTTCATCTCCATTTTTCTATGCTCACCATCGGTTCGTTCGCCCTTGCGATCTGCGCAGTCTTAGGTTGTGTCTTCTGGGCGTGTTTGAACGATCGCGACCAAACCTGAGTCAAAATCCCTCCTATGCTCGATCACGAAGATCTAAAGTGGATCGCCACGACTTCGACCGAGCTGAACTCGATGCTCCAACAGATCTCGCGTTACGCGGATCTGGCCCGGCAGCATAAGGGCGAATACAATTACATCGAGATGCTCGGCGAACGCGTCGAGCTCGCCTCGAAAACGGCCCAGTCCCTCTTCGATCGAATCACGTCGCGAATTCTGGAAGGAAGCGCGCCGAAAGGGAAAACGCCGGACCCATCGCAGCCGCCCCTTTTTACCGTCGTCGCGTCGCCCTCGGAGCCAACTGCCGGGCAGAGTAAAGGCAAGGCCGCGGGCGAGAAAACTCCCGCACGCGAAAAGGCCGCGGCCGCGCAAAATAAAAAAGCGCCGGCCAAGCCTTCAGCAATCCCGGCGGACATCACGGTGTTGAATCCAAAAGGAAATCGCGAGCTGATCCTGCTCGTCGATGACGAAATGGAAATCGCCGAACTCGCGGCCGCGATGCTTACGGACGAAGGCTACAAAGTTATCCTCGCGCACGACGGCTTCGAAGCTCTCCGAATCTATCAGCAAATCGCGAAGCAAATTCGCCTCGTGATCCTGGATTTCTTTCTTCCCGTCATGGATGGCGACGCCGTCTTCGATGAATTACGCGCCTTGAATCCGGACGTTGCCGTCGTCCTGAGCAGCGGCTTTGCGGAGCAGAGCAAATTGGGCAACATGCTGGCGCAAGGGTTACGCGGCTTCATTCCCAAGCCGTACACGCGCGAAAAACTGCTCGAGCAAGTCCGCTCGACGCTGGACGCGACCCGGGATTCGGCGAGCTAAGGGCTCGCGGTCGCAGGCAGGCCGCAGACCCGCGCAGTTTCCACCGGGGAAAACCCGGGCCGGTGGCATCGATTTAGCTTTACCAAGGCAGCCCCATGGCCCGCATCGATTCATTCTTCAAGCTGATGGGAGAACAGAAGGCTTCCGACCTTCATCTCTCGACCAACAACCCACCCATGCTGCGCATCAACGGCGAGCTGGTCCGCGTCGATTACCCGCCACTCCAGAATGATGAGCTGAAGGCGATGGTTTACGAAATCGCGCCGGAAGGAAAAATCAAAATCTTCGAAGAAACTTCCGACATCGATTTCGGCTACGAAGTGCCTGGGATGGCGCGCTACCGAGCCAATTTCTTTCAACAGAAATACGGCATCTCCGCGGTCTTCCGCCTGATCCCATCGACTGTCCTGACCGTCGAAGATCTCAACCTCCCGCCGGTCCTGAAAAAATTTCCGATGTTAAAGAAGGGATTGGTCCTGGTGACCGGCCCGACCGGTTCCGGCAAGTCCACGACTTTGGCGGCGATGATGGATTACGCCAATCTCCAGCGGCACGACCACATCATCACGGTGGAAGATCCGATTGAATTCGTGCACCGCAGCCAAAACTGCCTCGTGCAACATCGCGAAGTGGGCGTGCACACGCGCTCGTTCGCGTCGGCCTTGCGCGGCGCCTTGCGCGAAGACCCGGACATCCTGCTCGTGGGTGAAATGCGCGACCTGGAAACGATCGAGCTGGCCCTGACCGCGGCCGCCACTGGCCATCTGGTTTTCGGCACGCTCCACACTTCGAGCGCGTCAAAGGCGGTCGACCGCATCATCGACGTTTTCCCGACGGATCAACAAAACCAGATTCGCGCGACGCTCGCTGAGTCCCTCAAAGGCGTCATTGCGCAAAATCTTTTCAAACGGATCGACAAGCCGGGACGGGTGGCCGCGCTCGAGATTCTCGTGGTGGACATAGCGATCGCCAACCTCGTGCGCGAAGGCAAGACGCACCAGATTCCGGGCATGATCCAGGTGGGCAAGAAGAAAGGGAACCAGCCGCTGGACGACGCGATCATGGACCATCTGCGCCATGCGCGCATTTCGCCAGAAGAAGCCTACGACAAGGCGATCGACAAAAAGAAATTCCGGCCCTTCCTGAAAGAGCCGCCGCCCGATAACTACGACGAATAAAGCGCGATGAGAATTCCCGATCTCGACAGGATCTTATCCGCGATGCTGAAAACCTACGAAGGCATCTCGGACCTGAATTTTTCCGTGGGCCATCCGATGCAGGTGGAAGATTATGGCGAATTGAAGCCGGTCTATGTGGATCCGCCGATCGAAGCGTTGACGCCGTATCAGACGGAGCAGATCGCGATCACGCTCATGCAGGGAAATCGGCGCCTGATTTACGATTACCTCACGGGCGGCTCCTGCGATTGCAGTTATTCTCTCGGCCACGAGGCGCGCTTTCGCGTGAACATTTTCCGGCAGCAGGGGCACTTCTCGATCGTGCTGCGAAAGCTCGAAGGCGAAATCCCGAGCGTGAAGAGCCTGGGATTGCCTTCTATCTTCGAAGAGATCGCGACTGAAAAAACCGGGCTCGTTCTGGTGACGGGCGCCACCGGCAGCGGCAAGACGACCACGCTGGCGGCGTTACTCAATGAGATCAACATCCACCAGGCCGTCCACGTCGTGACGCTGGAGGATCCGATCGAATTCGTGCATCCGGCGATGAAGGCCACCTTCAATCAACGCGAACTCGGCCACGATTTTAACAATTACCCGAACGGTCTCCGGGCCGCGCTCCGCCAGGCGCCGAAAGTGATTTTGGTCGGCGAAATGCGCGACCGCGCGACGGTGGAAGTGGCGCTGATGGCGGCGGAAACCGGGCACCTCGTGTTGAGCACGCTCCACACGGTCGACGCCGGGCAGGCTATCAACCGGATCCTCGGCCTCTTCTCTCTCGGCGAAGAACAACAGCTGCGCATCCGCCTGGCTGACACCATGCGTTACATCGTCAGCCAGCGGCTCGCGCCGAAAGTGGGCGGCGGCCGGCAATTGCTCACGGAAATTCTTGGAAACAATTTGCGCACGCGCGAAACGATCGCGCTGGGCGAAGGCGAACACCGCAGCTTCTACGAAATCATCGAGGCCAGCTCGCCCTTCGGCTGGCTGACCTTCGATCAATCGATCCTGAACGCCTACGAAAACGATCTCATCACCGAAGAGACCGCCAGATTATTCGCCTCCCGCAAAGGCAAGGTGACCCGCGGCATCGATATCATCCAAAAAACACGCGGCGTGGACAACGATCTCGACTCAGGCCTGCGCCTCGATCTGCCCGCAAACGCGTTCCGCTAAACCATGGAAGCACAAGATTCATCCTTCTTCGATCTCGGCGACAACACCGCGCTGGTCTGCATCGATCATCAGTCGTACCAAAAGCTGGTCGTGCCGCAGTTGATCGACATGACTTACAAGGTGCACCTCGGCTTGTTCGAGGAGGACGTGCTTCTGAAGTTGAAGACGTACAGCTACAACGTCGTGATCGTCTACGAGAATTTCAAAGGATCGACGCCGCAGAACAACCCGATCCTGCACGAACTGATCAAGCGCCCCGGCGCCGAGCGACGCGCGCATTTTGTCGTGCTCATCAGTCACCGTTTTGCGACGAACGATGCCATGAGCGCGTTCGTGCAAAGCGTGGACCAGATCATCAACATCGCGGACCTGGCTAATTTCAAACCGGTCCTCCGGCGCGGTGTCGCGCAGCATCGCGAGCTCTACAATTCGTTCCACGAAACGCTCAAGGCCGTCCAGGCGATCTAGTCGAGCTCCGTCGCGCCACGGGCGGAGAAACTCCTCTTCGCGGCGTGTTTTTTCTAGAACGCGAGTTGCAGCCCGTGACGCTCGCACCATACTATTCGTGAGGAGGATGAAGTTGAGCAATTGGATTCGATTTAGCTGGGACCTGACGAAGCTTCCGCAGTTCGATGCTGCGTTGCCGGAGCATTACGAGATCGGCGCCGCCACCGCGGAGGACGAAAAGGAACTGCGTAAAGTTATTTCGAGCGCGTTTGTGCTCGATCCCGCCTGGAACCCGGCGACGCAGGAAGTGATGGAGACGATCGACGCCTGGCTCGATGGCGCCCTTGCGGCCGAGAGCAAGTGCACCTGCCTGGCCTTGCGCCATGGATCGCGCATCATCGGCGCCGCGGTGGTTTCTCACAACGCCGCGGCGGAAGTCCACCTTTCCCCCGGCCCCTGTATCTCGGTGGAGTATCGCAACCGCGGCTTCGGCACGCGTTTGCTCGAACACTCGCTCACCCGTTTGCGCGAAGGCGGACTTTCTGAAGCCATCGGCATCGCGATCGAAAGCGCGCCGGTGACGAAATTCCTTTACCCGAAATTCAACGGCACGCCGTCGCCCCATGATTCCACGCCGTTGCTCGCGGCCTGATCAAATTTCGTGCCGGGATTCCAGACGGCGTTCAAGGCGCTTAAGACTCTTTCGATTTCTGAATCCAAGTGATGCGAGCGCCGCATCTCACCTGATATGATCCAGGATCTTAAGTTCGCGCTCCGGCAACTTTGGAAGGCGCCGGGGTTCACCATCGCGGCTGTGATCGTTCTCGCGCTCGGCATCAGCACGAACACCGCCATCTTCAGTCTCGTCGACACGATGCTGTTCAAACCGCCCCATTACACGAACCCGACGGAGATCGTGCAGCTCTTTTCCCAGGACAAAAAGAATCCGAAGACGTTCCGTGAGTTTTCTTATCCCACCTACCGCGACATCCGCGAGCAGAACACGGTCTTCACCGATGTCCTCGCTCATAATCTGGGCATGATCGGGATCGGCCAAAAAGGCGATACACGACGCGCCTTCACCGATATCGTCAGCGCGAATTATTTCTCGGTGCTGGGTGTTTTCCCGATGCAAGGGCGCACCTTTACAGCCGAAGAGGAAACACCTGGGCGCAGCACCCCCGTGGCGATCGTCAGTTACAATTACTGGCTGAAACAAAACCGCAATCCATCGCTGATCGGCTCGGAAATTATTATCAACGGCCGGCCCTTCACCATCGTCGGCATCATGCCGAAGGGTTTCTCGGGGACGATGCACATCTTCTCCGCCGAGGTCTGGCTGCCGCTGGGTGTCTACGACCAGGTCGTAAACGATTTCGCGACGGAGAGCCACAGCGCGCTCGGTGAACGCGGCGGCGCGCATCTCCTTCTCATCGGCCGTCTCAAGCCGGGCATGACCGCCGCTTCCGCTGACCCCGCGCTCAAAACGCTGGCCGCGAACTTGGAGAAGGCGTTTCCAGTCGAACAAAAGGACCAGACCTTCCTGACCGCGCCGCTCTCACGCTTTTCGACCAGTTCGAGTCCAACCGGCGACGGTGAAATCCAAAAAATCGCCCCGCTTCTTTTCGGCATGGCCGTTGTTGTCTTGCTTGTCGCGTGTCTGAACCTCGCGAACATGTTGCTCGCGCGCGGCACGGCGCGGCGCAAGGAAATCGCCATTCGTCTCGCGCTCGGCGGCAGCCGCGTCCGTATCGTCCGCCAGCTCCTCACCGAGGGTTTGGTCCTGGCGATTCTCGGCGGCGGCCTCGGAATGTTTCTGGGTCTGTGGTCGTCCGATCTGCTCATTGCCTCCATCGGTAATCTCATTCCACTCGACCTCGTCTTCCTGAGCGGACCGAACCCTTCGATGCTCGCGGCGACCTTTGGCCTTTGCCTGCTCGGCACGCTTTGCTTCGCTCTCGGGCCTGCGGTAAAACTCTCCCGCACCGCCGTCATTACGGACTTGAAAGAGAACGCCGGTGAAGACGCGGTGAAACGCCGCTGGAAATTTCTCCCGCGCAATCCGCTCGTCGTGGTCCAGATCGCGTTCTCGCTCGCGCTCCTTACCGCCGCCGCGCTTTTCATTCGCGGCGCAATGAAGGCCGCCTCTCCCGACACGGGCCTCCAGGCGGACCGCACTTTTCTTCTCGAAGTCGACGCGAGTCTCGGCGGCTACGATCAGAAACGCGGGCAGGATCTTTACCGCAATCTCGGCGAACGGCTTGCCGCGCTGCCCGGAGTGGAACATGCCAGCCTCTCGGCCACGATCCCGTTTGGGATGATTTCGCTCAGCAAACCCGTGCAGCGGGCCGGGGTTAATCCCGCGCCGGACGCGAAACCAGCCACGGCCGCCGATGGACTCGCGTTTGACGCGACATGGGACAGCGTCGGCACAGATTATTTTGCCACGGTCGGTCTGCCGCTGCTGCGTGGGCGCGCTTTTACCACCGCTGAAGCCACGCAAAACAGCGGGCCGGCCGTCGCGATCATCGATGAAGCGCTCGCGAAAAAACTTTGGCCGGAAGGCGACGCGCTCGGCCAGCGGATCCAATATTCGCACGCCAACGCGCCGCGCGGAAAAGATGGCGGCAGTGCCGGAGTCGGCGTCAGACAGGATGGAAGCGGCGACATCAAACCCGGCGAATCGATTGAGATTGTCGGCATCGTTCCGGCGACGCGTCACGACCTTTTCGAGAAAGAAGCGCGCGGCGCGCTTTACGTGCCGTTTGGCCGCAGCTTTCAGAGCAACGCTTTCTTCTTCATCAAATTCAACTCCCTCCCCCGCGGCAACGAAGTGGCGGCGGCCGACGTCATTCGCCGAACTGTGCGCGAAGTCGATGGAACGCTGCCGATTCTCTCGCTCAAGACTTTCGAGCGGCATCTCGACAGCAATCTCCAGCTCTGGATCGTGCGCGCGGGCGCGACGTTGTTCTCAGTTTTCGGCGGACTCGCGCTCGGTCTGGCCGTTGTGGGAGTTTACGGCGTGAAAGCGTACTCGGTGGCGCGGCGCACGCGTGAGATCGGCATTCGGATGGCGCTGGGCGCGCGGCGCGAGACCGTGCAGTGGATGATCCTGCGCGAAGGATTCGTGATGCTCGCGAGCGGGATCGTCATCGGCCTGCTCCTCGCGGTGGTCACAGGGAAACTGGTCAGCACGATGCTCTACGAGGTCGGCGCGCTGGATCCGATCGCGTTTACGCTTGCGCCGCTCATTCTCGCCGCCGCCGCGATCGTCGCGACCTGGCTACCGGCCCGGCGCGCCACGCGCATCAGCCCGATGGCGGCTTTGCGAACTGAATAAGATTTGTTCGCGGAGCGGTGCCGCAAAGGTCTTGGCGATTAGAAAACCAATTGCTACCCTCGGCTCGTGAGTCCCGTTAGGTGCACGTCCATTCTCGCGGCGTTTGTCGCCTGTGGACTGGCGGCTTTCAACTCAATCGACGCGGCGCCGCCGGAATCGAAACCGACTTATCCTCCAACGCTCCACGGCGGCGCGCCGTGCGGTTCGTGCATCGCACCGGCCGATCTTTCGTGGAAAACTGTCGTGACCTCCGCGAAAGAACCGGGCGAGCCCCTGATAATCTCCGGCACGATTCATCAGCCCGATGGCAAACCCGCGAACGGCGTTGTCCTCTTCATCTACCACACCGACGCCACCGGTTACTACAATGGGCAAGACGATGCGAGCCATCCGCGGCTCAAGGGCTGGATGAAAACAGGCGCCGATGGCCGCTACGAATTTCGCACGATCAAACCTGCTCCCTATCCGCACCGAACGACACCGGCCCATATCCACGCGCATGTTTACGGGCCGGGGTATTCCGAGCGTTCGATCGATGATTACTGGTTCGAAGGCGATCCGTTCATTAACGCGCAAGCGCTCGCCAGAATGAAGGAGATGGGAGCGACGCCTGCCATCGTAGCTTTGAAACGCGATGGTGCAGGCGTGCTAAGAGGCCTGCGCGACATCACCCTCAAGCCTGTCCAGAATTAGGAACCGTTTCGCCAAACGGCGTGTTTGACGCTGCGCGGGTAAAGAAATAGCCTCGCTCCATGGCTAATCTTGTCGAGCCTCCACCGCTGTCGTCAGAAACCGCCGCCACCCCGAAAGTGCAGCCGCCGGTCAATCTCACCAACTGGATCGAAGAGAACCGGCACCTCTTTAAGCCGCCGGTCAGTAACCGTTACCTCTACGACGGGCGCGATTTTTTCGTAATGGTGATCGCCGGTCCGAACGCGCGGAACGACTTCCATCTGGTCGATTCGGAAGAATATTTCTACCAACTCAAGGGCGACATCAAAGTGCGCATCCGCGAAGGCGAGCGGATCGTGGATCACCTCGTGCGCGAGGGAGAGACGTTCTTCATTCCGCCGAATGTGCCGCACGCGCCGGTGCGACCGCCGGACACGCTCGGCGTCGTCGTTGAGCGCCGCCGTCCGCCCGGCGAGAAGGAACACGTCATCTTCTATTGCCCGAATTGCGAGGCGCTGGTGGAAGACATTCAGTTCGACTGCGCGGACATCGTCGAGCATTTCAGCCAGGCCATGCTCGACTTCTGGAACGACGATGCGCGGCGCACCTGCAAGAAGTGCGGCACGAAAGTCGCCAAGCCGGAGCCAGTGAAGCCATTCTAGTGGCAAGGATTAATTGTAGGGCGTTTCTGTGAAACGCTGTCGCCATATGGCAAGGTGGCGTCTGGCATAGACGCCAGGCAAATGAAGATCGACCTGCACACGCACATCCTCCCGCACGATTGGCCCGATCTCGACGCGAAATACGGCTACAGTGGATTCGTTAGGCTGGAACATCATCAGCCGTGTTGCGCGCGAATGATGATTGGCGATCGCGTTTTTCGCGAGATCACCGACAACGTGTGGGACCCCAGGCGCCGCATCGAGGAATGCGATCAAGCCGGCGTGACGATGCAGGTGCTTTCGACCGTGCCGGTGATGTTCAGCTATTGGGCGAAGCCGGCCGACGCGCTCGATCTTTCGCGGCGGTTAAACGATCACATTGCCGAAGTCGTGCGCGCTCATCCGGCGAGGTTCGCGGGCCTGGCGACGATTCCGTTGCAGGACCCGGAGATGGCGGCGCGCGAGTTGGAGCGCTGTGTCTCCGAGCTCGGCCTGCGCGGCGCGCAGATCGGCACGCACGTGGACGCGAACCCGCATTTCGGCCGCATCGACACCTTGAACCTGGACAACGCGTCGCTCCAGCCGGTTTGGAGCGCAGCGGAACAGCTCGAGGCCGCGATCTTCGTTCATCCGTGGGACATGCTCGGCAAGGAGCGCATGCCGAAATATTGGCTGCCGTGGCTAGTCGGCATGCCGGCTGAGACATCCCTCGCGATCTGCTCGATGATCTTCGGCGGCGTCTTCGAGCGTTTTCCAAAACTTCGCGTCGCCTTCGCGCACGGCGGCGGCGCGTTTCCTTTCACGATCGGCCGGATCGAACATGCCTTCCACGTCCGGCCGGATTTGTGCGCGACGGACAACAAGGCGAACCCGCGAAAATATCTCGCCGACGGCGACACACCCGCGCGGTTCTACGTCGACTCGCTCGTTCACGATCCCGACTCGCTGAAGTTGCTAATGAAGCTCTTCGGTGCACAACGTGTCGCGCTCGGCTCCGATTATCCGTTCCCGCTCGGCGAAGCACGGTCCGGCGAACTCATCGAGGGGATGAACGAGCTATCGCCGCAGGTGAAAACGCAACTGCTCTCCGGAACGGCGTGCGAGTTTCTTGGCCTCAAGTAGATTGGTGCGAAACACAAACACTGCGCATGAGCGACGAACCCGCGGCAATTCCATTAGCCGATATCCTCCGTGCGGCTAACGAATTGGTCGCATCAGGTTTGATTGAAGACCACGTCTTAGGAGGTGCGCTGGCCGCCATTTATTACGTCGAGCCCTTCACTACCTATGATGCTGACATCTTTTTCATCGCCGCCGACAAATCGCTCCGGGCGGGAATTCCCGCCATCTATTCGCATCTTCAGTCAAAAGGCTGGCACGTCGAGCGCGAGCATCTGTTGATCAGAGATTTTCCGGTGCAGTTTCTGGCCGCGTCCGGGTTGACGGAAGAAGCCGTGCGCAAAGCGCGGCCCATCGAATACGAAGGTGTGGCAGCAAAAGTCTTTTCCCCGGAATACATCATTGCCATCGCCGCGAGTGTTGGCCGGCACAAAGATTGGGCCCGGATCGACCAACTCCAGGAACAAGCCGAGATCGACCGCAAGTTGCTGGACGATGTCTTGCGAAGGTATAATTTGAAGTTACCAAAGCCATGACGCCAACGATGCGACGAGCGCTTGCCCGAGAAAGTTTTGCCAGCAAGATCGAGAAGGTCGGCCAACTCATTCGCCTTGCCACCAAACTCAAAACCGCACGCGGTGAACCGAAGCGATCAACGGTTCAACCGACGAAGCGCAAGTATTCGCGGTCCCACGCGGCCGGAATATTTTCGCGGGGCGAATAGGGGCCAGGTTGATAAGCGCGCGAGGCGATGCCTTGCTGGCTTAGCTCGCAGACGTGCCAGTCCTGCTTGTTGGTCATGTCCCAAAAGTCGATGGCGTCGTTCGGATGAAAATCAGAGCGATCGAAAGCTTCCGGATGGAAATACCAATCACACAGGATAAGTGTCCGTTCCGGCGATCGCGGCCAGAGTTGATGCACCATGACGTATTCAGGATGCATGCTCAGAAGCATGTTCGGGAAAATGGAATAATAGAAAACGCGCGCGTGGTCCTCAGCCTTGATGTCGCCCACCGGCAGCGCGCAAACGTTGCCGCTCATTGTCAGGCTTTTGCCGCTTGTAATCGGCATGAAGCCTCCAAGAAAAGGCCCTTCGCACAGATCGTTCTCCGCCAGGTCGTAGGGCGTCAGTTTCTGGAGCGCGGGATGAACTCCCGGGCAATGATAGCACTCCGAATAATTCTCGAAGATCAACTTCCAGTTCGCGCGGACATCATACTCAATCCGTTTCGCTGAACGCAGCTTCGGTAGATTCCAGTGAGAAAATTTCCCGGCCAGCGGCGCAAACACTTCCTTCAGTGGCTTGGGCGCCTTCGCCAGATTCACGAAGATGAATCCTTCCCATATCGCCAGCTTCACCGCATGCAACGAATAGTCGGCCTTATCAAAGCCGTCCGCCTCGTCCATGTGCGGTGCGCCGATCAATCCTCCATCGAGCCCATAGGTCCAGGCGTGATACGGGCATTGAATCGCCGACAAGCGTCCCGTTTTCTCCTCGCACAATCGCGTCCCACGATGGCGGCAGACATTATAGAAGGCGCGCACCGTCGCTTCTCGATCGCGCACAACGATCAGGCTTTCCCGCGCCACTTCTTGAACGAAATAATCACCTGGCCTACCGATCTGATTCTGGTGCCCGACCAAGGCCCATTGCTTGGAAAAGATCGCCGCCTGTTCTTCGGCAAAGATGTCCGGCGAAATGAAGTAACGCTGCGGCAGAGTCATCGCGCCCGCTCTGAAAGTGTCGGCCGTCTTACGAAATGAAGGTGTCACAGAGGTTTGAGCCATTACTTGCAATCCCCCGATCTCTCAATCACCAGCTCACTCAATGCCCCGGCTCGCTCAATGCTTACGCCGCGACCGATGGCTGCTCCGGCTCTTGCCTTACCGAAATACGTTGCGACACGATCACCATGTCCGAGGCCTCTTCGCCGATCTGGAAGGTCTCTTCGAGCAGCGGCGCGTTAAACGACGCTTGCAGCTTTAGTCGGAAAAGCGATTCCGTCAGAGACTGACGCACTTCGTAGAAGAGGCGATCGAAAGTATCGCCAAACTCAGAATCCAAACGCCCGCGAAACTCCTGCTGGGAATCCCCCAGCCGTTGCTTGAAATCGCGCAGGACACTCGATCGGCGCCAGAGCAATCCCACTGCGACCAGCAAAATGCCCGTGCCCAAAAATATTCCACCCGTGATATCGAGCCAAAGGATCGGAGAGAGCGCCGCGATGACGACTCCCAGGGCGGCGAGGAGGCTGCCGGCCAAGGCAAGTTTCCGCACATCCGTGGTCTCGGCCACTTTGCCCCGCAGAATGCTCTCGTCGATCTGGAGACCTTCCAGTTTCGATCGCAATTGTTCGAGCATTCCCAACTGCTCCCCGGCTTGCGGCAGCAGGACGCCGGCTCGCAGCCGTTCCTGTCGACGCGCGAGGGTTTGAGTTAGCTCGTCCATCATCGTCCGCATCTCGTTGAAAAGATCCTTCGACACCTGCGCCGCTTCGGCTTCGATTTCTTTCCGGGCGGACTTTTCGAAGTCGGCCTTCAAATCGGCTAGCCACGCTTCCGTGTTCTTGTCCCGGAGAAACGGAATCGCGCGCCGCAAGAGTTTTCCCACGCGAAGACCTTTGGCAAACTCATCCTCCGACTGCCTGGCCAGGCTGTCGTAGGTGGCAGCGAGCTTGTCGACAATGAGTAGCTTTAACCCGTTCGCCTTCGCTTCGCGCGTATCTACTTTGCAAAGCAGGTTCTGGTAGAACGCGCGCTCCTCCTCCATCGCCGTCTTCTCGGCGCGGAGATGTGCCAGCAATCGCGTCATGACCGATCGGATCGTTTGATACGATCCTTCCACTTTCATCCGCCACGCTTCTCCACAGGCGATGGTAGTTTGGAGGTAGGTCCGAAACTCCGAGAAGCCGCTCTCCGGCATTACTTCTATTTCTCGCTTGGCCGAGAGCGTGAACACGGTCGGGTTCTCGACCTGCCGATCACGCGCATACTGCCTCACGTGTTCCAGGTTCGTGGTCAGCTCCCATTGGCTGGCGCGGTCCGCCTGCTGGAGCACAAACACCATCTTTCGGTGCCACTGTTTGCTGATCAAAGTCAGAAGCTCCCAGGCCGATTTCGTATGCGGGTTCACCGCGGAAAAAACAAACACCACGAGATCGCTTTGCGGGATGTAGTTCTCCGTGATCGTCTGATGATCCTTCATGATCGAGTTGGTCCCCGGCGTATCGACCATCGAGATTTCTCGAAGCGCTTCCTTCGGCAGCGAAACACGCTGCCAGGCGTCGCCCAGGTTCTCTATCTTGCGTTCCACTCCATAGACCAATTCCTGGATGCGGACCGTGCACGGCCCCGGCGCCACTTCGCAAACATCCTCGCGGAGCAGCGCATTAATGAAGCTGCTCTTGCCCGCCTTCACTTCCCCCACGATGACGAGCAACGCCGCCGCCTGGAGATTCGTCAGCCGCGCCCGGAGAATTTGGGAGGCCTCAATGTCCGCGCACCTTTCCGCCAGCCACAAAGCGCGTTGCAGCAAACTCCGGAGCGTCTCGAACTGCGCCTTCAATTCCGGACTTAAAATATGAGGCGTCATCGCTGGGTTCTGGCCGTCCGTTTCCGGTTGCCTTTGCTCCACTTGGCTCATGCGCCGCCGATCATATCGCCCGACTTCTCCCCTGCCCATCTGAAATTTGAAGAATCCGCCAAAATCTCGCGACCGAGCGATCTTCCCTCGCATTTTGGAGGGCGTTTCTGTGAAACACCGCCGCTTCCGCCCCCATCCTCTCCGCTATCCTCCGCCCTCCATCCTCGATTCTCGATTCTCCACGTCCCACCCCCACCCTCTCGTCACTCGTCACATGTCACATGTCACTCGTCACTTCTTCCGACCCTGCTAGATTGTGAATCCGATGTTTGAGATCAAGGCCAAAGACAAGATGGTCGAGCGCGCGCTTCTCCTCGGCGCGTACATCGATACCGGCAAGAAGGCCGAAGCGCAGAGTTTGCTCGAGGAACTCGAAGAACTTGTCGATACGCTCGGCATTCCCGTCGTCGAGCGGAAGCTGGTTTATCATCGCGAACAACATCCGCGCTACTTGATCGGCTCCGGCAAAGCCCAGGAGATTGTCGATCTCGCGAAGAAACTCGAGTGCGACGTCCTCGTTTTCGACAACGAGCTGAGCCCATCGCAGCAACGAAACTGGGAGGAGCTTGCCGGCATGACCGTGGCCGATCGGCAGGAAATCATCCTCGATATTTTCGGCGCCCGCGCCCAAACCCGCGAAGCCCGTATCCAGGTGGACCTCGCCCGCATGTCGTATTCGCTCCCGCGGCTCACCCGTGCCTGGAGTCACCTCGGACAACAAGGCGGCGGCATCGGCGCGAAAGGCGAAGGCGAAAGCCAGCTCGAGCAGGACAAACGAAAAATCCGGTTGCAGATCGACCGGCTCAAGCGCGAGCTCGTCGTCGTCCGCAGCTCACGCGCCACGCAGCGGAAGGATCGGAAACGCGCTCCGGTGCCGAACGCAGCCATCGTCGGCTACACCAATACCGGCAAGTCCTCGCTCCTGCGCCGGCTCACGGGCGCGGACGTTCTCATCGAGAACAAACTCTTCGCCACCCTCGATACCACCACGCGCAAGATCGCGCTCCCGAATAAGCAGCCGCTTCTCCTTACCGACACCGTCGGTTTCGTCCGGAAGCTGCCGCATCAACTCGTCGAAGCGTTCAACGCCACCCTCGAAGAAGCCGCGCTCTCCGACTTCCTCATCCACGTCCTCGACGCTTCGCAGCCCGAGGTCATGGAATTCTACAACACCACCATGCGCGTCCTGACCGATCTCGGCGCCGACACGAAACAAATGCTGGTTGTCTTCAACAAGATCGACAAGTTGAGCGATCCCTCCGCGCTCTTCGCCTTGCGCCGGCATTTCCCCGACGCCGTTTCCGTCTCAGCCAAAACCGGCGAGGGCATGCCCGAGTTGATCGAACGCATTTCCGAATTCGTCGCCCGCGGCACAATGACGATCGCGCTCCGCCTCCCCTCCGAGCGCGCCGATCTCCTCGCGCGCCTGCATCGCGAAGGTTCCGTGCACGACCTTCAATACGAGGAAGGCTTCACCTCCGTCACCGCCACCATCCCCACGCGATCCCTCGAACTCTTCGCCCCCTTCCTCGCCGCCTCCGATCCTGCCGTCATCGACGAGCCGGTCCCTGCGTCCGACTAGAGAACTGACTGCTGCCCTCTACCCTCTGCCCTCCATTGTTTCCTACTTTCTACTTCCTACTTTCTACTTCTTCAGGCTACTTCCTACTTTCTACTTTCCCCAACGCTCCTACCGCCTTTTCATAGACCGCAACCATTTGCGGAAAATCGCTCACGGTAACATTCAGATCTCTGAGCAGCCCATCCTTGAGCCCATAGATCCAACCATGCACCGTTAACTCCTGGTCGCGCTCCCAGGCGTCGCGGGCAATCGTAGTCTGGCAGACGTTCACCACCTGCTCGACGACGTTCAACTCACAAAGCCGGTCCGAAGCCTCCGACTCACCGCCCGCGCTCGCCAGCCACGTCTCATGCTTCCGCCGCACATCGTCCACATGGCGCAGCCAGTTATCGCTTAGGCCCAGCCGGTCGCGCCGAAGCGCAGCCCCCACGCCGCTGCATCCATAATGTCCGCAGACAATGATGTGGCGCACCTTCAAGAGATCCACCGCGAACTCCATTACCGACAAACAATTGAGGTCCGTGTGCACCACCAGGTTGGCGAGATTGCGGTGGACGAACAATTCTCCCGGCGCCAATCCCACAATCTGATTGGCCGGCACCCGGCTGTCCGAGCAGCCGATCCAAAGATAGTTAGGCGATTGTTGTTGCGAAAGCCCGATAAAGAACTCCGGGTCCTGCTGCCGGATACGTCCGGCCCAAGCCTTGTTGCTCTCGAAAAGATGACTGAGCGTTTCCATGAGAAGTCCGCAGCCTACGCAGATTTCGCAGACAACAAAACGCCAATCCGTCCGCCCTCCGACCTTCTGCCCTCTCCGCTATCCTCTAGCCTCAATCCCTCCATCCTCGCCCCCATCCCCAGTCCTCCCGGGCACGCCGTAGCCTTGGCGAAGGCGGCTACTTCAGCACCGCCTGGTGGAACTCGTACCAGTCATCCAGATTGTTCAAGTTCACCGCGTCTCGTGGCGCGGCCGCATCGTCCGCCATGCCGCAAGAACCCAGCACACTCTTACGCGTTTCGTCATCGTGAATATACCCGCGCACCGAGGCGTTATGCTTCTCGATCGCCTCCGGTGTAAGCGTCTTGGCGTTCTTCTTCACCCACGCTTCAAATTCCGGGTAGGTCGGCTTCTTCTGCTTAATGAAATCCTTCACCGCCTGTTCCTCGAGCCCGAGCGCCGCGCAAGTCATCGCATCGAACCCTCGACCGATGCCGGGATAACCCGCGGCGAGTTTACCCGCCGCTTCGAGAGAGACTTTCTGCCAAAGCCGCGGCAGGTGCAGAACGCCAAGTGGCCCGGCCGTGCCGGAACTGATTAGTGGAACGTAAGTGTTGCTCATAATGACGAGAGACTAGTGATTCCAAGGCGCGAACACAACAATTTGTCACGCCGGCTTTAGCGAAGATGGAAGCCTTCGTAATGGTGGATCCGTCTTCTACTTTCTAATTTAGACTTTCTACTTTCTCGCTCGGATTCGAGCTCACCGTCCAAGTCTCCCGAGACCCTCAATGTAGCAGTTACCCAAGCCATGAAGAACACAAACAATGGCGAGATTGCCCGATCTCCTAAACAGCACCCCAAAGAACAACCCGGTCACAAAAATACCCGCGAACATGGGTAACGCCTGCCAGGGCGCACGACCCGAGAAGTGGTAGAAATGCAAGGGACCGAAAGTGAAGAATAAGTTGCTGACGAGAATGCCCCAGGCAGAGCCCCAACGCCGCACGAGTTCCGTCTGCAGAATTCCGCGGTAGACGAGTTCCTGATGGAAACCCCAGACGAAGTTTGTAAAGACAACAATCGCCGCGGGGCGCCACCATGTGCCAGGGTCCGCTACGATCATTCGCAATCGGTCCGCGAAGAGAACGCCGAAGACAACGTTCCCGATGACGAACACCTGGATGAGGTAAGACTTCTCCGTCACATTCCAATTCCGCCAGGGATACAGACCGATCTGCGCCAGCCTCACTCCAGCGAAGAACCGGGTGAGGACAATCGCCAAAACAAGCAAGACGGGGACGCGCAGCCAGGCAGGAGGGACAGGCAGTCCACCAAGGCTAAGGAGCCACAACCTGGGACCGATCACGCCTTCCAGCAAAACGAAGATCAGCAACAACCGAAGACCCGCAGCAGAATCGATTTCGGGCGGACGCTTATTCCCAAAAAGAAAAACGTGGCCCCGTAAATGGCAAGCCAACCACTCGCCCCAAGTTCGCGTCTTCATGTGGTGTTACACTGCGAAAGTAATGAGGAAGAAACCAGCTACGTCTACCAAAAGCGAGCCGGAATGTCCTCTGTCCTCCGACCTCGACCTCTGGATGGTTAGATGTTCTGTGGCCGACGGCGTGCGTATCCAAAAAAGAGCCCTCCAATCGACGCCAGAATCAAGGCGGCGACGAACCACTCGATGCCGTTCCTCTGGAGAGGAAACCAAGAGCCGCTCTGACGGAGGCCGGTCGCAGCAGCAATTAGGAAGCACAAGATGCCGAGTATAGGAAAGATGAGAGCGAGCGCTTGAGCGCCTTCGCGCGAAAGCGACCGCCTTCTGGCGTGGGCCGTGCGCCATCCCTTGGATAGTTCCAGCGCCAAGCTGACTAGGTAGAGGAAGGCGCAGAAAAGTAGAGACGGGATCAGTAGAACCCAGAGCCAAAAGGGCTCCAATGCCTCCCTCGACCGCGCTCCGTAAAGGGCTATCGCGCAAATCACGTTCGGAACCAAAGCAAATACGCTTAAGAACGCGAGCTCGTTGTATAGCCGGCCCAAGATGGAGATGTGCATGAAAAACCAAAACCGGCTCAGGAACCAGCAAGCAGGAGAAAAAAAGACGGGAACCAGCGGGAGAAATATCCACCACTTAACTGTGCGGAGATATTTTTTCATCTAACGAGAACAAGATCAGCTACGGCTACCGATAGCGAGCCAAAATGTGATCTGACTTCCGACCTCCGACTTGTGACTTCTGAGCTCTGCTGCATGGCTTGGTCAGGCGGGCCTTCCACTCGGCGATTGCATCGATCGCTGCAGGGATAGATAAAGGCTTGATGTTGCTAACAGCGTGACTGGAAATGTGATGACTAGCCCCACGCCAAGGAGGGCAGCCCCGGCAAGATTCAGTAATAGGGCCATTAGCACGAAACCGCACACCGTCCACCACCGGCCATGCGAGAGCGCCGCAGCACCCCGCAGGGCCTCAAGAGCCGATGCGGGCCGTGTTGCAAGAATGTGCCCGAAGAGTGCATACCGAACAGCCACATAGATCCCAGGCACAACGAGAAGCACGAGACCGCCAGCTACCGCTACTAAATAGATGCAGAAAGCGAGAAGAAAGCTTGGGCCCCGGTCGAGCAAAGCAGTCAGGTCAGTCAAGTTTGGCGCATTGCCATCTGCGGCCTTTAGGGCAATGCCATGACATCCCACGATGAGCCCGAAAACAGGAACAGGAAAACCAGGTGGAGAACAAGCCACACAACGAATCCAAATCGGTGAAGTCCCACCACGGCCAACTCTAAAGCTACCCACGAGGCAAAAAGAATGAGCATCGACATGACAAAGACACGCGGACCTGAGTGAAATATCCTCCACGCAGTCCGAAAGCGCGGTGTGTCTTGATCAGTCATCCGAAAAGAACATAGCGCCTAACGAAACACAAGAGCAACGACTGGTTAAGCGCTTGGCTGCCATCCAAGTCTGCGGTGAGGCTCAAGCTGATATCGGCGGTAACGACGCCATGGTGGTTCGGTCCTCGGGCGAAGGACAATCCGGATGTTGCGTGGAAATGGAGGGCGAATCCCGCCAATGAAGTCGCCGTGCAAGGCAAGGAGCCAATCGAGAGACGCTCGTTCGCAGGGTGAAGTCGCCGGCACTGTTAGTGTATGTCTCGCCAAGAGTTCCGTTCCAAGGCGGATTCCGGTGATCGTAGATTTCGATAAGCGGAACCTCATGAACCGCAAGAATCCGCGCTTTCGGTACGCTGCGATTTGCGCGATCGACGACGCGACCGCGAATTGTGCCGGAGTACGCGCACTCGCAAAGTGCGAGAAAAATAACGACTGTGATTATGCGATACACGGGGACACCTAGCGAGAATGGAGCGGACTGCCAAGCCGTGACATAGACGGGAAGCCCGAAGGGTGAACGAGTAGCATGAGGTGAATAAATTGATCAGTTATGGCCGCCGAGAGCGAGCATAATCAGAGATCAGAGGACACAGGACAGAAATCAGTTTGGCGATAGAATGCTCGGTATTGTCTGACTTCCGACATTCTGGCCTCCGACCTCTGACAACCTCTAACCTCTGCGCTGTACCTCCCTTCTATTTTCAACCTTCTAATTTTCATGCCGCCAAGCGGTACACAGCCTTGGGCGACACGATGGGACTTACGGAACTAGATTCAAGGTAAAGTCATCGTAATCTTCAATATCCAGTAACCGAAAGCCGACATCGCGCGAATCCGTGCTTCCCGTCCATTCGCACCAATCGTACGCCTGATGGGGCACCGCGCGGACATAAGGTCCCGCCCACACCACCCCATCAGCCGTGTGCGCGTAGTAACAAAAGTAGCGATTCACTTCGTCAAGGTCGCCTCCAAAGACATTTGCGGCGTGTCCGGGGTCAATTTTCCACCAACCTGCCTTGGACCAATCGCCGCCGTCGGGGCAATTTGGGGTATACCACATAATGCTGACCCACACTGTTCTCGGGTAATGATTACCTATAGTTAACATAAGTTTGCCTTTCCAGGGTTAAAGGGATTGCACCGTTAATCACAGGCTTGTCGTTGGAACGCGGGCAAGGAGTGCTTGGCCCGTTTCGCCACTTCGAGATGAACGGCATCGTAACGCCCAGCGCCATGCAGTGCAGTTCCCGCCGCTCGTTCGTTCACGCGCCTTCCTCCGCCTTTACCGGTCTCGCCGGAGGCAACGCGCCCACCTAATAGTTCCTTGCTTGTTGTTTTCTTCATAGTGCCTTTCTTGCCTTATTCTTGCTAGTTGTTGACATCGGTTCGGATAAAAGACCGAAAATAAAGTGCCGACAAAGGCGGCTTTCGTTGGTTAAAACACCGTCCCGGCAGCGGGATCAGTTCGGGCGCTCACATTGAGTCTTCGCCAGAGCTGCCCGGCTACGGCCGGATTCCCTCCCCCTGTGGACAATCTCTCCACACCAACTGAATACGACTTTTGCCGGCCGAAGTTTTAAAAAAACTTCGATCAGCCAGTAGGAGAATTCCTACACCCCTTTGTCAGACGCGAACTTCGAGGGATCTAAGTTCCTCTTCCACCGATCGCATTGATCAAATTGTCCCGCGCCTGCGGGACGGATAGGAGTACGAGCCGCTGGAAAACAAAACCACTGAGCCAAAGGAAGAGGAAGCGCTCACGAAGAACCAATAACCTACCAACCCAACCTAAACCAATGAACTAAAAACCAACCCACACCCGCATCCACGCTTGACTCCCTACATAGGGGTTAGGTGGCGGCGTTTGGTGGCTCGCCGCCACGATGTCCTCGCACCTCGTAACAAAGCTCCACCATGCCGCTCTTATAGGCTTTGACCTCCGCCAGATGGAGAGCGATGTCTCTGTCGAGCTTCTCGAAGAACGGTATCCCATCGCCAATCAAGATCGGCAGGATCGAATAACGAACTTCGTCGGCCAGCCCGAGACGAAGGCATTCGCCGGAAACTACACCGCCTCCAACAAACCAGATGGTACGGAACCTGGACCGCAGGCGCCCATTCACGAACTGCGCAAGATCGCCTGAGTAGAACTCGACAGTATCCCGGGTTCGCGGCAGATCGCGACTAGTGAGGACGAAGGTGGGTTTGTCGCCGTACGACCACCCCAGTCCTTTGGCTTCAAAACTCAACGCGGTCTCATAGGTTCGCGACCCCATGACGTAGCAGTCGATCGTCTTGAGGAAGGTCTCGACGAATCCTGGGTCCAGGGTGTCCCCGCCTGCGAATTCGTCTGAGGTTTCGAGCCAGTCGACGCGCCCGTCCTTTCGAGCGATGAAGCAGTCGAGGCTCGCCGCCATGTGAATCGTTACGCGAGAATCAGTGTTTGACATCATGTCGCCCTGTCGTGGAGTGCCATGGCTCGCAGCATTGCTCGGTGCCGACATTTGAGTCCACCTAACGAGAACAAGCTGAGCGACGGCCACCGGGAGCGCGCGTCGCTCGAAGCGAAAAGATTTTGGCCAGGCGAGATCTCAACGCGCAACGGGTGGCCGTTCGTTCCAGCGCTCGGTTAGGCCACGCGAATTCACAAACTAAGTGCAACACGACGGACGTGTGGAGGGAAAGGAAAAAGAAGAGTTTGGAAGGGGCCCAAGAGTGGCGGGAAGATGGGGATGAAGTATCGGCAACTCAATGGGGAAGAGCGGAGCGTGCTGGCGGCGTTGCGACTGGTGGGGCTCAAACCGGCGGAGATCGCGCGCGAGCTTGGGCGACATCGCAGCA
>PMSN01000011.1 GCA_003167555.1 Spartobacteria bacterium
CGGATAATCTCTTGTTATCCTTTATTGGACTACAGACCGGGTTAGCGGTGGCAACGGGCCAAGCAGACGGCGCGGATGCCGGTGACTGAGCACGTCGCGCTGTGACTTGTCGTTGACATGCGCATAGATCGTCGTGGTGACGATTGAACTGTGGCCGAGGAACCGTTGGATGAAGCGAAGATCCACTCCTTGCTCAAGGAGCATTGTTGCCACGGTATGACGGAATACATGGGGGGTGATCTTCTCCAGTCCCGCCGCCTTGGCGTGGCGTTTCAGCGCCATTCGAATCGACTGTTCAGAAAGTCGACGTCCAAAGCGATTTGTGAAGAAAAATGCATCATCGGCCTCCCGTTCGGCGCTCTGGATGGCAAGGTACGCGGCGAGGGCGGAATGCACTTCAACGTCGCAAATCGGAATCAACCTCTCCTTATTACCCTTGCCGCGAACAAGGACGGCGCCTCTGTCGAGATCAACAGTAGTCACTAGAAGGTTTGAGACTTCTGAGACGCGCATGCCGGTGGAAAACATCAACTCGAATAGGGCAACATCCCGGATTGCGCGGCGGCACGCTTGGGTTTGTTGAACGACGCAGGGGTGGTTCGCGTAAACTTGGCGGAAAAACGCCTGTAATACGGAAAGGCTTAGCGTCCGCGGAAGAATGCGGCCTACCTGAATCTCCACCCGCAAATTGCGTGCGGGGTTCTGCTCGAGTAACTCTTCACGTTCCAGGAAACCAAAAAATGATTTTAGGGCGGCGAGCTTGCGCCGTTGAGTTCTCGGTTTGTAATGGTGCAGGCTACGCGCGTATTCGCGGATATGTGAACGATCAACTTGGGTGGCCTCGTCCGACTGGCAATGCTCGAAGGCAAAACGCCTGAAGTGGGCGAGATCCAGCCTGTATGCCTTGATCGTATGAAAGCTAAAATTTCGTTCGAATTCGCAATACTTGAGGAAAGCATCAATATTGTTTTGTAAGGTTTGCATACCGTGCTTTGCCGTACAGCACCCACTGCTGACAAGGCATTGAAACGAATTGCGCAAGCTGGATCACCGATACCCAGCGGTGGTCAGGGGCTGAGCCATCGTTGAGGCATCCATTCTCCCGTGGAGCAAAACCGCCGGCACATCGAAGTCCTGCAGGCATTCGTGCGCGACCACAATCTCTCGCCAAAACGACTGGGGCTCTCTCTACCGATCCGCTTTCACAATTGCGTGTTGGTCTCGCCGAAGTGCCAAGTTCGCAGAGGCGGAGGCGAATGGGACCACGTCGTGAAGATCGACCTGTTTGAGAAACGCTTTGGTGAATACGCGCAAGCCACGAGCTTTTTCGACACGCTTTCCTCCGTATCGAAGCTGGTATCGTTGGAGACCCTGGAAGGAATTGGCCGGCGTCTCATCGAAGCTCACACTCCAGCTAAGATCAATTTCGCTGCAAAACTCGGCATCGGCATCTCCATCGGCAACCTGAACACAACCGCCAACGGACGTGCTGCTCTATCATCCGCCCAACCTGAAAGAGTCTCTTGCGAGAAATGTAGCACGCCAGTCGATGCTCAGGTGATCAAATACTGCCGCATCAATGTGCGGCGCTTTAGCGGCAAGGTACTATGCCGTTCGTGTCAGCAACATCTGCGATCAGCCCCTTGTTGCTCCACGGGCGGAGCACCGGTTGATAACAAAGTCGTGGCCTTCTGTCGCTTCAACAGCAAACGCTTTGGAAAGAAGCTGCTGTGTCGAAATTGTCAGACAACGCCAGCCCTGTCGGCCATTCGAGCTCCTCATTACCGACAACGACATGCCGCGAATGACCGGGGTCGAACTCGTCAGCCGGCTTCGCGAGACACCTTCACGGGCAAAATCTTGGCGCTTTCGGCGCATTTATCCGCGGAGAACCGTGCCGCATACGTCGCACTCCGTGTTGATGGCATGATTCCCAAGCCCTTCGATCTTCACCAATTCCGGACTGTGGTTACGGCCATGGCAGGCGATATTGTCGGGCTTCTTCTGGGCGAGTTTCAGCTATCGCGAACTACAGTCCGCAGGCTCCTCGAATTGGGACTCGAATCGGATGAGGCTGACGAACTCATGGGTTTTCCCTGATCGCGATTTACTCCTCTATCTTGACCATCCCAGTTCCTGATACGGCTGCGCCGCGGGAAGACTGTGCACGCCCTGCTTTCCCGCACAGACTCCGAGTTTGCCTTACGGAGCGGTGATCATCTGCCGTCCCTGCGGCGCTCCCGAGCGTTTCCGCGCCCTTGCTCCCACGCGGAAGCTCGAACGCTTCGCTGCGGGTGCGCAGATCATCCCGGGATATGAGCTGAGCGCGTGTTGGGCTCACAGGGTCGCACGACCAATTCATTAGCGCAAATGACGAACTCCAATGTGGAGGAGCGAACCTCCGCAAATGTCGCATCCGCAATTGCACCTCGTAGATGCTTCTCGATTGCATCATGCAAAGGCCGCGCTCCCAAGCGCGGATGAAAACCGCGTTGCATAACAAATGAAATAACCTGCGGACCAGCAATCAGGTGAAAGCCTTTGTCGCGCAGAAACGAGAGTTCACGCGCGATGTGAAAGCGCGCGATCTCCATTTGCACGTCGTAACTCAGACGGTTGAGGACCAACTTCTCCGCAATTCGCGCGTAGAGTTCGGGACGCAGCGATCATTGCGCTTTTGCAAGGACGTGGCGCTCCATTGTCGTGAACGAGGAGTGCTGCAACGTCAGGATTTCGGATGCAGCGATGTTTGACGTGAAAACAACGTAAAAGCCACTGAGATCCAGTGTATCGCCGCGGGCCATCGTTACGCGTGCGGCATCGAGGATTTGCAGAAATAAATCGAGCATTCGCGGATGCGCTTTTTCAATCTCGTCGAAGAGCAGCGTGCCGGTTGCCGATTTCGAGCGCGCGAGGCCGATCAGGCCTACCAGCGATAACGTAAGCGAAGAAGGGGACCAGCGCCAGCCATTTTAATATGGCGGCGATTTTATGGTATCGAAAACGAATTGTGGCCGCACCAGATCCGAAGCCACACGCGGCCGCGTACCTGCTCGATTCAGATTGATAGCGCTCGTTGGGCGATGGCCCGGCGAAATCGCGCTCCATTAGATCAACGCCCGTTGCAGGTGAGTGGGGACGGCGAGCACAAGTTGAGAATCAACCGACTACCCTCCCCTCGTAGAGAAGAAACTGAAGTTCAGTGGATTTTATACTGAATGGAACCAACGCTTGATTTGAAGGTAACTATGAACGACCGCCCCCAGTTGAAACTGCCTCTCTCGTGCTGACCGTATTCATCTGCGTCGCCGCGCCGCAGGGTGTTTAGAATCCCATTACGCAATTGGCTGCGACGCTTTTCGGCTTGCCCTATCAGCTATAACGAGAGCAAACAAGGGGGGCTCAAGAGTGATAGATGAGTATGTCTCCCCTGAGATCCCATCGCAGCGCAACGGCGTCCGCCTTGTGCGCTTTTATTTTTGTCTCAGCCGGGTTGCGCGCGTACGGACAACAACTCGAGACGGAGACGGAACCCGTTTTCGTTTATGGAAGAGAATGGGCGGAGACCGTCGCGCAGACGGAATTGAGCGGCGAAGAGTTGACGGGGCCGGACAAGATCGCGAGGGCCCTCGAGCGCGTTCCGAATGCCACGTTGAATGCGGCGGGCGCGAACTCTTTCGAGGATGTCTACAGCATCCGCGGCCTCGGCAATACCCCGAATTTCAGCAAACAGGCGATCACCCTTTACGTCGACGGCGTCCCGAGCTCGAGCACTTATGCAAATTTTTCTGACCTTGGTGAGCTCGAGCAGGTCACGATTTTCCGGGGACCACAGGGTGATTTCTTCGGGAAAAATTCCGAGGCGGGAGTTGTGGAAATGAGGACGACGGTTCCCGGTGCGACGCCGCTGGGATCCGCCTCGGCGACGGCAGGGAGCTACGATTTCTCCGGCGTCCAGATGCTGGCGGCTGATCCGGTTGCGGCGGACAAGGCGTTCGCCAAGTTCGAAGCCGGATACCTGAGGCGCGATGGTTTTCTGGAGAACACGTTGCTCGGGACGCGGCCTGATTTCCAGGAGCATCTCTTTGCCCGGATATCCTTGCGCCTGGCGCCGGCAAAAGATTGGGAGATCAATTTTTCGGCGGAAATTCACGAGGCGCGGGATGGGGTCCAGCGGTTCGTGCCGCTCTTCGCGCCCGACCCTTTCCGGGTCGCCTTTGATTTCGACGGGCGCACGAACATTCAAGGCAATGTCGAAGCGCTGTCCGTTTCCCATACGCTCGATATCGGCCGGCTTACTTTCATTACCAGCCATCGCGATTGGAACCTGGACCCGTACGAGGCCGACTTCGATTATTCCCGGGCGCCAATCGTCCGCGGGAAATTCGAACTGGGCCAGGAACAATTCGCCCAGGAAATACGGCTGGAATCGACCGAGCGCGAGGGGCCGTGGTGGTATCGCCTGGGAGTTTTTGCAGACCGCGTCTTGAGCGACGGCTCTGAAGTCTTTGCTTTTCCTGGCTTCAAAAAGGAGATCGCGTTCGAGGATGCCGAATCCGAGTTTGCGATCTTTGGCCGGGCGACCTGGCGCCTCAGTCACGGCTTCGAAGTCACCGGCGGAATGCGACTGGCCTACGATGCGGAATCGATCGCGCGGACACGTCGAGTCTCCTTTAGTCCGGAGGCGTCATTCGATTCACGCCGCTCTGAGTGGAATCTGCAGCCACGGATTGCGTTCGCGTATCATCTCTCGCGGGACGTGACGGCTTACTTCAATTCCACCTACGGTTATAAGACAGGCGGCTTTTCGTTTCTCGAAACCGACCCGCGACTGGCGAGTTTCAAGCGGGAACGGGTGTGGTCGAACGAACTTGGTTTGCGCGGCGCCTGCCTGGACCGCCGCGTGGAAGTTCGCTGTGCGGCGTTCGTGAATCGCGTGGAAGATTATCAGGTCGAACGGCCCGCCGTGGGGCCCGACATCACGGTCTTCAACGCTCCGCGCGTCTTGAGCTGGGGCGGCGAGATGGAGATCAGCGTGAAACCAGTGCCGGGCCTTCGGGCCCGCGCGGCCCTGGGTTACATCCGAAGCGAATTTCGGGAATATGACGATCCTTTCACCGGCGTGAGCTATCGCGGAAAGCGCACGCCGTTCTCACCGGAGCTCACTGCAACGCTCGAAACGCGCTACAGCTTTCGCGGAGCATTCGCCCAGGTGGAGCTGATCGCCAGCGGCGAAACCTTCTATGACGAAGCGAATACGGAGGCGATGCGCGAAGGACCGCATGCTCAATTCAATGCTCGAGTCGGATACGAGCGCGGGAGGTTCGCCGTGTCCGCTTTTTGCGACAATGCCGGCGATGCCCGTTATTTCACGCAGAAAATCGCCTACGCCGGAGTGGGCACACCGGCCGCGCCGCGGACGTTCGGCGCGATGTTGACTTTGAAACTGTGACGGGCCCGACCGCTCCGCCGCCCGCTCGAACATGAAGCGATATTTCATGGTGATGGGTGGGATGCTCGCCGTGTTCCTCACTCTTTTTTTTCTGGTCGAGGCTCTCGGCGTCCCGCTCCTGGCCGGTCCAACGCCATGTTTAAATCAGCGGAGCGCCTGGGCGGGGCCCTGGGTGTGGGCCTGCTCGTCGCGGACGTCCTCCTGCCAGTTCCCTCCAGTCTCGTCATCGTGGCGCACGGCGCGCTGTTCGGAGTCGTCATCGGCACGCTGCTCTCGCTCCTCGGAAGCACAGGTGCGGCCGTTTTTGGTTTCTGGATCGGCCGGCGCGGCGGAAGATTATTAGAGCGGCTGGTACCGCTGAGGGAACGCCAGCGCGCCGACCATATGGCTCGAACGATGGGGATTGCTCGCCGTCATAGTGACGCGTCCGATTCCCTTGTTGACGGAGACGGTGGCCATCATGACGGGCGCGTCGCCGCTCGGGTGGGTGCGCACGGCGCTGGCCGCGCTCTTCGGCTCGCTCCCTCCGGCTTTGGTCTACGCCCTCACCGGAGCGTCCGCCGGAAGATTCGAAAACACGATGCTGATATTCCTCCTCGTTCTGCCTTCCGCGACAAGCATAGTGCGTTCGAATGGCGTGTCGCTGTTTTGCCTTGAAAGACGCTGGCCTCTGCGGCTAAAAGCGAGGGCGTGGTCACCCCCGCACTCACCCTGCCCCGCTGCCCATTCGCAATCCGCGACCGCAAATTCTTTAAGGCGGCTCTCGTGACGATCGAACTCACTACCCGGGAGGAATTGATAAGCACTCTGCATCTGGCCGCGGAGTTGGAGCATAATTTGATGTACCAGTATCTCTTCGCCGCATACACGATGAAACGCGCCACGGGCGAGGGGCTAACAGAGGTCCAACTCGAGAAGACCCACCTGGGGCGGACTCGTGACGGTCGTCACGCGCCAGGAGATGTGCCACATGGGGCTGGCGCTCAATCTTCTGTCCGCCATCGGCGGCACGCCCCATTTCCAACGCCCAAACTGTTTACTGGCCCGATTTCAAAATGATACACCACCCTCCATCCCCCTCGCGGATAAGTCGTAGATGGAGGATGTGAATCAGGCACAGCAGAAGTGGCTGGAGTCATTCATCGCGACGCACGACGGCGTGGCCGGCACCGTCCATGTGCAGCGCGGCGAAGACCTATACCTGACGGCTGCCCACAATATACCGCCGCCAGTCATCACGATCGTCTCGCACGTGCCGCGAGGCAAAGGAATGGCCGGCCTCGCTCAAGTGAGGAAAGCGCCGGTGCAAACTTGCAATCTCCAAGCGGATGAGACCGGTAACATCAAGCCCGGCGCGAAAGCGGTGAACGCCCAAGCAGCCGTCGCCCTACCGGTGTTCGATGAGTCGGGAGCGGTTCGCGCGGTTGTTGGGATAGCCTGGAGCAAAGAAGGAGAGATCGGGCCCGAGGAAGAGCGAGGCTTGATGAAGCAGGTAGCGGCGTTGCCGCAGTAAGTGAGAAAGCTACGGCAGGTAGATCACGCCGAAATGGTGATCGATTAACTCCCCTCCGTCCCCCGGCTTGGTGAGGTCGACGAGGAAGTTAGAGGTAATCGCTCCGGTCGCTCCTTTGAAGAACCCTTCCCCTTTATCAACCTTCCACATCACCGTGCCGGCCGTGTAGGGCTTTTCCGGACAGGGATAAACGTCGATGTAGCCTACGCCGATAGAACTGAAGTGAATCTTATTGCCTCCGGGAGGATCGCCGAAGGTGATCGTCCCGCTTTCGGTGAACGTTTTCCCATCCTTGTTCACCACCGCCTTGTTCTGCATTACGGCCGTCTGAAATTCAGGGAGTTTTTTCAACTTGCCCGTAACGCCCTTCGGCGTGATGGCCGTGGTGATGCTGACGCTGGAAGCGACGGTTCGGTCTCCGGTTGGAACAGTGCCGGCCAGCCTAACGAATCGCAGGACGTAGATCAGCCTGCGCATTACGGCGAGGGAGGAAGTTGAAGTTGCACCGTGCTTGTGGGCTGCGCCGGATTGAGCCTTACCTGATAGAACATGCTGGAAGCGCAGGTAGCGCCATTCGGATAAGGGTCGGTGGAGGCGATCCCGCCCACCATGTATCCGACGACCGAGGTAGAGGTAATGGCGTCTAACTGTAACACGCCCGGCGTGGCCAGTGGCGCACCGGACGCGATGACGAATTTGCATTCCGTTCCGCCATAGGGCGCGCTGGTGTTACCGCTCGAACCCGTGCAGGTCGGGATGGCCGAGACTGGAGGAAAGGTCGCTCCGGCGTGCAGGTATTGGATTCCGGTGTCGTTGGAGGTCGGCATCTTCAAGGTCGAGACACTGTTGATGAAAGGCAGGCCGTCCTTCGGGTTGTCAGTCTTGTTCAGATTCAGGGGATCACGTTTCAAGCTCTTGGTGGCGTCGTCCCAATAATACTGGCTGATGCCGCCGAAGAAGGTGGTGTAAATCGTTCCCGAGCCGCCGCGGCTATCGAACAACTGAATGGCCGCGGTATCGTATTGGCTGAGTAATTGCGAGGTGCTGGTGTTCGGCGTCAGGACGACGGTCTTCGCGCCGGAGCCGATGAAAACAGGATTCAAAAAGCCCTCTATCCGGCCACCCTTGAACACGCCGCCATACGCGACCAGCCGGCGTTTGCCGGAAGCGTCAACCGACGGCAGCAAGGTGTAGTCGCGCCGATGGTATGGGTTCTCCGGATCCATTTGCTGCCCGGGAGGATTCGGCACCGCTGTGAGGAAATTTATTCCCGAGGGCTTGGCGCTATTCGTTGGGTAGGTGAATTGAAACACGCGGACCCCATCGCTGTAGGTCTGATTCACGAGGCCGCCGCTGGTCGTATACTCGCCGTCGAACTGCTGGCCAAAAGCGAGAACGAAATCATTCGCGCCCCCAGAAGTGTCGGGCAGTAACTCAAGTTGGCCGCCCGTAATCGCCAGCGCCGGATGCTCGAATTGCACGATGTTAGCCGAGGCAAAGGTGGCATCGAGAGTTTGCTTGTTCATCACGGCATCCGCCAGCGCGTCAAAATTCACCACGGTGACGAAGCCGAGGGTGGTAAAGCTCCCCGTCTTCGGATCGGAGGCGTACCCGCCCATGATATAAAACCAGCCGTCCAATAACTCGTATTGGGTATTGGTCGCCATGAATTGCCTGACCACGTTCGGAGGCAACGAGCCGACCGGCGCGGAGCCGAGCAGTTTCCGGTTCTTCAAATCGAGCACATAAATCGTGTCGTTCGCTCGGGCTTTCGGAAAGGCCGGATCTTTCCCGGCGCTGTTGTTTGCCGGAAAATTGTGAAGGCCATTTTGTCGGCCCCCGATCATCACCAGTTTCTCCGGCGGGCCGGCCATGGCTGCTGAATGGAGGCCCGGGAATCCCTCGATGGTAAAGCCTTCGAGCGTGATGCTGTAGGGAATCGGCGATGCCGCTTCCACAGTTTCCCTGGTCACGTTCGCCGGCGTTGGGGTGCTCTGGCTGGCCTGGTTCTGGTCCGCCGGTTTCTCGCAACCGGCTGCGATCAGGAAAATCGCGAGGACGACTGATTTTTTCATGACTTGTTCTCCGGTTAGGAACCCGTGCCCGACTGTTGCTTCGCGACCTTGGTCAGCCAGGCGACGATCATTTGCGTTTTGGTGGGCGACAAATCGCGCGTGACTGGCATGTGCGCCGGGTCTGTGATCGGCCGTTTCATGTGGCCCAGGATTCCCGTGGCGAAGCCGAGGACGGTCGCTTCATCCGAGATATCCAGCCGCGCTTTCATGCCCGGATAGAGCCGCGCGTAAGAGCTGAAGATCGGACCGACGTCGTTCCACCTTGGGTTCGCCGGGACCTGGTATGTTTTGAACAAGAGAACCGAGATCGGGGCATTCGGAATGTTGGGAGGTGGGGGCAGGGGCTGACCGTCGCCAATGATGTTTCCGAAGGCATCATACAAATAAATAAGATAGATCTGGCTATCGAGCGGCTGCCTGATAGCGGGGAGCGTAATGTCCGGGACCTTGATCGTGACCGCGATTTGGGCCAGGCCGTTGGCATCAGTCTTTCCGATGGTAATCCCTACATCCGTGGAGGTGGGCAAGGGAAATGGATAAGTCCACTGGCCCTTTTTTAAACTCCATTGGAAGACCTGAACGATCGAAGTAACCGGAGGCTGGCCTCCGACAAGCGGATTGCCGAATGTTCGAACCATGATTTGCGCGTGGCCCGGCGCGCCGCCGCATTGAAGTCGCTGCGAGGAAACATCTACATCCATCCACAGGCCGCTTGGATTCTCCTGGGCTACCGTTGTTCCGTTAACCTGAATCGCCAGCGGATTCGTCTGGTAGGCGTTGCCGTCCCCCGCCGTGAGAGGGATCGTGAACACGCCGCTATTCTTCACCCGCGCGCACTGCTTCAGCGTGGAAGCCGGCGTTTGATACTGCGGCTTGATGTTGATGTCGCCTTTTTGGAAAGGCACAAATTGTTTCTTGGCCAGATTGAACACGCCAACCCTGATTCCGGAGTCCACTTCGAATGTTCCATCGGAGACGAAGCCGCTGGGGTTGGTGGAGCTTGGCGCCGCGTTCAAAAGGATCGAACCGCCGATGTCTATGCTCAGCAGTTTTTGCGAGCCGGCCTGACGCACGACGGCGAAAGCCGCGTTCCAGGGGTCGGGCGGCGCAGCGGGTGCGGCGGCCGCGGGAGCTCCGCTTTTTTTGGCACGGATCGCCTCTCTTGCCTCACCGAGCGCCTTGGTCTGTGCGATAACACGGTCGCGTCCGGAGAGCGCCGCCGCGGATAAAGGTTGCGGTGTGGCCAGAGGTTGCGGCGTCGCCGGAACAAATTGCTGCACACACCGGCCCGGAACCACTTGGGACAGTTCACCGGCCAGAGCAGGTCCGATCGAGCCGAGCACGCGGCCATAACAAAACATGTCTCCGGCGGTGAACACATTTTTCGGACAGTTCTGGTGAAGGTCGACGGTAAGCTTCACGGCGAGACCTTGCGCGCTGGCAGCTTTCAACGCAGTTAAAACGGGAGAGCCCGAGATGTCGCCACTCCACTGCACATCTTGCAAGGTCCCCATCCAGTTACCCACGGCTGTCCAGCTTCCGCCGCCCACGGGAATGCGCTGGTTCAACTGGCGCAATTCCGGAACGGTCATCAATCCTTGCACTCCGGCGCCATTGGCCAGAGTCACGGAGATGCGCAGGCCGAAGATGGCGCTGCGTCCTTGCTGGTCCGGATCCAGGTCCACCATCTTCGCGACGTCGTAGAAGCCGTCCTGGCCATCGCTCATCGGCGTCTTTGGGCTCGGACTTTGCACGAGTGCGCCGATGACGGTATCACTCGCATCAACCTCGGTGCCGCCACTCCCCACGGCGCTCAAGACCGTGCACTCTTCCAGCCACCATTGGGCGGCCCCCATCGGGTTCCACCCCGCTTGCCCGGGAACACCCGTGTCCCCCATATTGAATTGATCCGGCGGCGCGGGAGGAGGAAGCTCAAGGTCAACACTGGGCGTGTAGTTCTGCGTAATGTTATTAATTGTGCTTGGGCCGGTGTAGAACAGCCCGCTGAAATGAAGGCGGGGAAAATCCAGGTAACTCATAGCTCCTCTTATCTTAATTTCGGGTTAATCACCCCATCCTCAGGCGGCGCTTCTGTTGTCGATTATCCTGGGCCGAATGCTTAATGGCTTCGGGCCGGATAAATCCCGCCTGCCGGGTCAAAAACTCCACAGTCGAATACGGCCAGCTTATCTTTTCGCGGTCCTTGTCCTCGACCTGCGTGCACAAGAAGAGTCGCTTGTGACGCTTCACGGAATTCTTGAAGACCGGCCCGGTCACATGCTTTTCGAACGCAGCTCGGTTTTTGTATATTTCGAAGAAGACCACCTCGAGACTCGACGGCGTCGGCAAGGAGGGCTGGGACCTATCGGGAACATGGACCAGATGCGCGACGGTATCCTTTTCCTGCGCTTCCACCTGCGCGGCCAGGCGCTTCAGAGCAGCGATGGCAGCCTTTTCCTGTCCCTCGCGAATCGTCCAAATGGAGATGAGGGGGAACATAATCCGTCTTTCGGACTCATTTACATCTTTTGGCTTCGCCGGAGTCAAGAAGCAATTATAGAAACGAACAGACCCGCCGGAACAAACGGCGGCCTCAGCGGTCGCCCCGTCCATTTTTGGCGAACCCCGATTGGCCCGTCCGCCCGCCACAAAAAATAGGGCTTGCGAGTGGAACCGATTTCCTGCCACACTCCGCATCTTAACCTCCTCACCTCGCCCCCCGGCAGAACCGAATGACAAGCCGCGGGCCCGGCCCAGGGGAATATTCATCGATCAAGAAAGAGCTCCTCCAATGCATGAATCAAGCACGAGTAAGATCGCAGGAGAATCCAAGTCGTCTCCGAAGAGTCTGCTTCTCCCAGCCGCGATAGCTCTTTCCCTCTTCTGCCTGGGCAGTTCCGACTGCGGCGGAGGTAAAAAGGGCGCAGTGAACCCGTCGGCGCCGAATGTCGCGATCGTCACTCCCTCGCCTTCGGCTGCGGGGCCCGCCTTTCCCGCGCCTGTCCTTAACGGTGTTATCCCCGTGGCCATTCCCGGCCTTGACGCAACGCGCTCACCCGAGCAGGCTCGGCCGTTCTTCGATACTTTCTCGTGGCAATCCTTCGTTGCTCTTAGCTGGCCCGCGGTGCCCGGCCAGCGCGGGGCCGCCTTGAATCCCAGCGATCCCAAATCTTTATTGACCGCACCAAACGGCACCGTCGTGGTTTGGGGCACCTATAAGGAATCATTCGAGTTGTTTGGCCAGCGCGACCAGCGGCCGACGGCGTGGGAACTCTTCGCCAACAAGATTCCCGAATGCAAAGATCAGCCGGAGGGCGTGAAGCTCCTTGTTATGCTTACCAAGGGTGACAGTATCCTGGACGAAACCAAGCAAGCCTTCTCCTTCCCGTTGATCGATCAAAACCGTAACTACGCCCGCTACGAAGTTCGCTACAACAAGGCCTTCTATAATTTCGTGCGCGGCAGCGACAGCGATCCCAAGTCCTGGCTCTATCAAATCGCCAATCTGGCGCGTGTCGAACCGATCTCGATGCCAGCCAGCCCGGTGACGAACGCGGCGCCGCCGGACGCCATAGGGGCTTTGATGGTGAAGGCGGCCTGGCGCGAGATGACTGATAAGGACGATCGTAATCGCTACTATGTCGTCAGCGCTCTGCTCTACGATCCCGTGACCCAGAACTGCGTCCAAAAAGACATGGGCCTGGTCGGGTTGCACATCGCCCAAAAACTTTCCGGTTTTCCGGAATGGATTTGGTCGAGCTTCGAGCAAGTCGATAACGTCAAACGCGGGCCGGGCGCGGCGCCCACGACGCCTATTTCCTTCAACAATGGCACGGACGATCCCAAGACAATCCGCGGCTATGCCAATCGTCCCGGCCAAAAAGGTCCGGTTATGGTGCCTCCAGCGCAGCGAACCCCGGTCCAGGTCACCCGCCTGAATCCCATTCCCAATACTCCGGCTGGTGCTTCGACCCTGGAGGTGAATGTGGCTTGGCAGCAGGCTTTGAAAGGAACAGTTTGGCAGAACTATGAGTTGGTCATTACCCAGTGGCCATCGGATCCCACTACTTTCAAGACGAAGGAGGCCGGCGGCATTTATCCGCGAGATTGCGGCCTGGCCTTTCCGGCCGATGGAGCCACTAACACCACCATGGAAACTTACTTTCAATCACCGCAGGACGCGATCGGCGCTGGCGGCAATAGTTGCATGGCTTGCCATTACGTAGCGGGACAATCCGATTTTAGCTGGGGCCTGAACCGGCGCGCCCACTAGAGCTACTTTGAGAAAGGCGGATACAACATGACCACAGCTTCCAGTTCCACATCCAATTGGTGGATGTTTCACGGCGACCCGGCGCATACTGGTAACGTTACCGGCAGTAACATTTCCACCAAAAACGTCGCTCAATCCCTCAAGCTTCTGCGAAGCGTCCAGTTGCGCGGATCGGTGATGTCTACTCCTGCGGTCGTGGACGGATATGTTTACGTTGGCACAGCTAATAGCCACGACGCTGTGGGCGCCAACGGCGGCTCCTTTTTCAAGATCGCTTTGGAAACCGGCGAAATCAGCGAATTTACCTGGAATATCTCGCGGCCGGAAGGTGACACACACGGTTTTACCGGCATGGGCTGCACCCCTGCGGTAGTCAACGGCAAGATTTATTTCGTAGCCTTCAACGCAAAGCTCTATTGCCTGGACCAGGAAACGCTTGCGCCCGTCTGGATCACCGATCTGCGTTATGCCGATCCACTTCACAACCAACCGGTGACTAATATCATGGGCACCGACCAGGGTAACGCGCAAGTGGAAGGATGGTCCTCACCGCTGGTAGTTAATGGCAAGGTCTATGTAGGCATAGGAGAAGGAGAGAATCCTTATGCCTACAGCTTCGTCTACTGCCTGGCCGCCCAAACCGGAAATGTGCTTTGGATGTTCTGCACCTGTAAGTTCCAAAAGGGCCAGGACAATCAACCTAACGTCCTGCCGAGTGAGTTGCTAAACAACAACGCGCCTTTGCCCCCGCCATTCTCGATTTACGACGGAGCGCCTTTGGTCAAAGGGTGCTCGGTCTGGGCGGCGATCGCCTACGATAAAGATCTGGATCGGCTCTATTGCTCGACCGGCAATCCCCAGCCGGACGGCGCTTTGAAAACCGCAGGCTACTCGAATGGCATTCTCGCCTTGGATGCCGCTTCCGGACAGTTCAAAGGCTTTCAGCAGTTTCCGGCCGAGAGCAGCTACCGCGCATCCGATAGTGATATCGACGTTGGTGGCTCGGCCACCATCTTCACCCGAAATGACCAGAAGGTCGTCGGCATCGGCTGCAAGAACGGGGGCTATATGATCCTTGACGCGCAAACTTTGGAACGGTTGCTGTGTCGGCAGATGTTGCCCTACTATAACAATGGCGGGCAGATCCCGACAGTGGATCCGCATGGTGACGATATGGCCGCCAATCCCAACCCGCGGCGGACAAACGAAGAGTCGAACGCCCCGGCTCCGCCCAACGATCCCAACTACACGACGGAAAACTACTCCGGCACTTACAGCACGGCCGCAATCCATCCCGGCACCGAGCGGCTCTTCATCGGCATCGGAGGCAACAACTACCATTTCCTGGCTCCAGGCATCGACTCCGATACTACGCCGTTTATGCGCGCCATGGATTGGAACACGCTCAATGATGCGTGGCCGTTGGATAACAGCGATCCGCAACGCTATCTTAAAGCCAGCCCGCCTATGCACGCAACTGCTGGCGAGAGCGGCATCAGTGTGCCGGCGGTCGTCAACGATCTCGTCTTTTTCGCCACGACTAAGATTTCACTCTATGCTTTCGATGTGAACGACGGCACTTGTCTTTGGCAGGACGACCTCGGTTCACCGACGCAGGGCTTTTCCGGCGGTTACGGCTACTGCATGGGCCCCGCTATCTGGCAAGACTACGTGGTGGCCGGAGCGCTCGTCTTTGGGCGGGATGGCGGGCTCTTAAACATCTACAAGCTCACCTAGGCGCGCCAAATCAGGCAGGAATGAAGACACTCATTGTCCTCGGGTTTCTTACCGGCCTGGATAACCTTCAGGTCACCCCAGGATTAGGCTTAATGGGAATGCCGGCCGCGCGACGATGGCTTCTGGCTTTGACCTTCGGCCTCAGTGAAGCTGGCATGCCTTTGCTCGGCCTGGGCTTGGGACACCTTCTTCATCGTTCCGTCGAACTAAACGCCGATAAAGTCGGCCCGCTCGTCCTGCTGGGTTGCGGAGCGCTTATAATTTGGCTGGCCTTCCATGAAAAATACATCGAGCGGTTGGTGGCCAGGCGCTGGACGTTGCTCGGGCTGCCGCTTTTGTTGAGTGTGGATAATCTTCTGGCTGGAATCGGAATAGGAGCAACCGGCCAGCCGCTTCTTCTTTCCGCTTTGATCATCGGTGTCATCAGCACGGCAATGTGTTTTCTTGGACTGTACCTTGGGAATTCTTTGCGTCGATACATCCCGGCAAAGGCTGAGTTGCTCGCCGGAACCTACTTGATGATGCTCGGTCTCGCCCAGCTTTCCGGAGGATTCAGCCTGGCTTGATCCCGCCCTGATAGAAAACAGAATGGATCTTATTAGCCACGGCTTGAATTTCCCGACGAGTCTCACCTTTGACCTGGAAGGCAATGCTTACGTGGCTGAATCAGGCTTGTCCTTCGACCGCGCGGCTCCCGGTGGGCGTATCTTGCGGATCGCGCCGGACGGGCCGACGACTACTATGCTGGATGAATTGCGTCCACCCGTGAACGGCCTCACCTTCGACGATGGCTCCTTGTTGGTCGCGGAAGGCGGTAACCCCGGCCGCATCAGCCGGCTCTCCTTGGAAGGCGAGTGGTCTATTCTGCTGGACGGATTGCCCGGCTTGGGAAACTACCACACTAACATGGTAGCGGTAGGACCGGATGATAGGCTTTACTTCAGCCAGGGCGCGATGACTAACAGCGGTATCATTGGACTGGATGCATTCGAGTTAGGCTGGCTTAGGCAACTGCCGCATGATTTTGACGTTCCGGGCTGGGATATCGAGCTGGCGGGGACTAATGTCGAGACTCCAAATCCTTTGCAAGCCGGCGATAACTTCAAAGCGGTCACAGGAGCATTTGTTCCCTTTAACAGCCGGACCAAGCCGGGAGCACGAGTTCCCGGGCGGGTGCCCTGCACGGCCGCGGTCCTGCGTTGCAACCGCGATGGCTCTGGTTTGGAGTTAGTGGCCTGGGGGTTGCGAAACGCCTATGGCTTGGGATTCCTGCCTGATGGCCGGCTGCTAGCTCTCGATCAAGGAGCGGATGACCGAGGTAGCCGCCCCATTGGTAACGCCCCTGATTTTCTCTTCGAGGTAGAACAAGGCAAATGGTATGGTTGGCCCGACTTCATCGGCGCCGTCCCGGTGACTGACCACCGCTTCCTGCCCAGGCACGGCCCAGCTCCCGAGTTTCTGCTTACCAGACACGATCAATTACCTCCCTTGGCAGAGCCGCTCCTGGAGTTCCCGATTAACAGCGCCCCAGCCAAGTTCGATCTTGCCCTGGCCGGGCCTTGGAAAGGTCAGTTAGTAGTCGCCCTCTTTGGCGATGAGAAGCCGATGACCGGGTCCGCTGGTCCACCAGCGGGACGTTCAATTCTTCGGGTGGATCCGGCCGATTGGTCGCAGCATTCGATTGCGGCCGGCCCATTCCAGCGGCCCATCGACATCCGCTTCCCTCCATTCAGTGACGATCTCTGGGTGCTTGATTTTGGCGCGTTTGAAATCGATGAGAACAAAAAAGTCAAAGCGCGCCCCCGAAGTGGAAATCTTTGGAAAATCCCGCCCAAGGAATACGATTCTACCATTTCGACAGCTAACCCGCACGGCGCAGCCGCACTTGTCTAACTCCTAACCCACCTATGGCTACTATTTCCTTCGCAAATGACATTCAGCCCCTTTTTACCCAGTTCAGGGGACAGATGCTGTGGCGTCTCGACCTGACTTCTTACGATCAGGTGAAAGCGAACGCCCAACTCATTTATAACCGTATCACCGACCCGAACGATCCTATGCCGGCGGCACCCTTTCCTCCCCTGACGAAAGACCAGCAAAACGCCTTCAAGGCATGGATGGATGGCGGGATGCTCCCTTAGCACTGCGACCACAAGTTGAGAATCAACCGACTGCCCTCCCTCGCAGAGGGAAATCGAATTCAGCGGGTTCTATTCCTAAATGGAACCAACACTTGAAAGGCAGTTTCAATTGGAGGCATCAGGTGAGAGGCGGTTTCGCTGCGACGTGAAACCGGGCGGAAACGTCAGATGGAAGCACAAGTTGAGAGGCAGTTCGACCCAAAGATTCGATTTCCGTCCGCCATGGGACACTCATCGAATGGCCGGTTTGACAACAACGGTTGGCCTCGCCGGCTCTATTTCACGTGTTGACTCGACACACGCACTTACACTCAAACATCCGCATGCGACCATCAGTTAGCCTCAGCGGCCAGTCGTAATGCATTGATTGACCTGCCTGAGGACATAAGCGCCTGTGCGTTTCGATGTGAGTCTTCCCGGGATGGGGAAGTTGATGCGCCGAGAAGGTGTCGAACCCCTAATCTCCACCCTCGCGTAGCGGGTCTTATCCGTTAAACTACGACGCCGACGGATCGGCGCTGGAATAGTGACTACGCTAAAGCCGGCTCCGCCACGATTTGATTTCGATAGCTCAGCGTCGCGGCCTGCAAAATCATCTCTTCGACCTCGGGAACGAAAGCCACTCCCGGCAACTGTTTCGAGAGCCATCGCCACGCTTTGCCCAGGGCCATGGCTGGCTGGTGAAAGTCAAAGTTTCGTGGGCGCCAGAGGGCGCGCTTATCGGTCTCAAGCGTGATTGGCAGGGGAGAATCGCGATGAGTGAGATAGGCCGCCGCGAAGAGGCAGATTTCCAGCGTAGCCCAAAGCTGCCAGTTGCCAGCGTCGCTGAACTTTTGCGGGCAAGCGAGAAACATCGCGAGCAAGTCCGCGGCACTGGCGCGACGGGGATAATTCGGATTGGCCAGGCGTCCCAGTTCCTGCGGGATGGGCCAGTAGCCCAGATCCTGAAGGGGCGCAGCGGACCAGTATTCGTTTGTCCAAAACCCGTAGCGACCGCGGTAGTGGTAGAAAAGCTCGTAATTCCACTCCAAGTCCGCCCTTTCTTCCGGAATTAGCAGCCACCATAAGATCAAGGACCCCGCTATTTCGTCCCCTTCACGGGCGTGGTGGCTCATCTTTTCCAACATCGGCGACATCCCGGCTAATTCCCGCAGCAGATGTGGGGCTGACTTCAGGAGAGCGGAGATATGGCCGTTTGCGCTCCAGGCTTTCCACAGCCTGAGCATCCCACACGCGCGGGCGAAGCGGCCCGAAGCTTCGGCCCATTGATGGTAATTGGGCTGGCGACCGTCGGATTGATACCGCGCGAGCAACTCCGAGGCGATCAAGAGCCCTCCCCGTTCCACGATATCATCGCCACCCGTCGGTTCCGCTTCCAAGAGCGCAGGCCACTCGAATTTCACGGAAGGAACTTCGCCTGTTTCGCCGATCTTCTCAAACTCGCCCAGTTCCTTGATCTCCAAGCTGAAGCTACTCACGATTTCTTCTAGTTCCTTACGCAGAGGTGTTTGTTCAGGTCTTGAGGGGAATTCGCGATTGTCTCCCCCGCCGAGTCCGCCCTCCGGAGGGGTCACGGGTGGAGATTGCGTATTGCCACCACCACCATCGTCTCCGTGATCGATCACGCTTCCGGCGACATAGGACCGGCGAACTTCCTCGATCAAGTCGGACAATTCGCCAAAGCCCAGCTCGCGTCCTCCGAGGAACCAACCTTGCTGGAAGGTGCCTCGGCAGGCCGCCAGGGCCAAGGCGCGGCTTTCGAGTTGTTCGGGCTGAAAGGTGGGTGGGCCGAGGAAGACCGTCGGAAAATCGAGATTCAGGTGGTCCTGCTCGAAGTCGTCGGCCGGCCGATAACTGGCAAAGGCTAAGCCTGCGCGAGCATCCCAGGCATCGAACCGCCACAGAGCTGGCCGCGTCTCTTCCTCTCTCACGATCGGACTCTTCCCGATGTTGTGACAATACGGACAGTGACATTCGCGCAACGGAGAAACTCTTCCGCTCGCCGACGCTGTTCCTGCCAAACCAAGCTCTCATGAGAGGGACACGGGCCGACGTGCCAGCGGTCGGAGAGCAACGCATCCTGGGCAGCTTCCGCAGCGTTGTGCCGCGCCTCCTGCAACTGATCAGTGCGGAACGACCCGCAGCGCAAGATTTCGATATAATCCTCATCGCTGAGGACGCCGTCCGAGATCGCCCCGGTGGTGAGGCGTCGGTCGCGTCGCGTGATTGCCGTCAGAACTTTGATCGCGGCAATCGGTGAAAGATCCTGCCCCCAATTTCCCGCGATTTCTTTGGCTTCAGCATGCAGCGCTTCTTCGCGGGTCATACCCGCGCTTGGCACTTCGATCCGTTCCCGGATCGGTGAGCGGACCAAATCGTAAGAATTTCGATCTAGAATCGTCGTCTCCTGAGTGACGGCGCCTTCCTTGAGCACGAGGCAAACGTCTCCATAAAAGCGGATGCCGGCACCATTGATTTCGACGGCGCCGAAGTAGATGTTGTCCGGCGCATTGCCGGGGGGCACCGGCAAAGCTCGATCCACTTTTTCCCTTGTCTTGAGTGCCTCTCCGGGCGGTGGGTCGCCCAGTCGAAACTTCTTTAAGTCGTAGCCATTCTTGTAAGGCCTATCTTCCCCATTCAGACTCGCTTGGACGAAAGCGGGAATGTGGGCGGACGCGATATTACACACCATTCTTGCACCGGCATGGCTATCGACCTTCGGGCTGTCAGGGCCCTTACCTGCGACCACAGAGCGCACGGCCTCGACATTAGCCGTTGCATATTGCATCGCTTCTTTGGGAAAAGTCCCGAGCAAAGCTTTGAGTCTGTTCTCCCAATCCATGGTACAATGCGGCTAGCGTCCGGGCCGAACGACGTTGTGGAAATTCAGTGCCGCAAAGAGGGCGACTCCGATGACACCGTAACTAAAGGCCACGAACTGCAGAACGAGCAACACTCTGCGCAACCAAGTCAACCATTTTCGCTTTGTCTTTCCTTCCTGCGGCCTGTCGTGCCAATCCAGCCGATAAGAAAGATAGAAGCGCTCCCAGCACAGCATGACCCCGATGCCGCAGACCACGGAGATTCCCAAAGAACACCAGCTCCAGTAGATCAACCATTCATCGGTGACATTCGCCAGGGTCGGTCGAAAAGTAACCGTAAACGCGAGCAGGCCAGTGGCGAGGGTCAACATCAGCTTCAGACCCTCCATGCGATAAGAGTTTCCGGTCTCGATGTCCTTTTGAAGCGATTCGATCGTTTGTCTTTTTGTGGCGGTATTTTGCTTTTCAAATAACGGCTCTTTGTCCGCTGCCGGCTCGTGGGGGACGCCCTGACTCATGTCCGCGATATTACGTAAACAGGGGTTATGATGCCAATATGATTTTTATCGATTTTGATTGACGCCGTCGCTCTGCATCTGTGTGAGCGCGCACAATAGCAGGGCGCCAGCGCAGAGCGAACGGGTCGTGGTGAAACGTGAATCAGTTCGGTCTGCATATGGTTGGCTCCGCGCCGCCTTAAGTCGCGTGTATCACTTGTACGGGTACGCAAAGTTTGCCGCGGACTACCATCGACATCGCGTCCGTATCAAAGAAGCCGAAATTGTACTCGATAAGCCAGCTCGCGGTACCATCATCGTCCAAGACTTGAAATACGTGGCCAAGTGACTGGCCCGCTGCCGAGACTGGACCGCTTACGAGGTGACGATATCGCGCGTCGAAAAAGTACCTGGTCCAACGGATCGGTCGCGCGTCTAGTTCGCCTCGGCCGCGAAGACCTTCGTCTATCGACTGCAACCGAAATTCAAGTTCGGCACGCTTGACGTCAAAGTCATCGTTTGCGGCGTCTAGTCGAAGGACTTCTTGTTTGAGGCGTTCGATTCGATCATCCGTATACGCGTTTGGTGTCCCGAACGCGAACGCTGGATCGAGGCGAGAGAGCACCGCAAGATTTGCGAGCATGGCATCTTGGCTGAGGCTCACAGCAACAGGATAACGGCCAGTTCCGCGCCGTTGTAGTGGTGTCATATCATTCACCGGAATACCAATAACGCTCCGACGAAACCAATCGCCAGCCGATGTTCTCACCTCAACTTCGAAAGGATCGACGGGTTCGCCATCTTCGGAAACCATATGATTGCGACCTTCGAATTTTGGCTCGCGCAGCAAATTTATGAGAGCTCCTGTGAGCTCTGGAATGAGCCGCCCTCGATCAGACCAAGGAGTCATTCCACGCTCCCTTAACACAGCCGCCTTAACGAAGACGCCTATCGGCGGGCAATGCGCACGCGGTACAGCTTGCACTGGCTGCATGCGAATGACGCGATCAAGATCTGGTTCATCACCAATTGCAAAACCGTTGCCAGTAACTCCGCGACGGACATCCGCACCGTCAGGATCTGTTGCTAAACGGCACTGTGAGACGCCTTCGAACCGCAACTCCAATATTGCGTATTTTGAAAAGTCATATGTGAACGATGAGGATACTTGCTCGGAATACTTTGGGTCCCATTTACTCTCGTCGGGCGGCCATCCGAATTCCGTACGACTTTGAAGTTCGTCCTGAAGGAGGCTGAACGTTTTGGCGACGAAACCCAAACGGGCAGTGACGTCGTCAAGGTGATCAGCTTGGGTCTTCCTCGACAATGTGGTCGCCAGTAACGTCAGATCGTTCAGCCGCTCGAAAGAAAGGGCGAGGGCAACGTCAAGAGGGGGGATCAGAAAATCATTCGATGTAACCTCGAAGCTTGCGCCTAGCCGAGTGTCCTTCCCGAAGGAGGGAACGCGGACGAGCGTCATCAACTCGGCGAGTGGTGCAATAACCTCACTCATAAAGGGCAGGAATGTCACGGTCTCGATTGCGCGAAGCGCTGCCGGCTTCGATTTTCCGCCTCGCGAGAAGAGCTGCCCCAACCATGAAAGAAGGATTTCGTATGATCCGGCGAAGAGTTGAAGAAGACCGTGCTGTAGGCCGTCATCGAGCGTATCACTTATGATAGTAGCGCTGCCGCTGTCCTCGTGGACGCGAGTAGCTGGGTTCGGAACAACATCTCGCGCTGGCTCGAAATTCGGATCTGCCGCCAACTCGCGTTCATAGTCATCGCGAATTCGCCGAAAGACATTGTAATGTGCGTTCGGATCATCTTGCACATCCGGGTATCCCTCGCCCTGGTCGACGATTTGATCGATCATCGCCTGTGCCTCCGCCACCGTCTTCACCACTGTCGAAAACGGCGGTCGATTTGGAGTTCGTATCGGAACGGCATCTTCATCGGATGGATCGTACTGATCCGCCGTGTCGATAATCACGTTGGGGAGCCTTCCTATAGCGTCACGGATTGCAAGGTACAGCGTTCCTACAGAGTCGTAGATGTTGGGCTCGGGAATCGCGGCCGCTAACATCCGCTCAGCGTGCGGGTGCGGCTGTTCGAATCGTATGAATCTTTCGATCGTGCGAAGTGGCGCGTTCTTTGGCCCCGAAAATTTCTCCAACGTCATTTCTAAACCGCGCGCTGTTCCGTCGGCAAGCTTCTGTTTATAGTAAGCGTTTGTGTTCGGAAAATTCGGCCGCTGAAAAGTCGGGCTGCCGCCTATCGCGACTAACAGATTCATTGCCATTGAGAGGTGTTGCATTTCCTCGCGTGCGACCTCGAATATTTTACGTTTCCAATACCGGATTAGTTCGATCTGGTGGTAACGTCGCGGGCTCGTATTCAATTCGGCAACGTGAGTCTTGAGCGATGCGCCCGCGAACAGGTATTGACACATCAAGACGTGCTCGAGCGCTGCGGCTTCGGTGAGTGCGTAAATTAGCTGTGATCGATCGTCGATGATGAACTGGTTTTCTTCTGGACGAAACATAGCCTGTCGTGGATAGATTTGATTGAATGGCTGAAAGCTGCGGCATTTTCTTCAGAAGAATGCCACGAAATCAAGCCAAACTGTCTCTCGAGTAAGTGCAGGCCCCCGCAGTAGCAACGGGCATTCTTCAAGGCGGCCGTGGCGAAGCTCCTTCACGACCTGCCTTCCGCTGGCAATCGAGACATCGCGCTCTGCGCTCGTGCCACCAAATAGGACTGCAACCTTCAATGTTTGCTGGTTACGCCATCATACGCGTTGGCGAGCGATCGTTAAATAATTCAAGCAAGGCAACGGTTCGCCCCATCGCTCCAGCGTCCGCTACCTGGTGTCCCGAATCGCTCCAGAGCCGGAGCAAATGACCACACTCTCCCGCGCAGAATTCCCGTTCGTCGTGTATGCTCAAACGGAACGGAAGGGTCGCAAATCGCGACGATCAACTTAGCCTTTTTGATTTCGTTCGATCTCATGAGCCCGCCGATTCATCTGACGCAATACGGACTGATGGCCGAACGCCACTGGCGGGAATTCCGGCCAAAACTGGTGCGGGAACTCGAGGCGAAAGGCACCTTAATGGAAGCTCTGTTCGAAGCGCAGGAGACGACGATCAACGAAATGGAAGCTCTCACACAGGAGCTCGAAACGGGACAGAAGCTGACTCCGCAGCAGGCGCACGATCAGGCTTGGGAGATGATTCGCGAGAAATACATTCTTCTCCCGCCGGAAGAGAATCTCGGCTAAACGCGCGGAACTATTGCATCCGCGCCGATGACCGTCTCGGCGATGGTTCGCTGAAGCAAAAGTGTCGCGACAACTTTGCAGCGATAGAGGTCATCCGACGACTCGATCTTGAGAGCCGCGCGGCGACAGACGATGAGAAGCGTGTCCTCGTGAAGTATGTCGGCTGGGGTGGCATTCCGCAGGTCTTTGCATCGCCGCTCTCGACTGAATGGAAGGCTGAAGGCGAACGCCTCAAGGTGCTCCTTACGAGTGAGGAATTCGAGGCCGCGCGGGCTTCGACTCTCAATGCGCACTACACTTCTCCGACCGTCATCTCCGCAATCTACGATGCCGTGCAGCGGATCGGATTCACAGATGGCCGGGTGCTGGAGCCAGCGCTCGGTATCGGAAACTTCTTCGGCCTGATGCCAGGCGAAATGAGTGCCCGCTCGCGACTGACCGGCGTTGAGATCGATCCGTTAACCGCCAAGATCGCGCGTCAGCTCTATCCTGATGCGGACATTCGCCCCCAAGGTTTCGAGACCGCCGCGTTCGGCGATAGCTCGTTCGATCTCGCGATCTCCAACGTGCCTTTCGGCGACTACAAACTTCACGACCCGTCGTTCAACGAGCACAATTTTCTCGTTCACGATTACTTCTTCGCGAAAACGGCCGAAAAGGTCCGGCCCGGTGGATTGCTGGCCTTAGTCACTTCCAAAGGCACACTCGACAAGGTCAATTCAAGTTTGCGCGGGTATCTCGGGGACAAAGTCGATTTCATCGGCGCGGTTCGTTTGCCAAACACGGCATTCAAAAGAAACGCGAACACCGAAGTCACGACCGACATCGTGTTCCTGCGCAGATTGGCCGCTGGCGAAAAGCCGACCCGCCCGACCTGGCTAAATCTTGCTGAGCACGCAAATCGCGACGGCGTGCTTTTTCAGATCAACGAATACTTCGCCGCGAATCCGCACATGATGCTCGGCCACATGGCGAACGCCGGCACGATGTATCGCAGCAACGAGCCCGCACTTGTTGCCGATGATCGCGATCTCTCGGCCGCGCTCGCCGAAGCTGTGGCCACGTTACCGCAAGGAATCTACCGGAGCGCGGAGCGAAACATCTCCGAGCCGCCCAATCGCGAGACAATCATCGCGACCGACGACGTGAAGGAAAACGCCTTCGCGTTGCACGATGGCGTCATCACGATTCGCACAGGTTCGACGCTCACGCCGGTCGCGAACTTGCCTGACGAAACCGCGCGCAGAATTCGTGGCTTGATTAAGGTGCGTGGCGCGGTGCGCGAAGTTCTGCGCACCCAGCTCGCCGATCGGAGGGAAGACGAGATCGTTGAAGCGCGGCGCCAACTTAATTCCTTCTACGATCATTTCGTCTCCCGGTTCGGTGCGATCAACGACAGCCCAAACCGTCGCGCCTTCCGCGGCGATCCGGACCTGCCGCTTCTCTGTTCTCTCGAGGATTACGACAACGACACGAAACGCGCGACGAAGGCCTCGATCTTTCGAGAACGCACCATTCAGCGATCGCAGCGACGGCGGGTCGCAGAATCGGCACACGATGCGCTCATCCTTTCGCTCAACGAAATCGGACGCGTTGATCTCGCGCGCATGGGGGCGCTTCTATCGCGGACGCCTGACGCGTTTCTCCCGGAATTGAAGGGTTTGATCTACCGCAATCCAGAAACCCAACACTGGGAAACTGAGGATCAATATCTCTCCGGTGACGTTCGCGTGAAGTTGCAGACTGCACGCGCCGCAGCTGCGAGGGACGCGACTTACGAAGAGAACGTCACCGCGCTGGAGGCCGTCCAGCCGGAAGACCTCACCGCCTCAGAAATCGATGCACGACTCGGCGCGGTGTGGATTCCGGCCGCAGACGTGGAGGGGTTCGCCAAATCGCTGCTCGGCGCCGATGGCATCACCGTTTCGCACGCAGCCGCGCTCGGCACCTGGTTTGTCCGCGGTGATTTCAACGCCCGCGGCACTGTCGCTAACACAACCGAGTGGGGAACGGTGCGCTACTCGGCACTCGACCTGATGCAGGACGCACTGAATCTCAAAACGCCGACTGTTTACGATCGCGATCGCAAAAACGACACGGTCGTGATCAACGCGCAGGAAACCGAAGCCGCACGCGACAGGCTGGAGAAGATCAAGGAGCGATTCAAAACGTGGATCTGGGGGGATGATGAGCGCCGCGAACGTCTCTGCCGCAAATACAACGACGAGTTCAATTCAGTGCGGCTCCGGGTTTTCAACGGCAGCCATCTGACGCTGCCTTCGAGCAGCGAGCAAATCACGCTGCACGCACATCAGAAGAATGCGGTTTGGCGCATTGTGCAGAGCGACAACACGCTGCTGGCACACGTCGTTGGCGCCGGGAAGACCTACACGATGGTCGCGGCCGGCATCGAACTGAAACGACTCGGGCTCGCGACGAAGCCAATGTTCGTCGTGCCGAATCACATGCTGGCGCAGTTCTCATCCGAGCTGCTCACGCTCTATCCGACTGCGAACATTCTTGTCGCCGGCAAAGATGATTTCGAAGCGTCGCGGCGCGCTAGGTTGTTCAGCCGAATCGCGACCGGGAACTGGGACGCAGTGATCGTGACTCATGCGAGCTTCGAGAAGATTCCCGTATCGCTGAAGACGCGCCGAGATTTCATTGGGCGCCAGATCGACGAGATTGAAACAGCAATCCGCGAAGAGCGGGCCGACCGCGGAACCCGGCTTGTCAAAGAGTTGGAGCGCGTGAAGAAGCGCCTCACCGTGAAACTCGAAGCGCTCTCCGCCGAGCAGAAAAAAGACAATACGCTCACGTTCGAAGAACTTGGAATCGATCGGCTCTTCATCGACGAAGCGCACAAATTCAAGAATCTGTTCTACGTCACCAAAATGACGCGCGTTGCGGGACTGCCACAGACTGCATCGGAACGCGCGTTCGATCTTTTCCTGAAGGTCCAGCACATCCAGGAGAAGAACGGCGCTGGCGTCGTGTTCGCGACCGGCACGCCAATCTCGAACACAATGGCTGAGATGTTCACCATGCAGCGTTATCTGCAGATGAACACCCTGCGGCGTAATTCGCTTCAGCATTTCGATTCATGGGCGGGAACTTTCGGCGAGGCAGTTACGTCCATGGAACTGAGCCCGGACGGGAGTGGATATCGCCTGCAAAGCAGGTTCGCGCGTTTCGTAAACGTGCCCGAGCTGATGCAGCAATTCCGCCAGGTCGCGGATGTGCAAACCGCGGAGATGCTGAAGTTGCCCGTGCCGAAACTCGATCAGGGACGGCCAATCACGGTCAGCGCGCCGAGCAGCCCGGAGCTGAAACGCTTTGTTGATCAACTCGTCAAACGCACAGAAAAGATCAAGAATGGGAGAGTCGATCCGCGTGACGACAACATGCTGAAGATCACAACCGAAGGGCGCAAAGCCGCGCTTGATATGCGGCTCGTGCTTCCGCGCGTCCGGGATAATCCTGATTCGAAAACGAACAACGCCGTTGAGAAAATCCACCAAGTCTGGCTCGACTCCGCTCCAACCAAAGGAGCCCAACTCGTTTTTTGCGACCTCTCCACTCCGCACCCGGGCACTCGATTGTTTTCGGTTTATGACGATGTCCGCGCGAAGTTGATCGAGCGCGGTATCCCCGCAGGCGAGATCGGATTCATGCAAGATGCGAATGACGACGCCTCGAAGGCAATGCTCTTCAGATCAGTACGAGAAGGCAAAGTTCGCATCCTGCTCGGCAGCACGCTGAAGATGGGCGAAGGCACCAATGTCCAGACACGGCTCGTCGCACTGCATCATCTCGATGCGCCGTGGCGACCTGCCGACATCGAACAGCGCGAAGGCCGGATCATTCGTCAGGGAAACCAAAACGAATACGTGAAGATTTTCCGCTACGTCACCGAGGGCAGCTTCGACGCCTACATGTGGCAAACGCTGGAAACGAAGTGCCGCTTCATTGCGCAAGTGATGACGGGCGACGCAACCGTGCGCCGCGCGGAAGACGTGGACTCCGCCGCGCTCACCTACGCCGAGGTTAAAGCAATCGCCTCAGGCAACCCGCTTGTGATCGAGAAAGCGACGATAGACGCAGAAGTCATGCGGCTCACGCGGCTGAAAAGGCAGCACGCGGAGAATCTTTATCAGATGCGCTACCGCATTAAACGATTGGGCGATACCGCCGAAATCTTGGAGCGTGAGATAGCAAACATTCGCGAGGACCTGCGCACGCGGACGAGCACACGCGGCGACAATTTCGTCATGATGGTGAGAAACGACACACTCACTGATCGCGTCAAAGCCGGTCGCGCGCTCGTTTTTCTTGCCGCCGCCGTAAAACCCTTCGAATCCACCAAGCCAGTCGGCACCATCGGCGGATTTCCGATTTGCATCGAGCGGTTCGACGAGCGCGCAACGCTTCTCGTCCACGGCAAACACAGCTACCGCGCCAATGTTAGTGAGAGTCCGGCCGGCACGATCGCCTCTCTTGAGCACGCGCTGGAAAGTTTCGAAGATCGCCTGCGCGAACGCGAAACCGATCTCGCGCAATCCAGCCGTCAGAGTGCCGCATTGACAAGACAGCTCGACCAGCCGTTCGAGCACGAAGAGAAACTCGCGGTGGCTACGAAACGCCAGCACGAAATCATCGCTGCGCTCGATATCACGAAAAACCAAGCTTCGCCAAACGTTGATGACTCGATTGGCGAATTGGCGGCTCAATCACAGGGTGAATGCACGAATGTTGTTTGCGAGAAGGCTTCGCTCAGGTCCCGGCAGCGATCAGTCGTTGCAAAATTGACGTGAATACGCCCGCACGGTTACGCTTGTACGCGACGGAATCCTTGGAAGGAGCGTCCGTCATTCGTAGATGAATACACCCAGTTCTACTGTCGAATTGGTTAAGGTGACGCTGTGCGGTCCGAGTGATGTCGCCAAGGAGATTGCATTCGCGACCGAGGTGATCAACGACTGGAATTGTCAGCATGGCGAGCAGCGAGGCTTTTGGGTAAAGCACCAGCATTGGTCCACTGACAGTTATCCCGATGCTCAGGGGCTCAACAGAGTTTGGCTCGACGATTCGCAGTCGAAACGGCGATTGAGATCGTCTTCCGATTGCAATGCCATTTGGAACAAGCTCAGGAGGCATGCTGCCTTCTCGCTATCGCTACTCCCAGGCGGAAAGATACCCTCCAAAAGGGGAAACGCGCCGACGGGCAACGCAACGGGCGTAACAGCAAGACCACCGTTCATCGGACGAATTGATATCATAATCCGGTGCGGGTTGCATTCCAGATACGGAAGATATTCCGCATACGGAATGCATTATGGGGCAAAAAATCTCCGTGCCAAGCCCTTTGGACAAGCAACTAGGAGATTTTCTTCGCCGAAAGCGCGGGGAACAGACGTTTGCAGAATTCTCCAGGAAACTGGGGCTGCCGCCATCGACATTGTATCGTTTAGAACGATGCGAGCAAAGCCTAACGCTCGGGCGACTGCATCAAATCATGGCCCAGCTCAAATGCCGATTGCTGGACATCTTTCCGGCAGAGGGTCAAAACGCGCGCCATGCACAGTCTCGGAAATTACGTTGAACATACATTCTCATTCGGCGACATGCTGCACATGCTCGTCGCGACGGCCACTTACCGCCTGCGTTTGATGCGGCTGCGCCGCGTGGAGACTGTGCCCTCCCAGAAGAACCCACGGCACAGACTCCGAGTTTGCCCCTCGGGGGGTGAGTGATCATCTGCGCCGTCCTCGCGACGCTCTCCGACTGTTCCGCCCCTTCCTCCCTGCGGAAGACAGCCGAAGCCGCCTCGCTGCGGGTGCGCAGATCATCACGGGCCAGGAGCTGATCGCGTATTCGGCTCAGACGGCCGCACGACCAATTCGTTAGCGCAAACGACGAACTCCAATGTGGAGGAGCGAACCTCAGCAAGTGTCGCATCCGCAATTGCGCCGCGCAGATGTCTTTCGATTGCATCCCGCAAAGGCCGCGCTCCCAAGCGCGGATGAAACCCGCGTTGCATAACAAACGAAATGACCTGCGGACCAGCCATAAGGTGAAAGCCTTTATCGCGCAGGAACGAGAGTTCCCGCGCAATGTGAAAGCGCGCGATCTCCATTTGCACGTCGTAACTCAGACGGTTGAAGACCAGCTTCTCCGCGATGCGTGCGTAAAGCTCGGGACGCAGTGTTCGTTGCGCCTTTGCGAGAACGTGGCGCTCCATTGTCGTGAACGAGGAGTGCTGCAAAGTCAGGATTTCGGATGCAGCGATGTTTGACGTGAACACCACGTAAAAGCCGCTCAGATCCAGTGTCTCGCCGCTGGCCATCGTGACGCGCGCAGCATCGAGGATTTGCAGGAACAGATCGAGCACGCGCGGATGCGCCTTCTCAATTTCGTCGAAAAGCAGCGTGCCGGTCGCGGATTTCGCCCGCGCAAGGCCGAGTAGACCAACCTCGCCGACACGACCTCCAAGCAGTACGGCGAGACTTTCCTGCGTCTGATATTCGGACATGTCGAAACGGAAGAGCTTGTCGTCGTTGAACAAGTAGTGAGTAAACGCGATCGTAACTTCTGTTTTGCCGACGCCCGTCGGGCCTAAAAAAAGAAAGCTGCCCCGCGGACGTGTCGGCGCGGTTAGACCGAGTTCGCCACGATGCAGCGCAGCCACGATGCGAGGGATCACATGATCCTGGCCGCGGATTCTTTCGCAAAGGTGGGCTTCGAGGTGACGAAGATGTTCGACTTGCTCGGCTGAAATGGTGAGTGCGTTCATTTCGTGAACCGTGCCAGCGCGGGGCAGCCGAGGTCGCTCTCGCGCTGGAGCAGCGTGCATTTCAAGGCGCGGTAAAACATCGCGCACATGAAAGCCACTCTCCTCGCAAATCACTTTATCCCCATCCTTGCTCAAGCGGCCGGCGGCCTCGCTCAAGGCGCCAGCAAGGCGTTGGGGATCGTCATGCTATTCGGCTTCATCTTCGGCACCGTATGTGTCGTGGGTGGCGGATTCGCCATCCGAAGGGGTGACACGGACTCTGGCAAGCTGTCGATCATTGGCGGCCTCATCATCGCTGGCGCCCCGGTGATCGTGAAGGCGCTCTTCACTGCCTTCGGCATCGATAGTTCGACCGTTGAAGTGGGTCCATTTCAATGAGCGGCGGCTCAAAACAGGAGCTGCGCTTTACGGAAACGAACAGCGCAGACGACTCTGCCGGCAAAACGTGGGGACTGGAGGGCAATCTGTTCTGGTTCGTGGCCGGCGGAGCGTTCGCCGCAGTAGTAACGCTGCTTCTGCTGTTCAGTGTGGGGCACTGGAGTCTGCTTAGCGCACTGGTTCCCGCGTTGATTCCGCTCGTTCTGGCGCTGCTTTATGCACTCACACTACGCCAGGGAAAGCCGCCCGGATACGACACTGATCTTTTTGAGTTGTGGCTAAAAGGCCCCGGCTTCGGTCCTCAACCCTCGCGCGATGATGTGCGCCCGACATCCGCTTCCAACGACTATGTTTGAATCTGCTCCCAACGGCTATTTCATTCGCGATCTCATCGTCTTTGACGGCCTGCGCAAAGGTTGTCACGTCTCGAAGGGTTTTATCATCGAACCAGCTGATTTGAGCTCGGCCGCCCCCGAACATCTCAACGCGTTTCAAGATCAGCTCGCCTTGTTGCTCGCCTGTTTGCACGACAAGCTGCGTCTTCAAGTGCAGTGGTTCTGCGACTCTGATTATCGCGCCGACCTCCTGCGTTATCGTGAGCAAACTGAAGGCGCCACGAACGTCTGGACCCGGCGCTGCCGTAACGAACGGTTTGCACGTTACTGGGAGGCGATGGTCGACCGTCGGCTGCGGCGTCAGCGACTCGTCCTCTTCTTCTCCCGAAAGATCGAAACTTCCCCGGCGATAATCGCGACAGCCGCTCGGCAGCACTCGCACTACGACGCACTTCTTCAGGAGATGTCCACGGAGTTCGAGCAGCTTCAGCAAATGCTTGCGAATCTTTTCACTGGCGCGCGTATCACGCCGATGAAGGATGCGGACCATTATCATCACTGCGCCACATTTCTAAACCCCTCACTCGGGTCGCGGTTTGAATACGACACGTTGGAAACCTTCGATCCACAGCTCTCGATCCAGGAAAACTGCTGGCACAGCGAAGCGCAAGGTATCTCCAATTCTTCCGGATTTTGGATGGACGGCTTTTATCATTCCGTGATCGTGCTGAGCCGCTGGCCGAAGCTGACTCACCCAAGTCTGGTGCACCGTCTCACGGGATTGCCGCTGCTCGATTACAACATCACGGTAAATATCGAATCACTCTCCGCTCGCATGGAGATCGGGCGCGAAGAGAAAGCGCACGATCGTCTGGCTGGAGACTTCGCGAGCGAGAAACGCCTCTCGTTGCTCACGGCGATGGAAAAGAAGCAGAAGAAGATCGCCGCGTTGATGCAGGGACACACGTTGCCATTCAACGTCGAATATATCATTCGCTCATGGGACCAGACGCGGGAAGGGCTCGCCGTGAAAACCGCGGCGATCAAGAACGCAATCAATGGAATGAATGGTGCGCAGTATCTCGCTTGCGCACTTCCGACCACCGCAAAGAAACTCTTTTACCAAAGCTGGCCCGGTTGTCCTTGGGGCCGCTATCCCCATCGCAAGCTCTATGCCGAGACGCGCTATCTCGCCGATGTGCTGCCATTCAGCGCGACTTTTACCGGTCACTTGGAGCACGCAGAAGCGCTCTACGAAGGCACTCAGCGGAATCTCGTTGGCGTAACGACGTTCTCCGGTTCCGAAGGAAACGAAACGCCGCAACACGCGGTCTTGCTCGGTATGAGCGGCGCCGGCAAGAGCGTCACAGTCTGCGATCTACTTTCTCAAACCGAAGCGTTCTACGACTACACGGTCATCATCGAAGAAGGGCTTTCATACGAAATCTACACCCGCACGGTCGAACCGAATGCGCGACCAATCATCATCCAGCCGGATGGCGACCTGACGATCAACTATCTCGACACGCATGGACTGCCACTCACGGCCGAGCAGCTCGCATCGGCGATGGCACTCGTTGCCAAAATTGCCGGTGTCAGCAGCGACGAAGACAAGCAGCTCTCGCGCGAAGCGCAGATCGCGAAATACATCATGCTGCTCTACGAAGATGTCTTTGAAGAATGGAGTCGTAGAAATGCCGATCGCGTGCTGGAGATTGCCAGGCATGCTTGCACACTCGCGAAACTAAAGCGCACGCGTCCCGGAGCGACGACTCTCGATGTGTTCGTTGATTTCCGTGATCGGCAGCGGACCGACGCTGAACGGACTAACGAACAGCTTGCCGAAGTGACAGAAGACGAAGCGCTGCGCTTTCTCAAGGAACCGAACACGCGGCGCGAAGTTCGCAACCTTGCGCTCGCTTATTTCACACCGGCTGAATATCCAACGCACCGAATGCTTCAGGAGTTAATCCAGCTCGACGCATCCGATTCTACCGCTGCGGATCTCGCGACTCGTTTGCTGCCGTGGTGTGCTGACGGCAACTACGGCTGCCTCCTGGACGGCGCGAGTAACATCTCGCTCACCGGCAAGATCGCGCACTTCGAGTTGGGCTACATTCCAGAAGCTGCGAAGCTTTTGCGCGCTGTCGCGGGATTCCTGATCACCAACTACACGCGACAACACATCATCACGATGCCGCGCCGCCTGCGGAAACGGAACGTGTACGAAGAAGTCGCGCGCCTTCTCGACATTCCAGGCGGCGAACAGATCGTGAAAGAGAGCTACGCGCAGATGCGAAAGTTCAATTGCTGGAACATTTCCATCGTCCAGCAATACAGCGGCTTCAAAGAGAGCCGCATTCGTTCCGCCGTTTTCGGCAACTCCCGTCAATTTTTCCTCATGCGCCAAAATGATCGCGCCGATCTGGAAGACATGAGCCGCGATATCGGTCTCACCGAACTGACGAAGCATTCAATTCTATCGTATCCATTACCTGACCAACAAAGCGGCGAGAAGTTCGCCGCATTCACCTACCTCCACAGCGATGCGCAGAATCCCATCTGCGGCACGGCGCACAACGTCGCTTCACCCGAAATGCTTTACGTCAGCGGTAGCAGCGGCGCGCAATTCGATGACCGAGCGCGTGAGCTGCGAGGCTGCGATGATCCCATATCTATCATTGCCGCCAGAACTTCGGAGTCGAGATGAGCAACGGCTACGAAATCGCGCGTTGGCACAGACTTGCGGAGCTTGAGGGCGCCAGCGACTTCTATGCGCAGCATTATCCGGCAGCACTAGTTGGATGAACCGGTGTCGCGGCGGTTTCGCCTGCAACCGTCTTCCACTCGCGGACGCGCCACTGCGTGATACACCCGTTTACGACGTAGGGGTCGGACTTCGCGAACTCTTCCGCGACCGAGGATGAATCGGCCGCAAACAAGAGGACGGCACCATCGACAGGGCCAACCAGCGCGCCGCCCAGAACGAGCTCGCCCCGACGATGCGAAGCCCAGGCTTTTTCGAGATGCGCATCCCGGTGGAGGGCGCGTTGCGCGACGTAATCCGATCCGACATCATAAAAAAGCAGGTAGTGTTTCATAGTTTTATTCGGGGAGAGGATTGGTCGCCTGCGTGGATCAAATCCGATCGAGCCACCCGTGCGTATCCGGCGCGCGACCGGTAGCAACTGCCACGAGCCGCTCACGCACGGCAGGACCGATCGTGCGCGCCTCGACTGCGGGCAAGACGAGATCTTCGCCGCGATAACGAATGCGTTGGATGTGGGAGAGGGTCGCAGCCGTGCCGGTGCCGAAGCATTCCATTAATCGACCCGCGCGGTGCAACTCGACAACTTCATCGATCGCGATCTTGCGTTCCTCCGCGAGCACTTTCATGTCGCACAGCAGCGTCAGCACGCTGTCACGAGTCACGCCCGGCAAAATCGTACCGCTCAATTCCGGCGTAATCACGCGGCGCGCGGCCCCGTCTTCGATCACGAAGAAGACATTCATCACGCCGCATTCCTCGACGTAACGGTGCTCCTGCCCATCGAGCCACATCACTGTGCCGCATCCGGCGGCTTGCGCTTCCCGGTCGGCGATGAGGGCGGGGGCGTAATTGCCCGCCGGCTTCACCGCTCCTGTGCCGCCAGCAAATGCGCGGACGTATTGCTCCGTCACAAGCACATCCACCGGGGCCGAGTAGTAGCTGCCGAAAGGGAACGTAAAAATGATGAACAGGCACCGCTCGGCCGGCTTCACGCGCACCGATTCATCGATGGAGAACACGCAGGGACGAACGTAGAGCGAGCCGGCGTCACCTGCCGGTATCCATGCTTGGTCGATCCGGATCAATTCGCGTAATCCGTGCAAGAACATCGCTTCTGGAACTTCGGGGAGAGCAAGACGCGCAGCGGAGCGGTTGAGTCGTGCTGCGTTTTCTCGAGGCCGAAACAAAAAGACCTCACCCTCGGGTCCGCGGTTCGCCTTCAAGCCCTCGAAGACGGAGATGCCATACTGCAGCGCGCTGATATTCGGCGGCAGCAAGAACGCGCCGTAGGGCTGGATCACTGGCTCGCCCCACCGCCCATCGGCGAATTCCGCTACAAGCATGTGATCGCTAAAGACGCTGGAGAAAGGGATACTCGCGAGATCAAGTCCGCCTGCGCGCGATTCGGCGACACGCTCGATGCGGATGGGGTGTGGTTCGGCGGTCATGGCCAGGATCAAAACCAATCTTGAGTATATAGTTGACTTTGTCAACTATTATATGATGATGTTATTCGATAAAATTGACAGCGCACGGCGGCTATCGACATACTCCGCTTTACTGCTTCCCTGCCCTTCTCCACGTGACCAGTCGCCTCGACCAACAGATCGCCGCCGTCCGGCGCTTCAATCGGTTTTACACCCGCCAGATCGGCGTCTTGCAAAAGGGTTTGCTGGAGAGCGACTATTCCCTCGCGGAGGTACGGATCCTTTACGAGCTAGCGCAGCGGAAAGAATGCGCGGCGGTCGAGTTGCAGCGCGAGCTCGGTTTGGACGCCGGGTATCTCAGCCGCATAATCCGCAGTTTCCAACGCCGGCGCTTGATCAGTCGCCGTGTTTCGAAGGCGGATGGCCGGCAAAGCATTTTAAGCCTGACGGCGAAGGGACAGGAGGTTTTCGCTGAGCTGAATACTCGCGCGAACGATGAGATCGCGACCCGTCTGCGCAGCCGATCTGCCGAGGACCAGCGAAGGCTCACCGAAGCTATGCGAACCATCGAGGAAATCCTCGCCAAAGACGAATCGTCGTGAGTGAATACGTTCTCGAGTCGCCGTCCGCAATTGACTTGGAGTGGGTGGTTCGGCGGCACAGCGCCATCTATGCCGAGGAGTATGGGTGGGACAACCGTTTTGGCTCGCTCGTCGCGGAAGTCGTCGCCCAATATGCGGGAAGCAAAGACCCGGAGTGCGAGCGTGGCTGGATTGCGCGTCGCGCCGGCGAAAACGTCGGCTGCGTTTTTCTCGTGCGCCAATCGAAAGAGGTCGCACAACTGCGTCTTTTATTGGTCGAACCAAGCGCGCGGGGCCTCGGGATCGGGCGCCAACTCATCCAGGAATGCATGAACTTTGGGCGACGGTGCCGCTATCGCAAAATCATGCTTTGGACCAACGACGTGCTAGTCGCCGCGCGGCACCTCTACGAAGAGGCGGGCTTCCACCTCGTGCATGAGGAACGGCATTGTCGCTTTGGGCCCAAAATCACAGGGCAAACATGGGAGGCGGCTCTCCAATCGGCAATCAAAGGAAAAGACCTCCCGTGCGTTGGCTCCGTGGGCGGGAGGGTGCAATGATCGCGCGCATCTGGACGGCGCATACAACGCCGGAGAACGCGCCGAAATATCGCGAGCATTTCGAGACGCAGGTGTTGCCTGCTTTACGTAGCGTCCCGGGATACGCGGGCGCGGAGTTGTTCAATAGCGTCGCCTCAGACGAGGTCGAAATCGTCGTCACGACGCGCTGGCAATCGCTGGCTGCGATCCGCGCATTCGCCGGTGCCGATCCGGAGAGCGCCGTAGTGGCCGAAGAGGTGCAGCCATTCTTCACGCAGTGGGATCGCCGCGTGCGGCACTACGAAGTGCTAGTGGAGGAGAATCAGCCGACGCGCGATTAATTCTGGGGAGCGCAGGCTGCTAGCCTGCCGCCGTGAGCTACTTCGTGCGAATAATTCCGCACCCCCCAAGACTTTCGCGGGCCTTCTTCTGTGGCGACGATACCACTGCTGCACAGCCGCATTGGTGAGCGAACCAGGCGCGTTAAGATTTTCGTCTGGCGGAGCTTGGGTGCTCGACCGCCTACGCCTCGGCTTTGAGACCGAACATCTGCATCAACTCGGTCTTCAATCCTTCGTCGCAGACAACACGCACCGTTCCGCGTTGGGTCTTGTCCGCACGGGGGATAGACCACACGGCGCCAGCTCAGTGAGCCACTAATAACACATCGTTAAAGGGCGAGGTGTCGCGTTCATACGCAGCTAAACGATACGAGCCCGCTTTTACGCGCGATGTCTCAGACACACGAAGTAGCGCTCGCGCTGGAGCAGCCCAGGCCGGCTGATCCGTTATCACTGTCGCGTAATGAAAAACGCGACACTTCTTCTTTCACTTCTCGTTAGTGCAATGCTCGCCAGCTGCGCCGGCGTCAGTCCAACGCGCATCATCGGAAACACCGTCGCTGCGGCTGGCGGTGCATTCATCGGCAACAAGCTGAGCAACGGCAATCCGTTAATCACCACTGCGGCCGCAGGCGGCGGTGTGCTCCTCAGCGAGTCGCTCCAGGCGCAGAGCAACGCCTCTTCGCGCAAGTCCTACGATGCCGGTTATGACAAAGCTCGAAGCGACTCTGCGAAGCAGCAGTACCAGATCCTCAACGATAGACAGCGCCTCGGGCCGCAACTCGATGACCGCACAAATGTGCGGCTACTCGAAGTCCCGCTGCCGGAACGGCAGGAGAACGACGTCATTCTCGCGCCAGGCACCGCAACCATCCGCATTCAGGAATAACACGACCAGCCTTATGAAACCCGTTCTTACACTCGTCACTCTGTTCGTCAGCGCGTCGCTCCTGAGCGCACAAGTCGTCGTGATCGATCCGACCGCGATTGCGCGCGCGCAGGCAAACCACGTCGTGGACCTCGCGAAGTACGTTCAGATGGTCAACAACCAGGTGACGCAGATCAATACGCTGACGCAACAACTTCAGCAGATCCAAGCGTACGTGAAGGCGTTTGGAAATCCGGAGCAGCTCGTCAACATCGTCGGCGCCAACCAACTTGTGGGCAGCCTGCAACAGAGCGGCGTTGGTCAAACGATCGGTCAGCTGCAGCGAACTGCGAATGGAATCGAGGCGTTGCGCTACAATGGGAACGGCCTTTACACGAGCTTGGGCCAAACATTCACGACGCCGGGTGGAGTGCAGGTACCGCGCCTCGATCAGCTCTATCAGAAGTATGGCGCTATCCAGCAAGACTCCCGGAACTTCCAGTCGGTCACCGGTGATGTGTTGAACCGTCGCGAGAACCTGCGCAACAACATCGCCGCCACAACGGCGAAGCTACAGGCATCAACGACCGATGCCGAAACGCAGAAGCTGACGGGCGTTCTTGTCGGTTACAACGCGGAGCTCGCGACCGTCGATCACGAAATCGACAACGCGACCGGGCAAGTCGTAACGCAGGATGCGGAGAATCGCGCCGATCGCGAACGCGAGGAACAGGCCCGTCGCGAAGAGCGACAGGCGCAGATGGACGAAAGCTCCCGCCGATATGGCGAAGTCTTCCGATTGGAAACAACGCCGCCCAGCTTCCCAACCGGACGGTAAAAGCCGCCTAACGAGCAAGGACTGTCGCGCAGATGAACGACTTCAACACACTCTTCCCGAACTTCCTCAATCAGTGCGGGGAAATGAATCGCGTGCTGACGCCGATCGCATTCGTGCTGCTGGCGATCGGGATCGTGTCTTCGACGGTGACCGGTCGCCGTAGTCCGAGCGCATACTTGCGCACGATTGGTCGCACCTTCGCGTTTGCAGCGGTGCTCTCCTATCTCCCGACATGGAGCAACGAGATCAGCACAACGATCGACACAACTGTGCGAGAAACGTTGCGAGCCGATCCAGCCCGTGTTTACGACCAGTATCAGAAAGCTCTCGCGCTAAAGAAAGGTGACACCAGTTCCGGCGGCTCCAAGTCCTGGTGGGATTTGCTCGATGCGCAGGCCCTCTTCGAGATGTTCATCTCCGGCGTCATGTGGCTGCTCGGGTTTCTCGCCAGCGTCATCGTTTTCTACGCATATCTAGTTCAGAAATTCATTCTCTACGTCGGATTCGCACTCGCCCCGATCTTCATCGGCTTTCTGGCGGTGCGAACGCTGCATTCTATTGGCGTCGGCTTTCTGCTCGGCTACGCCGGGGTACTTTGCTGGCCGATCGGCTGGGGCGCGGCTTCACTGCTTACGTCGGGCCTGATCGATTTCATGTCCGATCAGAGCTTTCTCGCCTCAGGCGGAATTGGCGGAGCCGCCGGCTATGGCTTGCAGAACCTCATGGGCCTGGCGGCACTCGCGATCTGGCTCATCTCCAGCACGATTGCGGCGCCGATTATCATTCAGAAGGCGATCGCTACCGGTGCGCAAGTTGGACAAGGGCTGGCATCGACGGCAACAACAGCGGGCATCGCAGGTATTGCCGCTGGCGCAAGCGCCGCTGCATCGTTAGGAGCCGCTGGGGGCTGGGCGGGAGTTGCTGCCGGTGTAGCTGGCGGCGGCGCCGCCGCAACTCTTGGAGCAGCCGAAGCTTCAATCAGCGGCAGTTCCTATTCGATGTTGGGAAGCAGTATCAGCTCCCTTGCAAGTGCCCGCGGAGCGTCTCGCCGACGGCCAAAGAAGAACGATCCAACGGGCGACGATGCCGTCCGTGACCTCCTGCTCCGTTCTCGCAATTAATATGGAAACAATTTCTTCCGAGTTTAGAACGACCACACCGACGCAACGGCCGAAAAATCTTCGTCGCCGAGACGCAGACCCGATTCGGGTATTCGTCGATAAAGATCGTCTCGCACGCTTTTGGTTTCTTTCCGTCGTCGCGGTACTTATCGGTGCAGCCGTCGAACGCATTCACCTCGCCAGGACGCTGAAGGAGCGCGAGCGGGTCGTCATCGTCGATCCGGCCGGAACATTCTTCGTCTCGCCGCTGCTTCAATTCGAGGAAGCGCGCGATCTGCACGCACAACAAAGCATGCTCGCAGTCGTCGCGTTTCTCGAACGAAACCCGAAAGGCTTCGATCACCCCGAGCTGCTGAAGCAAATGTTTCTCAAGCAGGCGCAGGAGAAGGCGCACTCGGAATGGTCAGTGGAAGAGCCTGAGTTCAAGGCGAAGCAGCTGCACCAGAAAGCTGAGATCGCGAAGATCGACTTCCTCGAAACGCGCAGTGACGCCGTGCTCACCCAAGTGAGTGGGCAACTAATCCGCAGCGGCATTTTCCAAGAGCGCGCATTCAGCGAAGCCGTGCCCTTCACGCTCAAGCTGAAAATGCGGCGCAATCCAAACATGGTCGAGAACGGCCGGTTCCCGACTGCAATCCAGGATTTCAAGTATGAACCGATTCATTAGGCTGCTCCTACTCGTTGAACTATTAAGAGCAACGAACGGGCACGCGACCGAGCAACGCGTGCAGGATTTCACGCTCGACGATCACACGGTTTACGCCGTGCCGGTTTCCGGCGCACGCGTCACCACCATTAGCTTCCCATCTCCGATTACGGCGATCGACGGCGCCTTAGTTACACTAGACGGCAAGACACCAGGGCTCTTTCAAATCGCGCACACCAAAGGGACCGCTTATCTCTCGTTGCGTGCGTTGGCGAAAGACGCGGCCACCAACTTGAACGTGCGATGGAACAATCGCACCTACGCGTTTGAGCTGCATGAGAGTGCGGAGCCCTGGTATTCCGTCGTGCTCCAGAGCAAACCGGAGAAAACAAACAGAATCGTGGGTCCGCTTACCCCGCCGAAACTGCTTGGATTGCTCGACAAAGCCAAGGCGTTCGCACTTCTCCGGACACAGGAGCCGGATGCTGTTGCTGGCGTAGAGTACCGCGATTTACGCGAACAACCGCTCGTCAGCGATTGCGGCGACTACGAAGTGCGGCTCATAGAAGCATTTCGATTCCCGGATAACGACACGGTCGTCTTTCATCTCGTAATCGCGAATCGCGGCGACTCGGCGCTCGAACACACGCCCGAGCGGCTTGAGGTGCGCGTTGGTGATCGCGTGTTCACACCAGCGATCACCGATCTCATGAGCACGATCGCGCCTCACGAATCGACGATTGGCTACGTGGTCGTAAGCGGTGGACCTAATGGCCGCAATGATTTATCGCTGAAGAACGACTTCACCTTCGTGCTCTCGCGCGGTGGCCCGGCGGTCGAAATCAACACGCCGGACTCCAAAGACATCGAACCCTCTCCACTCCCGCAATGAACCCGCGTCGATTCCTGAATTTCTTCCGCTCACCCACAGGCGCACTCTCACTGTTCCTGATCGGGCTGGTCATCGTTCTCCTGTTGGTGAACAGCCGGCGTCCGTCACAAAATCGACTCTCGCTCTTCCCGCAGAAGTCTTCGACGAAGGCGGGAGCAATCACGCCGCAATTGCCGGAGACGGTCAGGCGCAACATGGTTCCTTTTGAAACGCACAGCGCGGAACAGAAGGTCGAACCAACTCCTGCGCCTCCGGCAGCAAAACCGGAAAGCGCACCACAACTTCCGGTGCTCAGCCTTATCGCGGAAACGCCCGCGTTGCCTGGCAAGGAAGGAAAGAAATTCAGCGCCGACTTTGCGCCCTTCGGCCGTCTGATTCCGTGTGAGCTGGTGATTACGGTCGACTCCTCTTCGATTCAGACGCCGATCATCGGTCTCGTTACGGAAGACATTTTCCATCACGGCCAGTTGATCATTCCCGCGGGCACCGAAGTGCACGGGTCGGCGCAAGTGGATCGGGCGCGGGAGCGCATCGCGAGCAACGGACGCTGGACGCTCGTGTGGCAGAATGGCCAGGAGCTGAATGTGTCCGGCTTCGCATTGGATCACGAGCGCGATGCGGAGACCGGCATCTGGGGGATTACTGATGGTAGCGCCGGACTTCGCGGCAAACTCCTGAAGACCGACAATCTCGCCGAGGTAAAGCTCTACATCGCATCGCTGCTCTCCGGTGCCGCTGCAGCGTTCACGGATAGGCAGGTCTCGGCTTTTGGTTCATTCGCCCTGCCGAGTTTGCAAAATGCGCCGCTTCAAGGTGCGCAAGCTGTTCTCGATCGGTACGCACAGCAGATCCTGCAAGCGATCGAACGTGATGGTTTTTACGTCCGCGTGCCAGCCGGCAAACAGTTCTACCTCTACATCACGCAGACGGTCGATGAAGACGACGCGAAAATTGGCGGCGCTCTCACAGCATCCCTTCACGCAGCCGGCGCGGCATCGCCGACGCCTCCTTCGGCCGCGCAACGGCCGCTGTTCGCTCCTGTCCTTCCCGACACCACGCCTTCAAACCCATTATCAACTGACGTTCCATGAAACAATTGCTCTTACTTCCACTTCTCCTCCTCACGGCGTGTGCCACTCACGCGCACAAGAAAACCGTCGCCCCGGCTACTCCAGCGGGACGACCGGTCAGTTCAAATGGATTGCGAACCGCCGACCAGCTTCGTGAATATCGGCTCGGCCGTTACGTGGACAGGCGCGATCCACTCGTCATGCATGAAGGCCATCCGGTTTATCGAATCGAAAGCAGTGCGCGTTGGGATCTGCGGCCTAACAACAACTCTTCCCTTCCACGGCGGGACATCGTTCAGACGCCGACCGTTTCTACAAATGACGCCGTGGTCGCAGAGGTAAATAAGCAACGCGCCGCTACTCGCGCGTTCACCGAGCAGACTGCCGCGCTCAATCAGAAACTCAATTCACTAGGCGAAGTAGTCGGGCAAACCCAGGAGGTGGCCAAGCAAAACCTCGAGTTGAAACGAGACGTAACCGCTTTGCGAGAGCAACTGGACAGGCTCGACACGCAGTTCCGCGACCGCAAGCCGCCCGCGTCCTCACCTTCGCCTTCACCAGAGGACAAGTGGTAACCGGCTCCGCGCCATCAATATGAAAACCACGCCTACCGACAACCAACCAGTCATCGTCAGCGTGCCGCCGACCACCGTCTCGCGGTACTTGGAAGCCAGCGAAGAAGTCGAGCAGAGGCTCGGCGCTTCGCCAGGCCCCGAGTTCCTCATGAGTCTTGCGGTCGAACACGAGGACGCCTTCGAGCTCGTTGATCTCTACTGCGGCGAGATCATCAACGCTCTCCGTCAAACCACTGCCGCTGCCCATTAACAAACTATGAGTCTGAAACGATCCGATAAAAATACGAACGGCAACGGCGCATCCGCCGATGCCGGCGGCGACTCGCCGAAGCTCCGCGACAACGCGGAGATCAACGCCAAGATCGATGCCTACATCCAGGCAAATCCGAAAGAATGGAATTACATCCAGGGCCTTCCGCGAGAGCGACTGGAACGGATGCTCGTGTTGCAGAACGTCAACAAGCTCGAGCGTCGCGAACGCGTCCGCACCAGCGTGATGAAACAACTCGATGCCAATCCCGAGCTGAAGGAAGCGTATCGCAAACTGGTGAAGAATCTTCCTGCGGAACAGCAGGAGAAAGCTATGACATCCATCGCCGCGCGAACACTGCGCACGATCACGCCGCGTCAGCAGCAGCAAAGCAAAGGCGCGCGAGTTTAGGCAACGCGCTGCCAAACGCGAAGACTCCAGGCTTCCTCCGGGCGTGCGCCGCTCCGCGCGCCCGGAGACTTCGCGGGCCGTTTTTCTCCTGCGATAATGCCGCTGCTGCGCAGCCGCATAAGTGCGCGACCAAGAGCTGGTGGATTCTGGATCGAAGAGGTTTCATGTACGGTTAATATTGCGTGCTTTGACAAAACCGGGAACCCTTGAGCTGAGGCGATGGCTACCGCGTACAATTGGAGTGCTATTACTGACGGCGACGTATTTCAGTCGCTCGTAAGCACATTGGTTTTGTTCGAGGAAGCGACCGCGCGCACATTCATTCGATCTGGCAAAGACGGTGCTCAAGACGCCCGGACGGCTGACGGGAAACAAGTTTGGCAAGCAAAGCACCATCGCTCGCCGACGATTAGCAAGGCGATAGCAGATGCCTTGGAGGAGCTGGAGAAGATCAAAGAGTACCGCAAGTCATCCAATTCCAATTATGAGCTTTGGAAAAACGTGACCGAATGGACGTTGGTTACGAATCTCGAAATGAATGCGGCCTCCCAACTCAGGTGGGAGAACGAGGTGCTGCCTGAGTTCAAGAAAGAAGGCATTGGCGCTAACCTTTGGGCAAAGGAGAAACTCGAAGCCCTTCTGACAAAATTTCCGCACGTCGCGGCCGCGTATTTCGAGGGTCAAAATCGATGCTTCTTGTCGCTGGCTGAGGCTTTCAACCAGGCGAAAAGCGATCGTATTGGCGCGGCTGGGCTCAGGGCGAGCCTCGAGGGGAGACAATCTGAACGCGGGAGTATTGAGGCTTTCCTCGGGGGCACGAAGAAATTGATTTGTGTTCACGGTCCCGGTGGGATCGGGAAGTCGCGTCTTCTTTTAGGAGTTGGAGAGATTGCGAATAGCAAAGGCTTCGAGGTCGTTTGGGGTCAAGAAGCCACGCTTTCATCGAGCAGCGATTGGTTTTCGGCAATCACATCGGAACGCCGCACACTGTTACTTCTGGATGAGCCCAAAGACCCACGCCTTCTGGACATAATCAGTGAACAACTTTCCGCCGGCGGAATGAAAACGTGGAAGGTCCTCGTTTCAGTAAGGTCGCCCAAAGACCCAGTATTGAGAGCGGTGAACGAGATGTCCGTGGATTTAAGGGAGACGCCAATAGAGCTTGCGCCGTTGTCGAAGGCCGAAGCAGAAACGACCGCGAGACAGTTGATCGAGAACGGCCCTTTGGCTTCGCTACCCAAAGAGAAAAAGGACCGAGCAAGTGCGGCGTTAGCGGCGGCCGGTGACCGCTTTCCCGTTTGGATCGTTATGGCGGTGTCCGTCCTGGAGAAAGACAGGACGCTAGCTCAGCTTCCAAACAATTCTGCAGGGCTGGCAGCAAAGTACGTCCAGGAAGTAGTCGAGTTTTCTCCTCCAGAACTTGCAGACCAGAAACAAATTAACACGCTGATTCGTTGGCTAGCGGCCTATGGCGAGATTAGCAGCGAAGACACGAATGTTCTCGCCTTTCTCGCTCAGGAGACCGCTCTTTCTACCGAGGCCGCTGTTCACGAGTGTTTGAATTCCCTTGTTCAGCGCAAGTTTGTAGTTCGACGAGGCGTCGGCGGACGCCTCTACTCCATTCGCCCGGATGTAGTCCGTGAGTTCGTAGTTCGAGATTGGTTAACCCAACAAGCAGACGGAAAGTTTGAAGCGACTCCAGCAGCGCGGCGCTTGATTGATCTTCTCTTTCCTAGCGGGGGGCAAAGGACGATTCCGAACGGTCCGCAACTTCTCAAGAGCATTGCTGCTTTAGAGTTTTCAGAGCGTTTACAAGCTCACGAGATTGATCTGTTAGGCCCGATATTTGGTCGGCTAACCCTGAGTGTTACCGAGGGTACGGTGCTGGATCAGCAAAACGCGATGGGATATCTGCGACACATAGGTTTCGCGAGAGTCTCGGAAAGTCTAGCCGTCGTCGCCCTCATCAGGAAAACGCCGCGCGATCCGATCGAAGTTGCAAATCCCTTGTTTGGAAAGACGGAGGCCACTCACGACAAGGTCTTGGCGGATTTGCCCTGGCTGATCTTCGAAATCGCGCATTACGCTTCCACAAGAGATGAGCGATTAACCATCCTCCGAGAACAGGTCGATCTGTTCGATCAGGAATTCGGTAACAAGGAGCGGCATTGGAATGATGGTAAACGCGCTAGAGATCTCATTTCTCGTACAATTCGCGGCGAGGTAAATTTTCGAAGCAATTTCTGGGAAGACGGCTTCGCGCTGGCGCTTGAGCTTATCGAACGCCTCAAGAGCAACAGAGACGCTACTGATCGGCAAGTCGCACTGCTGGATGTTGTTTGTGATCCATTCTTGACGCTGGAGCGAGAGAGAACGCGGTTCGAGAGAACAAAATTCGTCGTACAGCGTTGGTTGGTCCTCGTTAGGCCGAACGACAAACGCGATCGGCTACGCAACGAGCTCCGAAACTTACTCTCGGATTCAGCAACCTCTCAGCGAGTCCGGCTAGCGGCTTGGAAGTTACTCGCCGATACACACAGCGATGCAAATCGTGCTGTGATCGGAGGGGCAAAGGACGACAAAACTAAAGATTACGTCGAGACCGTACGAGCGGACCTTGGGGAGAGTTTGCGGTGGACGCTGGAGTTCATCAAGCAGCACAAATTAAACATATCCGAATTGAAAGCGGCGCGGCAAATGTGGGAATGGCACCACCGTTTCGAATCCGATTCGACTCTCAAAGCCCTTGCTGACGCTTGCGAAGAAGTTTACCGAGCCAATCCATTGGCAGCCGCTTTCCATGTTCTGTTTAGTCACGAAGACTATAAAGGAGCTGAGGCGAGAGCGGCCAGATTGGGACAGGAGCTCGGCACGACTGGTAGTGAACGAGACATCGCTGAATTTCTTTTAAACGCAGAGGAGTTTGGCTCGATTGACTCTAACTGGCACATCATCGCTTCGATTGGGACGGAGATTGGGAAATGCTGGGACAAGAATTCTGAAGTTGAGAAATTCACGAAAGCCGTCGTCGCTCAACACCCGGACACTGTTCAGTTTAAATTCGCAACCGCGATGCTGGCAGCAAAGCTGCGCGACCTGCGGATCGCCAATAAAGACGACGAACTACGAACATTTCTGACTGAATGGCTCGCGATGCCTTCCACCTCAGCACATCGGGGCGAATTGCTGTTCGCGTTGTATTGGAGGCCACATCCACTTTTATCCGGAATCCTTCGTGGGCCTGATCTCGAAACTTTGTTATCCGGGCTTGGACTTTCGGCCAAGCCGGCTCTGGCTACGAACATTCCAGCGCCAAATAAACTCCGACTCATAGCGGGAGTTCACCACGTCAACCCAACTCTCATTCGAGAGGTTGCCGATAAAATCTGGAATGATTTGCCGCCGACTGAAAAAGCGTCCGCTTTGGACGCGCTGATTGATCAGATGACGTTCTTGGATGCTTTCAAATCGGATCACCCCGAATTGGCGCTCGGCGCGGCGCAATATGACTGGTTTTTAAGCCTTCTCCCGTCAGTTCCTGACATGGAAGGCCTGAGGGACCACCAAGCCTGGGAGCTATCGCAACTGATGATGAGATTCGGGAAGAAGTCGGTGCACTGGCTCATAGACTTCCTTGAAAAGCGTCTTACAGCGACGCCAGCGCAACCGGACGCTGATCCCGAATTTAAGCTCGTACCTCTCGATCGTAGTCTTCTTCAATATGTTAAATCTGTCGATGCTGCTGATGCCGCATCGCCCGAGGTAATTAAGGCGATCAACTCGTTGCTAGCCTACAATTCGCGGTCAGATACCCTTGGTTACGTTTTGCCAGAATATGCTGCAGCCGTCGATCCGAGCGGCTATCTTGTTCCGGACGCTGTTGTTACACGTCTGCAAGGATTAACAAAACCGTCCAAACAAGACGTCTGGCTTTGGTCTCGATTTGCGGGTCACTTTGCATTCAATTCGGAGCCATGGCGAAAGATTGCCATAGCTGCTATTGAGGTTTCGAATCAACTATCCGCTAGGGATCAGATTTCGATTTACGTTTCGTTATTGGAGCAAGGATTCAAAAGCTCGAGCTTCGCCGCGGATGAAATGGATCCCCAATTTGCTGCCGAATTGCAGCGCCGACGAGACGAGCGAGCCGGTGAAGCTGATTCCAGGTTGATTCCGTTTCGCGATTGGGCGTTGCGCGTTGCCCAGTCCGAATATGAAAGGGCGCTGGCGGAATTCCGAGAGGAGTCCGAAGATGAGTGATATTCGGCAAGACATCTCCGCCGCGTGTCTCGATCTTGATGCCATTACCGACGCGCTCGCGCCTGTGGAATCGAAAGGAAGTTTGCCGGCGCGGAGTTACGAATTTTTCAAGCAGGTACGCAATCACTCGATCCAATTAGGCGAGATTCGTAATTTGATCGAGGCGAGAGAGACAGCTCTCGCGGCGCTGAAGTCTTTCCCGGGTCAAAAAAATCCAGATAACCCGGCAACCTTCTTGTATAACGGCATCCCGGTGCCGTTTTGGCAAGGGCGGCTATTGCTTCTTCAGAGTTACGTGGGCACGTGCTGGGCCGCTTACGACACCATCTCCAAAGTCGCCGGGGTTCTAATTTGTACAGACAAGAGCGCGAAGAACTTGGCGAAACCAATCAAATTGCAGGAGGATCTACTCAGTTTGCCGAATGCAGTTGGGGCGCATCTTCAAGACCATCTCAAGGGTGCCTATGGCTGGCCGATTGGGATCAGCTACGCGATCCGAAATTGGGTTCTCCATGACGGCAATAGCAAAGACGGTATTGACCTTTTCAGGTACAGCACGCCAGAAACGGAAGCGTTTCAACTATCTGAAGACGGGTGGAGCAAGATCGTGGAGCGATGCACTAACAGGTACAAAGTTGACGAAACTTTGACCCGGCTTGATCCTTTCCCATCGGTTCGCGCCAATTTGGTCAGCGGACTGAGTGCATGTCATGCTGAAGTAGACGAAGCTATCTGCTTCGTGTTGCTGGCAGCAACTGGTGGCATAAAGCTTCAGGCGCAAATCCTTTTTCGTAGAGACTCTTGATGATTTTCGCGCGTATCAACACAAAGAGAAATCGGACGACATTATTCGTAATGTGCCGAGTGCCTTATAATACCCCTGACGTGAGGAAAGACCGGCTGCGCCTCTGTCATTAAATTCGACGAGGAAAACTCCGGAGAGTACGGGAGCTCGAACCGCTGGTCCTTTGTCTTCGTTTCGAACAGGCGCAATTTACCGCAATAGGACGCCGATGGCGCGTGCATCGCTTCCGCTAAGCTAATTCTACCGCTCGCTGCGCGCCGTAAAGGTATTGCTCGCTACGCTACGCTCCACCTTGACTGTGCTCGCTCCGCGTGGGGGAGGTCGTTATCGATTGCGTTCAAGAAGCATTTGCTCGTTCCGAAATAAGATGACGGCTCAGCGCGTAAACGAGATGTCGCGCAGCGCCTTTGCGATTCGCGCTTTCACTCGTTGCATCTCTTCCTGCGGCACCGGGTGTCCTTCGGCTTCCTCGATTAAGTGATCCAGCAGAATCTTGCGACGGCCTCCTCTGCGATGGGCCGCAAGCGTCTTGCGCGTGAGCTTCCGTTGCAGCTTCGATCTCGGGTCTGCGGTGGTGGTGGAATGCGGTCCGCCCACGAGCAGGTCGTAGCGAATGAGCCCCGTGACGTAGGCGGAGAACGAGGGATAGCCAAGTGCCTGCCATCGCACGTCAACGAGCCTCCAGATATCGAACGGGAAGGTGACACGTTCCGGGACTGCGCTGAGCTGCACCGGTAAATCGTGCCGGCTACACGTCGCGACGTTCTGCAAGTGGTGAATACGCTCGACGACCTGCACGAGTAGCCCGTCGCGTTTCTGTCCCGGGCGATAACGCGAGACCAGCTCGCGGTCCACGGCGTCTTGCGCGGCTTGCGTGTCACGAGCTATTGCGCCCGTAATCTCGTGCTTCGCGTCGGAACGCAGATCGTAGCAGACTAGTTCCACGGCATACGGTGCGAAGATGCTGTGGCCGAATTCGCCGCTGCGCCGCTTCACGGCCGGCGCAAGCAAGCCCGGAATCGTGATGCTTTTGCGAACTCCCTTTGGCATAACCGCGCCCTTTTCCCAATGAGCATTCAATCCTGCTTGTACCCGGGATGTTTGGCAAGCCAGGCGTCGAGTCGCTGGAGGGTGCATTTGCCGAGAGAGAACGGCGTGTCAGACGCATTCTTGATTTGCGACATCGCCGTGCGTCCAACGCCGGAGAGAACGGATAGCTCCGCGCTGTTGAACTGACGGTGCGGAAACTTCGCTGCCAGAAAGAGTAACGCGGCGATGGTCGTTGCCGAGGAGAAGGAGCCGCTGCCTGCGGCTTCGAGGTGGTCTGTGGAGGCTTGTTTGATCATTAGTTTGGTCCCTTTTTACTGCATGCCGAGAGAATACGTTCATCTGAACACAACGGCAATCCTGCGGTCATGGCCACTTCGTCGAAGGAGACCGGCCCAGCGTTCCCTCTGAGGGCTTGAGAGGCCTGCGGGCACGCTGGAACGCTTAAAAACCTGTCAAAAAATTTCGCAGGTCGGGAGAGAACGCTTGGAGCCTGTCCCAGAACACTGCGGAAAGATCGACAGGGCTCGAATCAGGTCTGCAAAAAACGGGGGGTAGAGCCTTCGTGTCGCGCGAGTTCTGGAGCAAGTGCGCCGGAGCGAGCGCGGCAAGAAACCTCAACCCTGCTTTCATTGCCATGACCGAAATCCAAGTAAAGAGACTCGTAAACGAAGCCGTTCTCCTCCACCGCGACATTGCCATCCGGACGGACCGTCTGAAAACCCTCAAAGTCGACCTCGTGCGCGAGGCGCGGCGTCACGAACACGAATTCACTCCCACCGAAAATGGTGGTTCACGTTGGTCTGTGACCGGCAACAACGGCTGCATCGCTCGGGTGAACTTCCCGGCTCCCGCGCTCGTATCGCACATCGAATCGGAAGGTGAGACGTTCGATCACGTCCTCGGCCTGGCTGGCGAATCCTTGGATCGGCTTTTCGCGTCGGTCTACTATCTGCGGCCGGTTTCCGACTTCCGCGAGGAAGTAGTCGCGGCGTTGCCAAGGCAAGATGCCGCTAAGTTGATCGAGCTCTGCCAAACAACATCGGCACCGCGCGTGAGCTTTGAGACGGCACAGTCAAAAACGTCGTAACGCATAGGAGGAACCACCGGATGCGTTACAAGAACAACGTTGGTCCGCAGGTGCGCCGTCGCCGGTATGCGCTCGGCTGGTCTCAATCAGATCTCGCGACAAAACTGCAACTCGCGGGCTTCGACATCAGCCGCAGCGGCGTTTCAAAAATCGAAGCGCGGCTTTCGTACGTCGACGACAAGACGCTGCTCTATCTCGCCGAAGTCCTCAAAGTTCAGGTGCAAGAACTCTTCCCGCCGCGAACGCCAGGAAATCGGATCCACGACTTCATGGAGAAGTTGGAGACGACGCGGTTCTGATCTGGGAGCAATTTCGTTTTCCGAAAATCCGACAAAAAACTGGAAAGCGCGCTCTTTGGTGTCTCATCGGAACATCATTTCGCCTTCTTCTTATTGCTCTTCCTGGCCAGCGCTCCTTTACAACGCACGAACAAGCACGCGCTCCAACTGCGGTGAATAGCCTCTTTGCTTTGACATGCCCCTGATCGTGCGCAACAGCTCGAAGGTCGTATATACGCCCAATGGCGTAGAGGGCGTCGTGATACAGTTCTTAGCGAATGGCAATCGTATGCAGTTACTGAAGCGAGTCTGGAAGGTAACGTGGCGAATCCTCGTCTTCCTAGCTGTTTGGACGATACTTTCTGCGCCGGCCATCGTTCCGGTGATAAGGAAGTATGTGCCGCACGGCGGAGCGCTCCCGCTATGGCTGCGCCTTTATATCGAGATCGTTAGCGTCGTCAGCATTCTGGTCGCCGCGTGGGTCATGGTCCGCTTTATCGATCGGCGACTATTCGTATCTCTCGGCTTCGCGCAGGGACATGCGTTTCGCGACAGCCTCATTGGGCTGATTATCGGACTCGGCATGATGACGACGTGCGTCGCGCTGCTATATGTCTGCGGCTGGGCCAAACCAGAAGCGAGCGCTGCTTTTTCCGGTTCCGTCCTTACGATTGCGGCGCTGGCCATGATCGCGAACACCTTCACGCAGGAAATCATGGTTCGCGGCTATGTGCAGCAAACCATCCAGGGAGAGTTCGGCGCGGTGCGCGGCGTCATTATTTCCGCGGCATTTTTTCTCGCGCTCCATCTCGGGGCGATCCAGGGCGCTATCTTGCCGGGCGTCAGCTTGTTCGCGGCGGGGATTCTTTTAGGGACCGCGTATGCGGTTAGCGGCAATCTCTGGTTGCCGATCGCGTTACACTTTGGCTGGAATTTCCTGCAGGGCCCTGTGGTTGGCGGGACGGTTAGCGGCCAGGCGCTGGACGCCGGATGGCGCCTGTTTCATCTCGCCGGCCCGCCGCTTATGACCGGCGGTGACTTCGGAATCGAAGGCGGCTTGATCGCCATCATTGTCACTATCTTAGGCACGCCGCTCGTGATTCTGCTCTATCGCAGACGCGGCGAAAATGAGCTTATTCATGGGTAAGTTCTGCTCGTAAAAAGATGTCGCCCGGAGCAAGATGTTTCCTTCGACTCAGGCAGGCGGTGAAGAGGGCAGGAGATCTTTCGTTGCCTGGTGGCTCATCAGCAGCGCGCGGGCCACTGTTCGATCCTTCATTCGCGTGATCAGCCAGCCGCCCGTGCCGAAAAAAATGGCGCTGCCGAGGGCGACCGCCGGCCAAAACGGAGCGCGCGGCAAGCGCACTGCCGCTTCGGAGACGGCGGCAGCAAGCAGACCGATGTAGGACCAGGAGGTATATTTATAGTGAAGGTAGAGCCATGAATTTTTCGGACGGCGAGTGATCACAGGGACTAGCGCGGCGATCAAGGTAACAAAGCTGACGATGGCCGCGACATGGAACAAACCGAAATGCCCCGTAAGATGGTAGAGGCCGAACGCCGTCACGTTCGTAGCGAGCAATGCGGCGGCATAGAGATAGCCGAGCACCTTGTGCAGACGCGTGCCTTTCAACATCGGAAAGACGAATGCGCCAAAGAGCAACGCAGCCATCGCGGCTGATGTATGGGTGTAACCAAGCCAGCCGTGAATCATTGATTAGCCTGAGCGATTGGCGTAGCGTGTCTCACGCGGAGGGATCCCATTTCGCCGCGCGTGGCGGCGAGGACGAGGCCGGGTTCGATCAGAAGATTGATAGCGAAATGCGCCACAATGCAGGGCGCAAGACTTCGGCCCGCGAGAAGGAAGACGATGCCGAGCATCATCCCCAAAAACCCGGTCGCGACAGTAGCACCGATGGCAGCTCGGAAGCTCTTGCCCATTAAGCCCCAGACTCCATGAATGGCACCGAAGAGCAGCCCGGCGCCGAGCACTTGAACGACCGCGCCGTGACCCTGCGCCATCAGCCAGTTCATCGTCTAGCGCCGGAACATGACTTCTTCCAGGATGCCGGACCCGATGGCCAGAGCGATCGCGAGTAACTTAAGCAAGCTGGGACGAAACAGATTCTCGCGCACCGAAGGCAGACGAAGAGCGAAGGCGACGAAGATAACTGTCGCAAAGCAGTGTCATAACCCTCAGGCAAAAATCGCGAGCGGAATTGCCGCAGAAAGAACGCGGCCACAGCCGATCGCCTTGAGCCGTTCAATCGCATAGCCGCGGAAGAATAGTTCCTCGACAATCCCCGATCGGATCACGACTAGCGTCTCAAACCATATCGGCGCTCCAATGGACCCAGACAGTAGTAAACTGGTTGTTCGCTCGACCAAGCAAGTTCAAATCAGCGACCGGTCATCATTTTAATAAATGATCTCATGTATCGCTACGGAAAAAACCATGGTAAAAAGGGGGTGCGTGCAACGTTCAATGCCAAGAGATCCCGAGCCAGAACCGAGGACTATCGCTTTCGAACTCCTTCCCGAGGCGTCGAATCCAGATGACGAAAATCACAAACAGGCGGTGCCTCGGCTAATCGCGCTGCTGATGGACGACCTCTTCCGACTACCCGGCACAAGATTCCGGTTCGGGCTTAATCCAATTTTGGACCTGATCCCTGCCGTTGGCGATGGAGCTGCCGCTTTGATTTCCGCGTTAACGCTGTTTGTCGCGGCACGTTACTGCGTTCCTAAGCCAATCATTGTCCGAATGGGGGTAAACATCGCACTTAATGCTCTGATCGGTCTCATTCCCGGAGTCGGCGAAATATTCGCTTTTTGGTTTCGGCCGAGCCATCGCAATTACCAATTGCTTAGAACGCACATTCCCGCGGTGGCGAGCGGCCCGGTTACTTCGAGGAGACGAGACTGGTTTTTTGTAATCGCTATAGTGATAGGCCTTTTATTGTTGTTCTCGTTTTGCGCAGGCGTAGGCGTTTATTTGGTCCTACGACTACTGCACGCAATCTTTGGCACATAGCTGATTATATGAGATGAACCTGCACTTCGTCCACCGCGACTGCCAGACAAATAGAAGCTCGAAATTCGACAGGGTGGAGTAAAAGATGCGGCGCGTGACAGACATCCCCGCTTCTCCGCTGCGGCATCTCGCGAGACTAACGTTTCTTGCGTTTCTGCTGACGTTCGTCGCATCGCGGACACTAGTGATTCTGATTATGACGCGTAGCATGCCGGATCTGTTTTTGCACACGGGCGGGACGCATGTGCATCATCTGAATTACGGGATTTTCCTGCTCTCGACGGTGGCGGGCGTGTTGCTCTTCGCGCCATTGAACCGGGCGCAGCGAAGTCTCTCCGCGCTAGTCTATGGCCTCGGTCTGGGGATGACCTTCGATGAATTTGGGATGTGGCTGCATCTCGGCGGAAGCTATTGGCAACGAGCGAGCTTCGACGCGGTGGTGGTGGTGCTTTGTGTCCTGGGCCTGCTGGCCTTTGCGCCGCGTTGGAAGCGTCTACGGGCCCATCATTTCGCCGTAGGCGGTGTGGTGCTCCTCGCCGTGGCCGGATTCTCGATGCTGCTGATCAAGTCACTCGACCACGCGCACGAGAAGCTCGAGCCGAAGCTGATGGAGATCGAGAAGAAAGGGCCGAGCTAGCGGAGGGACGGACGGTCCTCAATTACGTCGATTCCGACGCAACGTTGACGAACGACCTTACAACGAGCGCACAGCAGTATTTCAGGGGCGTTTTCGGCGCGACACTCATCTGATCAGTTATCAAGCAGTTGTCATGGACAAAGGCTTTCGCCGCGATGAAAGGGCCGTGAGTACGAAAAGGTAGGGCCCAATCCGACAACGAATTCCATGTAGTGTTGCCCGACAAAAAGGGCAATGAATCCCTGTGGAGGAGCCTCCCTTACGCAAAACTGCTTCCGACGCTCTTCAAGTAGGCACGGTAGGGCTCTGCAACGACCCGCCCCGTTTGCGTACGCGTGTGCTGCCAAAGCGAATTATTGCAAGTTGTAAGCTTCGACGACTGCTATGCCGGTGGTGGTGTTCATCGCGATTGTTGGCCCAGTCACGCGATAGCTGTCTTGCCGCGTCTGCCGATCTCGAGTTCGCCGATCGCCGCATTTTCGCTTCAGGGCAGTCTTTGATACACTTCAACCAGTGCGACACCGGTCGATGTGCCGCTTCCCCGAACAATTACGGTGTAACTGCCGGGCGCCAGCGGCGAGAGAATTGCCGACTCGCTATCATCGGTCGGAGCGATCCGCCTCGAATCAGGGAGCCTTTTCGAGCCGCCGCACTATTGGGGCATCAGACTCAGGCTCCGGCGCTGCATTCTCGCTGGGCAGGCGGCGAACATGCCGCGCGGCATAATAAGAACCGACGACCACAATCGCGGCGAGTCCCTGCGCAATCAGCGTCTCGTAGGTCGGGAAAACCGCAAACCACATTCCGATCCACGCAGGAAGGGTGTTGACCAGCCAAAAGCTAAGTGTCGGCTGAACACGATCATGCGAGATGATTGTATACCCTAATTGTATCCCCTAGGCTCAAAAACCAGCAAATTGGAGCTAATACCAGCTAAAGCTGAATTGTCCTAAGTCGCTGATTTCCAAGACAAAATCAAAGACAGCTAAAGGCAGCAAATACCCGTTTTCTAATTACAAATCAGACTGCTCTTCTTAGCCCAGCGGTGTTTTGATTTTTTGTGTGACGTCTCTACAACAGCAGAACTCTCGTAACTCAAGCTGACCCGGTCACCCCAATGGAGTCTCTTGCGTCTAAAGTTAAAGCCTAAATACAGAATGAAGATACAGAATGAAGAGCGGGCTGCGCATCTCGAACAGACGCAAGCCAACCTTGCAATGTATCGCCGGTTCGGTTGAGCACGATTCTAACGGTGGCCAGACGGCCCAGTTCGACTATGGCTTTTCATGTGGGTAACAGGCACCTACGAGCAGCGCGACAACGATTGGCTGATGGCTACTTATACCCGTCCCGATCTGCCACGAAACAAACATTACTGTCAAATCCATCCGCATGAATCGCGGTTGAGGTCTGCGGACCCGTCGGGCTTGGCTTGAACGGCCGTTCGATCTAAAGGCCAGCGCTAATTCAAAATCCAGAACTAAGAAATCAGCCAGGCACATCGGTTGGAGCAAGAATTCCGTTTTTCAAAAACCAACGAAGCAGTGTAAGAGGCCGTTCGGTTATTCCAGTTCGAATCCATGAACGGCAGAGTTCACCCGCCGTTTGCGCTTGGGTAGTCCCCCTCAGGAGGGCTGCGACCGCAACGTTGCCGAGGTGGGAAACCGGGCCATCCAAACTGGGGTGTTCGAGAGCCATTTGTAAGCAAATGCGGTCACCGATAAGGCAAGGGAGATCTCGGAGGCTGGCATCTGTAGACAAACGCAGCAGCGTCGTTACATCGACAGAACCCGTCGGCGCGGGGCGGAGGGCCGGGTTGGTATTGCGGAAGGCGCGTGCCATCCAGAACGGCTCGTGCCGGAATCGCTTTGGCCCCGCATAAAACTCCGCCGTTGCCCTGCTATGCCTTGCGGCGATCGCTTGACACTGGTCGCGATAAAACATCTCGGCCACCGGCGCGCTGGATACGTCCGAAAGGATAGTGTGAACGACTACGGCGCCCTGGCACCCCAATTTTAGCGCTACCTGAATACCCTGGGCGGAAATCGGTTCCAGAGCGACCGCCGAATCTCCAACAAGCATCCAGTCGCTCCCAATCACTTTGTTTGCAAGGACGGCTGATGCGTCGCATGCTCTGACCTTGTCTATTTGCGAACCGTTGAGGCAATTGCCGAACACGGCTGCCTCGGACAGGAAGGCCACATAGATGTTTTCGATGCTTAGTTGACCGCTTCGCCTCCGGAGCAGCGGGTCCATAAAGGCGACCGCGTAACAGCTCCCGTCTGCAAGTGGTGCCCACCAGACCCATCCTTCGCGCAAAGCCTCAACGGAGATCCTAGTCCGAGCTGGGTATGGAAGTTTCCAGCGCGAGTGCAGTGCTAAAAGAGGCGGCATTATCCGCTTGCGTCCCTGAAAGAGCACGGGTTTCCTCCCAGTGGCAACAATGAGAAAGCCGACATGAACTTCTTCGAAGATGGGTGTGGCGATCCGTACCAACCACCCGCCTTCGGCTCGTCGGGTCGGGACGTCGCCGACCCGCGTGGCAATGACCTGAACGCCTGCCCCCCGGGCGGCGTCAACTAGGCAGGCATCCATCTTGGATCGGTCCACGAGGTGACCGGAAGGGCCGGAAACAGAATACTTGAGAGGCCCGGGCTCTTCCCAACGCACATCGGGGGGATCACACTCGGTGGCAAAGGTGTCTAGCGCGTCGTTGAGATTAAGCAGATCAAGTAGGGGATGGATTCCCGGCGAAATTGACTCGGGGAGAGCACGGCGACGCGGCGATCCATCACCGATTAGGACCACGTCGCGTCCTAGGCGGGCGAGGCGGCAGGCAATGGAGGCTCCGGCTGGCCCGGCGCCAAGAACAGCGACCTCCGCAATAATTGGCTTCACGCCTGCTCTACCGCAAAGTAGCTGGGCACCGAGGCGCGGAGATGAACGTAGGCTTGCATGCAGTAATGGAGCCAGCCACGGATATAGCCGCAGGCCGGCCGCCCACGATGAATCACCTCATGATGACATCCACCACCGCACAGATAGCGTGCCCAACATTGGCGGCATGGCTCTTGGCGATGCACATGGCGTTGCGCCAGCCATGCATTCCGGCGCTCGCTGTCAATCGCGCCAGCTACACTGCCCATGGATGCGCGGGAATCATCGACGAAACGGTGGCATGCGTATAGGTCGCCATCGGCCGACACTCCCAGATAGCCGGCCCCCGCCCCACATGGATACGGCCGATGCGTCCCGGCATGCAGTTCACGCAGCGCGGTCACCATGTTGAGGAACGGATAACGAACGCCCGCGATTAGGCGCGCTTCGAATCGCTTCCCGCAGTCAATCATCCGTGCCAGCATGACCTCAAGCGATGCTTCATCCATCTCGCCCGACTTGGTGGGTGAGCTTAACATCGGTGAAAACCCCACGCTATGGAATCCGAGAGTGATCAATCCCTCCAAGGTCCCGACAAGATCGAGGTTCGATGGCGTTACCGTGACCCGGGCGGAGACTTGCATCCGCCTCTGCTGCGCCAGAAGCGGCTCGACCCGCGCGATGATCTTGCCGAAGCTGGGCGCACCGTTCTTAAAGGGCCGCTGGCGATCATGGGCGTCGCCGATGCCATCGAGACTGATGGTGACCGCGAAACCATGCCGCTCGAAGAAATCGCCGTCCTCGGGTGTAAGCAACGTGCCATTTGTTGTGATAGAAAACCGAACGTCAACGCCCGCGGCGGTCGCCAATTGGGTTGCATATTCAGTCGCGGCGCGAAGGCCCGTCCGATTCGCCAGCGGCTCGCCGCCAAGGAAGGCGAGGTTGACGCGGGTTCCAGCTTCGGCGTCTCGAAGCAGCAGATCCACTGCGCGCAACGCCATCTCGGCGGACATGGCCTTCGCGCCGCCGCCAAACTCACCTTGCTGCGCATAACAATAGGTGCAGCCAAGATTGCATTTCTGCGCGATTGCCAACGAAAGCGATCGTAGTGGAGGAGACACTATCGGCCGGTCATCTATAAGCGGTGACAGAGTGATGCCAAACTGAATGAGGAGACGGTCCACTGCTTCCCGGTCATCCGCTACTAATGCCTGTCGCAAAGTCTCGGCCGCTTCAGCCGCGAGGCCATAAATTTGGCTGCCGTTCACAATAAACGCGTGAGGTCCGGCCGATGTATCCACCATATGGACATCCGGATGCCTGGGCGCTGACGGGCCGTGCGTGGCAAATCTCGAAACGGAGCGCAAGATTTGGTCAGTCGAGATTAGCATCGCTTTAAAGCCTTGCGTCGGTCCGCTACTCCGAGTCGCGCCCGCCGATCTCGAATTTGAGGAGATGCTCCCAGTTTTGGAACAACTGCTCGTACGTGACCAGACGCTGATCCACGAAATCGTCCACGATGTAAACCTTGGCTGTTGACGCAGTCCTACCCCGCTGCAGCCAATTGTGTCCGGCGCTCGTGCCGTCAACACGCGGCTCAACATTCACGTAGTCGGGACGGCTCGCTGCCCAATAGTAGCAGGAGCATTCCCGATAGTCATTTTGCCATGGAGAACAGAGGCTCTGCGTCAGCTCGCCAGGCTCCAGTAGCTCGCGCTTGATGACGCCGGTGCCGGCCTCAAAGAACGGTCGCACCTTGAGGGCTATCTTGGTCTGTGGTCCACCGCCCTCCGGAACGAAGACACACTTGGCGGATTTGCCCTCCATCTGCAGCGCGTCCGCCAAAGCGTTGGACCACTCTAGATTGGTCTTGCCGGCCATGGGATCGTTTGCGGCCGCGTTTTGATTTGACGGCAACGGGACAACTGGGCCGCCGGGACGGGAAGGCCCTTGGAGGACGCCGATGACCCTCACCCCGTTTACCGAAATGAGCCGCTGCCCAATCAGAGCCCGAAGCTTCGCCGGAGCATTCGCATCGACGCCCACCACGAAGTTGTCTGCTTCGTGCAGGACGATCCCGACGAATACCCGCCGCCAGACATTACGAAAATCCATCTCGAGGCCCGGAAAGGCGTTCGAAATGGCCGAGGAGGGATGAGCGACAGGAGGATTTCCCTGCGCATGATAAAGGATGGCACTCAGATTGGTGGGTGTCAGTGTGCCAGGATTGGGATTGCCGGCAGGGGCCTCGGGTGCAATCGCCACGGCAGCTGCGTCAATTGTGGAAGCTTGGCGGCGCGTGAGCGCGAGGTGGGACCCATCGGCGCCGCGCATCATTCCCGGCATTTTCCGGCGACCATCATCGGAGAGATCGCCGACCTCTGCGTAGCGTCGGAGGACGGTAGAAAACCAGGCCATGGTCCCACTGTTCAATGCTAGCAGAACACTTTCGTGCCGCGCTCGGATCGCGAGGGCGTCCACAACGGAGGGATCAAAAATCGGCTCCGCAGCGCGTCCTGCCCCGGTGTCTTGATTGGCCATGCTATTAACAGACGGCGAGTTGAGCGCGGTGGTATTCATCAACCGGACTGTTTCCAAGGCGCGGCGCACGATGGACCCAACCTCGGCCATGGGAACCGGCCCTGACACGGAAGGCCCCAGTTCGACTTGCTCCAGTTCATCTGTGACGGTCCGTATCGGCAGACCGTCCGGGGCAAAGTTCGGCGGTCCAAACGTAATCCTCGCCAGAGCCGTCAACGTCTTACCCGGCAAGATGACTTGGACCTGCACCACTCCATCGCATTCATCGTCGAGGTAGCCGCGGCTGACATTATTCACGCTCGCGAAAATTCCTCCCGGTTCCGTAGATGGTGGGGCGTTGTTCGCGCCTTCCCTGAACCGTGCCCACTTGCCACGAGTCGCGTCGTACACATCGTCGGCAATGTTAGGATCGCCCGCGGTTGGCCCGTAAACCCTACCTGCCGCCGGCGTCAATCGTAATCGGATCTGTGGAAACGCGGCGGTAGGCTTGAGGTACCGAGCCGAGCCCAGTGGGAGCGTCTTTCCGGGCTTGAAGTTGGGGCAGTCACCGACCAAGGCATTGACATTGTGGTTACTGAAGGGGGCAACGCTCGCGGTGATCCTATCGTTGGCATCGCCGGTGCGACGAAAGGCCTTGATGTTTCCCACCTGGACGCTCCAGGAGACAGCGGTCTCATCCGCGCCGAGACTCTGCAAAGCCTGCAGGGTCAGCGGCGTCAAGGTTTTGGCGCCGGCGAGCAGCATCCATACCTCCAGGAATGGACATACTGGCTTGATGTTGCCCTGCACATCGCGAAAGGAGACCGAAGCCGGCGGGTTTGCGCTGACGACCGCTCCGGTAATCGGATCCACGACCAGTGTTGCGGCAGGAACGAGGGACCGGTAACCGACGGGATTAGCGATCTCCAGGGTATAGTTTTCGAGCGGTGTCGCGGACGAACCGAGTCGGCCGATTGCGAGCGGAGGCAGGATACGAATTTCCACGATACCGGGCATGGTTGTTTTCTCCTTTGTCATTGGGATGCGACCCGATTGGCGATCTGCACGGCCTCGGCATCGGCTGCGGACATCCCTTTGAGAAAGTCGGAGCCGCGAGTTGCTGGAAGGGTGGCAAGGGAGGCGACGATCATCTCCGCCGATTGGAGCATGGAACTCTGTAGCCGCCAACGGTCGGCTTCCAACGTAGGTAATGAAAGGGACGAGGGCAGCTCAAAGGGCGGGCCGGCGACATGCGTGTCGCCCGCAGCCCCCGTCGCAGGCAGTGTAACCAAGATGCTCGCAATAGACCGAAGATGATACATCTCGGAAAAGGTCCAGCTTATCAGCAGACCGCGAGGCGTGCTATTAAGCCCAGTCGGGGCCGGGGACTCGAGCTCAAGCGCGTGCCGCAGGGTCATCAAAAGCCGCCGGTAGCGCGCATTCAAGAGCTGCGCCCAGAGGCGCGCCTCCGGCTGGGTAATCTGGCCGGGATTGTCCATGCTGATCACCGAGGATCGCACGTTCGGATCCTCAATAATCCGATAGGCGGGCTGCCAGGAACCGCCATCTGGAATCTGACGGTAAATGCTCACGAAGCGCTGGAAATGAGACGCTGGGTCCGCTGCGGCCGCGGCAGTCACGGGGCCTTCCCCTTGTTCCGCTATCTGGCCTAAAGCGGCGAGCGCTTGGGAACGTGTCCCGACGGGCAGGATCAAAATGTCGTGCTTCCCCAGGCCCCACTCATCGAACCTAGCCTGCTGCGAGACGGAGCTGCTGGAGAAATCAGTCGTCGGGAGCGACTGGACCACCGCCCTCAACTGTTCATAGAGCTTGCCTACCCGGTTCACGGGCTGACCTGTATCATCCTCATCCGCTCGCTGTGTAATGTCGGCGATCTCAGCCGGCGTAACGCCAGCAATACCTTCCGCCGCCGCAATCGGGGGCATTTCGGCGAAGGCATATTTGGCGGCGGAATTTTTGCTGAGGGACTCAAGGCGAAAGGCGAACGGATAGAAGCCGGTGTTAACCGGAAACTCGTCTCGGGCGAGGCTCAGGGGCGCGCCCAAGGATCGGAGGAGATTCTGAATTGTAACCAGATGTCCCATCTCCTCTCGGGCGACTGTCGCAATCGCGTCACGCCACGCTCGGACCAAGGCCCCCTTGTCGTCGGGAAATTGGCTCGGGTCCCGAAGCGAATAAGCGGCGAACAGGTACTGCACCATTAGCGCGTGCTCCACCTCTGCCGCGATGTTCAGTAGAAACACTGCTTCATCGTGAGGAGCGAGAGGCGGATCATGCACAGGCACCGCGTCGCCTGCGGCTGTCTGCGCGGTGAGCATCTTATCAGTCGAAGGCGATCGGAACAGAAGATGTCTGCTTCTCCTAGACTCCCTCATGGGCAAGCGCGTTATCTGAGATGGGGATGCCACGACGTCGCTCCTTTATCCGGCGAGGGCTGCCTTGAGAATATCCGCTAGTCCGAAGGACAGCACGGCCCCCTGCATCGGCTTCCAATCCGGGTTATTTACGATCGAATCGGGATCCTGCTTCAGCAGCCCAAGGAAGACCTCTCCAACGATCCGGCCTCCCACGTCTCCCAGACATGCGCGGCCCTTCAGGTAGAAGTTTCTTCGGGACTCGGCCAGAATGTAAACCCACAACGGGCACTTTCCCACGAACGATTGGCTGATATCTACGATAGTTCGCGCTTTGGCGCCGTCGTCTCCGTCCGTTTCTGCCGATCCGTCGTTGGCCGCGTGGAGGATGATCTTGTCGTCCGGTAGTGGAACCACCCCCATGCTTACGGCAACGTCCTGTCCGGTAGGCAGCAGAAGCTTCTGGCCCCGTAGGAGGTTTCTGAAACCAAGGTTGAACTTATGCGGGTCGGCGGTCGCCTCGCTACCCGCCACAGACTTTGGAAGGTGGCCAAGCGGCAAGACGACTGAGGTATCGATCTTATAGGCGCGCTGCACACGGTCGGTATCCGTCTCGGGGGTGCTTCGGAGCCCCAGATCGATAAACCGCTGCCAGTCTATCCCCCAGCTCTTGGGGAAATCGCCAAATGCATTCAGTCCATTGGTCGGGTTTTGAGCATCGAAGATAAGCAGCGGCGGCGTGAACTCATTCACCCGGTAGCCCGGACGAATCATGGAGTGGCCCAATCGGTACGCGGCTACGGAAAACTCCACGGGCATGATCGGCGTCGAAAATTTATATATCTTCAGGTGCGGAGGATTAGGTTTGAACGACTTCGTCGCGTCAGCGATAGCAGGTGAGATGGCATTGAGCACATCACCATGGACGATCTTCGGGAGAAAATCGTGAACCGCCGCCCATTGATAATGCCTCCTGACCTCGAGATTAACCTCACTGAAGGACATTCCCGGATTGACGTCCACCAGGTGATTGTGGAAACGCTGCATCATGCCCTGCAGTTGAGAAACGATGACGTTCTCGTCGTTCCTCGGGTCCCCAATGATCGCCCGCCGGGTGCCGTCAAAGGCCGTCGCTGATCGCGCTAGGTCTCGTGCCTTCGGATTACGCTCTATCAGGAAGAGTTTGTCCCCTAGAAGGAACTTGATGCCATCGTACAGGTATGGCTGGTCGCCGGGTCCGCGACCATACAGATTGTCCAGATCGAACCGCGGTGTGCGAAAATCCGTGATCCCGTCCGGGTCGCTCTGTTGCTCCTGGAACGAGGATGGATCGAAAGTCAGATCGTGATCAATGAACTGTCCGAAATAGGTGTAGGCGGAGCCAAAATCGCTCTCTTCAGGGTCAGCGCCGTCCTTCGGCCCATCGGCCCCTGTCATAGCATCCCCAAGCTTGAAGAGATCTTCTTCGGGAAAGTGCGTGGGGTTAAAGCCCTTAAACAATCGGCCGAATTTCCCATCGAGGTCACGGGAGCTGTCAATGTTTCTGAGACTGTTTAGTCCGCGAATGCCGGACCCATGAGGTTGGTGTGTCGTGTGACCTGCCATAATGATCGTTGTTTCTAGTTAAGGGACGCCGCTGAGACTAATCTGCGTGATAAAATATGGGTTATGACGTCGGATCTTCGAGGCTGTTCTAGCCGGGTTGGAATCGATCAACTGAATCGCCGTGCCTCCCGTCACCAACGGGACCTCCCGGAATACCCTCTGAAGCGGATTCGCCTCGAAGACAAGGAAATCGCCGATCTTCTCGTCGCTGGTCCGAGTTCCAGCCGATGAAGTTGAGGCTCCGCGTGCGGATCGCGGCCTCGACGTCCGGTTCGGTTCGCGCCTCCTGAATCTCGTGCCCAAGCTACGGACGACGAAGGTGGTGGTAGGAGGGAGTGCTGAAAGAGATGTGCTTTCAGACATCGGAGGAGAACTGCGCGCCGCGCAGCGCCACCGGAAGCTACGATAGGTGTTGGGGGACATTTGGGGACGTCTAAACTGCTCTTGGTGGCGAGTCTGACAGTTGGCCAGTTGTCGAGGCAAGAATAAAAATCGAAATTCTTATAATCGGCGAACCCCTCGATTAGATTCATTGTTTCCCGAAGACCATTTCGATCGAGTCAGTCGCGAGTGGCCGGCCTAACGAATCCACCGAATCCACGCGACGGCTCCAAGATGACGGGACTCTTCCAACAGCGAGACGTTGGGTCGTTTTAGGTGGTGGTACAGTTACTGTACCACCACCTCGGTTTGCGAGTGCTTGACACGGGATGCGAAAAAGAATCAGATCGAGCGATATGAAACAGCTGCTTCCCCCGGGCAGGGCTATCCTGGGTTTTCTGCCCATCTTCCTCCTTCTCTCTCCGGTCTCTTTCGCGGCCGACCACAACGATCCAAATGCGATCAACTCCATCTTTTCAGACATCGACGCCAACGCAGCGGATCTTTACGACCTGTATGGATTTCCGAGCGACGATGTGGTGGGCGGAGAGAAAGTGGTGGTCGCTCTGACGTTCGCTTCTGTCCCCGCAACCGGCGCATTCGACCCCGACCTGCTTTATCGGATTCTAATTGCGCCTAATCCGAGGATTGCGCCGCCTCTCAAGGACGATGCCAGCCTGGAAGGAATCTTGAAATACTTCGCGGCGATCAAGGACAAATACCTCCGGCTCAAACCGTCGGAAGTCCGGGTAACCGTTGGGAAGAATAACCAGGCGAAGGTCGAGCTGCTGCGTTTTCCCGGCGGAAACTTTTCGGCCTCGGTCGCGACGAATAAGAGCGAGACCATCGAGGCGGGGGGAAGTACGATTAAGGTGTTCATCGGTGGCCGGGACGACGCTTTCTTTAACGATCTGCCGGGCTTCTTCCGCTCCATCAACTACGCGCCCCAGTTCTATAACATTCCACTATCCATGGCGAACGCGCGGGAGCTTCCCATCCCGAAGACCCTCCTCGAGCTGGAAGGCAACGACCTTTTCAATTTCGATCCGGCCAACCCGGAACTGGGATACAGCCTGAAGAAGGATCTCCCTCCCGGGCCGTGGACGTGGAAGGGAAACAAGTTCAAGAAGGATGAGAAAGGCAATTACCGCTTCGTTTACAGCGGCAAAGATAATCGGGCGGGAAAAAACGTTAATGCGATCATTCTCGAAATCCCGCTGGCGTTCCTGACGAAAACTCCCGAGGCGGACCGAATCGTGAACGCATGGGGTGAAAGCTGGGTGCTCAAGGCTTCGGGCAAGATCGCAACGATTCCGAATGAGCGCACCGATGGGAGCGGGATTTTCGGAAAGCATCCCTGGGCGTCGACCAGTGCCGCGGTTGCGCTGGGTTTGTTGCTTCTTGTCCTGGGGATCAGAGCTGCCGCGAAACATGCCCGGCGCAGCCCGGTGGAAGAGAAAGCAGTGCGCTGGTGGGCGAGACCCAAGCCGTTGATCATCCTCGGAATTCTTGTCCTTGCCGCAGGCGCCTCCCTGGGAGTGGTGGCGAAGCTTCGGGCCCAAGAGCTGGCCGACCTGGTGCCGGCCGCTTGGGACGAAGAACTCAAACAATACAAGCTCGTCGATACGGATGGCCAGCCGTTTGCGGATGCGGCTTTGAATGAGCGCGAGGACAACAAACAGGTAGGCGCAAATAATTTCTGGCTGGGGCCTTCGCTGGTCACGCGGCTGGCTCATCTCGGTTGGGGCTTCGGGCCGTCCATTTCCGCGCTAGGTCTCCGCACTTCCTTCGACCATGATAATTCGCCCATCTCCGTGCACAAGACCTATGACGCCGCTCATATCCTGGAGGCTTTCCGCCGGGTAAAGAAGACCCTGTTTCAGGAACTGAACATGCCCGATGACAAGTGGAACAAGAAGCGCTTGCCCATTCCGCTGAAACGGTCCTTCGAGATTTTTGTCCCGAACGTTTGTCCCATCGACATGGACACCACCGGCACCTGGCCTTACGGGCGTCGACTGGAAGATCAGGTGGCCACCAGATTCCTCTCCCTTTTTCTCGACATGAGCCCGGATGCCAACGGCCGGAAATACAATATCGAGACCTTGAGCGATCAAGCTTTATGGGACGCGGCGCCGATCGAACCGAAGATACCGCCTAATCCATTGAAGAACGACAAACCTTTCCTCGACCAATTCCCCTACCTCGCCGATCCCTGGTGATCTGTGACCAGGAGGGCAGCACACCTGTTAATTCCACCTCAAGGACTCTTATGAAACAGCTCGCCAAAGTTCTCCTCCTCATCGGATTGCTTCTCGCCCTTCTCTTCGGATGCCTTCGCGCCACAGGCAGCACGGCCTGGCCGGTGCCATGGCTCCTGGTTGGAGGGGTGGGAATCCTCTGCGGGATATTTGAGTTTCCCCCGAGGGAAGTACCGATAGCCTTTCTGAGCTTGATCGGCCTCGTGGTAGCCTTGAGTGCCATCCTCCTTCAGGATTTCAACCCAGGGTGGTTGAATGCCATTGTCTTCTATGTGCGAGTATTTTTTGCGCACTTCCTTCTCTCCTTTGCTTTCCTTCAACTTTTGAGGCCCGGCCGGAAGTATTCCGAAACTCTCTGACTGGTTCCGCGTTCCACGGGGGCAAATGCGAAGAGTTCTCGTCCTTCTTCCACTCATCGTTACGCTGGCGGTGGTGCGTGCGGGAACGCAGGCCGCGCGCACACGAGAGACTCTTGAGTCGCTGGAGTCGCGCGTAAAGGCAGTTCCCGACGACTTCATTGCCTGGAACAAGATCGCCGACGCGCACCTGCGTTTGCTCAGCAGCACAGGGCTACTCTTGCATCTCACCATCGCGTCAGAAGCAGTGGAGAAATCGCTCAAGCTCGCTAACCCCGAGTTTAACCGCGGAGGGCTCGCCATGCGAACGCGGATAGAACTGGGGTCGCATCGCTTCGCCGAGGCCCGCCAGAGTGCGGAACAATTGCGCCGGCTTATGCAGGACGAGACCTATGCCCTGCAACTCCTGGGCGACGCACTTTTCAATCTGGGCGACTACGCGGACGCAGAGCGAGCCTGGAGCCAAGTGCCGCCAGCCGGGAATGAGCTTGCGATAGAGCCACGACTTTCGCAGCTCGATTGGGTCCAGGGAAACGCCCCGCGGGCGCGGCAACACCTGGAAAACGCCCTGCAATCCGCGGAGAAAAATGCCCCGGAATTTCCCGAGGTCGCGGCCTGGTGCCACGTCCAGATCGGAGAGCTGGCTTTCAAGTTGGGCGATTGGGAAGCGGCGGAGTCGCATTACAAGGATGCCCTTGTGAAGCAACCGGATTACTATGCGGGCCTTGACCACCTGGCTGAGTTAAAAGGCGCTGAAGGTAAGATCGACGAAGCCATTGCGCTTTACACTCACCTGATCGAGCGAGTCGAAAGGCCCGAGTTCTGGCAAGCGCTGGGTGATCTCTACCTCTTTGCTGGAAAGGCCGATGAAGCGAGGCCGTGGCATGATCGCGCGCTCGCCGGCTACCTTGCCTCGGTCAAGCGCGGCGAAATTCTTTACTTGCATCACCTGGCCGGTTTTTATTCTGACTCGATCAATCAACCGGAAGAGGCGATCCCGTTGGCGCGGCGTGATCTCACGTTGCGTCACGGCATTCAAGCATACGACGCGCTGGCATGGGCGCTCTACAAGGCCGGGAAAAAAGAGGAAGCGCTGGAGCTGACCGCAAAGGCGCTCGCGACCGGAGCGCCGGAAGCACACATTCTTTACCACGCCGGGATGATTCGCATGGGATGCGGAGACGTCCCCGGAGGCAGAGCTACCTTGCAACGGGCGCTCGAAGCGAATCCACGTTATAACACCTTTCACGTCCACCGTTAATGATCCGCCGGCTGCTCTGGTTATTCTGTGCACTAACCCTGGGCGCATTGGAGACCCAGGCCCATCCAGTGGCGCAGGGGGCAATGGATATTATTATCCGGGCCGACCAAATCGAAGTAAGAGCTCGGGTTTCCAGTGAAGAGGCTTTTGTCGCCGAAGCTTTTGACAGGAATGCCCAGACTGATGCGACGCTGGAACGGGTGTGGCAACGACACGCCCAATATTTGCTGGCCCATTTTCAGCTCAGCGCGGACGGCCTTTCGCTTACGGGACGGCTCGCTGAGATCACGCCGCCGGAGAACACGAAAACGCAAGACCTTATCGGCTACGTTTTCAAGTTCGATCTGCCACCCGAACGGCGGCCGCCCGCCCAGATTCGCCTTACCGAAGATGTCCTGAACGAGTTCGTTTTTGCGCCCGGCAACCGCTGGGAAGCGAGCTACATCGTGCGGATCTCCGGGCCTGATCACGTCATCCAGGAGGGATTGCTCCTTACTTCGCGGCAACCACTTTCGTTTAGCCTGGAAGCGGCTGGGGCTAACAACAAATCCGGCCCTCGCCTCGATCAACGGGCCATGGCAATTGCGTTTTTGCGTCACGGCATCGCCCATATTCTGAGCGGTTACGATCATTTGCTCTTCGTCGCCGGGCTTGTGCTCGCGGTCGCCACGATGTGGGACCTGCTCAAGGTGGTCACTGCATTTACCCTCGCGCACACGATCACCCTCACGCTCGCGGTTTTCGACGTGGTGCGGCTTTCCAACCGGATCGTGGAACCGATGATAGCGGCCAGCATCGTTTTCGTTGCGGCGCAAAATCTCTTTGCTCCCGCGCATAGCCGCGGTCTGACAAGACTTGGCGTCGCCTTCGGCTTCGGGCTTTTTCACGGTCTTGGATTTGCCGGCGGCTTGCTCCAGGCCATGGAGGGAATGCAGGGAGTGGCTGTCGCGACGGCGATCGCTGCCTTCAGCGTGGGAGTCGAGGTCGGACACCAAGTCGTGGCGCTGCCACTTTTTACCGCCATGAAACTAACGCGTGCCTATAGCCAGCGAACGACCCATCCGGGACGAATGCCGCGCTGGTTGTCACGCACTGCCTCGAGCGCGATCTGCGTCGCGGGAGTAATCTATCTTATCGCGGCGTTGCGCTAACGAACCCGCTTCTCGTTCACGCGCAGGACCGTGGAGGCGTCGTTGCGATTTCCCCGCCACTTCGGATGATGGAAATGGATCACGTGGTCGCCATTGTAAGAAGCCGCCGCGCGGTCAAACGTAATCCGGCCGATATGTTTCCAGTTGTTGAATGTCCGCCGTTCAAATAACGGCAATCCTTTCTGGGTTCCTTCGTCCGTCACATCGATGTCAAAAGTTAGATTGCCTTTCGGAACGGGATCGCCCTTCTTGTAGATATGCGCCATGATTTCATCCCGAAAATCGAGCCCATCTCCCTCGATCCTTTCCTGGCCCGGCGTTACGCGCAGGCGCATGAATTTCGGAGTGCGCGTCGGCTCCCACTTTGGCTTGCCCAGTTCGGATATCTCGTAGAGCTCGCGAATAGTGGCTTCCTTGTCGATAAGCTTCAAAACCACTCCTGTGATAATCAGGATGGGAAAACCCCAGCCGCGCCGCCACGAACGAGTATCGGGAGCGTTGCTGGTTACCGCATCGTTAATGTAGTCGGTATGCTCGCCGCCGAAGTCTTGCTGCGTGATAAAATTGGCGGTGCGCAACGGCTCGGGATGGTCCGGATCTGTCGTGGGAAAAAGCTTGCCGACAAGTGAGAGGGATCTCGTATAACCCCGGCGCGGCTCGGTGCAACAAATCGAATAGCGTCCCACGATCAGGGCGCGGCTGCCTTTCCTAAAGTAGCCGGAATAGCCGGTTTCCTCCGTGATTTCCCACAAGCCAGTCAGGCAAATTCCATTCGGATGGACCAATCTCCGAAATCCTTTTCCATCAGTCCCCCAGCGTAGATCAGCAAAGGAATCGACCGTGCGGGCGGCGGCCTGCCAAAAGCGAAAGGGCTTATCAAAGGGCAGGATACCTTGAGCAAACCGGCGCAGATTCACCTTATATCGCGGCATCCCGGGCTGGCCGGGTGCGCCCCAAGGCGATTGATAAGGTTGGTGGAGGACCGCATCGCGAACCTCGGAGAAGAGCGACCCGCGATAACGCCGATCGTCATTCGTAATTTCTTCGTTCTGGTCGTCTACGCTGGACATAATAAAGGGGAATCTAAGGGTTGCCTGACTCTGCCGGACGACCCATGACTCTCCGGCGCGATTGAATCTTATTAAATTTTCGACGCCTTTGTCGAGAGATAGTTTAGGGCCGCAACGACGCCCTTGCGCTGAGACGCAAAAGTAAACTTTATTTTTTTTAAAAGATCGCATTTTTTTTCTTGCCACGTCTGCGGATCTTTTGACAAACTCTTGCGAAATCGCGGCTGGTATAAAGATATCGGCCGTCCCCAGAGATGAAACCTCCCGAGACTCCGCGCCTCCGCCGGCCCCAAGATTTCTCGAACGAGGAACGATGCGGCGTTTCGTTTTGGCCTTATCTCCCCGCTCTGTTGCTTGCGTTAAACGTGCTTTTGCTAGGCACGGCCTGCCAGCGCGCCGAAGAAGGCACGGTGCCTAACGATGAAGCGAAGCAGGCTGGGCTATCCGCGCAGGATTTTCGCTACCCGATCACGGACAAACAAAATTTTTTCCGCGGCATGGACGTGGTCGCAGCTTCCCGGGCGAGGCCCGATCAACTTCTCGATCGAGAGGATCTGAAGGCCGGAGACCAGCCCGGTCCGAGACCGCTGGCCGATGTCGTTCGCAGCAAAAACGAAATCCTGGGCCGCAACACCTGGATGATCTGGTGTGCCGGGAACGAACAATTCTGGGACTGGCTGGCCGGGCATAGTTACGGATTTACCGATCTGCTCAAGTTAGTCGATAGCCGGACGCGTCCTAATCGATTCAAGAACGCGGGCCTGATCAATGAGCCGGGAATGCGGGAAGCGGCGAAGCCTGATGAGAATGGACTCTGGATCGATGTCCCCACCGTCGATGAAGCGCGTCCTCCCGCGCCGCCTGTGAATATCTACGGCAAATCGAGCGGCGTTATCGGCTTGCGACTGTTTCCCAATCCCAAGTTCGAGCAGGCAAAGGCAAAATGGGATCCGAAGCGTTACTACGAGGACCCAAGCTATTTCAACGATCCCAATCTACAGCGTCCCTACCGCGTCGGAATGAGTTGCGCGTTTTGTCATGCCTCGTTTCACCCGCTTAATCCGCCGACTAATGTAGCCGAGCCTCGCTGGGAAAACATCTCGGGCAACATTGGTGCGCAGTATCTCCGGATCCGAGCGGTCTTCGGAAATCTCCTGCAAAAGGATAACTTCGTCTACCACCTCCTGGACGCCCAGCCGCCCGGCACAACTGATACTTCGCTCATTCCTTCGGATAACTTGAATAATCCGAATGCGATGAACGCAATCTTCCAGCTGCCCCAGCGCGTGGTCCGCTCATTCGTAAATCCTCCCGAAGAACTGCGGGGCGACAGCCTCACGCAACCTACGGTTTGGGCTCACCCCACGGAGGCATTGCCACCATTGCCGGGCGGCGAGGACGCGGGGTTCGTCTGGCAAGCCAATCCGCAAACGGGCAAGCTCGACTATCGCGGATATGAAGTAGACAAGGTCCCTTCTGCTCTGTGGGACGCCTTTGAGAAAAGCGGCCTCCTTGAGCGCGTCAAGAATTCCAATAATAACGAGAATAATTTCGACAAGCACCGTTACGTGCCTCGCGTCCTTTTCGATGGCGCGGACTCCATAGGCGCGTGGGGAGCGCTCGCCCGGGTCTTCCTTAACATCGGCTGCTTCGGCAACCAGTGGGTGCGACTGCATACTGCGCTCATTGGCTTTACGCCGCAAAAAGCCTTTCGATTGGAAGACCTGGTCCAGCACTCCACCTCGTGGGCGGCCACTCAGGAACGCGTCGCTCCTTTGCGGGATTATTTCCTGAAGATCACGCCACCGATGCCACTTCTCGCCGCAAAAGGCGCGGACGCGAAAACCAAGCCGATCGACGTAGTGAAGATCAAAGCGAATTTGAAGAAAGAGGATATTGACGGCGCTAACACGGCTTTGACCATCAATGCGAAGGAGTGGGAACGAGTCAGCGGAACCGAGCGCGAGCGAGCGAGCAAGGACCTGGAAAGCGAACGAGCCAAGAGGATCGATGTTAGCCAGCTAAAGAGGGGTCGGAAGGTATTCGCGAATAACTGTATCGTTTGTCACTCCAGCATCCAGCCGGAAAACGATTCCACGCTGCCCACTGAGGATGAATTGAGCAACCGGCGCAAGCAACTCTTTGCGGAATGGGCTAAGGCCGGCGAGTTCTGGGATCACGATCCTGGCCGTTGGTTGCAGGATGATGCTTATAGAAAATGGGCGGAAGCGACTGTGGAAAGTCCCGACTTCTGGAAGAATAATTTTCTCTCCTCGGACTACCGGATACCCATTACGATTGTGGGAACCAATCCCGCCCGCTCTCTGGGCACCAATGGCCTGGACGGCCATATGTGGTCGGACTTCACTTCCCTCAGTTACAAACAACTGCCGTCGGTCGGGTCGATAAAGTATTTCAATCCTTATGCGGGAGCTCATGGTGAAGAACAGACATTTATGCCGCGGCACCAGGCGCCCAAAGGCTCACCCGAAGGAGGAGGAGGCGTAGGGTTCTATCGCCCGGCTTCGCTCGTATCGGTCTGGACAAGCGCGCCGCTGCTTCACAATAACAGTCTGGGCCTCTTCAATAACGATCCATCGGTCGATGGCCGTCTGATCGCGTTTGATGATGCTATTCGCAAACTACTGTGGCCGGCCAAGCGGCTCGAAAGCTCCAGTTATAACGAAGCCACGCCCGAACGCCTGAAGGAAGATCACGGCCTGATCTGGCGCACCACTGAGGTTACCTACATAACTCTTCCGGGACAGTATGTGCCTTCGTTTCTGGTAAAGATTCCTGCTATCCAGAACATCGAGAAATGGTATGCCGGCTGGGCGCCAGAACATCCGCTGGCGCAAAGGGTTTTTTCCATTCCATGGCTCCCTGGTGCAATCCTTTTTGTGATCGCCTATCTCTGCTTCGTCCTGGTGGGACGTAAGCGAAGCACTGATCCCGCGGTTGTCCTCCGCCGAAGGTGGTGGGCGCGGGGTCTGGGATACGCCGCCATCATTCTCGGATTACTCATCAGCGCGTTTCTTTATCTCTTGAGCGGGCGCCTGGGCGATGTCCGCCTTGGACCCGTACCAAAGGGCACGCCAGTCAGCCTCCTGGCTAACACTAATCCTGATGCCGATCCGACCGAATTGAAGAAGGCGGTCCTTGGCTCACTGGAAGTACTGGCCGATATAGAATCGCGGCACCTTCCCCCGGATGAAGCACGCAAGCTCATGCGAGATAAAGTAGCTCCTGCCTTAATGAAGGTGAGTAAGTGCCCCGATTTCGTGATGGACGAAGGGCATTACTTCAAATGGTTCGAAGCGATGAGCGATGAAGACAAGAATGCATTAATCGAGCTCTTGAAGACCTTTTAATTACCTAGCCAGTTAACCTATGAGAGCTGATGCCTCCCGCGAAGAAGTGGAATTCGATTACATCGTGGTCGGTTCGGGCGCGGGCGGCGGACCGCTCGCGGCCCGTCTCGCCCAGGGAGGCAAACGTGTTCTTGTTATCGAAGCGGGCTCGAATCCAGCCGACCTTCCGCCCACGGCCGGTCCTCGTGAAGTAAGCGCGGCTCCTTCCTTCAACGGTCTCGCGTCCGAACATCCGGACCTTAGCTGGGAGTTCTTTGTAAAACACTACACCAATCCGCCGCCTAACCCTAACGGTTCGCCCTCTGATCCCAAAGAGAATATTGACCCGGACGACGAGGAGCGGACGGGCATTTTTTATCCGCGCGCGGCGGCCCTGGGAGGTTGCACGATTCACAACGCGATGATCACCATCTGCGGACCTGATTCCGACTGGGATGACCTGGCTGACTTTGTCCGTGATGACTCCTGGCGCGCGGAAACGATGCGGCCTTATTTTGAACGCCTCGAGCGCAACCAATACTTCAAGCAATCCAAGCCACCGCGCACCCGCTGGGGCCGGATCTGGGCTAACATTTGCTGGCTCTTTTGGCGCGAGCCCGACTATACCAACGGCCGCCATGGTTATGAAGGGTGGCTGCGAACAAGTGTCACCGATCTAAGTATCGGCTTGAAGGATATTCAGTTGATAAAAATGCTCAAGGCTGCCCTTTGGCAGGCCAATCAGGCGGGTATTGATCGTTTTGCTACTTTCGTTCGCCACTTTCTGCGCGGCGGGGTAAGACGCACAAGGGAAACTCTCGATCCGAACCACGCCCGGACCCAGGCTGAAACCCCCGAGGGTCTCGCGCTCATTCCGTTAGCCGTCTGTGGCGAGAATGGGCTGCCCGACGACGATGGCAATCCATCGTTAAGCAGGCGAGGACATCGCTCGAGTCCGCGGGAGTTTCTCCTCGAGATCCAGGCACAATACCCGGAAAGACTTGTGATCGAGACTAAGTGCTTTGTAACTGAGATCCTCTTTGAAGAAGATCCACCGCTTCGGGCTATTGGAGTCAGGTTTCTGCGAGGCGAGAAGCTTTACCACGCCCATCCTACCTATAACTCTCCTCCCACCGGGACCGAGGAGTACCGCGTGAGAAAAGGTGGTGAGGTTATCCTCTGCGGCGGTTCCTTCAATACACCTCAACTGCTCATGCTCTCCGGCATCGGCGATCGAGAACATCTCGAGGAGCAGGGAATTGAGTGCCGGGTCCATTCTCCGGGAGTGGGCCGCAACCTGCATGATCGCTACGAGGTCACAGTAGTGAGCGAGATGGAAGAGAACTTTGAGCTCCTGGCCGGCGCCAAATTCCAACTGCCAATCGGCAGCGCGCAGCCAGACCCGTTTTTGGAACAGTGGCGCCAGCAAGGCGACGGACTCTATTCCAGCAATGGTTCGGTTGTTGGCATTCTGAAGCGTTCGCGGCCTGATCTGGCCCAGCCGGATTTGTTTATCTTCGGACTCCCATTGTCCTTCAAGGGCTATGAGCTCGGTTACTCGAAGGACCCGAAGCATAACTTTTTCACCTGGGCGATCCTGAAGGCGCGCACTCGCAATCGCGATGGAACCGTAAGGTTGCGCAGCGATAATCCGCTCGTTACTCCAGACATTAACTTTCACTACTTTGAAGAAGAGTCTGGCCAGGTGGATAACGATCAGGCTGATGATCTTCTCGCGATTGTGGATGGGGTGAAATTCGTGCGAAGCATTGCGAAGCACGCCCATCTCGTCGTCAAGCGCGAAGCTCACCCAGCCGTCATTGCTCCCGAGGACGACGACCTGGCGATCAAGGATTGGATCCGCCGCGAATCCTGGGGACACCATGCCTGCGGCACGTGCCGCATGGGACCGCCGGAAGACGAGAACGCCGTCCTGGATAGTAACTTTCGAGTGCTGGGCGAAGCGCCGAAGGAGGACGAAAAGCGTTCCAACCAGCCGGAAGGGGACGAAAAGCGCCCCTTCATTCCGGGACTAAGAGTCGTGGATGCCTCTATCTTCCCGAAAATCCCGGGCTACTTTATTGTGACCAATGTCTATATGGCGAGCGAGAAGGCCGCCGATGTGATTTTGGAGGAGGCGCGTTTCTCGTCGGTCCTCACGGATTCCGAGACCTATCCCGATGAATTTCGCAAACACGAGGCCAAAGCGATCCGTACACGCAGGTCAGAAGTAGACAAAGACCCGTCGAACCCGGACGCGGTCTCAATAGATCCGCTGTCCGGCGATCGATGGTCCGAGGATGTCACCGGGCTGGCGATTTCAGGCGGGGGGATTCGCAGCGCGACGTTTAATCTTGGTCTCCTCCAAGCCCTGGCCAGAGTCCATTGCCTTCGCCGGATTGATTTTCTTTCCACGGTTTCCGGCGGCAGTTACATAGGTTCCTTCCTCGGTCGATTTTTTGATCGTCTGCGCTCGGAGCCCTTTGCCACGGGACAGCGTAACTCCGTTCATCCGGCGGCTGATCGCGTCGAACACGAACTGGTCGCGCCCGATTCGCTCGAGGTAAGATGGCTGCGCAAGAATGGCAATTACATAGCGCCGTCCAGCAAGGGGGACGTGCAATTCGATCTCGCCGTTCTCGTTCGCAATCTTCTCAGTGCGCATTTCGTCGTCGGCACGCTGATCTTCGCGCTCTTCGGTCTTGCTAATGCCGTTCGTTACGGGCTCTTCGATAAGATCCTGGCGGTGCAAGGGCTCGTGCTGGCTAAGTCGGAGCTACCCATCGGACACCTGATCGAGGCGGGGCTTGGCGTTTTTTGGAGTCCCTGGTTTGTTCTGTGTGAGTTAATCCTGCTTTTTGCAGTGCTGCCCAGGATCATCGGTTACTGGATGGCATCCGAGGATATTCACGAGCGCTACAAATGGCCTCCTCTCCTTCTTGTCTTCATCTTTCTGGCCGCGCTGTTCTATCTCGGTCTCTACAACGGAACTCACTGGGAACCACTCTTTCTCGCCTTTTCTCTCTTGACCGCTTTTATCTGTGTTGAGCTGGCGTGGCGGCGAGGTCGCTATCAGGAGGACGCAACGGGGACTGGCGGCGAGGACACGCAAAAATCGCGCACTCGCAACTATCTCACCGTGGATTTGGGTCTTGCCCTGACCCTGGCCACCATGGCTTTGGCTTTTACATTAATCGACACCGCCGGGCATGCATTGCAGCAGTGGGTTGCCGGGAGCACCAGCTACACCGCGGCCTTTGCTAAATTCGGCGCATTACTTGTTGCTCTCATTCCGATCGCGCGAGGTGCGGCTTCTTTTTTAAGTAAAGGGCAGAAGGCGGGGCAGCCACCGTCAACCCTGGGTCGTATTTTCAAGACGGAGCTTACCGCCTTTCTTCTCGCCCTGGTGCTTCTGGCCGTGCCTTTAATTTTCTATTCCTTCGCCGCCCATGCCGCTTATCGCGGCGGTCTGGCCGTTTGGATCGGCGTCGTGACGACTTTTTTCGCGGTTGTTGTTTCCTTCATTCTTTCCCGTCCCGCAGCTCTGGCTTTTGTAAACCGCTCCTCGCTTGCGCAAACCTACGCCTCGCGTCTGGCCCGCACATTCCTCGGCGCTTCAAATCCACTTCGCCACCATCCGTTAGGCGCAAATATTAACGAGGTCACCGCCGGCGACGATGTGTCTAGTATTAGTGACTACCGTCCGCACCAAACGGGCGGTCCCTTGCATCTCATCAATGTAACACTTAACCAAACGGTCGACTTCAACTCTCAGCGAGGCAATCGCGACCGGAAAAGCGAGAGCATGGCTGTGAGCAGCCTGGGTCTGAGCATTGGCCGGAGATGGCACAGCCTGTGGACTCCTCCAACCGAACCGGCCTTGCGCGCGGACGGACCCGGGATCGTCGCCCAAGTCAATGCCGAACAAATTATCATCACGCGGGACGGAAAAGCTCCCCGGGATGGTCAGGGACCCCAACAGGGAGTCTACCGCTATCGCCTCGCCGATTATGGCCTGCCATCCTCTCCCAACAGGTTGCCGGAGCCCTTTGTTGAGCTAGGCCAACTGGTGAAAGCAGACGACATCCTGGCGACGCGCTGGCAGTGCCACAAGCCGCATCGCGCGCGCATGCAACCGGTAGGCTGGCCCCGAGGAACCGAACACCCATTGCTCGATCAGAATGGCAGCCCGGCTCAATGCGCTGAGACTCTTTCTCTCCGCCAATGGATGGCTATCTCCGGCGCAGCCATAGCGCCCGGCCGCGGTCATGAGACGCGATTGGGCACCGCCCTCCTCTTCGGCTTGGCTAACCTACGGACCGGCTACTGGTGGGACAGTAGTGTCACCGACACGTCCCGAGCCGGTTTTCCCAGATTTACCTTTCTTCGCCGGCTCCTTTACCTCTTGCCGAGGGTCTTCCGCACCCAGTCTCTTCTTATTTCTGAGTGGATCGCGCGCTACCCCGGTCCTTGGGAACGCTATTGGTATCTCACTGATGGCGGATTTTTTGAAAACCTCGGCGCCTATGAGTTAATCCGACGCCGGGTTCCCCGCATTATCGTGAGCGATGCCGGAGAAGACCAAGCGTTTGAGTTCGCTTCGCTGGCAAATCTGGTCCGGAAGGCCCGAATCGATTTTTGCGCGGAGATCACCCCTTTCAAGCAGGATGAAATCCCTCTTTCGGTGCGGGATCTCATCGGTTCGATCGAGCAGTTAAAGCCAATACCCGGTCCGGGTGGCGATGGAGGTATTACTCCTACTCCCCAGCAAGGGGCGCTCTTCTGGGTAGACTATAAAAACCACCCCGGGACAAGATCCGTCTTACTTTATCTCAAGGCCAAGCTTACCGGCAATGAATCGGCGGATGTCGCTAATTATCACGCTACCCATCCGGAGTTTCCTAATGAATCTACGGTAGATCAGTTCTTCAATGAAGACCAATGGGAGAGCTATCGGCAGCTAGGGGAACAGCTCGCTTCGGGATCTTTTGCCGATCCGGATTGGTTCTGGAATATCCCGGTTTGAGATAGGAGCTGCCGCAGACTTTCATCATGCCCCCAGAGAACCGCCAACCGACCCCGACCATGACACTACTAACTCCTCATGCCTGCCGAATATCGTTAGGATCTCGCTTCCACCGGGCTTTCCTTGCCTTGGCGTTCCTTTTTCTCCCGCTTTCTCTCCGAGCATCGGACCATGCCGATCCGATCCATTTGCCTCAAGGTTTCGAGATTTTCGATGACGGCAAGCCTAACGCAGCTGCCACGGCTCGAGCGGCTGGCAATACGACGGACCTATTCGTCTTCCCAGTCGGGGCCGACGGCAAACTCGTCAATCTCCCTGGCAAGGACGCCAACGTTGACCTGGAGCCGGCTGAAGTGGCTCAAATCAAGGCGCTCGCCATTGTTTTTTGCGTCCGGCCCGGTCTAAGAAAGGCGCCTCCCCTGGACTTGTCGGAGTACACCTACTTCATTCACATAGATTTGCGCAGCCGCATTCTATTCGACAAGAAAGACGAGCTCGCGCGTCACGGTGGCAGCATTCCGGAGCCGGAGAAAATCAGCCCCGATGTCACTGTTGAGATTCAACTCAACAATGACACGACTGTTAAGAAGCAAACGATTACCAGTCCTAGCAACATCTTCCACAATGCCGACAAAGTTCATATCTATAATGCGAAGACCTTAACACTGGAGGCAATTGCGAAAAGCCCGAACGACATTCAGCTCTATACCGGGTATAATGCCAACCCCTTCATTTTCCCGAAATTTTTCGGCACGAATATTGTCTCGATGGTTCTGTTAATTCCCATCTCTTGTTTTCCAGAGGGTCAGCGAGATTGGCTTTTCTGGGGCGCAACAATCGGGAAAGACGGCAAGCAATTCGACCATGTGGGGCGCTCGCTCCGAACCCAGAACCCCCGCTTTGATTTGCTCAACACTTATCCGCCCAAAGATCACGTCAGGGTGCTCAAAGCCGAAAGCGAGAATCCGAGTTTGATGCGAGACCTCTCTGTAAAGTTCGGTTTCGACTCGTTCTTCGCTTACCGGCCTTGGGACTTCACTCCTGACGTGATGATCTATAGCAACCGCTTCAATGTTGGCTATCCCAACGGGAGGCGGTTGGACGACGACGTCGCCGCGTTGCTCGCTCGTTATGGAGATACGCTCCTTTACGAGCTTTCCTACACCTCACCCAAGTTCCCGCGCGACACGACCATTGATAAACCGTTTCTCCCGGATTTTCCTTACTTGGCTGCTCCCTGGCCTGACTCGCCAGTAAAGGCCGGACCAGCACTAAGTCCCAGGAACAAGGTCATCGTCGGAGCCATCGTTGGCGGCCTTCTTATTCTCGTGCTGTTCGCCGCGGTCGGATTCTGGTCTGTCATCAAGTCGCTTTTCCGCAAGCGTCCCGTCCCCGGTTAGTTTGACGATCCGATGCGTAGGCGCAAACGCAAGATCCGACGTGGAACCCTTCATTAAACTTGTTCGCGTTTTTGTGAAACGACCGATTGGGCTTAGACGGCGCAGACACTTTCATTGATGCGTTCCTTGGAAACAAACTAGACACCTATGCAGGCTTACTCGAGTTTCGAATCCCCGCGGGGCGAATCAACAGACCGAACTCTACCAGAAAGAAAAGGTGTTACAGGGCCGAGATATCTGGCATCCTTTCCTCAACGGAAGGCAACAACGTATGGATAATAGTGCATACATCATATTCGCGATCGCATCTTTATCAATCATCCTTGGTTTTGTAGCGTTATTGAGTCAAAGGATATACCTGGATGCGACGACCAGAGAGGCCACTGAAGTGGAGGTTCCGTTTTTTGGAAAAATAAAGAGTAATTACCCCGCGCTCGTTTTTGCCTTCCTCGGCATTGCGCTGGCTGGCTACGCATTTCAGAAAGCATACCCGCCGCCAATCGAGTCGTGGACCCTAAAAGGGCGATTTGCGCAACCGGAGGGCAAAGACGTGGATGTCACAGGCACCTTGACCTTGGCTCAAGATCCTATTGTTGGTATCAAATAATATTAACACTGATGGTCGCTTCGAAATCGTTGTTAACCTCCCGAAAGGGAAATCCATCGAAGAGGCCTTTGAGACACTCAATTACACATACGCGCATGCGGGGGCGTACATCGACCTAAAAAAGGAATATGATGCCTACGTCAATGGACAGGCGTCCAAGATTCTGACTGCCACGTCGCACCAGCGAATCTTCAAAGATGTGCCTATCGACGTGTATCAATGACTAGGGAAACAATTCATATGAGCAAACTGATTCGAATCCTTATCGTCCTGAGCCTCACCGTTTGTGCAGCCCGCGCTGACCAATTCCAACTCAAGGAGTCGGCGACAACGGCTGGATTTAACATTTCCTATGCGAGGGTCAACATTACTGGCGAGCATGGTTTCAGTGGAGTCACTGATAAGCTCGGGCGCATTACCATCAACGGTTTGCCGAATGGCACGTACACGGCGAACGTCGTCGACGCCCGAAGGCAAAATAAATCCGCGAGCTTTACTATCGACGGCAAGTCGGGCCTGAAAGACGTTCACTTGCAGTGACAGTTGTCTCCGACTCTAATCACTGTCCTTTCTTGGTCGCTCCCGGGTCCGCCAGGCGCATCGTGCGCGGCGCAGTGGTCATGACTCCAGGCTCGGACTGAGGGTTGGAAACCCGAAACAGTCTTGCCATCATGGCCAGCGCATTTTCGTTAAAGATATCGCTATGGTCGCGGATGATTTCCTTCGGTACCTGGATTATCCAGTAAGGAGTCTGCAGCCGATCCGCTATTTTTGGCCTTAACTCCCATTGCGTTTCCTCGCCTGTAGGCGCCAGCGTTAAAAACCGGACCTCTCCTTTGGGTCCGGTAAGGGGTTCGCGAAGATTTCGCCGAAACGCGGCTAGCATTTCCGCACTGCACACATCACTGTCCTGGTAAGTTGGCGTCCGGGCCGTGCCTTCAGCCACCTTGGCCTCATAACTGATCAGTCTGTTATTGTGGCCGGGCGTGCGCGTGAAATACTCCTTCTGCGAGACATCGTGGCTGCTATCGCCAAACTTTGTGTCCCATTCGTATTTCCGGAAGGTTCCCGTCGTATTGGATAACTGGGTCCCGACGGGAAACAGAATTCCCGTCGCCCAATCCGCTTTGGAAGTGATCGAGACAATCAGCGGATGTTCCGCGCTGATCTCATTGCCACTCGCGCCTTTCCGCGAAATGTACCGGCGTCGCAGCATGTCGATCATCTCTTTGGCGTAGATCGATTCCCCTGCGGAATTGAGTAACACCACGAAGTCCGCCGGCGTGGTGAAGGTTCCTCCATCGCCGGGCGCCTCCGAGATCACCTTGGCGGCCAGGGCCTGGGCCATCGCTTTCTCCAGCAGCAACGCGCCAAAGGAATGACCTATTAGAATCGTCCTTGATTGATGGCCACTTTCCCGCGCCGCCTTGCGCGTCGCAGCGACGGACTGGAAAATCGCTTCTGTGACCGGCAAATCGGCCACGCGCGCCGCCGCATTTTTTCTGCTATAAAATGATAATTCGTGCGGCACGAAGAAAATCCCTTTTGAGATTGTATCCAGGATCGATCCTTCCCGAAAAACCCCGTCGCCGCCCGGAACCGATTTCCCCCGCCATCCGACATAGACACCAAAGAAGCGATGCCTGTCCTGATCCGCCTCGGCGAGATGTTCGAGCAGGCAATGGAATTTCCCGACGTCGTGCCCGCGAATGTTGCTGGCGTCGTTTTGCCAGCCATGCACATAGACGACCAGGACAACATCCCTCGCGCCTGCCGCTCGCTTGATCGCCTGCACGGTCCACCCTAGCTGACGCCGATCCCAGTAATCCCCCTTCTCATCGAACTCGATGTAACTGAGGTCGAAGCGATGATTCGGTTTCTCGATCGTATAAGGCTCGTATTGGTCTAACTGCACACCTTGCACGAAATCGACTTGCGCCTGCTGGTTAGCCCACGGTCGCGAATCGTGATCGCGATAAGCGCGATTTGAGACACACCCTGTGACGATCGCTGCTATGGAACAAAGCACGACCCATGTGTCGCGCATTGTCGCTCCCCGATTTTGGATCGGAGCTTCATGCGGCCTCTGGGCCGGTGTTTTTTGGGTAGGGAGGATCATTTTTTTATCACTAGGTTCGCAGGGGGGTAACTAGGACGAATGGCCGTGAGTGAAGGCCCGGTCGCTTCTCCGAGAAGCCGGGTGAAACTGTTTCCTCGCGGTGCATGGTTGAATTTGTAGCGGCAACGAGAGGTTGATGGCAAGCATAACTGCGCGGAATGGGCACCCAGCCGAGTGAACGGATCCGGCTCCGGATCAAGATGCTGCGGGGGCACGTGCGCTGTGGTACGAGATGGGCAAGCGAAGCGTCATCGTTAAAGCGCAATCGGTGTTGCCACGACCTGTCGGGAGTCACCCGACCTGCGCGTCCGATGGAAACGCAGAGCGGGCTAAGTTTCCTCCGAACGCGCTGAGTCTGCCGGAATTATTTTGTCGCGCAACGAAAATCACACGAGTTTGTCATCGCACCGCGCAGATTAAGCAACACTCGGCCACAACAGGTGGAAGGCGAAGACGACCGAAAGGAAACAGAATACCCACAGAACGATTGGGCCGGACGCGCCCCGAAACCTAAAGCCAAACGCTTCGAACTCAATTGGACCGCTCGTAACCTTTAAAAGCGACACGATGCAGAAGGCGGTTACTGCTGACATCGGTGTGCCGACCAACGCTGCGTAATGAATTTTCGTGAGCTTGGCCAGCCAATTACTTGGATCTGGCTCGCCCCAGATAGTTTGATAGATCATGAACCCGAAAAAATAGATCCCCAGCAAACCTGTGCCTGCCACGCCGACCCACGTGACCAACCGGCGCAAACCCGGGTCGGATGGAATCGCCATATGCTTTTGATGCGTTTCTGCCGTCGGTTCTAGGACTGTATGCGCGTTTTCGTCGTTCATTGGTTTATTGCGTTACCCGTCACGTTGCGTGCTATGTTTGCCGGGAGTAGGCTCGGACACCCACCTTCGCCTGCGTGGCGCCAGCACGGCAGCGGCGGACAGCAGGAGAAAAACCAGCAAAAATCGGGAGGGATTATTTTCATCGCCTGCAAGGGGAATCTTCCTTGTATAAGAAAGGCTGCAGAGAAGAAAGTGAAATACTGGAGAATTATCGCGGATCGTTTGAGCAAATCAGGCTGGAGCTGGGGGTGCCAAAGCCTCTCGAACTCATCGACCCCGCTGTCCTGGTCGAGGCCGATAAGATGGAACATTCTTCGACGCTCGAATGACTCTTTTTCATCGACTTGCGCCGCGCGCGCCCTTTGGGTGAAAAACTCGACGAGGCGTGCGCTGATGGCTGCAAACTCGTTTCGGCGCCCTGGCTTGAGCCATTGCTGAAAAAGCTGTCTCCGCGACTGGTCGTGTATCATTAAGAAGTCCGGCGAAGGTGTGATGATGGCCAGCCGCGCGAACTCCTCCTAATAAGTACGCACCATTTCTTCGCTCAACTCGGGCGCGAGCAGGCCAAGTGTCACCACACTAAACTGGTGTGGAATGGCGCAGCGCTGGAGCAGTTCCACATCAGCCGGTTCCATCCCTAACATCAATAGCTCAGTTGAGCCGACGCCGGCCTCGTCGGTTGTCGTGGCCATCAATTGCTCAAACTCAGCTAGGATATCAGGTGCTGCCACGTTCGCGCTTCTGTTTGAGTTTGAGATAGTCATCCACCCCATGCCAAGATTAATGGGTTTGCCTTCTGTTGGACCCAGAAGCATGTCCGCCAGGTCGGGACGAAGTTTTTCCTCAACGCCACGCAATGCCAAATATTCAACGATGTCAGCGTGTCCGAGAGGTGCGAGCTTCGCCTCGTCGATAATCCGATCCATGTCGCGATCGAGTGGGGGATGGCTGATGCCGCAGAGGACGAAACGCACGTTTGTCAGTCGACCATTGAGCACCGCCTTGAGCAGTTCGCCCCACACCCAAGCGCGCGTGCCTTCGCTCATCTTTTCCACCGTATCAAAAAAACGACGAGTGGTTCCTTCGTGAGTGCGGTGGCGAAAACGTCGAGGAAACGTTCGGTAAGCTGAACGAGGCGTTCCGCCTCCGGCACAGCCATATCGTAGCGTGGCACGACGAACATTGAGTCTTTGATAACGACACCGGCCACATCCCCGACTGTAGAGTCCTTGACTTGCAGGCCTTCTCCCACCCGCACCGAGCCTTGCAGGTCGATCTTTAGATTATATTGCGGGACGGTGAAGTAATTGATTAGATCGGTAAAGGGCTTGAATAAGTCCGGTCCGAAGTCGTCCCGGATTTTCCGCATGACCGCCATGTAGTCATGCGGCCGTGTGTCGCTCCAGACTACCTCGGCTTTTTTGCGGCTGCGCAGGCCGCACTCGTGGACCATCCGGGCAAAGAGCGACGATTTGCCGAGGCCGCTGTCGCCCGAGATAAGCATGATGAGCTTGTCCTCGCCATCGAGCATGTCGCAGAACCGCTGCATCTCTGCCTTGCGATCGACAAACTCAGCCAGCCGCCGCTCCATCTCGGTCTTCATCCCTTTTTCACTTCGTCAGTGCGCGCGGGGTCCTCCTGTTTAAGGCCGACGATGTCTCGGAGAGACTTACCCATGCCGCTCTTACCATGGATGATCATGATCCGCTTCTCATCGGAACCAAGCATCTCCTCCGCGCGATCGACAAACTGGGCCAGTCGACGTTCCAGTTGGCTCATGTCCCCGTCTTTCCACCGGTTTGCTTGACTCCGGTGATGTCGCCGATCTGGCCGCCTTCGATCTTCGCTTGACTCAATACATCAACGTCGCCCGCCTGACTTTCTTCGGCCGATTTCTCGACACCGGTGATGTTTCCGATGCGCGCGTCTTTGGCCGAAAGGCCGGTGCCGACCTTGGTCGCAGCCGCTGCAGCGGTAATTATATACTTGGCGCATTAGGCGGCAAGCTGGTATCTCTATGGGAAATCATGGAGAAACTCGGTCGTTCGGCTTATCACGCAGTCCACCTCATTGAGGAACTCAACGAACTAGAAACAAAGCTCAATGGGGAAATCAAAAAGAAGTGCAGGGATTGCAAGGTTTCTGCCCTCCGAACGAAAGCTATAATAAATTCCGTTGGCAGACAGTCCATGACTTTGGTGGACGATCTATCATTGCGGGCCTCAAACAGGATAGTTTCAAAACTTTATTTCATGCGGGCTGCCAAGCCCGCAAGCGAGGTTGTACGTTTGTTAAGAGATGTCCGTGAAACAATCGTTCATGAATTACGCTGGACGTTGTTTTTGCAGGTGACGAATGACATGAGAGTGTACCTAAACAAGTCCCGTCCGTTCGGAGACGCAACCGCCTGCGCATTCGGAGAGTGTTCCGAAGATATTGATGAAGCATGTAAATGCTTTGCATTCGAGCGTTATACGGCCTGCGTGTTTCATCTTGGGAGGGTAATGGAGCAAGCTACTGCGCGCTTGGCTAAGCGCATGAAGGTCGGAAAACCCGATGATGATTGGCAGGGAAATCTGAAGGCTATCAACAAGGCATTGGACGCGATGCCCTACGGAACAAAAACAGACAGACAGAAACGCGCGCCATATGCAGAGGCAGCCGGGTTTTCATTCCAGTTCAAAGAAGCATGGAGAAACCCCACGGCACATCCAAAGAAAACTTACACCAGGGAAGAAGCCTTAGATGTAATGAATGGCGCGAGAACATTTATGGACGCCATGGCGAGGAAAATCTTCAAAGTGAAGATCGTGCCGGAACGTTTTTAACGATGTCGCTTTCGATTTTTAATCTTTCGTTCGGCCTGATACGCGACCTCTCTTCGATCCAGTTCGGACTTCGGGACCGAAAGGATCTTCCGCATGGCGTCTTTGAAACGATCCGATGGTTTTTCGGCTCGGCTCGGCTTGGATGGTTCCACGGAATATATACTAATCGATGAAGCGTGCTGATTCAATATTCAGGTTCGTACGTGGCAGTCAAGTCGTTCCCGCTAGGGAAAGAAACCGGCTTAGTGACTATGTCGAATTGGCAGCGGTGACAATGGTGATTCAGATAATCTACTCGGGGCTTTTGCAATATAGATTTCTTGCCTTCTTGAAAGCAGTTGGGACAAAGCCAGTGAACTGGGTCGCCCGCGGCGTGATCGTCCTTCAAGACATAAACAAAAATTCCGCTAACAATTTCTTTAAGATCATAGCGCGCTGCTTCGGAATCCCACTTTTTATATGCTACGAGTTTTTCTTCTACGTCTCGTTTAGCTTCGGCCAGTGCCTCGTATTGGGCTTGAGCGGAAAACAGCTTGGACTGGAGATCAATTACGTCATCCAAGATTGCAGAGATAGCCTGCTTGGCTTCAACATCCTTGATAGCCTTAAGCGCAGCCGTGAGTCCTTTGACAACTGCGGTTGTAGCCGTCCAAGCGGTAGCGATTTCAGGAAGCATAATTCATCTACGCCGTTTGCCACGTCCCTGCCGGGGACGGTGGAATTGGAAGAGAATCACTCCCATCCAGATCGATGAGCTTCGCATACGTCAACCGCTTGCCCGCCAGTCTCCGCATGATGTCCATGAATCGGCCTCTGTCGCCGTTCTCATGTTTGCGCTCGTTGAATCGGTACGCCTGCTCATCGCAATATCGGAACAGATGAAAAGGCTCGACGTTTACGTAAGTCCCTTTGAGGCATCGCTTGAACAGCGACCAGAAGTTTTCCAGTCCGTTTGTATGGACGTTGCCCTTCGCGTAGCTCTCCAGATGATCTATGATTTGCCGGTCGTAATCCTTCGACAAATCGTCATAGGACATAAGCGCGTCCGTGTGAACGGTCGAACCTTTCAAGACATACTCGCGCACGTTGCCGCAAAGCTCAGGGCGTCGGGTTGTCTTTACCACTTTCAGAACCACGCGAGACGCTTTGTTGCCCTTGGTTCGCTCAAGGATGCCCTGCACAGCGGTTTTCTTAATTCCGGCATCGCCAACGCCAGTCCTGCGGTTCTTGTGCATGTATCGGGCCTTTGCACCGATATAAGTTTCGTCGGCTTCCACGTTGCCCTTGAACTTCCAAAGCGCGTTATTCTGCATCGCCAAGCGAATCCGATGCAACATGAACCAAGCGGTTTTTTGTGTGACTCCCAAAGCCCGGTGAAGCTCGCAAGAGCTAATGCCGTTCTTGGCGTTCACAATCAGCCATGTTGCGGGCAACCACTTCGTGAGGCTCAAGGGCGAATCTTCGAAGATCGTTCCAACCTTGGCGCTAAACTGTCTCTTGCAGCCTTTGCAGTTCCATACGCGGCGCGTCTCAACAAACTTGCCGATCTCTTTCGAGCCGCATCTAGGACACTCAACGTCGTTAGGCCAGCGCATCTCTGTCATGAACTCGTGACAGCGCTTTTCGTCCGAGAAATATCCGGTCGCTTCAATCAAACCCTCGGGCAATTCGTCTTTCATGCCCTCACAGTATCAGAATAATCTAATGCGTCAAGTATATAATTACCGCTGCAGCCTGCGCCGCCTTTTCCTTAGTTTCGATCGTGAAGCCATTCTTGTCCTTCTTGATTGTCAGCCCGCGCCCCAACCAGAGCGACAAGGCCACGACCACACCGATGACCACCGTGATCGTGACACAAACGTATGGATTATTCATAAGCGCATCGGTGACTACCGCGATCGTGACCCAAACAACTAGCTCATTCATAAGTGAACTCCTCTTGTTTCGTAACCTTTCAGCGTCGTAAATCCTGTCCTAGCATCGCCAGATCGTAGCCTTCGGACCTCGCGCGTAGCTCATAATAAAGCAGGGTCTTGCCCAGATTAGACGTTGCCAAGGCGTCTATGATACTGGGAATCAATGACAAACAGATACATTTGCGATGCAAGGATTTCAGAGCGTAAATTCAAGGAGTTATTGAAGATGTTTTGCACCGACATATCGGCGCTGGCCGCCAGCAAGCTGGCGGTGGTCAACCGCAAGACCAGCCAGCGGATCTATGAGTTGTTGAGGCGCAGAGTGCTGGAGCTGGCGATGGAAGAAGCCAGACCCTTTACCGGTGAAGTCGAGATCGACGAATCTTATTTTGGACCGCGTCGTGTGCGAGGAGGCAGAGGCCGTGGAGCCGGCGCCAAAACGCCCGTTATTGGACTGCTCAAACGTGGCGGCAAAGTTTTTACCGGCGTGGTTAAAAACTGCTCCAGGGCAGAGCTGGAGCCGATCATCAAAGGACAAGTGCTTTCCCGAACTACCGTCTACACCGACGGCTGGCTCGGTTATGATGGCCTGCTCTTGAGCGGTTACAAGCACCGGCGCATTCACCACCACGAAAACGAGTTTGTCCGCGGTAAAAACCATGTCAATGGGATCGAGAGCTTTTGGAGTTACGCCAAGTTTCGCTTCATCAAGCTGCGCGGTGTTCGTCGGGAGTTCTTTTTTCTTAACCTCAAGGAATCGGAGTGGCGCTGGAACCATCGAGCGGATAACCTCTACTTTATTTCACTCAAAAACCTCCGCTTAAAACCTCTCTAATCTGGGCAAGACCCTAGTTTATTCGCGACATAATCTCCTCAAAAAGAGTGGCCTTAGATCGGTGGCTCGTCCCGTTCCAACCCGCGTGGCCTCGAGGCGATCCGCCATGAAGGTCCGAGGCCACATCACCATCGTTATCCGCTTCCAGCTTCAGTCTCAAAAGGCCCAGTACTTGATCACGCCGCAACGACGAAATAAAAATGCTCCAGAGCTTTCCAATGTTCGCATTCATGAGACTCTTCCGTTACAAGTTACTGCGAGATACGCTCTGGGAAGTTGGCAAAAAACTTTCCATTAGTCTGCAGACGACCTTTTTCTTTACCCGAACTCGTGGAGCCTTTATCCGCCGCTGTCCTTTAGATTCGGATCCAAACACGGAAATATGACCACATAGGTATGTCGCCCTCGATCTTCCCGGCGTTTTCCTCTGATGACGTAGAGCGAGGGTTGTGCGTTACATCGCTGGTTTACTTCTGATTAAGAATCGACTTAGGAGAAATGCGGCCGTAATACCTTTTGTTAAAGGCCCTCAGGCATACTCGCTATCGGTGTCTGCAAATGAGATTCTGCTTCGAAAATCGTTGTTTCGGACTGGACGAAGGCGTCTCCGCTCAGAATGTCTTGGGCGATTCGTTTGCCGATGCGTTTCCAGTTTACGGTCACGAAATCAACCGTGATTTCAGGGTGCGCTTTGCAGAAGGGTGCATCTAGCGGCCCATCGATCAAAGCCACCCGGCAGGTCTTGAAAACTTCGGCGACGGTATCGGGGGCGCGCGATCCCAGCATCGCGGCGGCGTGCGCCGGCAGTAAGACATCGTTTTCCTTTGCACAAAGAGATTTCAAAAACCTGCTGATACGTCCCTCCGGCACCGTATCGACCCGGCAGGTGATCCCCTCCGTGGAAATCGCTCCACGCAACCGCGCGATCCTTTCCATTTCTGCTGCTGTTTCCTGACCACCGAGGACGATTATAGTTGCCCTTGTATCCGCGGCGGCCCGCCAATGATTCAATATCGTGAAGATGGCCTGCCGGCGCCGGACTTCGTACCGGCAAAATGCATTGGAAATCCCGCCGATATTCACGCCAATGAAGCGAAGTCCCAGATCGCGCAGACGCAATGCGGTTTGACGAACAGCCCCTTCGGGCAAGAGCCAAATCACGGTGTCGACATGTTCTTCCTTGGCCCGCCTCACGACGTGTTCCGGATCGATGGCTCTTTCCTCGAAATGAAACGGTATGATGGAAAATCCGCGCGCGTGCAATTCGTCGCGCAGGCTGAGATAGGATTCCCGGTAATCGCGCAAGGTATCGAGACGCGGCGCTGACACCGGCATCCCGATCACGCCACTTACCCTAAGATTGCGGCTGCTCTTGCGGCCCCGCAGAATCGTGCGCGAAGAGCGGACACTGCTCAAGATCCCTTCGTCGAATAATCGGCGGTAGATAAATGCCATCGCTGAAAGCGGGACATCGAAACGCTGTGCCGCCTGCCGCAGCGAGAGGAATAGCTGAGGCGCATCTTTCTGTTGTTGCAGGGCCAGCCGCCGGACGGTTTTGAAAAGGCGATCCGATTTGTGCCTGCCCTCTCGGATCAGAGAATCCGTTTCGAGTCGCGGCTTTGTAATCTTTTTCGCCATAGCTGCCGACGCCGCTTTGCGGGCAAAACGTCGGGGGGTTTGCAGGATAAGTGTTTGCTTTCTGTTTATTCTGTTTGGGCGCTGTTTGTCTAGGATCTTTTTGAGCGGTCTCCCATTCTGCGCTCATGAAATTCAGAAAATGTTTGCTTCTCCTCATCACAGTAAGTTCCTTCCTACCCTATTCCGCGCCTGCCCTCCTCATGCGCGAGAGCGGTCCGGAGCCAATCATCGTTCAGATCAAGGAATCGGTCCGGCAGTCGGACGATCTTGATTCAGAGCTGGCGAAACTGGCCTCCGTTGAGCGCGAGTCCTCGGTCGCCGTGGAAAAACGCTGGGCGGGCGTCAAGTATCTCGAGCTGGTTTCCTTCTCGAAAAATTTCACGGAAGCACAGGCCCTGGCCGTCGTGGCAAAGCTGCAACAGCTTCCATCGGTCGAGAAAGTCGTGGCCTTCTCCGCGTTCAACCTCGAATTCCGCTCCGGGGATTTTTCGCGCGAGTTCAAAGCCAATCAAGCGATCCCGGATGTGGCTCGGCGCGGTTTCGACGCCGACCGGCTCTCTCGTGGCTCCCATGTGGCCTCCGACATCGCTACCGCACTAAAAGCGGAGCATGTCCCCAACCGGATCATTGTCCGGTGGAAAGATGAATACGTGTGGAAAGCGGATAAGACAGGCTTCTCGCAGCAGGTGGCCAATTTTCACGCGCAAGCAGGCGCACGCGTGACCGACGAGCGCAAAAGCGGTGCGCCCAATCTACTTATCCAGACCTTGGAATTCGATAGATCGAAGGCCTCAGTCTCTTCCATGCTCGCCCGATACCAGGCTTCCCAATGGGTGGATTATGCGCAGCCGGATTATGTCTACTCGATGAGTCTTACGCCCAACGACCCATTCTACGCACCTTACCAGCAGAACCTGCCGCAAATAAAGGCGGACATTGCCTGGAACACAACACAAGGCACCCAATCGCTAGTGGTCGCCGTTGGCGACACCGGCGCCAATATCAACCATCCTGAATTCGCTCCAAACCTCGCGTCGGGATCCTACAACTTCGTTTCAAATAACACGAATGTGGCCGACGATAATGGACACGGCAGTAACGTAGCCGCCATCATCGGCGCTAAAGGCAATAACAATTACGGTATGACCGGAGTCGACTGGAACGTTTCATTACTCCACCTCAAGGTTCTAAACGCGCAAGGCTCCGGAGCTTCTTCTACCGTAGCTGCCGGCATCGACTATGCCTATCAGCACGGCGCGATTGCGATCAACTTGAGTCTTGGCAACAGCGCCTCGGGTTCGCTCGATCTGACCCTTCGCGATGCCGTCCGGCGGGCGCAGGCTAATAACATGGTGGTCGTATGCGCGGCCGGCAATGGCGATGCAAACGGCACCGGCTTGAATAGCGATCTCTCGGGTAACTTGATCAGCCCGGCCTCGATTCCGACCGACAATAACATCGCGGTGGGAGCAGTTGATTCAACTGATACGAAAACTGGTTTTTCGAATTACGGGGCCTATCGCGTCGAGCTCGCTGCGCCGGGAGTCATGATTCTCGGGCTAAATCAGACCGTGGGCGCGTATTACCAGTATACCGGCACCTCTCAAGCAACTCCGCACGTGACCGGAGCGCTCGAGCTCGTGAAAAGTGTTTATCCATGGGAAGGTTATTCTGGAATTCGCGATCGCGTCTTGATGGGCGTTGATAGCGTCCCCTCTCTCAATGGCGTGTTTCGCACTGGTGGGCGATTGAACGTCGCTACCTCGCTCATGAAACGTAACATGATGCGCAACCTGAGCACTCGCGCCCGGGTGGAAAACGGCGACCGGAGAATGATTGGTGGCTTTTACATCGCCGGAACAGGCACGCTGAAAGTGGCCATCCGCGGACTGGGTCCAAGCCTGCCTCCATTAGGTGTGGCCAGACTGAATAATCCGATGATCACATTGAACAACGGCGCGGGCCAGCAGGTCTTTTTCAACGATGATTGGAACAACCTGCCGCAAGATCAGAAGAATGATCTGGCCAGCGCGGGGCTGACTCCCACCGACGGCCGTGAGGCGGCGATGGTGCAGACACTAAGTGCGGGCGCATACACTGTGTTCGTGGACAGCCAGGATGGACAGTTTGGCGTAGGATCGTTCGAGATCTATGAGATGGAAGGCAATACTAACGAGCAGACCCGGCTGGTTAACGTTTCTACGCGCTGCATCGTCGGCACCGGAGACGAAGTCGCGATCGCCGGAACAATCCTCGGCGATCCAGGCTGGGCAGACCCTGTGCCAAAGCGCCGCGTTCTCTCGTTTGGGAAGGGACCGAGCCTGGCGCTGAGCGGTCTGTCGGGGACTTTGCCCAATCCTTACCTCGAGCTTCACGATGGGTCGGGAGCGATAGTCGTCGCGAACGATCAATGGCAGGATATCGATGGTTCGAGCACCGGTTTGGAAGATAAGTTGAATGAATCTGGCTTCGCTCCCGCGAACGGTAATGAAAGCGCGGTTTGGCCCACTCTTCGACCCGGATTCTATACCTCCATCTTGAGAGACGCCAATGGCGCCAGCGGTCTTGGATTGGTGGAATTCTACGAGTATTAAACTACCGCTGGGCTTAGAAACTTCTAACCTGATCGTAGTCCGCCAATAGTGTCACAACAGCTTAGTCCCGACCCTTGCCATCCGGTGAGGGTCGGGACGGCTTTTTCGGCCGGCACTGTTTTTTTTGGTAACGCGAATGCGACTTGGACTTCGGGCTAGCGTTTCGGTCCCCATGGCCGATCTTTTTCATGGGCAGTTTGTGCCGCCAAAGGATTGAGCATAAACTTAGGGCAAGGAAAAATATGAACCTCCGGATTCCGCTTTTCGCAGTTGCGTTTGCACTCGGCCTCGGCGTCACGCAAGCCTTGGCCGGCTCAGCCACATGGCTTTCGGTTCCCCGGAGCGGCGATTGGAACATGGTCGCGAATTGGACGCCAGGCGGCCCGCCCAACGGAGGCACGGATAACGCGAGGTTTGAATTCTCGACCATCAACGCGCTCTGGATCTCAGCCAACACACAGGTTAGCAGCATCGAGTTTTCTCCGAGCGCCCCGGCCTATACCATCACATCCAATCCCGCTTTTGTGCTGACCATTAGCGGCGCGGGCATCATCAATAACTCAGGACTAACCCAGAATTTTGTCACTTCCGTCGATGCAGGCGAAAAAATTGGAGTCCTCAGATTCACCAACAGTGCGACCGCGGGCACCTTGACTTCTCTCACCAACAATGGCGGCACCACGACCGCTGGATTCGGCGCCATTACGGATTTTCTCGACAGCTCGAGCGCAGCCAGTTCTACCGTGACTAATAATGGTGGCACCGTTTCCGCCGCCCAAAGCGGATCGACAAGATTCTTCGACCGTTCGAGTGCCGGAGGTGCAAGTGTGATAAACAAGGGAGGCGCTGCCGGCGGTGCATTCGGCGGGGCAACACTCTTCTTTGGGACTTCGACTGCGGGTAATGCCAGCTTTACCAACGAAGGCGGCACCGTTAGTGGCGCGGGCGGCGGCTTTATCCGATTCGAAAGCCGCTCTACCGCCGGCGCCAGCAATTTTGCTAACAACGCCGGGCAGGCGCTTGGCGCCGGCGTTGGCTTTATCGATTTCTTTGGGACATCGAGCGCCAGCAAGAGCACCTTCACTAATTATGGGGCCACCGTAGAGGGGGACGTCGGGAGCGTTACCGCGTTCCATGACAACTCGACCGCAGCTGATGGCACTTTTAACAACAGAGGCGCGCTGAATTTCGAATCATACGGCGGCGTCACATTATTCTACAATAACGCCACGGCCGGCAACGCGGTTTTCCTCAACTATGGAGGCGAACATGGAGGCGCATTTGGCGGCGGTGAAACGAATTTCTTCGACAATTCATCCGCGGGCAACGCCGCGTTTACAAACAGGTGCGGCGAAGTCGTTGCCTCACCTGGCGGCTCAACCCAATTCTTCAACACTTCAACTGCGGCTAGTGGCATCTTTACCACCGAGGGTGGCGCTGAAAATAACCGTGGTCCTGGATTTATTAATTTCTTTGACAGTTCAACCGCGGCACACGGCACGTTTGTTACCAATGGAGGCGCGCTAGCTGGCACAGTTGGCGGCAATCTATTCTTCCAGAATAATTCATCCGCAGGCAATGGCACCTTTACGACCAACGGCGCCCTGGCCGTTGGCGCAGGCGGCGGCAAGACTTACTTTGGCGACAACGCGACGGCTGCCAATGGGACCTTTACCACCAATGGAGGCCTGGGCGTCGCTGCGCTGGGAGGCGAGACGGACTTCTTCCTCAACGCCACGGCCGCAACCGGCACTTTTACCATCAATGGCAGCCTGTTCGGCGGCGCATCGGGCGGCCACATGAATTTCTTTACTAACTCGACCGCGGCGGATGGAACTTTCACGATCAACGGCGGCGCTGCCCCCGGCGCCTCCGGCGGCTTAATTAAGTTCTGGGACGACTCAACGGCCGGCGAAGCGTTTTTCGTCGTCAATGGCGGAACAGTACCGAAAATTGTCACACCCACAGCGGCGGGTAACGGCGGCACAATACAATTCATAGCTAACTCCAGCCCTGGCAACAGTACCTTCATTAACAACGGCGGCGCGGTCAGTGGTGCTTCGGGCGGTCTCATTAGTTTTGCTTCCACTGGCAGCCTGGGCAACAGCACCTTCATCAATAACGGCGGCACAGTTAGTGGAGCCGAGGGTGCTTCGTTTCAGTTTCTCGGACACGACGCTGGCACTGCCACCCTAATCGCCAACAGCGGCACAAACGGAGGCCTTGGAAGTTCGATAACTTTCTTTGGCGACTCCGATGGAGGCGTGGCGGCGGTGAAAGTTTTTGGCAACGGTAGGTTTGACATCAGCCCGCACAACACACCCGGCGTGACCATCGGCTCAATCGAAGGAAGCGGCCTTGTTTTCCTTGGAGCCAACAATCTGAGCGTGGGTAGAAACAATCGGGATATGCTTTTCTCGGGAGTCATTCAAGATCGTGGATTGGGAGGCGGCACGAGCGGCTCGCTTATTAAGGTCGGTCTGGGAACTCTGATACTATCCGGTAGCAACGCTTACTCCGGCGACACGCATGTCGATGGTGGCTCTTTGATAGTCGATGGCTCTATCGCCAGTCCTAATTCATTTGTTAGTCCGATGGGATTGCTGGGAGGCACCGGCGCCATTGGCGGTAACGTGGCTAATTCAGGCATCGTTAGTCCGGGTGATTCCGGGCCGGGAAGATTAACACTTAACGGCAGCTACACGCAGAGCAACAGTGGCACGCTCCAAATCGAGATAGCGGGCCTTACCTCGGTGCAGCACGATCTGTTGCGGGCGAATGGAACTGCGCAGCTCAACGGCGCCCTGCAACTCGCGCGGCTGAATAACTTCCATTTTCTTCCGGGCGACAAAGTAACTTTCCTGACGGCTGGCGGCGGTGTGGCCGGATCCTTCTCCACGGTCACTAATCCTTTCAATGACACGATCGTTCTTACGGACGTAGCCTATGAGGCGAACCAGGTCTCGTTGGAAGCTTCCCAAGGATCCTTCGCCAGTCTGTCCGGTCTTACTCGCAACCAACGAGCAGTGGCAAATAATCTCGACTCGATCGTGGCCGACCCCCGCGAAAGCGAGCTGATCGCGTTCCTCGATACCGAGCTGCTCGGCAAGTTGCCGCATGATTACGATTTGATCGCGCCCGAAGAACTGACCTCAATCTATGAGATCGGCTTCTCGCAGGCCATGATCCAGAATCTCAATCTGCAACGGCGCATGGATGAAATCAGAGCCGGCTCGACGGGCTTTTCCGCGAGCGGATTCAACGTGTCTGGGAATAGGAAAGATTACAGCGACGGAAAGACCTCCATTTACAGCGCCTCGCCGGATAAGCTGGCGCCAATATTCAACCCATCGGCCGATAATCGATGGGGCATGTTCGTGACTGGCGCAGGCGAGTTTGTAACCACTGGCAATGAGGACGGGAACTCGCGCGGCTATGACATCACCACGGGCGGTGTTACGCTCGGTCTCGATTTCCGGCCTGCTCCCAACTTCGCCCTGGGAGTCAATGCCGGCTATGCCCATAGCTCTGCCGACCTGGTCGATAAGGGACGAGTCACCGTAGAGGGAGCCAAGGCTGGCGCCTATGCGACATATTTCTCGGGCGGGTTCTACCTCGACTCAGCGGTGGGCGCCGGCTGGAATAGTTACGATATGCGACGTACCACGCTCGGGGGCGATGCCAGCGGGAAGACGAACGGCGCCGAGTTCAACGCGCTAATCGGCACGGGTTATGATTGGAAAAAAGGAAACTGGAGCTTCGGCCCCACCGCGACGTTCCAATACTCCGACGTCGGCATCAACGCATTCACTGAGGGACGTTCGCTGGGATCGCTCGAGATCCAGGAGCAGAACGAAGATTTATTTCGCAGCACGCTGGGAGTGAAAGCCTCCTACGATTGGAAAACGTGTGGCGTAATTGTGAGGCCGGACATGCGCGTCGGCTGGCAGCATGAGTATGGCGACCAAAGCTATCCGATCGATGCGCGATTCGCTTCTGGGGCAGGAAATGTTTTCACCGTTCGGGGTCCAGCGGTAAGTCGGGACAAGGCAGTTTTCGGAGTCGGGCTTGCGGTCCAATGGAGCTCGCGTGTCTTAACCGACCTTTATTATCAGGGAGAAGCCGGCAGTAACTATACCGCCCACAGCGTCGGCGGCGGAGTTAGCGTCAACTTTTGAGTTGTTAATGCAAGGGGATGAAGATAGGAAGCCAAATCACATGCGCGAATTATTCGATAAGTCGGAGAATCGGGCAATCTCGACGCCTTTGGACATGCATTCTGGAAGTTTCCACGGGGAAAAAGTTTGCCCACGAGAACTCCAGGCCTCTTAACGGCCAAACGCGTTTTCAGGAGATGATTCTCGAAAAATGGCAGGTTCTGAAATCGAAGCAAACTCTCTGACACGCCCTATTCAGTTTACCGCAAATCTCCCGCTGGAGAAGACCGGATTTGCGAAAGCAAATTTAGAAGCTCTCTGGATCGATCCCGCTGAATGCGAGACGGAGCTTTGAGAAGCCGTCGAAAAGTTTCGAAACGCCCCTATTCCTGTGATGATTTACAATCTCAGCTATGCCTTCTCAGCAAAGATCTGTGGCCGATCGCCCGCAAGTCAATTTCCGATTGGAAAAAACGTTTACATTCCGGACTGTAGGCCGTGCCGTATGAAAGACCAGTGCGGAGGCTCCCCGGTACGGCTTGGCTACAGTAAACATATCATCCCCTTCGAAAAAGTGGCGATGGCATAACGCCCGCCTAATTCCCTCGGCTGGGTCGCGACTCGAAAAGGCCAGCCGACGTAGTAATTCATGATATGAATGCGGCCGACAATCGGGATCGCGCTCTCCCCTTTCGCGGTGTCGTTCTCGCGGAAATAATTGACCTTGCCCTCCAGCGGCTCGCCTCCTTCGACGGCGGCCTTCACACTTTAACTGACCAGCTTCATCCGCATGACTGCGCCACCGCTTTCCCATTTGCGTGGCGCGACATGGCCATTACCGCATCAGTATGAGTGAGTGAGAGTAATCCGGGACGCGCGTCAAAAAATTAGCCTGCGTAGCGGTTTGCCCGCGGTTAGCTCAAAACTCGGAGGAGCTCCGGGCGGAGTCGGGGCGGGATTGGAGGTCGGTGAAATCATAATGGGGTGGGGTTGGTGGTATCAGTACAGGTTGGTTAAACAGAAATGGGCCGCTCGAGTGGAATACTCCAAAACCAGGCCGGCTCAGCGGGATCAGCGGGATTGGCGAAGAGGGTCGAACCCATGTGTTCGCCGAGTTTGCGGTAGCTCTCCCATTGCTCCTCGTTGAAAAATTGGTCTCCGGTGCTTTCATGCGGAAATTCCGGATGGGTCGCATAATAGTTAAGGACATCGGCTGTCTCGTTACCCGTGATGCTGGCTTTGAAGTAAAGCAGCAGTGATGGGCGCATCGGCTCCGTTTCGTATCGAACCCAAAACAACGCGGCGTGTTTCTCCGACTTTATGTTGCCATCCTTATCCATCTCAGCCTTCAACTCATCGAGTGTGCCCAAGTATTTCCGAATGTCTCCAGGTATCCTCGAATCCTCGCCGCCCTTCCCAAGTGTGTTGAACTCGAAAGGCACGATTTCAGCGTCGAAGTCGCAGGCCGGGTGTGTCGCATCGCCCCGGTTGTCACGCCCAAAACCGATGCACATATGGATCGGATGCCACTAGTCGACGACCGCAGATTCTTTGTAAGCGCAACTGCTTTGATGGTGCTTACGAAAAGAACAACTGAACCTCGCTTCGGTGCAAGCCCAAGTGAGCCGTGAAAGCGGGCGGTGTTTATGTTCGTTTCAAGAGACTTTCGAACACGGACCCCAATTGCATAACACCTTGGAAACCGATCTTGCCATCATCGGTGCAGGCCCGGCGGGATGTGCCGCGGCTATCTCGGCGGCACAGACGGGTCTTCGCGTTGTGCTCATCGAACGACTGAGCTTTCCCCGGCACAGGCCTGGGGGAGACGCTGCCGCCGGGTGTCGAGCCACTTTTTAAGCAACTCGGTGTTTGGGAGGAGATCGAAAGTGCGGGGTTCATCCGGCATCCTGGGCGGCGGGTGGCTTGGGAAGGGGAGTCGAAGTCTTCGGGATTTGGCGGAACGACAGATGAACCCTGGCTTGGATTTCAGGCGTGGCGTCCGCTGTTGGATGCGATACTGCTGCGGCACGCTGTAGCGGTTGGGGTCGAATTGTGGCAGCCGTGCCGGGCGGTATCGCCGGTGGTGCGAGATGGGCGGGTGCTCGGAGTCGTGTCTAATCGGGGGGAGGTCGGGGCTCGATATGTGGTTGATGCGACGGGCGGTAGAGGCTGGCTGGCGCGGAAGCTGGGATGGAAGGAAGAGCAGCGCAGTCCGCAGCTCATCGCGAGCTATGGCTACGTTGAGACGGACCACGGCGGCGGAGTGGTTCTTGCCGGAATTGCAATCAACGGCGGGAGGCTGGATGTGGATGGCGCAGGTCTTGCCGCGAGTGGTCGCGTGGACGCGGCTTTCGCTCGATGGCCAGCTCGCGGCGGCGGCACCGTCGCGGCTCGCGAGTTTGCCCGGTGGGCGGGGCCTCGGCGGATGTGACATGGCGGCTCGCGAGCAATGCCGCCGGGCTGGGCTATTTCCTCGCAGGCGACGCAGCGCTGGTGCTTGATCCGGCTTCTTCACACGGGGTGTTGAGGGCGCTGATGTCGGGGATGATGGCCGCGCATCTCTGCACACAAGTTTGCCGCGACGGACTAGCGGAGGAATCCGCAGCGGCAGCTTACGCAAGCTGGGTGCATGCGTGGTTTGAGCACGATGCGGAAAAGCTCGGGGGCATTTATGGGAATCTAGTAACTCCGCCGGAATGGCTCGCATGGCGTCGGTGGGCGTGATTTACATTTAGCAGTCAGACGTCAGCAACAAAGGAGAAGAATTATGCCATTTCCCGCGAGGCTTTCCGAATTTGCCGCTCTATGCTCATCTTTTCCTGCTGGAGAATGGGCGGGTGTTTTTCGATGGCGGTCACATGGATGACGTCTTGTCGCTGGAACCGTGCGTCATTGATTTGACACATGAGCCGCTCCAGACCACGCCCGTTTTTGGCATTAACGCGCGTGACATGCGCAACCAATCCACGAGCGTGATTTTGCCTCCCGCACAGGGTCAACGCATCATGCTGATGGGCGGCGGGCCGGATGGAAAGCAGAACAAAACGGACGCGGTGGATAACGTGGACATCGTGGATTTCAAAGCCGCTCAACCGCGCTTCGCCGCCGCAGCGCCGCTAAACCTGCCGCGTCTGCACTTAAACGCAGTGCTCCTGCTCGACCGCACCGTTTTCGTGACGGGCGGTTCGTTGAAACAGGAAGACGTGCCGCTGGCACGGCTGCAATCGGAAATCTATGATCCGGTGAAAGATGAGTGGACGCTCACGGCAAGGTGCACCGTGCCGCAGCTGTAGCTTGAAATACGTTCCTCACCTCGGCCGCTGAAACACCCATTGCTTCCGCGTAGTGCGCGAAAGTAATCCACAGCCAAGCTTGTTGGGGCGAGCGCGGCATCTTTGCTGGTTCTACCTTCCACGGGGACCTCCAACTGAACTTTTTTCATCGCCCAATGGTATCGAAACCAACCTCCGCCGAGAAGCCCAAGCGTGAAGCAGAGCGCAAAACCGAACAATGCTACCCTCAAGATTAGAGGATCTCCGCCATTTCACATCCTAGCAATGTTATTCATCCTGTTTCGGTCCTCGGGACATCGATAGAAAACCTCCGATTACTCCAAGCGCCCAAATACGAAGCGGACTATTGCTGATGATGATGACTACCGGGATGAACTGGGCCGAACATCGTGAGCGCGGCAGCAGAACTCGGCCTTCGAGTCGTCGGCTACGCAACGGGAGGGGATCGATGCGGTACCGTGTTCTCAAGCTTCGGAGGCCCTAGGATCAAGTTCATTGTATCCCCTGATTGTACCCGCTAGCTTGAAAAAGCAGCAAAATACAGCTAATCATAGCTAAAGCGTAGTTATCTTAAGTGACTGATTACGTGCTTATAGCTAACAAAAGCCAACGATGGCAAACACCCATTTCTTGATTACGAATCAGCTGCTCTATCACTTGAGCTACGCTGGCGAAAATGCGCGTCAAAGTAGCGCATCAGGATCACCCGAACAAGCGCGCTCACGTTACAGCCGCGAACCCGACTTAATTAAAAGCAGTTCAGTTGTCTCCAGTTTTGGATGACGGTGATGAGATGAACTGATTGGGGATGGCGAGCGGAAAGGAGGGAGCAAAAAATCTACGCTGCCCATGTGGAAAAGAAATGCACAAACACCGCCAATAAGCGATTGATGTTTCACAAAGGCTTCTCGCGGAATGAATGCACGACTGCTATCGAATGAAACCGAACGACTCCGCGAAGTCCGCCGTTATGCTGTTCTCGACACTCCGCACGAAGAAGCATTCGACCGAATCACTCGAATGGCCGCGCGTCTCCTCAACGTGCCGATAGCCACCGTCACGCTGATTGACGAGACGCGGCAATGGTTTAAATCGGCTGTTGGTTTAGAGAATCGCGAGACCAGCCGCGATGTTTCGTTTTGCGCTCACGCCATCCTTGATGATGCCATGATGACGGTGCCCGACGCGCAACGCGATCCACGTTTCAGCGACAACGTGCTCGTAACGGGTGAGCCACATATTCGTGCCTACGCTGGAGTGCCGCTCAAAAGCTCCAATGGTTTCAATCTCGGAACCTTGTGTGCCATTGATACCGTCGCGCGGACGTTCTCAGCGGATGAACAGAAGATATTGCAGGATTTGGCCGCAATGGTTACAGACGAACTCGAATTGCGTTTGGCGCTTCGCGAGCGGGCTCAACAAGCCGCCGCCATTAATAACCTGCACTCCGGCGTATTGGCGACCGATCCCAATCAACCAGATAATCCGATCGTTTTTTGTAACCCGGCATTTAGCGCAATGACGGGTTACGAATTCAACGAGATTGTTGGAAGAAATTGCCGGTTCCTGCAAGGACCCGACACAGACAAGGCTGTGGTGAAGGAAATCCGCGAGGCCATCGTAGAGCGCCGAACGTCGCAATCCGTCCTTCTAAACTACCGCAAAGACCGGACTCGATTCTGGAACGAATTGACCATTACTCCGGTCTTCGATGACCAAGGTCAGCTAATCAGCTTAGTCGGTTTGCAGACCGACGTTACAGAGCGACTCAATCTCGAGTCTCTCCGTGAGAATCTTAGTCATATGATCATCCACGATCTGCGCGGACCTCTCACGACGATAATGGGTTTCCTCGACGTGCTTAAGCAGCGATTGACCAACAAGCTCGGCAAAAGCGAGAGCCGCTTTTTCGAAATGGCACAAGGAAGCGCGTCAGCCCTCAACGAAATGATTACGTCACTGCTTGATGTTAATCGGCTAGAGGCCGGTGAGATGCCACTCAATCTTGAAGAGTGCGATCTTTATGAGCTGGCAACGAATTCGACCGTTGCCGTGCGTGCACTTGTTGGAAAACAAAAATTGACGGTGACGGAACCGAGTTTGCCGGTCGTGGCTCTCTGCGACCGGACGGTGATTGGTCGAGTCATTACAAACCTGGTCAGCAATGCCCTAAAGTTCACTCCGGGCGACGGGGAGGTGCGTGTAGTTGTCGAGAAAGCAGAATCGACGAGCCGCGTTTCCGTCATTGATACGGGCTTCGGGATTCCGGCCGAGTACCACGCGAGGATTTTCGAAAAGTTCGGCCAAGTAAAAGGTGGGAGTCATGTCCACTCAACAGGACTCGGATTGACTTTTTGCAAACTCGCTGTCGAGGCGCACGGCGGCACGATTGGAGTACAAAGTGAGCCAGACAAAGGAAGCACGTTTTCGTTTACGTTGCCTCCCACTGCAGTTGAGAGCGCTCACTGAGATTGCCGATAACGCAAAAGTGTTACAGTAAAGTGTTACAATCGAGTTTTCGGCTGTTCGACGAAAATGCATAAATCACTGGCGTGCAAAGGAGAAAGGTGGTGCGCGATACTGGGTTCGAACCAGTGACCCCTACCGTGTCAAGGTAGTGCTCTACCACTGAGCTAACCGCGCGCGAAAACCAGTGACAAGGGACAAGTGACGAGTGACGAGTGAAGAGTCAAGCGAGGAGTCGCTGGTTGCGATAACGCAACCGTGACGGAATCTGGAGGGACAGGCGGAAGCATGCCCCTTCGAAAATGCGGGGCGAGCGCGAAATTTACGCCGCGAGCTTGGCGGCGTCTTTGTGGCCGAGAATGCGGACGGTCTGTTGCAGCTGCTCCACCCGGAGCGGTTTCTTCAGCACGGTAATCGGACCTTTCGAGAGAATGCGGTCGAGCATCTCGCTATCCGGGTAACCGGTGATGACGACGATCGGCAATTCCGGGTCGACCTCTTTCGCGGTGTCGTAGACATCGTCGGCCGGGCCATCGGGCAATTTCAAATCGAGAAATAGAAGATCGAATTTCTGTTTCTCGAGCGCCGCGATCGCTTCCTTCACGGTGCCGACCACGACGCGGCTGAATCCGATTTTCTTGAGGAAAACCTTAAACAAACTCTGGAGGCTCTCGTCGTCATCGACCACGAGCACGGTCGGTTGCCCCGACTTGTCTTCCTTGAGAATATCCTTGTCGAGCGACGCCTTTTTGATCCGCCAACGGCCGCCGATTTGGATGGCCGGCAACTGCCCGCGCTGCACAAGATAGTAAACGGTCGGCAACGGAATGCGGAGGTATTTGGCCGTTTCCTTGACCGTCAAGAGGTTGTGCATTGGAGAAAAACAGCAACTTGCGCGTCAATCGGCAAGCCTTTTCGCTAAGCCCAAGCATTATAGCATTTATAGTCGGTGTCAATCCTTACTTCTGGGGCAGTGTCTCCGCCGATCCGCGGCGCGCCCGCGATCGGGGCGATTTTGGTCTTGCGCTGAGGCGCGCACCGGCACGCCGGCAGCTCTTTTCGTGACTGGACAAGGCCGGGGTCGGGGTTGACTATTCCCACCTTCATGAGCGCTCTCTTCTTCAAGCGGTTTTTACAACGCCCATTTCAAATCGCTTCCATTGTGCCGAGCTCGAAGGCGCTCGTGAAACGGGTCGCACGCAAGATGGATTTCAGCGAACCGCGCGTCATCGCGGAGTACGGGCCGGGCGAAGGCGTCCACTCCCGGGAGATCGCGCGCCGGATGTCGCCCGATTCGCAATTGCTCCTCTTCGAGCTGGACGCGGCTTTTTCGCGCGACCTCCAGCGCCAGTTTGCGGGCGATCCGCGCGTCCACGTCATCAACGGCGACGCCGCCCGCCTGCCGGAAGAACTCGAGCGCCGCGGCATCCCGCGGTGCGATTACATCCTTTCCGGAATCCCTTTCAGCATTCTCGAAATAAAAAAGAAACGCGCTCTGCTGGAGAAAACCTACGAAGCGCTGGCTGACGGCGGCAGCTTCATCATCTACCAGGTCACGAACGAACTCCGGCAGCACGCCACCTTGTTCGATCGCGCCGAGTCGGAGTACGTTCTGCAAAATATTCCGCCGATGTTCATCACGGTTTTCCATAAGACGCACCGGCGAAATGGGCACCGGCGTCCGTTGCGCCACGCGGTCGAGCTTTCGGCCAATCATCATTCGGCATGACGACCGGGGCCACCCGAGTCGAGAAGGATTCGATGGGCGAGATGTCGGTTCCCGCCGCGGCGCTCTATGGCGCGTCCACGCAACGCGCCGTCCTGAATTTTCCCATCAGCGGCCAGCGTTTTTCGCGGCCGTTCATTCGCGCGCTCGGCTTGATCAAGTGGGCCGCAGCTCAGGCGAACGCCGACCTCGGTTTGCTCGATACGCACCGCTCCGCCTACATCGTCCAGGCCGCGGAAGAAGTGGTCGAGGGCAAACTCGACGAGCATTTCCCGCTCGATATTTTCCAGACCGGTTCCGGCACGAGCACGAACACGAACGCGAACGAAGTGATCGCGAACCGTTCCCGCCAGCTCGCCGAAAAAGCGATCGGCACGAAGGATCATCCGATCCATCCGAACGATCACGTCAACATGGGGCAATCGAGCAACGACGTGATCCCGTCGGCGATTCACATCAGCGGCGCGGAGCAGTTGAAGAATTGTCTGGTGCCGGCGCTGGAGAAACTGCACGGCGCACTCGAGGCGAAGGCGAAGGAATTCTGGGACATCATCAAAATCGGACGGACGCATTTGATGGACGCGACGCCGGTCCGGCTCGGCCAGGAATTTTCCGGTTACGCGCAGCAGGTCGCGCGGGCGAAGGAGCGCGCGGAAAAAGCGATTGAAGTGTTGCGCGAGCTGGCACTTGGCGGCACCGCGGTCGGCACTGGCTTGAACCGGCACCTGGAATTTCCGGGCAAAGTAATGCGCCACCTCGAACAGCGCACCGGGATCAAGTTTCGCGAAGCCGAAAATCATTTCGAAGCGCAAGGCGGCAAGGACGCGGTCGTGGAAGCGAGCGGCCAACTAAAAACGATCGCGGTGAGCCTGTTCAAAATCGCGAACGACATTCGCTGGCTCGGGAGCGGCCCGCGCTGCGGCATCGGCGAAATCCGATTGCCCGCGACGCAACCGGGCAGCTCGATCATGCCCGGCAAAGTGAACCCGGTCATGTGCGAGTCGCTCATGATGGTTTGCGCGCAGGTCATTGGCAACGACGGCTGCATCACCTGGTCGGGCGCGAACGGGAACTTCGAGCTGAACGTGATGATGCCGGTGATGGCGCACAATCTTCTCGAGAGCATCCGCCTGCTCGGCAACGTCGTGGACGCGTTCTGCGAGAAGTGCGTGATCGGGATCGAGGCGAACGAAAAGCGTTGCCGCGAGCTGGTCGAGCTTTCGATGGCGATGGTCACCAGTCTCGCGCCGCTGATCGGGTACGATCGCGCGGCGGAGATCGCGAAGGAAAGCGCGAAGACGGGCAAGACGGTGCGCGAGATTTGTCTCGAACGGAAAGTGTTGCCGCCCGCGGCACTGGCGCGCGCTCTCGATCCGGTCGCGATGACGGAGCCGGGCGTTGAAGGCGCGGCCGGCGGATAAGGCGATGCGCAAACTCACCGCCGCGGCGGCGCTCGCCACATTTGTTTGCACCATCACCAATCTTTCAGCCGCGACTGAAAAGCAGATCGACCTCGCGACGATCGTGACCAAGGCCGACGCCGCGTCCATTCTGGGCGAGACGGTCAAAGACGCGCAGGCGCGGAACGGCGATGGCGCGGACGGTTACTATTCCCGCTGCAATTATTACAGCCAGAACCCCGGCAAATCGCTCGTGCTGCGCGTGCGCCAGGCGGCGCCGGGCCAGTTGGAGCCGGCGAAACAATTGGAGGAATTGAGCGCGGGCAAGACTCAGCTCAAAGCGCTCACCGGCCTCGGCGAAAAAGCAGCCGTGCTGAGCGAGCCCCCCATGCTACTGCTTTACGCCGTGAAGGGGAACGCGTTCGTCACGGTGGCGATCGGCGGCTTCGACGACGCGAAAATCGCGACCGAAAAAGCGAAGACGCTCGCCAAGAAAATTCTGACGCAGCTCTAGGACAAGATCATGGTCGCCAACGTTCACGGTCCACAATTTTCCGGCGGCGCGAACATCGCGATCAAATGTCCGAGCCACACCTACGATCAGATGCTCGCCTTTTATCGCGACACCCTCGGCCTGCCGCTGATCGAGGAAGAAGAAGAGGGCTGCATTTTCCAGTTCGGCCCGAACCGGCTTTGGATCGATCGCGTGCCGAACCTGAGTCATCCCGATATCTGGCTGGAGCTGGAAACGAACGACACCGAAGCGGCCGCGTCGTATTTGAAAATCAACGGCGTCCCGCGCCGCGACGAAGTGGAACAGCTCCGGGAAGATTTCGACGGCTTCTGGATCTCCGATCCCGCCGGCGTGATCCATCTCGTCGTCGGCGACGAAGAGTAACGCGAGTTTAGGTCGCGTTGCGTTGTTGTCATCCTGAGCCGCGCAGACGGCGAAGGACCTCACAAGCGGTCTAGCGCTTTCGCGTTCGAACAAGCGCATACGTCAGGCCACGCGTGATCTTTCGAAGTAACGCAGTTTGCATTGGCGAGGTCCCTCGGCGCGCTGCGCCAGCCTCGGGATGACAGCACTCGTTAGGCCTGCACGGAAACGTGGAGGCCCACCATTACCAGATCACGCTCGACTTCATCCACGTCGGCGATGCGCGGGAGAAAACCCCAACGTTCGAATCCCATTCGCTCGAACAGGCGCAAGCTCGATGCGTTGTGCCCGAAAACGCATCCGACCAATGCGTTGATCTTCAGATTCGGCGCGCGCGCGCTCGCTTCTTCCAGGAGCGCTCGCCCCAATCCGGCGCGCCGGAATTTTTCATGCACATAAATGCTGATCTCCGCCGTGCCGCGATAAGCTTGTCGCCTGATGAACGGATGAAAGCTCAGCCAACCCGCGATCTGCCCATCAATCTCCGCGACCCAAAGCGGATACGATTCCGGCGAATGTTCGTGAAACCATGGCAACCGTTGATCGACTGAGACTTCCTCCAGCCGCGCGGTCGAAATTCTTCCGCGGATCGCCGCGTTGTAGATCCCGACGATGGCCGGCAGGTCCGCTTCGACTGCATCACGAATGATCACGCCCTGTAGCGGCGGTCTCTGACCGTCGACCTTGTTTTCCTTTGCGACAACGGCGGTCATAGACCGCCGCTACACCGCGACCGCTTCGGTCTGGAAAAAAATGCTGTCGAACGTCGGCTGGAAAATGCGGCCAGTCGTTTCTCCGATTCGGAACCGGACACTGATCTCGCTCTGCGACGCGCAATGCACTTCCACTTCGCTTCGCCCTTGTTGCCCGAGCATGGCGCGGATCGCGCCCGTGGCCAGCTCCGGCCGATTGCAATCGCGGCTCAGATGTCCGAGGACGACGCGCTCGAGTTTTCCGCCCAGCAATTGCTCGATCACCGCCGCCGCCGCCGCGTTCGAAAGATGGCCGTGCCGCGATTGGATCCGCTGCTTCACCGGCCACGGCCGATGCGGATCGTCCTGCAAAAGTTTTTCGTCGTGATTGGTCTCGATCACGAGCGTGTGCACCCGGCGCAATCGTTCCACCACCATCTTCGTCGCGTAACCGAGATCGGTGATGAACCCAAGCGCGCTCGTGCCCGAGTGAAACGCGTAGCCGACCGGATCGACCGCGTCATGCGGCACCGGGAACGTCTGCACATTGATATCGCAGATGGAAAAATCCGCGCCGGTCCGGAACAAGCGCCAGTTCCGGTGGCCCGACAACATCCCGCAGCGGATCGCTTCCGCCGTGAGCGAGTTGCAATAAATCGGGACCTGAAATTTCCGGCAGAGCACTTCGAGCCCGCAAACGTGATCGCCGTGCTCATGCGTGAGCAGCACGCCATCGAGTTGTGCCGGAGTGATTCCGCATTGGGCCAGGCGCAGAAAAATCTGGCGCGCGCTCAACCCGCCGTCGATAAGGAGCCGGCAATGATCGGTCGCGACGAGCGCGCTATTTCCCGCGCTCCCGCTGCCGAGCATCGTCAGACTGAACATAACCGATTAGTAGCGGACGCGCTTCAGTTTCACAAATTAGAAATGCGTAAACGCGCGAAATAGCGCGTGTCATCCCGAGCCGCGCAGACGGCGAGGGACCTCACAGTTGCCATACGGGTCAGCTTGCGCCCTCCAACGCCGAAGACACGAGCGGTGAGATGTATCGCGGAAGCGCGCGTGTGAGCAGTTGTGAGGTCCCTCGCCGTCTAACGCGGCTCGGGATGACAACAACTGCGCTAGCTCTTTGTCGTTTCTGCATCCATCAACGCGAGAATGCGTTCCTTCTTCGCGCCGTAATCGAGCGAACGAAACATCCGGATCTCATCGAGCCGCCGCATCCCGTTGAGCGTATCGAGAAACTGCGTGTAGCTCGCGGCCAGCTCCGTGGCCTCGAGATAACGTCCGCGCAAATTCTCCGCCTGGAACGCGCGCGGATTTTCCGACGCGAACAAATGAAACCGGAGCCAGCGCCGATCCGTCCGCGAAACCTTTTGCGTCTTCCGAAAAAACGCCACGAAGAGCAGCAGCACCAGGTAAGTATCGACGCGCGCCTGGAGCTCGAGGTTCCGCGCGAAATCTTCCGAAGCGATCTGGCGTTCGCCTTTCTTGAACTGCAACGCCGCGTGCAAGGCGTGATTGATTTCCTCCACGAACGCGATGAGCGACCGGATATTGCGATCGCTCAACCCGGCCCGCGGATCGTGCCGCTCGAGTTGCTCGATCAACCAGCGCGAATAATAAATGCCGACGTAAAGCTGGTCGTCCGCGCGCCGGAGAAAAGTGCGGGCCAGCTCGCTCAATTCCCGGGCCGACGCGCCCGCCAGCCGCGAGAGTTGCGCGCAGCGATTGCGATCGATCAGGCAATCCTCGAGGTTGATCCCGACCTGCGCGTAGGTCCGCTCGAAGAGCCGCTGGATCTGACTGAAGAGCGTCTCGTTCACAAAAAGAGCGACGTATTTACTTCCTCATCGAGGTTGAGCAATTGATCCGAGAGCCGGTTGAGCGCGAGGCGCACTTCGTGGAAACGATCCGCCAGCTCTTCATAGATGCCGCTCAATTCGCACCGGCGCGCCGTCGCGTGTGAAGCCACGAGCTGATAGTTCGTCCGCCCGATCTGCTCGTAGAACGCGAGATCGGGCGCGCCGCGCAGACTGCGGCGTTGCGTGTTCTCGTGGAAGATCCCGGTGATAAAGAGAGAGTAATTGCCAACGTGCGCCCGGAGCAGGAACGCCTGTTCCGGCGTCGCGCGGGTCAGCGCGATCAGCATGTCGGAAACATATTGGCGCCCGCGCTCGTCGCCCAGATGCGGCGCGTGCAACCCGTTGACGCGGGAAAAAGTTTCGAGAAGCGACGCGACGTAATCGCACAACTTCCGATCGACGACACCCACGTCCCGCAGGACGTGACGCGCGAGCACGTAGAAATAAAAATGCGACGAGATGCAAAGATGGCCCGCATTGGAAAGGATCGCGTCGATCAGCCGCGGCGAATCGAGGATGGAATCGCGCGTCTCCGCGTCGCTCAGCAGATCGGCGAGGGAAACATGATCGGTGCGCGAGCGCGCGAGGGTACGCACGACAAAGTCGAAATCCGCGGCCGTGAACCGCTCCCGACAATTCGCCCGAATCATCGAGATCGGAGTATTAGCATCGCCCGTGCCGGTGACAAGCGCGATCACCTGCACGCGTAGAGGTAATTGTAACCCGCGGCCGCCATTGACCGATGCGCGCGGTTTTCCGCGGATGGCCGAAGCGGAGGTCGATCAGCCGCGAGGGAAAAATCCCGCCACGGCGGGCGCAGTTTTTTCGCGCAACCGGGTGCAGGGCGCTTCGAAAAAACGGTAGAGGAAGGCGCTTAGCGCGATCGCGCCGCCGATCTGGAGCGCGAACGAAGAGAGTGCCTGCCCGAGGGAAAGTTTTTCGCCGTGGAAAAGCGTGTGCGTCACGATTTGGAAGACCGGGAGATGGACGAGATAAATTCCGTAAGACCAGAGCGCGATGCGCCGGACCGCAGTGCTGCCAAAGTTTTCGGTGACCAGTTTCCAGGTTGAAGCCCAGGGCAGAAGCAACGCGAATCCGAGCGAGACGAGGTTGAAGCGAAAGGTGCGCGCGAAAAAGTCGTCGTCGCCGAACGCGAGATGATGGTTCTCGATTTTCCAGAGCGTGGCGTACATCGCGAGGAGCAAGGCGGCGCCGGCGAGCGCGCATAGAAGCCGGTGTTTCCTCCAGGGAACTGCAGACCGCGCGGCGATCCAGGCGGCGAACATGCCGATCATGAGCGCGTCGAAGCGATAGATCACGACCATCCGCAGATCTTGCGACCAGGTCGCGGCCGGATCGGGCGCGGCGAACATGCGCGCGATCGTGGAGAAGGCGAAGAAGGCAAACGCGGCGGAGAGGAAGACGCCGTCGAACCGTTTCGATATTTTCAGGCCGAGCCAGAGCGCGGCCGGGAACAAGAGATAAAACCATTCCTCGATGGCGAGGCTCCAGGATTCTCCGAAGAACGACATGTGAAAGCCGGTCAGGTTGCGCAGGAAAAAACCGTGCGAGAGCGCTTCGGTGAGGCCGACGCGGTGCGCGCGAAATTGGAGCTCGATCCAGATGTTGATGCCGAGAAAAAGAAAGAAAAGCGGCAGCGTTCGAAACCAGCGGCGCACATAAAAGAGAGCAATGTTCCCGGCGCGGCCCAGGGAGAGACCTTGCCGGATCAGAATCTGCCCGATGAGAAATCCGCTCAGGACGAAGAACAATTCGACGCCGTAGAAGCCGCCGTGTCCGAAGAGGCCGAGCGCGTCGCCGAAGTGCGGATAAAGCACGACGAATCCGTGCGCGCAGATCACCATCATGATGGCCGCGGCCCGGAGAAGATCGAGACCGAAGACGCGGTCGGTGGGACGGGGCGTCATAGGTGGATCGAGCGCTCCGCGCTCGATGGCGGATAGTCGCGGCGAAGCCGGCAAATAAGCATCGCGCGGCGGAGCGCGCGATCCACCTGCGGAGCATGTCCTTCGAATGGCTTTTTGAAATCCACGATGTTGGTCAGAGCGTCTTTTTGCGATGGCCCACCATCTCGCTCGCCATTGTGCGCGCATCGACGCGCGTGAGATTTTTTTCCAGACCGCGCTTCAGCAACCGGAAGTGCGGGATGTCGCAGAGGTGTTCGGCGACGAACCAGATTGGTTTTTCGGAGGTCATCCAGTTGAGTCGATCGAACCGCGCCAGATTCACCGGCCGCGAGTAACGCCGGAGTGTGCGTTCGCCGCGGAGATTGAAGTAGATGGGGAAATAGCTCAAAGCCAGCTCGCGCAGCGTCCGGTAAACCGGCTCACGATAACGGCACCCAGCGAAGTTGGACTTGGCGACCGCGCCCCAGTGCCCGCGCGATTTAAAAACTGCGATGACGTGGTCGGTGTCGCGATCTGCTTCCAGATCGAGAAGGAGCGGCGGAAATCCGATGGCGCGCAACGCGGCGGCGGCGAAGGTGGCGCCTTCGAGGCAATGCGCGGTTTTTTCGCGGAGGACAACGCGCGGCGACCACGCAGTGCCGGCGAGATGATACGGCATGTTATCGAGAAAGCGCTGGATGCCCGCCGGCGTTTTGAGCGCGCGCAAGGTGCGCAGCTCCGATGCGGTGAAGGCGAAGGGAGCGTTGTTATTTGAAGCCTTCCGAATCTGAATGCGTGAAGCGTGCATAGCTCGTCAGGCCAAAGAAGAACGGGAAACGTCCAACGTCCAATGAAGACGCGGCGGAAGGGGTGGGATTCGAACCCACGGTGAGTTTAACCCCACGCTCGATTTCGAGTCGAGTGCCTTAAACCGGACTCAGCCACCCTTCCTGCGATAATCCGTTGCGAATCGCGCCGTAACTATGAGATGTGAGGCGATGATTGCAACCGTCCGAACGGCTCCTGGTTCGAAAATGGGTCAAAAAAATTGGGCCAAACGGACTGCGGGCCGCTCTTAACGCGCGGCACAACAGCCAGTTCCACCTCGGTAAAATTTGTGCTTGACGGACATGCACCCCCCTACTGCATCTTGTGTTCCGCCTGCTGCGAGTCCACTGCATCTTGTTTGTAGCTGTTCGCTAGCTACTCACAAGTTATGCCCCGACGCGCATCCTAGGGAAAACGCCACTTATTCACAAAAAGCCTCGTCGGACCCGCCATGATTCAACTCAAACCTGGAATTCGATCCTCTTCACTTCAACAATCCCGGAAATCGTCCGTTCGCACAAAAAATCGCGCGAGTAAGAAGAAAAACACTGGGCTGCGCTTTGAGCGCGTTTTCAGCGACGCGGATGTCACGCCCTTCGACCAAATCGATTGGGAACGGCGCACCGCGGAGATCACCGACGATGGCGGGAAGGTGATTTTCAAGCAGGAGAACATCGAGGTGCCGAAGAGCTGGAGCGCCCTCGCGACGAAGATCGCGGTCTCGAAATATTTTTATGGCGACATCGCGAACGGGACCGATCCGCATAAGGGCGGACGGGAGACTTCGGTGCGTCAGCTGGTGCATCGCGTCACGCGGACCATCGCCGACTGGGGCATCGCGGACGGATATTTCGCGAATGCCGAGGAAGCGGAAATCTTTTACGATGAGCTGACCTGGCTCTGCGTGAACCAGCATGGCGCGTTCAATTCGCCGGTCTGGTTCAATGTCGGTTTGCATCATCAATACGGCATCGGGCGGGACGGCGGACTCGGAAATTATTTCTACAATCGCGAGACGGGCCGGGCCGAGCGCGCGTCGACCCAATACGAGTACCCGCAGGGCAGCGCGTGCTTCATCCAGAGCGTCGGCGACACGATGGAAGACATCATGCGGCTGGCCACGAGCGAAGCGATGCTCTTCAAGTACGGCAGCGGGACGGGGAGCGATCTTTCTTCGCTCCGGAGCACGCGCGAGAAATTGAGCGGGGGCGGGAAACCGAGCGGGCCGCTCTCGTTCCTGAAAGTTTACGATCAGGTGGCGAACGTGGTGAAGAGCGGCGGGAAAACGCGGCGCGCCGCGAAGATGAACACGCTCAAAGACTGGCATCCGGACATCGAAGAGTTCATCGACGCGAAGCAGAAGGAAGAGAAAAAAGCGTGGGCGCTGATCGAGCAGGGATACGACGGCAGTTATAACGGCGACGCCTACGGCTCGGTCATGTATCAGAATGAAAATCTGAGCGTGCGCGTGAGCGACGAGTTCATGGACGCGGCCGTGGAAGGGCGCGAATGGTGGACGCGGATGGTGCGCGACGGCAAACCGTGCGATCGCAAAGAGGCGCGGACGTTGCTGCGCAAAATCGCGGAAGGCACGCACGTCTGCGGCGATCCCGGGATGCAGTTCGATTCCACCATTCACAAATGGCACACGTGCAAAGGCACCGACCGGCAGCACTCCACGAATCCGTGCTCGGAATATCTTTTTCTCGATAACACCGCCTGCAACCTCGCGTCGCTGAATCTGATGAAGTTCAAGGGCGAAGACGGCGTCTTCGACGTGGAACGTTTCAAGGCCGCCGCGCGGATCTACATTACGGCGCAGGAAATCCTGGTCGATAACGCGAGTTACCCGATCAAGGAAATCGCCGAGAACTCACACATCTTTCGCACGCTCGGACTCGGCTACGCGAACCTCGGCTCGCTCATCATGAGTTACGGTTACGGTTACGACAGCGTGGAAGGCCGCGCCATTTGCGGCGCGATCACTTCGATCATGACCGGAGAGGCCTACGAGCAGAGCGCCCGGATCGCGCGAGCGATGGGACCGTTCCCAGGCTATCGCGATGCGCATTGCAGCGGAGTGCCGAAGCCGGTGGCGAAGAATAACATCGCCTCGATGCACGAAGTGATCGAGCTGCATCGCTCTGCGGTGAGTGAGATCGCGGCGAATGAAGAGTTCGCCTATTTGAAAGAAGAAGCGGCGCGAGTTTGGGAGAGCGCGGCGGAACTTGGGAAGCGTTACGGTTATCGCAACGCGCAGGTCACCGTCCTCGCGCCCACGGGCACGATCAGTTTCCTGATGGATTGCGACACGACCGGGATCGAGCCCGACATCGCGCTGGTGAAATACAAGCTGCTCGCGGGCGGCGGCATGTTGAAAATCGTGAACCAGACGGTGACGCCGGCGCTGGAAAAACTCGGCTACAATTCCGAAGAAATCGAACGCATCATCGCGCATATCGACGCGTTCGACACGATCGAGGACGTTCCCGATTCCGACGGCTCGACGATTTCCTCCGGGCTGAAGCCGGAGCACATCGCGATCTTCGATTGCGCGTTCAAGGCCTACAAAGGCGAGCGGAGCCTCGGCTACATGGCGCATCTGCGAATGATGGCCGCGGCGCAACCGTTCCTGAGCGGCGCCATTTCGAAGACGGTCAACATGCCGGAAACGGCGACGGTCGATGAAATCATGAACACCTATATCGAGGGATGGCGACTCGGCTTGAAAGCGATCGCCATTTACCGCGACGGTTCGAAGCGGTCCGCGCCGTTGAATACGCGCAAGACAAAGGACATGGGCGCGACGGACTACGAACCGGTGGCCAATCTGGGTCGCGGGGAATTGGAAAGCCGCATCGTCGAACTCGACGAGGAGGTCGCGTCGTTGCGCCGTCGTCTCGACCAGCCGATGCGGCATCGCATGCCGGACACGCGCATGTCGTTGACGCACCGGTTCGAGATCGCGGGCCACGAAGGTTACATCACGGTCGGTTTGTATGAGGATGGCCAGCCGGGCGAGCTCTTCATCACGATGTCGAAGGAAGGCAGCACGATCGGCGGGTTAATGGATACGGTCGGCACGCTCACCTCCATGGCGCTTCAGTACGGCGTGCCGTTGCCGGGTTTGGTGAAAAAATTTGCTTATCAACGTTTCGAGCCGAGCGGCTTCACGAAGAATCCCGATATCCGGAACGCGACCAGCATTACCGATTACGTCTTCCGCTGGCTCGGTTGCCAGTTCATTCAAGGCTACAAGGAAGCGACTTCGCCTAACCGCGGCCAGAGCGAGTTGCCGATGAAGGAAATTCCGGAGATGGAAAAGAAGGCGATCAATCGTCCGGTCTCGGATCTTCCGCGCACGGCGGAGAAGGAATTGATCGATGTCATCACGAGCCATGCCCCGAACGAAGGCGAGCCGCACGTAAGCGGCAATGGGCATACCCACGCGGATCGCGTGCAGGAAGTGCTCGGCAACATGTTCATGGACATCATCTGCTCGCATTGCGGGAGCGACAAGGTGGTGCGCGCGGGCGCGTGCGGCGTCTGCACGGAATGCGGAACGAGCCAGGGATGTAGCTAAGGAGAATCTTAAGTAGCATGCCATTCGATCGGCTAAATCCTTTCGGCGAAGTCGGCAAATCGATCGAGTCGTCCGCATTAGCCGTGGCGTCTTACGCGAGGCCTCTTCCATCGACGGGCATGTTGTCTAGCATCGGAGTTACCGCATCAGCGCGCTCGTCCGTTGAATTGTTGGGGTCGAGCCGGCCAGTGTTGGTGGGAACGTTGCCGGGTCTAGCGAACTCACTGGAATTATCGCGCTCGTCGATCGAGTCGTTGGCGTTGGGCGCGACGTGTTACGCGGGGCCTCTTTCATTGACGGGCGTGTTGTCTAGCATCGGCGCTGCGTCCTCGCGCTCGTCCGTTGAATTATTGGGGTCGAGCCGGCCAGTGTCGGTGGGAACATTGCCGGGTCTAGCGAGTTCACTGGAATTATCGCGCTCGTCGATCGAGTCGTTGGCGTTGGGCGCGACGTGTTACGCGGGGCCTCTTTCTTTGCCGGGAATGTTATCGAGCATTGGTACTGCCGAGCCATCGCGCTGGCCAATCGGATCGCTGACGTTGGTACGAGATTTTTGTAACGGATCGTTGCAAGCACCGACCTTGGGTTTCCGGGATAGTCCGTCGAAACGTCTGCGATCTGAACCTGAGTGCCTAGTTCGGTCGCATTTCCCAAAAGCGCCCGCGACCGCACGTCGCGACGGCCAACCGTGCGCACGAAGCAAATTGGAGTTTCTCCTGAAGAAGATAGATCCTCGATTTTGCACGTTGTGGCAGGGAGCGCACTTGGCGGCGGCTTCAAGCAACCCGGATCGGGTTCGTCATGCGTGCGTTTCGATTCGTGAGTTGTTCACTCACGTTCTTCACTTTCTGGCTCCAGATGAACAAATCTGTAAATGGACATCCGATCCATGCCGCTTCCACAACGGTAGGCCAACTCGCAAATCTCGGTTTCTTTATTTGTTTCGGCCGGCAACTTCAGGGGCGCTTTCCGATTATTTATTTGCGGAAATCACCTCGCTGGTCGCGCTAGCGAACGTCTTACAGGAAGGCACGCACGGAATTGGCGTTCACCTTTCGCCTCTTGAATTGAAGTTAATTTTCGATCGCATCGAAGGGGCGCTTTGCACCTTAATAGAGATGGGAACGGCGTGAAAGCCCTCCATGACCGTGGCGTCAAGAGTGGCTCATAAGCAGTGAGGATTGCGAGCCGCTCATGCAATTAGAAATTTTCACCCTTTGCGACGCGGCCACGGAGCACGCGGGCAAGCTGAATATCATCGGGACATTCGATGCTTTGCGCTCGCTCGAAGCGCCGATCGCGCACCCGCAGTGCGCCATCGCGGGCCGGCTCCGGTTCGAGCAAATCGAGGAGGGCGATCATCGGGTCAGTCTCACCTTCGCGGATGAAGACGGGAAAATCGTGATGCCGAAGTTCGACTCGACCCTGGCGGTGAAGTTCGCGCCGGGTCTGCGCACGGTCACATCGCATTTCGTCATGGTCATCCAGCAACTGCGGCTGCCGAAGTTCGGCGAGTACACCATCGATCTGGCGGTGGACGGACGGCAGCTGGGTTCGATCCCGCTCTACGTTTCGAAAGTCGAGCCGGTGGCGTGATTCGGTTCCTCGCCAAAATTATCGGTTGTCAGTCGCGGTAGAATCCACGATCTAGTTCCGCGCACTCGCGCAATTTGCAGTCCTGATTTTGGCAAAGCCGGCTTTGCGCGAAGCCAGAACTGACTTTAGAGCGTATTTTAGCATTTATGAACGAAGCGGAAATCCAGCGGCAAAAAGAAATCAAGGAAGCGGAGGAGCTGCTTTTTACCGGGCCGCAGGCGCTCGGGTTTGCCAAGGGGCTTTTTCTCGGGCGCTTCGTGGCGGACTGGGCGATGCCCTATCCGCGTTCGCCCGCCGCGCAACAGGCCGAGCTGGACAAGTCCATCGTGGAGGTCCGCGAATTTCTCGATCAACATCTCGACGCCGTGGCGATCGATCGCGCGGCGGACATCCCGCGTCATCTCATCGACGGCCTGGCGAATCTGGGCGTACTCGGGATGACGGCGCCGAAGGAATATGGCGGCCGCGGATTTTCCCAGATGGCCTATTGCAAGGTGCTGGAGGAAATCGGGGCGCGTTGCGCTGCGACGTCCGTTTTCACAAACGCGCACCATTCGATTGGCATTCGCGCGTTGCTTTTGTTTGGCACGCGCGAGCAAAAACAAAAATGGCTCCCGCCGCTCGTGACGGGCCAGCAGTTGGCTGCGTTCGCCTTGACGGAAGAGCAGGCGGGTTCGGACGCCGCGAACGTGCAGACGCAGGCGCAACCGAACGCCGACGGCACACATTATATTTTGAATGGCGAGAAACGTTACATCACGAACGCGGCGATCGCGCAGGTGCTGACCGTGATGGCGCGCACGCCCGTGCCCGACTCGGATAAGACGGCCATTACCGCATTTTTGGTCACGCCCGACATGCCGGGATTCACCATGCTCGAGCCGCGGATGGAAAAGCTCGGCATTCGCGGAACGGCGACCGGCCGCTTTGCCATGCGCGACATGCCAGTGCCGAAAGAAAATATTCTCGGGCCGCTCGGCAAAGGATTGAAGGTGGCGCTGACGGTCCTCGATTTCGGACGCACGACTTTCGGCGCGTGTTGCACGGGCGCGGCGAAGACATGTCTCCGGCTCGCGGTCGAACACGCCAACACGCGGCGGCAATTCAAAAAGACGCTGGGCGATTTCGATCTCGTGAAAAAGAAGATCGGGCGCATGGCCGCCGATGTTTACGCGATGGAAGCGATGACGGCGGTGACCGCGTCGCTCATCGATCGCGGGCTCGAAGATTACATGATCGAGACGGCGATGCTGAAGGTGTTCACGACAGATCGCCTGTGGGAAGCGGTCAACGACGCGTTCCAGATTCACGGCGGCTCGGCCTATTTTAACGACTCGCCGCTCGAGCGGATGCTGCGGGATGCGCGGATCAACCAGATCGGCGAGGGGAGCAACGAAGTGCTCACGTCCTTCATCGCGCTGGTAGGCATGCGCGGGCCCGGCATGGAGTTCAAAGAGATTTACGACACGATCTTCAAGCCCTCACGCGGGTTGGGTAAAGCGTGGACCGCGGGAATGAATCGGCTCGGTGCGGCGGTGCGGATCCCGAGTGTGCCGGTGAAAAGCGAAAGCCTGCGTTCCTACGCTTCGCAGTTGGGCCGGTTGATCTGGCGTTTCAATCTGAGTGTGAACCGCGCGCTGATTAAATATCGCGAGCCGGTCATGGATATGCAGTTGATCCAGGAACGGATCGCGGGCGCGGCCACGGAGATGTTCGCTTGCGCGTGCGTGATCAGCCGGATGGACTCTGAGTTGCAAGGGCTCGGACGAAACGGGAAAACGGCGACGGGCACGCAGGGCGCGGCGGAACTTTTCCTGCGCCAATCGTTCCACCGAATCCGACGACACTTGAGCGAGCTGACGGACAACGACGACGAAGCTTTGCTCTCAGCCGCGAACGTGGCGCTGGGGAAAAACGACCCGAGCGGCTTGAACGGGCGCTGATTTTCAATCGGACAGCGGTTAGTTCCGCTGGATTTTCTGGCGTAATTCTAGCTCTGAAGTGAGGCATGCGTCTCGCGGAGCTGGAACCTGCCGCGCCGGATCGAATCGATCTCGGCGGCAAGCGGCTGCTTATTTTCATCGTTGCTTACAATGCCGCGACGACGATTGAGGAAGTCCTCAATCGAATTCCGCGCACTCTGCAAACCCAGGACGTCGAAATCCTGATCATCGACGATTCTTCGAAGGACGACACCTTCGTCAATGGTCTGCGTTATCAGCAGCGAAACTCCGCCTTCAAGATCACTGTCCTGCGCACTCCACTAAACCAGGGTTACGGCGGCAATCAGAAACTCGGCTACCGCTACGCAATCGACAGCGGTTTCGACATCGTCGCGCTTGTGCATGGCGACGGACAATATGCGCCGGAGAAATTGCCCGAGCTGCTCGCGCCTTTCGCGCGCAACGAAACGGATGCGGTGTTCGGCTCGCGCATGATCGACAAACGGGCAGCGCGCCGCGGAGGAATGCCGGTCTACAAGTGGATCGGCAATCAGGTCCTGACCGCCTTCCAAAACCGGATGCTCGGCACGAAGCTGTCCGAGTTTCACTCCGGTTACCGGCTCTATTCCACCGCGGCCCTCGCGCAAGTTCCGTTCGAGAAAAACACGAACAATTTCCATTTCGACACGGAGATCATCATTCAATTTCTCCTCAAGAAACTGCGGATCGTGGAATTGGCGATCCCGACCTTTTACGGGGACGAAGTCTGCCACGTGAACGGGCTGCGGTACGCGTGGGACGTTTTCAAATCCACGGTCAAGGCGCGCTTGTGCGGCATCCATCTTTTCTACGATCGCAAGTTCGACGTGGACCCGGAGAGCGTCAGCCACAGCGACAAGCTCGCATTTCTTTCTTCGCAAACTTTCGCCGTTGAATCCTGCGGCGCAGGGAAAAACGTCCTTCAACTCGGCATCGGCCACGCGAATGTCGCGGCGGAACTGGAGAGGCGGGAGTGCCGCGTCACGGCAATCGATTTTTCCGCGAGCGAGTTGGGTTCGAACGCGACTCGTTTCGCGGTGAACCCGAGTCTGCCGGCGGATCTTCCGGCCTACGATCAAATCCTGCTCATGGACCTCATCGAGCATCTGCACGATCCGGAAAATTTCATGGACACGCTCCGGAAACAAACGGCCGGGCGCCGGCCGGAAGTGATCATCACTTCAGCGAACGTCGCTTTCTTCGTCACGCGACTCATGCTCGCGTTCGGCCAGTTCAACTACAGCCGGAAAGGCATTCTTGGCATCGGGCATCGGCGCTTGTTTACGTTCAAGTCGCTCCGCGCGCTGCTCGAACAAGCGGGTTACGAGATTCTGGAAGCGCGCGGAGTGCCGGCGCCGTTCCCGCTCGCCATCGGCACGAATTTCTGGAGCAAGGCGCTGCTGCGAATCAATAGGATGTTAATCAAAGTTTCGAAGAGCCTGTTTGCTTATCAGGTTTGTATTCGGGCGCGGGCGCTGCCGGATTCGCGTCACTTGCTCACCGAAACTATTTCCGGGAGCGCGGCGCTGCGGTTGCAGTTCCTCGATCGCGTCGCGTGATTTTCCGCGCGGCTCTTACGGAGTCGGTGCGGACTTGAGGATGTGCAAGGCCCGGAGCAAACCTTCGGGGACCAATTCGTAGAGCGGGTATTGGACGAACAGAATGATGTATTGCCGGAACTCGACCGCGCAAACTAGGGCGACCGCGCTGCAAAGAATCAGCGTGCGATAACGCTGCAAAGGCGCGCAGAAAGCGACGAGCTGGCCAAAAGCCAGAACGCGCAGCGGCATGTCCCACATGTTGGCGTAACGCAGGTTCATTCCGTATTTGATGTTACACATGACGAGGTAGCTCGAAGCGATGAAGAGGAAGAGAAAAAGTTCCGGTTTCTGGGCGCGATCGAGCCGAAAAGCGGAACCAAGAGCTAGCAGTAAGACGAGCGGGCTTACCAGCAGCAGATCGACCAGGTAACGATGCCAGGGTCCGTCCCCGGTCAGAATCGCGTAGGTGAGCTGGTAATTTTTGCTGATGGAAAGCTGATAGGTCGCCTGCAAAGTTTCCAGGCCGCCCGCGAGAAACACGAGGACGACCAAACCGAGCAGCGGTCCGGCGATGCTACAGAGCAGTAGCTCGCGCGTGACTGTGCCGAACTGGAGCCAGCGATTGAGCGTGACGATGACCATGAGTGCCACGAAAACAAAGAACGCGTTTTCTTTTGTTAGAACCAGCAGAGCAAGGCCCAGAGTGTAAGCGACCAGGAGCGGCCATTTCCGCGGAGCGTGCAGATTTTCCCAGAGTAACCAAAGGCAAAAAAGCGCCCAGAAGGTAAAGAACCCGTCCACGAGCGCGTGCTGCGACATGTGGATCTGGGTCGGTGCGATACTCATCAACGCCGCGATCGCCAGCGCGCACGCGGGACCTTTCAGCCGCCACGCGAAGAATGTCGCGAGTAACAGCGTCAGGATGCTGAAGAACGCCGCGACTGCGTGGAGGGCGGAGAGCGCTTCCGTGCCGAAGAGTTGGTGCCAGAGATACGCCGCGAAGATGTAGAGAAAGCGAACGGGTGGCAGAATGGAACCGGGCAGCGTTTTTTGAACTTCGATGTAGTGATCGACGATCTCCGGATAGGAAGTCAGACCTGTGGCGATGAGCTGGTTGACGTAGGTGCGGTAGAGACCTTCATCGAATCCGATCTGGTTGAACTTCGCGGCCGGATGAATCGCCGCGAGTGAGCGAAGCGGCGCGTCGTTGCCGGAAAAAATCGGGCCTGGCAGCCGGAGAAACGCACCCACCGCAAGGATGGCGCACAATCCCGTCAGGTATAATTTGCGATTGCCTGAAGTTGGGAAGGCCATGGCCGGAGAATCCAATAGTTCTGCGATAAAGACAATCCGCGTTACCAGTCCCCGCCGCTACTTGAACCGAAGAACATAATATTTCTCCGCCGGAACGGCGCCGAACGCGAAGGGAAGGGGCCCAAGAATATCCATGTAGAAACCAGCGCCCAAGGGACGGCTCATGGTGGCGACCCACCGGGATACCGGCAGCTCAATCGTGCTGACGCGCTCGACGGTCTCCTTCGGGATCGACACGAGGTTGGTGTTATTGAATGGCAGGACAATGAGGTCGCCGGGGTGGAAACGCTGATGAGCCGAATCGAAGGTGAGCAAGCCATTTACTTCGGCGTAATACTGGAAACCCCAGTGGCCTTGGAACCAAATCGTGGTCGCGGCAGAACCACCGAACTCGTTCTTGATCTGAGCCGCGGCGGCACGGGCGGAATTTGCCAGCTGATAATCGGCCCGCGCAACGAACAATGACAACACTGCCGCGAGACCGAGAAACCAGTGGAAACGAAGCGGTTTGGGTTCGCCGATCGTTTCGATGCGCCGGAGGAGAAGGATCGCGACGGCCGGGACCATCGGGAGGATCGATCGCCCGTTGATGGTCCAGTTAAGCACGCAGAAGGCGATCGTGCCGAACACCCAAAGGGCAAGCAGGAGCGACTCCGCGTTTTTGTGACGGTGCCAATCAAGCACAACAAGCGTCAATACGATTAGACCGCCAAGAACGCAGAGGCCGTACTGAAAAGTGATCTCAAATCGTTGGGCGTTCAAAAAACAGATCATCACCAAAAAAAGGGCCGCGGCGATTCCCACTCGAAATCCAAGTATCGAGCGCCCCAGCAGCGGTGCAACAACCAGGACGATTGCACAGCAGCCACCGGTAAAGCTGATCGCGGTCAATGTTTTGAGCCAAAAACCGTCGAGGTTATGTGCATTCTGCTTCGCATAACCAAAGGCATCCAGTAGTAATCCATGTCCGTACAAGGCATGGCTCGCCCATTCATAGAGTCCCATTATGACGACAGGTATGGCGAGGTAAACTAACCACGCACCGGCTTTGCGGGTGCGCACTAGAGAATACGCCAGGAGTAAGGGAACGAGGGCGATACCGAAGTATTTCGCCAGGGCACAAGCGCCGATGAGAATGCCGGCCGTTGCCAGGCTGAGGGGGTGCTTGTTCGCCAGGCCACGTATCCAAAACACAACAGCCCAGACCCACAGCGCCACCATCAACATGTCGCACATCAGAGTAGTGCTCGAAACCAGGAACACGGGAGTGAAGAGCGCCGCCAAAGCCGCCCGCAGAGGATAACTGCAAAGGCGGCGAGCCAGGGCATAAGTTCCTAATAGAGCTGCAATGGTTTGTGCCAGGAAACCGAGATGAAACGCGACCTCATTTTCGCCGAACACGGACATGATCAACGCGAGATAACCAGAAGCCAGCGGCGGATTCTTGGCTACCTCGTGCATCGGCATCACGGTGCCATACCAGTTCACGTCAAATGCGTATGGGTTCCACCATTGAGTCTGCATATGGCGAGCGGCCCAGACAAAAAGTGGATCGTCGATGTGAATGGCTTTGTCGGCAAAAGGCAGAAGACACGCAAGCGTCACGAGGATGAGAATAGTCCGGGGAAAACGCTGCACCCATCGGGTTGTCCCGAACGCTGCTTTAGTCGTGCTCTCTTCCACGTTGATGTAGTAGCCGGGCGAAAAAGGATTAGCGGGTCAGCTCACTTCTGTTCTACATGAACCAGATCAGGCGTCTGTCGCAAAATACTGAAGTCATTGTCTATGACGCGATACGCGTATCCCATATTGCGCAAGGCAAAGTCAGGTTTGGTTCGAACGCGGTAAACCATTTCGTAATGAGCGGCGGTGTCGGGGAATCTGCGGACGAAGTCGCGGCGCTCGTTAGGCCGCAGAACCGCATAGGTGGGCCGCAAGGCGTCGACTAAGTCAGCTATTTTCGGGTGCGGCAGATCTTTCATTGTCCGGACAGCGATCTTCGAACCCAGACCCGGGTAGTCATAGATAGTCTTGTTGAAAGCAGCCCAGCCCATGAATCCGAGTGGTTCCAAGACGGCGGTGTCTGCCGGGTTCGTCATCATGGTCGACAGAGTGTATCCCGTGCGTTCGCGGACATCTACGTCGATCGCGCTCTGCACCTCCTTATCCAGCGGCATCGAGAACGGAAGGTGAAGCGCATAGCAGAAGGCGACGCTGACTCCGAGGACAGTGGCCGGCCAAGGCAGTCGTTCGGAGAGTTGGGACAAGCCGTAGCCCGCGACAATAAACAACAAGGCGACGAAAGGTGGCAGATACCACATGTAATAGGAGTTCAGGATGGTCGTGTTCCGGTAGAACACGAAACCGCAGACCGCTGCCGCCGGCAGAAGGAGAGCAAGCTTGCGAATGGCAGCGGCTACTACCCCGCCCAGAAAGAGAAGGATAACAACACTTACGACAGCCTTGAGCAATATGTCCGGCATCGGCGCGTGGTAGGAGAGCCAAAACTCCTTGAAAGGGGCGTAATCACGCCAGGACTTGGTCGTAAACGCCCATACGTCTGCCCATGGCGCGGTGAAAGGATGGATCTGGTAGGACCACGACTTGGCGACAATGGTATTGGGAACCGGTGAGCCGTAGTAGAACGTGGCAAAGCCATACCAGGACGCTGTGATTGGGAGCGCCGAGACGATCACTCGCAAGATCGCGCGGCGGTGAAAGAGAAGAAGCGCGAGGCCGATGGGAGGCAGGAGGAACATGATGAATTCCGGCCGTGAAATGCTGGCTAGGCCGCACGTTACGCCCAGTGCTATCCAGCTACCGCTTAGATAAAAGAAGATGGCTGCCACCGCGACTGCGGTAGCGACCTGGGTCTCCATGCCGCCCATTCCGAAGAAAATCTGCAGCTGATCGCAGGCAAGGTAGGTGAGCACGAAAATGTGCGCAGCTAAACGGAAACCGAGCAGGACGCCGATGCGATAGGCAAAATAAATTGTCGCCACGGAAGCGGCCAGGCTGGAGAGACGCATGGCGATAAGGCCCGCGTGAAAGGCTTCTCCCACAATGGGAATCAGGACACTGATCGGCGAGGTGAAGCTCTGGACATAGGGTTCGCTCGCGTGATGGGTGAGTCCGAAGCCTTCCCAGACATTGCGCGCGGCGGTTATGGTAATAAGCGCGTCTTCCCAAACGCGGCCCGTATAGAACCAGAAGACAAGCCTGGTGGTCAGCGCGATGGCAATGAAGATCGTTAGGATCGGATTGCGGCGCAGGGTCTCGACGATCGATATGAAGATCGTTTTCAAGCCAGTCGCGCGCGGAGATAAGGTCACTTTGCTTCGGGTAGCAGAAGAAATGCCGTGCTTTGTTTGGAGAAATGGTCGAGCGATCAGGGCCCGGGATTCGCGGGCTTGTCGTGCCAGCCGGAGAACAAATAAAGCTGGGAGCGTTCGTAATAGGCGATGGGTTGGTCTGACGGAACTGGCACCACGTAGAACTCTTCCGCGTGGGCGCGGAGGACGTATTGGAAGGAGCGTTCCCATCCGCGCAGGAAATGACCCATCGGCCGAGTATCGTTAAGGCGAAGCGGCTCGACCGGCGGCGGTCGGTCGGCCGGCGGCTCCCAGCGCCAGGTGGAAGCCAGCCAGACTTTGTGGCCGGCCTGAAGCGTGCCCCTTATCTTATCCAGCGCGGGAACGATGGCGTTCGGCCGGCGTAATTCATCGAGAAGATCGTCGGGCTGTTGGAGAGGCAGGTGCGCCAGCATTGGAATCGTCATCCACTCGACTTCTCCATGATAGTAGCGCTTGAAGGTGACGGCATCCACATAGGGATAAACGATGACCAGGTCGCCGGGCGTGGCGCGTTTCGTGATGATGTCGGAGATAAGATCGAGATTCGATAGCCGCGTCAAAGCCGCTCCGTAGAGCGTCGGGAAAGTGACGACCAAGACAATGAGAGCGAGCGCAGCCCGGGCCAGCGGAACCAGGCGCAAGTGGTGGCGGAAATCGCAAAGCAAATCGAGAGACGCGCTCACCACCGCAAGCATCGGGAGGTAATACCAGATGTTTGTGCCCCAACCGACGACGCGGAAGTAGGTCATGGTCACGACAAAGGCGAGAATAGCGGCGATCAGCGCGTAGAAGGCGGAATCACGGCATTCGGCGAACCTGCGTTGCAGAAAAATGGCCGAGAGAAGACCGGCAATGACCAGGAGGATCCAAGTCCACAAGAGTAGATTGGCCGAGCCGAGCAAAGCCGCGGAGAGCATTTCCAAGGATGCTGAAATGGGAAAACCGACACGATAGAGCGAGGCCCAGCCGGACGATCCGCGGAGAAATCCGAGATAGGGCAGAAGAGAAAGAGCCGCGACGCCGCCGATGACGAGGACCATGCCGGCGCGGCCCCATTGACGCCGGCGGACCGCCACCGCGACAGCCGCCATGCCGCAGGCAAAAACAAGGAGGGCGTTTGTATAAATCGATTGAACGCTCACGAGCGCGACAATCGTTGCCAACACGATCTCCCACACGCCGGGACGCTCGATGACGCGCCAGAAAAGGCCGAAGCACAGCGTGATTCCCAAAACACCCAGGCCATACGCGCGCAGCGTGTCGCCCCAAATCAGGAGAGTGGGACAAAAACCAAAGAGTAACAAAGTGAGGACGGGAGTTTTACGGCGGGTCAACCGCGCGTTGATCCAAAACGCGACGACGATCGCCATCCCGATGATGCAGCCAAGAATTCGAAGCTTGAAATCATCGTCGCCCACGAGCGCATGCCAGCCACGAAGCATCACGAAAAACAGACCCGGAAAAATATCGAGCGAAAAGGCGGCCCAAAACTCCGACCAGGATGGTTTCGTGGCGAAGTTCAGGCTGGCGATTTCATCCCGCCAGAGCGGACCCGTGTAGAAGAGGTGAACGAGGTGGGCGCCGAGAAGGATGCAGGTCAAGGCAGCGGCGACGATCAACTCGATTCGCTGGGCTCGCCTGGCATCCATGTTCCACATCGCGCGCTATCTAGCACTCTGCTGAAAGCATTTCCATGCGGATCGAATCTCAATCAGGGTCCGCCGCGAATGGTTTCCTGAAATTTGAGGAACTCGGGCTGATCGGGATTGAGGTGGAGCGCGATCTGGATTTGAGCCGCCGCCTCGTTCTTGTGTCCGAGGGAAAATTCCGCGCGCGCCAGCAGATAGTGAGACTTGGCGTCGCCGGGGGCGACTTGGAGGGAAGCGCGAAAAAATTTCGCGGCCAGTTCCCAATCCTTTTCCTCGAGCGCGAGCATTCCCAGATTGTTCAACGCGCCTTTATGACGGGGATCCGCCTCGAGCGCGGCGTTGTAAGAGAATCTCGCTGCGGCGAAATTTCCCTGCGCCCAGCGGAGATTTCCCAGGGCGAAATTGGTTTCGGCATTCTCCGGGGCAAGGTCATGTGCGCGCGTGAGATCCTTTTCAGCGAGCGGCAAATTGTTCGATTCGAGCGCTTGTCGTCCCGAGTTGTAAAATTCCGTCGCCCAGAGGGAAGGATCGTTCCGCGGCAAAGTGACGAACAGGGCCGCTGCCAGAAGGAGGCCGATGTGAACGGCAACGATGCGATAGTGGCCTAACGAGCAGTTTCGCCAGAGCATTTCCAAACCCGCCGCCGCGAAGAGCAGGAGCCCCGGGACCGCGGCGAGCCGATAGCGTTCCGTGATGAAAACCGGGAGGACCGCGAGCATTTGCAATACGATGGCCGCGGCAATCCAGCGCGACCCGGGCCGAGTGCGCAGCGAAAAGAGAAGGCCCGGGATGGCGAGGGCGGCGATGATTCCCCAATGCGGTCCGGGCAGCACGATCCCCTGCGCGCGCAAATTCGCGATGACGCTCAGGTCGTCGTATTCGAAAGCATTCCAGAAGTTGCCCACTTTCCGGCACATCAACTTCAGCCACGCGCCGAAATTGCCGGCGATGTAAGCGCGCGCTTTCGCCGACCAGTAGCGGGAGATTTCGGAGCGCTTCAGCTCTTTGCCGGCGGCGGCTTGGGCCAGGTCGATCGAATCGCGCAGCATCTCCGCCTGGCCCGCGCGCATTCCGGGAAACCGCGGATAGCCGGTCGCGTCGGGATTATTTCCCAGCCAGAAATTGACGCCGCTGTGCGCGGACAGGAAAACCGGATCGCGCGCGACAAAGTAATTATGGATCCAGCACGGAGAAGTGCCGGCCCCGAGACCGAGAACGAGCAGAGCCGCGCCTAATGCGCGTGCCTTCCAAGGCGGCAATTTCCTTGTGTCCGGCAGTGGCTTCACGAACAGAGCGGCGAGCAGGAGAGGCGCGAGGAAAAGAATTGTCGCGACGCCTGTCGCGGAGAGGCCGATAAGCGCGCCGCAAGCCAGACAGCGAAGCGGTGACGGAGCGCATTCTTTTTTTACGATCTGCCAAACGACAAACCAGAAAATGAAAACGGCCCCTGCCGTGGGCATAAGGATCGCGGCGTAAGCTTGGGCTGGAACAAAGAAGGCCCAGGCGAGCGCCGCGAGAATGCCGATCGCCCGGGTGCCTGGCGCTTTCGCTTCGTCGCTGTCTCGAAAGAGACGAAGCGCGATTTTGTAAAGGAGAGTCGCCGTGCCTGCGTCCAGACAAGCTTGCAAGAACCCAGGGACAAATGGGCTGGAACCAAAGAGCTTGTAGAGAAAGGCGAGAAGGTAGGCGTAAAGCGGCAGGCCGTAGAACGCGAAGCCGTCGGTCAGCCGTCCGTGCAGAATTTGCCGAGCCCACTCATCGTAAAAATGCATGTCCCCAGTGCCGGGAAGGAGCAGGGGAGAAGAGCTGAGCCGCGCTAGCGCAATGAGGCGGACGAGGAAGACGAAAGCGAAAATGTAATGGGCTGGTCCGGGGGAACCGCGCAGTGTTTTTCCCAAAGCGAGTGGGCGGGAAAGGATGTGCGGCTTGGGCATGTGCGTTGGGAAGCGACTACTTCTTTGCGGTCTCGATTGTGAGTTGACCAAGGCTTACCCGGACGGAACGCAATGGCGGTGAGTCAATCCGCGGGCCTGGCTTTTTAGTCCAGACAAGTTTGCTGTTGTCCAGGAAGATGGCTTCGGCGTCGTAGTTTCCCGGCGGAATCCGCTTAGAAGAAGTGATACGCCACTTTTCCTCATACGGCCCACTTGCCGCCTCGGGCGCGCACAATCCACGCGAAAGGATGACCGCATCTCCGTGGTCCCGCGGCGTCAGCTTCAAAAACATCCATGGGAAAGTTTCCCGCTCTGCCCGGAAGCTCCAGTTCAGCGTTACCTCCAGTCCTTCTTCGGAAAGAGTGTCAGACGACTTAGTGATACTGATAAGTGTGGTGTGCGCGTCGATCTCGGTGCTGCCGTCCGGGCTGAAACTTGCGGCGGGCGGCAGCGGAGCAGAACTGGTCTGCCGCAGCAAGGTGAGTTCATCGGTAGAGTTGGCCGACCAAGAGGCCCGCTTCAAAAATTCGTGCAAGAGCCGCTCGCTGGAAGGGATCACGCGGCCGTCGACCGTTTTCATGGCGGGATGATAGTAACCCGCGTCCGGATCGAACGTGGCCGAATCATCGTAATCGATCAGAACAAAATCTGTCGGCGGCGGAGGTTCATAGGTGGAGCGGCTGAGCGTCTTGAGACCTTTCAGGACGTAGTGCAGCGAGTACAATTTTTCGCGCATGGCCAGATGTGAAAGATAGGGAAGGGGTGCGAGCACACTGGCGTCCGGCGTGATCTGGCGAAGGAAGGCGGCCTTACGCACGCGGTCAGGTGTCCCCGAGATCCAGCTCTTGGTCGTTGCAATGATACTGCCGGCAGGTCCAAGGAAAATTTGCGTCGCGATGCAGCCGGCAATGACAGCTATCGGAATTGATCGCCGAACCAAAACCGGAACACGGGCGGAGCGATCGATTTCGGCGACGGCTTGCGCCAGCGCAATCCAGAACAACGGCAGCAGCGGAGCCGCATAATGAAAGTAGATGGTCCACTCGGAGGAACGCCACGAAAGAAGATGCTGCAGAAGTATCGGCGCGGCGATAATCAGCCAACGCGGCTTCAGGATGGGCAGGGCCAGAAAAGGAAGGAGCAGCGCCCAAAGCAGGTTGCCGTTGGTGAGCGAATGAGAAAGGGCCGTGATGATCCTTTGCGGTTGCGTGATCGCGTTGCGGAGAATGTCGCCGGCCGACGAGCCCAGCCGATCATAGAGCGCGAGGTAATCGATATTGCCCGGATTCAGCGCAGGCGTGATCACTTTCGTGCAGAGAAAGAGCCACAACCCTGCGAGCACGAAGGGCCAGAGGTACCAGGCGCGCAGTTCGGCCATCGGGCGTTTGCGCTCGATCACAAGATGCACCGCGCAATAAGCCGCAAGGAGCAGGGCCATGTTTTCCTTGCAGGCGAGGAGCGCGATCATCCAGGCCCAATGCGCCCATAACGAACCGCGGAGCCGCGCCTGAATTATTAGCAACATGAGCGGCGCGCCCAGCGCCTCAGGATGAAATTCGTGGAGCGCGATGTATCCGGCGGCGGGTGCGATCAGCAGCGCGCTGGCCAGGAGCAGCGCCGGTGCTCGATCGAGCCCGAGCCGTCGTCCGATGTTGAACGCCACCGGCCCCATGGAAGCAAGCGCGGCGTTTTGCACGAAGACAAAAACCAGTGGGTGGCGGACAAGAAAAAAGATCGGCGCGAAAAGAAGAACGATCGGCTCGACGTGATTTCCCAAGAGTGGAACGCCCTCAACCGATACATCCAGCCGGCCATGGATAAGCTGCCAGATGGCCTGGACATAATAAGCCAGGTCGAAGGTCCGGTATTCAAAGTTCGCCCAGCGCGCAGAGGACGTCCATGTGCAGAGCGCGAAGAAGAGCAGGGCGAGACCCCAAATAAGTCCACGGCCGGATCCCGCGAGCCTATTCGTTCTGGTCACGGCCTCATGCCTTATCTCCGCCGCTGCCGGCGAACAAGCCTGTCGTTACGACCACGAAACATATGGGCGCACGTGAGCGTCTTCCGGGCCGCGGTCGCCGAGGCTGGGTCCGCCAGTGTTCCAGAAATTATAAAAACCAGCCCCCTTGGCATTAACACTGCTTTAACAGGAGCCAAATCCACGGTGAAAATCGTGGATCGCAGTCAAACAACAAGAAATAAAGGAAAGCAAACAGCATGTTAAACAAACTCAACAAACGCCGCGGGGGCTTCACCCTCGTGGAAATCATGATCGTAGTGGCGATCATCGCTTTGCTGGCGGCGATTGCGGTGCCCGGATTCCTCCGTGCTCGTAAACGTTCCCAAGCGAGCCGCATCATTAACGATTTGCGCCTGATCGACTCCGCGGTCGACCAGTATGCGATCGAAAACAACAAGGCCAGCGGTCAGGCGGTCGCGATCATTGATTGGACCAAGTACCTCAAGGCCGGGACCAATCTTTACCTCACCGGTAACGATCTCATGGGCAATGCCTATGGAGCCCAAACGGTTGATTCGCTGCCTCACGTGAATTCGACTACCAAGACGTCGCTCTCAGACGTGACCGACAATACGTTCTGGTCGCCTTACAACTAAGAATCTGACGATTCATTCTCCTGCCATCGGTTCGCCGGTGGCAGGGAATGAGTTGTGAGAAAAGTGATCCAAGAATTCACCGCTGCTCGCGTCTCGCACTAATCAAATCATAATAAAGGCTCCTCGTATGCTAAAGAAACTCACAACCAAACGCGCCGGCTTCACGCTGGTGGAAATCATGATCGTCGTGGCAATCATCGCGCTGCTCGCGGCGATTGCAGTCCCTGGCTTCCTCCGGGCCCGGAAACGCTCTCAAGCTTCCAAGATCCTTAACGATCTGCGTCTCATCGACGCCGCCGTGGATCAATATGCGATCGAACAGGGGAGACTGACGGGCACGGCGGTGAACGTGACAGACTGGACGAACTACCTCAAGAAGGACACCAATCTGTGGGTGACCGGCAAAGACTTGTTCGGGCAGGATTACGGCAGCCAAACTGTCGACACGCTTCCGAGCGTCCCCGCCGCCACCAAGGCTACGCTTTCGGACGTGACGGACAACAGTTTCTGGTCGCCCTTCAACTAAACCGGCCTCTCGCCAGACCTAACATGAAGAGCGTCCTTTCGGAAACGGAAGGACGCTCTCTGGTTTTCTGGCAGTTACTCAACCTCACTGCATCCCGGCAATGACTGAAACGCCAGACATCGCCCAGCGCACGGCGGCGCAACGTTTTGAGGCGGCCTGGCGCACGCTCGTGAGTTATGGCAAGCGAACCTGGCTGAGGTGCCTGTTACTAGTCCTCTTTGGCGCCGCTGTCCGTCTCCCCGCTTTACAAGGCGAACTGCTCTGGGATGACTTATACCTCACTCGCGATAATCCATTCATCAAGAGTCCGCTTCTGATCGCGGAATCATTTCGCCACTATCTCTTCCCCGCTGCTTTCGGCGGACACTACCGTCCAGTCCAGACCGTCTCCTACATTTTCGATTACTGGATTTGGAACACCGACGCCGCCGGCTTCCATCTCACGAATTTGTTCTGGCACGTCGCGAGCGGTGTCTTGCTTTTTCTGTTATTGCAAAGACTGCTTGGGTCGATCCTCGCCCGTTTTCCTGGCGGAAAACCGAATGCCGCCCCGCTCTCTTTGGCCGCCTTCATGGTCGCGCTGCTCTGGCTCATTCATCCCGTCCACAGCGCCGCCGTCGATTACATTTCGGGACGGGCCGATAGTCTGGTGTTTTTCTTCGCCTGCGGCGGCTGGCTTCTCTACCTGCGGGCCCGGGAGATAACGCGAAGCTTTTTTCGTTGGAGTTGTTATCTGGGCGCTGGGATGTCCGGTCTCGTCGCGCTTTGCTCAAGAGAGACCGGCTTCGTCTGGCTGCTGCTCTTTCTCCTTTACCTCTTCATCTTCGACCGGAAGCCAGCGTTGAAGGCGAAGCTTCTCATTTTGTCGTGCTGCCTCGTCCTGGCCGCTATCTACGGAACTTTACGAGCGCTGCCGGAATACCGGCCGATCAATTCCACGGAGGCAACCCACATGGCCGCCACGCGGGCGGTCCTGATGTTGCGAGCCCTGGGCGATTACGGCCGGCTGATGCTTTGGCCGGCTAATTTGCACATGGAACGCGATGTGGTCGACGCCGGCAGTTTGCGCGACACGGCGCACTGGAGGGAGTCGATCGAGAGTGAATATCTGTCGATCGCGGGCTTGCTGGTCGCGGCCGGCTTGGGCTTTGGCGCGTGCCGCAGAGGAACGTTTCGCCCGATCCGCATTTTCGGTGCGGGCTGGTTCGTGATCACGTTTCTGCCGATTTCGAATTTGATCCAATTGAACGCCACCGTGGCCGAACATTGGCTCTATCTCCCTAGCGTTGGGTTCGTCATTTTCCTCGCCGGTTGTTGTCTGGAATTCCCCCAGCGCGGACGAAGAATCGCGATGGGGATGGCGTGCCTTGCCGTGGTGGGACTCAGCGCCCGGAGTGTTGTTCGAAGCAGCGATTGGGTCACAGCGGAAACCTTTTACCAGCGCACTCTGCTCGCGGGTGGGAACAGCGTCCGCATGGGCGTAAACCTGGCCGCGATCTACTCAAGGCGCGGCGAAAACGCGAAGGCTGAAAATATTTTGCGGAAGGTTCTCCAGGTGGATCCGACCTATCTGGTGGCCCGCAACAATCTGGGCGCATTGCTCTCCGATCGCGGCCAGACAAAGGAAGCCGCCCAAATATTTGATTCGGCGAGCAAGGCGACGGAAACAGCGCGCGTTGGTTACCCGCGCACCTGGGCCGCCGCGCTCAATCTCGCGCACCTGGCCCATGCGCGAAATGACGATCAGGCAGCGCTCGCCATCATCGACAAGGCGCGCCGTGATTATCCCGGGACTTGGGAATTGGTGAGCTTCGAGGCGGAATTGCTGCGCAAGATGAAGGGACCGGAAGCAGCTCTGCCCATCGTGCAGGAATTTGCGCGAAACCAGTCGTGGCACTGCGAAGCATTCATTGCTCTGGGCAGACTCTTTTGTGAGCTGGGCGATGTCGCTCACGCCGAAGAAGCGCTCCGCCATGCCAGCTGGCTCGATGTGCATGACGCCGAAGCGCTCAGTGTCCTTGCTGGATTGCGAGTGCGCCAAAACCGGCTCGAAGATGCTTTTCAAACGCAACGCCGCGCCGTGGCGAGACAGCCCGACCAGGCCCGGCAGTATCTTTTGCTCTCTGACATTCTTGAAAAAATGGGCCGGCCTGATGAGGCGCGCGCCGCTCTCGACCAAGTCCATCTTCTTCAGGCGCTCGCGAAATCGCAGCCCGCCGCCATCGCGAACTAAGACAGCTTCGCGGTTGCGGCGCGGCGTGATAAACTACTCGCGCCATGGAGATCATCGTGCTAGGGGCCGGCGCCATCGGCAGCTTATACGGCGCGAAACTCGCCGCCACCAACGACGTGACACTGGTCGGCCGCGCGGCACATGTCGCCGCGATTAATTCCCATGGCCTGCAAATTGAAGGCATCGAAGCCCAACGCGTTCGCATCCGCGCGACAACTGCGGTCGAGCAAATCGGCCCAAACGCGCTGATCCTGCTAACGACGAAAGTGCCCGGGAGCGCCGCGGCGCTTGCGCCGCTCGCGCCGCTGGTGCGCGATGACACGACAATCCTCTGTCTCCAAAACGGACTCGGCAGCGAACGAATCGCGCGCGTTGCCCTTGGTGATCGCGGGACCGTGCTGCGAGGAATCATCCAATTTGGCGCGACCTTCAAGTCTCCCGGCGTCGTTCAGCACATGACTACTGGTTACACGGTGGTCGAGCAGCACCAGAGAAGTAATCGCGTGGCCGGGGTCCTCACGGCCGCGGGTCTCGATTGCCGCATTTCGCCGAACATCGCGCGCGATGTATGGCACAAGCTCGTTCTCAATTGTGTTGTGAATCCGATCACCGCGATCCTTGGCTGCGAAGTCGGCGGCATTGCCAACCCGGAGCTGGATGCGCTCAAGAAACTGGTGATCGATGAATGCGTCGCCGTCGCTGCGACTCAAGGCCTGACTTTCGCGGTGGATTTCATGGGACAGATCACCGAGGTCTTCGGGCCATCGCGCAACATCGCCTCGATGCTGCAGGATTTGCGGCGAGGCCGCCTCACCGAGATCGATTACATGAACGGGGCCGTCGCCGCCTTGGGCGCCGAGGAGGGCGTGCCTTGTCCGGTCAACGGCGCGTTGAATGCGATCATCAAAGCAATGGAAGCACGGTCCCGTTCATTGCTCCCAGAGAAAGTGCTCGAGCCGCAACCTGCTTAACCTCGACTTCGCTTCGTCACTCCGCGCGCCACCGGCTGACGCCAGCTTCTGATAAACCACGGCCGCCGGCTGCCACTTCGAATCGTCCTCGAGCAATCTCGCCGCGTTGAAACCGGCTTTGTAGTACCAGAAGAATTCGCGCGGCCGATCCGGCCGGCTTTCCTCCTCGATGATTTTGTAAAAGGTCGCGAGCGCGTTGTCCCGCTCATCCAGTTTCTCGAGGCAAATCCCTTTCTTGAAAAGCGCTTGATTGCGCCAGTGAGGCGGAGCGTCTTTTTGCGCGGCGAGTTGATCGTAAATCTCGATCGCGCGCCGGTAGTTCTCGCGTTCAGTCGCGCCGGATTCATACAAAATGTCGGCCTTGCCGCAGAGCGCCTCGCGCTTCTCTTCCGGCTTCGCGTTCTCGCGCAAGACCTCCTCGTAAAGGGTCGCCGCATCCTGCGGTTTGCCCAGTTTCCGCTCGATCGCCGCCTGCTCATTGCGCGCCGCCCATTTGAGTTCGCCATTCTTTTTGACGACTTCATCCAGCAAAACGAGGGCGCGATCGAGCGACTGCGCGCCCATGCTTTGGGTGGCCGCTTTCGCGGCGAAAAAGAGGGCCTTCTCCGTAAACGCGCCGCGGGGATTTTCCTGCGTGAGAATTTGGAACTGCGTTTGCGCGTTCGGAAAATCCTGTTGCCGGTAATAGGTTTCCGCCAGTTTCATCCGGACATCCGAAATGAATTGGGAGGCCGGATATTTCTGGAGAAACTCGCTGGCGAGTCCAATGACCTTCCCGGGATCGCCGTTGGGCGCGCTCTCCTCGATCCAGATGAGGAGATAATCGGCTCGCTCGCTCGCGGCCGCGTTTGGCTGGTTTTCCCGGGCGTGGGCCAGGCTTTTGCGCGCTTCGTCCACATGAGGCGGAACGCCGTGAAACTCGAGTTCCGCGAGCGCGACCCACGCTTCCGCGGTCCGCTTGTGTTTGGGGAATTCGCGCAGAAATTTTTGGAGCGTGTCCGTGGCTTTCTTGTTTCCTTGCGCAGCCTGGGTGAGGCCTTCTTCGAGCGCCAAATCGCCGCGCGCTTCGTCGTTGCCTGCGCTTTGGTTCAGCTCGCCCGCATCAGTCAGGTAACGCGCGCTGTCACCCAGTCGCAGCCACGCGAGCGAAGCATTGAAGAGCGAATCGCCCGCCAGGCCCGGCGAAGTGTGCGCGACCTTTTCAAATGTCTCCGCCGCGGCTTGAAATTTCTTCGCAAAATATTGGGCGCGCCCCGCGAGCAAATTCATTCGGTCCAGCAACGACGGTCCGGGAAGCAGCGCACGAGCATCATTCAGAATCGCGAGCGCTTCATCGAAGTGCCGGTCCTCGATCTCGAGCTTCGCGAACTCGAAGAAGGCTTCCGCCAACATCGGCAGCCTGGCGGAATCAGTGCGCAGTTGACCGAGGATGCGCACCGCATTGTCGCGGCGTCCGGCGCGCAGCTCGCTTTTCGCGAGATACCATTGCGCGAGAGCGCGGCGCGGCTGGATCGAATCCCTGGCCCAGCGGCTCAACTCCTGGCTCGAAGGTTGACGCTCCGCGCGATAGACCTGATCGAGCTTCTCGAAGATCGTCGGCAATTCCGGATCGGTCGGATGATGTTCGATGAAATCCTCGAGGGGATCGTCCCCACTCTCCGGCGTTCCCAATTGCAAGTTCGCATCCGCGATCGCGCACAGGGTCGCGATGAGGACCGCTCGGCTCACGCTTTCGGGCGTTCTCACGATCGTTTGGAAAAGCTCGATCGCCCGCTCGCGATGGTTCAGTTGCGCCTCCACCCGGCCCTGGAGAAAACGCTTCAGTTTCTTGTCACCGAGGGCCATCGGCCTTGTTTTGTCGAGGAGGCGGCGGGCGGCGGCATTATCTTGTTTATCGAGCAGCAATTCGACGGAACGCAGCTCGGCCCGATCTTTCCATTGCGCATCGGAAAAAAGCAGCGCGAAGGTTTGGAGCGCATCATCAGAACGCCCCAGGGCCCGCAATGCTTCCGCCTCTCCGAGAATCGCGTTGGAATGAAAGGGCGATGCCGCTTCCGTCGCCGCTTGTTGGTAAAGCGGAAGCGCCTCGCTCCAGCGCTGCAAATTCGCGAGAGCCTGCGCCCGCCAGAACCTGATCGCGGGCAGATCCTGCAAACTCGCATTCACCAAAATTTTCAGGGCTTCTTCCGCCTCGCCCGCCGCCAGAAGCGCTTCGCCCAACTTTGCCGTCGCAGCCTTTCGTTCCGCCGGCGCGAGATCGCTCTTCAGCAACGTGCGCAACTGCAACACCGCGACCTGCGGCACCCCCTCCTCCATCGGCCGCGCCGCTTCATCCAACCGCGAAATCTCCCCGAACGCAGAACACGCGACGATCAACCCAATCGCGACGCCTGGCCACCTCTTCCATTGGGCGTTAGGCGTTAGGCGTTGGGCGTTGGGCGTTCTCTTCATCTCTTAAGCAACGCCTTCAGATAGCGCCCGGTATAACTTTCCGCCACCGCCACAATCTCCTCCGGCGTCCCCGCTCCCACAATTTCCCCGCCGCGCTCGCCGCCTTCCGGCCCGAGATCGATGATCCAATCCGCGCACTTGATCATCTCCAGGTTGTGCTCGATCACCACCAGCGTATTTCCCGCGTCGCGCAATTTCATCAGCACTTGGAGCAGCTTCTCGATGTCGGCGAAATGCAATCCCGTCGTCGGCTCATCGAGAATGTAGATCGTGCGGCCCGTCGCTTTTTTTGCCAGCTCCGTCGCCAGCTTCACCCGTTGCGCTTCACCACCGGAGAGCGTGGTCGCCGCCTGCCCGAGCCGCAAATATCCGAGCCCGACATCGAGCATCGCCACGAGCCGGTCCGAAACCGAAGGCACATTCCGGAAAAACCGGGCGGCTTCATCCACCGTCAGATCGAGCACGTCGGCGATATTTTTTCCTTTGAAAGTGATCTCGAGTGTCTCGCGGTTGTAACGCTGGCCGCGGCAGACCTCGCATTCCACGTAAACGTCCGGCAGAAAATGCATCTCGATTTTGATCAGCCCGCCGCCTTCGCAATTCTCGCAGCGCCCGCCTTTCACATTGAAGCTGAAACGCCCCGCATCGTATCCGCGCACGCGCGCCGCGGGAAGCTGGCTGAACAGCTCGCGGATTGGTGTGAACGCGCCGGTGTAAGTGATCGGGTTCGAGCGGGGCGTGCGGCCGATCGCGCTCTGGTCGATCACGATCGCTTTGTCGAGCTGATCGAGCCCGCGCAACGCCCGATGCGTTCCCGGTTTGTCCTTCGAATTGTAGAAATGCCGGAAGAGCGCGCGCCGCAAAATGTCGTCGATCAAAGTTGATTTGCCACTGCCCGACACGCCGGTCACGCAGGTGAAACAACCGATCGGGAACAACGCCGTCACATTTTTCAGATTGTTCTCGGCCGCGCCCGTGACTGTGAGCCAGCCGTCGCCGGTCTGGCTCGAGCGTGGCGTGATGCGTTCGCGCGGAATGGCGATGCGCGCCCGGCCCGAAAGATAATCCGCCGTCGGCGAATTCCTGGCCCGCAGCACTTCCTCGATCGTTCCCTGCGCCACGATCTCGCCGCCGCGCGGACCCGCGCCCGGGCCGAGATCGAGGATATGATCGGCCGCGCGAATTGTTTCCTCATCGTGCTCGACCACGATCACGGAATTACCGAGATCGCGCAGCCGCCGCAGAGTGGAGAGGAGGCGCGCATTGTCTCGCTGATGTAGCCCGATGCTCGGCTCATCGAGAACATAAAGCACGCCTGCCAGACCGGAACCAATCTGCGTGGCCAGCCGGATTCGTTGCGCTTCGCCGCCGGAAAGCGTGCCGCTCTCGCGGTTGAGCGAGAGATAATTGAGTCCCACCTCCACGAGAAATTGCAGGCGCGAATCGATTTCCCGCACGACATCGGAAACGATGTGCCGCTGCTGTTCGGTGAGATCGAGGCGGCGGATGTACTCCGCGGCCGCGTTGATCGTCAGCTCGCTGAATTGGTGAATGTTCAGTTCGCGTCCCTCGGAGTCTTTGATCGTGACCGCAAGAATCTCGGGCTTGAGCCGCGCGCCGTGGCAGGTCTGGCAGGGCACGCGCGTCATGAAGGCGCGGATGCGATTGCGCGTGAATTCGCTCTCCGTCTCCTCGTAAAGCCGCTCCATCTGCGGAACGAGACCTTCGAAGGGCCGCGCCGTCTTCGGCGAGCGCCCGTTCGATCCGAGATTCATCTGGATCGGCTCGTCGCCCGTTCCGTAATAAAGCGCCTTCTTGAACGCCTCCGGCAGATCGGCGAACGGAATGTGATCGTCGACCGCGAAATGTTTCACGAGCGCGCTTTGCAAACTCCGGTAATAAGCCTGCATCGGTTTCGTCCCGCGCCGCCATGGCGTAATCGCGCCATCCGCGAGCGACTTCTGTGGATCGGACACCATCAAATCCGCATCGCACACCAGTTGCGTCCCCAGTCCATGACACGCGGGACACGCCCCCAAATGGCTATTGAACGAGAAATGTTTCGGCGTCAGTTCGCCTAACGAGTAGTTACTCTCCGCATTCCCGTAATCCGTCGTGTAACGAACCGTCTCCCATTTCTCTTCTGCTTGCGATCGCAACACCACGATCCGATTTCCGCCCCACTTCAGCGCCGTCTCCACTGAATCCGCCAGCCGCGTTCGCACTCCCTCCCGCACGACCAGCCGGTCCACCACCGCTTCGATCGTGTGCCGCTCCGTTTTCTTCAGCCGGATCGGCTCCGGCTTCCCCAGCTCGGCGATTTCACCATCAATCCGTATTCGGACAAATCCTTCCCGCCTCACTTTTTCAATCACGTCGCGGAATTCGCCCTTCTCGTTCTGCACGAGCGGCGCGAGCAAAATGATTTTCGTCTCGGCCGGATACGCCAGGATCTGATCGACAATTTGTTGCGGCGTTTGCCGGTGAATCGCCTGGCCGGTCACCGGATCGTGCGGCTGGCCCACGGCCGAGAAAAGGACGCGCAGATAATCGAAAATCTCCGTCGTGGTCGCGATGGTCGAACGCGGATTCGCGCCCGCGCTGCGTTGCTCGATCGCGATCGCGGGCGAGAGCCCTTCGATGAAATCCACGTCGGGCTTTTCCATCTGATCGAGGAATTGCCGGGCGTAGGCAGAGAGGCTTTCCACGTAGCGGCGCTGCCCTTCGGCGTAGAGCGTGTCGAAGGCGAGCGAGGATTTTCCCGACCCGCTTAAGCCGGTAATGACGACCAGTTTTTCCCTCGGAATTTCGACGTGGAGATTCTTGAGATTGTGCTGGCGTGCACCACTGATCTTGATAGTTTGCGCAGGCATCGGACGACAAATGTCGAACCTGTCAGTCAAGCACAAGTCCTGCTTTTCTCCAGTGGAATGGCTTTAATAATGAGTGACGCGGCACACACAATCTCACAGGAAGAACTCGTGGTTCTGCAAAAGAAGTTCAGCGAGATCAAACACGCGATCAATAACGCCCTCGCGGTCATGATGGCGCTCTCCGAGATGTCGCAGCGCCGGCCCGATTATTCAGAAAAACTCGCCAGCACGGTGCTGACCAAGGCGCCGCAGATCGTCTCGAGCCTCCAGGAATTCACGCAGGCCTTGAACGAAAAGACCGGTCCAAAGCCGGAAGCTGTTCCCGGTCCGTCGCTGTAGCTTAAGGTTTCTTGGGCGGCGTCGCTGCTGGCGCTGAGGGAGCCGCGCTCGGCTTCGCCGAACTCGCGGGACTGGAAGCAGGTACGGAACTCGTCGCTGCCGGAACGGCGCCCACCGCCGCATCGGACGGTTTCACCGAAGGCGCCGGCCCAGTCGAGGCCGGAGTCGGGTTCGTGACGGTTCCCGGAGGTCCGACGGCCGACAATGGGCCGGGACTTGCTGAAGGCGAAGCGCTCGTTGTCGCCGGCGGCGGCTGGCTCTTCATCAGCTCGCGGTGAAGTCCGCTATTGGTGTTCCCTTTGTGCGCGTAGAGAATCGAGAGAACGAAAGTCAGTATAAAAAACATCGCGGCGAGCCAGCCGGTGATTTTCGTCAGCACATTGGTGGTTTGCGCGCCGAAAATATTTTCGGTGACGCCGCCGCCAAAGGCCGCGCCGAGGCCCTCACTTTTTGGGCGCTGCATCAGGATCACGAGGATCATGAGCAAGGCGACGGTGACGTAAAGCCCGAGTAGAATGTTGATCCAAAGCTGCATTGGGACGGGCAATATCGCCAGCCCGCGCGATTTGTAAATGGTAGGGCGAGACTCCGTCGAGCCGGCGATGACACGCTGCTCCGCCAACCATCAATTCTGCGCGTGCTTCGCCTCGGCCTTCACCGCATTCCAAATCTGATCGAGTTCCTCGAGGCCCACGTCGCCCAGCTTCTTGTCTCGGGCGCGCAACGCGTCCTCCAGTTTGTTGAAGCGCGTGACGAACTTGTCGGTCGCTGTTTGTAACGTCGTCTCCGCATCCAGGTGGCTCTTGCGCGCGAGATTGACCACTGCAAAAAGCAAATCGCCCATCTCATCCGCAATCGCTGCAGGGTCGCGCGACGCGATGGCCTCTTTTGTTTCCGCCAATTCCTCATCGACCTTCGCGACGACATCGGAAATCTCCGCCCAATCGAAATTGACGCGCGCCGCTTTCTTTTGCGCTTTCTGCGCTCGCATCAGGGCCGGGAGCGCGGCGGGAAGGCTGGCAAGATAATGACCGCCGGCATCGCCTTTCTCCTCGCGCTTGATCGCCTCCCATTGTTTCATCACGCCCTCGCTGTCGCGCACGGCGCTCTCGCCGAAGACGTGCGGATGTCGCCGAATCAGTTTCGCCGCGATCTCCTCGAGCACCTCGCCGATGTTGAAGCGGCCTGTTTCCTCCGCGATTTCCGAGTGCATCACCGCGAGCAAGATGAGATCGCCCAATTCCTCGCGCAGATTCGCGTCGTCTCGCGCACGCACGGCGCCCGCGACTTCGTACGCCTCTTCAATCAACGGCGGCAGGAGCGATTCGTTAGTCTGCTCCGCATCCCACGGGCAGCCGCCGGGCGCGCGCAGCTTCGCCACGATCTGGCAAAGTTTCTCGAACGCTGTCATTCTGAGCGAAGCACAGCGGAGTCGAAGAACCCCGCGGCCTTGCAATCGGCGATGCGACGGGATCCCTCAACCCATTCGACTTCGCTCAGGGCAGGACTTTCGCTCGGGATGACGATCAGATCCTCCACAACGACCGGTGCGTCCGAAACTCCGAGACCTCACCGGTCGTCTTCTTGCCGACGTAAATGGTGATGCCGATGACGGACGCGAGGGTCCCTACGAAAATGAAAGCGACCAGCCACGACGGAATGTGCCCGACCCGCAACGCACCGTAGAAGGCGGGCAAACCCTGGACCGGCGCGGAGGCGTGGAGAAAAATTTTCGTGATCCACGCCACCATGATCAGGATGAAAATGAAAACGTAATTACGTTTCAATCGCCGCCCCACCGCCTCGAGTTTCGTGATCTTGAAGGACGGCAGAATGAGATCTTCGCAGACGAGTTTTTTCCATTCGCCCTGAAGCATGTCGCGATTTTCCATCACCATCGGAACGAGAAAATGCGCTTCGAGCATGCGGACGCGCGCGCGGAAGGCGTCGTAAAATCGGTAACGCCGCGCCTCGATCCAGAGCATGCCCCAGACGATCGCGAGATTGAAAAAGAAGATGATGTGCGGCACTTCGCGATTTGAAAAAGCGATCGTGATAATGGCCGTGCTGCTGGTGATGGCCCAGTTTGTCGTGATGTCCAGCCGCTGGCGCCAGACCATGATGCGCCCGAGTTCGCCCCGGTAGAAATGCGACATGGCATTGACGTAGCCGGGATCATAAAGGCTCTTCTGGAGCGAGATGGTCGCTTCTTCACTCAAACCGCCGAGATTGTTTTCAGTTGCCACGAGTGTCTGGATAATTCGATAACTCGGGTTGGCCCGTCAATCCAATCAATCGCTCAGGTATTCTCCGATGTCCGCGTTGCTCTCCGAAATTCTCGATCCCAAACTGGTCGCGCTCGAATTGCGCGAGGGCACGGCGGCGGAGGCCATCTTGGAAATAGCGGAACTGCTGCGCGACCACGGTCACGTGCAGGACTACTTCAAATTTGCCGATGCGGTCATGGAACGAGAGGGAAGAAGCTCGACCAATACCGGCGAGGGCGTTGCCTTTCCGCATGCCCGGACCGAACTCGTGGCGCGCCTTGCCCTGGGAATCGGGCGAAGCACAGCCGGCATTCGCTTTGGGATGTCGAAAGAGCCTGTCCATTTGATCTTCCTGTTCGGCGTTCCCAAACAAATGGTGACCGATTACCTGGTCTGCGTCGGCGCGGTGGCTCGCGTGGTGAAAGACAAAGCGAGGCGAAACGCGCTCATGGCAGCGCCGACGGCGGAGGAGTTTGTCGAACTGATGCGAGCCGGCGCGCTGGCGGTGGAGTGAGTTAGCGCAGCCGTTTCTTAGGCCTGTCATCCCGAGCGAAGTCGAGGGACCCCGTGGGGCGTCGAGGATGCTTCACCGGGGTCCTTCGACTCCGCTTCGCTTCGCTCAGGATGACATCGCTTCTTCGCGGGCTCTCTCCGGTGCCTTTCCGTAATACCAGCGATGCAATCGATGCGGAGAAACCCCCAGATTGTAGAGCACGATGAACAAGCCGTTTTGAATGCTCGTTCGCCACGCGCCTTTGCGCAGGTGGCGCCGGCCGGATGATTGCACCGGTGGATCCAACACCGCCACTTTTCCCGCCGCGCGGAGACGACGGGAAAACTCCACGTCCTCCATAAGCGGAATCGTCGCGAAACCGCCGAGCTTTGTGAACACCTCGCACCGGATAAAAATCGATTGATCGCCGTAGAGCGTGCCACCGTGCCGCGTCAGAAAACGGGCGATCGATTCCAGCCACATCAGGCGCGGATGGCGGCCATCGAACTTGCGAAAAAAAGCGCCGCCGATGATTTCGGGATCGGACAAGGCACATTCGATCGCCTCAATGTGCTCTTCCGCCAGGTCCGTATCCGAATGTTGAAAAATGATCACGTCGCCACCCGCCGCGGCGGCGCCCAGGTTCATTTGCTCGCCGCGATTGGGCGCGGGGCAGCCGATAAAGGTCGCGCCGCACGACAGGGCGGTCCGCTCAGATTCGGGATCGGCGCCGGCGTCGACCACGATTGTTTCCGAGACGCCTTCGAGCCGGGACAAAGCGGGAAGCAGGGCCGCGAGATTTTTCCCGTCACGCCAGGAGGGAACGACAACGCTGATCCGCAAACGGGTCTCGCGACCTTCCGCCGGCCCGTTCACGTCGATTTTTTCAAGAGACGATTTCGAGCCCGTTCCAGCGCGCGCCGTTCGGAGGCGGTCAAGCTGTTGATCCCTTGCTTCGAAATTTTATCCAGCACCGGATCGATGGACTCGTGCACGTTCTCCGGCTCAACCACGCGGCGCGGCGTGGAGCGCGGGACAACATGAAACTTCGGTTTCGGCTGCCAGCGCGATTTGAGGTCGCTCCACCAGACAAGTTCAGGGCCAGCGCCACGAAGGTGGATAAAGAGCATCGCCGTGGGAATCGTCGTCCAGAGCAGGAGCATGCTGGCCCAATCGTGGAGGGCGAGCGCCGTCAGGGTGCCGATTCCCACCAGGATGAGGGCAACCCATTTCGCTTGGATCCGCAGGAGCATTTCGACGTTCGGAAAAATCGTGGCGAACGCGATGAAGATGCCGAAGTGAATCATGCCGGAGCCGGCCATTCCGAGCCGCGTCCACAGGCCGGCCAGGGTGAGGAAAAGGGTGGGCACCCAGAGCAGCAAGACATAGAGAACAATAAAAACGCGGCGGCCAAGGAAACGTTCCACCTCGCGGCCAAACGCGAAGAGCATGTACATTTCGACCGCGAACCAGAGAAGCGCGGAGCCCGAATACGGCACGTGGACAAAAGCGTAGGTGACGATTTGCCAGACGCGCCCCAAGCCCAGCACCTGCGCGCTGTCGAAGACCAGAAAATTCAGAAATCCGGCGCCGCCAAAAGCCGTGAGGAAACAGGTCAGCACCATCAGGAAAACATGGAGGGCGACGAGCAGCGTCGTGACATGGATCGGATGCCGGCCCACCCATGTCACCGGCTGGTAGTCATCCGAGGTGGTGACTCCAAACATGCTTTCAATTAAGTGCGCGCCATCCTTTCGCGCAAGCGCGGTTCGCGGGCCAGAGAATTTGCTTGGAGAAGCGGGCGAAGCGGTGAAAATAACAATTCTCTCTGCGCGACTTCGGAATGAGCGGAGGGCCGCACTTATGGATAACCTCGCGCCAGCCATCTCGCCGCCGGGCGGCCTCGGCGATGCAAAGCCCACCAATCAGGCGGTGCTCGATTGGGTCCAGGAAGTCGCCCGCCTTGCGGAGCCGGAAAATATTTTCTGGTGCGACGGTTCGGAAAAAGAGAACGACTATCTGCTCGAGCAAGCCCAGCACCTGGGCGTCTTGATCGCGCTGGACCAGAAAAAAAATCCCGGCTCCTATTTGCATCGCTCAAATCCGAACGACGTCGCGCGGGTCGAGCAATTCACTCTCATCTGCACGCCGACGAAAGAAGAAGCCGGCCCCACGAATAATTGGGCGGCGCCGGCGGAGACCTACACGAAACTTCACAGCATGCTCGCCGGCGCGATGCGGGGGCGAACGATGTTTGTCGTGCCCTACATCATGGGCCCGCCCGATTCGCCGCTTACGAAGGTCGGCTTCGAGATCACCGATTCGATCTACGTCGTCCTGAGCATGCGGATCATGACGCGGATGGGATCGATCGCGGTGCAGCGTCTGGGCGCCGATGTGAAAGCGGAATGGAATCGCGGCGTCCATTCATTGCTCGATGTGAACCCGGATCGCCGGTTGATCTGCCATTTTCCGCAGGACAACGCGATCATCTCGGTCGGCTCCGGTTACGGCGGCAATGTTTTGCTCAGCAAGAAATGTCTCGCGCTCCGGATCGGTTCGTATCTCGCGCGCAAACAAGGCTGGCTCGCCGAGCACATGCTCATCCTCGGCGTGGAATCGCCCGAAGGCCGGAAGCATTACGTCGCCGCGGCGTTTCCGAGCGCGTGCGGCAAGACGAATTTCGCGATGCTCATTCCGCCCCCGCATTTCAAAGGCTGGAAGGTCACCACGATCGGCGACGACATCGCCTGGATGCAGATCGGTCCGGACGGACGGCTCTACGCGGTCAATCCGGAGAACGGATATTTCGGTGTCGTGCCGGGGACGAGTTACAAATCGAATCCGAATGCGATGACGTCGATCGAGCGCGACACGCTCTACACGAACGTCGCGCTCACCGATGACGGCGATGTTTGGTGGGAAGGGAAAGACGGCGCGCCGCCGCCGCACGCCATCGATTGGCGTGGCAACGATTGGACTCCCGCTTCAAAAGACAAAGCCGCGCATCCGAACAGCCGCTTCGCCACCCCGATGCGGAACAATCCGGTCCTCGACCCCGATGTCGAGAAAGGCGCGGGCGTGCCGATCAGCGCGATCATTTTCGGCGGACGCCGGAGCAATACGATGCCGCTGGTTTTCCAGGCGTTCGATTGGACCCATGGCGTTTTCGTCGGTGCCACGATGGCGTCGGAAACCACCGCCGCCTCGACGGGTGCAGTCGGCCAGGTCCGACGCGATCCCATGGCGATGCTGCCGTTTTGCGGCTACAACATGGGGCAATATTTCGAGCACTGGCTCGAGATCGGTCCGCGCCTAACGAATCCGCCGCTGATTTTCAACGTGAACTGGTTCCGCAAAAGCGGCGGCGGAAAATTTCTCTGGCCGGGGTTCGGCGACAATATGCGGGTGCTCAAGTGGATCATCGATCGCTGCGAAGGCAAAGGCGGCGCGGCCGAATCTCCCGTCGGATGGGTGCCGCGTCCGGCAGATCTCGATCTGGAGGAACTCGACGGCGTTTCCGACGACACGATGAAGGAATTGCTCGCGGTGAAATCGCCCGAATGGAAGACCGAGCGTGAGGGCCAATCGAAATTCTTCGAAACGCTCCAGCCCGACATGCCCGCGCGGCTCCTCGCCGAGCACGAAAAGGTGGCGAAACGTTTCGCCGGTTGATCGACGGCCAGCAACGCTGTCATCCCGAGCCGCGTCAGACGGCGAGGGACCTCGCAACTGCAAATTGGTCCATCGATCAAACCGCGACGCGCAGGTCAACGTAAACGCGTATCACATCGCGGAAGCGGAAGACCGCGTGTGAGGTCCCTCGTCGTCTGCGCGACTCGGGATGACATGTTTTTTACGCACAAAATTTGCGATTGAACCCGCTCAATCGGATAGTCTCCGGTGGGTTCAAAGATCGCCGAAAAACCATGCGTGACCGCGCCTCCTGACGCGTGTCAATCCGCTTGCGTGGAGATTCGCGGCGCGCGCCAGAACAACCTCAAGGGGATCGATCTCGATCTCCCGCTCGGAAAATTAACCGTCGTCACCGGCCCGAGCGGCAGCGGAAAGTCGAGCCTCGCCTTCGACACGATCTACGCGGAAGGCCAGCGCCGTTACGTGGAAACTTTCAGCCCGTACATGCGGCAATTCCTCGACCGCATGGACAAACCGCGTGTCGACGAGATCCGCGGTATCCCGCCGGCGATCGCAATCGAACAGGCGAACCCGGTGAAAAGTTCGCGTTCCACCGTCGGCACGATGACCGAGATCAACGATTACCTGAAACTCCTGATGCCGCGGATCGCGCGCGCGTTTTGTCCGAACTGCGGCCGCGAGATTCGCCCGGAAACCGCGCAATCGATCGCCGGCCATGTGATTCGCGAATTCAGTCATCCCGAGCGGAACGAAGCACAGCGGAGTGAAGTCGAGGGACCCCGTCGCACGTTGAGCGGCACCTCGATAACTCTGCCGCGGGGTCCTTCGACTCCGCTTCGCTCCGCTCAGGATGACAGCAGCGCGACTGTGCTGATCACTTTCTGGGTCGGGGTGCCGGCGAAAACAGAGCCGCGCGCATTTTTCGATTTCATCCAGCAACAGGGTTATCTGCGCGTCTGGATCGACAACGAAATCGTCCGGGTCGACGGGGAGAAAAAAATCAAACGGCTCGGCGCGCGCGTCCAGGTCATCCAGGACCGAATCGCGATTTCGGAATCGAACCGCCCGCGTCTCGTCGAGGCGATCGAAACCGCGCTGCGTTTCGGCAAAGACAAGATCAACGTCATTCCGTTCGATTCTCATCCTTCATCCTTCATCCCTCATCCTTTCTCCACCGGCTGGCATTGCGCGCATTGCGATCTCGATATCCGTCCGCCGACTCCCGGCCTTTTCAGTTTCAATAATCCGCTCGGCGCGTGCCCGGAATGCCGCGGCTTCGGTCGCACGATCGCGATCGACTTGAATCGCGCCATCCCTGATCGCTCGCTCAGCATTGCGCAAGGCTGCGTCCGCGTTTTTCGCGGCGAAGAGATGGGTGAATCGCAGCGCGATCTCATGCGGGCTTGCGCCCGCGAAGAAATCAACGTTCACACTCCCTTCGAGGAGCTGCCGAAAGCCGACCAGGATTTTGTCATCAATGGCGAGGCGCGTGACGAAGACACCGATGTCGAAGAGCTGGCGGAGAACGATCGCTGGTACGGTGTGCGTGGATTTTTCAAATGGCTCGAAAGCAAGACCTACAAAATGCACGTGCGCGTTTTGCTCAGCCGCTATCGCGCCTACACGACTTGTCCTGCCTGCAAAGGCGGGCGTTTTCAGCCGGAGACGTTGAACTACCGGATCGTCTCGCACGCCTCCGGCGCAACCAGGGAAACGGCGCGGACGCTGCCGGAGATCGCGCTGCTTTGCATTGCCGACGCCCGGAAGCTTTTCGCCGATCTGTCCATGCCGCCTAACGACTCGACCGCCGTAATGCTGCGGAACGAAGTCGTCGCGCGACTGCGTTATCTGTGTGAGGTCGGGCTCGGCTATCTTACGCTCGATCGCTCCACCCGCACGCTCAGCGGCGGCGAAGTGCAGCGCGTGAACCTGACGACCTGTCTCGGCGCGTCGCTCGTGAACACCCTCTTCGTCATGGACGAACCGAGCGTCGGGCTGCATCCGCGCGATGTCGGCCGGTTGGTCCGTGTGATGCACGATCTGCGCGATAAAGGCAACACGCTGCTCGTTGTCGAGCACGAGGAAGCAATCATCCGCTCGTCCGATCACGTGATCGATATCGGTCCCGGCCGCGGCGAGCGCGGCGGCGAGTTAGTGTTCAGTGGGGCGTTGGAGCAGATGTTGGGGAGCGCACGCGCCTCGCGTGCTGGTTTCGGCGCCTCGCCGAAACAATCTTCCGCCGATGAAGTCCGCGATGGCGAGGGCGCCATCGCCGGCACGCGAGGCGCGTGCGCTCCCCAATCATTGACGCGCGATTATCTCAGTGGTCGCAGGTCGATTCCAGTTCCGAAATCGCGACGCAAGTCAACTGCCTCGATCCGGATCACCGGCGCGCGCGAACACAATCTCAAGAACCTCGATGTCGAGATTCCGCTCGGGATTTTCAACTGCGTCACCGGTGTGTCCGGCTCCGGCAAATCGACGCTCATTCACAAAGTGCTCTATCGAAATCTGCTCCAGGCGAAAGGACAGCCGAGCGAGCAGGAACCGGGCGCCTGCAAATCGGTCACGGGCGCGCATCGCATCGGCGACGTCGTGATGGTCGATCAAGCGCTGCTGGCACGCACGCCGCGCTCGACGCCGATCCTTTACCTCGGACTTTACGATCGCGTGCGCGAGCTGTTCGCCGCGCAGCCGGAAGCGATGGCGCAGGGACTGACCGCGAGCGCGTTCTCCTTCAACTCCGGCAGCGGCCGCTGCGAGCGTTGTTGCGGCACCGGCTTTGAAAAGATCGAGATGCAATTCCTGAGCGATCTTTACGTGCGCTGCGCCGAATGCGAAGGCCGCCGCTTTCAGCCGCACGTCCTGCGCGTGCAACTGCACGAGAAGTCAATTCACGACGTGCTCCAATTGACCGTCGACGAAGCCATTCAGTTCTTCGCGCTGATCGGCGAATCGGAAAAACTCGGCAATCCGCTCGATGTTTTGGATGAAGTCGGGCTCGGTTATCTGCGCCTCGGCCAGCCGCTCAACACGCTTTCCGGCGGCGAATCGCAGCGGCTTAAACTCGTCAGGCACCTGGCCGATGAAAGTGTGCGCGCGAAACAAAACGGCGCAGCGCGCGGCAATCTCCTTATCTTCGACGAGCCGACGACCGGCCTGCATTTCGACGATGTCGCAGTCCTCGTTAAGTTGTTTCAGCGATTGGTCGAGGCCGGCAACACCATCATCGTGATCGAGCACAACCTCGAAGTCATCAAGTGTGCCGATTGGGTGATTGATCTTGGACCCGAGGCCGGCGACGAAGGTGGGATTCTCGTGGCTGCGGGAACTCCCGAAGCCATCGCGCGGATCGATGCGTCGCACACGGGGAGATATCTAAAATCCGTCATCCCGAGCGAAGTCGAGGGATCCCGTGGTACGTCGAGAACAGTTCGGCGGGGTCCTTCGACTCCGCTTCGCTTCGCTCAGGATGACGGCGAGGAGTTAGCGCGCGCCGCAGAAGAGCCTCCGAGCTATCACGCGAATCGACACGGACACGTCAACCACGCGATCCGCATCCACGGCGCGCGCGAACACAACCTGAAAAACATCTCGCTCGATATTCCCCGGGACAAAATGGTGATCATTACCGGTCTGAGCGGATCTGGAAAATCCACCGTCGCGTTCGATATTCTCTTCGCGGAAGGGCAGCGCCGTTTTCTCGACAGCATGTCGCCGTATGCGCGGCAGTTCGTCGAGCAGCTCGAGAAACCGGACGTCGATCTCGTCGAAGGTGTGCCGCCAAGTGTCGCGATCGAACAACGCGTCACCCGCGGCGGCGGCAAATCGACCGTGGCCACGGTGACTGAGGTTTACCATTTTCTCAGGCTCCTCTTCGCGAAAACCGGGACGCAGTTTTGTCCCGATTGCGATTTGCCCGTCGAGAAACAGAGTCTCGCCGCGATCGTGAAACAACTCGAGACGGCGGTGAAACGCGGACCGCTCAGGGTGCTCGCGCCGCTGGTCAAAGCACGCAAAGGATTTCACACCGACGTGGCACGCTGGGCGGAGCGCCAGGGCTTCGACACGCTTTTCGTCGATGGAGAACTATTGCCGATCTCGCAATTCCGGAAGCTCGAGCGTTTCAAGGAGCACACGATCGACGTCGTGGTCGGAGCGATCGACGCGAAGCGAATTTTGAAAGCGCGCAATCTCGTGCAGCGCGCGCTCGATATCGGCCGCGGCACGGCGCACCTGCTCGATGGGAAACATCGCGTCACCGTCATGAGCACGGAGATGAGTTGCCCCGGCTGCGGACGCGCGTTCGAAGAACTCGATCCGCGCTTGTTCTCGTTCAACTCGCCGCACGGCGCTTGCGAGGAATGCGGCGGGTTCGGTGAAATTTGGAACCGCGAAAAACAAACGGGCGCGGAAGACACCGGTGATTCCGTTTTGGAGAATGAGCTGGCGGCCGATCGCGAATTCGAATGGATCGATGAAGATGAGGCGGTGCCGTGCCCGTCATGTCACGGATCGCGGCTCAACCCGATCGCGCGGCATGTGCGGCTGCAAAACCAGACGATCGATAATTTCACGGCGCTCTCCGCGGCCGAAGCTTTGGAGTTGGTGGGCAAGCTTCGCTTCCGCGGAACGCACAAAACTATTGCGGACGATCTCGTTCCGGAAATCTCGCAGCGCCTTCGCTTCATGCAGAACGTCGGACTCGGTTATCTGGCGCTGGGCCGTTCCGCGAAAACCTTGAGCGGCGGCGAATCGCAGCGGATCCGTCTGGCCGCGCAGCTTGGCTCGAATTTGCGCGGTGTCCTTTATGTTCTCGATGAGCCAACGATCGGGCTGCATCCGCGCGATAATCTACGTCTGCTCGAAACGCTGACGGCGTTGCGAAAAAAGGGCAACTCGCTCGTGATCGTCGAGCACGACGAGGAAACGATGCGCCGCGCCGATCACATCATCGATCTCGGGCCGGGCGCGGGGATGCACGGCGGCGAAGTCGTTGTGCAGGGCACGCTGCGCGACATCGAGAAGCACCGGACATCCGAGACGGGTCGCTGCCTGAAGAATCCGTTGTGTCATCCCACGCGCAAGAAGCGGCGGTCGTTAGGCGAGGTTGAGCAATGGATCGAAATCCGCGGGGCCCACGCGCACAATCTCAAGAATGTCGACGCGCGCTTTCCCGTGGGGCGGCTGTCCGTCATCACGGGGATTTCCGGTTCCGGCAAATCGACATTGATGCGCTCCGTCCTGCTCCCGGCGGTAAAAGAGCGTTTGAAAAAGGAGCGCGGCAAACAACGCGAGTTGTTCTCCGAGATCACCGGCGCGGAATCGTTCGAGACCGTTTACGAAGTGGACCAGTCGCCCATCGGGAAAACATCGCGTTCGACGCCGGCGACCTACATCAAAGTTTTCGACGAGATTCGCAAACTCTTCGGGCAACTGCCGGTCTCGCGCGTGCGCGGTTATTCGCCGAGCCGATTTTCGTTCAACACGGAAGGTGGCCGGTGTGAAACGTGTAGCGGCCAGGGCGCGATCAAGCTCGAGATGAGTTTTCTGCCGAGCAGCTACGTGCCGTGCGAGGATTGCGGGGGACGCCGTTACAATCCGCAAACGCTCGAAGTTCTCTACCACGAAAAAAGCATCGGCGACGTGATGGAGATGACGATAGAGCAGGCCGCGAAATTTTTTGGCGCGAACCAAAAAATCGCGCGGCCGCTTTCGCTTCTCGTCGATACCGGCCTGGGATACCTGAAGCTAGGCCAACCGAGTCCGACGCTGAGCGGCGGCGAAGCGCAGCGATTGAAGCTCGTGACCGAGCTCACGCGTGGGATTGGGCGCGCGCAGAACGAGCGCATTCGCAAAATGCGCAAACCGAAATCGACGCTCTATCTGCTGGAAGAACCGACGATCGGATTGCACATGGCGGACGTGGAGTTGCTCCTCAAAGTGCTGCATCGGCTGGTCGATGAAGGCAACACCGTGATCGTGATTGAGCATAATCTCAGCATTATCGCGGAAGCGGATTACATCGTGGACATCGGACCGGAGGCGGGCGCCGACGGCGGAGAAATCGTGGCAAGCGGGACGCCGGAAGAAGTCGCGAAGAGTCGCATCAGCAGAACGGCGCCGTTCTTGCGCGAAGTTCTGAAGATAAAGCGTCCTAAGGTGTCATCCCGAGCCGCGAAGACGGCGAGGGACCTCGCAAGAACAAATTAGGTTACCTTGCAAGACGGGGCGCAATCCGACGTAGGTGCTTTCATGTGGCGCGAGAGCGTTTGAGCGCTTGTGAGGTCCCTCGTCGTCTGCGCGACTCGGGATGACATCGCTCATCTCGCGGATCCACTCAGTTCAGCGTTTCTATTGCCGCTTGCGGCAAGATCGCTGAGAATCCGTGCGCCTGATGCTTGCCTATTACCTTCACGATCTCGATCCGTTCATCTTCCGCCTCTGGGATAATGTCGGGCCGCGCTGGTATGGAATGGCGTATGTGCTCGCGTTTGTTTGCGGGTTCGCGCTTTTGCACTGGCTCTCGCGGCGCGGCTATCTCGATCTCAAACCGGCGGCGGTCGGCGACTTCGTCACGTGGGTGGCGCTCTTTGGCGTGATGGTGGGCGGGCGACTTGGTTACGTCATTTTCTACAAACCGGAAATGCTGCGCGAACCGCTTTCGATTCTGCGCGTGTGGGAAGGCGGGATGTCGAGTCACGGTGGCATCCTCGGCGTCGTGCTCTTCTCACTTTACTACGCGCGCCGGCATAAAATTTCATGGACGAACCTGGGCGACAACCTCGTCGTCGTCACTCCGATCGGATTGTTTCTGGGCCGGGTCGCGAATTTCATTAATGGCGAACTCTATGGCCGGATCGCGAGCGTTCCGTGGGCGATGCAATTTCCGAAGGAACTATTCGAGCCGGCCAATGCCGACGAAACGCAGCGCGCCCTCGTCGCGTGCCAGCAAATCGATCCGTCACTCAATTCTTCCGAAGCGATCGTGCAGGCAGTCCACACCAACCCGCAAATTGCCGCGGTCCTGCGCGGAATCATCACGCCGCGACATCCGTCGCAGCTTTATGAGGCGGCGCTCGAGGGGCTGGCTTTGTTCCTGATCCTCTGGTTCGTGCGGACGCGGACGCGCACGCCGAACGGCCTGCTCACCGGATTGTTTATGATCTGCTACGCGATCTTTCGGATCGTCGTGGAATGTTTTCGGGAACCGGACGCGCCGCTCATCGGCATGTTTACACGCGGCCAGTTTTTCTCGTTCTTCGTCATCGCGATCGGCGTCGCCTTCATCGTGGTGGCGAAGCGGAATCCGAAGTATCCCGCCAAGCAGATGGCTGATTAGGTGGATCGAGCGCTCCGCGCTCGATGACAAATGGCGGCGCAGCCGCGACAAAACAAGCATCGTGCGACGGAGCGCACGATCCACCTTCCCTTTCGCGGAAAGTCCGCTATTACGTTAGGCAAGTTGGCGCCCATGCTACTTCCGAAGATTCTCGCGGCCGGCGGTCTCCTCTTCGCGTTCGAACACTCGACCATCGCCGGCAAGATCGTCCTCGCGCTTCTCTGCGTCGTCTCGGTTTTCAGTTGGTCGATCATGATCACGAAGCTGCGTGTGATTCAGTTCGCCCGGAAACAAACCGCGCGTTTTCGCTCCGCCTTTCGGAAGGACCGGCAACCGCTCCGCTTGTTTGAAAATCACGCGCGCTTTCCCGGCGCGCCACTTTTCAATGTCTATCGCGCCGGTTGCGAGGAGATGACCTTTCAGCTTCTCGGTTCCGCGGAAGTGGATGAAACTTTTCGCGCGCGCCTCGGCATCGCGGAAAAAATTACGCCCGCCCAAATGCACGCGGTCAATGCTGCGATGGAGCGCACCGTCGGCGAGGCCGCGCTCGGATTGGAATCGCAGATGATTCTGCTGGCGACGGCGGTGAGCGGCTCGCCGTTCCTGGGATTGCTCGGGACGGTCTGGGGCGTGATGGACACTTTCACCGATGTGGCGGTCGCCGGTTCGCCGAATCTCGCCACGATGGCGCCCGGCGTTTCCGGCGCGCTCATCACCACCGTGACCGCGCTCTGCGTCGCGATCCCGGCGATGTTCGGCTACAATTTTCTCGTCACGAGCATTCGCGGCATGATCGTGGAGATGGATAACTTCGCGGCGGAGCTGGCGTCGGAGTTCGAGCACAAATACGTGGATCATAATGCGCGTGATCCGGAGTTTCGGCGATGAAGCGGGCGGCAACGAACGCCTGTCATCCCGAGCGAAGTCGAGGGACCCCGCTGCAGCTCGATCGGCACGCCACGGGGTTCTTCGACTCCGCCGCGCTCCGCTCAGAATGACAGTTATGCGACGCTATTCTCAACGCCACTCGCTCTCGACTTTGTCGGAGATCAACATCACGCCGTTGCTCGATCTGGCGTTTGTGTTGCTCATCATTTTTATGATCACGACGCCGCTCCTGGAGAACAGCGTGAACCTTGTCATCCCGTCGAGTGACGCGGCGAATGCGCCGATCAATCCGGCGCAGGTCCAGACGATTTCGATCGATCGCCAGGCGGTCATCAAATTCAACAACAGGCAGGTCGAAATCGACGAGCTGCTCAGCCAGCTCAAGGAATTGAAGCAAACGAACCCGGAAGTGGCGGTCGTCATTCGGCCGGATCGTGAATTGCCGGTGCAGAAGTTGATGACGTTGATGGACGCGTTGCAGCGGGCGCAAATCAGCAAAGTCGGGATCGCGACGAAAGCTGAGACGAAATAGCGATGCCACGAGACGCACGCTTCTGGCGCAACCTCACCATCATCGCGGTCGCGCATGTCGCGATTTTGTTCGCGCTCGCTCGCTGGAACCGCGCGGCTGCTAACGCGAGTCCGCCGAGCATTGTTTGGTTGACTCCCGCGGAAGCAGCCGCAAGCAGCGCGCCGCCGCAAATTCCAGCGGAGCCTGTCGAAACTCCGGCGCCGCGCGCCGCGACAACGCCTGCACCGCCCGAAAAGGAAAGCGAAGCCACGCCGGCGAATTTGAAAAGCGACATTCAACTTCCGACTCCCACGCCGACGGTGACCGCCACGCCTGTTCGCAAGCCAAGCGTGGCGCCTGTTCCGAAAGCATCGCCGAAGCCAACCGCAAAGCCGACGCCCAAAGCGACGCCGAAGAAAACTATCGTCGTGAAACCGACGCCTTCCCCGAAGAAGCAGGCGAGTCCTGCTGAAAGTAAAAAACCAACGGAGGCTGCGGACAATCATGCAGAGAGGAAAAGTGATGCCGCCGATCCAAACGGACCCTCGAACGGAGCGACCCACGCGTCAGAATTCGCCTGGTATGGACGAATGTTGCACGATCGTTTCCATAACGAGTGGCAGCAGCCAACGACCATCGTCGCCACCGGCGCGAAGATGACCGCGGTGGTAAAAATCCGGATCGAAAAAGATGGGCGCGTCTCGAGTTTCACGATCGTAAAACCGTCGGGAAACGTGGTCGTGGATGAATCGGTCGCCGCGATCGCGAAACGAGTGACGCAAGTGGATCCGCTGCCGAAGGGTCTTGTGAGCGGCGACTATTACGAGGTGAAGATCAACTTCGAGCTGAACCCGGAGCAATAATTCTGTCATCCCGAGCGTAGTCGAGGGACCCCGCCGAATTTGAAAACACGGGGTCCTTCGACTGCGCTTCGCTCCGCTCAGGATGACTGAGAATTCGTGGCCGACCGCCGAGATTCATTTGGTATATCTTCGCGGCTCGAGCTTGGGCAAAGCTGCGAGTCATTGGTTGCCATCGCGCGCGGAGCGCACGATCCACCTAGGCAAGCAACGCCGGTCCGTTTGAATTTACTTTGCTGGCACGCTGGCGATTCGCCTGCAATTCCGGCAGATGCTTTTCCGACCAGCGACAAAGAATGCGCAGCGGATCGATAAGCGTGCGGCCGAGACGGGTGAGGGAATATTCCACTTTCGGGGGAACGACCGGATGGACTTTGCGCAGAACGAGTCCATCGCGTTCCAGGCTGCGAAGCGTTTGCGTGAGCATCTTCTGCGAGATTCCGCCGATCTCACGCTGGAGCGCGGCGTAGCGTTGCGTTCCGTTAGCCAGAACCTGGATGATGAGAGCCGTCCATTTGTCCGCGATGCGGTCGAGCACGATGCGGGAGGGACATTGTGGTTTTAAGACCGAAGCGCCCGAAGATTTCATTTCTCATCTCTCGGATGAATCGAGCGCAGCGCAAGCGGAGAGTAACGCACCGAAAAGGGTGTATGGGCGCGATGGCGGCGGTTGCAGGCTACGGGCTTGCGCTCGCTCGATTTCGCTAGGACGATTCGTTTGCTTATGCGCCCGGGAGACGCCTTACCGTTGTGAAAATTCTCGTGATCGGCGGCGGCGGACGGGAGCACGCGCTCGTCTGGAAGTTGGGACAATCGCCCGGCGTCTCCCGGATTTTCTGCGCGCCCGGGAATGCGGGGACACTCGAACACGGTGAGAACATTCCCATTGCGGCGAACGATCTCCCGGCGCTGGCCCACTTCGCTCGAGAGAACCGAATCGAGTTGACGGTTGTCGGACCGGACGATCCGCTCGCGGCCGGCATCGTCGATCTTTTCGAAGAGGAGGGGTTGCGCGTTTTCGGGCCGTCACAATCCGCGGCGCGACTCGAGTCCTCAAAAATCTTCGCGAAAGAATTGATGCGGGAAAGCAAGATCCCAACCGCGCGCGGCGCCGCCTTTTCCAAATGCGAAGCGGCGTTTGCCTTCGTGGAGGAAGCGCGATTTCCTCTCGTAGTCAAGGCCGATGGGCTTGCGCTTGGCAAGGGCGTCATCATTGCGCACGATCCGGCGGAAGCGAAAGCGGCGATCGATTCGATGATGAACGAGCGGCGATTCGGCGACGCCGGAAGGCGTCTCCTGATCGAAGAATGTCTGACCGGCACCGAGTGTTCGTTGCACGCGCTCGTTGATGGCAAAAGCTTTCGCCTGCTCGCCACGGCGCGCGATCACAAGCGCGCGCATGACGGCGACACGGGGCCGAACACCGGAGGCATGGGCGCGTTCAGCCCGGCCGACAATTTCAGCGCCGAATCGGAAGCGCAATTCGAACGCCAGGTGATGGGCCCACTGCTCGACGCGTTGAAGGAAAATCAGGTTACCTTTCGCGGCTTGCTCTTTCCGGGGCTGATGATGACAGCAGAAGGGCCGCGAGTCTTGGAGTTCAACTGCCGCTTCGGCGATCCCGAGACGCAGGTCATTCTGCCGCGATTGAAATCGGATTTGCTCGAGCTGCTTCAGACGACCATCGATGGAAAACTCGAGAGCACGGCGATTGAATGGGAAAAGCGCGCGGCGGTGACCGTCGTGCTCGCCTCGGGCGGTTATCCCGACAAATACGATGTCGGAAAACGGATCGAAGGTTTGGAGAATTTAGCGAAGGCGAAGGATGTGCACGTTTTCCATGCGGGAACACGAAAGGTCGATGGAGCTGTCGTGACAGCGGGCGGCCGTGTTCTCGCGGTGACAGCGCTCGGTGAAAATGTGGCGGCGGCCCGCGCTCGCGCCTACGAGGCGGTCGCGCAAATCAGTTTCGAAGGGTGCCATTACCGCCGCGATATTGCTCTTGGCGCGGTTGCGGCTAAGGTGGTGGGCCACTGATGTCCGGGCGCGTCTTTCTTGTTTTCGCCGTTCTGTTCTGGAGCGCGCCGTTGAATTTTTTCGCGCAGTCTCCGGCAAAATCCGTCGCCGCTTCGCCGTCGCCTGTTCCAACTGCAGCACCGCAGCCCTCACCGACGCCGACGACAAAGTCGCTCGTCGATTCAATGGATTCGACGGACTTGAAGGAAGCGATCCAACTCTTGAAGAACAATTACATCAAGCCCGAGGCGCTAAACGAAACAGAGCTGAGCCGCGCCACCTTTGAAGGACTTCTCACGCGACTCGGCCGCGGCGTCGTGCTGCTTCCCGATGCGGCGGCCGATCCAACGGAACCCGCCACGCCGTTCTACGGCGAAATCATCGAGGATCACATCGGCTATCTGCGGCTCGGCACTTTGAACCGTGCCAACCTCGACACGCTCGATGCAAACGTGCAAACCTTCGGCGCGAAGAAAGTGGATGCCGTCGTGCTCGATTTGCGGGCCAGCGCGGCCACAAACGATTTCGCGACGGCCTCGGAGTTCGCGAAGCGTTTTTGTCCGAAGGGCAAGCCGCTCTTCACGCTGCGCAAAACCACCGTGAGACAGGAGCGCTCCTTCACTTCGGATCGCGAACCTTCCTATCAAGGTTTGATCATCATTCTCGCCGACGGCGACACCGCCGGCGCTTCGGAAGCGATCGCAGGTGTGGTGCGGCTTTACGACAAGTCGCTCATCATCGGGCAACAGACTGCCGGGCGCGCCGTGGAATATTCCGACCTTCGGCTTCCAAGCGGAAAGGTGCTGCGCGTGGCTGTCGGCGAAGCGGTCTTGCCGGAAGGCGTTCCGCTTTTTCCCGGCGGGCTCAAGCCGGATGTGCCGGTGGAAATGCCGGGGGTGGACAAGCGCGAAATTTTTCAGCAGAGCCGGGAGAAGGGGATGACGCCGTTTGTGGTGGAAAATGCGCGCCCGCACCTGAACGAAGCGGCGCTCATTTCGGGTAAGAATCCGGAGCTCGAAGCGATGGAATTGGCGCAGCGAAAAAATCGCAGCCCGGAGAAATCATTGGTGCACGATGCTGTTTTGCAGCGCGCTCTCGATCTGGTGACATCGATCGCCATTTTTAACAGCGCCCGAAAGTAAATCGCGGGCGGTGCGTCGTTCTCTGGAAAACTTCGCCTCGATCGCGTAGAGTTGCCTCCCGTGAATCCCCTAGAGGAGCGCATCGAATACGAATTCCACAACCCGCTCTTGCTGGCGGAGGCGCTCACGCACCCGAGTTTGCGTCACGAGACGCAGCGCCAATATTTCGATAATCAGCGCTTGGAATTTCTGGGCGACGCGGTTCTGCAGCTTGTGATTACCGAGCACCTCTACGCTCATTTCGCGGCCGAAGCTGAAGGGCAGCTGACGAAGCTCCGGTCGCGTCTCGTTTCGCGCGAAGCGCTCGCGGTCCACGCGGCCACGATCGAGCTCGGAAGTTATCTGTTGATGGGCCGCGGCGAAGAGGCGAGCGGCGGCCGCGAACGCCCCTCGACACTCGCCGACGCCTTCGAGGCGCTCGTCGGCGCGATTTATCTCGATAGCGATTTGGCCACGGTCCGGCGGTTTATTTTGCAACAGGCGGCGCCGGATCTGGCGCAGTTGGTGGCGGAGCCGGTCGATGTCAATCCGAAGGGACAACTCCAGGAATTGCTCCAGTCGATTTCGCCGCGCAGCCCCGCTTATGAGGTCATTTCGCAAACGGGCCCGGAGCACCAGAAGACATTTGTCGTGCGTGCGCTCTGGGAAGGGATCGAGCTGGGGCAGGGCACTGGCCGCAGCAAGAAGCAGGCGGAGACGGCTGCAGCGATTGAGGCGATCGAGGCGAAGCGCTGGGAGAAGGCTTCTTCGATGGTAGGGCGAGACTCCGTCGAGCCGTGATTTTCGGGCTCGTGGGATTCTCGACCTATCATTCCGGAATAATCGGTGAATGATTCAACGCGTGCAGCGCTGCGCCTCCCGACGTTTCCCACGCCAGATGTTGCGCGATGGTCGCGGTCACGAATTTCTTGGCCCGACGCACGGCTTCTTCGAGGCCGCGGCCGCCCGCCAGACCTGCGGTAATCGCCGCGGAATAAGTACAGCCGGTGCCATGCGTGGCGACGCCGCGCGAGAACGGCGCCGAAAACTCAACGACGTTTCCTTCGAGAAAGAGCAGGTCGATCGCATTGTCGCCCGTCAGATGGCCTCCTTTCAGGAGCACCGGGACGCGATATTTTTTCACCAGCTTCCAACCCGCTTCGCGCATCGCCGGCAAATCATCGATCGTTTCTCCCAGAAGGCGGGCCGCTTCCCCGAGGTTCGGTGTCAGCAAAGCGGCCAGCGGAAACAGTTCGCGCTCGTAACTCGCGATCGCATCGTCGGCCAGAAGGAGATCGCCGCTCGTCGCCACCATCACCGGATCGATCACGAGTGGCGAGGTCCGCTTGGTTCGTTCGGCGTGCGCGCGCAACGTCGTTGCGATCCCGGACACGATCTCGGCGGAGAAAAGCAAACCGGTTTTGATCGCGGCGACGGGAAAGCTTTTCAGAACGACCTCGATTTGTTCCCGGACAAGCGCCGCGTTCACGCCTTCGATTTTGGAAACCAGGCCGGGCGTTTCCGCAACGACGCACGTGACCGCGGTCAGCCCGTAGACGCCGAGAGCGCTGAAAGTTTTCAGGTCCGCCTGGATTCCGGCGCCGGCGCTGCTGTCGGAGCCGGCGATGGTGAGGGCGACTGGGACTTCGGAGTTCGCCGGCATTTGATCGAAAGAAACGGGCCGCAGGCCCGTGGCTACACCGCGCTAAGCGCCGTCGTTGCCGATGGCTTCGACGGGGCAACCTTCCATCGCTTCCTTGCAGAGCGCTTCTTCCTCGGGCGACTCGGGCTGCTTGTAAACAAAGGAGTGTCCGCCGTCGTCGTTGCGTTTGTAATTTGCCGGCGCAGTCTCGCGGCAGAGATCGCAGTCGATGCACTGATCGTCGACGTAGAATTTTCCGTCGACGTTTTCTGGATATTTGTTTGCCGCGTCGGCCATAGGTCGCGTAAAAGCGAAGTGGAAGGTAGGAAGAAACCCCTCGCGCGCAATGGAATTTTCTTATGAAACGTAGTTTCTGCGCGACCAGCGCAGCGGCCAGCGGCGATAGTGGGTGTGATGCGGCGGGCCGTTCTCGATGAAAGCTGAAGCTGCCAAGACCTTGCGCGCGTTCCTGTTCGAGCTGGCCATCTATGCCGCTCTCGTCACAGGCTATTTTTTCCTCGTCCTCCATTACCTTTCGGGATGGCTCCAGGATCTTCACCTGCACCACGTGAAAGTCTACGCGCTGACAGCGATCGCGCTGATCATCGGCCAGGCGGTCTTGCTCGAGAATGTCACCACCTGGCTGATGCGTCTGCTCCGTGGCCGCTCGGAATAACGTATGTTTTTTCCGATCTCGAATTCGCACATCAGTCCGATTTATCTCGCGGTAATCGGATTTCTCATTGGCGTGATGGGGGGTTTCTTCGGCGTGGGCGGCAGCTTCATCGCGGGGCCCGCGCTGCGGGCCGTAGGTCTCGATTGGAACTTCGCAGTCGGCACGGACTTGGCGCACATTGTCGGAAAATCGGTCGTGGCCGCGAAACGGCATCGCGCGCTGGGCAATGTGGATTTGCGTCTCGGGTTCATCATGGCCATCGGGACGATGGGCGGCGCCGAAGTCGGCGCGCAGTTGATCCAGATGCTGAAGCGCGCCGGCAACGTCAACTCGGTCGTGAGCATCGTCTCCATCGCGATCTACGTGAGCATTTCGAGTTTCATGATCTGGGAATCCTGGCGCACGCTTCAATACCAAAAGCGACGCCCTCGCAGCAAGGTGGCGGGAACCGCCACGAAACAGGATGAGTCCTCGTTCAGCCACCGGACCAAAGCGATCCAGGGTTTTCGCCTTTGTCCGATGATCTCGCTCCCGACCTCCGGCGTGAAAGCCATCTCGCTTTGGGTGATCATTCTGGTTTCTTTCATCGGGGGTTTGTTCAGCGGCTTCCTCGGCGGCGGCGCCGGTTACATCCGGATGCCGATGATGGTTTATGTCCTCGGAATTCCGACGCATCTCGCGGTCGGGACCGATCTGTTCGAGATCATCATCTCGGCCAGCTACGGCACTTTCAGTCACGCCATCAAAGGCAACGTCGACATTCTGATTGCCCTGGTCATGAACACGGGTGCGGCCATCGGCGCGCAGATCGGCGCGATTTCCACTCAATATTTTGCCGGCCCGAAGATTCGCCTGGCTTTCGTGCCGCTGCCGTTGATCGGCGCGGCAATTGTCATTTACACGATGATGAGCGGCCACAAACTTTAGCCTCATGCGCATCCTGATTTGCAGCGACGGCACCGACCCGGCCGACAAACCGGTCCTCCTCGGCGGCCTGGTCGCGGCGCCCACCAAAGCCGAGACCACGCTGCTCGGCATTGCCGAGCTATCCGGCGACGAACAGCCGTTGCGCGCGGCGCTCGAAAGCGAAGCAGAAAAGCTGCGCGGTTTCGGCGTGTCGCCGGAAATTGTCCTGCGCACGGGCGAACCGATCCGGGAAATTTTGCATCAAACGACTGAGGCGTCCTACGATCTCACGATCATCGGCGCGCGGCGCAAAGGGACCACTGGGCTCTATTGGCGGAGCGAGAAGACTTACGAAGTCATCAAAGCGATTCCTTCGCCGGTCCTGCTCGCGACCGGCACCTGCGAAACCTTGAAGAGCTTTGTCGTCTGCACCGGCGGAAAAACTTTCATCGACGCCGCGGTTCAACTGACGGGTAAACTCGCGGCCGCGGTGGGCGCGTCGGTGACGCTCTTGCACGTCATGGCCGAGCCGCCGGCCATCTACGCCGATCTCGTCCGCCTCGAGGAAGACGTCGAACAGCTCTTGCAATCCGATTCCGAGCTTGGCTGCAATTTGCGCGCGCAGAAAAAAAGTCTCGAGCTGCTCGGCGTGACGACCGAGGTGCGGGTGCGACACGGCATCGTGCTCAGCCAGGTCTTCACGGAGGTGGGCGAAAAAAATCACGACCTGATCGTGACCGGTTCGTCACCGACGCGCGGTCCGCTCGGCCACTACATCATGGGGGATCTCACCCGCAGCATCGTGAATCGCGCGAACGTGCCCGTCCTCGTCGCCCGCGCCGCGAAGTCAACCCAACCGGCGCGTCCGGGTTTCTGGAACGCCTTGAAACAAATATTCGCAACAACTCACGGCGAGCCCTCTTAATTCGACGTTGGACGTTGCGCCTTTTCGTTGATGGCGTTGATTTCACCAACCAATCCGCTCTCTCCTCGCATCAGCGCCTCCCCAATCAAAACCGCATCCAGGCCGCACGCCCTGATTCGCGCCAAATCTTCCGCCGTCCGGATTCCGCTCTCGCTCACCAGCACAATTTCCTCCGGCACCTCCCCGCTTAACTTTTCCGTCACACCCAAATCGACCTCGAACGTGCCCAGATCGCGGTTGTTGATGCCGATGATGCGCGCGCTGGTTTCCAGAGCGCGATCAAGCTCCGCCAGCGTGTGCACCTCCACGAGCGCATCGAGCTGATACATCCCGGCCGTTTCCAGCAGCGCCACGAGTTTCTCCTGCGTCAGGGCGGCGACGATGAGCAGAACGGCGTCCGCGCCCGCCGCCGCGGATTGCGCGATTTGGATTTCCTCCAGGATGAAATCCTTCCGTAAAAGCGGCGCAGCTACCGTTTCGCGAATGGACGCCAGATAACTGAGATGTCCCTGAAAAAATTGTTCGTCGGTCAAGATGGAAATCGCGTCGGCGCCGACCCGCGCATAATTCCGGGCGATCGCGACCGGATCGAACGACTCGACGATCACGCCGGCGGAGGGGGACGCTTTTTTCACCTCAGCGATGAGCGCGAGCTGGCCGGGCCCGCGCTGAAGCGCCGCTTCGAGGCTGCGAAAGTCATTTCGCAGCACCGCCGCCTTGTGCAGATCGTCGTGAAGCGGACGCAACCGCTCGATCTCGTTGCGTTTCACGCGCAAGATTTCCTCGAGCCTGTTCATGGGAACTAGTTCGCGCAAGTCCGGCGGGATTTACAGGAGGAACTGAGGGATTATTGAATAAGCCGGGCCGTCTAGCTCGAAGGTAATTTATCCAAGGGACATTCTTGCGTCGCGGGAATGGTGCTGGTCACCGGCGGGCAAGGATAATATTGTGTGCGTTGCTGGATTTGCTGAGCGACTTCGGAGCTGCTGAGCAATTCCACCACCCTCAGTGCCTCGTCGAGGCCAGATGAAATGCCGCCGCCGGTGACGCGGTTGCGATCGACGACAAAGCGAGGATAGCCCTCGACCACTTTGATCGCCGGAAACTTCTTCAGACACGGAATGAAGGCCCAATGAGTGGTGGCATTATACCCGTCCAGCAGTCCAGCCTGCGCCAGGAGCAGGGCGCCTTCGCAAACTGACGCGACGAGGCGGGCCTTCCCGACTGCGCGTAATCAGGAAGTTCAGGTAGGTGCGGGCGGGATCATTCATCAACTTCTTGAGTGCCGCTGGATCTCCTCCCGGCACCCACAGGACATCCAGTCTGGGCACCTCGCTGAAGACCTTGTGCGGCTTCATTATGAAACCGTCGCGGGTCTTGATGATTCCAGGCTTCGCCGCGATCAGATAGACCGTGGGCTTCAATTTCTTATCAAACTCTTTGATCAAGCTGAAGATTTCGTAAGGCGCGGCGACGTCGAGCAGGTCGACTTTTTCGTAGATGGGAATTCCGATGATCATGGGGTCTTTGGGTTGTGAGTAGCACTTCGTGAGCGCCACAGGGGTTTAAGCGAGATTAGGGTCGCAGCGGGAACGGGAACAAGCCTTTTCCGAATGACTCTCCCTTGGGGGCGCGACCGGCTCCAGCTTGCGGCTTGGCCAGCGGGTGGCATGTTCCGGCGTTTCCGCTTAGGCCGAAGTAGCTCAGCTGGTAGAGCAGCTGATTCGTAATCAGCAGGTCACGGGTTCGAGTCCCGTCTTCGGCTCCACTTCAATTTCCAAATCGCGGCAAGGACGCGTTCGCGGAAAACGTTGACCGGCCCGAGTGAAATCATACGGTCGAGCACATGACCCTCGGTTTGAGAAGTTCGCTGATCGCTTTGTTCGCGTCCGGCGTTCTTTATTGGGTCCTCCCGCGGTCATTTCTTCGCACAGCCGGGTTTTGGCTGAAATCGCTCTGGAGTTCGCTCGTCGCGGAAGGCGGCCAGCGACGCAAGACAATGTGGATTGTGGTCTGGTTGGTCGCGCTTGTGCCGATGATTCATCTTACCTATCTCGTGCGGCACTACGGCGTGGAAGTGCCCACGCTCGACGATTGGGAGATGGCGCCGCTCATCGTGAAAGCACACACCGGCCAACTGCACTTCGCCGACATCTTCGCGCAACAGCAGGAAGCCCGCACCGTCCTGCCGAAATTGATTTTCGTTCTCTCGGCCGCGCGCGGGCACTGGGATGTCCGCGATCAGATGATGATCTCAGTCGTTAGTTGCTGGCTGAGCGCGGCGGGCCTTTTCCTTCTCTTGCGGCGAACCGGGCTCGGTCTCGTGGCCGTGGCGATTTGCTTCTGGCTGATGATCCTTTCCCTTTTCTCGAACGCGCAATTCGAGCTCTGGATTTTCGCGTCCGGCTTTCCCTCTTTTCTTCCGGGACTCTTTCTCGTGGCCGCTCTTGTAACCGTCACGTCGCAAATTTCCACGGGCACGAAATTCATTATCTGCGCAGTTCTCGCCGCGGCCAGCAGCTTCACTTTGCCGCACGGATTGCTTGCTTGGGGACTTATGTTTCCGGCGCATTTAGTTATCGGCCGCGTCCGGCGCTGGCGATCGTGGCTCGGCCTCTGGCTGGGTCTTTGCGCGCTCTGCTCGATCTTTTATTTCTGGGGCTATGCAAAGCCAGGATATCTCCCCAGCTTCGCTCCGGCGGTTTCTCCATTCGAGTATGTGCGCTTCTTCCTGGAATTTTTGGGTGGCGGCCTCGCTTATTCCTGGAAAGGCCATGCGACCACGGCGGCTGCTATTTTCGGCCTGGTTAAGGTCATTCTCTTCAGCCTCGCTCTCGTCTACGCCCTGCGGCGACGGAGAGATGAAGTGTTTCTGGCGAAGGTGATTCCCTGGTTTGCCCTCGGGCTATGTTCGGTCTCCAGCGCTGTTCTTGCCGCGTTGGGGCGGGTCGGATACGGCTCGAGTTACGCGCTCTCCTCGCGCTATGTGACCTTCTCGATTTATTTGACGGTGGCGGTGATCGCGCTCGTGACGGTCGTTGCCACCGAAATCGTCCGCGCGCGCGGCTCATATCGGATGCGAGCTTGGGTCGCCGGAACGTGTCTGCTTCTCATCGTTTCTTACCTCATCGCCTTTCAACTGCGCGCCGCGAACACGCTCTTCTTTCTCCGTTCGTTATCGGCCAAAGACCGGTTGGCCCGCGCGGCTGTCCTCTTCAGCGCCACGCTCGATACTTCGGAGGTCATCAAGAAAACAGCGTATCCAGATAACGCCGAACCCGTCGTGCGGAACGCTGCCGCGCTCGACCGCTTGCATTTGCTCCGGCCACCCTTGGTCCGAAGCAATCGCCTGAACACTCTTCCGCACGAAATCGCCGATGGCGAACGCGCTTCCGGTTCGTGTGAAGCCGTGACGGAACTGGAGCCGGAACTCGACCGCGCTTCGGGCTGGGCGATTCTCAATGCGAAAGGACGGCCCGCCGATTGCGTCGTCGTCGCGTATCAAAATCCGCCGGATCAGGAATGGATCGTATTCGCGATCTCGGATTCGTTCGCGATGCGAGCCGACACAATGAAAAAATATCGCGACGTGGATTATCTCTGGGCCGGATGGACTGCGACATTTCCGCGGCGGCTCATTCCCCCAGGCGCAAAGCTGTCGTTTTGGGCGCTCGATGCGGACGCGCCGAAGCTGTATTTGTTAGCGGACGATCGCTCCTCCGCGCGATAGGAACTCTTCATGACGCCGCAAGAACACGATGTCATGCGCTCCGTCGAGGATCGCTATTGGTGGTACCAGGCGCTCCGCCGACACGTGGCCGCATCGCTCCAGCCCGCGTCTCGCCAATTTTCTCTGCTCGACGCAGGCTGCGGCACCGGCGGCATGCTCGATGTGGTCCGGCAAAGTTTTCCCGAGGCCGATCTCACAGGTATCGACGCCAGCAGCCACGCGATCGAACTGGCCGCGGCGCGAAACATCAACGCGACGCTCCAGCCGGCGAACGTGCACGATCTCCCTTTCGCCGAAAATAATTTCGACTTTGTTCTCTCGCTCGATGTTTTGAGCCACGCCGGCGTGGATGATTCGCTCGCGATGCACGAAATGCATCGCGTGCTGCGGCCGGGCGGGCGCCTCCTGCTCAATCTCGCCGCGTTCGATTTTTTGAAAGGCGCACACGACTGCGCGGTCGACGTTGATCGCCGCTACACCCGGCCGCATGTCCGAGCTCTGTTGGCAGGAGCGAATTTTCAGATCGAACGATTGACCTATTGGAACGCGATCTTCACGCCGCCGATCGCGCTTTTGCGCTGGCTCAGCCGCCGGCGCGCGCCGAGCGCCGAGCCGCGCTCGGATTTCAGATCGCTTCCGCCCCTTTTGAATGCGCTCCTAAAAAGCGTGGCCGCTCTTGAATTGGGGGCCAGCCGTCAGGTATCGTTGCCGTTCGGAACTTCGCTCTTCGCCGTCGCTCGCAAAAATGGATGAATCACGTCCTCATCTCAGCATCGTCATTCCGCTCTATAATTCAGCGTTGACCCTCCCCGCGCTCTTTCAGGAATTGTCCGCGCTGGAAATCAAGGGCGGCCTCGAGTTGATCCTGGTAAACGACGGCAGCCGCGATGAGACCGAGGCGATCGGTTTGAAACTCACTCGGGAAAGCCGCATCCCGGCCACGTTCTTGAGCCTCACGCGAAATTTCGGCGAACACAACGCCGTCCTCGCCGGATTGCGCGCCAGCTCCGGGGATTTCGTCATCAACCTGGACGATGATTTGCAGAATCCGCCCTCGGAAGCCGTGAAGCTTCTGGCCGTCGCCGAAGCCGAGGACCGCGACGTCGTTTACGCGATCTACGATCGGAAAGAGCACGCCTGGTGGCGCAATGCCGGCAGCGCGCTCACCAATCTCATCGCGGATTTCGTCGTGGAAAAACCAAGAAAGCTTTACCTGTCGAGCTTCCGTTGCATGCGCCGCCTCGTCGCGGATGAGGTCGCGAAGTCGCGCACTCCGTATCCGTATATCGACGGATTGATTTTCCAGGTCACGCAGAACGTCGGCACCGCGCGCGTGCGTCACGTGGGACGAGGAAAGGGCCGAAGCGGCTACACGCTCCGGAAGCTGGCGCGGCTCTGGCTCAGCATGCTGGTGAATTTCTCCATCCTTCCGCTGCGCCTCATGACCTTCGCGGGAATGATCACGAGCGCCCTCGGTTTTCTCGCCGTGATCGAAGTCGTGCTCGAGCATTTGCTCAGGAAAAATCCCACCGGCTGGACTTCGCTCATGGCGGCGATGCTGTTGCTTTCCGGCACGCAATTGCTCTTGCTCGGAATCATGGGCGAGTACGTCGGCCGAATTTATCTCGGGATCAGCGAGAAACCGCAGAGCGTGGTCCGCACCACGTTCCGGTCGCCCGGCAACGAATCGCTCCTGAAATGATTTCGCTCGTCATCCCCACGCTGAACGAAGTCGGAAATATCGAGCCGCTCCTGGGCCGCATCCTGCGCTGCGACCTGGCTCCGGATGAAATCGTTTTTGTCGATGACGGCTCGACGGATGGCACGCGGGAACGGATTCGTTCCTTTGCGATTTCCGCGCCGGTGCGTTTGATCGAGCGCACCGCACCGCTTCTTGGACTTTCCGGCGCGGTCATCGCGGGCGCGCGGGCGGCCCACGGAGATCTTCTCGTCGTCATGGACGCGGACCTGAGTCATCCGCCGGAGAGAATGGCGGATTTATTGCGCCCGATTTCCACCGGCGTCGCGGACATGGTCATTGGCAGCCGTTACGTGGCCGGGGCGTCGACGCCCGGCTGGCCGGTTTGGCGCAAAGTACTGTCGCGAATCGCCGCTGCGCTCGCCTATCCGCTCACCGGTGTGCACGATTCGATGTGCGGTTTCTTTGCTATTCGTAGAACCCTTCTCCTGGAATTAACACCGGACGCCACCGGCTTTAAGATTGCCTTCGAAGCGATCGTGGGCGGCGGCAGGAACCTGCGCGTCCTGGAAATTCCGATCGTGTTTCGCGATCGCGCGCGGGGCACTTCCAAGATGAGTTTCGGAGTCGCGTTGCGTTTTAGTTTTCGCTGGCTGGCGGCCGTCTCGCGATTGCGCTTCCGCCGCGGCTCCGCGATTCCCCCTGAATCCAGCGACCCCGCCGCCACGGAAGTCGTCGTCAAGTAACGCGCTCTGCGGCGTGGGCGGCGGCGTGTTTTAACCGCCAAAGTTCAAGCGCGAGGCCGATGAAAAGCAGCAACGTCGCCAGGAAAGTGTTGCCGTAGGTCTGCGCCAGGACCCGGAACGGAATCGAGAGCGAGAGGAGTGCGACGGCGGCGATCGCCAAAATGACCAGCGCACGAGAAGCACGACCGGCGAGAAAACGTTGCACGACTACCGTCAACGGGTAAAGCAGCCACGCGAAAACATAACCGAACGAAAGCGGTGTGAAGACCAGCATCAGGAGGAGGAGAAGCGCGAACTCGATCGCATCCGTTTCCGGCGTGCAACGCGGCGCCGCGGGCATGACTGCGAGGTAGCCAAGACCGAGGAGCAGCGCGGCGGCGAGAATGATTCCGTTCACCGTCGAGAATTTCAGGTCGGCGAGATTCGCATAGACGGGAGTGTGCGGTTTGTAGCTGTGGTCGTATTCCACGTGGCGCAGCAACCGGTTCGACACGCCCCAGATCGATTGATTTCTCCACGAATTACTCCGCCCGAGGCGCTGCCCGACGCCGCTCTCATCGTACTTGAGCAACATCCCGCTCGACCATCTTTGCAGGTCCTGCTTCGCGATCGCGTAACCGCGAAACGGAATTGGCGCGAAAAGAAGGAGAAAGACCAGCGTGAGAATCAGGGCCAACGTCGCGATCCAGTGGCGGCGGTAAATCAGGTAGAAGATCGCCAGAACCGGAAAGGCTTTGATGGCTGCGGCGAGCGCAATGAGAACGCCCGCGAGCACATTGAATCTTCGCCGAAGCGAAATGAAGGCGCCGAGGAGAAGCGCGAGCAAAAGCAAGCTCGGTTGCCCCAGAAAAAAATTTCCCCAGACATAACCGAGCACGATCAGGTTTGGGATCGCGTAAAGAAGAACGTGCGCGCGGTCGCGTTTCCCCGCCGCGAGGTACGTTGAGAAGAGAATGCTGGAAATCCACGCGGCGCCGTTGAGCAGAACGAGAAACACGACCAGCCCCGTTTTTCCGAGCGCCGCGACTGCGGCGAGAAAAAGTGCGCAGGGCGGCGGATACATGAAGGGAAATTTGTGCCACTCGTTTGGGTAAACCTCGGCGCCCTGGAGGACGCGCTGGCCCGCTTCGTACCAAACCGCGTAATCCTTGATGCTATGTCCCGGCCGGCAATGCAGCACCGGCACGAGCATGAGCAGGAGCAAGACGATTCCGAAAACCCACAGTAGAATTCGGAAAACCACTTCCCGGTTCATCCGGTCTGCAAACGCGGTCCAGCTCATTCTTTCCGAGTTGGACGTTGAACGTTGGCCACCAGCGGCGGCCTCTTCTTATGCCAATCGGTGCTCTGCTCGTAGGCATGCGCAATCTGCAAAATGCGCGCCTCATCCAGCGCGGCGCCGAGTAACTGCAATCCAATTGGCAATTGCGCTCCGTCTTCCGTTTGCGCGAAACCGCACGGCAAACTGATCCCGCAGATGCCGGCCAGGTTCGCCGCGATGGTGAAAATGTCGGCGAGATACATTTGCAACGGGTCGACGCTTCTCTCGCCCAGCGGAAACGCCGGCACCGGCGAAGTCGGCGAAACGAGCGCATCGACCTGCTCGAACGCGCGCGCAAAATCCTGGCGGACCAGTTCTCTCACTTTCTGCGCGCGCGCATAGTAGGCCTCGTAATATCCCGAGCTGAGGACGTAGGTGCCGAGGATGATGCGTCGCTTCACCTCCGGGCCGAATCCTTCTTCGCGCGTTCGGCCGTAATGTTCGAACAAGTTCCGCGTGTTCTCCGCGCGATGTCCGTAACGCACGCCGTCGAACCGCGCCAGGTTCGCCGACGCCTCGGCCGTCGCGAGGATGTAATAGGTCGCGACCGCGTACTCCGTGTGCGGCAGCGAGACCGCGACGATCTCCGCGCCTAACGACTCGAAGTGCGCCACCGCTGCGTCCACCGCCGCGCGCACTTTCGGATCGACTCCGGCGATCATGTATTCCTGCGCCAGGCCGAGCCGGATTCCACGCAGATCGCGTCCGAGATTCGCGGTGTAATCCGGCACCGCTTCATTCAAGCAGGTCGAGTCGAGCGGATCGTGTCCCGCCATCGCGTTCATGAGCAGCGCCGCATCGCTGACCGTTTTCGTGAGCGGTCCCGCCTGGTCGAACGACGAAGCGAACGCAACCAAACCGAAGCGCGAGACGCGACCATAACTCGGCTTGAAACCGACCACGCCGGAAAGCGACGCGGGTTGCCGAATCGATCCGCCCGTGTCCGTGCCGAGCGCGCCGAATGCCGCATCCGCCGCGACCGCCGCGGCCGAACCGCCGCTGGAACCGCCGGAGACACGCGAGATGTCCCACGGATTTCTGGTCGGTTTCACGCTCGAGTTTTCCGTGGAAGAGCCCATCGCAAACTCGTCCATGTTCGTTTTCCCGAATGGAATCGCCCCGGCCGCTTTCAGTTTCCGAACGACCGTCGCGTCATAGGGCGCGCGATAGTTCCGCAAAATTTTCGAAGCACATGTGCACGGCTGGCCCGCGACGCTGATGATGTCCTTGATCGCGATCGGCACGCCGCCCAGCGGCAGGGTTACGTCCGCACGCGCCGCTTCTTCCAGCGCCGCGTCGAAGTCGATCGACAGGTACGCGTCGATTTGCGGATCGATTTCCGCGATGCGCGATTGCAGCGCTTCCAGGACTGCACGAGGCGAAACTTCGCGGCGGCCGAGCAGATCGCGCAGTTCGGCGATGTTCAGCGCCGGCAGATCCGAGGCCGTCATTCGACGACCTTCGTAACAACGAAGAGGCCGTTGGCCTGGCGCGGCGCGTTGCGCAATGCTTCCTCCGCGCTCAGCCCATCCCGCGGCTCATCTTCGCGAAAGACATTGAAGATGGGAACGGCGTGCGCGGCTGATTCGACGTGGCTGAGATCGAGTGCCCGCAATTTCTCCGCGTACCCGAGGACGCGCTCCAACTGCGTTTGAAAAAGTTTAGTCTCTTCTTTCGTCAGATTGATTCGCGCGAGTTTCGCGACGTGCGCCACGTCGATGTGAGCGGTCTCGGCCATCGGGCGAACGCTCAGAAATGCAGATGGCTGACGAGCCAGAGAACCGCGAGACCGAGCGCGATAACGAGAACCAAAAAAATAATCCGGCCTTCCCGCCGCTCTTTGCGGAGCGAAACGCGCCGCCCGCCGACGCGGCCATCATCGCCCCAGCGTTTGTCCTGGAGCGCGACCGAAACATCGAGCCGGCTCCGGCCTTCGCTGGCGCGGGTCAGCAATTCCTCTCGCTGCCGGCGCGAAGTTTCCTCGGCCACGCGCGGCGCTTCCGCGATCATGCGCTCGAGTTTTTCCACTTCGCCGCGCAGTTTCGATTCGCGCTGGGCGAGTTCTTCCTGCTTTTGGTTGAGCGGCGTCCCGGGTTTAGGCGATCGGTGGCGCATGCGAAATCATTGCGTCTTCGCGGCCATCCAGAAAAAAACGAGGAGCGCCACGATCCCAAAAATAATCAGCGGCAGCGTGACCGCGAATCCGATCTGCAACCATTGCGCGAAAGATTTTCCGCCGCCCATTCCCAAAGCACTTGATCCCGCCTCCGGCAATTCGAGGTCCGTCGCCTGGTCGACCTTTCCAGCTTCGAGCCGGCTGCGTTGCTGGCTGAATTCCGTCCGCGCATCGTCCACCGTGCTGAGCGCGCGGCTCAGCTCCTTCGGCAACTCCGCCGTGTTCCACGTCTTCGGCTCGATCGCCTCGAGCAGTTGCAAATGCTGGGTGAAACTTTCGTGCGTCGCGCGAATCGTCTCGAGCTTCTTCTGGCAGTCGTATCCTTCGCGTTCGAGGATGACGAGGGAACGCGAGAGCTTGTCCGTCATTTCCGCGCGCCCGCGCTCGAGTTCTTCCTGGCGCCGGCTCAGTTCTTCCAGTTCGCGCTTTTGTTTTTCGATCTGCTCCTGCTGCCGTTTCAATTGCACCAGTTGCTCCTGCGCCTTTTGCACCTGGGAATCGAGCAACTCGGGCGACATCGTTTCTTCTTCGCTCAGCTCAAGCATTTGTTCGATCGGTCGTATTCGTTCGGCCATGGCAATCGGTTCGGCGCCACGCACAATCAAGCGTCATCATTCGCGCGCGACTGTCATGACATTAGCGGGCGAAGTTCATAATTCCACAAATTTTCCGAACCTGTCACTGTCGCTTAACGCAAAACGAATTCTTTGGTCTTGACGCAATGCAACGGTTCCGGTTTCTCGCTCACGCTCCTTTTTAGTGCCGTGAGATCGCTTTTGAAAACGGACTTAGCGCGAGCGGCCGATTCAACGGATCCCTTCACGCTGCCGGAAGATCGCGCCAAGCGGGCATGGGCGCGCATCATGGCTTTCGCCGCTGCGGTGACCGTGCTCTGGCCGTGCTGGCATCGAATCTCCTCTCGTTTGGGGGACCTCTACGATTACTCGGGTTCGATTGCCTCCGCCCAACACATCCTCCGCGGGCTTCGACCGTATCGCGATATCCAGACGCCGATGCAAACGCTCACGTTCCTCTACAATGCCGGGTGCGAGTGGCTCTTCGGCCCGACCTATACCGCGTTGGCGTGGGGAAACTTCATTCTGGCGCTGGTGCTGTTTGCCGCAGTGCTGTTGCTGCTCGAGAGACCGTTGCGATTGTCCGGCGCGTTTCTGATCGCGCTTTGCCTGCCGCTCGCCACGGTCCTGCAGCATGGCGTGCCAACTCACAATGGTCTCGCCTTCACGATTCTTGCCGTGCAATCACTGCTGGCCGCGCGAGCAGCGAAAGAGGGCCGGCTCGGGTCCGGGCGCGTCGCGGCGCTTCTGTTGCTCGCGACCCTCAGTGGCATGGCCAAGTTGAATTTCCATCTCGTGGGTACGGGCGCGGCGGCGCTGGGAATATTTCTCGCGCTCCAAACTCGCAAGACAAATTTGCGCGCTCTTCTGTGGGCTAGTGCCTACGTCGCCTTTTCCTTTGTCGCTGGACCTCTCCTGGAAATGGCTTGGACCGGTGTCTCACCGCAAAGCTGGTGGTTCAATGTGATCGCAACTCCCATTGAGCGTCATGATGGACTGAGGCAACTCCTCTCCTCCCAGTTCTGGTTCGGCATTATCGGTGATAATTATCCGAAGGTTCTCGTCGGTGGCATCGCTTTCGTCGCCGCCATGTTATTCGCTCTCGGAGGGATTGTTTGTTTCTTCGCTGCACCCGGAGATTGGCGGCCCGGTGGGATTGTGCGCCGGCTCGCGCCGATTTTTGTCAGCGCCTGTTTTTTGTTTGGCGGCTGTCTGTTTATTGCGACCAATAGCGAAACGCTCATCCTCAATGCGGCCTACTTCGTCGTGGGCCTGGTTTGCCTGGGCCTCATCTACGGCGAGCGCATCGGAGCGTGGGCGAAGTATTACTTTCATGGTGCCGCGCTTTCTCTCGCTCTCGTATTGCTCGTTGCGGCCGTTGTCGCCGTGAGAAATTTTTCGCGGCTAAATTACGGAAGGGAAGATCTCGCCGCGCACTGGATTCCAGCCGCCAAGATCGATCCCAGCGCGGAAAAATTCTTTGGCCGCCTGCGTTTTTCACCCCGCAGCGCCGCGCTTCTCTCCGAAGTTTTCAAGGTCATCGATCGCTACGAATTGCGCGCGAACAGCAAACTCGTCTATTGGGGACCCGCCCTTGAACTGATGAACCAGCTCAACGGCCCTTCGCAGGTGCCGGGGTTACCCCTGGCTTGGGCCCGGAACGTGTTTGTGCGCGATAACGATTCTCCGCGGATCATCGAGACGCTTCGGGCCGCGCCGTATCAGTGGATCATCATGACGAAAATGTGGAGCATCCATGTTCCGCCGCCGGTGCTCGACTACATTCAAACCGCGTACGAAGTGGAACGGAGCGACGAATACATCGTCGTTTATCATCGCCGCCCCGAATCCGCGCTGCCGTGATTCATCCGCTTTTTCCAGGACGCTACTCGAGCGCGATACTTTTCATCTGCGCCCTGCTTTGTGTATTCGGCAGCAAACTGGTGGTGATCGACCGATACGGGACGGATCTTCCTTTCCAAGATCAATGGGGCAAGGAGGCGGACTACGTGCTGGCGCCGTTGCGCGAGGGAAATCCGGCGTGGCTCCAAAGCGCGTTGCTGCCGCACAATGAGCATCGCGTTTATTTCACGCTCGGCGTCGATGTCCTGCTGACGCTGGTCTCGGGGCAGTGGGATGCGCGACAGGAATGTGTCGTGAGCGCATTGCTGCACGCGGTTATCGCGGCTTCGCTGGCGCTTTTCGCCTGGCGGCGTTTGCCGGGAGCATGGGGTATCGTTTCGGCTGGAGTAGTTGTCGCGCTCACCGCGCTGCCGCTCGCGTGGGACAACGTGCTTTGGGCGTTCCAATCCCAATTTTATTTTTTGATTGGGTTCTCGTTGCTCGGAATGGATGGAATGCTGCGCGAAACATTTTCCGCGCGCTGGTGGCTCGGATTGCTCGCGATGCTCTGCGCGCTGCTCAGCATGGGCTCCGGATTCTTGTGTGCGGTTGCGCTCGTTCCTTTGTTCTTGCGTGACTTGGCGGGGGCGAGCCGCGCATGGCGGACTTGGTCGTCATTGATCGCGACGACTGCGGTGCTCGCGCTGGGGTGGTATCTCCATTTTGAGCCGCCCTGGCATGCCTCTCTGCGTGCGGGAAACGTGAACGACTTCGTGACCTACGCTGCGCATTGTCTCGCTTGGCCGGCGCCGGCGCATGTCGCATTGGGCGTTTTGTTTTACAGCCCGCTGCTGTTACTCGGCGCGCGCTGGCTGCGGCACGGTGCGCCCCCTGGTCCAGCCGGACATGCGTTGCGATTCACTTTGGCCATGGGCGGTTGGACCGTTTTACAACTCGCCGCCGTCTCCTACGCGCGCGGAAACGGCGGCGGATTTCCAGCGAACCGTTACGGCGATGTTCTAGCGGTCGGGATTATCGCAAACGCATTCGCGCTTGGTTTGCTGGCGCCTGCGCTGGGAAATATGCGGCGCGGCTGGCTCGTGTGGGCGGCGGCGTGGCTGGTAGTGCTCGGGTTGAGCGCCGCTACGGAGCTGACGAAGATTTATCGGGACGAGTTGCCGCTGCATCGCCGGCAAACGGAAGCGTTCGAGTCGAGTGTCCGCGCTTACGTGACCGACGGCGACGTCGCGGCCTTGCGAACCCGTCCGATTCCCTTTCCCGATTATGATTGGTTCATTCGCCTGCTCGATCGCCCGTCGATTCGCGCGATCCTGCCACCGAGCGTGAGCAACCCTCATCGCGTTTCGATGCTCTCCGGCGCTGCTTCGCATCTCGCGAAGCTGGGCTGGCTCGTGATGACGATCGGGTTGGGAGGCTTGGCACTGGCCGCCGTCAGGAGCAGACGGGCTCCCGCCTAGACAGTCGTCCTCGCGCCGATGCTCGCCGCCGGCCCATTTGAGTGAGCCGGATCGTCGTGAATCACCTCAGTCTTCGCATATCCGCTCGCGCTCAACACGCGAAGGATGGATTCCAAGGTCAGCCAGGTTGCAGTCGCAGACATTCCGCTTAGCGGTTCGTCGGCGCCGCCTTCATGGTGAATCTTGCCTCGCAGACCATTCGCAATATCTCTGGCTTCCGCCTCCGCCGCATAATGCGTCCAAATGAAAAGAGCAGGCGCGACGGTGGAAAGATGTTCGAGCAACTTCCACGGCGCGGGCAGATGGTAGAGGAGGCCGCAACAAAAGACCGCGTCGAATTTTCCAAACGCCGCCAGGTCGTTTTTTTCCAAATTCGCCTGCACAAAATCCACGTTGCGGATTCCCAAAAGTTCCTGGACGAAGCGCGCCTTGCGCAGATTCATCTCGCGGCCCTCCACCGCGAGGACGCGTTCCACGCCCGGATGTTTCGCCAGGATAAAACTGTGCGCGCCCTCGAGCGATCCAAGTTCCAGAATCGTTCCGATCCGCGGCGCGAAGCAAAAAAATTGCTCGACCCGGTTGTCGCCGACCGCGCTGATCGCGCCACCGTAGTCCGCGCCATCGATCCGAAATTGGAAGATCCACGGACCCAGCTCCGCGAACTTCGATGTTAGTTCTGTTTTCATCTGCCCGGCATCATCTCCAGCAACAATCCCTTGAAATATTCCGTCTCCGGAAGCGTCGGCAAAACCGGATGATCGAGCGCTTGCTCGAAACGATGCAGCCGTCGCGCCGATCGCCGCGCGTCGACGAGGGCGTCCGCGATCGTTTGATTGAAAATCGTCTCGCTCACGTGATGCGAGCAGGAGAACGTTGCCAGCAGCCCATCGCGCGAGAGCAACTTGAACGCGCGCACGTGTAGCTCGCGATATCCGCGCAGCGCGTCGCGCAATCCACCTTTCGTTTTCGTGAAGGACGGCGGATCGAGAATGATAAGATCGTATTCCGCCTCCGCCTTTTCCGCGCCGCGCAAAAACTGAAATACGTCCTGCTCGACCCAGTCGACTCGCAATCCATTGCGCTCCGCGTTTCGCCTTGCGCTGGCCAGACTTTCCGCGCTCCCTTCCACGCCCGTCACCGCCGACGCGCCTCCTCGCGCGCAGGCCAGCGCGAACGCTCCCTGGCTCGTGAAGCAATCGAGCACCCGCCGTCCCTTCGCATGACGCGCGACCGTTTCATAATGGGCGAGCTGATCCAGGTAGAAGCCGGTCTTCTGCGCATGCCTGAGATCAACAGCGAGCCGCAATCCCGCCACCTCGATTTCCGTCTCGCCCGGCGCTTCACCCTCCAGGACGCCGCTGCGCAATTCCATTCCCTCTGCTCGCCTAACGACCGCATCGTTGCGTTCGATGATCGAAGATTTTGTAACCTGGAAGCCCGCGCTACTCTTCAGCGCCTCCACGATCAACGCCTGCCGCATGTCCATGGCGAGCGTCAAGGTTTGCAGAACGAAGGCGTCGCCATACCGATCGATAATCACACCCGGCAATCCATCGCTCTCGCTCCAGACCACCCGGCACAACCGCGGGTTCACCCCGCGCCGCGCGCGGTACTCGATCGCTTGCGCAATCCGGCGCTGGAAAAAATCGAGATCGAGATCTTGCCGCCGTCGCGAAAACCGCCGGGCCACGATCTGCGATTTGCTGTTGTAAATCGCGCTCCCGATCAAATGGTCGCGTCCGTCCTTGAGCGAGATCACGTCGCCGTCCGCCGGATTGCCGAACGCCTTCAGCACTTCCCCGCTGAAAACCCAATCGTGCCCGTGCAAAATCCGCGCCCGAGGTTTAATGACAAGACCCGCCATGGTCAGCAAAGTGGAACGTCCGGCACAGCGCGTCCAACACCCTCTTCAATTGGGCGTTGGACGTTGGGCGTTGGACGTTGGACGTTTTCTTCCATGAGATCGCTCGAACTTCCTGGCATCGCAAAACTACGTTCCGGCAAAGTCCGCGAAGTCTTCGATCTCGGCGACACGCTCCTCTTCGTCGCGACCGATCGGCTCTCCGCGTTCGACGTCATCCTCCCCGATCCCATTCCGCAGAAAGGCGCGGTTCTGAATCAACTTTCCGCTTTTTGGTTTCGGCGTTTCGATTTCGTGCACAACCACATGCTCACCGCGGACATCGAAAAATTTCCATCGGAACTCGCTGCCTTTCGCGACCAATTGCGCGGCCGCTCCATGATCGTGCGCAAGACTCAGCCGCTGCCCGTGGAATGCGTCGTGCGCGGTTACCTCGCCGGCTCAGGCTGGAAAGAATATCAGCAGAGCGGGACAATCTCCGGCGTCGCGCTTCCCAACGGGTTGCAGCTTGCGTCGCAATTACCCGAGCCGATCTTCACGCCTTCGACCAAGAGCGACGCAGGCCACGATGAGAACATCGATTGGGAAACGTGTTGCCGCACCCTCGGACGCGACGTAGCCGAACGAGTGAGAGACTTGAGCCTGAAAACGTACGAAGCCGGGCGCGCGCACGCCGCGAACTGTGGAATCATCGTCGCCGACACGAAGTTCGAATTCGGATCGCTCGACGGCGAGTTGCTCCTGATCGACGAATGCCTCACGCCCGATTCCTCACGCTTCTGGCCGGCCGATCAATACGTCGTCGGCCAGAGTCCGCCGAGTTTCGACAAGCAATTCGTGCGCGATTATCTGGAGACACTCGCCTGGGACAAGACGCCTCCGGGACCGGTGCTGCCCGCCGAGATCATCGAGAAAACAGCCGCCAAATATCGCGAAGCGTTTGAACGACTGACCGGCGCGGAATTGACTTAAGGGCCGTCATCCCGAGCGAAAGTCCTGCCCTGAGCGAAGTCGAATGGGTCGAGAGACCCCATCGCACGTCGAGCGACAGACCACGGGGTCTTTCGACTCCGCTTCGCTCCGCTCACGATGACCCGATTCGTTTACCCGCCGATCAAATCGCCCACCAACGATTTCTCTTCCTTCAGCTCGGCTACGGACGCATCGAACTTCGCGCGCCCGAATTCATTCAGCGGCACATCTTGCACGATCTCCCATTTCCCGCCGCTCGATCGAATTGGGAAAGAGCAGATCAATCCTTCGTCGACGCCGTAGCTCCCGTCCGAACAAACCGCCACGCTGTTCCAATCGCTACGGGCCGTTTCCGTATTGAGCGAGCGCACGGTATCCACGATCGCGTTTGCCGCTGATCCGGCGGAAGAAGATCCGCGCGCCTTGATGATCGCCGCGCCGCGTTGTTGCACCGCGGGGATGAACGTCTCCTTCAGCCACGCCTCGTCGCCGACCACTTCCGCGGCCGAGCGTCCTTTGATTTTCGCGTTGTAAAAATCCGGATACTGCGTCGCCGAGTGGTTGCCCCAGATCGTCATGTTGCTCACGTCGGTGACTTCCACGCCGGCTTTTTGCGCGAGCTGCGCTTTCGCTCGATTCTCGTCCAGCCGCGTCATGGCAAACCAGCGATCGCGCGGAACCGACTTCGCGTTGTTCATCGCGATCATGCAATTCGTGTTGCACGGATTTCCAATGACCAGGACGCGCACGTCCGCTGCCGCATTTTTTTCGATCGCCTGCCCTTGCCCGATAAAAATTTTGCCGTTGATCCCGAGCAAATCTTTCCGCTCCATCCCGGCTTTGCGCGGGACGCTGCCTACGAGCAGCGCCCAGTTCACGTCGCGAAATCCTTCCTCGAGATCGGTCGTGGCGACGACATTTTTCAAGAGCGGAAACGCGCAGTCGTCGAGCTCCATCACCACACCCTTGAGCGCTTCGAAGCCGGCGGGGATTTCGATCAGGTGCAACGCGACCGGCTGGTCCGGGCCAAACATCGCGCCTGACGCCACGCGGAAAACAAGGGCATAACCAATCTGCCCGGCAGCACCGGTAATCGCGACCTTGATAGGTGAGTTCATAATCTATTTAGCCACAGATGCAGATGCATGTCATCCCGAGCGAAGTCGAGGGATCCCGTGGCACGTCGAGCGACAAACCACGGGGTCCTTCGACTCCGCTGCGCTCCGCTCAGGATGACACGCGGCCGCTCTTCTCGAGCAGTTCACGGATCGTCCGCATTCGTTTTCGAATGCTCGGACTATCCCTCAGGCTCCGCACTGTTTTCCACATCCGCCGGCTCCAGTTCGATTTCGCGGCTGTGCCCGGCACGTTGAACCGATCGCTCCGCGCGAGAAGATCGGTGATCATGACGATGGCGATCCAGGCGTTGCTCTGGAATAACGCTTCCATTATCGCCGGATAAAAATCGCGGGCGTAATTGAGATCGTCGCGCTGCTCGACCCCCGCAAACTGCGCGATCTTCCACAGGGCATCGCGGGCCTGGTCGCGCGCCGGCTCCGTGTCGACATGAGCTTCTTCCCACAAGGCCCGGATCGGTTTGTGATCGTGCGTGGCGTAGGTGGCCACGGACAAGCGCTCATATTCCGCGCCAGGCGTCACGCGTCCGTGCTTCACTTCCCATTGCGGAATCTTGAAACCCGCGATGCCTAACGAGTGCAGGCTCGGCCGCACGTAGTCCGGCACCGTCCCCAAATCTTCGCCCACCACGCGCGTGTCGCCCGATTCCTCCAAGACGATGTGCAAGTAATTCTCGCCCTCGCGCCGATTCGCCTCGCTGTTTTCCCAGGTGGAATCGTCCCGCGGATAAAACTGCGGAACCGCTCCGCCGGTGCGCTCGCGCATTTCCTCCCGGGAGAGGGGGAGAAATTCTTCGTTGCACTCAGGTCGCCACGGGAAAGAGTAGATGCGGTAAAACCCCATGACGTGATCGATGCGAAAGACGTGAAAGAATTTGCGCACGCCGCTCACCCGCATCCGCCACCAATCGAGGTTGCGGCTCCGCATCACGTCCCAGCGATAGAGCGGAATCCCCCAGTTTTGTCCCCACTTCTGCGTGAACTCGTCGTCCTTGAAGTAAGGCTCGGGTGGCGCGCCGCCCGACCAATCGATCGCGAACTGATCCCGATGCGAGTAAACATCCGCGCTGTAATAATTAACTCCGAACGGAATATCACCCATCAAACCGACACCGCGGGTTTCCGCATGAGACTTGATCGCGCTCCACTGGCAATGCGCGATCCATTGCACGTAGCGGTAAAATTTCGTCCGCTCATCAAACTGGCGCTGTTTCTCTGAAGATTGAGCGGCCAGCCAGTCGCGCGCCGAGTCTCCGCCGCGATGCTCCTCGCGCCATTGGTCCCATGTTTCGCGCTGTCCATTCTCCTCCATGAGCGCGCGGAAAAACGCGTAATCGCCCAGCCAACCGCCTTCCTTCTCGCAAAAAGAATCGAAGCTCGCCGCGTAGCCTTCGTCTTCGAAACTTCGACGCGAAAACCGCGCGTAAGCCTTTCCCAACAAATCGAATTTCAGCGCCCGCACGCGATCATGTTTCACGCTGCCTTTGCGCAGCTTGTCGAGGTCGACTGCTGCGATCACCGCGTCGAAATCTTCCTGTGTGAGATCGGCGGGCGATCCGGGCGCGAGGTGCAACGTCGTCGGTTCCAGAGCTACGGCGCTGATCGCATTGTAAGGACTGTGGTCGCCACCCATCTCGTTGATCGGCAGAAGCTGCACCAGCTTGAATCCGCCGCCCGCCGCCCAATCGATAAACTGTCGCAACGCCGCGAGGTCGCCGATGCCCAGATCGGTTTCCGTGCGCAAAGCAAAGAGCGGCGCCAGGATTCCGGCGATTTTTTTCTCAGGCGACAAGTTCATTTTGATCGTCCTCCGATCCATCGCACTGCGGTCACAAAGGACACAACAGAACCGGTTGGCGTTTTAGGGCTTCGTGTCCTTTGTGTGAAATCCATCTGAGCCCGACCCGGAAAATATCACCCGCGCCGGACCTGCCAGTCCTCGACTAATTGCGGCGGGATCTCTTTCAGGAAACGCGAGGGGCGTTGGAACATGTCGCCGTAACCGGCGTTCAGGCGCATGTGCGGATACGTTAGATAGAGCTCGTCGCGCGCGCGTGTGATCGCGACGTAAAACAGCCGGCGCTCTTCTTCGATCGCGTCGCGCGTTTCGAGCGAGCGCGTGCTTGGGAACATTCCGTCCGTCAGCCAGATCACGAAAACGGTGTGGTACTCGAGCCCTTTCGCCTGATGGACCGACGAGAGGTTGACCGCTTCGTTGTCCGCCGTCTGGTCCAGCGCCGGCTCCGCATCGATGTTGCTGATGAGCGCCAGCTGGGAAAGAAACTCGTGCACGTCCTTGAATTGCCGCGCGAAGGCGGCGAGCTGATTCAAATCTTCCCGGCGCAGTTCGTAGTTAGTGAAGTTTGCTTTCGCGTAATCGTCGTAGACCGCTTCCACGATCGACATGATCATTTCCGAAGGCGGATTCGGTTGCCCGCCCGGCGCGATTTCGTCCAGCGTGTGCGCCAGCTGCTCCCACGATTTCTTCGACTTCACGCCGACCGGCAGCGGGAGAAGCCGCTCTCCCCACGATGTGATTTCGCCGCGCTCATTCAAGCTCGACTCCCAGCCGCGCCAGAGATTGTCCGCGCTCTTGTTCCCGATGCCCGGCAGCAACTTCACCATGCGCTTGAACGCCACTTCGTCTCGCGGATTCGCGATGAAGCGAATGAACGATGTCACATCTTTCACGTGCGCCTGCTCGAAAAACCGGACGCCGCTCGTGATCACGTAGGGAATGCCGCGCCGCGAAAGTTCCAGCTGCAACTCGATGGCGTGATAATGCGCCCGGTATAAAACCGCGATCTCGTTCAGCTCGACGCCTTCATCGCGCAATTCCAAAATCCGTTGCGCCACGAACTGCGCCTGCTCGCTCCCGTCGTTCAAGCCCACCACCGCCGGCCTGACGGAATTCGTCGGCCGCGTCGCGCTCAGTTGTTTGCGGAACTGCTGCACGTTCGCGGCGATCGCCGCATTCGCGACCCGCAGGATGTCCGGCACGCTCCGGTAGTTCATCTCGATCTTGAAAACCTGCGCGTCCGGATAGCGCTGGGGGAACGCGAGGATGTTTTTGAAATTCGCGCCGCGCCACGAATAGATCGACTGCGCGTCGTCGCCCACCACCATGACGTTGCGGTGCTCGGCCGCGAGCGTGTCGATGAAGTCGGCCTGGATCTTGTTCGTGTCCTGATACTCGTCGACGAGGATGAATTGGAACTGACGCCGGTAAAAATCCGCGATGTGCTCGTGCTCTTTCAGCATCCGCAGCGTCTTCTCGAGGAGATCGTCGAAGTCCATTGAGTTCGTCGATTTCTTCTTCCGCTCGTAGCGCGCCTGCACATCCTTGATCTGCTCGAGAAGCGGCAGGAAATACGGAAACTTTTCCGCGAGCAACGCATCGATGGGCGTCTCGGTGTTGACGACGAAGCTGAAAATTTCCGCGAGGACGTCGCCCTTCGGGAACCGGATCTCCTTCGGGTTGATCCCGGCCGCCGCGACCACTGTGTCGATGAGGTCCTTTTGATCCTCGCGATCCATGATCGTGAATCCGCTCGAATACCCGAGCGCGCTCCCGTGCCGGCGCAGCATCCGATTTCCGATCGAATGAAAGGTACCGCCCCACAGGCCACTCGCATCGACCGGCAGAAGATTCGCGACGCGATCCAGCATCTGGCGCGCGGCTTTATTCGTGAAGGTGAGGAGCAGAATGTTTCGCGGGTCGATCCCGTTTTCGAGCAAATACGCCACGCGATAAGTGAGCGTGCGCGTCTTGCCGCTCCCCGCGCCCGCGATGACAAGGAGCGGTCCCGGCGGCGCGGTCACCGCCGCGAGCTGCTGCTCATTCAGCTCCGCCGCGTAATCGATATTGATCGCGGTCGCGTGGGGAGCGCGCTGGAGCGTGTATTCGCGGGACATGGGGCGTAACGCTCCGGTGTCGAGACGAGCTCTTCAACGGGAATATGATCGGGCTCGCAGAATCTCTATTTGCCGATAACGCTCACGATGACTTCTCACTTCCGACCAGTGTGCTCGGGGGGATAGCTTTTTCAGTAACGGGAGATTTCGTAGACTGCATTCCCACCGCTGCTCGTGAAACCGGCGCTTTGGAAAATGCGATAGACTTGTTTGGTATTTTGGGACACATCGGCATTCATCTCCCAAAAACCAGAACGACCGAAATTGTAGGAAGGAGCGATGCCGAAGCGGTAGCGGCCCGGGGAAAGATAGAAACGGATCATCTCGTCGGGGGCAAGTTTCGCCATCGGCTGGCCATTAAGATGAAATGTCAGCAGCCCGTCGCCGCGCACTTGTTGCACAACGACGACTTCAATTTCGTCGACTGTGTGACGATGCAAGTGAGTTGCATCGATGATCTGCGCGGCTGAAACGCTCGAGGCTCGGATTACGATTGAGGGGCCTTGGCTGGTGGTGCAGCTGCTTACAGCTAGCCCTAAGATAATGAATAGCCGCTTCATGGGGGTGCAAGACTCGGAATCGGGCGAGTGTTACCTCCGGTGTTTAGCGAAGTCGAGTCGCAAAAACTTGGACAGCCCTTTTCAAGGGGCAACGTTGCTTAACCGCTAATAGATCGAGCCTACGACGCGAACGGAGGCGGATCCCGTTCTCGAGCAAATACGCCACGCGATAAGTGAGCGTGCGCGTCTTGCCGCTGCCCGCGCCCGCGATGACAAGGAGCGGTCCCGGCGGCGCGGTCACCGCCGCGAGCTGCTGCTCATTCAGCTCCGCCGCGCAATCGATATTGATCGCGGTCGCGTGGGGAGCGCGCTGGAGCGTGTATTCGCGGGACATCCGTTACCTGTAGCGGCGGTCGACGATCGTCGCAATTTTCCAGGAAAAAGAATGGCTGCCCGAAGGCTGGGGCGGGTCTCAAGCCGTGGTGTTGCCTTTATGTCAAAATAGTAATACGCTCCTTCGGATGAAGACTCTCACTGTTAAAGTGACCGACGGTTTATTTTCTGAAATCGCCAGCGCCGCCAGGGCTCGCAATCTTCCGAAGTCTGAGATTGTCCGTGAACGGCTAACGCACAAGGCGGCGGCAGCAAAACTGGTCAGGGGCTCGCTCTGGAGTCGCATGGACGACCTGGTCATTCACTCGGATTCGCTTCCCGCGGATCTTTCTTCGAACAAGGCGCATTTGCGAGGCTATGGCCAAAACCGTCCTCATCGATAGCGGTGCGATTGTCGCCGCGCTCCGCCGGCGCGATCAACATCACGCCTGGACGCGCGCACACTTCGAGGCGGAGAGCGAGCCATTTGTCAGTTGTGAGGCGGTGATTTCTGAAAGTTTTTTTCTTTTGGACGGCGCGGTGGGAGGGAAGGAAGCGCTTTGTGGGTTGCTGGAACGCTCCATTATTGCAATCGATTTTTCCTTCACCGATCAACTGGCGGAAACGCTTCGCCTCCTCCGCCGCTATGACGACGCGCCCATGAGCTTTGCCGACGCCTGCCTGGTCCGAATGGCGGAGCAAATTCAAGGCGCGGTGGTTTTCACCACCGACAGCGACTTTCGCACCTATCGAAAGAACGGCCGGCAGATCATTCCGCTCATCATGCCGGAGTGAATTGAGAGCGGACGCGCTTCCTCCTGATCGTGCCGGAGTGGAATTATCGTCGGCTCGACGAGCGACGCGTTAGGGCGTCGGAATGTTCGACGTGCCGCGGCGTTTTTGGCCGAGTTCTTCGAGCAGCTCGATCTGGATTTGCTGCAGTTCGAAGAGCCGGTTGTACTGGCGGCGCAGAAGGTGATCGAGTTTTTCGTGCAGGTGCCGGATCTCCAGCTCGGCCTTGAGATTGATCTTGTAATCGTTTTCGCCGCGCAACCGGTCGCGCGCTTCGCTCCGATTCTGGCTCATCATGATCACCGGCGCCTGCAGGGCGGCGAGCGCGGAGAGAACCAGATTCATCAAGATGTACGGGTAGGGCTCAAATGCTCGGGTCGCGAGGATGAAACTGTTGACGGCGATCCAGACGAGCAGGACCACGCCGAAGAAGATGATGAAGGTCCAATGCCGCCGAACGCGGCGATCGTATCCGAGAGCCGTTCACCGAAGGTCAATTTCTTCTCGAACTGTTTGCTGATGTCGCTCGAAAGAATCTCGTGTTGCTGCAAGCTCTCAATGACTTCGTTGTCCAGCGCGGACAACTCGCCGATTTCGTCCTCTAAAACTTCCTTCACGTAATCCCGGCGGAATTTTCCGAGATCGTCGAGGCAGATGAACCCTTTACCGTCCCACTGCGGCGCTTTCTTTTTGATGAAGTCGGAGAGGGACGGACGGATCACCTCGCCGATCGTGCCGTTCCGGGTTGATTTGGTTTGCCGGCAAATCTGACACTCCGCTGTCTCTGCCTTGCTCATGGGAATGTAATAACGGACAACTGCGTCCGCTGTCGATTGCGCAGCGAGCTAACGCAAAATCACGGAGCGCGACGCGGAGCGACCGTGATCGTCCAGCGCGGTCAACTCGTAGACGCCGGGCGCCGGTTTCCAACAAAGCACCTCATGCGCGTCGCAGGCGCCGAGAAATGTTTTGTCGGCAAACCAGTAGAGCTTTCGCACGCCGCTCTCGGTCTCGGCGCGAAGAGGAATTCCCGGCGTGTTGGCGGAGTTGCTCCGCGACAACGTCATTTCGTCCGCGGGCAGCGTGATCTTGGGTCCATGCCCGCTGCGCGAGAGGAGGTCGTTTCCGATCGTGGACAAAAATGGCGGCGGCAATTTTCTGGGAACGCCGGCGCGGTCGAAGAGCGCGAGCAGATCGGATGGCCAGAACTCATACACCTCGCGTTTCAACGTCCGCGTGCCGTCGTCCTGGATGACGCGCAATCCGGTGGCCGCGTCCACCAGCACTTCGCGATGCACGTCGCACGTTGAGATCGGCGAGATGCCGGGAATGAACCAGCCTTCCGTGCGATGTGGGCAGGAGGGGCCGGGGAGTTGTCCCGAGACCGAACAGAACTCGACGCGTTTCAAATTCGATCCCGGCGGCGGCAGATGCGGCTCGGGGCGAGAGGGTGCGCTCGCGCGCAATGCGTCGATCATTTGAAACAGAAGCGGCGCCGCGGCGGTGCGGCCGATGAACGCGGCGTTTCTGCGTCCATCGAAGTTTCCGATCCAGACCGCCAGAACATAATGATCGAAAACCGCGATCGACCAGGCGTCGCGGAACCCATGCGACGTGCCGGTCTTCCAAAATATTTGCGCATACCGAGACGAATCAGTATTCGTTAGGCCGGGCCGCGGAATTTGCCCGAGCATGTCGAGGGTGAGGAAGGCGGCTTCCGGACTGAGCAACCGCGTGCTGGCTGGGCGTGACGATTCGTGCAAGAAATGTCGCAACGGTTGCAGTTTTCCTCCGTTGGCGAGCGCGGCATACAGCCGGACCAAATCTTCCATCGTCACTTCGGCGCCGCCAAGCGGCAGTGAAAGTCCGTAATAGGATTCCAGATGCGGCAGCGAGACGCCCGCGCTCCGGAGAAATTCATAGAGCGTCGGGTGCGCCAGTTCGGAGGCGAGCGTGACTGCCGGGACGTTGCGGCTGCGTGCGAGCGCGTCGGCCGCGCGGATCGGGCCGAGAAATTCACGGTCGAAATTCTCCGGATTGTAATCGCCGAAGCTGTGCGGCGCGTCCTTCAACAAGGTGAGCGGATGAATCCGGCCCTGATCGAGCGCGAGCGCGTAGACGAGCGGCTTCAAGGTCGAACCCGGTGAACGCGGCCGTCGCGTTCCATCCACCTGGCCTTGGATTTCCGGCTTCGAAAAATCAGCGGAGCCGACGGAGGCGAGAACGTCCATCGTCCGGAAATCAATCAGCAACGCCGCCGCGTTTTCGATTCCGCGTTGCCGATTCCGCGCGATGTAATCGGCGACGCGGCGTTCCAGAATTCGCTGGAGCGATAAATCCAGAGTCGTGATCACATCTGGCCCGGCGGTCGTTGACGCCAGTACACTTTGGACAAAATGCGGGGCCGCCAACTCCGGGCGAGGCCGCGCGACCGCGCGGAAGGTTTGTCCCAAAAGTTCCCGCGAGTCGTGCACATTCGCGCGCGCATACCAGCGTTGTTGCGCGACGGTGAGCCTTTCGTTTTCCCGGCCGACGATGAGCGCGCGGCGCGTCGGGCTTTGCGGGATGACGCTCAGCGCGACCGCTTCCGGCCCGCTCAAGCGCGCGGCGGTCTTGCTGAAATAAATTTCACTCGCCGCGCCCGTCCCTTCGATGTTTCGGCCGTAAGGCGCGAGGTTCAGGTAGGCTTCGAGAATTTCGTTCTTCGAGAAATGGCGCTCGAGTTCGATCGCGTAAAGGATTTGCCGAAGCTTCCCGCTGAGCGTGCGCGTGTGGAGATGAAACCGCAATCGCGCCAACTGCATCGTGATGGTCGACGCGCCCGCGCGCGGATGGCCGGTGCTCACGAGGTTCCAGGCGGCGCGCAAGAGCGGCACCGGATTCACGCCAGGATGTTCCGCAAAATATTTGTCCTCGAATCGGACGGTGGCGTCGATGAGCGATGGAGAAATCTCCCGGAGCGGAGTCCAGACCCGGTATTTTTGGTCCCGCGTGAGCGTGACACGAAGGACGTTGCCGTTGCGATCGCGTACGCGCGTGGAGAAATCGATCCCGTCCAGCAAGGGTGGCTTTGGCAGTGCCAGCCAAACGGCAGCGAGCGCCATCGCGACAAATACAAAACGACGCAGCCACCCAATGAGCGGCGGCCTCCAGCCCGCCGATGAAGCGACGGCGGTTTGGAAACCGCCGCTCCTTGGAGGAGGTTTTGTGCGGGAGTTTTTCACTTTCCGAAATCCGGTTTCCGGTCTCCGAAATTATTTTGTCACACTGATCTTTCCGCCCAGGCCGCGCGCTTTTACGTTGCGATCGTACATCGATTCGGCGAAGATCGGCGGCACGACAAACTGCCCGCGATTACACGATTTGATCTGGTAAGTGATTTCGAGGGTTTGCGTCGGCACCGTCGCGAAAAATACCGCGCGATCTTCCCGGACCTCGACGTAATCCACGCCGTTGATCGAGGAGATGCCGGGCGACAACGACGAGCTGACGATTTCGAAACCGCCGGGCAACAGATCGACAATCGCGACGTTCGTGATCGATTCAGGCCGCAGGCTGCGGACACGCAGCCGCACCGTGATCACGTCGCCCAGTTGCGTGCTCGTGACGGTCTTGCCCGATTTGTCGAGCAGCTCGCGATAAACTTCGAGCCCGTCGGTTAGCGTCTTGGTTGAAACCTGGCGATCGAATCCGGCTTCGATCACCTGGAGGAATGCGCCGGGCGGATTGAGCGCCGTGGGACTGCGGAAACGAAGTGCGGCGGCATCGGCGGAGAAGTTCGCGCGCTGAAGCAGTTTGGTTCCGCTCGTCAGGCGCTTCTCCTGTTTCGTTTTGTTAACCTCGTCGATCGACAGCTCCGGCGGATGTTGCGCGACCGTTTGCGAATAAGACTTGAGCGCGAGCACGGCGTAGGCAGCCGAGAGCGTGTTGAACGTTCCGTCGCTGATCGGCTTCAAAATATTTTCAAACTCGGCCGCCGAAAGTTTCTTGAGACGCGCGGAAAATTCGCGTGCGAGCACGGTGAGATATTGGGCATCGGCGCCGAGCGGTTGGTAGAAATCGGTCAACCGCGACGGATCGTGTTGGCCGATCCGATACTGCGCGATCAATTTCCCGGCGTCGTCTTCCTTGCGCAGGATGTGGAGTGCGCCCGCCAGATAAACGCCGGTCAGGTCGGACGGCCATTCTTTCGCGAAATTCTTGTCGAGATAATCGCGCAGATTGAGAATGTAATTCGTCGTCACCACGCCTTCGCGGCTGAGTAGGTAGATGGCGTAGGCGACGGTGCGGGCCTCCTCGAGATTCGACGGCTCTTTCGCCACCATCGCCTGAAGGTTCCTCAATCCGCTCGCGAACATTTCCGCCGGCGGCGCGAACCCGGCCGCCTTCGCCTCGATCAGGAAGTGCATCGCATATACCGACATGAAGTCGATGCCCGCGCCTTTCTCCGGTCCCCAATAGCCAAAAGCGCCTTGATCGTTTTGGCGGCGGCGCAAAGTCGCAAACACGTTTTCGAGTTGGGCGCCCACTTCCTTCCGGTCCAAACCGAAATCCGCTTCGTTCGCGAGCATGAGGCGGGAAAACGCCGCGCTCGTGATCTGCTCGCTGCAACCGTGCGGAAATTCCTTCAGGTAAGCGTCGAGGCCGTGGGCGAGACCGAGCGGCAGCGCGGAGACGGAAGCGATAAGCTTGCGGAATTCGGGATACATGTCGCGCGTCACCGGCGCGTCCACGCTCTTTTGCGTGAAGCTGCTCGTGCGCACCTGCGTCATGAACGTCGTCGGCGGCCGGACGCTGAGCGTGGAGCGCAGGCGCGTTTCTTTTCCGCCGGCCGTCGCGATAAACGTAATCGTGCCGGAGCCGAGCTTGTCGTTCACGTGCACGGAGAACGTCGTGGTTTGCTCTCGCCCTTCCGCGATCTTCAAAGTTTGCGAAGCCGATTTCACGATCTGGACGTGCTCCGAACTTTCAGCGCGGATCTGCACTTCCGCGTTTTCGCCGGAGCCTTCGACATTATTTGCAACCGTGACTCCGACTTCGAATTCGTCGCCCGGCGCGGCCAGCACCGGCACGCTCGGCGTGATGACGAACGGTCCGCGGATCAACGCATTCTGTTCCGCCGCGCCGGTCGCATCATCAGCCACCGCCACAGCCATGACGGTGAGCGTGCCGCTGAAGTAATCGGGCACGTTGTAAATCACTTCGCGCGTTGTCGCGTCGGCCTCGATGATTCCCGACCAAAACACGACCGGCTTTTCCGTGACGCGCTTGAACGGGTTCAATTGCTTCGCGTTGTCGCCATCGCCGCCGAAGGCTGAGACCGAGCGGAGAATGGAAAACTCCGGCATGATCAAGTCCATGATCTGCGCGGTCTCGACGCCGAGCGCGCATTTCCGGAAGAAGAAGCCGAGCGGATCGGGCAGCTTATAATCGCTCACTTGCAAAATGCCCTGGTCGACGGCGAAGACGGCGATCTTCGAGGGCCGATCCGTTTTGTAGCTGATGTGGAGCGGCTCGCCGGGTTTTGCGATCGTGGCCGTTTGCAGATCGACCTTCAGCCGGCGCTTCTCGATGTTCGCGGTGAACGGTACCACGCCGTAGCTGAGCGGACTGGTGAAGATTTCCTTCGAATCGAGCGCGCGAATCAGCGCGACGTTGATGTAGCCGCTGCCTTCGAATCCATCCGGCACCTTGATCCGTTGCACCGTGCTGGCCGCATCCGCCTTGAACCAGCGGACCGCGTAGACTTTGTCGCGCTCGATCGTGATCAGGCCGCTCCCGGCATACGGCGCGGTGATGCTGATCGCGATCTCTTCGCCGGAGTTGTATTGCGTCCGCTCGAGTTTCACCTGGAGCTCTGAGTTTTTGTCGAGCGCGCGTTTCACCGGGCCGCGGCCAACGACAGAAAAACGAATCCGGCTCACCTTGCGCTGCCCGCTGTCGCGCATCTCGATCACGTAATCGCCCGGGTCGCTCGTGGGGAGCTGATAACGCAATCCATCCGCGCTGATCGCGATCTTGTCTGATTTCGCGACGCGCTCCTTCAAGACCGACTCGTAGCCGTAGCTGCCATTTTCTTTTTTCGTGACGACCGAGACGTATTCCTGCGCGATCACGTCGAGCGTGACGTTCTCGAGCGCGATCCGTTTCAACTGCGGATCGACCGCGACGAGATCGACGCCGCGAGGGGTGCTCGCCTGAATGTAATGCAGGTCGCCGTCGCTCTTGTAACCGACCACATAAGGCAGCGCCGAAACGAGCACGGACGCCTGGCCCGTTATGCTGCGCCCGCCTTCGCCCTCGAAAGCCTCGGCGAAAAACTGCATCGAGTAAGTCGCATCGGCAAAGCGATCGAGCTGCAAATCCAACTCCGTGTGGCCATCGGCATCCGTGGTCTGCTCGCCGAGATCGACCGTCTCGTGCTGGCGCTCCTTCTTCTCGTCGAGCAGCGGATCGAAAAAGCTGTAGTCCCGAAATTCCGGGAATGAAAACGCGGCCGGCGAAAGCTCGACGCGGCTCTTCACGCGCCGTTCCGAGGCCGGCGTTCCGTAAAGATTGGCGAGTGAAATCGAAGCGTGCATTTCTTTCGGATCGACCCAGCCGTGCGCGGAAGTCTTCGAGAGCCGCGTCTCGATCTTCATGCGATCGGGCAGAAATTCTTTCACGTTCACGGTGGTGGAACCGAGGAGCGTGGAGCGCTTGTCGTTCTTTACGAGGTAGACGTTGATCGTGTATTCGCCCGTGGGCGATTCGTAGACGGTCTTGTAATTCACTTCGGTGAAGCCGCCCGCGGGCAACGCCAGCTTCTTCGTCTGCACCTTGAGATCGCGCGCATCGACCACTTCCGTTTCGATCGGCAACCCGGCGAGGCGGCCCTGCCAATTGCGTTGTTTGATGACGAACGCGATGTGCATCTCGTCCCCTGGCCGATAAACGCCGCGGTCGGTGAAGACGAAAGCATCGAGGTCTTCCGCCAGAACTTTGGCCACGCCATCGACGTCGAACCGCGAGAAGTTCAGCATGCGATCGTCGCGCTCATACGGAATGAAGCTGAGGTCGTCGCCCAGCCGCGCGACGTAGACGACCGGCTTTTTCTCGCGCTCGTTCTTCTCGACGGACGCAAACGTGACGCGTCCATCGGCGGAACTCTTCACGCTTTGGAGCGCAATCCCGTTTCGACCGAGCACCTCGACCGTCACGCCGGCGAGCGGCTGCCCGGTCTTGATCGAGCAAACGAAAACATCGCTGGTGTGATCCGCGTTCTTTTTGACCAGCAGACCCAGATCGCTGACGAGGATGAAGCGGGTCGTCGTCGCGCCCTTGATATATTTTTTCGTGACGGGATCCCAGCCGCTCGCTTTCACGAAGAAGAGGCCGCGCTCGCTCCCGCCATCCGAAGGCTTTTGCAGGTACTGGGAAAAATCGAACGCGGAATAATTCGCCTTCCATTTGTTTTGGAGGCTGATCGACTGGTCCTCGCGCGCGATCCGCGAGATGTTGTCCTGGTCGAACGAGCCATGTTTGAATTCCGGCGCCTGGAATTCGCCTTCGGTCTGGCTGACCAAATGGTTGATCTGGTTCGAAAGGACACGATCGATTTCGAACTTGATCACCGAGACGCCGCGCGAACGGATCGAGAGTTTGCGTTCGCCGCTTAGGGCGAGCAGCCCGCCGTCGCCCTGGATGTCCACTTCCTGCGGCAACTCGGGTGCGACGACTAGCTCGGTGTAATTCTGCGCGAGATCGTAACCGCTGCGCGCCCGCACGCCTTTGTCCACGCGCACGTAAAGCTGGCCGTCGCCTTCGAGCCGGAATTTGAAATGGTGGTCGCGGGAATGTTCCTTCTCGGTCGGGATCGCCGTGAACTTAACGACCTTGGCTTGATCGAGAATTTCGTCGGTGACTTCATCCGCGTTCGACCATTTTGTCTCCGTGGAAGTTTCGGCCGTTGTCTCTTCGTCGCCGTCGCTGGCCGTCTCTTCCTCGGAAGGTTTGGTGTTCTCCTCGGTCGCGCTGTCAGTGCTGGCAGTTTCTTCAGTGGTTGTTTCAGCGCTGGACTCCTCTTCCTCCTTCGCTGGCTCAGTCGTTTTCAGATCACGTTTCGGAAGAAGATAGATGTGGAATGCCTTCGCGAGATCCGCGGTGCTGATGTCGCCGCTGGTTTCGATGTTAAGGATTTGCTCCGGCTCGCCCTCTTTGTTGCGAACGATGCTGCCGCTGATGGAATTGATCTTGAACGCGGTTTCCTTCGAAGGCACCAGCGTCTTCTGCTCGACCGCTTCCTGCATTTCCGCGCCGCCTTGCGCGGTCGGGAGCTGCTTGTTGATCGTGACCCGCATCCAATCTTCGCTCGCGGGAAGAACGATGGGCGAGCTGCGCAAGAAAGCCTGGCGGTTGTGCAGTCCGTAGACGACCGAGAAATGCGGCGCGGGGTCGTTAGGCGCGAAAACGTTCGAGCCGCCGATCATGTTGAGCGCGGCAAATTTGTCGAGCTGTCCCGGCTCGACCGCGTGCGTCAGCTCGATCGTGGCGATGACGCGCTGAACGCCTGGCTCCTTTGCGTCCTCGGAAAAAACGACGCTCTTGATCTCGGCGCGGAACGGCGGCGTGACCGCTTCATATTCGAGCTTGTCCATGCGGACATGCGACGGGAAGAGGTCTCGATCGAAGATGATGCGGAACTTGCGATCGGCCGGCCAATCTTGCGCGGGAGCAAAGGTGAGCTTGCGATCGTTGGTCCATTTCCAGGCGCCAGCAATCGGCGGATCGAGTCGCGCATGTTGCACGGTGGGATTCTTCAGATCATCCAGGCGCGCCGCCGATTCGCTGAACTCGATCGAAAGCGGTGGAATTTTCAGCTCCTTGTCGAGCGGCGTCACGGGAATGGGCGCGACCTGAGCGGAAACTGTGTGTGGCTTCGGCTGGCGTTGATACCACTTCCACGTCCAGAGCGATCCGCTCGCGAGCAGCAACACGAGGAGAACTTCGCCGGCTAAAAGGAACGGATGCCGGCGACGATAGAGATGGATTCGAACGAAGCCGCGCTGGAGCCAGGGCGGCGGTGTCCAGGAAAGCTGGCCGAGCGTGGTGCGAGCAATTTTTCTCAACAGCCGCGCGAACCAGGCGAACGGGCGAATGAAGAGCCACAAAAAGTTGAGCATATAGAGAGCGTCCTTAAGGCGCTGAGTGGGAGACGTTCCGTTCGCGCCGATCTTGCAAGGGCACGCAAAAGCCTATCGACCCCTCGCAAACAGGGAAAGAATGAAATGTTCCGGGAGCCGATTCGTTGGCTTTTTTTTGGCGCGGGTTAGTTAGTTTGCACTGGCATCATGAACAAACTGACCGGAAAAAACATCCTGATCACCGGCGCGTCCCAGGGACTGGGCCGCGAACTGGCTCTCGCGTTCGCACGCGAAGGCGCCTCCGGCCTTGCCCTCGCTGCCCGCCACGCCGCGGCCATCCAGACTGTGCGCGACGAAGTTCGGAAGATCGCCTCCGGGACAACGTCCTCGCGATCGAAGCCGACGTGAGTAAACCGAAAGATATCGAACGATTGATCGCGACGACGCTCGATGCCTTTGGCGGCCGCCTCGACGTGCTCGTGAACAACGCCTCGACGATCGGCCCTTCGCCCATGCCGTATCTCCTGGATTATCCGCTGGAGGATTTTCAAAATGTGCTCAACACGAATTTGATCGGGCCGTTTCTCCTCACGAAGAATTTACTCCCGGCCATGATCGAAAACGGCGGCTCGATCATTAATGTGACGAGCGACGCCGGCTCGACTGGATATCCCGGCTGGGGCGCTTACGGCATTTCCAAATTCGGACTCGAGGGAATGTCGCAGACGTGGGCCTCGGAATTGGAAGAAACGGGCGTGCGCGTGAACTGGGTTGATCCAGGCAATATGAATACGGCGATGCATCGTGCCGCCGAGCCGGACGAGGATCCGAGCGAATGGGCAAATCCGGCCGAAGCCACGAACGTTTTTGTTTTCCTGGCGAGCGATGAATCAAAGGCGGTCAACGGCAAACGTTTTCGCGCACAGGAAGATTGGAAAAGACTAACCACGGAGATCGCAGAGAACACGGAGATGAAGGAGTAAAAAAGTCTCTGCGATCTCTGTGGTCCAATTCTGTCGATGGCGACGCCGTTCAATTTCACGCTGCCGGATGAGCTGAGCGCGAAAGAGCCGCCGGAGCGTCGCGGCCTTGGCCGGGACAAGGTGCGGTTGCTCGTAATCGATCGGCGGAGCGGCGCGGTCGAACACACGAAGTTCGAGCAGCTCGCGAAATTTCTGCGCAAAGGCGATCTGCTCGTTTTCAATTCGAGCCGGACGCTGCCGGCTTCGCTCGAGGCGTGCTGCACCGCACACGGTCCCTGCGTTCAAGTGCGCCTCGCTCAACATCTGCCGGACGACAGTTGGCTCGCGCTTCTTGTTTGCAAAGCGGGCGATCCGTTCGGCTGCGGCTTGCGCGCGGGGATGCATCTGGATTTCACGAACAATCTCGTGGGCGAAGTCTTCGACCGCGATGCGCGGATCCCGCGTCTCTGGAAAATCCGCTTTTCGAAAACGGGCACCGAATTGATAGATCTGATTTACCGAATTGGTCAGCCGGTCCGTTACGAGTACGTCTCCGCGCCCTGGGACCTGGATTATTACCAGACCGTTTATGCGAAGGAGCCTGGCTCGGCCGAGATGCCATCAGCCGGACGCGCTTTCACTTGGAAATTGCTCTTCGAGCTGCGCCGGCGCGGAATCGATTTTGCCTATCTTGTTTTGCACACCGGCCTCTCCTCCTACCTGGACGATGAGCTGGATCGGTCCCATCCGGCATCGGAGGAGGAATATTTCTTAAGCGAAGCAGCGGCGACAAAAATCAATGACACGCGTGCGGGAGGCGGTCGCGTCATCGCCGTCGGGACGACCGTCGTGCGCGCGCTCGAATCGATCGCGGAAGCGAATGGCCGCGTCCAGCCGGCGCATGCCTACACGCGTTTGCATATCGGGGACGCGCACGAATTGAAAACTGTCGACGGACTGCTCACCGGTCTGCACGAACCGGAGGCAAGCCATCTCGATTTGTTGAGTGCGTTTGTGTCCGCGGAGAAAATCCATGCCGCTTACCACGAGGCGATCATGCAGCGTTATCTCTGGCATGAGTTCGGCGATCTGAACTTGATCATTTAACTGTAGCCGCCGCCCTGTGGGCGGCGCGGTATGGCGGTTCGTTGCCGGCGCTTCGCATAGCGAAGCGGCTACAGGGCGCGAGTTCCGGCTTGAACGGCAATTTGCTGAACCTAAGGTTGATTTCATGGAAGAAGCCGAAGTTCCGCTCGAGCAGTTGCACGAAGAAATCCATCACCAAGCCGAGCATGGCGGTCCGCCCTGGATCTCGTGGGTGGCCTTGAGCACGGCAATTCTTGCCGTCCTCGCCGCGATTGCTGGACTGCTCTCGGGCAGTCACGCGAATGAAGCGATGATGAATCAGATCGAGGCGTCCGATCAGTGGCTTTATTATCAAGCCAAGAGCATCAAAGCCTCGGTGCTGGAGGCCAAGACGACGCTGGCGGCGGAAGCGACCGAGAAGGACAAGGAAAAAGCGGCCAAGTATCAGGAGGATCAAACCAAGATCAAGGCCGAGGCGGAGCACAAGGAGACGGAAGCGAAATCCAATTTTCACAAGCACGAAGTTTTCGCGCGCAGTGTCACGATGTTTCAAATCGCGATCGCGATCGCCGCGATTTCCGCACTGACGAGGAAGCGCCGATACTGGTTTGTCAGCCTCGTTTTCGGCCTGGTGGGCCTGGCTTTCCTCGTCCTCGGATCGATGACGCATTGATTCGATGCGTGTTCTTTCGATCGACGCTTCGCTCCGCAATACCGGCGTGGCCGTGATCGACGCGAACGGCGGAAAGCCGCGCGCGCTTTATTTTGGCGTGATCCATAACGCCCCTTCACTGCGTTCGTCCTCGTGTCTGGTCGCGATTCGCGATCGGCTCGCGGAATTGATTCACACGCACGAGCCGGACTGTTGCGCGCTTGAATCCGTCATTTATGTGCAGAGCTACAAAACGGCGATCATTCTCGGCGCTGCGCGGGGCGCGGCTATTCTCGCAGCGGCGGAGCGGGGCTTGCCGGTGTTTGAATATGCGCCGACACGGATCAAGCAGGCGACCGTCGGCCGGGGCAGCGCCGGAAAGAACCAGGTCGCGTTCATGATCCGCGCGCTTCTCGGGTTGACCGAAACGCCCGGGCCTGATGCGGCGGATGCGCTCGCGATCGGACTGACGCATTTGCGTTCGCAGGAAGCCGCCCGGCTCGGAGTGCCGGCGGGCACGCGCATATGAGCGAGCGTTCGTTCTCAATTCGCTGGCTCGGACGAGTCGCGTTCGCGGACGCGCTGGCGCTGCAGGAAGACTTGGTCGCGAAGAAGCGGGCCAATCACTCGTTAGGCGACGAGTTATTTCTGTTGGAGCACGAACCGGTCTACACGATCGGGCGCACGCCGGACCAATCGAGTCTCCGCGGCAGCGCCCATCTTCCGCATCCGCTCTTTCCGATCAATCGCGGAGGACAGGCGACTTATCACGGTCCGGGGCAATTGGTCGGCTATCCGATCATCGACCTGCGCCGTTGCGGGCAGGATCTGCATCGCTATTTGCGGTGGATTGAAGCGTTGCTGATCGAAACGCTTTCAAGTTTTGGCGTTTCAGCTCAAACCCGCACGGGCCTGACCGGAGTGTGGATTGACGACCGGAAAATCGCGTCGATCGGCGTCGGTGTGCGGCATTGGGTCACGATGCACGGCTTTGCGCTGAACGTGTGCGGCGATCTCGCGCCCTTCGATCAAATCGTGCCGTGCGGAATCGCGAATGTGACGATGACGTCGATCGAGAAGGAAACTGGCCGTGCACATTCGGTCCGCGAAGTTGCGACTCGCGTGGAAGCCATCGCGGCGGGCCATATCGCGAGACTGCACGAAGAAGAGCTGGCTCAAACAAGTTAGATAATCTTCATTTCCAGATGGCTATCCCGCTCGAAGACAATTTCACCGACATCATCGGCAAAGCGCAGCGCGGCTTGCGCATCTCAGACAGTCAGCTCGCGGAAGAATCCAGTGTCAGCGCTGATCGCATTCGTAAACTCCGTGACGGCACGTTCGACGACGAAACGGCCGCGCGGATCGCTCCGGCGCTCCAACTGGATGCAGCGGCGCTTTGTAAGCTCGGGTCCGGGAAATGGGATCCGGAATCGGTTGGCGAAATCGACGGCCTTGCTCAGTTCAACACGCAGTATGGCGATATGACGGTGAACGCCTATCTCGTCTGGGACCCGGCCAGCCGTGAAGCCGTTGCGTTCGATACCGGCGCGGATTGCGGCGGAATGTTGCAGCGCATCGCCAAAGAAAAGCTCGATGTGAAGCTGATCTTGCTCACGCACGCGCATCCGGATCACGTGGCCGATTTGCGCCGGTTGACAAAAGAAACCGGCGCGCCAGTTTTTATTTCGGAACGCGAACCGGAAGAAGGCGCGGAATCGATCGCGGAAGGAAAGCGTTTCCGCGTCGGCTCGCTCGAAATCGAAGCGCGATTGACCTGGGGCCATTCCCCGGGCGGAATGACTTATGTGATCACGGGCCTTTCCAGGCCTGTGGCGGTCGTCGGGGATTCGCTTTTCGCCGGTTCCATGGGCGGCGGCAACGTTTCCTACGAAGACGCGGTCCGAAATAATCGCGAGAAGATTTTAACGTTGCCGGACGAGACGATCGTTTGTCCGGGGCACGGACCGCTCACGACGGTCGGAAAAGAAAAACGGGACAATCCATTTTTCGCTGGAGGTGCTTGAAATGAATATTGGTTTCGTCGGCGTGGGGAGAATGGGCGCGAACATGGCGCGGCGGTTGAAGGATCGCGGGTATCACGTCACGACGTTGTTCGATGTGAATCGCGCGGCAGCGACTGCGCTTGCGCAGGAACTTGGGGCCGCCGCCAGTCCGACACTGGGCGATGTGAGCGCTGGCGCGGACGTGATCTTTACCATCGTGACGGATGACGCCGCGATGCGCGAAATCTTCAGCGGACCGGACAACCTCCTGGTCAATGCGAGCGGGAAACTATTTATCAACTGCGCCACGGTTTCACCGGCGATCCATCTCGAGATCGAAAAGCTGGCGGAAGGTGCGGGCGCAGCTTCGCTGGAGGCGTGCATGGCTTCGAGCATCACGCAGGCGCGGGAGGGTTCGCTTTATTTGATGTGCGGCGGAAGCGAAGAAAACTTCCGACGCGCCGAGCCGATCCTGAAGGAGCTCAGCGCGTCGCTTCGTTACATCGGAAAATCCGGTGAGGCTGCGAAGGTGAAAGCGCTCGTGAACATGGTGATGAACATCAACACCGCCGGGCTGGCGGAAGGGCTCGGGCTCGGTGACGCGCTTGGGCTCGATCTGACGATGTTGCGCGAAGTCTTTTCGCAGACCGGCGCCGCCTCGCGCGTGCTCCAGACCGACGGCGAAGACATGCAGAATCGAGATCACGCCTGTTTCTTTTCGGCGGCGCACGCGGCGAAGGACAGCGGCATCGCGCTCCAACTCGCGCGCGAACTTGGCCTCGATCTTCCGCTTGCGAGCGCGACGAAGGCGCAATACGACCGCATGATTGCGGCCGGCTTGGGAGAGTTGGACAAGTCCGGAATCGCAGAGCTGACCTTCAAGCGGCGCTACGCGGAAGGCTCCGGACCTTAAAGCGGCGGCGCTCAGCCAACGCGGAACCGAATTTCCCGGATAATTTTCGCGCCGAAGCGCTGCTTCAATTTGCGCAATATTTCGGCCTTCGAGATTTGCTCGAATTGATAATGCAGCGCGGGCTGCAACACGCGGATGAAGAGAACGCCGGCCCGCAAGCTGACCGGCGCGGAGTGGGCCGAGATAAAATCGCCGACGATTTGTTTCCACGCCTCGATGACTTCCGCCTCGCGCAGGCGCTCGCTCAGGCCGAGTTGCTGCATGAGTTTCGGAAGTAAATCCGCCGGCGCCTGCCAGCGATCGGGCTTTGTTTTTTTCGCCGGCAAGCCGCGCCATTCAGCAATGACGGCGGCGCGCAGGGACGCGTTCATCGGCTCGCGTTTCGCCCGCTCAATATTTCCGCCGCATGTTGCTCGGCAGAATATTCAGCTCGGTCCGGTATTTGGCGACAGTGCGGCGGGCGATTGGTATGCCGCGCTCGCTCAGGATCTCGACGATCTCTTTGTCACTCAAGGGCGAGCCGGAGTCCTCGTTCTTCACGAGGTCGAGGATCGCTTCCTTCACGCTGGTGTTGCTCATCGATTCGCCGCTCGAGGTTTGATAGCCCGGCGTGAAGAAATACTTCATCTCGAAGACGCCCTGGGGCGTGGACATGTATTTGCCCGAGATCGCGCGGCTCACGGTCGTCTCGTGCACGCCGACGATGTCGGCGATCTGCACCATCGTCATCGGCTTTAAGTGCGCGGTGCCGTGATCGAGAAACTCCTTTTGCCGCAGCACAATCTGGTGCGCGATATTTGAGATCGTCTGCTGGCGTTGGTGGATCGATTTGATGAGGAACTTCCCGCTCCGTATTTTGTCCCGGATATAATCCTTCACCTCGCTGCCGTTCCCATCCTGCGACATGATGTCTTTGTAAGTGTTGCTGATGCGCAAGTGCGGGATTTGTTCGCCGTTGAGGATGACCTGGTATTCGCCGTCGATTTTTTCCACGGTCACATCGGGCAGAACGTAATTCTGGGGCGCGGCGGCAAAAATCTGGCCGGGCCGCGGATCGAGCTGGGCGATGTTGTTCGCGCATTTTTGGATTTGCTCGACGCTGATCCCCATCCGGCGCGCGATCTCGGGGAAGCGCCGTTTGCCGAGGTCCTGCATGTGGTCCTGGATGATTTTGTATTCGAGGCTGCTTCCTTTTCCCTCGCGCTTGAGCTGAATGAGAAGGCACTCGCGCAAATCGCGCGCGCCGACGCCGGGCGGATAAAAGCTCTGGATGAGCAAAAGCATCGTTTCGAAATCTTCCTGCGCGATGCCGGTGTTGAGCGCCATGTCTTCCGGCGTGACCTGGAGAAAACCGTTGTCGTCGATATTGCCGATGATCAGCTCGGCGGTCTTGCGATCATCCGCATCGAGAGGGGCCTGATTGAGCTGGCCCATGAGATGTTGCTGAAGCGTTTCCTGGGTCGCGATGGAATCGAAGAAGAACTGGCGCTTCTCTTCGTCGTCCTGGGAACGCGCGCTGTAGCTGCCCGATTGCGCCATGTAATCGCGCCACTCATCATCGAGCTTCGCCAGTTGATCGAACTCGGCTTTGAACTCTTCGTCCGCCGTCGGCTTGGCCGGTTCTTCGACACCGTCGGCATCCGGTTCGGTAGCCAACTCTTCCAAAACCGGATTCGTTTCCATTTCCTGCTGGACGAGGTTGCGGAGCTCGAGCAGCGGGGCCTGAAGGATGAGCAAGCTTTGCTGAAGCTGGGGTGCAAGAACCTGCTGGAGCGAGAGGTTTTGCGACTGATGCATCCCTGGGCCGGCCATGGTTTCCGACGCTACTCGGTCGAGGCGCGTAAAACAAGCAATTAGCGCGCCGCGACCCCGCAGAGGACGGGCGGAATACGACTTGCTGTGAGAAGAGACGAACCGATTCTGCCCAATGAAAATTCTTCCCGCTCTCGCCGCCTTTCTCTCGCTCGCGCTCTTGACGACCGCACCGGCCGCGGATGAAACGAAAGACAAACAGCAGCAGGTCCTCGCTCTCGTCAAGGAAGTGCAAGGCCAGCAGAAGACGATCGCCGAGAACCAGGGGAAAATTGACGAAAAGCTAGTGACAATCGCGGAAGCAGTCCGGCTGGCGCGAATTTATTCCAGCAGGGGAGGCAAATAACATGAGCGGCAAAGCTCTGATCTTCGCAATTACTTTCGCCCTTGCGAGCACACTGGCCGCTCAGTCGCCTGTCCCGATAATCGTTCCGGCCATGACGCCGGCCACCACGACGAAAGCGCCGGCGGCGGCGGTTGAGACCGACAATTCCCTTTCAGCGGCCCTGAAACTTCTGCAAGAGATGAAGGCCGCGAATGATGAGATCATCGCCAAACAAGCGGCGACGCTGACCCAACTCGACGAGCTGGAAAAAGAGGCGCAGCAGATTCGGATTTACACGAAGCGCAGCTAGCCGTCACCAGCTCGGCGCGAGAGTGTCATCCTGAGCCGCGCAGACGGCGAAGGACCTCACATTCGCAATCCGCGCTATCGCGAGACAAGTTCGCATTATTCGCAGATGGCGCGGCAATGAAACGCGGAAGCGTTCAGGGTAATTGCGAGATCCCTCGGCGCGCTGCGCCAGCCTCGGGATGACAACGCAGACCGTTGCTCGAAGTGCGTGTCTCGCTACTTCTTGCTCTTCGGCTCTACTTTCCGATAGAGCGTCGCCATGCTGATGCCCAGCATGCTCGCCGCTTTTTCGCGGGAACCGCCGCATTGATTCAGCGTCGCCTCGATGTAACCGCGTTCCTGTTGCTGGATGAATTCATCGAGCGTCTGCCCCACCGGCATGGACGCGATGGCTTGCTCGGCTTTTTCGCCTTGCGCCGCCGCCACGATCTGGGGCGGAAGATCGCTCGGCAAAATCAAATCTTCCTCACACAACGCGCAACCGCGCTCGATCGCGTTCTCCAGCTCGCGCACGTTCCCGGGGTAATCGTAATGGCAAAGGATATCGACCGCTTTCGGGTCGATCTTCTTTGGTTCGCTGCCTGATGCGCTCGCTTGCTTTTGCAAAAAATGATTCACGAGCAGCGGCACGTCTTCGAGCCGTTCGCGCAACGGAGGAATCTCGACTGGGATGACCGCGAGCCGGTAATAAAGATCTTCGCGGAACGAGCCATCCTTGATCTTGCCCTGCAGGACCTCGTTGGTCGCGCCAACGACGCGAACATTCACCGGGACGCTTTTGTTATCGCCGACCCGGCGGACTTCGCGTTCCTGGAGAACACGCAACAGTTTTGTCTGTAACGGCGGCGCCATCGAATTGACTTCATCGAGAAAAATTGTCCCAAGGTTCGCTTCCTCGAAAAGTCCGCGCTTGTCGGCCACGGCGCCGGTGAACGCGCCTTTCTTGTGTCCGAACAATTCCGATTCCAGCAAATTTTCCGGCAGCGCGCTGCAATTGATGGCGACGAACGGATGGTGCTGGCGGTTGCTGTTGAAGTGCAGGCCGCGCGCGACCAGTTCCTTGCCGGTTCCGCTTTCGCCCTGGATCAAGACGGTGCTGTCGGTGTCGGCGACCTTGTTGATGAGGTTGTAGACCTGCTGCATTTTCCGGCTCGTGCCGATGATGTTTTCGAAGCGATAACGGTTCTTGAGTTCCTTGCGGAGATAAACGTTCTCGCGCAGGGCCGCCTGGTAATCGAGCGCGCGCTGCACGGTCATTTGCAGTTCGTCGATCTTGAACGGCTTCGTCACGTAATCATACGCGCCCATCTTCATCGCCTCGACCGCGGTTTCCACCGACGCATAGGCCGTGATCAGAATGACGGCGGTCTGCCGGTGATGTTCGCGGACGTGACGCAGGACATCGAACCCCGTCATGGTTTCCATCTTAATGTCGGCGATCACGACCTGCGGGTTGATCGCATCGAGCTGCTCGACGGCTTTCGGAGCAGAGTTGAAGGGGAAAACCTGATGGCCCTTTTCGCGGCAGAGCGTCACGATGACCTCCACCATGGCCGGTTCATCGTCGATAATGATGATCTTCGCCATAGTCGCAATGCGGAGAATATTTCACGTTTGAGAAAAGGAAAGCGAAATTGAGAAAACGCTTAAGCTAGATTTAATGCCCTTCCGTCCAGCATCATCCACGGAACTTGTCCTTCGAAGGCGATGATTGCGTCGAAAATGTCGGCCCGCGATTGCGCGAAGGGAATTGCGATCAGGTCCGCGAAGAATCCCGGCGCGATGATGCCAAGTGCTTCCGCCTGACCGAGAGCACGTGCTCCATGCACCGTCGCCATTTCCAGAATCTCGCGCGGTGCTACCTCGGGCGCTTTGCGCTGGAATTCGCGCATCTCGGAAAGAAGGCTGAGGCTGGAGTTGCTCGCCAGGCTGTCGGTCCCGAGGCAAACGTTGAAGCCGAGAGCGCGTAGTTTTTTCAAATTGAAGGGCGCATGACCCAGGAATGTGTGGCTGCGCGGACAGTGCGCGATGTGGAACTTCGCGGCGCGCGCGAGAAGATCGAAATCGCTGTCAGTGAGTTCGTTCAAGTGCGCGATGATCCATCGCTCGTCGATTTCCTGTCGGCGAATCAAGAATGAAAGCGGGGTCTCGTTGCCGCAGTCGTCCATCGGGCGCCCGATGCTTTTCAGGAACTCGAAGGCCGGGCCGTTTCCGTCGCGAAACATTTGCATCTCTTCATGCGATTCGGCCAGATGCGTCGTGAGACGAGCATTTTCGCGGCGGGCGATCTCTTCGCAGCGCGCATACAAACGCGCTGAGGCCGTGAACGGCGCGTGCGGCGCCAGGCCCCAATGCTTCGCGGATTTTAGCGACTCAACGGCAAGATCGACAATGCTCTCCGCCCGATCCGGAGTTCGCACATCGATCAATTCCCCAAACCACCATGTCCGGATCGGCTCGTTGATTTCAGCGATCAATTCCGGGAACGCGGTCAGGTTCGCGATGGTCGTCGTCCCGAATCCTTGCGCTTCGACGAAGCCCTCCTTGATCGATGCCACGTAATCTTTCGCGCTCAGACTGGCCTTCTCGGCGTTGATCGCTTGAATCCAATCGGCAAACGACGATGGCGGCGGGATCTTGCCGCGCAGCATCGTGTAATCGAGATGGCAATGCGCGTTGATGAGGCCAGGCAGTAGAACTCGCTCGCCGAGGTCGAAAACCTCACCGCTGTGGCGCGCTTTCACCTCCTCGAAGCGCGCGACCTCGACAATCTTGTTTCCCGCAATGGCGACGGCGCCATTCTCGATGGGCCCGCCCACCATTGGCACCACAATGCGTGAACGGATAATCATTCAGGCATGGCCGCGCGGACGATCTTGCGCGCTTCCGCGACGAGCAGATTGCAGGCTTCCTGGCAAAGCAGCGGGATCACCGCCGCGCCCTGGCCCGTTTGGTCATGTCGCGGATCGCATTTCTCGGACGGCAATCGAGTTGATGCGACCCCGCCGTTCTCATCGCGTTTCCAAAGAATCGTCCGCAAGCATCCTCCATCCGAACCGCAAAAATTTCCGACCAGCGCGTTTGCCTCGTCGACGGATATCTTCGCGGACGCGCGATACATTCCAGTTTGTCGTTCCAGCGTCGCGCGCAGCGGTGTGGTGGCGCACGCGCCCTCCTCCCACGCAAGAAATGCGGCAAGCCGTCCCGGATAAAACAAATCGAGCGCGATCCGCAACGCGGCAATATCCTTCAGCGCCAACCGCCATCCGTGCCGCAGATTAGGCGCGGTCTTGAGCGGCCGATAATTTTTCGCATCATCGAATCGGGCGATCTCGGAGGCACCGACAGCGTTGCCGTAGTGCTGGAGGTCATTTCGCGACGTATCATCATCGCGATGAGTTAACACAAAGCCTTCGCCAGACCTGTCCGCGATCGAGATTTGCCCGATGCAGCGCAGACCCGCCGCGAGCCAATTCGCCAGCGCGGTCTCCTGCACCGAAGCGCTCACTTCAAGGCGCGTGCCAGCAACGCCGCCGTCCGCTCGAGAAATTCGCGGTCCTTCTCCGTGAACGCATTCAGTTTCTCGCTCTCCACATCGATCAGGCCGACCGCGCGCCCCGATTCCGCGATGATCGGCACCACGATCTCCGACATGGTGCTCCCGAAGGTGGGCAAATAGCGCGGGTCCTTGTGCACATCCGCGACCATGACGGATTGCTTCGATTCCACGGCCGAGGCGGCCAGGCCTTGTGTGATCGGAAAGCGCGGATAAGCCGGCGGGCATTTTCCCGTGCGCGCTACGACGACGAAATCGCCCCGCGAAATCTTGTAAATCCCGACCCAGCGATAATCGCAGGCCGCCCGAATCATTTCCGCCATCTCGCAGAGTGGATGAGGCCCTTTGGCTCCAGCCAACACGAGAGCGCCGAGCTCTTGCAGGATTTTGAGCGTGGCTTCCATTTTTAACCGTAACTGCGTGCGGAGAATTTACGAGGCCGAATCCGGCTCGCGTCTTTGCGGGTCGAATGCTTCGGCCTGTTCGATTATCACGTCGGCAAATTTTGGCTCGGTTCCAATCGCGGTCGAGTAGAAGAGCGACCGGCCCTGGAGCTGATGTGGATTGGCGGATGGCGGATGGCTCGCGCTGTTTATCCCGAGCATCACCGGGATGTCTTCATGGCTATGCAGGCCATCAGAAACGAAAAACGGAACGACCACGACGTTCCGCGTCTGGGTGAGCGCCCGCCAATCGGAGACGAGCGGCGGCTCCTCCATGTAGACATTCAGGACCGCGGCGTATTCCCCACGCGCGCGAATCATTTCCGCCTGGCGCTTGGCCGCGACGGCGCTGTTGTCGTTCAGGCTGGTGCCGTGACCGACGATCAACAGGGTGGTTTCGGCCGCGGAAATATCAGGCGCGACTGCGCGGGCGCGTTGCAGGAGGAGTTCCGTCATCCCGCGGTGGTTCCCGGTCGGCTCGCAATATTTCCACGTCTGGCCGTTGGCGCGCTTGGTAGCAGGTCCCGTTAATTCCAATTCCCGGGGAATGACCGTGCGCGTGAAATAACCCTCGCTGATGAAATTGGGAACGACGTAGACATCGTGGATCGCCGGATCGCGGAAAAATAGGAGCGCGTCGCGCAGACTTGGCTCTTCTTTCCAGAAGCAGCAGGCGACATCGGCAAAGATCCCGCGCCGGCGAATTTCGGACGCGTGGGTCAGAGTCGGCGCGCTGGAATCGGGATTCACGGTCGAGCCGTGACCGACAATGAGGAGCGCGCTGGATTTCTTGGCCGACACGAAGAAAACGTCGAACGCCCAACGCCGAACGTCCAATATCGAATTAGAGGCATCCCGAAAACGCTAGTCATCCTGAGCGGAGCGAAGCGGAGTCGAAGGACCCCGTGGAGCATCGCTCGACACACGACGGGGTCCCTCGACTTCGCTCGGGATGACGGGCTGGCGTCTAGTGCATTCGGCGTTCGGCGTTGGACGTTTTCACCTTCTCTTATTAAGCTGACTGCCTTATGCGCTATCGCACCTACAAAAACACCGACCTGCGCGTGAGCGAGGTGGGGTTTGGTCTTTGGACGATCTCGACGGGATGGTGGGGGCAGTTCACCGAGGGCGAAGCGATCGCGCTCATGCATAAAGCGTTCGATCTCGGCATTACGCTCTTCGATGCGGCCGATACTTACGGCAACGGACTGAGCGAGGAACTAATCGCGAAGGCGTTTCCGAACCAACGCGATCAAGTCGTCGTCGCGACGAAGGTCGGTTACGATTTTGTCACGCACGGCGAAACGCGCGGGCGCGGCCAGCGCGAAATCCCGCAGGATTTTTCACCCGACGCCATCGTGCGCGCGACCGATGCGGCGCTCAAGCGTTTGAAGACCGACCGCATCGATCTGCTTCAACTGCACAACATCCGGATGGAACAGATCTACGACGATGCCATCTGGATCGCGCTCGAGAGGTTGAAAGCGAGCGGCAAGATTCGTTACGCGGGGATCGCGCTCGGCCCGGCAATCGGCTGGCTTTACGAAGGCATCAATTGCATTCGTGAACGCGAGGTCACGAGCGTCCAGCATATCTACAACATGCTCGAGCAACATCCCGGACGCGCCATGCAGGACGCGGCCACGGATGCGGGCAAAGACACGATGTTTCTCATTCGCGTCACGCATTCGTCGGGCATGCTCGAAGGAAAATACACCGCCGAGACGACGTTCCCGCCGACCGATCATCGCAGTCATCGGCCGCGCAGCTGGCTCCTGAACGGTGTGAAGAAAATCGATCGCCTCCGTTTTCTGGAGAACTCCGAGCGCACCCTCGGCCAGGCTGCTTTGCAATGGCTGCTCGAGGACGACCGCGTCGCATCGACCCTGCCGAACATCTACGAAGAAGCGCAACTGATCGAGTTTGCGAAGGCGCCCGAATGTCCGCCGCTCACGAGCGACGAGATGGAGAAAATCGCCGAGCTTTACGCCGATAATTTCGGAGTGGAACGCGAAGAGCCGAAATTTAAGGGGACGATGGAAATTGCGGCTGCGGCCGCGGCGACTGTTTGAAGGAAGCGTCGATCCTTGCTTGTCATCCCGAGCCGCGCAGACGGCGAGGGACCTCACAGCTGCCTTAGTCGCTTCCGCGTCCCATTGCCGCGTGATCTGCGGACCACGCGAACGTGTCGCGCGAAGCGCAGCCCGCGACTGTGAGGTCCTTCGCCGTCTGCGCGGCTCAGGATGACAGCTGCGTGAGATGAATCCTAATCCGATTCATCTTCCTCCACCGGCTGCGCGCGGGGCGTTTTTTTGTTCGCGTCGATCTTGTAAATATCCTTCAAAATCATCCCGATCATCGGAGCGGCGGCCGATCCCCCGTGCGCTTTGCTGCCGACATCGCCTTCGTAAAGCGCGGCAAACGCATATTGTGGCTTCTCCGCGGGCACGAACCCGGCAAACCACGCCGCCGTGCGCTCCTTGTTCTTCGGTCCCCACTGCGCCGTGCCCGTTTTCCCCGCCACTTCCACGTTCTCGAGACTCGCCTGGTGCGCGGTGCCGGACGGCCCATTCACCGCGGCGATCAGTCCAGTGCGCAATTGCTCCATCGTGTCTGGCGAAGCATCGAGCGTTTTCTTCGCGCGCACCTGAAAAGCCGTCACGATTTCGTTGTTCACTGTCTGGACCTGCTGCACGAGCCGCGTCTGATAAAACGTGCCGCCGTTGCCGATGATCGCCATCGCTTGCGCCACTTGCAGCGGCGTGACCTGCATGTCGCCCTGACCGATCGAGAGATTTGCGATATCGCCATTGAGCATCTTCCGGCCGTGCGTCGCCTTCATGTATTGGTCGTTAGGCACGCGCCCTTCCACTTCGCCGCGCAGCGGGATCCCGCATTTCGCGCCGAACCCAAGCTTCTGCGCCCAATCGAGAATTGGGTCGGCGCCCGTCTTGATGCCGACTTGATAAAACCAGGTGTCGCACGACTCCGTGAGCGCCTGGACGAAATTCAGCGGACCGCGGTTGGTCTTCTTCCAATTGTGGAACGTGAGGTTGCCGATCTGAATTGAAGGGACGCAGTCGAACTCCTCGTCGGCGTGAACGGCGCCGCTCTCCAAGGCGGCAATGCCGACCGCAACCTTGAACGTCGAACCCGGCGGATAGGAGGAACGAAAGGCGCGGGGCAGGAGCGGGATGTCGGGATCGTCCTGCAACGCTTTGAACTTCTCCGCCGAAATTGCCGGCGTGAAAACATTCGGGTTATACGTCGGCCACGAAGCCATCGCGAGGATGTCGCCGGTGTTCGGATCGACCACGACGATCGCGCCGCGCTTCGCTTTCGCTTCGAGCGCTTTCTCCGCCAGCTCCTGCAAGTGAAGATCGAGTGTCGTCACCACCGTGTGGCCGGGCACCGGCGGCGTCACGATTTTCTCCGACGTTTTGCGCCCGTCCTTGTCGAACGTGATTTTGTATTCCCCGTGCTTTCCGGTCAGGACCTGGTTGAAGGTTTGCTCGAGTCCCTCGCGTCCCTCCGTCTCCGGCCAGAGCACTTCATGATTGTCGATGATCCCGTCTGGATTCCGGCCCGTCTTGCCGGCGTAACCAACAATTTGCCCGGCGATTTTCCCGTTCGGATAAGTGCGCACATAAAACGGGCGCAACGCCATTCCCGCCGGCAGCCGCCCCTTTATCTCGTCGTATTCGGACGCGCTGAGGTTCTGCGCGATCTCGAAGGGAAGAATGCCGCGGTTGCGATAATGCCGCTTGATCAGCTCATCGGGAATCTTCAACGGCCGTCCGAGTAATTTTTCCGCGGCCTGAATTTTCTCGCGCGCAAAGCTCAGCAATTGCGCATCGGAAAAATCGAGCGGCGTCGGGTAATTGATCGCGAGATTGTAACTCAGCTTATTTTGCGCGAGCGGCGCGCCGTTGCGATCCGTGATCTGCCCGCGCGGCGCGGGGATATCGAGAATGTAAGTGCGCGCGAGTTTCTGCGTCTCGAAGGTCGGAACGATCGTTTCTTCGAATGGCGTCGTGGCCGGCGCGGGCGAGGGACTTTCCGATTGCGCACAGACGCGAGACATCGGCAGCCAGCCCGTTACCAGAAGGCAGCCGAAGCGCAGGAGCCGTGCGCAGTGCAAATTCACGAAGTCAACTGTGCTGGCGACACCGGAATCGACAAGCGGAAAGGTGCGGCCTCAATGCCGCTCGAGAAAGCGGTGCACTTCCTCAGCGAGCTTCGGCCCGATCCCTTCCGTGGCCGCGATTTGTTCGACAGTCGCTTTGCGCAGTCGATTCACCGAGCCGAATTTTCGCAGGAGCAGACTCTTGCGGTTCTGGCTCACGCCCGGGCAATCGTCGAGAATGCTTTCGCCGATGCGCTTCTTCATCAGCAGCTGATGGTAAGTGTTTGCGAAACGATGCGCCTCGTCCCGGATGCGTTGGAGCAAACGCAATGCGCCTGAATCCGGCGGCAAGACTAAGGGCAGCGCGCGGCCGGGCCGGTAAATTTCTTCGTACTCCTTCGCGAGACCGATGATCGGCAGCTCATGCAAACCGAGCCGTTGTAACTCGCGGCAAGCGGAAGACAATTGTCCTTTGCCGCCGTCGACGATGATTAAGTCCGGTAAACGCACCGCGACATACCTGTCATCCCGAGCGAAGTCGAGGGACCCCGCCGCCGAACGTGCCGGTAACTCCGCGGGATCCCTCGACTGCGCTGCGCTTCGCTCGGGATGACGGGCGAGCGCTTCCACCGGATTTTCCTGAGAAAACTCTGCCGCGTCGGGGTTCGCCTCGCGCGCCTGCAGGAGCACGCGCGAATAGCGCCGTCGCACCACCTCCGCCATGCTCGCAAAATCGTCCTGGCCTTCCACGGTCCGGATCCGATAGCGCCGGTAATTGTCCTTGTCGGGAACGCCGTTGCGAAAACACACCATCGAAGCGACCACGTGCGTCGTGGAGATGTTCGAGATGTCGAAACATTCCATGACCGCGGGAAGACGCGTGAGCTGAAGCGCATCGGCCAGCGCTTGCACATCGCTCGCTGGATCGATCGTGCTCGGGAGACTGTGGCGCGTGAAGCGCCGCATCGGTTTCGTCGTGCGGCGCAAATCCTCCAGCATGTTGCGCAGCTCCGCCGCTTTTTCGAAATCGAGCTTTTCCGCGGCCTTTCGCATTTCGTCCTCCACCGCCGCCATCATCTCGCGCGAATGTCCTTCCAGAAAATCGCACGCCTGCGCGACCCGTTCGCGATACAACTCCGCGCTGATTTCGCTCAAGCGCGTCGGCACCTGATACGTGGCGGATTTCAGTTCGCGCTCCGTCGGCGAACCGCGCCCAAATGTGAGCACGCCAAATTTCTTCCGCATGAAGTTGAGTGTTTGCCGCAACGCACCGGCGTGTGCGTACGGTCCGAAATAGCGGGCACCATCATCTTTCTTGAAGCGAGCCAGGCGAAACCGCGGCCATTCTTCCATCGGGTCGACTTTGACGACGAGAAAGCGCTTGTCGTCGCGAAAGGAGATGTTGTAACGCGGCCGATATTCCTTGATCAACTTGCCTTCGAGCAAAAGCGACTCCGGTTCACTCTGCACCGTGTGCGTCTCGAAATCCCAGACGGCGTCGAGCATCGCGCGGGTTTTCAGATCGGCCTGCGCCATTTTCGACGGCATGAAATACGAGCCGACGCGCTTGCGCAGGTCGCGCGCTTTCCCGACGTAGATGACGCGGTTGAATCGGTCGCGCATAAGATAGACGCCGGGCTTGTGCGGCACCTCGTGCACCTTCTTGTTCAAATCGGGTTTTTCCTTTGCGGACGAAGCCATGCGTTTTCTCTCGGAGTGAAATTACGTCAGAACCACGCGCTCGAAAAATGCGTTCTGCATTTCGATCGCTTGGAAGATAGTCGGCCATGTTCGATGTCGCGATCGTAGGCGGGGGCCCGGCCGGGTCGAGCTGCGCCGCTTTCTGCGCGAAGGCCGGCCTGCGAACGCTGCTCCTCGAGCGGGAAAATTTTCCCCGCGAGAAAGTCTGCGGCGATTGTTTGAATCCGGGCTGCTGGCCGGTTTTGCACCGTCTCGCGTTGGCGGAGCGCGTTCGCGCGTTGCCGCATGGCGTGCTCAATCGGGTCGAATTTATCGGCATCAACGGCCGGACCCTGGCGGTGGAATTGCCGGCGACGGAAGACGCCGAGATCGCGCTCAAGCGAAATCTGTTCGATCAACTCCTCCTGGCGCGCGCGCGGGAATTGGGCGCGACAGTTTGCGAAGCGACCACGGTGACCGCGCTGTCTCCTCCTGGCAACGCCAAGGAAAATTGGATGATCACGGCCGGCGATAAAACTTTCGAGTCGCGAACGCTTGTTGCCGCAGATGGTCGCAACTCAACGGTCGCCCGGCTTTGCGGGCTGCTTCCTCGAAGCGAAAAAGAGCGCATCGCGTTGCAAACTCATTTGCCGTTACCGGAAGGGTTCGGCGATCGGATCGTTCTTCAATTCTTGCCCGATGGCTATTCGGGCCAGGCGCCAGTGGGTGGCGGCGAATTGAATCTTTGCCTCGTTAGTGTCCCGCGCAAAATGGCGGCTTTGCGCAACTGGGCGGAAGCGCGATTTGGAATCTCGCCTGATCATGCGTGGCGCACGATTACGCCGCTCACGCGCGCTCCGATTTCAGCCGGGCATGATTCGCTCTTTCTCGTTGGCGACGCAGCGCGAGTCGTCGAGCCGTTCACAGGCGAAGGGATTTATTACGCGCTCGCTTCGGGCGAACTCGCGGCGGCTGCGATTGTGTCGCAAAGCGGCGGCCGAAGCGCTGATGAGGTGTCCGCGGCCTACTCCGCCGCGCATGAAAAACTTTATCGTGGCAGATTGTGGATCAATCGCCTGGCGCGCGCCGCGGTCTTATCACCGCACATCGGCTCGGCGATATTGGGGATGGCGCGCTTCCAACCTGCGCTGCTGCGATTTCTGACGTCGAAAATTGTCGGGTAACGCGAACCGCCCGGGCGATTGAGTCAATCGCCCCTACCTTTGGCGGCAGGCTTTGACTGTGTTCGACATCAACATCGCGATTGTCATCGGCCCGACGCCGCCCGGCACCGGGGTGATGGCGGAAACTTTTTCGGACACTTCATCAAACGCGACATCGCCGACCAAACGATAACCGCGTTCCGTCGTCGCGTCGTCCACTCGATTGATGCCGACGTCGATCACGACTGCGCCGTCGCGAACATGTTCCGCTCGGACAAACTGCGGCTGCCCGATCGCCGCGATCAGGATGTCGGCGGAACGCGTGATGTCCGCGAGACGCTGGCTGCGCGAATGAACCACCGTGACGGTCGCGTCACTGCCCCGGCCTTTCCGCATCAACAAAAGTGCGAGCGGCTTTCCGACAATCATGCTGCGACCGAGAACGACGACGTGGGCGCCGGAGATTTCGATTCCGCTTTCGACAAGCAATCGCTGGCAGCCGAGCGGCGTGCACGGAACAAATCCGCTCTCATCGCCCAACGCGAGCTTCGCGACGTTCATCGGATGGAAACCATCCACGTCTTTCGCCGGATCCAACGCGCGCACGATCGCCGCCTCATCGATGTGCTTCGGCGGCGGCGATTGAACAAGAATGCCGTGGATCGCCGCATCGCGATTCAACTCTTCGACCCGCGCGAGCAATTCGGCCTGGGTGGTCTCGGCAGGCAATTCCAGCTTCACCGAATGCAGCCCGAGATCGCGGCACATCTTGTCTTTCGCGCGCACATACGCGCGCGAAGCCGGATTGTCGCCCACCAGCACCACCGCAAGGCCCGGAGTCCGGCCCCTTTTCTTTAGCTCGGCGATCTCGCCGCGCAATTCCGCGTAGACTTTCTCCGCAATCAAGCGGCCTTCGATGAGTTGCGACATAACGAGAATAATAGCGAGAGATTCCTCGACTTCGCTCGGAATGACAAAAAGAGAGGGCTGGCCATTTCTTTATTTCTCTTCCACCAGGCTCATCATCGCATTTTGCAAACGGAGCCGCTCGGCCTCGAATTGCTCCGCATCCGCGGTTGGCTCGACGTGGATTGGAGCGCCAAAGATAGCGCGCAACTTGGCGAACGGACGCGGGACGATAAAACGGTCCCAACTTTTCAACCGCCAGCAGCTTGAATATTCCATGTGGATCGGGACAACGGGCGCGCCGGTTTTTTGGGCAAGAAAAACAACGCCCTGGCTGGCTTCATAGACGGGGCCGCGAGGGCCATCCGGCGTGAGCAAGACGTTGCTGCCGGCCGCGAGCGTGTCGACGAGCTGGCGCAACGCGCTCACGCCTTTGCGCGAGCTCGATCCGCGAATCGTGCCGTAACCGGAACGTTCGATGAGAATGGAGACGAGGTCGCCGTCGCGGCTCGCACTGATCAAACCGAAACTTTGCCGGGTGGGAAAACAAGGATCAAAAACGCGCGGCAGCATCAACAGTCGATTGTGCCAGATGGCGAAGATGACCGGTTGATTCCGCACCAAAGCCATGACGTTGTTGGGATCTTCCACCTGCAAACGAAGTGTTCGCGCCCAGAGCCGATACAATCCAAAGCCAAGCGCGATCAGAACGCGCGCGGGCCAGCTATCGAGCTTCACTTTGGTTCGGTTTTCGCACGGCCGTCACGCCAGCGATAGGCGGCGGGATTCGAAAGGCCGAGTTGATCGAGAATGCGCCAGACCACTGTGTCGGCCACGGCGGCGACGGAACCCGGGCGGCTATAAAATGACGGGATTGCGGGTAGGAGGATGGCGCCTGCCTCGAGCAGGCTGACCACATTGCGCGCGTGAATCAAGCTCCACGGGGTCTCGCGCGGGACGAGAATTAATTTACGGCGCTCTTTCAAAAAAACGTCCGCCGCGCGCAGAAGGGCCGTGTCGCTGCAACCCGAAGCGATGCGTCCGAGCGTCGCCATCGAGCAGGGCACGATCACCATCGCGTCGAACCGCGCCGATCCGCTGACGAACGGAACATTCAGATCGTTTTCGGCATGTTCGCGGACGCCCGCGGGGACGATCAACGCGTCGACCTCCTGGGCGGCGACCTGTTTCGCGTGTCCGCTCATCACGAGATGGACTTCGTTGGCGGCGCAATCAATCTGGGCCAGCAAACGTTGCAGATAGATCGTTCCGCTGGCGCCGGTCGCGGCGATGACGAGTTTCATCCGGCTAAGGAATCACATTCAACGCGGGATGACCAGTCGAGCTGAGCAATCGCCCCTGCTCATTAGCGTTTGAAATTCGCCCGAGCGCGGGCAATAGGAGACGCCATGGTCAAGAAGCTCTTACACACGCGCTATCGTGTCGCCGATCTGGAGAAGACCGTTTCCTTTTACCGGGACGTTCTCGGGCTCCAGGAAATCCGGCGCCAAACTTCCGGCCGCGGCTCGCAACTGGTTTTCCTGAAAGCGCCAGAGAGCGACGAAGAAATCGAAATCTGCAAGTTCGATGAAAGCGGTCCGATCGTGGTGGGTCCCGATCTGACTCATCTCGCTTTCGAAGTGGACGACATCGAGCAGTTCGCGCGCGACTCCGCGAAAAAAGGCTATCCGCTCTCCGACGGCCCGCAGCCAAATGGCAAGGGCGGCGCGATTGCGTTCATGGATGCGCCCGAAGGCTACGAGATCGAGTTGATCCAGCGGGCGAAGGCTTAGCCGCGATGCAACTGCTTGCGCGCATAAAAATTCTGCCGCTAAATTGCCGCCGATGAAACGCGAATTCGCCGCACTCGTTTGCACAATGATGTTTGCGCTGCTTTGCGTCGCGGCGAAACCGAAGCCGCAGGAATTCAGCACGATGCGGCCAATGGGGACGCCGGACGCGCCGTCGTTCATTCAGAAGGCCGAGAAAGCCGAGCCGGTCAACGGTCCACCGCCCGGGGGAGTTTCGAAACTTGCGCCGGCCACGCGCGCGGCGTCGGTGATCGTGATCGATGCGCGCAGCGGCGAAATTATCTATGAGAAAAACGCGGATGCGCCGCGGGCGGCGGCCAGCACCCAGAAATTACTCACAGCGCTGATTGTTTCCGAACGCGGATATCTCGACCGGCCCGTGACCGTCGAGCCGGTTGATACGATGGCGGAGCCGGTGCGGCTCAACATTAAGCCGGGCGAAACGTATCAGCGGATCGAGCTGTTGCGCGCGTTGCTCGTGAAAAGTCCTAATGACGTGGCGCGCTGCCTGGCGCGCGACGCCGCTGGAAGCGTGGAAGCTTTTGCGGAGTTGATGAATGAAAAGGCGCGCTCGCTCGGCGCGACCCATTCGCATTTCGTTAATCCGAACGGCCTCCCGATACCGGGCCAATACTCTTCCGCGCGCGATCTCTCGATCATCGCGAAAGCCGCCTACGCGAATTCCACGATTCGTTCCATCGTTTGCCTGCCGCATCTGGTTTTCCGCTATGCGAACGGCCGCACCCGCGAGCTGGAGAACACCAACAAAGTTTTGAAACGGCTGGCCTACTGCAACGGAATGAAGACCGGCTACACCGAGGCGGCCGGCCATTGTTTGATCGCGAGCGGCGCGCGCCCGGGCCGCGACATCATCGTGGTCGTGCTCGGCGACAGCAAATCCGGCGTCTGGCAGGACGCGTCCGCGCTTCTTTCCTGGGGGCTTTGGATGTAGTCCCGCGGCGGCGCAGCGTTGGCCGCCGTGGAATTCCTTGCTTCCGAGGAAGGCGAGAAAAGGCGTCAGACACTTTGGGCGCGAATCAAGACGCTCCGCGCTGCGCTTCCTCCGCAACCTGAAACTGTAAACTCAGTCAGCGTCGGTCGTGATCCCGGCAGCGCGATTCATCCATGGATCGTGGGGGACGAACAAAGCGCGATCGATTTGGCGCGATCACTTCAAGGCGACGGATTGCTCGTGCCCGCGATTCGGTATCCGACGGTCGCGAAAGGCGCGGCGCGTCTTCGCATCACCGTCACGGCCGTGCACGAAGAAGCGCAAGTCCATGCGCTTTGCGCGGCACTCGCGCGCCACGCGGGCGCGCTCTGAGAAGAGCGGCGGCTACGGGCTGCCAACCGCGTTGACGCGGAGGAGCGGCGAGGGGACGAGCGCGGGATTCCGATTCAGGTCTGTCGGACCTTCGCCCGAAATATCTTCGGGACCTGCCGCGGGAGGAGCGGGCTCGTTCAGATTCGTCGTGGCGTTGCTGTTGCTCGCGTACATTTCGCGCAGCGTCGTGCGCTTATTGGCCGTCATGTTCGTCGTTCCGCAGGCGGCGAGAAGGGAAATTGTCAGCAAAGACGCGGCGATTTTGGTGATCATGATTTAGTAACTCCTTGGAAGCTTGAGCCGGGTTTCCCCCGACGGTCTTTATAATTACTATATTTTAATTCTGTTTGGCAAGTACGTTTTTTGTTGGCCCATCTGCGACTCACATTTGCGAGTAGTCTGCCCTAGAGAAACCGGCCGAGGATCGCCCGGAGCTTTTCGGTCGTCGCCGGCGGCCAGAGCTTTCGATCCGTCACCAACGCGGTGTCCAGCGCCCTGTGTTCCGGCCAGTCCGGCTCGGAGGGAATTCGCGGAATGATTTGGGCCAGGATCTTCTTTGCCGTCTCCGCGTTCGCAATCAAATGCTCGAAAACTGTCTGCGCCGTGACGGGCTCTTCTTCGACCTTCCAGCAATCGTAATCGGTGATCATCGCCAGGGTCGCGAGGGCAATCTCCGCTTCCCGCGCCAGTTTCGCCTCGGGCAAATTCGTCATGCCGATGACATCGAAGCCGTGGCGGCGATTCGATTCCGATTCCGCCCGGGTAGAAAAAGCCGGTCCATCCATGTTCACGTAGGTGCCGCCGTTGTGGACTTTGATGTTCAGGCCGCGCGCTGACTCTGCGAGAATGTGGCGCAGGTTCGGCGAGATCGGCTCGGCGAAGCTCACGTGCGCCGCGATCCCATCGCCGAAAAATGTGTGTTCGGTCCGCCGGCTCGTCCGATCGAAGAATTGCGAAGGCAAAAGCACATCCCGCGGCGCATACTGTTCCTGCAGGCTCCCAACCGCTGTCACGCAAATGATCCACCGCACATTCAGCGAGCGGAGCGCGTAGATGTTCGCGCGATGGTTCAGCTCGTGCGGGAGCAGGCGATGTCCGCGTCCATGCCGCGGCAAAAAATAGATCTGCCGGCCATGCATTCGGCCGCCGATGATCGCGTCGGATGGATCGCCAAACGGCGTCGGGACGCGGCGCTCGCTCGGGTTCTCCACGCCTTCCATCTGATAGAGGCCGCTCCCACCGATGATACCGATTGCCGATGTCTCTCCATTCATTGAGCTCATTATGGCGCGGCCTCCCGGTCTGTGTCACTATTCCGCTCTCGCGATGCCGAAATTTTTCATCAAAACCTACGGCTGCCAGATGAACGAGCGCGATTCCGAACAGGTCGCGCACTCTCTCCTGGCGCGCGGCTATGAACGCGCTGCGCACGAGATCGAGGCGGACGTGGTGCTTCTAAATACATGCAGCGTGCGCGACATGGCGGAGCAGAAGGCGCTCGGGAAAATGGGGATGCTCGGGCAGATCGCGAAGCGCCGGCCCGAGGTCGTCTTCGGTTTTCTCGGTTGCATGGCCCAGGCCCGGGGCGATGCACTCTTTGCCGGATTGCCTCATGTGGACCTCGTTGTGGGCACCCAGAAATTTCATCGCGTGGCCGATTACGTAGAAGAACTTCTCGAGAAAAAACGGACGCGCCGAATGGATGATCCGCGTTTCTCAATCTGCGACACGGATGAAGAAGAGGGCTCCGCGGCAACCATCCGCGACCACGAACTCAAGAGCCGGCAGGCGACCGCGTTCGTCTCCATCATGCAGGGGTGCAACATGCATTGCACGTTTTGCATTGTGCCCCAGACGCGCGGCGCGGAACGAAGCCGCTCCATCGAAGAAATCGTTCTTGAGGTCCGCGAGCTGGTGGCGCGCGGCGTGAAGGAGGTGACGCTGCTCGGTCAAATCGTGAATCTTTTTGGACGCCACGAATTCCCGTCCGTGCATGGCAAGAGCCCATTCGTGCAGTTGCTCGAAGCGGTGCATACCATCGACGGTCTCGAGCGTCTTCGTTTTACGTCTCCGCACCCCATCGGATTTCGCGACGACCTTGTCCAGGCGCTGGCCAACCTTCCGAAACTCGCTGAGCACGTTCATCTCCCGCTCCAGTCGGGATCGAATCGCATCCTGAAAGCGATGCATCGGCCTTATACCGCGGAAAAGTATCGCGCCTTGGTGGATCGCATCCGGCGCGCGCGAGACGAAATCGCCATCACCACCGATGTGATCGTCGGTTTCCCCGGCGAGCAGGAAGACGATTACACGCAGACGCGGGATCTGGTCGAGGAGATCCAGTTCGATAACGCGTTTATCTTCCGCTACTCGACGCGCCGCGATACTCCGGCGGCGACGATGGCGGCGCAGATCGATGAGCGCGTGAAAGAGGAGCGCAATCAGGATTTGCTCCGCGTGGTCGATGCGTCGGCGCATCGCGCGAACGAACGCCTCGTCGGTCGCGACCTCGAGATTTTGTGCGAAGGACCGAGCCGGACCAACCCGGCCCGTTTGATGGGCCGGACGCGCACAAACAAGATCGTTGTTTTCGAAGGGACGCCGGAGCACGTCGGCGAGATTTTCGACGTGAACGTTACGCAGGCGAATGGATTCAGCTTGTATGGGACGCCACGCGTGCAAACCTGCTTCCCAGTTTTCGCATGATCTATCATTTATCGCTTCAAACGGCCGGCTTCATCGCGGGCGTTTTCCTGCTGCTCATCGGTCTGCCCGGGCTCATTAAACCCGATTTCGCGCGCGGTCTCACCCAGCGGTTGCCCCGTTCTCGCGGCGCCGGCATCACGCTCTTGACGATCGATTTAGCCTGGAGCTTTTGGCTTCTTGCCACGATGGAAATGGGAGAGTTCTCCAGCTTTCGCCGGCCGCTGCTCTTCATCCTGCCGATCGGTTTCATTCTCGTCTTGATATTCGTCGACGAATTTCTCGCCGTTCGCGCACTCGGCATTCTCTTCCTCCTGGCCGCCGAGCCGCTCCTCGATGCCGCCTTTTTCCGGAGCGAAACCAGCCGGCTGCTCGTGACTGTGTTCGCGTATCTGCTCATCGTGGCCGGATTGTTTTGGGTCACGATGCCGTATCTCTTGCGCGACCAGATAAACTGGAGCGCGCGCACGCCCGCGCGCTGGCGTTTGACGCATGCGCTCGCCCTGCTCTATGGGGCTGCGATTCTCGCGTGCGCGGTGATGCGTTATTGAATCGGATTCTCGTCATTCGCGGTGGCGCGATTGGCGACTTCATTCTCACTCTGCCGGCGATCAAACTCCTGCGGGACGGCTTTCCACGGGCGCACCTCGAAATTCTTGGCTATCGGCCCATCATTGCGCTGGCGGAAAAACGCTTTTACGCCGACGCCATTCGCTCGATTGAGGATGGGGCGCTCGCAGCCTTCTTCGCGAAGAATGCCGAGCTTTCACCAGAGCTGGTAACTCACTTCGGCAGTTTCGATCTGGTCGTTAGCTATTTGTTCGATCCGGATGGAATTTTTGAAACGAACCTGAAGCGCTGCGGAATCAAACGCTTAATCTCAGGTCCGGCAAAGCTCGGCAGTCACGAGCACGCCGCGCAGCAACTGGCTCGACCGCTGGAAGAACTCGGGCTGCGCCTGGAAAATCGTTCCGCGAGAATTTATCCATCCGACGTCGATCGCGATTTTGCGCGGACCTTTCTCCGGGACGCCGCGCAGCCTTTTATCGCGCTTCATCCCGGCAGCGGCAGCGAAACGAAAAATTGGCCGATCGAAAACTGGAGAGAACTCGGCGAATACCTGCTCGCGCGCGATCGAAGCATCCTCATCGTCTCAGGTGAAGCCGATGAAGAGCGCGTGCGTATATTGGAATCAGCGTGGGGCAAGGAGCGCGTTCAATTCGCGAAGCATTTGCCGCTGCCTCGTCTCGCTGCGTTGCTCGAAAACTCCATCTTCGTCGGGCACGATAGCGGCATCTCACACCTGGCCGCCGCGGTCGAAGCCCGATGCCTTCTGCTTTTCGGGCCCACCGATCCGGCAATCTGGGCGCCAGTCGGCGAGAAGGTGAGGGTGTTGCGAGCGCCGGAAAGGAAAATGCGCTTGCTCGATGTCGAGATGGTAGTCGCCGCCATCGAGTGCTGATTGTCATCCCGAGCCGCGCAGACGGCGAGGGACCTCACAACTGCAATTCGCGCTATCGCGAGAAACTCAGGCGTGATCTGACGTAGACGCCCACGATAGCGCGGAAGCGGTTAGCGCGCTTGCGAGGTCTCTCGCCGTCTCCGCGGCTCGGGATGACACGCGCTCTTACGAACTGATGCGCATCGGCATCAGCACGTAGAGAAACGGTGTCTGGATTTTCAGCACGCCCGGACTCATCTCATCGATCAGATCGAGAAACACTTCGTCCTCGGTCAGGTTCCGCAGCGGCGCCATGAAAAATTCCGGATTGAACGCGATCGAAAAATCGCGGCCCTTGTACGCCACCGCCAGCGACTCCTTGGCCTCCCCGACTTCCGGCGTGTTGGCCGTGATATCGATGTTGTTCTTGGTGAAGTTAAGTTTGATCGAGTTCGATTTGTCGCTCGCCAGCAGCGAAACGCGCCGGAGCGAATTGAGAAATGTCTCGCGCTCGAGGGTGACACGTTCCTTCGTCTCGGTCGGAATGACCTGGCGATAATTCGGATAATTACCTTCGATCAACTTTGAAACCAGCAGCGTGTTATTCAAATCGAACGCGATCTGGCCGCTGCCCACGCTCATCTTCACTTCGCCGTCGTCCGTCAGGAGCCGCTGCAATTCCGTGACCGCCTTGGTCGGCACGATGATGTCCGCTTCGTGACTGCGCGGGAACTCGAGCTCGATGTCCACCATCGCCAGCCGCCGCCCGTCCGTCGCGACGAGCGTGAGCTTGTTCTCTTTCAAGCTGAAGAGGAGTCCGTTGAGAACATAACGCGTTTCATCGGTCGAAATCGCGTAGGAAGTTTTCCGCAAGCCATCGCGCAAATCCTTCTGGCGGATCGTAACCACCTTCGCGCTGTCGAATTTCGGCAACGGCGGAAACTCTTCCTCCGGCAACCCGAGGATTTTGAAAAAACTTTGGCCACTGCGAATCGAAGCGGCGTTCTTCCCATCGACCTCGACCTGCACTTCGCTCGAAGGCAGTTCGCGGATGATCGTGAAGAGCCGCCGGGCCGGCAGCGTGGTTGCGCCTTCCTTCTCGACGTTCGCTTCGAAGCTTCCGCGCACGCCCACGTCGAGGTCGGTGGTGGTGAGGTGGACTTCGTTGCCTTTGGCCTGCAAGAGAACGTTGGAAAGAATCGGCAGCGTCGTGCGCGTGCTGACCACGTTCTGAACCTGCTGCAAACCTTCGAGCAATTTTTCTTTCGTGGCGCTGAATTTCATGACGGAACGGGAAGCTAAGATGTAAGGCTTACGATTTTATTCGGCAACCGCAATCTCGTAAGCGCTAACATTGGAAAATAGGCGGCTCCCATTCGCGCGAACCGCGCGGGCGATTGCGGTCAATCGCCCTACCTTTGCAGCGCGCTGTCGATGAAGGAGATGGTTTGGCGAATATTGTCCTGCTCTTGCATGCGTTTCTTCACTAGCTTGCACGCGTGCAACACCGTGCCGTGATCGCGCCCGCCGAACGCGTCGCCGATTTCGTTCAGCGACGCTTTTGTTAATTCGCGCGCGAGATACATCGCGATCTGGCGCGGGAAGGCGATGTTGGCCGGGCGGCGCTTGCTCGTCATGTCCGCGAGGCGCACGTCGAAATGCTCCGCCACGCGCCGCTGAATTTGTTCGATCGTAACGGCGTGCCGGGCTTCTTCCTGGAGAATGTCCTTGAGCAGATGTTCGACGACCTCGTTGGTCAGCTCTTTGCCGCTGAGGGACGCGAACGATGCCACTCGCATGAGCGCGCCTTCGAGCCGGCGCACATTTGTGCGAATCCGATTGGCCAGGAACTCGAAAATTTCGTCGCGCAACTTGATCTGAAGCGTGTGCGCTTTCTTCCGCAGGATCGCCATGCGCGTTTCCACATCGGGCGGCTGCAGCTCCGCGGTGAGTCCCCATTCGAAGCGTGAAACCAATCGATGCTCGAGGTTCGCGATCTCGGACGGCGGCCGATCGCTCGAGAGCACGATTTGTTTATGCCCGTCGAAGAGGGTGTTGAACGTGTGGAAAAATTCCTCCTGCGAGCGCTCTTTGCCGCCGAGGAACTGAATGTCGTCGATCAGCAGCAGATCGGCCTGCCGGTAGCGTTTGCGAAATTTGACCAGGTTATTGTGCTGGATGGCGTCGATGAATTCGTTGATGAAAAGTTCGCTCGAAAGGTACATCACCTTCGAGTTTTTCTTTTTCATCCCGACGTATTGCCCGATCGCCTGCATCAGGTGCGTCTTGCCGAGTCCCACCCCGCCGTAAATGAAGAGCGGGTTGTAAGTGCGCGCGGGCGATTGCGCGACCGCGAGACTGGCGGCGTGCGCGATCTCGTTATTCGGGCCGACCACGAACGATTCGAAAGTATTCCGGGGATTGAGCCCGAGCGCGGTGCTGGATTGCTTCGCGTCGCGCGTGTTCTGGCGGGCGAATTCCTTTTCGGAAAGCTCGGGCAGAATCTCTTCGTCCAGTTTCCCGGGTATTTCCGAGGCGGAAGAAAATTTCACCGCGCGCGGCGAACCAAAAGCGCTCACAATCGCGGCTTGCAGGGCGGCCATGTGATTACTCTCGATCCAGAACTGATAGATGTTGTTCGGAACGCGAAAAGTGAGCGCATCATCGGTCGCATTGACGAGCTGCACGGCGGAGAACCAGCGCTTGAAAGTGTCCGGGCTGACCTGCGGCTTGAGAGCGGCCGACAATTTCTGCCAGAGCTGAGTGCACTTCTCGTCCATACCGACTTGTTAACAGGGTTAAGCAACCTGCGTCGCGACCGGCGAGGCAAGAAGTTGCGGGGTGAAAGTTAGTTCTGCGGCCCGGTGTGCGGCGAGCCCTCGCGATGCACACCGAGGAAAAATTTGCGTCGAAAACGTGAAATACGAGGGAGAAAGCGTGGAAGTGCGAGCGTGCGAAAGGCGCGTAACGTGGAGAGCGACGTTCGCTTGGCCGGGATCGTTCACTCTGGCGGGTCTTATAATCATTCTAGCTCTTTGAAATTGCGGAAAACTGTTCACATCTTGTTCACACCTGCGTTGCTTGCTCCCGGCCAGCGGGCTTGAGATTAGAAACCGCTTGCAGATGCGACAAGAAAAAAGCTGAACTTTATTTTTGTGCGGGTGTCAAAAAAATCTTGACGAAAAATCCTCTCTGGCGATGTCCCTGATGCCTTCACCGAGCCGCACGAGGGAGGTTGACCCTGTCCTCTCGCTCGCGCAACGTTGCTCCCGAATTCGCGTCCGCTTATTGGTCGCGTCCTTTTCAAATGCGCTCCAATTTTTCCTCCGAATGAAAGCCCGCTGGCGCCACGCGCAGATTTTCTTCGCGACCGCGCTGGCGCTCATCGGTTCCGTCGCTGCCGCCAGGGCGGTCGACGACATTCCACCGCCGTTTGGCTTCCACTGGAACGATTCGATGACCCGCGTCGAGCAGGTCCTCGTCGGCGCCAAAGCGAGAATCGTCACGCGCGATCGCAAGGAAAAGCGCGATGTCTGGACGGTCGAGGGTCTCGTGCAGCCTGGCCTCAAGCGGACGCTTTTCACTTTCAGGGACGGCGCTCTCGTCGAGGTGGAATTGCAGTACGAGTACCCGGATTGGAGCATCGAGCGTTACAACGACCGGATGGGGGAAATCCGCCGTTATTTCGACGCGAAGTTCGGGACCGGAAAATTGGTTTCAAGAGCGCGCGACACCGATTCGGACGTGATCCAGACGCTGGTGGGTTATCAGTGGATTGTCGGCGGGACTATGCTCGAACTTTTCTATTTCTCCGCGCAACGCGACACGATGGTTTTCCGCAGCATCACGGTGACCTACAAAGCGATTTAGTGGAGAAGTCGCGGGTCATCCCGAGCCGCGCAGACGGCGAGGGATCTCACAAATGCAATTTGCGCTATCGCTAAACCTCACGCGCGATCTGACGTTGACGTCCACACTAGCGCGAAAGCGATTGAGCGCGTGAGAGGTCCCTCGCCCTCTGCGCGGCTCGGGATGACACGCGTCTCTACATTCCCTTCACCGTTTCCTTCTGCAACCGCTTGAGCCGGCTCGCGTGACTGGCCTTCGCGACCGAGCTCATGCGGTCGACGAACAGGATGCCGTTGAGGTGATCCACCTCATGTTGCAAGACCCGCGAGAGCAATCCCGCGGCTTCGATCCGCACCGCGTCGCCTTCCAGCGTCTCGGCTTCCAAGGTGACAGAGATCGCGCGGTCGATCTCGGCGGTGATATCAGGAAAGCTGAGGCAGCCTTCGTTTCCTGAAACTGTTTCGTCTGCCAGGCTCAGTTTCGGATTGAGCAACACCAGCGGCATGGCGCTCGCCGGATCTTTATCGTCGCCGTTTAACTTCAGATTGCTCGGGCGATCCTCGACCTGCGAAATGTCGACGACCGTGAGTTGGAGCGCGTGACCGACTTGTTGCGCGGCGAGGCCCACGCCGTTCGCCTCGTGCATCGTCTCGAGCATGTCGGCGGCGAGAGATCGAATGCGCTCGTCCACTTTTTCCACGCGTTTTCCTTTCGCGCGCAAAATTGGGTCGCCATATTTCCGGATCGGCAATTTCATTTCTCGCCGTGCGTGAAGGCTGGCAGATTTTTCACGCCGGCCAGCTTCAACGCGTCCATCACTTTAATAATTGTGCCGAACGAGGCTTTCTTGTCCGCCTGCAAGGCGATTGACGACTTGCGCGTTGGCGGGAAACTCCGCACCGCATTCTCGAGTTCCTCCACGCTGATGACCTGGCCATCGAGCCGGATTTCGTCGGTCTCATTCACGCTCACGATCGCGTGTTCGAGCTCCGAGGAGGCTTTGGTCGACGTCTTCGATTCCGGCAGATTGATCTGCACCTCCGGCTGATCTCTTTTGAAAGTGGTCGAGACCACGAAAAAGATCAGCAGGATCGTCAGGATATCCACGAGCGAAACGATGATGATGGAGGGCGCGCGCCGCTTTCGGACTGCGATCTTCATGGCGTGAAAACAGGCGGGTGGCTCACGCGACGGGCGCGCGTGCCGGCGCCGGCACGGTTGATCTCGAGGCCGGCATCTCTTCGCGGCTGACACGGCCGTAATAAATCTTCGCGATGAGGTCGGAGACGAGCGATTCAATTTCCACCGACATCACTTCCACTTTTTTCGAGAAGTAACTGAAGCTGATCAAGGCCGGGACGGCGATCGACAAACCGAAGATCGTGCAGTTGAGCGCTTCGGAAATGCCGAGGGCCACGCCCTTCGTGTCCGAGGCGCCGCTGCTCAGACCGAGTCCGGAAAAAACATGCACGAGGCCCGAGACGGTGCCGATCAGTCCGATCAACGGTGCGATTCCCGTCACCACTTCGAGCACGATCAAACCGCGCTCGAGCCGGACCAGCTCACGCCGCGCCCGCGTTTGGACCGACTCGATATTTTCCGCGCGCGGCCAGCGCAAATGATGCAGCGCCACCCGCACGACTCGCGCCAGGGAGGATTGATCGTCGGTAACGATGCGCAGCAAACGTTCCGCACTGCCTCCGGGCACGAGGCGTTCGATCTCGCTCTCGATCACGAGCGGCAGGACTTTTTTCTCCCGCAAAGTGAGCGCGCTCAAAACGATCGTCGTGCCGGTGACGATCGAGGCGAGGAGAAGCGGCCACATGAAGAGGCCGCCCTTGGTGAAAAAGCTCACCATCGTATGGAATGTCTCTGTCGGTTGCAGGGCCAGGAGCGCGATCATTGGTTTGCGTAAGTCGTAAAGTAAATGTCCACCGGCATTCTGCCATCGGGCAAAGTCGCGATCAGATCCGGTGGAATCGGAGGAAGATGCGCCTCCTGAAACGATTGCAAGCAGATGTTGGCGAAAGCTTCGTTCGCATTGTTCGAGAGGACTCGCAACTTTTGGATGTGCCCTTGCGCGTCGACCTCGGCCTCGATGTGCGCCGTCCCGATGCTGACCAGGTCCATCTTCGAATTCATATAGTAATACCAGCGCGAACCGATCGCGTCCGAGACGGCCTTTTGGTAGCGCCCGAGCGGCGTGCCGACCGCGTTCACGGAAGAAGGCCCGCGGTTTGTGATCCGGCCTGTGACGCGCGTCTCCTGCTTTTGCGCCTGATAATTGGAAGCGGGATTTTCCGGCTTCGGCCGCGGAACAATCGGCGCGGATGAGGGTGCGGTCTCCGGCGGCGGAGATGGCTCGATCTCTTCCGGCGCGTTGATCGGCGGTGGCGGCGTCGCGGTCAGCATCGCGAACTTCTCGGGCTCGGGCGTCGCGGCGGCCGCTGGCGTTGAATTCGGTTTCGGCGCCTCGGATGACTTCGGCTTTGGCGTGGCGACAGGCTCCGGCTTCGACTCTGGCTGGACGGTCGCTTGCGCTTGCGGCTGCGGCTTCGATCCGTCGGTCGAGAGAGAATAATCGTGCGTATCGAGATTCAGGAACGGACGCTCCTTCGCATCCTGCGTCGGCAACGGCGCGTCGCCGTTCGCGGGAAGTTTACTCGCCGCGATCGAATTGGCGTTCGATTCAAAAGTTTGCTCCTTGGGTTTCTCCGCCGATTCCTTCGCTGGCTCTGTTTCCACGAACGCCGGATTTTTCGGAACGGAGTCGGGCGGCGGCGCGGACAGATCGACCAGCGTAAGCTCGGACGGTGTGTCCTCCGGCGGCGGCGGCGGAGTAAACACGCTGCCAAAGGCGGCCAGCGAGTAGCCGACGGCGAGATGAAGAAAGAGCGATATCAGAATCGCCCATCCGAGCTTTCGGCGTTCTTTTCTCTGTTCCATCATCTGGTGGGATTGCTTTTTCGGCCGGAAAATTCTACGGGCCAGCAATCGCGGGAATCATATCGCGGTTCACAGGGCCGAACAACCTGCCCGCGCTTCCCTCTCGGGCGCGGCGGCGCGCTTGCGCGCGTGATGAAATAAATATTGCTGCGCATAGCCGCCGTGTTCGCCGAAGTACGTCTCACAAAAAACGCGCAACTGCGCCGCGGTCACCTTCCTCCTCCGTGGAAAATATTTCTGCCTCAGGACCCTCTCGATCCACACGTCGATCGGGAACGCGCGCAGCCTCTCGTAAGCGAAGAGCATCACACAATTAGCAACCTTTGCGCCCACACCCGGCAGCGAGCAAAGACGTTCGCGCAGTGATTCGTCGGGTAGTTGGCTCCATTTCTCCAGGTCGGCTTCGCCGGAACCCACGCGCCGCGCCGTGGCCAGCAAATTCTTCGCGCGATAACCGAGCGCGCATGCTCTCAAATCTTCTTCGGCGAGCTTCGCGATTCGGTCGGCCCGGGGAAATGTGTAGACCTGGCCTCCCAAAATCTTTCGGTGCTCTCCGTATCTTTCGCGCAACGCCCGCGACATCTGTCGAATGTGCGCCACCTGTTTCATGGATGAAGTGATGAACGTGGCCAGACATTCCCAGCGAGGCTGACGAATGATCCGCAGGCCCTGGCAGAAATCGCGCGCTGCGCACATCGCCGCATCTTCCGGAAACGAACGGCAGATTTCCTCGAGCGGATGATCGAGCGCGAAATAGTGCGCGATCACTTTCGCCGTTGCGCCTTTGAAAAAAAGCCGGTTCCGCCGTTGCTCCACATACACGCCCTTCGTGCCGATTGTTCCTATGAAGCCGTCGCCGCATTTCTCCCAATGGAACACCTGCCCGGAGTCCAGGGTGCGGGCGAGATCGAAATCATCCGCGGTAATGTGCGCCAGCCTCATGAGATTTTGAGCCACAGATTAACACGGATGAAACCCGGATGATAAAGCGAGCGGAGTGCGCGGCGGCGATTGTCCTATCTGTGATAATCCGTGTTAATCTTTGGCCTTAGAAAATCCGCTTTGCGCGGTCGCGGTTTTCTGTCACCTAAAACCAGAATGGGCGCACACCTCGCGATCGATACCGGTGCTGAGCCCTCGAATCTCCCGCGATAAAATGCCCGATCCTGTCTTCAACTCCCGATTGCTGATCGATGCGATCGTTCTGCTCGCTTACTTTTTTGGGATCGTCGCGCTGGGGTTGTGGGCTGGCCGGCGAAACAAAAATTTGCGGGATTTCGCGCTCGGTGGCCGGTCGATTCCGTGGTGGGCGGTTCTGGGCTCGATCATTGCGGCGGAAACGAGCGCCGCGACTTTTTTGGGAACGCCCGCCGAAGGCTTCAAGACGAGGGGTTACTTCTACGGCCAGCTCGTTATCGGCACGATTCTGGCGCGCGTCGTGGTCGCCTTCACCTTCATCAAACCGTACTACGATTATCGGGTTCAAAGTGTTTACGAATTTCTCACCGTCCGCTTTGGCACGAAGACCAAGAACATGGCGAGTGGGATTTTCCTCTTCACCCGTGTGCTGGGAATCGGCGTCCGCCTCTACCTTGGCGGCGCGATCATGGTGGTCATTTGGCGTTATCTTTTCCCGTCTCTGCCGGTGAGTTTGAATACCTATGTCTGGGGCATCATTTTCGTCACCGTCATCACCACGGTTTATACGGCGGTGGGCGGAATCAAGGCGGTCGTGTGGACAGACTTGATCCAGGTCGTGGTGATGTTCAGCGCCATGATTTTCACGATTTTCCTGCTGCTTCGGCATATTCCCGGAGGCTTCGACACGGTAAAAGAAAACCTTGGCGGCCTCGGCAACATCAAGATTTTTCAAACCGGTTGGAATTCCGAGCTGCCGTTCGGCGCGGCCTTGAAGGCGATGTTCGAAGAACCGTACACTCTGTTCGCCGCGTTCATCGGCTCCACTTTGGTGACGATGGCCACTCACGGAACCGATCAGGACAGCGTTCAACGGATGTTGACGGCGCCAAACTACCGGAAATCTCAGCTCTCGCTGATTTTAAGCGGAGTGATGGATTTCCCGATCGCGATGGCGTTCCTGACCGTCGGCATTCTCCTTTCGGTTTACTACTCGGTCGTTCCCGGCGCGACGATGCCTGCCTCGGATAACGAGATCTTTGGGCATTACATCGTGCACGAAATGCCGGTGGTTTTTCGCGGACTGGTCATTGCCGGCGTTTTCGCCACGATGATGGGCTCGACTTCCGCCGCGCTGAATGCGCTCGCCACCAGCTTCACGAAGGATTTTTACCTTCCATATATTCGTCGTGACGCGACGGACCGTCAGACGATCCGTGCCGCGAGGATCGCGACCGCGGTCTTTGGCGTTCTCATGATCATCGTAGCGACCGTGGCCGCTAATGCGGTTCTCCACGATGCGAAGCTCACCATCATTCCCATCGCCATCGGAATTCTCGGCTACACTTATGGCGCGTTGCTTGCAGTTTTTCTCCTCGGAATGCTAACGCGCAGCCGCGGTCGCGACGGTGTCAACGTCGTGGCCATGATTGTGGGCATCACCTCCGTGCTCGTCTTATGCAAGATCACGATTCCGGCTTTCGATCCTCTGGCCCTTTTTCGTGGAAAATTAATAGCCGCTGAATGGGACTTCGGCTGGTTCATGCCCGAGTGGTGGCCAACGATTGCGTGGCCCTGGTTTGTTTTCGTCGGTTGCGTCGTCACGCTCGCGATCAGCGTTCTCTTCCGCACTCCCCCAAGCCAGATTGCAGCGGCGAAGGCGCACGTCGCAGCCGCGCCACGAACTTAATCTGTCGAAAATTTGAGACGCGCACGCGCACGTCACTGAATTCCCTACACAGGTTTTTCGCCGGTGAGCGAAATGCCCAGATCGCGCAACTGGCGCGCATCGACGGCGGTCGGCGAATGAGACATTAGATCGATGCCGCGGTTGTTTTTCGGGAAGGCGATCACTTCGCGAATGCTTTCTTCGCCGCAGATCAACATCACGATGCGATCGAGACCCAAGGCGATGCCGCCATGCGGCGGCGCGCCCAGGCGGAAAGCGCGCAGAAGATGTCCGAAAAGCGTCTCCTGATCTTCCTCGCTCACGCCCAGCGCGGCGAAGATTTTTGCCTGCAAGTCGGGCTCGTGAATGCGAATGCTTCCGCCGCCGAGTTCCACGCCGTTTAGCACAACGTCGTACGCTTCCGCCCGAACCTCGCGGTAATTCTGCGCCTCGAGTTTGTCGATGTCTTCCGCTTTTGGCCGCGTGAAGGGATGATGCACCGCGTTCCACTTGTTCTCCTCCGCGCTGAATGCCATCAGCGGAAAGTCCGTCACCCAGAGAAAGTCGAGCTGGTCCGAGCCGGCGGTCAGTTTCTGCATCTCGGCGATGCGGGTGCGAAGCCGGCCGAGCACTTCGCAGACAACGTCCCATTTATCCGCAGCGAACAGGATCAGATCGCCTTCCTCGACCAGCAGCTTCGAACGCAGCGCTTCCTTTTCGGCATCGCTGAAAAACTTCACGATCGGTGATTTCCACTCGCCGTTTTCCACTTTGATGAAGGCGAGTCCCTTCGCCCCATAATGCTTTGCCATCGCGGTGAGTTCGTCGCTCTGGCCGATGGTGAGGCTCGCAAATCCTTTTGCATTGATCGCCTTGACCGCGCCGCCCGCATCGAGCGCGCCGCGAAACATCTTGAAAGCGCTCGCTTGAAAGATCTCGCCCAGGTCGGTGAGGTGCATGGCGAAACGCCGGTCGGGCTTGTCGCTCCCGTATTCGTCCATCGCCTGCGCGTGCGTGAGCCGCGGGAACGGCGTGGGAACCTCGACGCCGCGTCCCGCGCGAAAGAGCGCGGCGAGCAAACCTTCCACCAGGAGAAAAATGTCGTCGGGCGTGACGAACGAAGCCTCGATGTCGATCTGGGTAAATTCCGGCTGGCGATCGGCGCGGAGATCTTCGTCGCGGAAACATTTCGCGATCTGGAAATACTTTTCGATCCCGCCCACCATGAGGAGTTGTTTGTATTGCTGCGGCGCCTGCGGCAGCGCGTAAAATTTTCCCTTGATCAGCCGGCTCGGGACGAGAAAATCGCGCGCGCCTTCCGGCGTGCTCTTGGAAAGAATCGGCGTCTCGATTTCCACGAACCCTTTTTCATCGAGAAAATCGCGGGTCGCTTTCGTGACGCGGTGACGCAACCGCAGATTGCGCGTCATCTGGGGCCGGCGCAGATCGAAGTAGCGATAGCTCAGCCGAAGATCTTCGTTGCTCACTTCAGCATCGAGCGGGAAGGGAAGGACATCCGCGCGGTTGAGGACGCGCAATTTGTCCGGGAGGATCTCGATGTCGCCGGTCGGCAGCTTCGGATTCTCCGTTCCGGGCAAACGCGCGGAGATTCTGCCTTCCACTTCGATCACGTCTTCGCTCCGCAAATGATGCGCTTGCGCGGCGACCTCGGCGTTTTCTTCCGGCCGGAAGACAACCTGCGTGAGTCCCTCGCGATCGCGCAGATCGATGAAGATCACGCCACCGTGGTCGCGGCGAACGTGAACCCACCCGGCGAGCATCGCCGTGGTCCCGATGTCGGCTTTACGCAGTTGGTTGCAATGGTGGGTGCGGTACATTTTTTTCGTCAGGTCGAGCGAAGGCGAGACATCCCCGTGGAGTTACCTGTCCGTTGAGCCGCGGGGTCCCTCGACGTCGCTTCGCTCCGCTCGGGATGACAAACTGGGAAGACTGGCCAAATACGCAAGCATCTCTTCATTTCCAATGAGCTGTTCTTCACGACTGGCCAAGGTCTTGACCCTTACCTGCGGCCACTCGTCGCCGAAGAGAATCGCGACACGCGCGCCCAGTTGCTCGGCGGTTTGGAACTGCTTTCCGACCTTTGCGGCGGTGAGTGAATAATCGACGCGATAGCCTCGGTCGCGCAGTGCCTGGATTTTTGCGAGCGCATCGGCCCGCCGCTCTTCCTTCGCGATCACGATATAGATATCCAGGTTCTGTTCCGTAGCGATGGCGGTTCCCAATTTCTCTCTTGCCGCCTGGGTTTCACCAATCAATTCGCCGAGAACGACGTCGCCCATGGCGAAGCCGAGCGCGGGGAGTGAGACGGCGCCATCACTGAGTTGAGCGATGAGATTGTCGTAGCGGCCACCGCCGGCGAGCGCGCGCAACTTGCCGCCGCGATCGAATGCCTCAAAAACGACACCGGAATAATAAGCGAGTCCGCGCACGATCCCGAGATCGATTTCCACGAAGTCGGCGAGACCACGAACTCGGAGAGCGGCCAGCACTCGATCCAATTTTTCGCTTCCACCTTTTCCATCGAGAATCTTGAAAGCCGGCTCGGCCAGCGGACCCAGTTTGACGGCCGTCTTCTCCCGCGGCTCGCGCTCGCTCCTGTCGATGATCTGCAGGATTTCCTGCCAATTTTCTTCCGGCACGTTCTGGGTCCGAAGAAAATCGATCCAGAATTCACGATCGCTTACCCGAACGACGAAATCGTTTGCGGCAAAACCAAACGCACGCAAGAGATCGACGCAGAGCGCGATCAGTTCGACATCGGCGTCGAGCGAATCCTCGCCGATGATGTCGGCATTGAATTGGAAATGCTCACGGAGCCGGCCGCGTTGCTGCTTTTCGTAACGGAAACATTGCGGGATCGAGAACCACTTGAGCGGCTTCTTGAATTCGCGCTCATGTGCCGCGACGACCCTCGCCAGAGTGGGGGTGAGTTCGGGGCGCATCGCCACTTCGCGTTCGCCTTTGTCGGTGAAATTGAAAAGCTGCGTGACGATCTCCGCGCCGCTTTTTTTCGTGTAGAGATCCGTCGGCTCGAGCACGGGTCCGTCCCATTCCACGAAGCCGTAGCGGCGCGCCACTTCCCGCCAGCGATCGAAGATGTAATTTCGCGCGGCGCAATCCTGCGGCAGAAAATCACGGAAGCCTGGGAGCGGTTGCATTATTGAAGGTAGGGACGCCGCGCTGCGGCGTCCGTTTCTCGCGACTGAATTATTTCGCCGCAAATAAGGCGGACGCCGCAGCGCGGCGTCCCTACCTCAAGGCGGCCATTGTTGCCGCGATATACGAAATAAGGGTGCGGTTGAATAAACTCCCGCTCCGAGCAGTCGGATGAATGCACGACGGAGAGCATCCGTTTAACCAAAACAAAGGACAAACATGAAACAAAACAGATTGATGACATTATTGGCAGCCGGAGCAGTCAGCGCAATCGCGCTCAGCACAGCTTTCGCACAAACTTCCACCACCACCACCGCCACCACCAACAGCCCCGGAGTGACCACCAACAGCCCCGGGATCACCACCAACTCATCGACGACCTCGACGAGCACAGTCGACGGATCGGGCACGATCACGACTTACACGCCGGGCTCGGACTACATCGCGTTCCGCACGGAAACCAGTACGGCGCCGGTGAAGTATTACTACACCAAGACCACCACGATCGTTGATCCGGAAGGCAAAACGGTCGAGTGGTCGATGCTCAAGCCCGACATGCCGGTGAAATACACCTACGTGAAGGACGGCGAGCGCATGGTGATCACCAAAATCACGCTGACCAAGCCGGTCTCTTATTACGAAACGAAAGAGACCACCACGACGACTACGACCAAGCCCTAAGGCGAAGTCAGTAGATTCGAACTGAAATTCAAAGCACCCGCGGAACGTGTTTCCGCGGGTGCTTTTTTTTGGTGGATCGCGCGCTCTGTCGCGCGATGACTATTTTCGCGACTTCGCCGCTAATTTTGCCATCGTGCGCGGAGCGCACGATCCACCTAATCTCCGTAGCCGTTCGGGAATTTCTGGTGCCACTTCCAGGCGCTCTCGATGATCGCATCGATGCGCTGGAATTGCGGACGCCAGCCGAGCTCGCGTTGAATTTTCTCCGAGGCCGCGATGAGCCGCGGTGGATCGCCGGCGCGCCGCGGTTTTTCAACGACGGGGATATTGTGTCCGGTAATTTTTCGGCAAGAATCGATCACCTCGCGGACGCTGGTGCCGCCGCCGGTGCCGAGATTGTAAAAGTCGCTCGTCGCGGACTTCAGCGCCAGGATGTGGGCGCGGGCGAGATCGAGAATGTGGATGTAGTCGCGGATGCAAGTGCCATCCGGCGTTTCGTAATCGGTGCCGTAAATCTCCACCTGGGATTTTTGACCGAGCGCGACCTTCAGCACGTTTGGGATAAGATGAGTTTCGACGCGATGCTCTTCGCCGAAATTCTCCGAGGCGCCGGCGGCGTTGAAGTAACGCAATGCGACGAAGCGAAGGCCGTGAATCTCATCGTACCAGTGCAAGATTTTTTCGAAGGCCAGCTTGGATTCGCCGTAGGGATTGATCGGACGCTGCGGCGCCGTTTCGTCGATCGGGACGCGTTCGGGCGGACCGAAGGTGGCGCAGGTCGAGGAAAAAACGATTCGCTGCACGCCGGTCGCGACCATGGCATCGAGGAGATTCAAGCCGTGGGCGATGTTGTTCCGAAAATATTTCGACGGGTTCTCCATCGATTCACCGACGAGCGCGCTGGCGGCAAAGTGCATGACCGCCTCCGGTTGAAAATCAACCAGCGCGGCCTGGATCCGGACGCGCTCCGCTAGATCGCCTTCGAAAAACGTGGCCCGGGGATCGACCGCGCGACGATGGCCTTCGGAAAGATTGTCAAAGACGCCAACTTCGTGGCCCTCGTCGAGCAGGAGCTCGGCGCAAACGCTCCCGATGTAGCCCGCTCCGCCCACGACGAGAATCTTCACCGGGGAAGTTGTCGCGTGCGAAGGCGCGCTGTCAAAACAAAGCGCGCTCTCAGTTCGCTAACTCTTGTTTGCCTCGAGCGCGGCGATCATGCGCCGGACGAGGCGATTCTTCTTTCTGGGCGCCAGGACCTTGAGGCTTTGCTGTTTCGATCCCCATTCCAGAATATCGATGGCGACGCGTCGCACGCCCCAAGCGCGCATCGCGGCGCGGTTGGTCTTGTAGAGATCGATCGTGTTGGTGCCGATGAGTGCGCCGCCGTAGTCGTCGATTCGGTATTGATCCCTTGTGCCGACGACTTGGAATTTTGTCCCGAGCGGAAAGCGCGACCAATCCGACGCGGCGCTCATGACATTCCCTCCGGAAAGCGACGTGCCGATGGCATTATGCCGGCCGCCTCTTTCCGAATGCGTGTAAGCGGTCGTGCGGACGTTTGCAATCCGGCGCGCGCCCGTGATACCCGTGGGACCGAGCTGCGGGCCGAGCGCGGATTTCGGCGCTTCGCAACTGGCGATCAAACACGCGAGTGCACCGAGCGCGGCGAATTTCAGGAATGAAGACATCTGCGCGGAAAGTCCGCTCAATAGCGATTGAAGCCGCGAGTGGCAAGCGATAATTTGCGCGACTAAACGCTTCGATTTGTCTCCACTCCGGGCGAATCAGGCGCTCGTCGCCCATGAAATTTTGCTCGATGGCCGTCTCGCGTTTTTCCATCAACACGAACGATGGCTGGCCGTGGCCGACCTGCATTCCCCACCCCGGCACGAGACGACCGGCGGCCGGGAATTACGATCGACAGCTGCGCGGTAAATTTGAAACCGGCGTTCTGGGGAGCGCACGCGCCTCGCGTGCTGGTTTCGGCGCCGCGCCGAAACGAACTTCGCCGGGCGCGCGGCGGACCGTGTGGCCCGGGAGAAAAGTCCGCAATGACGAGGGCGTCATCGCCAGGACGCGAGGCGCGTGCGCTCCCCGATGCGAGTTTTCACGCGATGGTTGCTAGACGAGTCAAGGATACAGCGCACTAAACGCGCGCAGTCCCCGCCATTTCCGAGGTGCAATGCGGGCAGCGGGTCGCCTTGATCGAAATCGTCATCGTGCAGAAGGGACATTCCTTCGACACCGGAGCGGCCGCGCCGGGTGCGGGCCGTTTGATATTGTTGAGTGCGCGCACAAGCAGAAAAATCGAAAAAGCGACGATCAAAAAATTCACGACGAGGGTGACGAAGACTCCGTAGTTCCAGGTGACGGCGCCGGCCTTGGCGGCATCGGCCGCCGTCGTGAAGACACCCCCGCCGGGCGCGTCGCGCAGGACAACAAACTTGTTCGAGAAATCCAGGCCGCCGGTCAGCAAAGTGATTGGCGGCATGATGATGTCTTTCACCAGCGAGGTGACGATCGATCCGAAGGCCGCGCCAATGATGATGCCCACGGCCATGTCGACCGCGTTTCCTTTGACAGCGAATTCCTTAAACTCTTTCAGCATAAGCACAGGTCTAGTTACCGGGTCACGACGTTCACAAGCTTTTTGGCAACGACCACGACCTTGCGAATCGTTTGGCCGGCGACGCTCCTTTGAACTTTCTCGCTGGCGAGCGCAGCCGCTTCCAGCTCGGCATTGGTGGCGTCGAGCGCGATGGTGATCTTGTCCCGCACTTTCCCGTTCACTTGCAGAACGATCTCGATTTCATCTTCGACGAGGAAACGCTCGTCGTGGCGTGGCCAGCTCTGCTCCGTGATGTCGCCGGCGGCGCCGGGAAATTTTTCCGCGAGCGTTTCCCAAAGCTCCGAAGTGAGGTGCGGCGCGAAGGGATTGAGGAGGAGCAGGAGCGTGCGGAGCGCCGAGACAGGTTTGGCCGGAGCGTTCGTGAGCGCGTTGACCAGAATCATCATCTGCGAAATGGCGGTGTTGAAGGACAGCGTCTCGATATCGCCGGTGACTTTTTTGATCGTGGTGTGCAACACCTTGAGCTGCGACTTGTCGGCCGCGACGTCCTGCACTTCGTCGGAAAGAATCCATTCGCCGGCCTGATTTTCTTCCATGATGAGACGCCAGACGCGGGCGAGGAAACGCGAGACGCCTTCCACGCCTTTCATGCTCCACGGCTTCATCTGCTCGAGGGGGCCCATGAACAGCTCGTAGCAACGGAACGCGTCGGCTCCGTAGATTTCGATCACGTCGAGCGGATCGATCACGTTGCCCCAGCGCTTCGACATTTTGCGGCCGTCCTCGCCGAGGATCATGCCTTGATTCACGAGGCGCTGGAACGGCTCCGGTTTCGAAACGTGCCCGAGATCGAAGAGCACCTTGTGCCAAAAGCGCGCATACAAAAGATGCAGGACCGCGTGTTCGACGCCGCCGACGTAGAGATCGACTCCGCCAGGCTTCTCACCTCCCATCCAGTAGCGCTCTGGCTCTTCGCCGACGAAGCGTTGGTCGTTTCGCGGATCGCAGAACCGCAGGTAGTACCAGCACGAGCCGGCCCATTGCGGCATGGTGTTCGTTTCGCGCGACGCGCTATCCGAATATCGAATCCAATCTTTCGCTTTTGCGAGCGGCGGTTCGCCAGTTCCGGTTGGTTTGAAGTCCTCGAGGGCCGGCGGTTCCAGCGGCAGTTCCGATTCCGGCAGCGCTTCATGTTTGCCATCGCGCCAGACGACAGGAAACGGCTCGCCCCAATAACGCTGCCGCGAGAAAAGCCAGTCGCGCAGTTTGTAGTTGATCGAGCGCCGGCCAAGTTCGCGCTCTTCCAGCCAGGCGGTGATTTTTCGCTTGGCCGCTTCAGTCGTTAGGCCGTCAAGGAGCGGGGAATTGATCGCGATGCCGTCGTCGACGTAACCGATGGATTCATCCGCGGTCTTCCCCGGAGCTTGAACCACTGGGATAATTCGCAGCCCGAACTTTTGCGCGAATTCCAAATCGCGCGCGTCATGTCCCGGCACGCCCATGATCGCGCCGGTGCCGTAACCCATCAGAACGTAATCGGCGACCCAGATCGGGATTTGTTCGTTGTTCGCCGGATTGATCGCGAAGGCGCCGGTAAAGGCGCCCGTTTTTTCCTTGGCCAGGTCCGTTCGCTCGAGGTCCGATTTGGCGGCGATCTGAGTGCGGTAACCCGCCACGGAATTGCGATGCTCTCCAGTCGTGATCTCGTCCACGAGCGAATTCTCCGGTGCGAGCACCATGTACGTCGCCCCGTAAAGCGTGTCGGGTCGCGTCGTGAAAACACGGATGGTCTCATTTCGATTATCGATCTTGAAATCGATCTCCGCGCCCTCGCTTTTTCCGATCCAGTTTCGTTGCAGCGCCTTGATCGAATCCGCCCAGTCCAAGGCTTCCAACCCGTCGAGCAACCGATCGGCGAACGCCGTGATGTGGAGCATCCATTGCCGCATCGGTCGCCTAACGACCGGAAAGCCGCCCACTTCGCTCTTGCCGTCGATGACTTCTTCGTTCGCGAGGACGGTGCCCAATTCCGGACACCAATTCACCGCGACCTCGGCCACGTAGGCGAGGCGCACGCTGTCAGGATCGGCGCCGCGGTAAGTGGAAATGGGCTCCGCTTTTTTCGTCTCCGGGTTGAACCAGGAATTGTAAATCTGGAGGAAAATCCACTGCGTCCATTTGTAGTAGGCGGGATCGGTCGTGTTGACTTCGCGTTCCCAATCGTAGGAAAAACCGATCCGCTTGAGCTGCGTTTTGAACTTGGCGACGTTCTCGCGCGTGGTGATGGCGGGATGCTGGCCCGTCTTGATGGCGTATTGTTCCGCCGGCAATCCGAACGCGTCCCAACCCATCGGGTGCAGGACATTGAAGCCGAGGAGACGCTTGTAGCGCGCGATGATGTCGGTGGCGGTGTATCCTTCGGGATGGCCGACGTGGAGCCCGGCGCCGCTCGGGTACGGAAACATGTCGAGCACGTAAAACTTCGGCTTGGCCGGAACGAAATTCTTCTCGCCGGGATTGGGCGCGTGGAAAAAACGCTGCTCATCCCAGATCGTCTGCCACTTCGGCTCGATCCAATCGAAAGGATAAGGTTTGCGGCGCTCGTTCATGCAGCGGAATTAGGAAGGAATCAGGAACACAGGAAAAGAGGAAAGAAACAGAAAATTTCCTGCGTTCCTCTTTTCCTGATTCATTTTGCGCCATGCGCCAGCTCCTCCTTGCCACCCGCAACGCGCATAAGACGCGCGAGTTCGCGCAGATCCTCGGAGCGGAGTTCGAGGTGCGCGATCTCGCCAACGCGCCGCAATCTGCGCCGATGGAGGAAACGGGGCTGACCTTCGCCGAGAATGCGATTCTCAAAGCGGTCGCGATCTCGAAGCAATTCCCGGCACTTGTTGTCGCGGATGATTCAGGTCTGGAAGTGGAGGCGTTGCGCGGCGCACCGGGTGTTTACTCGGCGCGTTACGCGGGTGAGCGCGCGAGCGACGCGGAGAATGTGGCGAAACTTCTCGCCGAACTCGCGCGCTGCGAATTGGAGGCGGGTGCACGCGTCGCTCGTTTCCGTTGTGCGCTGGCGCTGGCGCGCGAAGGAAAGATCCTGGGAATTTTCGAAGGCGTGGTGGAAGGAACGATTGTCCACACACCACGCGGTTCCGCCGGGTTTGGCTACGATCCTATTTTTCAGCCCGCCGGATTATCGCGAACGTTCGCCGAGCTTTCTCCGCTGGAGAAAAATCGAATCAGCCACCGCGCCCGCGCGATTCAATCGCTCCGGGCCGCGCTGCTTGCCTGATCGCGACGAGGTGAACTCAGGGCTTATTCGGCGGCGGCGGCGGAGCGACGGGGCCGGGCGGCGGGACTGTCCCGGTGCTTCCAGTGACCGAGGCGGCCTTGATTTGATAGCCGATCTTCTGAATGCCGGCAGAACGCACGCGATCGAGCAGTGTGATCACGTCGCCGTGTATCGCGAGGGTTTCGCCGCTGATCGAAACCTTCACGTCCGGATTGGCCTGATGCATTTGATAAAGCTTCGGCAAGACATCCTGATCGAGCACTGGCGCGTTGTCGAAATAGACGAGGCCGCCTGCGGTCACGCGAACGGAAACGTAATCTTTCGGTTGGTCCGGAGGGGGCGGCGGCGTATTCGCGCTCGGCAGATTGACGCGAATACCCTTCATGTGGGTCTGGCTCAAGCTCACCATCATGAAACTGGCGAGGAGGAAAAACATGATATCGATCAACGGAATGATCTCGATCCGCGCGCGTTTGTGCGGAATGGGCGATCGCATTTTCATAGGTTGGCGTTTCGAAAAATTGAGTTAGTACGATGCGCCGGTAAGGGTAAAGGTGATTGGTATCTTCACTTTGGGAGCTGTCCCTGGATTGAATCTCGCCCGGCGGAATGCGGATGTTGCGGCATTATCAAGAATGGCGTTGCCACAGCTCACTCCCATGCTTGCCTCGGTTACTTCGCCGCCCGGCCCAACCGACACCACGATAACTCCACTCCCGGTGATCTTCGATCTTCTCGCTTCGTAAGGGTATTCGATGTGCGGCTTGTAAGTCATGGCTGCTTTGCCAGTACTTGTGGGTCTCGCGATTGGCACCACTGGCTTGGTCGAAGGCGGACGTTTCGGTGGCGGCGTCGACTGTTCCTCCACGAATTCGGATTTCTGTTCCGGAATCGCCTCGGGCGGCGGTGGCGGTGGCGGCTCGTCGATCGGAGTCGGTTCCGGTGTCGCCTGCTGCTCTAAAGAAACATCGACCACGGCTTCCGGAATGTCGCTCAGATCGACCACCTTTTCTGTCGGATGAATCGAAGCGATCGCTACGGCGGCGAAGTGAATCGCGACCGCGCCGCTTAGCGCTGCCCAACCCTGCCACCTGGGGGGCGGACGATAGAGGAGTGGGCCCATATTACCTCACTTTGCCCCACCAGGGATGCCCGCCGCCGCCTGGCTCTTGATCTCGAACGATATCTTGCTGAAACCCGACGAACGGATTTGATCGAGCACGCGAGTCACATTGCCGTGGACAGCGTCCCGGTCGCCACGAATGAAAATTTTCGCGTCGGGATTGGTGGCGTAAATCTTCCTCAGCCGCGGGAGCACTTCTTCGAGCGGGATTCTTTCCTTATCGAAATAAGTGTAGCCATCCTTGTCGACGGAAAGGCTGACGTAATCCTTTTTCGACTGCGTCTGACCGGAGGCGCCGGTGGGCAGATTCACTTTCATGCCCTTCATGGTCGTCTGGCTCAAACTCACCATCATGAAACTCGCGAGAAGAAAGAACATAATGTCGATCAACGGAATGATCTCGATCCGTGCCTTCTTATGCGGGATGGGTGAGGAGACGTTCATGGAAGGCCCTTAAATCGACGAGCGCGTCGCTGAGCTTGGGGTTGTTCCCGGGATCTCCACGCCGGTGTGCTCCGCCTTGTTTTGAGCTTCCAACATAACTTCAAGGTTCGTCGCAGCTGTCTGCAGTTCGAACTCTAAGTTAGACACGCGAGAAGTGAAAAAGTTAAATGGAACCAATGAGAAAATCGCGATGCCGAGACCGCAAGCCGTGGCGATGAGCGCTTCCGCGATACCGCCGGTGACCGCTTGCACCGCCAACTCTTCGTTGCCGAGGAAGCTGAACGATTTCATCAGACCGGTGATCGTTCCCAACAAACCGAGCAACGGCGCGAGCGTGACCAGCGTGTCCATCACGACGAGGAACCGGCCGGCGCGTTTGATCTCGATGCCGGCGGCGACTTGGAGCGCGCCCTGCAGCGAGGCGTGCTGATGGTTCAATCCATTCCACATCATGCGCAGAACCGGATCGCGCGAACTGCGTGAGAGGCGCGATGCTTCCGCGACGTCGCCGGTTTCAATGGCGGTGAAAACTTTCTCGATTCGTTTCGGGTCGCGCCGCATCCAGCGGCCGAGCCACCAGAAAATGCGCTCGAGCACCACCGCCAGGGCAGTGAGCGAGACAATGAGGATCGGCCACATGATCGGGCCGCCCTTGCGGAAATTATCGACGAAGAAATTCTTGTCGAACATTCCTTCAGGCGCTGCTGGGCTCGCCGCGGGAGCGGGACTCGACGCAGGACTGATCACCGGGGCCGAGCTCGCGATCGGACCTGGCGGACTCGAGACGGGTGAGGTTCCCGGAGTGGTGGCTGGCATTGTTCCCGTCACCGGCGGTGCGCCGGCAACAGTGGGCGCAGGCGCCACTGGATTTGTGGCGGCCGGAACCGGCGCCACGGGATTTTGCGCGTTTGCCGCAGGCGGGACCGGCGGGCGAACCGTTGGCGGCTGATTCTGAGGTTGCGGCGGCGCTTGGCCGAACGAAGTCAACGCGAGGGTGACGGAGCAGAGGCTGACGAGTAGCAGTGTTTTCATAAGGTTGATTGGAAAGTTTTTCCCGGCTCGATTTTCTGACGAGGCGCTATTTATCCTCAATGAACTGAGTGCGAGTCGAGCAAAACTTTCGCGTTTGTCTTTTCGGCATTTCGGATCCTGGCGGAGCCACAAGATTAGTTCGTATCATCCGCCTCCTTGGGATGTAGCTTAGCTCCGGGAATTTGGGCGAGGAAAGAATTATTTTTCCGCAAGTGGCGCGGCCACGACCGAATTGCGCAGCGCCGGCCACTCGCCGATCCGCGCCTCGATCTCATCGCCGGCACGAATCGGGCCGACGCCGGAAGGCGTGCCGGTCAGGATCACATCGCCCGGCAGCAGGGTGAGCGATTGAGAGGCGAACGAGACGATCTCGGCCGGCGAATAAATCATCTGGCTCGTGCGCGCTTGTTGTTTCACCTCGCCGTTTTGCCGCAAGATGATGGAAAGATCGCGCACGTCCACGCCGGTATAAACAAAGGGCCCGACCGGCGTGTAAGTATCGAAGGACTTGCAGCGCCCGAATTGTTTCTCCGATTTCTGCAGGTCCCGGTCGCTGATGTCTTCCCCCAGCGTGTAACCGAAAACGCAATCGAGCGCCCGCTCGACGCTGGCGTTTTTGGCCTCGGTCCCGATCACAATTCCCAGCTCCACCTCGAAATCGGTTTGATGCTCGGGAAAGGCGATCTCGATCGTGCCGCCGTGCGGAAGGAGCGAGGTCGGGGCCTTGAACCAAATCAACGGCGTGCCGAGCGGTGTCCGTTTCATCTCGGCAATGTGATCGGCGTAATTTAATCCGACGGCAATGAGCTTGCCCGGCGCTACCGGCAGATGGATTTGCAACTCGCCTAACGAAAGGACGTCGCTGCTGAATTCGAGCCCGAGCCAATACGGCTTCGTCAGGACGTGAACGGAATCGCCGCGCACTTCGCCATAAACGATCCTGCCTTGAGAAAGGAAACCGCCGAAGGTGCGCATCGGAGTGGGAGCTTTGTGATGCGGCGACCGCGAGTCAAGCTTTGCGGCGCCGTTTCGGTTTGCGCGACGGTGGCGGGATGTCGATGATCGGTCGCGTTCTTAACAATGGCGGGGACGAATATGATCTGGATGGCTGCTTCGGAGATTGAGTCGCCGCGGAGGCGGCGATGATTGCTCGGCTCGTCGAGTGGTTTGGAAGCGGTCCGCTTCCTTATTATGTTTTCGGGCTCAGCGCGCTTGCTCTTTTCGTCGCGCTCACGCTCCTGCGAGAGAGCGACCGCACCGACAAGCTGGGATTTGATTGCGCGTTTCTGGCCGCGGCCGGGCTGACTCTTCTCGCCTGGCGCTGGCCGAATTTCCTCTGGCAATACCCACTGAATCCAGACGAAGGACTCTGGGTTGCGGGAGCGCTGAAAGTAAGAACCGATTGGGTCCCCTGGCGTGGATTTGACGGAGCCACGAGCGGACCCCTGACCGCCTACACGCTCGCACTCCCGGCGCTCTTCGGTGCGCGGATCGATTTCTTTTCCGCAAGATTTCTCGGCGTTTGTCTGCTCACCCTCACCTTGGGCGGACTTTATTTTGCGGTGAAATGGCTGAATGGCGGCCGCGTCGCGCGCCTCGTCCTTCTCCCGCCGGTGCTCCTGCTCGCTTTGACCAAGGATTGGAATTTTCTTCATTTTTCGAGCGAGACCGTCCCAATTTTTTTGACGACGACCGCGCTGGTTGCGAGCGCCTACCTCGCGCGTGAAGCGATGCCGAACCGGCGGCGGATCGCGGCCTGCGCGATTGCGGGTATTTGCCTCGGCAGCGCGGGCCTGGCCAAGCTCCAATCGCTCCCGATTGCGCTCGTACTGTTCGGATTTGTCGCGGCGGAAATTTTTTTTGGCGGTCGCCGGCGTTGGAAAAGCGCAATCCACGAAGCGCTCGTGTTTGCGGTGTCACTGATTCTCATTCCCGCGATCGTGACCGCCGTGCTCTGCGCGACCGGAGAGCTGCATTACGCGATCCGCTCGTATCTGCAAAGCTCGGTCGGCTACGTCGGCGAAGGGATCCACATCGGTCCTTCGTTCCTTTTCGAATCGTCGGCATCGTACACGGCGTTCCTCGCCGGTTCGCTGATCGTCGTTGTCTTGAGCGTGGCAATAATTTGTTGGAAACGCGCCGTGCCGTCGCGCAGCTCATTATGGATTGCGATCGCTGCGCTCCTTTTGGTCCTCGCCGCGGGTTTCTCGATTTACACGCCGCGCCGGCCTTTTCAGCATTACCTCCTTTTGTCAGTCGTGCCCGTGAGTTGCTGCGTCGCGGCGGTGCTGCGGCTCGTGCGGGAGACAAGTTTTTGGAAAAATCGCGAGGCGCTCGTTACCGGATCGTACCTCAGCGTGTTTCTTATTTCGGAGACTCGGGGTTTCTCTCGCGTCCGGTCCGAGCACGCTCGTGACTGAGATTGCGTCCAATTCCAAATCAGCCGGCAGCAAACAAGCCGTGGCGCTCTCGCGTTATGCGCCTCGCGGCAGCCGCGTCGCGATCTGGGGTTCGTGTCCGGAACTCTACGTCCAGACAGGCACGATCATGGCGACGCGCTACGGTCAGATGGGGCCGATTCCGGCGGGCCATTTTCGGGAATATTATGAGGGGATTCTCATGCGCGATCTGGAGCGAAGCCGGCCGGCGGTCTTCGTGGACGCGGTCCACTCCGGCGCATTCAACTTCAACAATCGCGCGACGCAAGGCCATGAAACTTTTCCGGCGCTCGCGGCGTTCGTGCGTCGGAATTACCAATTGAAGGAAGAGATTGGCGGCGTTCGCATTTTCGTCGCGAATGGAAACACGAATTTCGCACCGGCGGAAACTGTCGCCAAATCGATGGAGTCCTCCGAAGAGCCGACCGGCTGGACGATCCGTTTCAACGCCGGCAGCGGCGCGGAGATTTATCGAGTTTCGGGCTGGAGCGGCGCCGAGCCGGAGTTTACGTGGACTGAGGGAACATCCGCGAAACTGAAGTTGCCAATTCCCGATCACGATGCGGCCCTCATGCTGCGCATGAAACTCGGCGGATTGATTCATCCGCGGGAACTGCCCGTGCAAAACGTCGCTGTCTACGCGAACGGGCAAAAAATCGCCGACTGGCAGGTGAGCGAGCCCGCGGATTTCGCGGCGCCGATTCCACTCGAGCTGACCAGGAACGTCGAGGACTTGAACATCGAGCTGCGCATTCCTGATGCCGCTTCGCCGCAGTCGTTAGGCATGAGCTACGATGGCCGGCTGCTCGGTGTCCGGTGCTACTTCGTCGAATTGCGACGAAGGTAGCCAATCACTTCGGCACCACGGCCACAAAATCGCGCACGGTCTTCTGCTCGGAAATCGAAAGCGGACCGCGTTCGCCCGCGAACCAAAATGCGCTCGATGATCCGCCGTCGAAATTTAAAGCCCGTTGCACCTTCCAGTCTGGCGCGATCCCGCGCGTCGCCAGAATTTTTCCGAGTTGCGCCAATGTCACTTCGGAACAGAAACCAATCGCGACCCGGTCCGATCCATCCGTGAAAATACAAGTGCGCCGAGCAGAGCGCGTGTCGTTCAATCCGGGGACCGGTTGCGCGCGATCGACCAGAAAGGGCCCGCATTGCAGCGCGGCGATCGCTTTTCGCTTCGGCGAATATTCCGCCGTGCGCAGCAACTGAATGCGCCCGCTTGCGACGACCATCACGCCGCTGAGCAGTTTGGCTTTGCGCAATGGAGCGATCGATTTTCCATCGCCGATCAACAAGCCCACCGGCGCATTCGCCGGATCGAAGTAGCCGCCATTCACGCCGGCGAGGCAATGCTCGCGCCGCATCACGCCGGCGAGATCGTCTTCACCTCCCGGATTATCGATCACTCGCACCGTGGCGGAACTCGTCGAAAAAATGGCGGCGTCGAGCGTGGCCTGTTCGTCCGTGGCGCTGTCGCTCAGAACAAGGCGACGATGTTCGATGGTCGCCGCAGTGCCTCGCTCGATTTGCGAGGAGCTGACCGCCCACTCCGCGCGCGTTGAGGCAACGACGGCGAACGCGATCGCGATGATGAGGCCGGACCTAACCACCGTACTTTTTGAGCAGCGCAACGTAACGCGGCGTCTGCCGGATCGGATCCAGGATGGGATTGATTTTGACGAGCGCCACCGTGAGCTGGCTTGGCCGTGAGAGCAGACCATCGGCGATGTCGAGCGCCTTATCGTACTCGCCCACGATCGCGTAAACTTCCCCGAGGGCCTGCGTAGCCACCGGGCCGTCGAACGCGTCGACACTTTCCGGGAGCAACTCGGTCGCGCGCTTCGCTTCGGCGATGGCCGCGTCTTTCTCTCCCAGCCAGGCCAGGATTGCGGCCAGGCGCGAGTGCCGCTTCGCTTCGTCAGGCGCCAGGCTCAAATATTTTTCGACATATCCTTTCGCCTTGAGAAACGCTTCCCGCGCGCCGGCGTCGTCGTGCAACATTTTTTTGGCGACACCGACCACCTCGAATTTCGAGAGGAGACCTTCGGGATCCCGCGAGAGCAATTGCTCGTTCATGCCCTCCGCCTCCCGCAAGGCTTCGGCATACTTCCGCTGCAGGAGAAGCGTCTGCACAAAAGCCGCCGTGTAATGCGATCTCATGTCCTCGGACATTGGCTTGCCCGCCAGGGCTTTCACGCCGCGCTCGATCACCTCGAATGTGCCTTTCTCCGAAATCTCGAGTTGCGCTTTGACCGACCAAAGGCTGAATGAATTCGGCGTCACCTTCAGAGCGCGATCGATGGTCTTGTTCGCGGCGTCGAAGTTTCGCTGCGTCTGATAATTGAAAGCCAGGTTTTGCAGGGCCCACGATTCGTTCGGACTCAGCTCGGCTGCTTTTTCAAAATTGGCGCTCGATTCGGTCCATTTTCCCTGGCGGCGCTGGATCGCACCGATTGCGAGATGCGCTTCCGGGTCGTTAGGCAAGCCCCGTTGGGCCGTGAGGAATTCCTGCATCGCGCGCTCGTAACCGCGGTCGCCATAATAATAACAAAAACCGAGTGCGATGTGGCCTTCCGGGAGGTCCGGCTGAAGCGTCAGAGCGCGTTCGGCCAGCGTGCGCGCCTTCTCCTTGCGCTGCGCCGTGGGCTCAAAGGTGTGATAGATCCAGCTTTCGGTCCGCGAGAAGCCGGCGGCGGCCAGCGCGAAATTTGGATCCATCTGAAGCGCGCGCTCATAAAGCTGCTCGGCCTGCTTCAGTTTTTCCAAGTCCTCCAGTTGCATCTGGAGAGTGTGCGCCTGCACAAAAGCGAGATACGCCTCGCCGTTTTCCGTCGGCTTGCGCGTCATCCTCACTTTTTCCATGGGCGAGAGTTTTGCCTGCAGCTCCTTCGCGATCTTCTGCGCGAGATCGGTCTGGATCGCGAAGACATCGGCCAGATCGCGATCATATTCCTCCGCCCAGATGTGCTCGTCGTTCTCGGCGTTGATCAACTGCACATTCACCCGGACGCGATTGCCGAACTTGCGTACGCTTCCTTCCAGGATGGCGGAAACGCCGAGCGTTTTCCCGATTTCGCGGACGTTCTTATCCTTGCCTCGGTACGGCATCACCGACGTGCGCGAGATCACCTTCAGGTCCCCGATCTTCGCGAGGTTCGTCAGGATGTCGTCCTGGATGCCATCGGCAAAAAATGCGTTCTCCTTGTCGTCGCTAAAATTTTCGAAAGGGAGCACGGCGATCGATTTCTCGATCTTTCGGGCGGAAGCGTGCGGCAGCAGGAAAAATCCCGCCGCGGCTGAGACGATGACGCCGACGGCGAGCAGAGCAACGATGTTGCGTCTGCGCCGCGGCGTGGAGGGCGGTGTGGGCGTCGTGCGGATGCCGTGCGGAGTGACTTCGAGGGCCCACGCCAGGATGAGCGAAATCGGGAAGCCAACGAGGAGAAGCACGATCACGAGGCGGAGCGCCCACCCCGGCAATTCCCAGGCCGGAAAAACCGCGGACGCGAGCTGGATCACGCCCCCTGCCACCACGACGTAAGCGACGGCGACGCGATAAACTTTGCGCCGCTTAATCTCTTCGAAGAAACCGCTCATTCGCTCCCGATTACAAACCTCCGTGGAAGTTGAGACAAGATTCTTCGGCTGGCGTTAGGATTTGCCGCCAAATTTCGACAGCATCCGCTGGAAACGTGCGTCGTTGCGGAGCGAATCCCAGATCGGATCGAGCCGCAGCTCGTGAATCGTAACGCCGGACGGTGTCTGTAACGACCGATCGAGCAGCGCGAGCGCGGTATCCATGTCGCCACACATCATGCTGATGCGGGCGCGGCTGATGACCAGGATCGGGCCGTCGAACGCGTCCTTCGCTTCCGGCAGCAATTCCACCGCGCGTTTTCCTTCCGCGACCGCTTCGTCGCAGCGGCCGAGTCCCGCATAAATCAAACCGAGCAACGCGTGACGCGGCCCGTCGTCCGGACTTTCCCGCACCGCGAAAAACGCCGGCATCGTTCGGCCGGCCGCGGCGCGCGACGGCGAATTCGTTCAGAGCCCGGTCGTAATCCCGATCCACATAATAATTGACGTAACCGAGCGCGAGATGGGATTCGGGCAGATCGGGCTGAAGCCGGAGCGCTTCATTCGCCGCCGTCCGCGCTTTCTGGGCGCGGGCAGCGATCGGTTCGATGGCGTAATAACTCCAGCTCTGCAAATGCGACAGACGCGCGTGCGCCAGTGCGAAAGAAGGATCGAGTTGAACCGCCTTCTCGTAGAGCGCCTCGACCCGCGCCAGGTCATCGTGATGACGATCCGGCCGGTTGAAAATTTCTTTCGCCTCGAGGTAAACAAGATAGGACTCGCCGTTTTCCGTCGGCTTCTTCTCGATCCGCTGTTGTTCGTCGGGCGACAGTGTTGCCTTCAGCGCCGAAGCAATTTCCTGTGCCAGCTCGCTCTGGATCGCGAACACGTCGGTCAATTCGCGATCGTAAACCTGCGCCCACAAATGCCGGTCGTTCGACGCATCGATCAGCTGGACATTGATGCGAACGCGTTTGCCGTCGCGCCGGACACTCGCCTCCAGGATCGTGGCCACGTTCAGGGCCTTTCCGATTTCGCGCAGGTTGTGCGTTTGCCCGCGATACGGCATCACGGATGTGCGCGAGATCACTTTGAGGTCGCTGATCCTGGCGAGGTTTGTCAGTACGTCGTCCTGGATGCCGTCGGCGAAGTAGGCGTTCTCCTTATCGACGCTGAAGTTGTCGAAAGGCAGGACCGCGATCGATTTCTCCAGCTTGCGCGCGGAAGCGCGGGGAATGAGAAAGTAGCCGGCGGCCATCGCGGTGAGCAACCCGAACGCCGCGAGCGCGAAGATATTTTTTCGCCCCGCGGCAAACGCGGGCGGACAATCAGCCGGAACGGTTTCGGGCGTTGCTGTGATCCCGGCTTCGCTGACATCGAAGGCCCAGCGAGAATGAGCGCGATCGGAAATCCGGCGAGAACGAGGACGATGACAAGACGCGCCGTCCAAAGCGGAAGCGTCAGCGCCGGAAAAACGGTGACGGCGAATTGAATGATCAACCAGCCGACCACGCCGTAGCCGGCGGCGGCGCGATACACCTTGCGGCGCCGCAACTCGCAAAAAAATCCGTAAAGCCGAGAGGATTGAAATGAATTTGCCAAGTATGGCCCGCTTTTTAATCGAGCATCACTTTACACCGGTAGCAAAAACTGTCTGAAAATGCGGGCTCTGTTTTTCCCGCGAGACGACCGTGACCTCGATGTTCTTGAAGCCGTTCGCCTCGAGAAATTGATGGAGCTGCACTTCGCTGAAGCCGAGCCAATGGTCGGCGTAAAGCTCACGCGCGCGCTCGAAGCGGTGGCTGAGCAAATCGAGGACCACGATCCGCCCGCCTTTGCGCAATATCCGGTAAGCGCTCGCGATCGCCCGCTCCGGATGAATGGCGTGATGGAGCGCCTGGCTCAGGATCGCCAGATCGATCGTGCCTTTTGCGATCGGCGGATCTTCGATGTCGCCGAGGCGATACTCGAGATTCGCGAAGCCGTGTCGCTTCGCGAGCTTCGATCCGAACTCGACCATCTTCGGCGAATTATCGACCGCGATGACTTTGCGCGCGGTCTTGGCCAGAAGCTGCGCGAGCGTTCCTTCGCCGGCGCCGAGATCGGCCACGGTTAACGCCGGCAACAAACTGATGACGGTGTGCGCGAGCGCTTGCCAGGAACGGCCCGGCACGTAGCTGCGGCCGAATTTCCCCGCCAGCTCGTCGAAATATTCTCGCGCTTTGTCGCGGCGCTTGCGTAGCGCGAGTTGCAGCGCGGTGCGGTCGCGCGCCGTTTCAGGCATTTCGCGGGCGAGCACGCGGGTCAGTTCGTTCACTTTCGCGCGAGCCGGATTCCGCTCCTTTTTCTCTGTCAGGCCGTAGTAAACATTTTTCCCCGCGCGGCGATCTTCCACCACGCCGGCGCGTTTCAATTGCGCGAGATGACTCGAAATGCGCGATTGCCCCATTCCGAGAATTTCCTGCAGCTCCGCCACGGAAAGCTCCTCCTCTTCCAGCAAAAGGAGCAACCGGAGCCGGGTCGGATCGGCGAGCAGGCGCAGAAAATTAATGGTTGACGGCATTTTGCACCTCCACGATATATCGACGTATCATGATTGGTCAATATGATCAGCCATGATGCTTTCGTTTTCCAACTTCAACTCTTAACCGCTTCGCCCATGCTCCGCCGTTTCATTTTTGCTTCAGAATCCGTTGGCGAAGGTCATCCGGATAAAGTTTGTGACACCATCTCAGACGCCGTCCTCGACGCCTGTCTCCGGCAGGATCGCAAAAGCCGCGTGGCCTGCGAGACCTACGCCAAAAGCAACGTCGTCATCGTCGGCGGCGAGATCACGATTCCGAATTTGCCGAAGGGAAAACACCTCGAAGACGTCATCCCGATTAACCAGATCGTGCGCGAGACCGTGCGCGACATCGGCTACGTCCACGACGACGACGTGTTTCATGCGAAAAAGATTTTCGTCAACACCGTCATCACCGATCAATCGCACGACATTTCGCAAGGCGTCGATGCGAAGAAGGCGAAGGGCAAAGAGGGCTCCGAGCAAGGTGCAGGCGACCAGGGTCTCATGTTCGGTTTCGCCTGCGACGACACACCGGAATTGATGCCGGCGCCGATCATGTTTGCGCATCGGCTCGGCCGCGAGCTGACGCGCATCCGCAAGAGCGGCAGAGCGGAGTGGCTCCGGCCCGACGCGAAATCGCAGGTCTCCGTCATTTACGAAAACGGCAAGCCGGTCGGTATTTCCAACGTCGTCATCTCGACGCAGCACACCGAAGAAGTCACCCACGAGGAGATCGAAAAATTCTGCATCGAAAAAATCATCCGCAAAGTGCTGCCGAAATCGATGGTCAACGGGGCCACCCAATTTCTCATTAATCCGACCGGGCGTTTCGTCATCGGAGGACCGCAAGGCGACACCGGTCTGACCGGACGCAAGATTATCGTCGACAGTTATGGCGGCTGGGGCCGGCACGGCGGTGGCGCCTTCTCCGGAAAAGATCCGAGCAAAGTCGATCGCAGCGCCGCTTACATGGGACGCTGGGTGGCGAAGAATGTCGTCGCGTCCGGGCTCGCAACGCGGTGCGAAATTCAATTCGCCTACGCCATCGGCTATCCCGATCCCGTCAGCATGAACATCAACACGTTCGGCACGAACACCGTTCCGGAAGAAGCGATCGAGCGCGCGGTCAACCGCACGTTCTCTTTCAAACCGGCCGAGATCATTCAGCAACTCGACCTGCTTCGCCCGATTTACAGCAAGACCACGAACTACGGCCACTTCGGCAAAGACGATCCCGATATTACCTGGGAGAAGACCGACAAAGCTGCCGCTTTAAAAAAAGCGGCTCGTTAACTAGAAGCAATTTTATGAGCACCCAAACCACGACAAAAACCAAAGCCAATGATTACAAAGTCCGCGACATCACCCTCGCGGATTGGGGACGCAAAGAAATTTCGATCGCGGAAAAGGAGATGCCAGGGCTGATGGCAATCCGCGAGAAGTTCGCAGTAAGCAAGCCGCTCGCCGGCGTGCGTGTGACGGGTTCGTTGCACATGACGATCCAGACGGCGGTGTTGATCGAGACGCTGGTTGCGCTGGGCGCCCACGTTCGTTGGGCCAGCTGCAATATTTTCTCAACGCAGGATCACGCCGCCGCGGCGATCGCGAAAGCGGGCGTGCCGGTCTTCGCGTGGAAGGGTGAAAGCCTCGAGGAATATTGGTGGTGCACCAACCAGGCGATTTCGTTCCCGGACGGCAAAGGTCCGCAGCTGGTCGTCGATGACGGCGGCGACGTGACCCTCTTCATTCACAAGGGCTACGAGCTGGAAGAAGGCGGGGCCTGGGCGAAATCGGCTTCCGCGAACAAGGAAGAACAGGTCATCAAAGATCTGCTGCTCGAAGTGCAGCGCGAAAATCCTTATCGCTGGCACGAGCTGGTGAAGGAATGGCGCGGCGTCTCGGAAGAGACCACCACCGGCGTCCATCGCTTGTACAAGATGCAGCAGCAAAACCAGCTTCTCGTTCCGGCGATCAACGTGAACGATTCCGTCACGAAATCGAAGTTTGATAACTTATATGGCTGCCGCCATTCACTGGTCGACGGACTGAACCGCGCGCTCGATGTCATGATCGCCGGCAAAGTCGCAGTCATCTGCGGCTACGGCGACGTGGGCAAAGGATGTGCGCAGTCGTTGCGCGGACAGGGTGCGCGTGTCGTTATCACCGAGATCGATCCGATCAACGCGCTCCAGGCCGCGATGGAAGGCTACGAAGTAACCGCCATCGAAGACACGCTCGGCCGCGGCGATATTTACATTACTACCACCGGCAACGTGGATGTTATTACGCTGGAACACATGTCGCGCATGAAGGACCAGGCCGTCGTCGCTAACATCGGTCACTTCGACAATGAGATTCAGGTCGAGCCCTTGAACCAGCGCAAGGACATCAAGCGCACGAATATCAAGCCGCAGGTGGACAAGTATACCTTCCCGGATGGGCACGAAATCTTCATGCTGGCGGAAGGCCGGCTGGTGAACCTTGGTTGCGCCACGGGCCATCCCAGCTTCGTCATGTCCAATTCCTTTTCGAATCAGGTCCTGGCGCAGCTCGACCTGTGGAAGAACAAGGACACTTACAAGGTTGGTGTCTACGTCTTGTCGAAACAACTCGATGAAGAAGTAGCCCGCCTGCACCTGCAAAAAATCGGCGTGAAGCTGACGAAGCTGACCGACAGGCAGGCTGAATACCTCGGCGTGCCGATTGAAGGTCCTTACAAGTCAGAGCACTACCGCTACTAGAAGCAACCACCGCTTACCTGGGCGCGTTCGGACGGCCTACAGGGCCGTGGCTACAGCGTTTGGCATTTATGCGATGGTTAACCGTCAATTACGAGACCCTTATTTCCGGGGCCGCGAGAAGAAGACCTTAAAGACACGGTTATCCGGCGGTGTGTTTTGCATCGTCCCTTCCCACCGGAGGTCGCTGGCGGATTCATCGCGTGTGAGATTAAGATGAGCAGTCAGGCGGTCCTGAGTGTATTCGTCGAGTAGTAGCTTGCCCTTTGGATGACGGCCTTGAAGGCGGTAGGTAACGCCTTTTTGAATGTAGTCGCCGGTGACGTGCTCAGGCCCTCCAAACTTTAGATGAAAGATGGCATCGCCGGCTCCTATTTTACCGGAGTAAGTGTATTCACCAGTCGCTTCATTGCTTTCCTCCTGGTTGCTGGTTATCGGCGGGACGGAGGGGGATGCAGTGGTATTAGCGAAAGGTCGCTCGAATGAGACATGAAAGGTGCGGTTGTCGGGCGGTGTGTTACGCATCGTTCCGTCCCAGTGGACCATGTTGGTGGTGTTGGAGCGGGTTAGATCGAGGTGAGCGGTAACTTTGTCCCCCGTGTATTCGTCGAGCGATAACTTGTTTTTTGGATGGTGAGTACCTTCAAGGCGATACGTGGAACCTCCACGGTTATAGTTGCCGATAACGCGCTCGCCGTTTTCAAACTTCAAGTGAAACACTGCGTCGCTGAAACCGATCTTTCCTGTGAAGGTATATTCCTTGCCGGTGACGTTTACTTCTTCTTCAACAGGAGCGGGTGAAGGCGAGGGCGATGAAGTAGAAGCTGGCGGTGAAGTTAGAGCCGGTGTTTCTACCGGCTTCGTGCTAGTATAGGTGGAAGTTACCGCGATCGATGCCGTGGGCGATGGTGTTGGAGCCGAGCTGGGTTGAAGCCTCCTTCTTCTGGTCTGAGTTTGTGCGGCCAAGTCGTTGGCTGGTGTTGCGGCAGGCTCTTGTCTGCGGGCTGGCTCGGTGGTCTTGCTCGAAGGATGGATGAGGAAATACCAGGCACCTATTCCAGCGAGTAGAGCTGCCAGGGTTAACGCTCCCATCATCACCGGACTCTTGCGGCTGCTCGGAGTTGGCGTCGGGGCTGCAGGTAGCACTGGAGGTGGAGGAAGGTGTGCGTCCACGACCTTGTGGATCCCGGCGATCAGCCGGTCCGTGTGGTGATGAAAGTCGATGCCGGTATCGAGCGCGAGGCCATTGCGAAAGGCGAGTCCTTCCAGCTCTAGAGGAAGACTCTTGGCGTCAGGCATCGGCGTGTTGTTGATAAGAACGGGAATGATGGGAATGCCCGTCTCCAGAGCGCTCGCTATTTCGAGTCTGACAAAATCCGACGGGTCGTCGATCCGGCGGCCGGACTTATCGTTCGCTCCCGCCCAGTCTGGCCCGATGATGGCCACGATAACCTTCGCGCGCCGCAGAGTGTGTTTGATGTGTTCGCGAAAATCGACGCCGTAAGGAATGGAATCAAAATCCATGAAGACGGTATCTTTCCCGAACTCCGCCTGTAACCGATCGTAAAGACGCCCCGCCACCGGGTTGCTGTCCTGTCGGCGATAGGAAATGGCGATCATAAGGTGTTGCTACCGATGAAAAGTAGTTTGCATCGGGATAACAGAACTCGTCACCGTTAATCGCTCCCGAGGATGGTGATAGCCCATCACTCCTCGTTGCGTCAACCTTTCCGCGCGATGATTTCGAGAAACAGGGGCGTCGTTAGCAGGGTCATCTCGTCGGATTCCGCTTCGCGAAATTCTCGACGGACTGCCTCCGTCCATTCGGAATTCACCCGGCCCAGCTCACGCAATCGCTCGAGGGTGATCTCGACAAAGCTGGCAGGCCATTGCCAGGCGTAATCTTTTGGCGAAGCGATCAGTACCCGCGGATGCGCCTCTATTGTGCGCAAACCCGCGGCGCGAAAGAGCGTCGGGAAATTCAAGGCGACATCGGGCTCGCCGCCGGAGGCACGCCAGCTGTCCACCACTTCGTTCACGAAGCTTTCGAACGCCGGCCGCCGCGGCGCCAGGCGCAAGGTGCGGTAGTCGATGTATTCGTGAAAGATCGCGACCCCGCCAGGGCGGAGCGCGCCGGCGATTGTCTGGATCAGTTTCTCCGGCGAGGAAACGAACGACGCCACCCAACGGCACCAGGCCGCATCGAACGCGAGCGGTCCGAGCGATTCGTGCATGAGATCGGCTTCGCGAAACTGAACATTCGTTAGGCCGCGCGCGGCGCACGCGTTCCGCGCAAAGTCTAGGAAACGCGCCGACCGCTCTATCGCTAGGACCTCGCCGGTCCGCCCCACGAGTTCGGCGAGATCGACAGTGGCATAGCCCGGCCCGGCCCCGACATCGATCACGCGCGAGCCGAAGGTGATGCCGGCGCGGCGCCAGCAATCGAGAACGGTCGGACGCCAGACGCGATGTTGTAAGCCGAGCCGATCGAGTTCCTCGTCGTTTGTTCCGAGAACGTAATCCGCGTCGTCTTTTTTTGTTTCGGTCACGAACAAGTCACGCGCGAGCGAATTGGAAAGACAAGGACGGAATTCCGGCAGCGAATTCGGCTGTCATTCCGAGCCGCGCAGACGGCGAGGAACCTCACAGCGGAAGGGCCAACCATCGAGCGAATCGAAGCGTGTCCCGCCTGAACGACGCGGCTCTGGCGCAAGCAAACCGGTATTGCAATTGCGAGGTCCCTCGGCGCGCTGCGCCAGCCTCGGGATGACATGCCGTTCGCGCTGGCGAGCTACTCCTCGCCGTCGAAGTAATGGGTCTCGCTCCCTCTCATGATGATGTTGTCGGGCGGGCGAAAGACCGCCCACTTTTTGCTGTCGGGGTAGTAGCAGGATTCGCCGATGGGGTTGTCCGCGATCACGTAGTAACTCAGGTTGTCCGGTCCCGGGTTCCGAATCTGGTGCGCTCCGCCGGGCCCAAAGAAAAACGCGTCGCCCGGCCCAACGTCGGTCATGCCGCCTTGGTCCCGCACCTGGGCGCGGCCGGAGACGACGAGGTAAAGCTCCGATTGCGCCGAGTGGGCGTGATACGGGCAATGCGAGCCGCCGGGTGGAATACTTAGGAGCGCGAGATCAAACGGATGGCGTTTGGAAAGATCGAGCGAATCGCGATCGCGCCCGAGGGCGAGCGAAATCTCCTTGTAACGCGCGTGGTATTTTCCCGTGGGCGATTTGCGTTCGTGGTCCGGGATTTCGGAGAGATTGATCTTGCGCATAAATCTTGAGTTTGTGGTCGCCCGCAATGGAAAACAACTGCACGAAATTCGCGTCGCGCATCGGCGAATTTCTTGCCTCAACCCAGATCGCGCGCGTACCAGTCGACCTTGCGCGTCACGTACATCACCAGGGCGAGCACGATGAAGAGCGCGATCGTTCCCATGAGCAGCGCGTAATCCTGCTGGCGCAGCGTGATGTAAAGGAACGTGTAAACGCCGAGCAATCCGCCGCCGATCATGAGCGTGCGCATTCCGCCGCCGAGGAAATGACTGCAATACCACGTGATCAAACCGGTCGCGGCGACCGCGGCGATCAGATACGACAAGCTGAAGCCGATGAACTCCGAGGCGGACAGGAGCGCGAGATAAAAGAGGCAAAGGGCCGCGCCCACCATGAGGTATTGGAGCGGGTGGATTTTCTGGCGCGCGGTGATTTCGAAAAGAAAAAACGTCGTGAAGACGAGAACGAAAAAGAGGACGCCATATTTGATCGAGCGTTCGACGTAGCGATAAGCATCGAGGATGCGGAGGAATTGCGCGCCGAAAAGAGATGCGGTTACTGAGTTGGTGTTGAAACGCTCGTTGCCGGACCGGCTCGTCCAGCGTTGCGGATAATCGCGGCCGTAATAGGAGACTTTCCATTTCGCGTCGAAGCCATCCGGTCGCACGGTTCGATCCGCCGGGAGAAACGCGCCGCGAAATCCCGGATCGGGCCAGTTCGATTTCAACGTCACCTGATTTTGCATTCCGAAAGGCGCGAAGAAAATTCCGCCGCTGCCATTGATATCAAGCGCGATCGAAAAAGTCCCCGGCGCGGTGATTGGCTGGTCGCCGCCGATCTGGGCCGTGACGCCCGTCGTGTAACCCGGCAATTGCGAGCCGGGCTGGAGCTGCGTTTTCTTGCCGTTCCAATCGAGCACGAGCCCTTCGCGGGTGCCGCGCAGATCGCTCACGGCGAGTGTGACTGCGGCATCTTTCCAGAGCACATCTTTCGGATCGATCTTGAGCGCGGCCATGTCGGGCGCCGCAAACTTTCCGGTGAGCGTGATCTCCCCTCGAAAAACCGCGGCATCATAAATCCCGCGGTGCAGCGTTTGCGTTTGCACGTCCCCGCTCACCTCGAGTGAGTCGGGCAGGAAATACGCGGTGGCCACCGTCGTTTCCTCCAGCTCGCGTGACTCGACCCGGCCATCGGGCAACGTCACCGCGCGCACGACTTTGCCGTGAAACTGATACGGCACGCAAAGGACCGGCCCGATGATGTTCTGGTCCTTGCCCCACGACGCCGTGATGTCGTTGACCGCTTCGGTCCGGCGCGCGAGTCGATCGCTGAGGACGCCTTCGATCATGGCCAGCGGAATGAGGAGGAGCAGAATGAGCGCGCCGACGCCGGCCAGCTTCAGAATGGTGCTGTGGCGACGCGTGAAGGACGGCTGCGACTTGGGAAGAGGCGGCGGCGCGTCAGGCATGCCGCGAGATTGCTAAAAGCAGATGCGCTTCGGCAACAAGAATAGCGTGATCAGTCGCTTTCGTTTCACATCATGAATTGATAGCGTTCCGCTTTCCGCGACAACATGAAGCCACGCCAGGCCGCCGTCATTTTCATTCTCGTCACCGTCACGCTCGACATGCTCGCGATCGGGTTGATCGCGCCGGTGTTGCCGAAGCTCGTCCTCGATTTTCTCGGCGGCGACGCGCCGGGCGCGGCGAAAATGTTCGGCATCTTCGGAACGGTCTTCGCGCTCATGCAGTTTGTTTTCTCGCCGGTGCTCGGCGTGTTGTCGGACCGCTTCGGCCGGCGGCCGGTGATCCTCCTTTCGAATCTCGGGCTCGGCCTCGATTACATCGTCATGGCGCTGGCGCCGACCGTCGGCTGGCTTTTTCTCGGGCGCATGATTTCGGGAATCACGGCCGCGAGTATTTCCACTGGGATGGCGTACATCGCCGACGTTGTGCCGCGGGAGAAACGAGCGGGCGCCTTCGGTCTCATCGGCGCGGCTTTCGGTATCGGATTCGTGCTGGGGCCGGCGCTCGGTGGAATCCTTGGGAATGCGAATCCGCGGCTGCCGTTCTGGGTCGCGGCTGGGTTGAGCCTGGCGAATTGGGTCTACGGATTTTTCTTTGTGCCGGAGTCGCTCCCGCTCGAGCGGCGGAAAGCATTCACGTTGCGCCGCGCGAATCCGGTCGGCTCGCTCGTGCTTCTGCGTTCGCATCCGGAATTATTCCAGCTCGCGACGATCCAATTCATCGGCTACCTCGCGCACGAAGTTTTTAACGTCTGGGCGCTGTATGCGATCTATCGGTATGCATGGTCGGCGGGCAGCATCGGCACGTCGCTCGCGCTCGCCGGCATTTGCACCGCGGTGATTTCCGCGGGGCTGGTGCGTCCCATCGTCGCGCGCATCGGCGAACGCCGGACGCTTTATCTGGGCCAGTTTTTTGGGGGACTGGGAGTGTTGATGGCCGGGCTGGCGCGGACCGGCGCCGTTTACCTCGGGTCGATCCCGATCATTTCGATCTGGAATATTTCGAGCCCGGCGGCGAACGGCATGATGACGCATCGCGTGAGCGAATCGGAGCAGGGCGAATTGCAAGGCGCCATCAGCAGCCTGCGCGCGATCGCGATGATGCTCGGGCCGGGATTGTTTACGTTCACGTTCGCGTTCTTCATCGATCAAGAAAAAGGGTGGAACGTTCCGGGAGCGCCCTGGTATCTCGGCGCATTTTTGCTCTTCGTCGCGGCGGCAATGTCAACACGCATCCCGCGCGTGAACGCGAAAACGGAGCCAGCCGCCGTGGCGCCGCCGGAATAACGTTCGCCGTCGCAAACCACGGCAGGAGAATTGCTTCGAGAAACGCAGCTTGAATCCGCTCAGGGCTTCAAGTAACGAATTCCCGCCGTGTTCAGACATTCCACGCTCCTTCTTCTCTTGTGCGCGATCGCTTTGGCTCCGATCGCGCGCGGGGACGAACAAACCCGCCAGGTGCAGGAAGAGCTGCGCAAGCGCCATCTTTTTTTCCGCGACATCGATGGCCGGCCGAGTCTGGACTACGCGCTCGCCATCAAGCGCTATCAGCAACGACAGGGTTTCGCGCAAACTGGTGTCGCTGATGAGATGACGCTTTATTCGCTTGGAATCGGCGAACCGGCGCCGCCGGCCGAAGGAGCGACGGACTTGCCCGATGTGCCGGTTTTAAAAAGTGACGCGGCCTTGCCGGAAACCAAACCCTTGCCGCCGCCCGCGCCGACTAAAGCCTTCAATGCCGGCGACGTGGCGAAAGCGGAGATTGGCAACTTCATTCGCCGTTATTTTGCCGCTTGCCAATCCGGGAACCCGCAGGATGAACTCGCATTCTACGCGGATCGGGTCGAGTACTTCGATCACGGCGCCGTCGACAAGGCTTACATCCAGAATGAGCTCGCGGTCTATAATCAGCGATGGCCAAACCGGAAATATTCGACCGGTGATTCGCTGCGGGTGATCAAAGGCGGCAACAACACGATCGCAAAATTTCGCGTCGCGTTTACCGTGGCGAATGAGCCGCGCGACCGAAAAGCCAGCGGGAGGACGGATGACACAATCGGCCTGATCAAACGCGGCGATTCGTTGCAAATCGTTTCGATCAAAGAAGCGCGAGTGCGCCGCCCATCGCGGCATCGGCGCCGGCCGCCGAATTTTCCCGCGGCTGTCGGGCGGAGCGTTCATAAAGTATTTCACAGCATCTTTCGGTAAGCGGCATGTGCGCTCTGCGGCTCGTGACAAATAAGAATTCAGTGGAAGAGCGCTGACGGATGAGCGAACAGGAAGCGTGCGAGCCGAGACGGCAATAAAGACGATGAGCCGGAGCGCGACGGTCCTCCTGACGATCGCGGCCTGGGTTTGTCTTTCGAATCACTGCGCTCTCGGTTTGAGCGCGCCGCCGGCTGATTCTATTGCGGAAGCGGGCCAGTGCCCGATGCATTCGGCACCGGCAAAACAGAAACCGGCAACGCATCTTCCGTGCTGCAAAGACTTGCGCGCGGTCGCGTCTCCGGTGGTGAAGAGCGTCGCGGCCGTGGCGAAGCAATTGGTGGGTGGCCAGGATTACGCGGCGGAAATTTTTCTGCCGCCGCCGCACCTGGCCGTCGAAACGTTCGCGCTCGATACGGGGCCGCCGGGTGCGGTCACGTTCGCTGAATCCGTTTTGCAGCGGAGCATTCTCGCGCACGCGCCTCCCCTCAGTTGAAGCTGTAGTGGCAGGCGTGTCGCCTGCATCCATCTGACCACGGCCGATAGGGTCGTCACTACAGGTTTGAGATCCACGCGATCAAATCGATCGCGCGTCACCGCGGCAGCGGGTCTACCGCTTCGTCCACAAGAAACCTTTACCAAATATGAAGAACCAAATTTTGATTTTGATCGCGCTCGCGATTTTCACCGCGGTCGCGGGGGCGGCATCGCAGAAATATACCTGTGTCATGCATCCGGAAGTCGTGATGGATGCGCCGGGAAAATGCCCGAAGTGCGGGATGACGCTGGTGCCAATGAAGGAAGAAGGAAAACGTCCAACGTCCAACGTCCAACGTCCAACGTCGAACGAAGAAGAGAGTCATGCCACGCGTGACAGCAGTCGAAAGACGGCCACTCATGAGATGCAACCGGTGCATTCGGAGAAGAAGGAAGAGATGCACGATATGCAGCCGCGACAGATGTCGATGCATTCATCCGTGAACGTCGCGGAGCCGATGAGCCGCGAGAGTTCCGGAACCAGTTGGGTGCCGGATTCGACGCCGATGTATGGGCGCATGCTGATGTTCGGCGACGACATGCTCATGCTGCACGGCGGAATTTTCCCGCGCTACGTCAACGCGAACACCCGCCGCGGCGACGATCGCGTCGACGGGCCGAACTGGTTCATGGCGATGTATTCGCATCCGCTGGGGGAAAACACACAGATCGGCTTTCGCGGAATGATGAGCCTCGATCTGTTGACGGAAGGCGGACGCGGTTACCCGCTGCTCTTTCAAACCGGCGAGACCTGGAACGGCGATCCGCTCCACGACCGCCAGCATCCGCACGATTTGTTCGACGAAATTTCGTTGAGCCTCTCGCAAAAATTCACGCGTGATCTCTCCGCATATCTGTATCTCGGTTATCCCGGCGAACCGGCGCTCGGGCCGCCGACCTTCATGCATCGGCTTTCCGCGATGGATAATCCGGACGCGCCGCTCGGTCATCATTGGCAGGATTCAACTCACGTGACCTTCGGGGTCGTGACGCTCGGGGTGGTCTGGCGCGATCTGAAAATCGAGGGGAGCACGTTCAAGGGGCTTGAGCCCGATGAGGTGCGCTACGATTTTGACGAACCAAAGCTCGATTCGTTCAGCGGCCGCATCTCCTGGAACCCGGCGAAGAATCTCGCGTTGCAGATTTCGCACGGCTACATCCGCAGCCCGGAAGAACTGGAGCCGGAGGCGAAACGGCATCGCACCACCGCTTCGCTCATATATAATGTACCGTTGGGTCACGACACGAATTGGTCGAACTCATTTGTCTGGGGACAAAATCACGACACCGGTGACGGCAAGACGCAATCGTTTTTGTTCGAGACAAACTTACAGCGGGGGCGCGATACGTTTTACGCGCGGTTCGAACACGTGGAGAAGCCGGGCCATGAACTTGTGCTCGATGCGATCGATCGCGAGCGGATTTTCCCGATCAATGCGTACACGGTCGGTTACGTGCGCGATCTGACGCACGGGCGCGGGATCAATGTCGGGCTCGGCGGGCAATTCACGATTAACGCTGTGCCGGATGGGCTTGATCGATATTACGGCGCCGAGGCGCCGTACTCGTTCCAGGTCTTTCTGCGCATACGGCCGTCGCTCATGAGCGATCATGCGATGACGCATGACGACATGCCTAACGAGAAGTAGGCGGCGCGTTTTTGTTTTTGGGGAGCGCAGGCTGGGGCCTGCAGTAGCCGGCGGCTTGCCGGCTACATTGAACCCTGCGCTCCCCAGGCAGAGGCAACCCGCCTAATTGAACAAAGCTTGTGAGCCGAGCGGCTTCGGCTCAGATTCGCACTTCATGAATTTACGATTTTGCCTCTTCGTTTTCTTAATCGCTGCCACGGCGTTCACGGCCAATGCGGCTGATAAACGCAACATCACCGAGAAAGATATCTTCGATTTTGTCTGGATCGGGGACACGCAGGTTTCGCCGGATGGCGCGCGCGTCGCGTTCGTGCGCGTGACCGTTAATGAAAAAAAGGAAGGCTACAACACCTCCATCTGGATGGTCCCGACCGCGGGCGGTGAAGCGCCGCATCGCCTAACGAGTGGTGAGCGCGACTCGTCGCCGCGTTGGTCGCCCGATGGAAAGTATCTCGTCTTCACGCGCGTAACCGAAAAGGACGGAAAGCCCGACGCCCCGCAGCTTCACATGCTTTCGATGGCGGGCGGCGACGCGTTTTCTTTCACCACTTTGCCCAAGGGCGCCGGCGACGCGAAGTGGTCGCCTGATGGGAAACTGATCGCTTTCACCAGCACGACGAATCCGGAGGATTTGGCGAAGCAAGAGAAGAAAAAGCGCAAAGAGGACGAAGCAAAGCAGGCGGCCAATGCCTCGCCATCGGCCTCACCGTCGAAAGAAAAAGAGAAGGGGGCCGATTCAGCCGCGAAACCGGCCGAGACGGAACCGGAGCATGAAAGCGACATTCACGTCGTGACGCGCGCGGTCTATCGCTCGAACGATGAAGGTTACCTCGACTTCAAACGTCCCCAGCATCTCTGGATCGTGCAGGCGCCGCGGAACGCCGACGAGAAAGTGCAGCCGAAACAACTAACGACGGGCCGCTTCGACGAAGGCGACGCGACCTGGTCGAAGGACGGCGCGCAGATTTATTTTATCTCGCTCCATAACGACGAGCCGTACTACGAGCGGCCGACGAGTGAGCTCTACTCGATCGCCGCGAGCGGCGGCGAAGCCACGAAGCTCACCACGATCGCGATGGATGTCGGCGGACTGTCGCTGAGTCCGGATGGGAAACAGGCCGCGTTCATCGCGTCGGCGGAAGAGCCGGTCAATTCCTACACGCAACCGGACCTGTGGGTGCTCGATCTCGTGAAAGACGCGAAGCCGCGCAATCTCACGGGTAGCTTCGACTGGGACGTGGGCGCGAGCGTGTTCGGAGATAATGCCGCGCCCCGCGCCGGCGGTGGGAACCGGCCGATCTGGGCGGCCGACGGCAAGAGCATCGTCGAGAATTTTGCGAAGGAAGGGCAAACCAATCTCGGCTCGTTCGATGTCGCGACCGGCGCGATAACCGAGATCACGAAAGGCGATCAGGCCATCGTGCGGTTTCGCGCCGCGCCCGACACGTCGCGGCTGGTTTATTATCTCTCCATGCCAACGCGCATCGGCGATCTGTTCTTCCTCGACCGCGTGAGCGGCGAAGCGCGCCAGTTGACCCACAGCAACGACGAATTATTCGGGCAGCTCAATTTGACCGAGCCGGAGGAGATCCGCTACAAGAGCTTCGATGGAAAAAACATTCAGGCGTGGCTGCAAAAACCGCCGGGATTCGATCCGCACAAAAAATATCCGCTCATTCTAAATATCCACGGCGGCCCGCACACGGCTTACGGTTTTGTTTTCGAGCACGAATTCCAGTGGATGGCCGCGAAGGGCTACGTGGTGCTCTATCCGAATCCGCGCGGGAGCACGAGCTACGGCCAGGAATTTGGGAACGTGATCCAGTTCCATTATCCAGGCGACGACTTCAAGGACCTCATGCTCGGCGTGGATGAAGCAATCAAGCGCGGTTACATCGACGAAAAAAAACTCGGCGTGACCGGCGGAAGCGGCGGCGGGTTGCTGACGAATTGGGTGGTGGGACACACGGACCGTTTCGCCGCGGCGGTCTCGCAACGCGACATCGCGAGCTGGACCGATTGGTGGTACACGGCCGATTTCACGCTCTTCCAGCCGACGTGGTTCAAAGCGCCGCCGTTCCAGGACCCGGAAGATTTCAAAGCGCGTTCGCCGATCACTTACATCAACGATATGAAGACGCCGCTGATGTTGATCCTGGGTGAGACCGATTCGCGCACGCCTCCGGGCGCGGGCGGCGAGCAGATGTTTCGCGCACTGAAGTTCCGCAAGATCCCGACGGTGATGGTGAAATTTCCGAACGAGACGCATGAGTTGTCGCGCTCCGGTCAGCCGTGGCATCGCGTGGAAAGGCTCCAGCACATTGTCGGCTGGTTCGATCATTGGCTGATGGGAATGGCGAAGCCGGAATATGAGGTAGCGCCAGGCGGAGACGTGCCGGTGAAATCAAACTTCGCACCGGGAAAAACGAAGCCGCCGGGGAATTAAGGTGAAAGAATCTTAATGTGGGTCATCCCGAGCCGCACAAGACGGCAGGGACCTCACATCTGCAATGCTGGTTTGCTTACGCCTTCACCGCGTCGAAGACGATGGGCGGTGTGCACTTCGCATAAGCCTGCCGGTGAGCTTGTGTGAGGTCCCTCGGCGCGCTTCGCCAGCCTCGGGATGACAGCATTTCGGATCCGCGCTCAACTGCGCAGCGAGACTTCGCTTGTCGAACTTCCGCAGGAATGCAGAATAAGCGCGGTGAGGCTTCGACCGCAAAATTATCACGATATCGAACGCATCATTGAGTTCGATTTCGTCCGGGCGACCGAAGCCGCGGCGCTAAACTCATTGCAATGGCTCGGCCGCGGCGAAAAGGAAAAAGCGGACGCGGCCGCGTGCGATGCGATGCGGGGCATGTTCGATCTCATGAACATCTGCGGTGAAGTCGTGATCGGCGAAGGGGTCAAGGACGACGCGCCTGGCATATTCAAAGGCGAACAACTCGGCACGTGGGTCCCCGGCTCGCCGCCCTTCGATATTGCGCTCGATCCCATCGACGGCACGACCAACATCTCGAAAGGCGCGCCGAATTCGATCAGTTGCATCGCGGCGGCCAGCCCGGAAAAAGGCGTCAAAGTCGCGCTGCGCGATGTGCCTTCATTCTATATGATGAAGTTGTCTTACGGGCCGCAGGTGCTGCAGCACATGCAGATCACCGGCATCGACACGATCAAGATCGAGAACCCGATCGAGGAGACGCTGCTCCTGATTGCGCAGGCGTTGAACAAGCGCGTCCAGGATGTGGTCGTCATGATGCTCGACCGGCCACGGCATAACGAAATCGTGGCGGAAGTGCGGAAAGTCGGCGCGTCGTTGCGGATGATCAGCGATGGGGACATCGCGGCGGCGATGGCGCCGTCGCTTCCCGAGAGCGGCATCGATATTTATCTCGGGATCGGCGGATCGCCTGAAGCTGTCCTGGCCGCGGCTGGCATCAAATGTCTCGGCGGCGACATGCAATGCGTGATGTGGCCGCGCGATGAAAAGGAACGCAAGAGCCTGATCGCCGAGGGCCACGAAGCTGATGTCGGCCGCGTTTTTTTTGCGGACGATCTGGCCAACGGCAAGAACATTATTTTTTGCGCGACGGGAATCAGCGACAGTGCGTTGTTGCGCGGAGTAAAATCGCAGGGCCCGAGTGCAACGACGCATTCCATTTTGATGCGGGCAAAGAGCCGGACCGTGCGCTTCATCCGCGCGTCGCACGATCTCCAAAACAAGACGATCCGGCTCCGCTCGGATAATCGCGAACACCGGATATAGATGGGAAAGGGCGAGACTCTGTCGAGCCACGAGGTGGCCCTGATCCCGCGGAAACGGCTCGACTGGAGTCTCGCCCTACCAATCCAGACTTCTGTCGAACATCTCTCCTCGACAAGCCGCGGATGGTTTGCTCAAATCGCTGGCACTTGCGCTTATGAGACAAATATCGAAAACCGAGCTGTCGCCAGAGAATGGCTGTATCATCGACACCAAATGGAAGTGCGGGCCACTGAGTTATCACTCCTGTGCCACCGAGATCGGCGCCCCTCACACCGTCCACAATGCGCCGATGCCGGAGATCGTGGTTTACGATCACGTCGGCTTCAAAGGCGCCTACGCCCGCACCAACCTGAGCTTCCATTTCCTGGGCGATTTTTGGAACGACCGGATCAGCTGCCTAATCATCGTGAGCGGCGTCTGGCGTCTTTATCGCGATGAATATTACAAGGGCGATTCCTGGGACCTCGGCCCCGGCTTTTACGAATGCTTCTTCAAGGACAAAGGCCCGGATGACGTAATCAGTTCATTCCAGGCGATCAGTCTGACGTAATTCGACCACTGGTTAGGCCGCAAGCCGGAGAACTTCGCGCGCGCAACCCCAGGAGAAAGTGAACCCGGCGCCGCCATGTCCGTAATTGTGGATGACCGCGCGGCCATCGCGCATTTCTGTGCGCTCGACGCGAACACCTGAACGGCGAAAGGGACGGATGCCGACACGTTCGGCGAGCACGTCCGGTTTGTTGATCTCGAGAACGCGGCTGCATTCGGCCAGAATGCGCGCGGTCGCGGCCGGATCGATCGCACGATCGTCGCTCAGATCGTTGGTGCCGCCGAAGACGCAATCGTTTGTCCGTGGAATGGCGTACATGAGCGGCCCATCGTCGCAAACGATAGCGCATCCGATTTCCATTTTCGGCACGAGCGCGACCTGGCCGCGATGCGGTTCCAGATCGGGATCGTGCACGAGTGTCCGGGCGCCAATGCCGGCGCAGTTGATGACGAGATCGAATTTTACTTCGACGTCTTCGAGCTTTTCGAAGCGCACATCGGCGTTCGTCAGACCGCCGGCGGCAGCGAAGCGGCGCGCGAGATAATCAAGATAGATGGCCGTGTCCATCAGCGGCACGTCGATCGCAAAACCGGATAAGAACGCGGAAGGAATTTCAGAGCGCGCCTGGAGTTGGCGCGCGCCCAGCGGCTGGGCCCAAGTCGGAATCTCGATCTCGCCGCTGCGCGAATAGACGCGTTGCTCGATCATCGAAACGCCGCTGCGCGGATCGTGCGTCAGATCCTGCAAGACACGGTAAGTCTCGAGCGCCCACACGATCGCGCTGGCGGAAGGTCCGGCATCGTACGGATACCAGATCGCGCCGGCCGCGGCGGAGGTCGTGCGTGGGCCGATCTCCTCGGCAAAAATCGCGGTGCGATGCCCGTGTTCGGCGAGAAGGATCGCACTGGTTAATCCGGAAACGCCCGCGCCAATGACGGCAATTGTTTTCGCCACGCGGGAAGCTTCGGAGCCGCTGTTGCGCCTGCCAACCAAAAAGCGACAACTGAAAAAAGGCGTGCGACGAAGCGCGTGCGATGAGGGCGGAGTTCAGCTAGAATGCGGCATGGTCGCGATTTTAGAAGATGCGCTGAGCGAAAAGGTGCTCGCGGGCGAACGCATTTCCGCGGCGGAAGCGCTCGAGTTGTACGGGCGTCCTCTCGAGGCGCTGGGCGCGCTGGCCAATGCGCGGCGCGATCTGGCAAAAGCGGCCAGCTACGGCGAGCGGGGCCGCGAGATCGTCACTTACATTGTCGATCGCAACATCAATTACACGAACGTCTGCAACGTCTACTGCAAGTTCTGCGCGTTCTATCGGACCGAGAAAGACGAAGACCATTACGTGCTCAGCCGCGACCAGCTCGATGAAAAACTCGACGAACTTTCCGCAGCGGGCGGGGTTCAAATTCTAATGCAAGGCGGCCATCACCCGACGCTGTCGTTCGATTGGTATCTCGATTGGCTGCGGCACATCCGCGAAAAATATCCGCATATTAATATCCACGGCTTCAGCCCGCCGGAGCTTCAGCATTTCGCCCATCTCTTCGGGATGCCGTTGCGCGATGTGATCTCGCAATTCAAAGCGGCCGGGCTCGGCTCGATCCCGGGCGGCGGCGGAGAGATCCTGGTCGATCGCGTCCGGGAGCGGATTTCGCCGCTGAAGTGCAATTCCGATGCGTGGCTGGAAGTGATGCAAGTGGCGCACGAGCTCGGTTTGAAATCGAGCGCGACCATGATGTTCGGCCACGTCGAAACCATCGGCGATCGAATCGAGCATCTGCAACGCTTGCGCGATCAACAGGACAAGAGTGGCGGATTCACCGCCTTCATCTGCTGGACGTTTCAACCGCAGCACACAGTGCTGAAAGTGACGAGGCCGACCGGCGTGGCCGAGTATCTGCGCACGCAGGCGCTCGCGCGCATTTTTTTAGATAACTTTCCGAACGTCCAAAGCTCCTGGGTGACGCAGGGTCCGGACATCGGGCAGGTGGCGTTAAAGTACGGCGCGAACGACTTCGGCTCGGTCATGATGGAAGAAAACGTCGTGAGCAGCGCCGGAACGATTTTTCGCCTCGACGCCGCCCAAATCGAAACCTTAATTCGCGATGCCGGCTACGAACCCCGCCGCAGGAATAATTGGTACGAGCTCTTGAATTAGCGCCGAGCAGTGCGTTCTTCCTCAGCCCGCGCCGTGCGCACTAGCCAAATCCGCCTTGACGATGCCCACCTTCTTCACCATCAATACCGCCTGTGCCGCGTCGGATACGAATGACGCCCGGGGATTTTAGCTTATGAAATATTTTGTCGGTTCGATTCGTCGCCCAGTCTTTGCCATTTGGCTGGCGCTGATTTTTGCCCTCTGCGACGCCTCGTCCGCGCACGGGCAGGCCGCCCCGCCGGCGCCACAAGGGCCGCCGATTATCAGCTCGATCGAGGTTGAGTATGTGGGGCCGCAAACGATCTCGAAGGAACGCGTGCTGGCGCAGTTGCGAACCAAACCCGGCCAGCCGTATTCGGAGTCGCTCGTCGAACAGGATATTCGCGCCCTCTACGCCACCGGCACCGTCCAGAACGTGCGGATTTTTGGCCAGGCGGACGGCGAGCGCGTGAAAGTGATGGTGGTGCTGCAGACGCGTTCGCTCGTGAACCAAATCGAGATCTCGGGCGCCGAGCGTATTAGCGCCAAGGTATTGCGCAAGCGCATTGCACTTAAGATTAATGGGCGGCTGAGCGAGCAGGACCTGGAGGAAGGCCGGCAGAAAATCATCGAGACCTATCAGGCGAAAGGTTTCACGGACGTCGACGTTAAGTTCCACATCGATACCGATGAGGCGCGCGGCACGTCGCGGGTGGTCTACACAATTACCGAAGGGACGAAGGGCGCCGTGAATGCCGTTCGTTTCGAAGGGAACACCAAGTTCGGCGACCGGATCTTGCGCAAGCAGATGAAGACGAAAGGGAAGACACTCTATTCGTTCATCGATAAATCGGGACGGCTCGATGAAACGCAACTCGAGCAGGACATCAATGCGGTGAAGGAATATTACCAGGACCACGGCTACATCGACGTGGAGGTCAAGGAAGTCCGGCGCGTGCGCGCCAACGGCAAGCTGACCCTGGTGGTCGTCCTCTCGGAAGGGCCGATCTATCACGTCGGCAAACTCTCCATCTCGGGAGAAAAAGTGGCGTCCGAAAAGAAGATCCGCGCGCTCTTAAAAATGAAGGAAGGCAATATTTATTCGCCCAAGGATGTCCGGGACGATGCCAAAAAACTTACCGACGCTTACGGTAGCGGTGGCTACGTCGACCTGAAAATTACGCCCCAAGGCGTTCCCGGCGGGCCGGGAAAAATCGATGTCAGCTATTCGATCGAAGAAGGCCAGCCCTCTTTTGTCCAGCGCATCAACATCGTGGGCAACACCCGCACGAAGGACAAAGTGATCCGGCGCGAAGTGTTGATCGCGCCCGGCGATCTTCTAAACAGCGTCCGGGTCGAAACCACCAAGAAGCGGCTCGATAACCTCGGCTACTTCTCGAAGGTGGAAACGTATCCCGAAGACACGGGAGTAACCGGGCGCAAGGATCTCACGATTCAGGTGGAGGAGAAACGCACGGGCTCACTGAATTTCGGCGCGGGCTTCAGCACGATCGATCAGTTGGTTGGGTTCGTCGAACTTACCCAAGGCAATTTCGATTTGCTAAACTGGCCCGGCTTCACCGGCGCGGGGCAAAAATTCCGGGCGCGGATTCAATTCGGCTCCCAGCGCAAAGACGTGGTGATCTCGCTCACCGAGCCGTATTTTCTTGATCGTCGTCTCTCACTCGGCGGCCAGGTGTTTTATAGTGAGGCGGACTTCCTGAGTTCCATTTATTCGCAGCGCAATTACGGCTTCGCCATCGATTTGAGGAAGCCAATCACCTCTTTCCTATACGCCAATTTGAGTTACCGGCTCGAAACGACCGAGCTGTTCAATATCTCAAACACCGCCTCGAGCGCGCTCCTTCTCGAAGCCGGCAAGGCGACGAAAAGCCAGATCACCACCAGCCTAGTTTTCGACACGCGCGACAATCCAATGCTGACCAGGCGCGGCCAGCGGGTCGTGTTGACGCCCTATGTGGCGGGCGGGCCGTTGGGCGGCAACACCCAGATCTACGGGTTCGATCTGCAGGCTTCGCAATATTTCCATCTCTGGAAAGATACGATCCTGCTTTTTAATGGGGAGGTCGCAACGGTTGACACTTGGGGCAATGGCAACCTCGTTCACATTTACGACAGACTTTTTCTCGGCGGCTCCAATGATTTGCGCGGTTTCAATTTCCGCGATGTTAGTCCCCGGGACATCAACGGCGAGCCGCTAGGTGGCCAGTCCTCAGCCCGGTTCACGATGGAGTATACAGTTCCGATCATCGAAAAGGCCCGCGCTGCCGTCTTCTACGATACCGGCTTCGTCAATGCGCCCTCGTGGGACTTCAACACGAATCACATCGTCTCGGATGTCGGCATTGGTCTTCGGCTGGACCTGCCCATCGGCCCCATCCGAATCGATTACGGCTTTCCCATTCAGAAAGACATCAATGGCGGCGGCGGCAAATTCAATTTCAACGTCGGTTATCAATTTTGAACGAATGATCGCACTGGCGGTCTAACCCCTTTCCAACAACCTCTTTTAGCTTTTTTATGAAAAAATTTCTCCTCCTCGCACTGGCCGCCGGTCTTGCGTTTCCAGTCGCGGGCTTCGCTGAAGTAAAGGTCGGCACGGTCGACATGAATCGTGCTTTCAAGGAATACAACAAAACCAAGGACGCCGAGAAAAAGATCAACGAAGCCAGAGACGCCGCGAAAAAAGAATTCGACGACCGTGCTGACGGCTACAAAAAGGCGCTCGAGGAGCTCAATAAGCTCCAGCTCCAGTTGGATGCTCCAGCTTTGAGCGCGGACGCGAAAACGCAAAAGGGCAAGGAGCGGGACGAGAAAGTCGCGAACATCAAAAACATGGAACGCGAGCTGAAGGATTTTCAGACCACGCGCGAGCGCCAGTTGCAGGAGCAAATGAAACGGATGCTCGAAGGTCTCGTGAAAGAAATCACCGACATCGTGGTCGAACGGGTGAAAACGAACGGAATGGATTTCGTTTTCGATAAGTCCGGGACAAGTTTGAGCGGTGTGAACTTTATTATTTATTCCAAGGACAGTGTCGACTTCACGGGTGACGTGATCACGGCGCTCAACAAGAAGGCGTCGAGTGAGAAGCCCGCGGCCACCCCGGGCGCGGCAACCTCGCCCGCCGCTGCGACCACTCCCGCTAAAGCGCCCGCCAAGCCGTAACCGGCTCCCGGCTTTCCGTGGGAAAAGTACGCGCGGGTATTCCCGTGTGTCGTCGTGATGAAATTATTTCGACACTCGAGAGCGCTGCTCTTTTCGCCGCTCATTCTTTTTGCCTGCACCGCTCTGGCTGCGAACTGGGAATCCACTCTCACCTCTTCGTCCCCTCGCACCTTTCCGGCACCCCGGCCGCTGCAGGCAAAGTATCGCTTCGGCTGGAGCGGATTTACCGGCGGCTCTGGGGAAGTCCGGGTGAGCAAAGCGTCCGGCGGCCGCCTTCAGGTTGACGCGAAGCTGCAAACGATCGGCCTGGCGCGCGCGCTTTGGAAGTACGACGCCAATCACACATCGACGGCGGATGCCGGCACCCTTCGCCCTCTCGAAGTACGGATGATCGAAAACGATCGCTCCAAGAAAATCGTGACGAATTGTTCGTACGATTCCACCGGCGTGACCTCGAAGGAACTCGAAACGCCCGGCAAAGATCCGGCGCCGACCGTGCGCCGCTTCGATGCTCCCAATCTCTTCGATTTGCAAACCGGCTTGTTCTATCTCCGCAGCCAGCCGCTCGAGGAACGCAGTGTGCAGCGCATTGTCGTTTATCCCGGGAACACGGCCTATCTGGCTACCATCACAGTCCTGGGTCGCGAGCGTCTGACCGTTCCGGCCGGAACCTACAACGCGATCAAACTCGATTTGCAGTTGAACAAAATCGGAAAGGACCGCGAGCTCAAGCCGTACAAGAAATTCCGCCGCGCCACTGCCTGGTTCGCCGACGATGCCGATCGGGTTTTATTGCGGATCGAGGCGCAGGTTTTTGTCGGCACCGTCTTCGGGGAACTGCAATCCGTTGAGTTCGACAACGCGAAGCCGCGTCTCCGACCGGATTAGTCGGTCGCAACGCTTTCGGCTTAGTTGGGAATATAAACGCGTTCGCCGCCCGGCCCGATGCGCCAGCGAGGAGGTGAGATGCGCCGCCGCGGCGGACCGAACTCAGGCGTGCGTGGTCGCGGAAGAAGATCAAGCGCCGCCAGCGTTTCCAAGTCGAGATGCCCGGTCAGCGTGAGACCGAAGCGCGATTGGTATGCTCGCAGCGAGAATTCCATGTTCGGTCCGAAAACGCCGTCAATTTCGCCGCGGAAATATCCGCCGCGCGCCAGCGTCGTTTGCGCATCGACAATCACGCGGCGTTGCACTTCCGGCGGCGCAACTTCATAGGGCGTCCCGTCAAAGAGCCCGCTCGGCTCCGGCCGCGGCCCACGCGGTCCACGAACATCAGCGCGCTCATCTGCTCTGTCATCGAACTCTGGGGGCGATGGCCGCGGCGTCCGCTCGGTTTTAGGCGTGGGCGATTCCGCGCGCAAATCCGAGGTGTCTGGAAACGGCGTGGCGGAGGCGCGAGGTCGTGGCGCGGCCGGCAACGTCGGGGTCACACCGAGAGATCGTTGCGTTTCGCCGTCGAGTTCGCCGGTGATTTGGAGCCCATTGCGAATTTGATAGCGGCGGAGCGCGGCGCTCGTGTCCGCGTCTTTTTTGCCGTTGATCTCCCCGTAATAAAAGCCGTCGTCCTTTAATTTTTGCTGCGCCGATTCAATCGCGTGATCGGCGCTTGCGAGAGACAAGGCGGCCAGGAGAAGCAGGGCCGTAACGAACAACTTTCCTTTCATCGTTGGTTTCGTTTTGACGCTCCCCGCCCCACGCTATTCATCCACCGGCAGGTTCACGACCAGAGGCGTGCGCTGCTGCTGCAAGACATCTCGATATCGCCCCACGCCGTCGCTGATCGCCGCGGCGATTTGTTCGCGATAGTTCTCCGTCGCCAGTTTGCTCACGTCCTCTTTGTTCGTCAGAAAACCGCCTTCCACCAGCACCGCCGGATGCCGCACATTCGCGATGACGAAAAATTGTTGCGGTCTCGTCCCGCGATTCACTGCCTGCGTATGCGCCACGAGCTCTTCCTGTATAAAGCTGGCCAGGCTCTGACTCTCCGAGCTGGCCGACTCCAATGACGCTTTCTGAAGAAACGGCAACCACGACATCAAACGCTCGGGAATCGAGACCTGCCGCGCCGCGTAATAAGTCTCGATGCCAGTCGCGGCGGGCCTTCCCGCTTCGTCAAAATGAATGCTGATGAAAATGCAATTGGGTTGCTCGTTCGCGATCGCGGCGCGCGCGGAAAGCGAAATGTAGCTGTCGTCCGCGCGGGTGAGCATTGTCACGAGACCCCGCGACTGGATGAGCCGCTCGGCGCGACGCGCCACATCCAGCGTCAAATCTTTCTCCACCATGCCCGCCTTCATCGTCCCGGAATCCAAACCGCCGTGCCCGGGATCGATCACCACGACCGCGAACGGTTGTTCGCTCGCGGGCTTCTGGGTCGTGTCTGGAAATGTGGCAAGCCGGGGCAAGAGTTGCAGCCAGACGAAGGACGCCGCCATCAACAGCAAGCCAAGCCAGGCGAGAATCGACCGTCCGATTTCTCGATGCATGGTGGTTTTGAACTCAGTCGCCCAGCGGCGCCCGGATTTCTGCTTCCGTCAAAGCGCGATACCGGATCGCGATCTTGTCGCTGCGCTCGAGCAGCGCCGCCTCGATGCCCGCCCCCCGCAGGCGTTCCTTTCGCGCCGCGAGAATTTTGTCGCGCGCGGGAAGTTCCTTCACGCCGCCGTCGCCGAGCGCGAGATGTCCGACCGTCCAGGCATCCAGCGCGATCTTCAAGGCGCGATCGAAAGTCGCGCCGGTTGAATGCTCGGCGCGCAGAAAATTTTCCATCAGCTCCGTCGATTGCCGCGTGCCGCTGAGCACGCCGAAATCCTGCCGCGTTTGCCCGAAGCTCGCGCTGTTGGTGGCGATGGCGCCGTCGTAATCCAGCCGCAGAAATAAATCGCCTTCCTGTTTCGCACCGATCTCGGCGAAAAGAAGACGCGCCAGATAAGGGGCGCCGTAAACTTGTTCGAAGGCAGTTTTCAAAAGCGGGCTGAGCGAATAATGCGCCAGGCGCCGCAATGAAACATCGGCAGCCGAGCGCGTGAAGCCCTCGGTGCTGGCGAGTTCGATCGCCGCCATCCGCAGCCGCTCGATATCGCCCGGATGCCCGATCGCCCCCATCGCAATGCGATCGTAAATTTCGAAAAGTTTCTGCCGCGCCGGCCCGAGCGTGAGAAACAGAATTCCGTCCCGATACCCGACTGCCACGATCGGGCTGCCCGCCGCGAGCTGCGTCTCGATGTATTCGGCGCGATTCGCGATCGCCTCGACCCAGCGGTATGGCTCCTCGATCATGCGACGCTTCGTTTGAAGAGCGCGGCGATCCGCTTCTCCGGCAACGTGGTGATGCCGTCGCGACAAACGATCTTGATCACCGGGAAAATTTTCGCGTTGCGATCCACGCCGCCCGTGGCCGTGTCCGATTCCGCCGCGGTGTCGAGCGCGCGCAACGCCACCGTCACCGCTTCATCTTCGGTCAACTTTAGCAGCGGCTTCTTGCCCCAGGTGTTTTCGTAAAAAAGAATTCCGCGCACCGCCGGCGATCCCGAACCGGTCGCGGCGTAGTCGGTCACTTCAAATTGCGCGCCCATCGCGTCGTAAAAATAAAGCCGCGCCGAAGGATCAGCGCCGGAATCGTAAGTCGCGAAGATCGGAACGACCACACCGACGCCCTGGAGAACGAATCCAAAATTGTCGCGCAACAATTTCGAAAGTGCGCGCACTTTTCCATCGACGCTCATCTCCTGCAATTGCGTGCGCCGGAAGAACTGGAAGGAATGCTCGAGGACGCGCGCCATTTCCCACGCCGTCGCCGGCACTCCCGCGATCGCCATGATCGAATGCCGGTCGATTTCGAGCACCTTGTCCGCGCGATCGAAAACCACGGTGTTACCCGCCGTGGCGCGCCGATCGCCCGCCACGAGGACGCCGCCTTGAAATTTGAAGGCCAGAATCGTCGTCGCTTCCGTCGGCACCCACGCGGAGTTCGCGGTGACGGAACCCGCTGTCGGCACAGCGGCAAGAAGGCCACGGCGGCGCAGCAACGCGGGGAAATCGTCACTCGCTCCAGAGAAACTCTGGTCGAGCGCCTGAGCGGCCGGGTCCATCACTCTCCCGTGCGCTGGCGATACCGCTTGGACTGGTTCGGATCCACCTTGCGCATTTTTTTTAGAAGGTCCCTCGTGTCGGGCCGCGAAATGTCCGGCGACCGCGGGCCGTCTCCATCGCCTTGCTTTGGTCCCCAGGGAACCGCAGGCTTTTGAATGCGCTCAGGCATGCGAAAAAGTTAAAAGATAATTCAGGGAAAGGCAAGCTGAGCGCCTGTTCGCGACCCGCGTGCGCGGGCTTGCCTCCGTTGCACCGCGATGCCAAGATGCCACCCATGAAACGCTTCGCCCTTTGCACTTTTTCTCTTCTGCTGGCGGCGACGATTTGCACCACCGCCCCGGCCCAGCCGCCGCCGGGAGACAAATCAGACAAGGCGCTCCTCGAAGCTCTGATGAAAAAAATCGACGAGCAAAACGCGAAGATCGATGCGCTTTCGCAGCAGATTTTGAAACTCGAGCAGCAAGTGTCCGCCATCCGTCCCGGCGTCATCATCGGAGAAACACCGTCCGCGCCTTCCACGACCGTGTCCACTCCTGAGGCCCCGAAACCCACCCAGAGCGGCAACAATCACGTCGTCGCGAAAGGCGAGACGCTGACTTCCATCGCGAAGATGCACAAGGTGAGCGTGGAAGAACTGCAAAAATTCAACCATATCGAGAACGATCGGAAGCTCCAGATCGGCCAGACGATCATGATTCCGCCGCCCGCCACCACTCCGACTCCTTCGCCCAACGGGTAATGGACGCGCCGGTCGCGCAATCGTGGTTCCTCAGAAAAAATGAGGATGGCCACATTTTCGGGCCGCTCTCCTTCGAGCAACTCGCGCGCTGGGCATCCTCGGCGCAAGTCGCCCCGCAGGACGTCCTCTCGTCCGATCAGGTGACGTGGATCAAGGCGCCGATGCTGCAGGAGCTCGGCATGGATTGGCTCGTCGAACTGACGAGCGAACGCTATTACGGGCCGACCACATTGGGCGCGGTCCAGGAGTTCATGCGCCTCGGCGAGATCAACGAGCAAACTTTTCTGATCAATTCCTGCGAACGGCGCGCGCCGCCAGATCGGAGAGATGTCGTTGATTCTCCAGACGCAGCCCGCGCCCGCAGATGCTGTGGCGCCGGCGGAGGAAGCTCCTTTCGCCGAACCCGCGGCAACCGGCATGTCCATCGACGTGCAAGATCGAATCCGCGATCTCGAACAAAGTTTACTCGAAGAACGCCGCGCGCTCCGCGAAGCCGAAGAGCGATATCGCGCCTTGGAATTGAAATACCAGGAGCTGGCGCGACAGCTCTCGACTCGTTAGGCCGGGACGTCGAGAGTCTCTTCTGGAGTTGGAAATTGGACGTTGGGCGTTAAGCGTTGGACGTTTTCCCCATCTTCTTCCTGGGCCGGCTTCTCCAAAAAACTCTGCTCCCAGAGCCGCGCGTATTTTCCTCCCAACTCCAGGAGCGACGCATGCGTTCCCCGCTCGATGATGCGGCCTCGCTCCAGCACGAGAATCTGATCGGCCCGAAGAATCGTGGAAAGACGGTGCGCGATCACAAAACACGTCCGGTGCGACATCAGATGTTCGAGCGCTTCCTGGATCAAGCGCTCCGTCGTGGTATCCACGCTCGCCGTCGCTTCATCGAGAATCAAAATCGGCGGATCTTTCAGGAGCGCGCGCGCGATCGAGAGCCGCTGCTTCTCGCCCACGCTCAATTTGACTCCGCGCTCGCCCACCACGCTGCCCAAGCCTTTCGGCAATAGATCGATGAAGCCCCGCGCATTCGCCGCTTCCGCCGCGCGCAGAACTTCGTCGTCGGTCGCATCCGGCCGTCCCATGAGAAGATTTTCGCGGATTGATCCGTTGAAGAGAAAACTCTCTTGCGTCACCACGCCGATCATCTCCCGCAGCCGGCGCGTGCCGAAGTCGCGGATCGGCCTTCCGTCGATCAAGATTTCGCCCGTCTCGTACTCGTAGAAGCGCGTCAACAAATTCACGAGAGTCGATTTGCCCGCGCCGGTCGTGCCGACGAGCGCGATCGTCTCGCCGGGCCGGGCGTGAAAACTGATGTGCTGCAGCGCTGGCGCGCCTTCCTTTCCATAGTTGAAACCGACATCGTTGAACTCGACATCGCCTTTTACCCGCACAGTTTCTTTCGCAACATCCCATCCCGGCTCGATCGGTTCGTCGATGATTTCGAAGACGCGCTCACCCGAGGCCCGTCCGGCCTGTACCAGTTGATTGAGTTGATGAAGTTTGTTGATCGGCTCATACAAAAATCCGGTGAGCATGAGGAACGCGATCAGGTCGCCCACTTGCATGCCGCCGCTCAGCACGACGCGCGCGCCGAACCACACCGTGAAAACAATCCCGAGCGAGCCGATGAGAATCATCGATGGGTGATACAGCGCCCAGACGCGCATCACCACGAGCGTCGCGTGGCGAAGCTGGTCGCTGACCGAATTGAAGCGGCTGTGTTGTTCCCGCTCGCGCACGAAGCTCTTGATCTGCCGGATTCCCGCCAGGTTATCGTGCAGGAGCGAGTTCATCGCCGACGCCGCGCGCCTTTGGAGGCGATAACGCCGATGCGCTGTGAGGGTGTACCAGAGCGCGCCGCCGGCCAGCAAGGGCAACGGCGCCAATCCGACAAACGAAAGCGAAACACTGAAGTAAAACATCATCCCGAGCACGACCACGAGCTGCAGCACGGCCATGACGCCCTGTTCGATCCCATCGATCAGCATCCGCTCGACCGAGGTCACGTCCTCGAGGATGCGCGTCATCAAATCGCCCGTCGCGCGATTATCGAACCAGCGCAACGGCAGCATCTGGATGTGCGAATAAAGATCGCTTCGCAGATCGAAGATGACTCTTTGCTCGAACGTGTTGTTCAGAATGATCCGGAGCGAATTCAGCCCGTTCTGGATCACGAACGCCACCGCCGCGAACAGGACCAGCGGAGTCAGCCGCTCCGGGCGGTGCTGATACAAGACTTCATCGACGACGCGCTTGGTCACAATCGGGAACACCATCACCATCAAGGTGCTGAGCACCGCGCAACCGAGCGTCCCCGCCGCCATCCAGGGATACCGCCTCAAATAAGCAAAAACGCGCCAAACAGTTCTCATGCTGTGGTCACACTGTAGAACATCGAATGTCTTCGCGCATGATCGAATCGAATAACAACTCTTTAATTTAAGGAGTAGATTTGGAAGCGGGGCAACGGTAGGCGGCGCAACCGCCATCGTGGTTCAAATGAACTCGACAAGACCCGCGGGGTTTGGTCACCTGTGATTCATGCGCCTAACGGCACCTCCCAGAGTGACCTATTGCCGGTTGTTTCCGGCTATCGGCACGCCATTCACTTATGACGCCATGGAAAGATTGGGGCTGTCCATGCGGAGCAACACAAATCGAATGCCGGATAGACCGGGGCCGCCACCGCCCCCAGCCGCAGCTTATACTTACTTCGGCCAATTCATTTTTCATGACCTAACGCGCGACGACACGCCGCTTTCGGAAAGCCCGATGCCGGACGCTGGCGAAATAGTTAATCACCGAACGCCATTCTTAGATCTGGATTCATTATACGGGGGTGGTCCCTTCTCACTTGATTCCACCTTATATCAAGACAGGGATAACGTTTGTTTTAAGCTCGGAGCAGCCAATACAAGCGGGCGGCCGTTTGATGTGCCGATGGATACGCTTCGTCGCCGTCCCTTGATAGCCGATAGCCGCAATAACGAGAATATCGTGATACGGCAGATCCATGCGTTGTTCCTTGTGCTTCATAACATGGCGGTGAAGGAACTCCGAGGCACAGTTCCCGAGGAAGAGTTATTCGACAAGGCCAGACAGCGAATCCGATGGCAGTATCAATGGCTCGTCCGGTATGACTACTTGCGCCGCATCTGCAGGAAAGATGTTTATGCGGACGTTATTGAGCAAGGAAACACTCGAATCGTTTGGGGAGATTGTTTCGCAATCCCTGTCGAGTTTTCGCACGCCGCTGCGCGTTTCGGGCACAGCATGGTGCGTCCCAAATACAATCTTAATCGAGGCAAACTAAACTTTCCGGTGGTCGATCTTTTTGCCGAAGCGCACCGAGGCGAAGCCCTTCATCCCGATCTCGCCGTTGATTGGGGCAAGTTTACGCGAGATCCCGCAAACTCGATTGATACAACAATCGTGGACGCTCTATTTAATTTATCCGACGAAAGTATCCATCCTTTCGTTGCCCTTTTTACGGACTTTGAAACGAAGGCTCTTCCGGTCCGAACGCTTTATCGGGCTATCGCGATGAAAATTTGTACCGGGGAAATGGCGCGCGATACCTTGGACCCATGCGGGATTCTTTGCGAGCCGATTGGTTACGACCCATTTAGAGATCTTCGGGATTTAGGCCTGATCGGTCAAACCCCGCTCTGGTATTACCTCTTACTCGAAGCTGAAGTGTGCGAAAAAGGCGCCAGGTTGGGCCCGTTCGGCAGTCGCCTGATCGCAGAAGTGATTGACGGCGCGCTTCGTAACGATCCTCATTCGATTCTGCGTGAGATGGAACGTGATCCGGCGTGGCGTCCTGCCACCTGGAAAGTCGGTAGCATTCAAGTGCCCATCGATAATTTTCAAGAGTTGACCCGCGTTGTCGGGCTTTTGCCAGATTAGAGTTGATCCAGTCCGAGAAAACCTTGCGTCGGATCCGCGAGTACTTGCTCGACGATAATCGTCATCCATCGGCGCGGCTAACTCGGTCCGAGAACCTGGCTGCGCCTGTCGTTCGTTTCGCTTGGGAGGAGCTTCGGCAGGCGAAGCGGCTTGAATTGCTTTCGGGCAACGCAGCTTCAGCGCTGCGTGATTCCCTTCGAAGTCGTCTGGCATTGATAGCACACGAAGTAACAACGTCGGAGCTGAAGCTCCCCCATTCCGGCAATTGCACAAAACGAAAGGACCGGAACCGTCCAATCCAAGACCCTTTCTTCGGAGCGTTTGCGAAAGACACCTTGCAGCTGCTCGAAAATTATCCTGGCCTGGCACGCTTGTGGAGCGTGCAGGTCGAATGGTGGCAACGATTCGTTACCGATTTTGTCAATCACGCTCGCAGTTTTGTTAGAAGGAAAAACAACACGTCAGCAACTGTCGCAGCGATCGTTGCCGATCTGTCCGATCCGCATTGCGAAGGCCGAACCGTAATGCGGGTCCGGTTTGTCCCGGGGGGCGATTGGTACTATAAACCGAGGACAGGGTGTCAGGAAGTTGCGTGGTTTAAACTGTTGCGGCGGCTAAACAACGAAGGGTTCTCCTTGCCGTTTCTCATCGTGAGGACGGAGTCAGGCAACCAACATTCTTGGATGGAGGCGGTGCGCGCTAGGAGTTGCGTGAATCGAACGGAAGAGCGCCGTTTATGGTATAGAAGCGGGGCCTTAAGCTATCTTATTCATTTATTACGAGGGGTCGATTTTCATGAGGCCAATCTTATTGTTAGCGGTGACCAACCGGTATTTGTAGACGTCGAAACGCTACTGCATCCAAACACCTCTTTGCCGACCGCTTTTCGTGCTGAGGATACTTCTATTCTCCGCACGGGTCTTTTTCCCGTCTCGATCCCAACGGAGGGTTCGCATTACGGATTTGCGAAGTTGCGACGCTCCAGCCGAGGTGCCGCTGGCCTTTACTCGGAAAGAACGATGCCGTCCGAACTTGTAGATGAGCTCATAACCGGATTTGAGGCCATGCACGCGTTTGTAACGGCGAAACCGCACCGCAAGCGATACATTCGGCGCCTGGCTGTTGGTCTGGCGAAGCTTCCGGGTCGAATTATCCATCGTCCGACGAGACAATATGTGTCGATGCTTGCAGCGTCCCTGGCGCCGACACTCATGCGCGACGAGTTCCAAAGGACGGTCTTCCTTTTGACAGCCTGCACAGAGGATGCCGGTTCGCCCGAGCAGACTTTAACCGAGTACCAGGCACTAGAGAACGCGGATATACCCGTATTCGTGTCTTTACGTCGCAGAGTTCAGGTGAACTTCCATAGAATGAAAATTCGACCCTCGGTACATTCGGCAGCGATGTAACGGTATGACACCCTCGTCTCCTCGATTTCGAACGTCTAAGTTTTCGGCCGCGCAGATTCAAGCTTGAGCGTTTTTGACTGTAAGCTTGTCCAATCAACCCAAGTGCAACGCCAAACATCGGTTACGTCGACCGCGCCTTGTAGGGTCTGGGGTAAGAGCACTACACCCAGCTCTTCGTCTCTTTCTCGGGTAGTGCTCTGCTCATAGACACGTAATTCCATATGGGCCGGGATTTTTGTTGGATCTGTCTGGGAGCCTTCTATCTCGAACTCACCAAGACGTGCGAAGAGCTGTTTTGCAAAACAGCGGTCTCTGCCAGCTCTAAGACGGTCATCGTTATTTGCGAAGACGTGCTTCACAAAAGCTTCTACCGCGCTCTTACGCGCTTCTATATCTGTCCAGTCTTTCATGGGTAATCCTTACAGTGTTATTTAAGCCCTTGTTCGGCGGGCGTTGACCGTCGAAGCGACACCACTCGTGTGGCCATCGAATCGTAAATCTCTTTGTAGCGCGGATGCTCGCGCACCGAATCAAAGCGCGGATCAACGGCCAGCGACCGATAATCGATCCAGCCGGCCTGGGTTGCTTGCGCTAAAGAGGAGAGAGCCGGTTCTAGTGCGCCGAGCGACGCTTCAATGGCGGCCACTCGATATAGAATTTCCGGGTGCTGCGGTTTGGATTGGAGTGATCTCTTTTCTTCTTCGAGGGCTTGCTGCAGAATCTCCCTCCCACCTTGCTTATCGCCGACTTCCAATCGCATCCAACCAAGAGCGGATTGGTAGGAGACACCGCCGTAGAACCCACCGCCGCCTTTCGGATCCTTCGCCACAAGTTCCTCGTAACGCGCTTGCGCAGCAGTAAAATTCCGCGAGAAGAAGTCGACCTGGGCAACCATTTCCTGGGCGTAAGTGAAGTCGCGGTGTCGCATCCAGTTTTCTGACGCAATCTTTCTCGCCGCAGCGAAATCCTTTCGCAATAGAGCTAGTCGGGAAAGGCCCATCCATCCTTCTGGTCGCTCGGGAAAAAGGTCCTCCGCCCGGCGATAGGAGGCAGCTGCGGAATCGTCATCAGCCAAATCAGCCCAACAGTCACCTATCGTGAACTCGTTAAAGCCAGGACGACTCGCTCTGCGGGCGGCCAATCGGCACCAAGGTATTGCCTGATCCGGGCGGCCAAGTGTTTTTAAGATATTAGCGGCCCAGACTGTCGGTCGCATTTTGCTATTTGCCATCTCGTGGCCGACGAATACCTCTTCGAGGGCCTCTTTGAACCGGGCCTGCTCTGACAAAACTAACGACAATGCGTTATGTGAATCCGCCAAGTCTGGATTCAGTCCGATTGCCTTCCGCGCCGATATTTCGGCTGCAGAAAGATACTTGGGGTCATCAGCTGTATGACCACGACCAGCTTGGACTATGGAGAGGTAGCTATAAGCCAACGCGGAGTTTGGTTGAGCAGCAATCGCCTTGTTGAAGCATTCGATTGCGCGGTCCAGATCGGGCAGCGTACGACGTTCCTGTACAGCCCGCCCGGCGATGAGAAGTTCGCGCGCGTACTCATCCCGCCAACCAGGGTCATTTTCAAAACCTTCTACGGCAGAAAATTTATTGTCATTCAGAATCGAGTAAACATCGGCGGCGATTAGCGTTGCGACCTTCTGGGCGGAACCCCCGGAAGCATCAAGCTCGATGATTCGACGATAGAGCACGCCGCGATTGGTTGTGTCTTCGAGGCGAAGAGAAAATCGCAGCTTCCCATCACGGATACGTTTCGTTCCGATAAGTGTCGTGCGTGCCCTAGCCATTTCTGCATCGTACCGTGCAGCGGTTGGCGGGACAGTTTCACCGGTTATCGCGGTCACTAATGCTGGCCCACGCTCAGACAGTTCCTTCTGCAACGCTTGGGCGATTGCGACCGACAAGATGGAATCAGTTTGCGCCGTGTCGAGATCAAGAGTTGGCTCAACCGAGACAGAGTGCTGGGCAAGCGCTTCTTCGAGCACTCTTACTTGCAGATGCCTGCTCTGAGTCTGCCACACAAGAGCAGCGAGGCCCAGTGCGAGACATGCCGCGAAACTGCCAGCAAGCATCTGATTGCGCTTCGACCAGCGCCAGATGCGAACGGGCGGCGACACTGGCCGAGCAATGATGGGGCGACCTTCGAGCCAACGCTCTAAGTCTTCGGCGAGATCGTGGGCGGAGCGGTAGCGGGCAGACGGTTCGCGTTCGAGACACCGGGCGCAGATGGTTTCGAGATCGCGGTCGGCGACTTTCGAGAGGGAACGCAGTTTCGGCGCGGGGTTCTCGGCGGCTTGGCGGATAACGGAGAGCGCATGCGAGCCGAGAAACGGCGGCCGGCCGGCGAGCAGATCGAAGAGGATGGCGCCGAGACTGTAGATATCGGCGGTAGGTTTGAGTTGCGCGGCGGGACCGCTGGCTTGCTCGGGCGCGATGTAGCCGGGCGTGCCGAAGATCGTGAGCGTGCGGGTGAGGTCGCTGGTGGTGTCTAGCCATTTGGCAAGACCGAAATCGCTCACAAGCGGTTCGCCGCGGCCGTCGAGCAGGATGTTTCCGGGCTTGAGATCGCGGTGGAGAATTCCTTTGCCGTGCGCGTATTGCACGGCGCGCGCCACCTTGGCGACGAGCGCCACGCAGTGACGCGGCTCGTCCCGCAACGCGCGACTGGCATCCTGCAAACTTCCGCCGGGCGCGAATTTCATGCTGAAGAATGGGAGCCCGTCTTCGCTCTCGCTCACTTCGTAGATAGGCAGAATGTTCGGATGATCGAGGCTCGCGGCGGCTTGCGCTTCGCGCCGGAAACGCGCGAGCGTTTCCTGCGAGTCGGCGTGATAACTCAGCACCCGCTTCACGGCAACGATGCGGCGGGAATGACGCTGCCGGGCGCGGTAGATCACGCCCATTCCGCCGCGTCCGATTTCCTCGAGGATCTCGTAGTTCCCGAGGCGCCAGTTCTTGTCCGCGATTGTTATTTCGGAGAGAACGCTGCCAAGTGTTTCGCCGGCGCACGCATCGTCGGGCTCAAGGCCGGTTTGGAGGAGGCAACCCACGCAAAGACCGCCGCTAATGTGCGAGGACGATTCGCAATGCGGACACTGTGCGGGATTCGCGATCACGCTTGCGATGGAATCGGAAAATCCTGGGGAGAAATGTTTCATGGATTTTCGCTCGAGCCGGCGGCAAGGACTCCACACAGATGCCGGATTTCTTCGTCGACCTCGGCTGGATCGGCCACCGTTTCGGCGACCTCCTCGCGGAGCAGGCTGCGATAACGTTGCCGCAGGCGATGGACCAGCCGTTTCACGGTCGCCTCGGGCACTCCCAGTGTGATCGAGAGCGCCGAATAGGAGACGTCTTCGCGCTCGGCGGCCAGGCAACTGCGCAAAGTTTCGAAAGCGCGCAGGCGTCCCTGGCTTTCGCATTCTTCCCGCAGCCGGCGCAACGCTTGCTCGACCACGGTCGCGGCCCAGCGTAAATCGAAGAGGCGCTCGGCCGGCCACTGTTCCAAAGCGTGCGCCGAGACTGTGAGTTGCGACGGCGCTTCCGCCATCCATTCATCCCACGAGACAAACTCCGCGCCGCCGCCGCGTTTGCGCGCATGGCGTTTCTCGAGGGCATCGTTCAGAAAATTCTGGAGCGATTTGAGGAGGAGCGATCGGAACCTGCCGCGGTTAGGATCGGCGTGCCGGAGCCAGTTACCTTCCAGCATCATAACAAAAAAATCCTGAGTGAGATCCTGCGCGTCTTCCACTGAGTGCCCGCGCCGGCAGACGAACGAAAAGATGGGGCGCCAGTAAAGCCGGCAGAGCTCGGCCAGGGCCGCGCGCGCCCGGGGATTCTCGCCGTCGCCGCCGGCGGAAGTGAGGATGAGACTCCACCGCGTCGTGGCGAAGTTGCGCGCTTCGCCGCCATTTTCCGCCGCGATTGGGGAATTCACGAGCCGCGATGATGATTACCTCTGGCATGTTACACAAGCCTAAACCTACGTAAATTTACGGACTCTCGGCAGAAGGACCGCGCCGGGGTCAGTTTCCGGGCGCTATTGCATCCCATACTTCTTTACGGGAAATGAGAGCCGGAGTTCCCCCAAAAGATCGTTATTGTTCCGCTCAACGAAGGGACTGCCGCGTTTAATTCTTTTGGTATAGGTCCACCGTCGCGGTCTGAATGTGGCCGGCCAGGTCTTTGTAAGGAATCGCTGTAACACCGATCTTCGTGAAGCCGGCGGGAGCTGCCGTGCCGGTTGGTAGCGATAGATAAGCACCCTTAACGAAGCCGACTCCGGTCGGACCCTGCGGACCGGTTGGTCCCGCGAATCCAGTTGCTCCCGTCGCGCCAGTGTCTCCCTTATTACCCTTCAGTCCTTGTGGCCCTGTTGCACCGATAGCGCCGGTATCGCCTTGCTGTCCTGTTGCGCCAGTAGGGCCGGTATCGCCTTTGTCTCCCTTCGGGCCTTGCGGGCCGATGCACCCTCCGCAATCTGGCGTGAAGGCTTCATTTGTTGCCAGAATAGCGGTGTACCCGCTTGTATGCCCGCCGACTGCATAGAGGACATTGTTTACGACCGCAACGCCAGGCGGTCTCGCAGTTGGCATTGGGGTTTGGGTGGTCCAAGTGTCTGTTGCTGGATCATACGCGTCCATTTCAGTCGTGGTTTCACCTCCGACGAAGTAGATCTTCCCGTTGATGACGCCGGCACCGAGGTTGTTACGGGTCACCGGAATGGAGGAAGCTTTTCGGATCCAGGTATCCGTCGCTGGATCGTAGGCATCGACCGAACTAATGGAGCCCCCAGCATAATACATGATCCCGTTCATCGCCGCGGCAGCCCCGGCCCCTGGATGTGTCACCGCCGCCTTGGTAGTCCAGGTATCCGTCGCCGGATCGTAGGCGCGTACCGTCGCCGGAGAAGACCATCCGTCGACAACGTAGATGATCCCGTTAATAACGCTCGCGGAAACAACACGGGTAGCGAAGGGCAACGACGCCTTTGTCGTCCAAGTATTGGTCACCGGGTTATATGCCTCGACAGCTGCCGAATTACCCGCGTCGCTGCAATAACCACCGCCACCGATCGCGTAAAGTATTTGGTTTACCGCTACGACCGCTAAGCTGTAACGAGGTGTCGGCATCGGAGCCTTGGTTGTCCAAGTATTCGTCGCTGGGTCGTAGGCCTCGACAGTCGAAGAGGGATTGCATGAGTTATCCCCGCCTCCGACCGCATACACAATCCCATTTATCGAAGCGGCCGCTAACCCGTTGCGCGCGGCGGGCATCGGCGTTTTAGTCGTCCAATTTCCTCCTTGAGCGAGCGCGTCGGAAGCGGACGTGAACGCGACAAGAGAGGTGATAATCGTCGCGAGTATAGTTGCTGATCGTGTTTTCATATTCTGACGAGCTTTGGTTAGCGTTGGTTGATTCGGCGGTTTCACTGATGTTCTACGGAAACTGGAAGGCGAAGTTCCAAAATGATTTTCCGGCAACAGAATCGGTTAACAGCCGGACAGCGCGTCAGGAGCACTGGCTTTTCTGCTTTCGGCTCGCGGCTCCGCAGCTTTCTGCCACATTCCGATTGCGTGGATGACCAAATTCACATCGAGCAGCTCGAAGTCTTCGCGCACATCGGTGTGCCGGATGAAGAACGCTCTACGCCTCAGCGCCTCACGTTCAGAGGGTTCCCTGCTCTTTGTGGCATGTTCTAACTTTGTGCTTGCAATCGGAGACGGAGGGGCTCAAACCGGCTTCCTATGAAGCCCCAATTTGTGAACCTGAAGTTTATTGCGGTAGCCGCAGTCACACTCGCCTGCCTCGGAACGTTCCCGGCCTTCGCAGCAGAAGGCACGAGTGATCCGGTGACAATCGAGAAAGATCGCATCCTCATTCCCGGCACAAACATCTCCGAGAGCGATCAACGCGCGATGAATGCCATCCTCGCCCAATACGATAAGTCACTCTACAAAGTGAAGGGTTATGTGAACGGAAAAGCTGGCAAGCAGCAAGGCACCTTGAATGATGCTGCGATCGACAAAGCTACCGCTGCGCGCGCGGCCAAGCATGCCAAAGATGCTCATTTCACCGGCTCAACCTTACAAATCGGCTTCACGGCGAACCAAGACATCTCCGGCCGCACGTCCAACCAGAACAAGCCTGGCACCACTACCAACCAGGAAAAGGTAAATAACCCGTCTCCAACGCCTCACGACGCATCGAAGTCTCGGGAATTGGTAAAACGTCTTACGCCGATTTTGCGGAAGTACAGCAAGAGCCAAAGCACCAGATAGGGCTCACGTTGCCGAACCTTTTGTTCCCGGCCAGGCCGCAGGAAGCGGGCACGAACGTAGCGCCTTTGTAGCTGGAGAGCGATGCGACCGGAGGTGAGGAGGAAAAGCCATGTTTTCTACCTGGCTTTCTTTGTTGTTCACCTTCTCATCATCCTGATCGTCTGCTGCCGGGATACGTTTTATCTTTTGGGCGAGGGCTACACGGTTGCGCCCCATTTTTTGGATCCAATGTGGCAGAAGGCTGAAGCGATAATGGCCACTGCTTTGGGAGAGCGACTCGATATTTCCAATCCGCTGCGCCAGAGCCTGGCTCTCTACACTCATTCCGCCGGGACCCAGGCCGGTTACAGCTTCTTCGCTCCAAACGTTCCGAGCAGCTATAAGGTTGTCTTCGAGTTCCATAGTTCCGACGGGCGCGTCGAATATGATCTGCCGGAAATCGCGGCGGATGCCACTGGCTTGAGGCTCGGGAACTTGCTGGATTTTATTGGGGAGACCCATTACGCGGGCTTGCGTGAGGCGATGCTGAGAAGGCTTGCTTACGCCAGCTGGCAGCAACATCGCGATGCCACCCTGGTCCGCACTGTGTTCGGAGTTGTTAGTGTGCCAGGCGCCGCGGAGTTTAAAAATGGAGAAAGAGAATCCTATGACGTGCTTTATGCCTACGACTTTCGTTTTTCATCTCCGTGACAGCTCTCCGCCGCTGGAAACGTTGGTTAGTAGAGTTTCTCTTTCCACTGGAATCCGATGCATGGCTCGCCTGCTTGCGACTAGGTCTCGGCCTTCAAGTTATCTTTTATGCATTATCATTGCGCGGCGATTGGAAGGAAATGTTCAGCCCGAACGCCAATGGTTTGGTGGGCCGCGAGATTGCGGAGGCGATCCTCGCCACGGATAGCGCCTTCGCGCCGAGAATCACCTGGTTAACGACCGTGGGGAACCAGGTAAGTCTGCCGGAAGAGGCGATGCTTACGCTGACCTGGTGGCTCCTTCTTATCGCCGGTAGTTTTTTGTTAATAGGTCTCTTTTGCCGGGGCGCTGCCATTGCCGCCTGGTTTATCCACCTTTGCGCGATCGGCAGCGGCGAGTTGCTTCTTTATGGGGCGGATAGCTTCACTACCATAGGGCTGTTTTACCTTATGCTGGCCCCTTTGCCGGACTCTTATACCCTCGACGGGCGTTGGCGGCGGATCCGGCGGGACGATCCGCGGCTCCTTGGATTATTCCGGCGGGTCTTACAATTGCATCTTTGCCTGGTCTATTTCTTTGGCGGGCTGGCCAAGAGTCTGGGCAGTGGCTGGTGGAATGGCGCGAGTGTGTGGCGAGCTTTGACGCGCCCGCCTTTTAACGTGATCTCGCCGGATATTCTGGTCTTCTGGAGATACCTCTTCCCGCTCGCCGGGGTTTTTATCTGCGTGCTCGAAACCAGCTATGTTTTTTTCATCTGGCCAAAGAGAACACGTCTGTTCTGGCTCACCTGTATGCTTGGCGTCCATATCGGGATCGCTGTTACGATGGGCATGTACCTCTTCTCCTTTATCATGATTGTCTTGAACGTTGCGGCGTTTGGCGCGGGCCTGATTCGCCTGCCATTCGCGCCGCATCTTCGGCTGAGCCGATTGTTTAACCTGAGGGCGGCGGCGGAACCGCCTTGCGGTGGCGGCGAGGATTTGAGATAACGTCGCGGTTGGGTTCGGCGAGAGAGCGGCATGAGGACTTTCCTCGAAGAATTAAAAAAGCGACGTGTTTATCGCGTGGCTATTGCTTATGCCATCGGCGGCTCGGCTGTGGTCCAACTCGCTGGAACGGTCTTCCCCATCTTTCATGCACCGGAATGGGCGCAACAGCTCTTTGTCGTTTTGGTCGCGCTAGGTTTTCCGATCGGACTCGTCCTGGCTTGGGGTTTCGATATTGACAATGGTGCGATCACGCGGACCCCCGGGCCCAGTGGACCTCTCGCCGCCGCCAATAGCCGTCGCGTCTGGGTCGTCGGTTTGGCGGGTATGTTTATCGCCGTGTTTGCCCTGGCCGCCTACTGGTTTTGGCATCCATGGAAAACGATCAACGCGGCCGCACTTCCTCCCGTTATCGAAGCGCCGCTCCCAGCCCCGGTCCCGGAAAAGAGTATTGCGGTTCTGCCGTTCGAGAACTTTAGCGACGACAAACAAAACAGTTCCTTTAGCGACGGCGTTCAGGAGGAAATTCTGACGACGCTGGCCAAGGTCGCCGACCTTAAGGTCATTAGCCGCACCTCCGTGATGCAATACAAGACTGGCACGGCGCGTAACTTGAAGGAGATCGCAAAGGTCCTCGGGGTCGCGCATATCTTGGAAGGCAGCGTCCAGCGCGATGGCGGCCGGGTTCGGGTGACGGCCCAGCTAATCGACGCCCGCACCGACACTCATACCTGGGCCGAGCATTACGACCGCGAATTGGCGGACGTGTTCGCGATTCAAAGCGAGCTGGCCGAACAAATCGTCTCGCAACTGCAGGTCCGGCTCTCGCCCGAAGAGAAAGCCGTGATCGAAGAACGGCCGACGACCGATCTCCAGGCCTATGACCGCTATGTGCGAGCGAAAGCTCTCGCCGCCGACACCAGCTTCAATGCCCGCGCCGAGGCGAATCTCGTGGAAGCAGCGCGCCTCCTCGGCGAAGCGATCGCGCGCGATTCCAAGTTCCTGCTGGCCTACTGCCTCCTGGCCAGCGTTCATGATCGCCTTTACTTTTTTGGGACCGACCACACACCAGCACGTCTCGCTCTCGCGGACGCAACGGTGCGAACTGCGCTGCAATTGCGGCCACAGGCCGGCGAAACCCACCTCGCGATGGCCGCGCATCTTTACTACGGATATCTGGACTGCGATGGCGCTCGGCGGGAATTGGATTTAGCCCGTGCTGCGCTCCCGAACGAAGCATTTGTTTTCGAGCTAGGCGCCTTCATTGCCCGGCGGCAGGGTCGCTGGGAGGAAGCCGCGCACCAGTTCGAACGCGCGCTCGAGGTCGACCCGCAAAACTTCCATATCCTGGAACAGGTGGCCTTTCTCTATGAGGACCTCCGCCGTTATGCGGACATGTCTTCCGCCCTCGAGCGAGCCTTGGCACTTAATCCAAAAAGCTTCACCACCCGAGTCCAACTAGGGGAGATGGAACTCGCGTGGCGCGCTGCACCGAAACGGTTGCACGATACCATTCAGGAAGTTATCGCGGCGAAGCCGGATGCGGCTGGCGAACTCGCCGACGCATGGCTTCTCCTCGCGCTCTGTGAACGCGACTCTGCGCAGGCTGACCGCGCCTTGGCCGCGATGAGTCCCGATGGATGCCGCGATCAACGGATCGCCTTCCCGCATGCCTGGTGCGAAGGCCAGGTGGCTCGAGTGCGAGGTGACGCCAATGCCGCGCGCGCGGCTTTCATCTCGGCCAGGAATGAGTTGGAAAAGATCGTGCGCAATCAACCGGCTTACGCCGAAGGCTTATGCGCCCTCGGTGTAATCGATGCGGCCCTGGGGCGCAAAGAGGAAGCCATTCAAGAAGGCCGGCGCGCTGTCGAGTTGCTGCCGGTGACGAAAGACTCGATCAACGGCGCCCTCGCGATTCAATATCTGGCCGTCATTTATGCGTGGACGGGCGAGAAGAAACTCGCGCTCGATGAACTGGAAATCGCCAGCCGTCTCCCTGGTCTGCTCAGTTACGGACACTTGCGCCTGCATCCCTTGTGGGATCCACTCCGTGGCGACCGCCGCTTCGAAAAGATTGTTGCGTCTCTCGCGCCGAAGCAGTGAGGTTCCGCCATGAGCGACGCGCTGGATTCCCGCATTCACATCAATCAGCTCGAACTGATGGCGTGCATCGGCGTTCCCGACAAAGAACGAGAAAACCCGCAGCGCTTGACGATCAGTCTCACCCTTTGGCCCAGGCGGGATGGGGCTGACTTAAACGACGACATCACGCGGACGGTCAACTACGCCGCTGTCTGCGCGGAAACGAAAAAATTCGTGCGGGACCGGCGCGATCGCTTGATCGAGACTCTGGCCGATGCGCTCGCGAAGCATTTGCTCGAAGTTTTTGAAATCCGACGGATCACGATTGAGCTGCGCAAATTTATTTTGCCGGACGTAGAGTTCGTGTCGGTGACAGTGACACGACAACAAAGTAAGCTAGATACTGATTGAACCGCGGATTACGCGGATAACCCGGATGAAAAAAGATGCAGAGCCCAGTGTAGGGTGTAGCCGGCTGACCGATTTGGTTGCGCCCAGTTTTTTCATACCGATAACTTTCTTATCCGTGGGATCCGCGTAATCCGCGGTTGCAACTGCGGATTCCGTTCCCAAAGGAAAATGCGACAAGGAAGATTCGAAAAACCAGCCAGCGAGACGGCCCAGCTCTACAGCGAATCCGTCTCAATCGATTGGCGGCTTTACTCGCAGGACATCAAGGGATCGCTCGCGCACGCGGCCGCGCTCGCCGCGGCGGGGATTCTGACAAAGGACGAGCACGAACAAATCAAAGCGGGCCTGACCGTGATCGAAGCGGAAATCGCGGCCGGGGAATTTCGCTGGGAGCGCTCGCTCGAGGACGTGCACATGAACATCGAGGCGGTCCTGACGAAACGGATTGGCGTCGCGGGCGCGAAGCTGCACACGGCCCGGAGCCGCAACGACCAGGTCGCGCTCGATCTGCGCTTGTATGTGAAAGCGGAAGCTGCGGAAGTCTGCGCGCGTTTGCGCGCGTTACAGCGCGTGGTGCTCAGTCTGGCGGAGCAACACCAGAACGTGCTCATGCCGGGTTACACGCATCTCCAGCGGGCGCAGCCAGTCTCGCTCGGGCATTATTTTCTCGCGCACATCGAGGCGCTCGAGCGCGATTACAGCCGCGTCTTCGCTTGCGCGGAACGGGCGGATATTTTGCCATTGGGCGCCGGCGCTCTCGCCGGCTCGACCATCGTGCTCGACCGCGAGTTGATCGCGCGGCAGCTTGGCTTCTCGAAGCTCAGCCAGAACAGCCTCGATGCTGTGGGCGATCGCGATTTTGTTTGCGAGTTCCTGTTCGATCTGGCGCTCATCGGCATGCATCTGTCGCGCTTCAGCGAAGATCTCATTTTGTGGAGCACGGCCGAGTTTGGGTTCATCACCTTTAGCGATGACTTCGCCACGGGCTCGAGCTTGATGCCGCAGAAGAAAAATCCGGACATGGCCGAGCTGACCCGGGGCAAAACCGGGCGGCTCTACGGCAACCTCATCGCTCTGCTCACGACGATGAAAGGATTGCCGGCCTCGTACAATCGCGATCTCCAGGAAGACAAGCGGCCGCTCTTCGATTCGGTGGACACCGTCAAGGATGCGCTCGGGATTTTCGCCGCGATGTTGCCGGAAGTGAAAGTGAACTCGGCGAAAATGGAAACGGCCGCGAGCGATCCCAACTTGCTCGCGACCGATCTGGCCGAATATCTGGTGAAAAAAGGGATGCCTTTCCGCGAGGCGCACGAAACGACCGGACGGCTCGTCGCGCGCGCGATTAAAGCGGGTCACGCGCTGAACAACGTTTCGTTATTGGAAATGCAGGAAGTCTCGCGCCTTTTTGAGGACGACGTGCTGGCGGTTTTCGATTTGCGCAGTTCGATGGCGAAGCGGACGGCGCTCGGCGCGCCTGCTCCGCAGAATGTCGCCGCCCAAATCGCCCGCTGGGAATCTCTTCTGTAGCGGCCAAGCCAAGGAGCGGCGGTTTCCAAACCGCCCGTCTAAGAAAATTCGGCGATTCGGAGATCGCCGCTCCTTGTTACAGAAGCATTCGCTTTTCCGGACTCTCCTCATAATCTTCCGGCGTGACTAGCAGCCACGCGATTTCGGAGAGTGACGGATGGGAAACCGTCTCGAGCGAAACGCATTTCCGAAACGATCATCTCGCCGTTGCGACCGAGAAAATCCGCACTCCCGCCCGGCCCGTAGCGCGTCCGTGGACGGTGGTGCACCGGAAACGGGCGGTGGTGATTGGCGCCATGACAGCGGAAGGGAAATTCATCTTGATCCGGCAGGAACGACTCCCGATCCGGGCCGCGATTTGGGAAGTACCCGCGGGGCAGATCGATGAGACCACGGAGCTGGAAAGCAGCGCCATCGAAGCCGTCGCTTTGCGCGAGTTGCGGGAAGAAACCGGCTACGAGCTGGACGAGCGCGGGGAGCTGATCGCGCTGGGAGATTATTTTACTTCGCCCGGGTTCACGGATGAGCGCGGATATTTTTTCCTCGCGCGCCCAGTCCGCCTGAGCGCGGAGGGCCACGCGCCCGACGAGTCGGAATCAATTCTTGATTGCCAGGCGTTCACGGCGGCGGAATTGCGGGCCATGATCGACCGCAACGAGATCCGCGATGCGAACACACTCGGGCTTTGTGCGCGCTTACTCGCCCGCGGCCTTCTCTCGTTCGCCGCGCAATAGATTTTGGCTCCATGGCGCTAGGCAATTTCTTCAAGTTCCGCGACCTGCCGGAAAGCGAAACCTCGAAGCCGTTTCTCGAACATCTCGAGGACCTGCGCTGGACGATCGTGAAGATGGCGATGACGCTCCTCGTGGCGATGGTGCTCTGCTTCGCCTTTCGCACGACGCTCGTGCAAATCATGCAGCAGCCGCTGCACGACATCGATCCGAAGATCGGCGCGCTCCGCGCCATGGGCGTGACCGATTCGTTCACCATCTCGTTCCGGCTCTCCTTCTATGCCGGCATCGTCATTTCGTTTCCGATCCTCCTCTACTTCATCGCCGAGTTTGTGCTGCCGGCCCTGACCGCGATGGAGAAACGCTATCTTTTCCCGGCCATCATTGTGAGCTTCGGTTTGTTTCTCACCGGCGTGCTGACCTGTTATTACTGGCTCCTTCCGAGAACGATTCTGTTTTTCTTCAAAGACACTCAATCGCTCGGCTGGACCGCCGCGTGGACGGTGCAGGAATATTATTCCTTCGTGACGCGCTTCACGATCGGGTTCGGCCTGGCTTTCGAGTTGCCGGTGGTGGTGCTGGCACTCGTGCGTTTCGGCCTCGTCACTTACGCGTTCATGGCGCGCACGCGGCCTTACGCCGTCGTTTTGATTTTCCTGATGGCCACGATCATCACGCCGACGCCCGACGCGCTGACGATGATCGCGATGGCGATGCCGATGTGCCTGCTTTACGAGAGCTGCATCTGGATCGCCTGGTTCATGCAACGCAAAGCGTTGAAAGCCGCGGGCCGCTAGGTCATGGCGAATCCTCTCGCGGTTTACCAATTTCTCTTCGGAGCGTTTGCCTTCATTTTCGGCGCGGCGGTGGGCTCTTTTCTGAACGTCTGCATTTATCGATTGCCGCGCGATCTTTCGGTGAACGAGCCGCGCCGATCTTTCTGCCCGTCGTGCAAGAAACAAATCCCGTGGCACCAGAATATCCCTCTCATCAGCTGGCTATTTTTGCGTGGGCGCTGCGCGAATTGCGGCAGCCGAATCGCCTTCCGCTATTTCGCGGTCGAACTGCTCACCGCTCTGCTTTTCCTCGCCGTCTGGCGTCAGTTTCCCTGGCAGGTCGCGCTCGCCTACTGGGTTTTTGTTTCGCTCCTCATCGCCGGCACGTTCATCGACTTCGAGCATTTCATTATCCCGGATGAAATCACGATCGGCGGAACGGTTGCCGGCGTTGTCGCGAGCTTTGTTGTTCCCGCGCTCATGTCCACGGACGGGCGATGGACGGCGCTCTTAACATCGGCGCTGTCCGCGCTGCTCGGATACGTTGTCCTTTGGGTCGTTCTCGAAGCGGGCAAGAAAGCTTTCGGAAAAAAGAAAATCCGGCTCGACGCGCCGACCGCGTTTCAGTGGACGCGCCAGGGCGACGACGCGGATTTCGTCGTGGGCGAAGAGAAGGGATTGTGGAGCGAACATTTTTCGCGCGCGAGCGATCTGCTCATTCTCCATTGCGATGACGCGACGATCGAAACGCGCAACGTCGGCAAGACGACGCTGCGATTTCATTACAATCGCGTCGCGCTCCACGGCGAAGAAATCGCTCTCGACACGCTGGAGCAAATCTCCGGCGTGGTACGCGAACTGGAAATTCCCCGTGAAGCGATGGGGCGCGGCGACCTGAAATTCCTCGCGGCCATCGGCGCGTTCCTCGGCTGGCGCGCCGTCTTGTTCAGCATCTTTGCCGGTTCGCTCCTCGGCTCGCTCGTGGGTCTCGCGACGTTGCTCGTTGGCCGGCGCGTCTGGTCCGCCAAGCTCCCCTTCGGACCTTATCTCGCGTTCGGCGCGCTGGTCTGGATGTTCTGCGGCGCCGCCCTGCTGCGCTGGTATCTGACCTTGCTCAACCCGTAGCAACGTTGTCCAGCGTGGTCTCCGCACAATAGCTCGAGTGCATCGCGTCGCTGATCTCGACGAGCCTTTCCTGGATTTGCTCGAGATATTCGTGCAGACCGAACTTAAAAATGTCGCCGATCGTGACGTAATCGAGATCGGAGCGGAGCCGCCCGGATAATCGTTCCGCTTCATTCGCGTATTTGCTCTCGCTCGAACCCGAGATGTGGTGCAGGGCCGCATCGAAGTAATCGACGCTGAACCGAATCGAGCGCGGAAACGCGGAGTGCGTGATGATGAATTCCGCGACCTTCCACGGGGCAACCTGGTCCACATAAACTTTTCGGTACGCTTCGAGCGCGCTGCATGATCGCAGGACCGACATCCACTGGATCGTGTCCACGTTCCCGCCCACTTTTTCTCCCGAGGGAAGGATGATGTGATATTTAACGTCCAGGATGCGCGACGTGCAATCCGCCCGCTCGAGCAGTTTTCCGATCCGGATAAAATCCCAGCCTTCCCCGTGCGTCATCGTCGCGTCCGTGATGCCTTGGAAAAGGTGCGAGCCAGTGATGATGCGCTTGAAAAATTCGTACGGGCTGGTCCGCACAAGCTTCTTCGCCGCGTCGCTTTTCACGAAGAGATAAAGACGATTGATCTGCTCCCACATTTCGCTGGAGATTTGTTCCCGCGTAGTTCGCGCGTTTTCGCGCGCATGGCTGAGACAGGAAAAGATGGAGTTTGGATTCTTTTTCTGGAGGCTGACGAAGTCGATCACCGTCTTGCCGTCGGGGCTGTCGTAGAGCGAGGCAAAAAGTTCGTTTTCCTCGAGCGAACTGATGATTGGATCCCATTGGTGTTTCGGATTGGCCTCGGCTGGATTGGTTAGGTCGAGGAGCAACTGGAGATTCACGCCCGCGATCCGGGCGTTGTTCTCGGCCCGCTCGATGTAGCGGCTCATCCAATAGAGCGAATCGGCGACGCGGCTTAGCATGACCTTCCGTTACGCGGCGTTTTCATCTTCCTCGAGGATCCAGGTGTCCTTGCTTCCACCGCCTTGGGAGGAATTGACGACGAGGGAGCCGGCCCGCAACGCGACGCGCGTCAATCCGCCCGGCACAATCGTGACCTTCTCTCCGAACAAAACAAATGGGCGCAGGTCAACGTGGCGGCCTTGCATGGTTTCGTCGCAGAAAGCCGGCGCGCGCGAAAGAGGGACGACGGGTTGCGCGATGTAGTTGCGCGGATGCTTGCGCACCTTTTCCCGGAAACGTTCGCATTCTGCTTTCGTCGCCTGGGGACCGATGAGCATTCCGTAACCGCCGCTCTCGTTTACTGCTTTGATCACAAGTTCCGGGATGTGTTCCAGGATGTAGGCGAGGTCTTCTTTTACGGCCGCGAGGTAAGTCGGGACATTCGGCAGGATCGGATCCTCGCTCAGATAATAACGAATCATCTTTGGGACAAAGTGATAGACGGCCTTGTCGTCCGCGATGCCGGTGCCGATGGAATTCGCCAGGCTCACATTTCCGTCGCGGTACGCTTCCACCAAACCAGGCACGCCCAGGCCGGAATCCTTTCGAAAAACCAGCGGATCGAGAAAGTCGTCGTTGATCCGGCGATAGATCACATCGACCGGCTTGAGCCCCATGGTGGTGCGCATGAAAACTTTCCCGCCTTGCGCGACGAGGTCGCGTCCTTCGACGATCTCGATTCCCATCGAGCGCGCGAGAAACGAGTGCTCGAAGTAGGCCGAGTTATAAACGCCCGGCGTGAGGAGGACGACGGTCGGCTCGGATTTCCCGCCCGGCGCGATGTAGCGCAACACGTTCAACAGTTCCTGGCTGTAATCCTCGACGGGCCGGACGCGATATTGCGCGAGCAAACTCGGGAACGTCCGCTTCATCGTCTGCCGGTTCTCGATGACATAGGAGACGCCCGAGGGACAGCGCGCGTTGTCTTCCAGGACCAGGTAAGCGCCCTTTTCGTCGCGGATGAGATCGGTGCCGCAGATGTGGATGTAGATATTGCGCGGCACATCGAAGTGCATGAACTCGGGCCGGAAATGCGCCGCCTCCCAGACGATTTGTTTGGGAATGATGCCGTCGCGCAGAATATTTTGGGTGTGATAGATGTCGTGCAGAAACAAATTCAGCGCCGTGATTCGCTGCACGAGTCCGCGCTCGATCAGCTCCCATTCTTCCGCCGGAATGATCCGCGGGACGAGATCGAAGGGAAAGATGCGCTCGGTTCCCTGGTCGTCGTTGTAGACCGTGAAGGTGACGCCCTGGCTGAGAAACGTGGACGCCGCCAGCTCGCGTTTGCGCTCGAATTCGTCCCGCTCCATTTCCTTGAAGCGCGCGAATAATTTGCTGTAATGGGGCCGCACCACGCCCGGCGCCGCGAACATTTCATCGAAAAAATCTCCGACCTCGTAGCCGGAGAAGAAGTCGCGCATGAATCAGTCTGGCAGTGCGATAATTCGAAGCAAATGGAAAACCCGCGAGACGAAACGACTGCCCACGAGCCGGCGTGTGCGCGCGTGGCCGCGAGATTTCCGCGAGGGTGGCTGCGTTCCTATGTGAAGAGCAAACTGCGCCGCGACCCGATTTTTCCGGCGGCCTGCGAACTTCTTCATGACTCTGACGAACCAATCCTCGATGTCGGTTGCGGCGTCGGTTTGCTCGCGTTTTATCTGCGCGAACGCGGCTGCACCCAATCAATCATCGGTCTCGATGTCGATGCGCGAAAAATCCGGCACGCTAATGACGCCGCGGCCAGTCGCTATCACGACGTCAGTTTTCACGAGCAGGATGTCCAGGAACCGATCGCGGAGTTTCACGGCAACGTCGTGCTCTTCGATGTGCTCCATTATTTGCCGCTAACGGAGCAGACTTCGTTGTTAGTACGGCTCAAAGAATCGATCGCGCCCGGAGGGGTATTAATCATTCGCGATTGCCCGCGCGACGGCAGTCTCCGTTTTTGGATGACCTGGCTCGCGGAGAAATTTGCCCAGGCCGTTTCCTGGAACTTGAACACGCCGCTTCATTTCCCCACGCGCGCACAGATCAACGATGTTTTCAGCGAAAGCGAATTCGCCCGCGAAATCCGTCCGCTCTGGGGCGCGTCACCCTTCAACAATCACATCTTCATTTTCCGGCCGCGCGCGCGCTTAACTGTTCCGGCTGCGGAATGACGCACGCATAGCCGCGCTCGGCCAGGCCGGCCAGGGTCAGCTCCAGACAGCGCGGATTGAATTCCGGATCCTTTTCCACGCGGTGTCCTTCATGAAGAAGAATGATCGCACCCGCGCGGACGCTGTGTAGAATTTTTTCAGCCACCAACTCCGGATCGCGCCGGACCGTGTCGAGTCCGCGCATCGTCCAGCCAATCAGGGCCAGGCCACGCCGCGAGAGTTCCGGATGCACGAACAGATTCTTCAAGCCTGCCGGCGCGCGAAAGAAACGCTCCGGCCGATCGGGCGCGCTGCGGAGCAATTCCGCGCAGAGATCGATTTCCGCCGCGATCCGCCGCGGGCCCGCGCACCAAAAACTCCCGCTGGGATGAGTGTAAGTGTGATTCGCGATCTCGTGGCCGCGCGTCAGAATTTCGGTGACGAGGTGCGGGTAACTCTCCGCGTTGACGCCGACCAGAAAGAAAGTGGCGCGCGCGTTGAAGCGCTCGAGAAGGTCGAGAATTTTCGGCGTGTGGCTGGGGGAGGGCCCGTCATCAATCGTAAGCCACACCTCCGCGTCTTTGGTTTCGAAAGATCGCACCACCGGTCCCCACCACTGACAATTGGCGACGAGTGTCGCGTAAAGAAGAAGCATGTGAGAGACGAAGATCGGCGCGAGCGCGAGCGCGAGATTAGTGCGGCTGAGATAGAGCGCGAGGAACGGAGCGACGAAAGCGAACCCGAGGAGCGCGCGCCGCGCCCAACGCCAATTATTTTTCATTGCTCAAAGCCAGGACGAAGGCGGACGCCAGGTTCACCGCGACCGCCAACAACCAAAACAGACCGATCCCACGGATCCACGGGCCGCGCATGAGAAGCGCGCCCGCCATGGCGGTCGTGGAAATTCCCAACAAGATGCTCTGCGCGCGACGGGATGGGAGTGTTCGAAAAAGTCCGCAAGGCTGCAGCAATTTTATGATGATTGAATTGATATAGAGAAGGAGCAGCCAAAAGAGCCACACAAAGAACGCCAGAGCGATGAGTAACAGAACTGTCTGCCAGTGCGCGAACCCGGGTGGAATGAATCGCGTTGCGAAAAAAACGTAACTGATCAGGTAAAAGATGAGACCGCCGGCCCAGGCTTCCATGGCGTTGGTTTCCGCGCGCCTGGCGTTGCCGCCGCAAACTTTCGCGACGAGGCGCGGAAGCGAAAAGTAAAACTGAGAAACTCTCTTAGTGCTGTGTTTCATCCGACAAGACCAGAGGAGTGAAGGCGAACCATTGATCCCAACGTTCCGCGAGCAATTGTTCCAGGATCGCGCACCAATTTGCGACCGCTTCGGCGATATCGTCTTCCCGCGACTGGCCGCTCCGAACAACGACAATCGGTTCGCGCACAATGACCTCGTAGCTGCGATAGCCCGAGCGCGCGATGAAAAGCGGATAGATCGGCACCTGCGCGGCCAGCGCCAGAACGAAGGGGCCATTCGGCAGCCGCACCTTTTTTCCGAAAAGCCGGCCGTCGATTTGGCCCACGTCGCCCTCGGCGCGATCGCCCTGGATCGAGACGATTTCGCCGCGCCGGATGGCGTTGAGTAAATCGAAGGAGAGCAACGCGCCCGCTGTGTTGTAGTCGACCTTGACCGCGCCTTCGCCGGTTTGTTCGAGCGATGAGCTAAGGTGTTCCGCAGTCTGCCGATCGGGCTCGGGCGCGCGAACCATGCGGATTTCGCGATTGAATTTCTGGGCGAACAAGGCCGCGCCCAGGTCGTAATTTCCCATGTGCGCCGTCAAGACGATGGCGCCTTGCGCGGTTGCGAGTTGATCGAGCCACGGGGCACCGATGATCTGATAGGCGAACTCTTCCCGGGTGAACTTGTAGATCGCGGCCTCGGAGATGGTCCACGCGAAATTGTAGAGCGTGCGAAACGCGCGCAGATGATTCATGGCGCGGGAGGAACCCGGCAGGATGACGGAGAGATTGGTCACGATCGCGCGCCTGGCCGGCGCCGCGAAAAAGAAAAAGAAGAAGGTCCAGAAGATGAGAGGAATCGGATAGAAATAGAAAGGCAGGTTGATGATCGCCCAGTCGAGATATTCTCTCCAAAAAACTCCGCGCACGGCGAAACGACGGAGCCAGGTGCGCGAGCTATTCATGTCTTCCTGTAGTCGCCGCTCTGTGAGCGACGCTCGCTCGCATTCTTAGCCGCACTCTCACGCGCCTCACAGAGGCGCGGCTACAGCGGTTTCTGGCGTCGCGTCGGAACTCGCCGCCACATGACGTTTTGCGCCGGGAGTAAGAATGAGGCGCAGATTCGTGAGCTCCGCTCTCCACCACCGGAACAACCCTTTCCGGATCAATTTCCACACACGTCCATCCGGCACGAAACCATCGTAAAGTTCGCGCCAGCCGGCGTTCCGTTTTCCGTAGCACCCGGTGGCCAACCGCCGTTGCGCGAGCGCGACCAGTCTTCGATTGTAAAACTTCATCAGGCCGCCAACGACTCGTCCCGCCGCGCCCTCGAAGGGAAACCGCAGAAATTCCTTCTCGGGATCGCGATAAACCGGAATGACCAGGCCGATGAAGTACATCCCGACATCGAGGAGCAACGCGGCCGACATCAGCTCGGCGTCGCCCATGTAATAATATTTGTCCTTGTACAAGGTCTCGAACCAAAGCCGGTACGTGATTGGATATTGCTCGTTGTAATACGTGAGAGACTCCGCCACCTCTTCGCCGGCCAGACTTCGCGCGAGCAAATCCGCGACGTAGTAGCTGGTGTAGGAACAAAAGTCGAGTCCCGGACTGTAGAGCGGATCGATGAAGCCAGCCGCGTCGCCCACTGTTGCCCAGCCGTCGTCGCAGACTTTTCCGCTCGAATAGGGAAGCGCGGAATAGGCGTGGACATCGCCTTCGATAATTTGCGCGGCGCCGAAAATTTCCGCGCCGACTGGGTGCGACAGAAGATGCGCGCGCAAGCGTTCGCCGAGGTTCGGTCCGTCGGGCAATTTGAAAATGCGCGAATCATAAACGATCCCGGCGCTGACATCGCCGCCGTGCAGTGGAATGATCCAGCACCACCAGCCGTGTCCCATGAGATGGTTCGTGGCCCAGTTGCGGCTCGTGCGACAGGCGTTCGCGTAATCGCGAAATTTCTCCCGCCACTCGTAGCTGTCCCAATCTTTTACGTCGGTGAATCGCGCCCAGACGGCGTTGATCGGGTGTTCGGTATTCGGTTTGAAGTGCCCAAGTTTTCTCGCGATCACTGAGGCACGCCCGCTCGCGTCCACGAGCCAGCGGGCGCGGAAAGTCTCCTCGCCGCCTTCCGTGCCGACGGAAATGGATTGGCCTTCTCGTCCGTTTAACTCGAAGCGCGTGACCTTCGCGGGCCGCCGCAAATCGCAGCCGGCTGCCACGGCGAGATCGAGCAGATGCGAATCCAGCGTGCTCCGGTCCACTTGAAAAGTCGGCAGCCGCGCCTGATAGCGCGCGCCCAGCTCCACGCAATCGTCGAATGGTTGGTCGGCGCGAGTCGCGAACCACATGCGCAGCCCTTGTTTCGCGAGATGATGATGGCCAAGATAATTCGTCAGGCCGAGCAGGCGCGTCATGTAACAACTGCTCAGCTCAGTCGTCGATTCGCCGACTTTGCGATCGAACTCCGCCGCTTTTTCGATGATCAGGACGCGCGCGGCCGGATGCATGCGTTTCAGCATCAAAGCCGTGGCCGCGCCGGAAAATGCGCCGCCGATAATCACGACGTCGTGATCAAATTTCATCGCAGCAAAGATGATGGACTCAGCGCCTCGCAAACGCAACGCTTCCCCGTAGATGAACGAGGCCCCGCCCGATCAACGCAGCGCCCCACGAATCGACATGCATGTCCACATGGTGGGGAACGGCGTCGCCGGCTCCGGCGGCTGGCTGCGCTTGAAAGGCTGGCATCGCTGGCTGGCCGGTTTCATGTTGCGCCAGCTCGGCGTGCCGGCGACCGCGCTCGAAGGCGACCTCGAAACCATCTACGCCGAGCATCTCGGAAAACTCGTCCGCGAATCTTCGATGGACGCGGTCGTCCTGCTCGCGCACGAGCGTGTTCATGATCCGGACGGGACGCCGAGAGAAGATCTCGGTTCCATGTTCGTGCCGAACGACGTCGTGCTCCGGCTGGCGAAACGCTTTCCAGAATTTCTTCCCGGCGTTTCGATTCACCCCGCGCGGCCGGACGCGCTGGACGAACTGGAACGCTGTCTGGAGGGCGGCGCGGTCTTGATGAAATGCCTGCCGAATTGCCAGAACATCGATTTTAGCGATCGGCGCTACGAGGCGTTCTGGAAGCGAATGGCGGAGGCGCGGCTTCCCTTGCTCGCGCACACCGGCGGCGAACACACCGTGCCGGTGATCAACGCGGCCCTGGCCGATCCGCGCTTGCTCCGGTTTCCGCTCGAATGCGGCGTGACAGTGATCGCGGCGCATTGCGCCACCAAGAGCGGCGCTTTCGATCGCGATCACTTCGAGGCCTGGGTGGCGATGCTGCGCGAATTTCCTAATCTCTACGGCGACATTAGCGCGATGGTTTCGCTCAATCGTTGCGGGCATCTGCGCGACTGTCTGCGCGAAGAAATTCTTCCTCGCATTTTGCATGGGAGCGATTTTCCCGTGCCAGTGTTCGGACATCGAATGTGGCTGCAAGGCTGGATCGACCGCGCCACTTTTCACCGCTGCCAGAGCATTCGCAATTCGCTCGAACGCGACTGGCAATTCAAACGCGCTCTCGGTTTCCCTGAGGAGATCGCGACGCGGCCGGGGCGTTTGTTACGGCTTAGACATTAGCCGAAGGTGGATCGCGCGCTCCGTCGCGCGATGTTTATTCGGTGCGGCTGCGCCGCCATTATTTTAGCATCGAGCGACGGAGCGCTCGATCCACCTATGATTTTCTCAAACGCACGCCTTGTTCTGCCGGAAGGAATCTGCGAGGGGCTGGAGGTTATCGTCGCCGAGGGAAAAATCGTGGAGATCTGCGAGCGAACGGATGGGGCGGCAATCGATCTCACGGGAAATTATCTCGCGCCGGGATTCATCGATCTGCACATCCACGGCGCTCTGGGCCGCGATACGATGGAGGCGTCGCTGGAAGCGTTTCGAACGATCTGCGACTATCATGCAAGCGGTGGCACGACATCGCTTTTACTGACAACGGTAACTGCGCCGATCGCGGAAATCGTGAAAGTGTTACGAGCCGTCCGCGCGTTGGCCGGCAGCATCAGACAAATCGCGGGCGTGCACGTCGAAGGGCCTTTCATCTCACGCTCGCGAGCCGGCGCCCAACGCGCTGAGTTTATTCGCGATCCTGAGCTGGATTCCGTCGCGGAATTAATGGCCTACGCGGACGTAATCAAAGTCGTAACGCTCGCGCCGGAATTGCCCGGGGCGCTCGATCTCATCCATCGCTTACGCGAGCGGGAAATCATCGCGAGCGGCGGCCACAGCGATGCGTCCGACGAAGAAGCCCGCGCGGGATTTGAAAGCGGGATGCGTCACGTCACGCACACGTTTAACGCGATGTCCTCCGCGCGACGCGAGGGCGTCTATCGCGAAGGCGGGCTGCTCGAGTTCGCCTTGAGCGAGCCCGAGATTATGTGCGAGTTGATCGCGGACGGTCATCACGTCTCGACCACGTTGATGAAAGTGCTGTATCGAGCGAAAGGTCCGCGCGGGATTTGTCTCGTGACGGATGCGACTGCCGGCGCGGGCCTTCCCGAGGGCGCCCGATTCTCGCTGGCGGGTCTCGATTGTGTCGTGAGCGGAGGTGTTTGTCTGCTGGCCGATCGTTCGGCGCTGGCGGGCAGTGCCTCGCGGATGATCGACCTTGTGCGCGTGCTGGTGAAGACCGTGAAAATTCCGTTGCACGAAGCGGTGGCGATGGCGAGCACGAACCCGGCGCATGCGCTTGGAGCGAAAACGAAAGGCGCGATCGAGATTGGCTGCGACGCGGATTTCGTCGTGCTCTCGCCTGAGTTGGATGTCCTGCGGACGTTCGTCGCTGGAGAAGAAATTTACCGAAAGAGTTGAACGCGAAGGCTCCGCAGAGCGAGACTCTGTCGAGCCGAAACGGTGCATCAGATCGAAAGCAAGAATTTTGCGATCTCGAGCGATGCCGTCGGTCGACCGAGCTGGCTGATGTTCGTCGACCACTCGCGCCACTGCGCGGCATCGTTCGCGAAAACTTCCTGGACCGCGGCGATCACTTCGTCGTGCGTCCGCGCGATAGTGCCCGATTTCGTTTTCACGATGAACCGTGCGTTGCCTTCCTCTTGTCCGGGGATGACGTGATTGACGATCATCGGGCACGCGGCCGACATCGCTTCCTGCACGGTCGCGCCGCCGGCCTTGCTGATGACGAGATGATTGGCGCGGAGCAACCGCGGCAGCTCGTCGCTCCAATCCACCGTTTCGAATTGTTGCGTCACCGCGTCGCGAATTTTGTCGACGGAAACTTTCAATCCGGCATTGCGACCCACGGTCACGGTCAATTGAATTTCCGGCAACGCGGCGAGGCGACGGACCAGCTCCGGTGCGGCAGACGTGTTCGCGTTAATAATGTAGAGCACGCGCCGTCCGGTTTGATCCGAGGGAGGCAAACGTATTTCGCCCGGCTGCGCGAAGACTGTGCTGACCGGAAAGCCGAACGTCTTGATCTTCTCCGGCGGAATGCCGGCATCGCGGAGGACCTGCGCGCTCTCCTCGTTCGGCAGCAGGAAATAATCGGCGCTGCACCGATACCAGATCGCGTTCACGCTGATGGAATCGGTGATGACGACGACGCGTTTGTGCTGAGGCGAACCTTCCCAGCCGAGCAATTCATCGAGCATGTGCGGATACGCAGGGTAGACCGACACGATCACGTCCGGCTGGAGGCGCGCGAGCATGCGGCGCAGATAATTTTTCAAGGAAAAGAAGACGCGGAAATCGCCGGCGAACTTTTCCTGGCGATCGAGCCAGCGGTAAATGACGCCCCAGACGCGCGGCAGGCGATTGATCATCCCCATGTAGAGGACGCGCGCCCAATCGTTCCCGAAGCCATAGGTTTCGGCGAAAAGATCGTGGAGCTCGACGTGCGCGCCGTCGGGCGAGATTTTGCGCAAGCCGTCGCGGATGCCGCGGGCGGCGCTATTATGTCCCTCGCCAAATCGGGCGGTCAGGATGAGAATTTTTTTCAAGACTCGTTAGGCCAACGGGCTCGGGCGAAGGTTGCGGGAGAGTTTAATGGATATTTGCCTTCGGCAAAGTAAACTTGCGCGCAGATGAAATATCTCAGGTTCGCCGGCAGAATTGTCCGCCGTCTCGTTTGGGAAACGCTCATGGACGATACGACCGGTCTGGCCGCGCAGATGGCGTATCAATCCCTCATCGCGCTCGCGCCGGGTCTGCTCTTTCTCTGGCATTTGCTCGGGCTCTTCGGCACCGACCCGGCGAAGCTGCACCAGATGCTGGGCATTTTGAAAAGCTTCATGCCGGCCGATCCGAAAGTGCACGAGATCCTCGACGCCGCCGCGGCCAGCGTGGTCGTGACCGGCTCGAGCGGTTTGCTCGCCAACGTCGGGATCGTGTTCGGCATCTGGATGGGAATGGTTTTCATTTCCACTATCTCGAAGGGGCTGAGCCGAACGCACGGTGTCCTGGAAACCCGCAATTGGTGGTCGAAATATATCATCTCGTTTTTCCTCCTCTTCTGGCTGGGGCTTACCATCCTCGTTTGTTTCAACGCCATGGTCTTCGGCGAAACGCTCGCCGGCGTCGCTGAGGTCAATTTCCAATTATCGATTCCGCTTCAGGCGTGGGTGACGTATTTGAATCTGCCGCTGACCGCGCTCGCCATGGTGGGTCTCGCTCTCGCGCTTTACCTTTTGACGCCGGAAAATTATCTCACCATGCGGCAGGCGTTGCCGGGCGCGATTTTCTTTGCCATTGGGTGGGTCGTGCTCACGAAACTCTTCCAGGTTTATGTCGCGAAATACGATCGCTACAACGCGACCTATCTCGCGCTCGCGTCGATCATCGTGCTGCTGACCTGGATGTATTTGAGCTGTTTGCTGTTGCTCCTGGGCGGAAAACTGAACGCGATCCTGCGCCGCGATCGCGAGAGCGCGGAGAAGGTTCCGGCGGCTGAGCCACAGCCCGCTTGATGGCCCGCCCGGCTCTGTTACGCTCGCCACCCGTGATCCGTTTTCGCTTTCTTGGCACCGCGCTCGCACTCAGCGCCATCGTCGGCACGCTCGTTCACGCGCAGCTCACCGACGAAGAAAAAAAGAAGCGAGACGCGCGGAGCAAGGCGCGCGAGGAAATGCGCGCAATCGCTTCGCCCACTCCATCGGAAACGCCGGAGCCGACAGCAAAACCCAAACCCGCCGATCGCAAATCCAAAGCGAAGAAACATTCCACTCCCAAGCCGAAAGCGACCCCAACGCCGACGCCGAAGGCCAAAAAGAGTCCCACGCCCGAGCCGGATGAATCGCCTTCGCCGAAACCCAAGGAGAAATCTGCCGCCAAGAAATCAACCGACGAAGAAGACGAGGAAGCGACACCGAAACCAAAAGCGACCGAGAAAAAAAAGGCGGAATCGCCGGAGCCGAGCAAAACTCCTGCGCTAAAGAAAAAGCCGACGCCGGCGCCGGAAGAATCGCCGACTCCGAAATCGAAGGCGCCTGAAAAGAAGAAAACAAACGCGAAGAAAGAAGCGACCCCAACACCCAAGCCGACTCCAAAACCTGAACCTTCGAAATCCCCAACGCCTGTAGAAAAATCCAAACCACCTGCGATCGAACCGGAGCGCGCACCATCGCCGACTCCGCGACCTCCTCCCGCTCCGCCTCAATCACGAGTGGCTCCGCCCGCCGACATCACCGTTGAAAAATCCGGCCTGGAAAAAGAACAGGGTTTCGAACCGCCTCCGCCCGCGCCGCCGCGCTCTGGTTTCTGGCCATGGTCGCGCCAGACGACGTACAAGTATCTCACCAGCGCGACCATCGACGCGATCCGGCGAGCGCCCGTTCAACGCGCGCGCTGGAAATTTATCATCGTCCACAACAGCGGCACGCGGCAGGGAAACGCGCGCGCCTTCGATTACTATCACCGCCGGATTCGGCGGATGAAAAACGGACTCGCCTACCACTTCGTCATCGGCAACGGCACCTCATCGCGCAACGGCCAGATCGAGATCGGTGATCGCTGGGTGCACCAGCTCCGAGGCGGCCATGTGCATAGCGACTACATGAACAACATCGGGCTCGGCATTTGTCTCGTCGGCGATTTCAACCGCGACCAGCCGACGCGCGCGCAACTGGAAGCCTGCGAAGAACTGATTCGCTATCTGCGCACTCGTTGCGGCAAAGCCGACGGCGCTGAAATGGCGGTGCGTCCGCATCGCGAAGTCAATCCCCCGCGTTGGGCTACGGATTGCCCGGGCAACGTCTTTCCCTACCCTTGGTTCGGCCGATTCCGTTGACTACTGGCTTGACTAGCTCGATTGATTAAGCCAGTGTAGCTCGATGAGGACGGCGAGCATCACTGAGGCAAAAAATAATCTCAGCAAACTGATCAAGAAAGTGCGGCACGGCGAATCGGTGCTCATTTTGGATCGCAATGTTCCGGTGGCACGCCTGGAGCCACTGCGGGCAGGGAGCGAAGAGGCCGACGAAGCGCGATTCGTCGAATTGGAAAAGCAGGGCTTATTGAAACGTGGCAGAGGCAAATTACCGAAGGATTTTTGGACGCGGCCGCGACCGAAGTTCAAGGGGAGCGTCGTCGAAACGATGCTTAAGATGCGGGAAGAGGCGCCGTGGTGACTTACTGGGACGCCTCGTCATTAATCCCGCTCGTGATTAAGGAGGCCACCACCCCACTCTATCTTCGGATAGCGGAGGAGACGGGAGTGATGACGTGGTGGGGAAGTTATGTCGAATGCGTCGCGGCCATCACTCGTCACGCGCAGCAAGGCAACGCCATGCCGCAGGTAGCTGAATCGTACCGCCTGCTTGAGCAGTTGTCGGAAGAGTGGGCAGAGATGGGAGCGAATGAACAATTGCGCCGGGCGGCGGCGCGTGCGGCGAGGCAGCACAACCTGCGCTCGGGCGATGCCTTCCAATTGGGCGCGGCGATGATTGCGAGCCGCTTTGAACCTCACGATGCACGATTCCTCACCCGAGATCTGCGCCTGAAAAAAGCCGCGGAGCGCGAAGGCTTCGTTGTCGATTAGCTACGAATAAAGATACTCGTCGTGGTATTGACTCACTCGCGCCCGCTCGTTCGGCCTGACGGCTTTCCCATCTATGTCGCTCGGCTCCCGCCGGCTCCATTCACGCTGCGATGCCACGTTTCATCCGCAGCAGAGTCGCCTCATGAATAAAGGTATTCATCATGGTACTCCCTTTGAGGGGCGAATTGCACGGTCTCGTCGCCGCCGGTCTCGGGATACTCGAAGATTTTTCCTTCGTAGTTGCGGATCACGATCTTCTCGTTGTCGTGATACAAAACGTAACCGGGATTGATCGGCACCTTGCCGCCGCCGCCAGGCGCGTCGATCACAAATTGCGGCACGCCATAGCCGGTCGTGTGGCCGCGCAATCCTTCAATGATCTCGATCCCTTTCGCGACGGATGCGCGGAGATGGGACGAGCCGTTGATCAGATCGCACTGGTAAACGTAGTAGGGACGCACCCGGCACATGAGGAGCTTTTGCACGAGCGTCTTCATCGTCTCGATGTCGTCGTTCACACCGGCGAGCAGGACGCTTTGGTTCCCGAGCGGAATGCCGTGATTGGCCAGGCGCTCGAGCGCCTGTTTCACTTCCACGGTGAGCTCGCGCGGATGATTGACGTGCACGCTCATCCAGAGCGGATGATATTTTTGGAGCATGGCGCAAAGCTCCGGCGTGATCCGTTGCGGCAGGAATATCGGAACGCGGGTACCGATGCGGAGAAACTCGATGTGCGGAATGGCGCGGAGCCGGCTGAGGATGCGCTCGAGTTTTTCGTCGCTGAAGATGAGAGCGTCGCCGCCGGAGAGAAGCACGTCGCGCACTTCGGTGTGCTCCTCGATATAACGGAAAGCTTCCTCGAAATCGGTGTGGAGTTCCTGTTCGCCCACGCCGCTCACGACCCGGCTTCGGGTGCAATAGCGGCAGTAGCTGGCGCAACGATCGGTGACGAGAAACAGAACGCGATCGGGATAACGATGGACGAGGCCGGGCACCGGCATGTGCGAATCTTCACCGCACGGGTCCACCATGTCGTAAGGCGACGCCCACGTCTCTTCGATCCGCGGGATCATCTGCCGGCGGATTGGGTCATCCGGGTTATCGCGCGGGCTCAGGTTGAAGAAATGGGGCGTGATGGCGAGCGCGAGCTTCGTGCCCGAGAGCAGAACGCCGCTGCGTTCTTCATTCGATAACTCGAGGTGCTGCTCGAGTTGGGCGAGCGAAGTCACCCGGTTTTTCAGCTGCCATTTCCAATCGTTCCAGAGTTCCGCGGGGACGTCCGGCCAATAGCCAGGCGCGTGCGAGACGAACTCTTTTCCATCCATTTTACCAGGGGCAAGAGCGACCATTTTTTTGTTTGTGAAGCGAAATGTTGATGGCCTTAACAAGCGTGTCAATGCAGGCACCTTGAGGTGTGCGCCGGGGTTGGTTTCTTCCGTAGCACAGGCATCTTGCCTGTGGGGCCGATAGGCGTCTCGCCTGTTGGCTCGCGTTCGCATCAGGCAAGATGCCTGATGTCCCCACAGGCAGGATGCCCATGCTACGGGAGGCAGCGCCGCTCGCCTGTTGCCAATTGAACAGCTATTGTAGACTTCGTGTCCAAGTTCCAAACCATGCGCACCGCCCTTACGTTTTTCGCTCTCCTCGTTGCCGCGCTATCGCTACGCGCCGCGCCGCCTTTGGCCCAACCCGAAGCCTCCCCGACGCCCACCGTTCCCGCGGCGGCGGCTGATGCGGGCAAGGACGTCGTCCACCAGCTCAACAGCGCGTTCACGAAAGTTTTCGAAATCGTTGCACCCACTGTCGTGATCATCGAGGTCACGAAAAAGACCGATACGAGCGACAATCCCAGCCTCGAAGATCTCTTTTTCCAGGGTCCGCAGGACGAAAACGCGCCTCGGCGGAATCCGCACAGCTTTCAGCCCGTGCAAAGCGAAGGCTCTGGATTCATCGTGCGCGCCGACGGTTTCATCTACACGAATTTTCACGTGGTGGAGGGCGCCGACCGCATCGATGTAAAGTTGAAGGACGGCCGCGAGTTTCAGGCGAAAATCATTGGCACCGATGAAAAGACCGACATCGCGGTGATCAAAATCGAGGCGATGAATTTGCCGGTCGCGCAGTTTGCCGACAGCGAAGCGGTGCGCGTGGGTCAATTTGCGTTCGCGATCGGCGCGCCGTTCAAGCTCGATTACACTTTCACCTACGGCATCATCAGCGGGAAAGGCCGGAGCAAATTGCTCGCGACCGGCGGCTACTCGATCTCGGATTATTTGCAGACCGACGCCTCGATCAATCCCGGCAACAGCGGCGGCCCGCTCTGCGACATCGACGGGAAAGTGGTCGGCATGAACACGCTCATCAACGGGTTGAACCGCGGCCTCGGCTTCGCGATCCCGAGCAATCTCACGAATGAAATCGGGCTCCAGCTCATCGCCGGCCACAAAATCGTGCGTCCCTGGCTTGGTATCCGGATCGAATCGCTCGGCGACGATCCGGCGATCCGCGATTTGTTTAAGGGAATCGACAAGGGTGTGGTCGTGCGGACGATCGAGGCGGACGCGCCAGCCTATAAGAGCGATCTGCGGCCATTCGATGTCATCACCCAAGTCGACGGCGCGCCGGTCGTGACCGACACGCAGCTCCAGCGCGAGATTTTGAAAAAGAAAATCGGGCAGACCGTCGAACTGACGGTTTGGCGGAAAGGCCAGACGATGAAGATCGCGGTGATGACGGGGGAATTGCCGAGCGACATCTCGCGCGCCTCGAACGAGCTGACGCCGCCCGCGCCGACGAAGCCGGAGGATTCGAACAAGTTCGGATTGCAGGTGCAGGACCTGACGAAGGAAGTCGCCACGCGTCTGAAACTGAGCGTCACGCAAGGAGTGATCGTGACGGACGTGGCCGACAACAGCCTGGCCGCCGCGCAGGACATTCAGCGCGAAGACGTCATCACGGAAGTGGACGGAAAGAAGGTGACGAACGTGGCCTCATTTCGCGAAGCGTTGAACAAAGCCGATCCGCGCAAAGGCATTCTGCTCTATCTCGATCGCAAAGGCAGCAAGACCTTCGCGGTGCTGAAGGCAACGCCGTGACCGAACCGCGGATTATCGCTTAGCTGTTTCTATTTCCAGAAACCAGTAGAACGATTCCGCCGACGATCAAAACGCCTCCGACAATCGGCCCGATTGGAACCGGATGCTCCTCATGCTTATTGATTTCCAAAGGCCCAAGTTTGGCCACGTTTTCCTTCGTAGTGAAGGTCGCATAGCCGCCGTAAGCCAGCATGATGATGCCGATCGCGATCAGAACGATCCCCATGATTCCAGCAGGTTTCATTTTTTGAACTGCGGCTAGACGCGCCGCCCCGAGATCAAATTAATGATCAGGACGACGACGGCCACGACCAGCAGAAGGTGGAGCAGCGGGCTGACGATGTGGCCGACGGTGAAGCCGAGAAGCCAGAGAATCAAAAGAACAACGAAGATAGTCCAGAGCATATGGTTTCCTTTGGTTTGGTTTCTAATGCTTCGTGCGCGGAGCCGCCGGTGCGCTTAAACATTTTTTGATTCGCCAGATTTTCGGCCATCGCGGCTGCTTTTGCATAATTCGAAGAAAATGCTGGCGGCCCAATTTCTAAAACACTACAACGCTCTCCTCGGCAGTTGTTTCGAAACCGGTCTTCTTATGCGTCTCAATCCTTTCGCTTCTCTCCTTAGTGTCGTGCTCGTGGCCGGCTCCGCCGTCGCGGGCGTCATCGTCGAAAAACGTTCCCGGGTCTTGCCGGACTCCAGCATTCCCGGGACAGAAGGCGTTTACTCGTTTGTTTTCCGCGGCCCGACCGGGACGTCGCGATTACCGATCACGGTGCCGCGGCCCGATTTCTGGCCGGAGGTCGGCGGCATGTTCAACTTTGTTGTGCGGGACTCGGGTGGACATGTGTGTTCGGAGATGGTCACAGCGGATGTTTTCGCGCGGTATCGGGTAGGCGATGACTTCAACGATCTTTCGGTGACCCGCCAGGAGCAGGCGCGAACGGACGACAACAAGAGCGTCCAGCCGGTGATCGTTCATTGGCAGAGGAGATCGATCGCGCGTCATGACCGTCGGGCTCGCCGATCGCATCACGCGGTGGTGAAACATCACCGGCATCATTCTTCGACGCTCATCGCGCGGCGCTAGAGGCCGTTACATTTTCTCGAGCGCCGCGCGCAGGTTCCAATTCGCGGCCTCGAGGCGTTCGACCGCCTGGGCGTAATCGCATTGCGCCAGCTCGGCCAGCAAACGCGCGGCACGGTCGCGCAGCTTCGTGTTTGAAATCGTCAAATCGACCATCAAGTTCCCTTGGATTTTCCCCAGCGCCGCCATCGCGCCCGTGCTGAGAATATTGAGCGCGATCTTGGTCGCGGTGCCGGCCTTCAATCGCGTGGATCCCGTCAGAATCTCCGGGCCGGTGGCGAGATCGATCTCGAGATCGAATGTCTCCGCGCGCTCTCGCGCCGGATTGCACGTGAGCAGGATCGTCTGGGCGCCGCGTTTCTTCGCCGCCGCGAGCGCGCCGAGCACAAACGGCGTTCGCCCGCTCGCCGTGATTCCGCACACGATGTCCGCGCCGGTCACGCCGCGCTCCTCGACGGCCAGCGCGCCGCCGCCGCCTTCATCTTCCGCTCCTTCCACGCTGCGATGGAGCGCGTTCACTCCGCCCGCGATGATGCCCTGCACCATCTTGGGCGAAGCGCCAAACGTCGGTGGAATCTCGCTCGCATCGAGCACGCCGAGGCGCCCGCTCGTTCCCGCGCCGACATAAAACAAGCGTCCGCCGTTCCGCAAGACGCGCGCCACGCGTTCGATCGCGTCGCATAGCTCCGGGATGCGTTCGCGCAACGCCTCGCCGACGAAGCGTTCTTCCTCGAGAAAAAATTCCACGAACTGGCGCGCCGTCATTTTGTCGAGCGACTCCGAGCGCGGGTTGCGTTGTTCGGTCAGCGCCGCGGAAAGCTCGGCGATTTGTTTTTCGTCCGCGGTCATCCTCACCTCGGCGCGCTCCTCCATCTCGGCCGCCAGCCAGGCTGCGCCCAGCTCGGCCGATTGCTCGCTCATCGCCAAGCGCGCATCGGGCATGTTCTTTTTCAGCTTGCGACGAAAGGCATGAGTGTAGACCGAGTCGCGTTGAAAAAGGCCGCCGAGCAGAATCACTTTCGGCGCGAGCGAATGCAGACGCGTCGCGACCGCTTCGGTGTACTCGCTCAAGACGCCCGCGCCGTCCTCGATGATCTTCATGACGTTCGCGTCGCCGTTTGTGGCCGCCTCAAAAATCACCGGAGCGAGCGTGGCGACTTCCATCTTGTCGGCGTTCTGCGCCCAGCGCACGAGTTCGTCGCGACTGTTGAGCGAGAGCGCGCGGAGAATGGCCGCGGTAAACTGGCCTTCGCCTCGGTGCAGATCGTATTCGCGCAGAATGAGACGGAGCGCCTGCACCGAAAGAAAATAGCCGCCGCCCGCGTCCCCCAGGATGTGGCCCCATCCTCCGGCCTTCTCGATATGCTCCCCGCGCCGGCCAGTGACCGACGCACCGGTGCCGGCATTGACGACAATCCCATCGCCGCGGCCAAGACCTGCGGCGAGGCCGGACTCGCGATCGCTTCCCGTGACAATCTTCGCCTGCGGCCAAATCTCCGCGCAAAGCGAAGCCAGCGCGCGCTGATCGTGGGGGCCGCATCCAGCCAGAAAAATTCCCGCGCGCGCGATGTCCGCAGGCATTTGGCGAAAGATCGCTTGCAGCTTGTCGGGCGGCGTCAGCCGGAAGTTCGACGCCGGCAGTCTGCCTTGATCGATCACGCGCAAGCCGTCGGTGTCGCGCTCGCACAAAACCCAGGCGGTCTTCGTACCGCCGCCTTCCACGCCGAGAATTTTCTCGCTCTCGTTCATTGTCGATCCCTCCGCTGTTTGTATCATCAATCATGGCTCACGACGAGGCAGAAGCAGCCAAGGAGGCCAAACGGCTGCGAAAGACAATTGCGACGGACGACTATCGTTACCATGTCAAAGCGGAGCCAACGACTAGTGACCGCGAATATGACCGGAACTACAAGAGACTTGTCGATATTGAAACGCAATTTCCGGCGCTAATCACGCCCGATTCCCCGACTCAGCGCGTCGGCGGCCAGCCGCTGAAAGTATTCGCGCAGATCACGCATCGCGTGCCGATGCTCAGCCTCGACAACACCTATTCGGAAGAAGAGGTGACCGATTTCTACCGGCGGATGGAGCGTCTTCTGCCGGACAAAAAAATCCCGGTCGTGATCGAGCCGAAAGTGGATGGCGTGGCCGTTTCGCTTCTCTATGAAAAAGGCGAGCTTCGTTACGCGGCCACGCGCGGCGACGGGACGGTCGGCGACGATATCACTCGGAATATCCGAACGATTCGCGCGGTGCCGCAGCGCCTGAAGGGCGATGTCCCCGACGTGTTCGAAGTGCGCGGCGAAGCGTATCTGGACAAAAGCGGCTTCGCGAAGTTGAACGCCGAGCGAAAGAATGCCGGGCTGCCTGAATTCGCCAACCCGCGCAATGCCGCCGCCGGCTCGCTGAAGCAACTCGATCCCGCGATCGCCGCGCAACGACCCCTCGGTGTGGTTTTCTACGGCACGGGTTTGATTGAAGGCATCGCGCTCGAAAAGCATTCGCAGCTTTTCGCGTTGCTCAAGAAGCTCGGCTTGCCCTGCAGCGAGCGCTGGTGGCCGGCCGACTCCATCGATGAAATTCTGCGCGCCATTCACGAACTCGATGCTCTCCGCCACGATTTCCCTTATCAAACGGACGGCGCGGTCATCAAAGTCGATGCGTTTGTGCAGCGCGAGATTCTCGGTTTCACCGCGAAGTCGCCACGCTGGGCGATCGCGTTCAAGTATGAAGCCGAACGGGTCGAGACACGTCTTCTCGACATTTTGATTCAGGTGGGGCGCACCGGAATTCTGACTCCGGTCGCCGCGCTCGAGCCGGTGACGGTGGGCGGAAGCCGGGTCGCGCGCGCGACACTGCACAACGAGGAAGAGATCGAGCGAAAGGATGTTCGGATCGGCGACATGGTCTTCGTGGAAAAAGCGGGCGAGGTGATTCCCGCGGTCGTCGGAGTTCGAACGGATCTGCGCAACGGCACCGAGAAGAAATTTCGCATGCCGAAAAAATGCCCGGAATGCGGGAGCCTCGTCGTGAAAGAGGAAGACCAGGTCGCGGTTCGCTGCGTGAACAGCCAATGCCCGGCCCAAGTGCGGCGGCGGATCGAGCATTTCGCGTCGCGCGGCGCGATGGACATCGAAGGGCTGGGGGAGGCGATGGTGGCACAGCTGGTCGCACATAAATTGCTGCGCGACATCGGCGATGTTTACGCGCTGAATGCCGCGGCCCTGGCCGACCTCGAACGGATGGGCGAAAAGAGCATCGCCAATCTTCTGGAAGCGATCGAGGGCAGCAAAGCGCGCCCGCTCTGGCGCCTCATCTTCGGACTTGGAATTCTGCACGTGGGCGTGAGCGCTTCCCGCGCCTTGGCCGATCATTTCCCGGACCTCGACGCGATGATGAAAAGCTCGGTCGAGGAACTGCAACGCATTCCCGACGTGGGCGAAGTGGTCGGGCAAAGCATTCACGATTTTTTTCGGGAACCGCACAACCTGGAGCTGATCGAGAGATTGCGGCGGGCCGGTTTGCGCTTCGAAGCGGAAAAGAAGCCGGAGGGTTTGGAGGCTCCAGGATTCAAAAACACCACCTGGGTCATCACCGGCACCCTCAGTCAATTACGCGATGAGATCGCGGACATAATCCGGGCGCGCGGCGGAAAAGTGAGCGCCAGCGTAAGCAAGAAAACGACCTGCGTCCTCGCAGGCGAGGAGGCCGGAAGCAAGCTCGAGAAGGCGAAGCAGCTCGGGGTTCGAATCCTAAACGAAAGCGAATTCAGGAAACTCCTCGCATAGCCAGCCGGCAACTTTCTGAAATTTAGGATTGTTTTCGCCTAACGAGAGATGTAGCCAGATGCTTCTGTGCGCCAATCCACCATCCTCCGCGTCGTTTCCTATCTCATCATTTCAATCCTTCCGCTCGCCGCCAGGGCCGGCAGTTTCGTTTTAAACGAACAAAGCGTTAGCGGCCTCGGGCTCTCCTTCGCCGGCGGGGCCGCCCAGGCCGAAGACGCGTCGACGCTTTTTTTCAATCCAGCGGGCATCGTGCGGCTTGAGCAAGGCGAATTACAGCTCGGCCTGCATGCAATTGTCCCATCGGCCGAGTTCACGAATCAGGGCTCGCGTTACAATCTGCCGGGCACGCCATTCGACGGACTTCCCGTCACGGGAAACAACGGCGGCGACGGCGGCGTCATGCACGTCATCGGAAATCTGTATCTAACGCAGCCGGTCTTCCGAAATCCGAAATACGGTGATCTTAGCGTCGGCGTTGGTCTTACTACGCCGTTCGGATTGGAAACAGATTATGACCCGGCGTGGGTCGGACGTTATGCTTCTCTTCGGACGAAACTCACGACCATCGATATTCAGCCGACGGTCGCGTATCGGCTTTTCGATCGGCTCTCGTTCGGCGCCGGCCTCGATGTGCAATACGCCTCGGCCCGTTTGACCCAGGCGATTGACTTCGGCCTGGCGGCGCAATCACCGCTGGCGCAGTTCTACGGCGCGTTGCCCGCGATCCTCGCTGCCCGCGGCGTGCCCGCGGCGGCGATTCCCGGTGTCATCGCAGCGACGCGACAGGCATACACGAACGCGGGGTTTGTTCCTGGCGGCCTTGATGGCGTCTCGGAAGTAACCGGCGACGATTGGAGTGTCGGCTTCACCCTTGGGGCGCTGTTCGAATATCGCAAGGGCGACGATGAAAATTCTTGTCTGCAAGATGGCCGGATCGGTTTCAGCTACCGCTCGGCGATGGATCATACGCTGACAGGTGACGCCGCCTTCCGCCGCGTCCCGCTGATCACTGCGGCTGGTGCGCCAGTGCAGTTCCCGACGCCAACTGCGTTTCAAGACATCTTCTTCAATCAGGGCGCGAGTGCGGCGCTGGATCTGCCGGACATTTTTCACTTCAGTATTTACCAGCGGTTCGAACGGCAATTCGCGATCATGGGGGACATCACCTGGACGCGGTGGAGCCGCCTGCAAAATGTGCCGATTGTTTTTGAGAACGCCGGCACACCCACCACCGTGCTCAACATCAATTATCAGGACGCGCTGCGTTATGCCGTCGGGTTTGAATGGTATGCGTGCAAGAATCTGACGCTGCGCACTGGCTTTGCCTACGACGAGACGCCGATCCGCAGCCCGGAATTCCGGACCCCGCGCATTCCAGATAACAACCGATACTTTGTCTCCGGCGGCCTCCGCTGGTCGCCCAAGAGCTGGATGGATATCGATGTCGGATATGCGCACCTGTTCGTCGCGGAGCCGCGCTCCAACTTCACCGATAGCCAGGGCCACGCGTTAATCGGAACCTACGATGCACAGGTCGATATCGTGAGCGCCTCGGTAACTTTGCGTTGGGGCGGTCCGCGCCACGTCACGGAATCCTACGCGAAAGACAGCAAAGAAGCCGTCACTTTCCGGAAATAGACCGCGCGAGGCGAAGCGGCGGCAGTTACGGCGTGCGCTGTGCGGAATCGAGATGCAGCGGGATTCCGTCGTGCGGCGTGAGCGTGGCGGCCTTCGACGAATGGTGGCTGGCTGGATGGAAACCGGCCGTGACCTCGAAAGTCATTTTTTCGCTGCCGCGCACCACGACGATCGGAACGGTGTCGCCAGCGGTGATAAAAAATGACGCGTCAATCACGTCCTCAGGCTCGTGCACTTTGACGTTGCCCACCTGAAGGAGAATATCGCCGGTCTTGATTCCCGAGCCGAAAGCGGGCGTGTCTTTCATGATCTCCGTCATCTCGGCGGTGGAGCCCTCCACAGGTTTCTCGGCCGAGGCCACGTTAATGCCGATCCAGCCGTGGCGAGCTTCGCCGAAACGGATGAAGTCGTTGTGAATTTTTTCCGCAGCATCGATCGGCAGCGCGTAACACGCCGAACCATTATCAATATTGGCGACCAAAATGCCGATGACCTCGCCTTTGAAATTCAGGAGCGGCGCGCCAGCTTCGCCACGTTGCGTGGGCAGATTCACTCGCAGATGCGTCGTGGTAAGCTGCTGGCCGAGAAACTTCCGATCAAAGCCGGCGATCATTCCAAAACTGGGCGTCTCCGGAAGATCAAGCGGATAACCGATCGTGATGATGGGCGTGGCGACCTCGACCTGCTGTGATTTGCCAAGGGGAAGCGACGGCGTCGCGAGGTCAATCTTCAAGAGCGCGATGCCGCTGCGCAGGTCCGCCAACAGAACGTGGGCCGGATATTTTTTTCCGTCGAACTCGACCGTGATGTTGTCCGTATCGCCGCCGACGGAGAAAGCGGTGTAAATCGTTCCGGCGGCATCAATGAAAAAGCCGGTGCCGGAGAGTTCGCCGAATTGATCTGTCCCGCGGATTTTGACGACGGCTTTGGCGGCCTTTTCGAAAATGTCTTTAACTTCGCGGCTGATCGAGCTGGTCGAGGATTCCTCGGCGCGGCCCAGCCCGGCGCAGACGAGAAAAGCCAGCGGGAGGAAAAAGCGTGGCATCATCGCGGCCTTGCCTCGGCGGTTTGGAAACCGCCGCTCCGTGGAATTAGAACCTGAGGGCCGGCTCATAACTCACTGGCGTACTGTCGAGCACGTAGCGCGTGGTCGTGGCCCGGTGAGTGTGAGAGCTGTCTTTGACAGTGCGAACGAGGGTCGGACCGAAATCGCGCGTGGCGGTTGGATTCGAAAGACTCCAATTTGAATCCTGGATCGTCGTCGTCGCAATGACCGGAGCCCGATTCACTGTCGCGACCTTTTCTGCCTGTGGCGTCTGATAGATCTTCAAGGAAATCACTGCCGCGCAAATGAGGACCGCCGTGACCGCGACGGGATAGGAAGCGAGCGTGCGAACATTCAAACGGAACATGAAATCCTGCGCGCGCTGGAGGCAAATGCGCCAGAGCGGCTGCCGGAGCAATTCGTCGCGCTGCCGGCGATGGAATTCGTGCAGAAAATTATCGAAGTAGGCCGGCGGCGGCTGCTCAAATTTTTTGAGCCGCAAGAGTTTGCCGATCTCGTCTTCGTTAAATTGGTTCATGCAGCGGGATGTCTAGGAAACAGGGTTCTTCCGGAATTCTTCCAGATAATTTTGCAGTTGTCGATTCGCGTAGAAGAGCCGGGAACGTACTGTGCCTTCGGAAACACGCAAGATTTTACTGATCTCGGCATGGGGCATCCCTTGAATGTGAAACATGGTGACCACGGCTCTGTGTTCATCAGACAATTTCATCATGGCCTCGTTCAATCTTCGCTGGAGCTCGGACAAGTCTGCTTCGCGGACCGGACTGCTCGTGGCCGTGAGCTCGAGGAACTCCTTGTCGTTCTGCACGCTCGCGTCCATGTCGTCGAGGCTGAGGTGAAAACGGCGCCCGCGTTTTTTGAGAAAGTTCAGGGTCATGTTGACCGCGATGGAATGGATCCAGGTGTAAAAGGATGATTTGCCGCGGAAGCCGCCGATGGACTTGTAGGCCTTGGAAAAAACGTCCTGGAGCAGGTCGTTCGTGTCCTCGTGGTTCGAGGTCATGTTGTAGACGAGGCCGTAGAGCCGCGGCGTGTATTTAACCACGAGCTGATCGAAGGCGGCCGCCTCGCCGTTTTGTGTGCGCGCGACGAGCTGCTGGTCTTCATCCGATCTCGGCTGTTCCATCGCGTCCCGCTTAGGCTTAACACGCGATCGCAGACCCGACGATAACAAATCGGTAAAGCGACGCGGAGACGGCAGTGCGATGGAAGGATTCATCTTTTTGGGCGGGGCCACGCGGTTTAGCGCCGATCCCGGACCATCATCAGATAGATCAGGTTGCCGAGGGTGGCGACGAAAGCGGCCACGTAGGTGAGCGCGGCGGCATTCAGGACCTTGTTTACGCCGGCCACTTCATTCCCGGCCTGCACGATGCCCATTTGTTGCAGAATAATTTTCGCCCGGCGCGAGGCGTCGAACTCGACCGGGAGCGTGATCAATTGGAAGGCGAGCAGGATCATGTAGCAATAAATGCCGAGCGTGATCAGACCGGTGAGATGGAAAATGAATCCGCCGAAAATGAGGAAAGGCAACATCTGCGAGGCGATTTGCGTGACGGGCACGATGAGCATGCGCGCCTTGAGCGGCGCGTAGGCTTTCGCGTGTTGAATGGCGTGCCCGGTTTCGTGCGCGGCGATGCCAAGCGCAGCGACGGAAGGCGTGTTGAAAACGTTCGTCGAAAGGCAGAGCCGCTTGCTCGTGGGATCGTAATGATCGCCGAGGTAATCATTCGTCTCGACCACTTGGACGTCGTTGATTTGCGCCGCCTGCAAAATTTCGCGGGCCGCTTCCGCGCCGGTGATGTTCGAGCTGGCGCGGACCTCGCCCCATTTCTTGAAGGCGTGGCTCACGCGGAATTGGGCGATGAGCCCGATGATCAGCGGAATCCCCACGAGCACGAGCCAGTACGAGCCGAAGAACATTCCGCCGCCGTAACCGTATGTGTGAAGCATGCTCAGCATGGTTGTTTCTCTATCGTGTGATTCTGGTGGAGATGCAACGAAGTCGAAGCATCTCCCGCCGGAAGAGGTGCTTCGACTCCGCTGCGCTCCGTCCAGCATTGCTGCTGTGGATGATTAGACCCGGCGCAGCGCCGTTCGTTCAGATTTCCAGGCGCTTCTCGAAACGCGACAGCATCCGGACCCCGGTCCGGGTCACGACAACCACATCTTCCACGCGCGCGCCGCCGAGGCCCGGATAGTAAAGACCCGGCTCGACCGTCAGGACCTGGCCGGGCTTGAAGACGGTTTTTTGGAAACGCGGGAACTCGTGGATCTCCAGGCCGAGCCCGTGCCCGGTTCCATGGAAAAAGCCGACCTGCCGGCCATCTCGCACTTCTGTCGGAAAACCGCGATCGGTGAAGAGCTGCTTCACTTCATTGTGCAGCTTCAGGCCGTCGACGCCCGGCTTCATCTTTTTCAGCGCCAACTCCTGGCCCGCTCGCACGGTTTCCCACAATTGTCGTTGCTCCTCGCTTGCCCGTCCGCGGACGACCGTCCGCGTCATGTCGCCGAAATATCCCGTCTTCGCGTCGCGGGGAAAAATGTCGAGAATGATAAGTGAATCCGCTTTGAGCGGGCCGAAGCCGCGCTCGTGCGGGTCGCACGCTTGATCGCCGCCGGCCACGATCGTGTTCGCGGGAAGGCCACCCGCGCGCAAAATCGCGGAATCGATTTCGGCGCGCAGGATTTCGGAGGTCAGAGTGCGGACCGACCACGAAAGCTTTTTCCCACGCCCCGCTTTCGATGCCGCGAGAACTTCCATCGCGCGCGCCATCCCGGCTTCGGTGATGGCAAGCGCCCGGCGCATCTGACGAAGCTCCTCGCCCGACTTTGCCTCGCGCTCCGGCCAGAAGAGTCCATTGGTCGCGCGGAGACGAATCTTGTGCGCGGCCAATTCCTGCGCATAGCCGAGGGGAAAATTTGCCGGTACGAGCGCGGAACGGACACCGCGCTGGCGCAGAAAGTGTGACAACACTTTCTCATAGGGCGGAGCTTTCTTCTGCTTCCCTTGCACTTCGCGCTCGAGCTTGCTGTAGGGGACGAATTCGTCCGCTTGCGCTTCCTTTCGTCCCCGATCGATCTCGAGATCGCTTAGGACGAGCGCGCGCTTGCCGTCTTGTTCGAGAAAAATAAATGGGTCCGGCGCAAAAAATCTCGTCGCGTAAAGCATGTCCGGATCGTGGTCGCTCGCCGCGACGATCAGGCGGGCGGGGCTGGTGGTTTTCCTGCGCTTGCTCATCTTTCATTCTTACGCGCGGAGAACATGCTTGTCATCCCGAGCCGCGCAGACGGCGAGGGACCTCACAACTGGAAACTGCAGCCTCGAATAGAATTCACCCGTGATCCGACGTAAGAACCTGACGTTACGCGAAAGCGTGAGAGCGCTTGAGAGGTCCCTCGCCGTCTGCGCGGGCTCGGGATGACAAGCCTTTAACACGCCGCCTCAACTTCTCCGCACTTCGAGTTGCCGGCGCAGGATCCAATGCAGCAGGCCCAGCAGGCCGAGCGTCGATCCGATCAGCACGATCGTGTTGAAAACAAAAATGTTCACCTTCATCCCGAGATAGCGCTTCTCTTCGCCGAAAAACACGTTCGGTTTTCCGCCGCGCCGGTAATCGCTCTGCTCCATCTCGGCGTTCGAGATCAAGTCGGAAACTTTCTGGTTCACGTAAAGCTGCTCGGCGGTGACCGCGCCGGCCGCCTCATTGAAAAGCGCGCGATCGAACGGCCGCTTCCGATCGATAATTTCATCGGTAACGTCGAGGTAACGATCGAGGTCCTCGGGTGACTTCGCTTCCAGGCCCGAGAGCATCGCGAGCGTGTCTTTGAGATCGTTCAAACGCTTGGTCGCGTCACTGCTCTGATCGTGACGTTCGACGATCTGCCGCATCTCGCGGTCGACCCGCTCCTGCCGGCGCGTGAGCGGATTGAGTTTCGCCTGGGCGACCACCATCTCCTCGTACGACCAGCGCATCGCGATGAATTGGCAGACGAAGGGCACCTGCAACTTGCTGTTCATCTTCTTCCCCCGCTCATCATCGGGATGCTCCGAGAACCAGCGCGAGAAGGTGTACACGAGCGCCAGGTTCCGGTTCATGTCCTCATACTTGATGAGCGCGCCACCCATGATGATCTGCGGAATCAAAACCAGCGGCACGATGTTGGCCGCCGTTTTCGGATCGGCCACGAGCGACGAAATCACCAGGCCCAGCGCGACGCCGCCCATCGCGGTCATCAACATCACGCCCAGATCGATCCAGAACATCCCGCGGATCGCGAGAATGTAATTCCCGATCGCGACGAAAAGGATGCATTGGACGAGCGCGAAGAAACCGAGCGAGACAAATTTCGAGAAGACGTAGTAGGGCAGGCGGACGTTGAGGTTTCGTTCGCGCTGGAGGACGGGCCGGTCGCGAATGATGTCGTCCGCACTGTTCGTTAGGCCGAGGAACATCGCCACGATCAGGCTGAGAAAGAGATACGTCGGGATGTGATAAGCCGAGGCGAAGTCGTAGTGGCCGCTGTCGGAATAACGCAGGAGCGTCGCGATGAGCAGCGCGAGCACGGGCGCGACGCCAATCGTGATAACGAGATTGGCGCGGTTGCGCAATTTGCTCATGAACGAGCGGCGCAAGAGCGTGCGCAATTGCGTCCACTCATCCCGCCAGCGCATGAAGATCCGTTTCTTGTTCGAGGGCGCGGGCGGGAGCGCGGGCGGCGGGCCACGCCGGAGCGAGACTTGTTTGACGTCCTGGATCAGCCGGAACGCCTCGTACTTATCGCGCCAGAACTCGGGCGAATAGCGCCGCGCCGCGATCAACTGCCCGCGATTGTTCTCCTCGTAAATTACGTCGCCACTGATGTCACGCAGCGGCGTTTCCAGCACATCGAAAATAAATTCCGGTCGCGTCGTTCCGCACGACGGACAGGCGCCGAGGTCCGCGCCGAATTGATGCTGATGCTCGGCCTCGGCGAAGTAGCGCAGCATGTCGGTCGGCGTGCCGAAGAAGACGAGGCGTCCGCCTTTGTCGAACAGGATCGCCTTGTGAAACATCTGGAAAAGTTTCGAGCTCGGCTGGTGAATGGTGACGATGATGATCTTGTTGTGCGCGAGCGCGCGGATGATCTCGATGACGTGCTCGGAGTCTTTCGACGACAGCCCCGAGGTCGGCTCGTCGAAGAGATAAACATCGGCCGAACCGATCATATCGAGACCGATATTGAGCCGTTTGCGCTCGCCACCGCTCAGCGTCTTTTTGACCGGGCTGCCGACAATGCTGTCGCGCCGCTCATTCAATCCGAGCTCGATGAGTTTGCCCTCGAGCCGCCGGGTGAGGTCGCGCCCGGAAAGATGCGGCGCTCGAATCGCGGCGGCGAACTGAAGGTTCTCGCCGATTGTGAGGTGCTCGTCGAAAGCGTCCTCCTGCGGGATGTAACTGATGTAGCCCTTGAGCAGGTCGAGGTTTTCGTAAAGGGGGCGGTCGTTCAACAGCACTTGCCCCTGCGTCGGCTGAAGTTGGCCGCCGAGCACTTTCATGAGCGTGCTCTTGCCCGAGCCGCTCGCGCCCATCACGCAGACGAGCTCGCCGCGATTGACCGTGAAGGAGATGCCTTCGAGCGCGATTTCGGAATTGCTGAAGCGATGATTGACGTCCACCACTTCGAGCGACCGGATGATGTTGCGCTCTTCCTCGATGATGCGCTCGGAAAAATTGCAGCGCAAAAATTGCCCGACATCGATGCGGATTGTATCGCCATCGGCCAGCGGGGCCGTGCCGCGCACCGGCGTCTCGCCCACCATGATCGGGCGGTCGGCGTCGATCACTTCGAGCGTGCCGATGCGCTTGTCGTAATCGCAAAGGATCTTGAGCAGGACGTCGCCGCTCGTTCCCGGCGAAAGCAGGATGTCGTCTTCTTCGAGCATGCTCGGATTGTTCGAGACGAGATACTCGGACTTCGAGGCTTTCAGTTGAAACCGGCCGCCCATCGCGCGGGCGCGCCGGCGCAAATCGATCAGATCCATCTCGCTGTCGTTCCGAAAAAGGATCTTGTCTTCGAGCGTGGCCTCGATTTGCGTGCCGGACTTCAGCTTGGTGCCGTTCAGGACCGCGTCGACGTCGCGCAACGCCTTTACGCGCACTTTGAGACCGAACGTCACTTCCAGCGCGCTTTCCCGCGAGCGCGACCGTTCGAGCTGCACTTCATCCGCATCCTTATGGACGCGCACGAAGATTTGCGGCAGCGAGACGTTCTTTTTCGCGTTGAAATAGGCCGCGAGTTCCTGGTAGGTGAGAAATTGATCGCCGACCAGAATGCGTTGCCCGGGATAAATGCGGCAGAACCCGCCGCGCAAGAGCGGCCGCCCGCGCACCGAAATGGTCTGGCCCGAGTAATTCTTGAGCAGAATCAGATCGTGATAACGGAAGGCGAGGAGGCGATCGTTCCCCGTCAAGCTTTTCAGGGTCACGTCGGCCGCGCCGTTCGTTCCGAAAGAAAGCGCTTCGAGAGGCGATGCGCCCCGCTGGTAAATCGAAGCGTCTGCATCCTCCGACGCATTCAATTGATAAACGATGTCGATCGCCTGTGCCGCCATGCCGAGCTGCGACATGAAAGAGTAGAACGCGACGACCTGCTCCTGCTTCAGCCCCGCCTGCGAGATCAGGTCGTAGAGCTGCACGCCGAGCATGATCTTGCGATCGGTGCTGAGCTGCGCGGAAAGTTTCTGCGCCATCACGCCGAGGTCCTGCTGCTCGTAAAGCGCCTGCCGAAAGAGCTGGCGCAACTCCGAGTAAACGGCCTCCGGATAATCGTAGCGAAGAAACCCGAGGCTCGAGTCGATTTCCTCTTCGAGCAGAACGCCGTCTGCCTTCGAAAAACTCGCCAGCACCTGGATGAGCAACGGCAGCAGGTTCGGTCCTTCGGAGACGCTGCGCGGTTTGCGCAAGGCGCGCCGCATCCAGCGCCGGCTCCTCCGCTGGATGCGATAGGCAAGCGGCGTCACGCGCTGGACCGCGCGATCGATTTTGTCCGCCACCATGTTAAGAGCTGTCATTTTTCGGAACTCGCGAAATTACCGCACGTGAGGCGCAACGCAATGCAAGGTGCGTTGGTAGGGCGACGCTCTGCGGAGCCATCGGCTTCGGCTCGACAGAGTCTCGCCCTACCATTCCGCTGATCGCGTCCTACTATTCACGCTCTTCTCGGCCGCCTGCCCTTTGCATTGCCAAATTGTTCATGTTAGCGTTTCGCGCTCGCTGGAAAATGTGCTGCACGCATTATGTCTCAACCTGACCGCAACTCCCCAAAGGAGAAACCACCTCGCGGAAACGAGCCGAACTTTAATTGGCGCGGCGTCGTTCTCATCGCGATCGCCTTCGCCCTGATCGGCCTCGCGATTCTTTTCCGCGGCGGCGCCTACGCAAATTTCGAGGACGTCCCTTACAACCGCTTCCTCGAGTTGCTCGCGGACAAGCAGATCGTGACGGACAAGAATTATCCGCTTCAGCTCGTCGTCGAGGAAGGCCGGCCGACCCAAACACTGAAGGGCTACTACCTGAAGCAGGGCGTCGGGCCGTCCGCGACGCAGCAAGTGCCGTTTCGGACCACGATCTTTTTGAATTACAACACCGACCTCCAGGAACGGCTCGCGAAAGCGAACATCCAGCCGGCCATCCGGATGGAGTCGAACCTGATGGCGCAAACGCTCGTCAGCTTCCTGCCCATCGCGCTTTTCCTTCTCGTGCTCTATTTCCTTTTCCGCCAGCAGATCCGCATGGCCGGCAAAGGCGCGCTCAATTTCGGCAAATCGAAAGCGCGCATGCTCGCCCGCGACAAGAACAAGATCACGTTCAAGGACGTGGCCGGCGTCGAGGAAGCGAAGGATGAAGTGCAAGAGCTCGTCGAGTTTCTGCGCGACCCGAAAAAATTTCAGAAACTCGGCGGACGCATTCCCAAGGGCGTTTTGCTCGTGGGACCTCCGGGCACCGGCAAAACCTTGATCGCGCGCGCCATCGCCGGCGAAGCGGACGTGCCGTTCTTCTCGATCAGCGGATCGGATTTTGTGGAAATGTTCGTCGGCGTCGGCGCGTCCCGCGTGCGCGACATGTTCGAGCAGGGCAAGAAATCCGCGCCGTGCATTATTTTCATCGACGAAATCGACGCGGTCGGCCGGCATCGCGGCCACGGTGTCGGCGGCGGCCATGACGAACGCGAACAGACACTCAATGCGCTCCTCGTGGAGATGGACGGCTTCGATACGCAGGAAGGCGTCATCATTATCGCCGCGACGAACCGGCCCGATGTGCTCGATCCCGCGTTGCTGCGTCCGGGTCGTTTCGATCGCCAGATCACCGTCAATTTGCCGGACGTGAAAGGCCGCGAGGAAATCCTGCGCGTGCACTGCCGGAAAGTGAAGCTGGCGGAAGGCGTCGATCTGCAAGTCGTGGCGCGGGGAACTCCCGGCTATTCCGGCGCGGAGCTCGCGAACGTCATCAACGAAGCGGCCCTGCTCGCCGCCCGCCGCGGATTAAAAGGAATCACACTCCACGAGCTCGAAGAGGCCCGTGACAAAGTCCGCTGGGGCAGGGAACGCCGGAGCATGGCGCTGAGCGAAAAGGAAAAAAACAACACCGCCTATCACGAAGCTGGGCACGCTTTGCTACTCGAATTGCTTCCGCACACCGAGCCGCTGCACAAAGTCACCATCATCCCGCGAGGGCCATCACTTGGCTCCACGATGTGGTTGCCGGAGGAAGACAAATATACCAATCGCAAAAACGAGTTGATCGCCGGTCTCGCTGTCGGCATGGGTGGGCGCGTCGCGGAGGAAATTGTTTTCGGCGATGTCACGAATGGCGCCCGCGGCGACATCAAGACCGCCACGGCCATCGCCCGACGCATGGTTTGCGAATGGGGCATGAGCGAAAAGATGGGGATGGTCGAGTACGGCGAGCACGAAGATTACGTTTTCCTCGGCCGCGATATTTCGCGCGCGCGTGATTACAGCGAAGCGACCGCCGAGCAGATCGATGGCGAAGTGCGCAAGCTCATTGACGACGCCTACCAAAACGCGAAGAAGGTGCTCACCGCGCACCGGGACAAGCTCGAAGTGATCGCGAAAGCGTTGCTGGAATACGAGACGCTCGATGGTGTCCAGATCAAGGAAATCATCGAGCACGGCCGGTTGATCAATCCACCGCCCGGCGCTCCACCGGTGTCCGGCCAGAAGATGCCAGCGGAGAAACCGCCGAAGCAAGTGGTGGTCGCGCCCGATGTTGGTCCGCCCTTGCCCGGGGCCCTCGGCGGCGCTCCGGCCTAACCACCGCGCGAGCTGATGCGCATTCGGAAGACGGCAGTTATCGCGGTCCTCGCCCTCGGGTGCATTACGATTCGCGCGGAAGAGAATGCCATCCCGAATCGTCTGATCGATTACGATCGTTTCCTCGAATCCGCGCAGGAGGTCGGGAAAGTCCGCAAGCAAAGGCGGGTCACGGAGGAGCAGTTCATCAAAATGTCGCAGGAGCCGGGGACGATTGTTTTCGACGCGCGCAGCGATGAAAAATATCGGCTCCTGCACATCAAAGGCGCCACGCATCTGAGTTTGCCTGATGTGACAGCCGCGGAGCTGGCGAAAGTGGTCCCGGAAAAGACGGCGCGAATCCTGATCTACTGCAACAACAACTTCGACAACGAGCCGGCCGCATTCCCAGCCAAGGCGACGGACGCGTCGCTAAATATTTTCACCTTCAACACGCTCTACAGCTACGGCTACAAAAACATCTACGAGCTGGGTCCGGTGATCGACGCCAATCACACGAAGCTCCAGTTCGAAGGCACCCGCTCGTCCACGCCGCGCCGCTGAGCGCAATTACTCCCGCCGTTGCTTCTGCACGAGGTGGCGCAACTGCCGCTCCATCGTTTTGAAAGCGTCGTGGATCACTTTGGTCAACGCGGCGTGCGCGCCGGTATCCATCTGCTTCTCCTCCGCGACCAATTCGTGGCCGGGCGGCACCGTGACATCGATCCGGACGCGAAATAAATTTCCTTTTTGATGCGTGTGATTCGGCTGCTCGACCACGACATCACACCGGTTGATGTGGTCGCAGAATTTCTCCAGCCGCGCCGCTTTCTCGAGGACGAATTGGTCGACATCATCGGATTTCTCGACGCCGCGATAGGTGATATTGACGGGTAGTTGCATAATTGTGGCGCGTTAGAAGTTTACGTCATCCTGAGCGAAGGCCGCTCCTGCGGCCGAAGTCGAAGGACCCCGAGGAGAAACTCGCACGCGTCTCATCGGGATTCCTCGACTGCGCTCGGAATGACAGCATCTTAAAGCGGTTGTAACGACCGAAAGTGTCCGGCCAATCTCGCCGGCTCGATTTTCACAAGGTCTGATTTCACGTGCTCGACAATTTTATCGCGCACATCGGCGGGCAGGAGGTCGACCACCGCGGCGTGAATCGACGCGGGCGCGGCAAATGACCAGCCTTCCTTGCCTTCGCGCTCCACCACCTCGGCGATATTGTCGGCCAACTGCTTGCAGATGCGGCGGTCGTTCTCATTGTCGATTCCCGTTCGCTCAGCGATTGAATTCATCTGCCCGGGCGCCGCACCGCTCGGGAACGCTCCGGCCTGATCGGTCAGTTTGTCCTGATACCGCCCATGCGCGTCGGTGGTGTCGAAGGCCTGCACGAGTTGCAGGCTCGGGCCGCGGGTGGGGGTATCGTTCACTTTGTATGCCTTCAGAGTGCCGCGATCGGTCACGATGATAAGAGAAGTCGGTGTCATGTTGCTAACGGTCTAGGCAGAATATAAGGACTTTGGTTCGCAAAACATGTCATTTCGCGCGACAAAAACGCGCGGCGAATCGTCATCCCTCGCCGTCTGCGCGGCTCGGGATGACATGCACAAACGCCGTCTACCACGGGGCGCGTCGACATCATTTTCTCCTAGCCGATTCTTCCGCCGCTTTCTCCACGGGAAGCGGCTTCGTTGCGACGACCGCCGGCCGGAGATCGCGCGGCAATTCCACCTGACGCTTTTTCCACGATTCGTGGCGCGCGCGCGCCTGGGCCCCGGTCGCCAGTTTCAATAACTTCATCCCGCGCCCGATCACTTCCACGTCGTCGCCGGACGGAAAATTCTTCGGCTCGCGCAAAAATCCGCGATTCTCCGCCGTGTCGAGAACGAGTTGCCACTCGAGATGCTCCTCGCCCGGCAGGACAAAACCGATCGGCTCGTGGTGCGCGTTGATCAGGAGCAAAAATGTTTCGTCGCGGATCGGTTCGCCTTCGAACGAGAGGACGTCGATCGTGTCGCCGCTCAGGAGCACGCCGATGCAACGCACGAAGGGCGAACCCCATTCTTCGTCGCTCATCTCGTTGCCGCCTGGATTGAACCACATCACGTCCCGGATTTCCGAGCCGCGAATCCGGCGGCCCTGGAAAAATTTCGGACGCCGAAAAACGGGATGATCGCGCCGGAGCTGGATGAGTCTCTTCGTGAAATCGAGCAACTCGTTCTGCTCGTCATTGTGTTCCCACGAAAGCCAGTTCAGTTCGTTGTCCTGGCAATAGGCGTTGTTGTTTCCGTTCTGGGTCCGGGCCCATTCGTCGCCGGCCAAAAGCATCGGCACACCTTGCGAGAGAAAAAGCGTCGCCAAAAAATTCCGCCGCTGCCGGGCCCGCAACTCGTTGACCTCCGCGTCGTCGCTCGGCCCTTCCACCCCGCAATTCCACGAGTTGTTGTTGTTGTCGCCGTCGTTGTTGTCCTCGCCGTTGGCTTCGTTGTGCTTGTCGTTGTAGCTGACGAGATCGTTCAAGGTGAAGCCGTCGTGCGCCGTGACGAAATTGATGCTCGCGTAAGGTCGGCGCCCGCTGTGTTGATACAAGTCCGGGCTGCCCGTGAGCCGGTAGGCGATCTCACCGATGCGGCCTTCATCGCCTTTCCAAAAACGCCGCACCTCATCACGATACTTCCCATTCCACTCCGCCCACAACACTGGAAAATTCCCGACCTGATATCCGCCTTCGCCCACATCCCAAGGCTCCGCGATCAACTTCACCTGCGAGAGAACCGGATCCTGGTGAATGATTTCGAAGAAGGCGTGGAGCTTGTTCACGCCCTTGTCGTCGCGCGCGAGCGTCGAGGCGAGATCGAAGCGGAAACCGTCCACGTGCATGTCGTTCACCCAGTAGCGCAAACTGTCCATGACGAGCTGGAGCGTACGTGGATGAAGCAGATTGAACGTGTTTCCCGTGCCGGTGAAATCCAGATAATGCCGTGGATCGTCCGGCGACAAACGATAGTAGGCCGCGTTGTCGGCCCCGCGGAAACTGAGCGTGGCCCCGAGATGATTTCCTTCCGCGGTGTGATTGTAAACCACGTCCAGGATCACTTCGATGCCGGCCGCGTGGAGATTGCGCACCATCCCTTTGAACTCGGAGACCTGCTGGCCCATCGCGCCGCTGCTCGCGTATTGCGCTTCGGGCGCAAAGAACCCGATCGTGTTGTAGCCCCAGTAATTGCGCAGGCCGCGATCGATCAAAAGTTTGTCGTCGATATGCGCGTGGATCGGCAACAGCTCCACCGCCGTCACGCCGAGCTCTTTCAAATACTTGATCGCGCCTGCGCTCCCCAGGCCCGCGTAGGTTCCGCGCAATTCCGGCGGCACATCGGGACAGAGCCGCGTAAAACCCTTCACGTGCATTTCGTAGATGACCGAGCTGTGCAACGGCGTGCCGAGCCGTTTGTCGTCGCGCCATTCGAACGCGTTATCGATCACGACCGCCTTCGGCATCCCCCACGCGTCATCACGAAAATCGCGCGCGAGATCTTCCTGCTCCCCGCCGACGACGTAGCCGAACATTTCGTCGGCCCAATTTACCTGGCCTGCGATCGCCTTCGCGTAGGGATCGATCAGCAGCTTTGAGCTGTTGAAACGCATCCCGCGCTCGGGATCGTACGGACCATAGACGCGGAAGCCATAGAGCTGGCCCGGGCGCACGTCGGGCAGGAACACGTGCCAGACCTGATCCGTGTGCTCCGTCATCGGGATCCGAATATTTTCCTGCGGCGCGTCGATGTTATCGAAGAGGCAAAGATCGACCGAGGTCGCCATCTCGGAAAAAATGGCGAAGTTAACTCCGTTGCCGAGCCAGGTCGCTCCGAGCGGATAGGGATAGCCCAACCAAATTTTTACCGGTGTCATAAAATCGAGTCGTTCCTATCCGCTACGCATTTGGGCTTGGCAACGGATTAAGAATTTTCCACATGCAACCCGTCCAACCTGGCGAGAGCTGGCCGAAATCGTGGAAAGAATCGTATCCGTACGATCTCGATGAGGTTTACGGCAAAATCTCGAATTACGGCTACGCCTACGCTTACCAGAATCGGCGGCGAAGGACGCTGCGCCTGCTCACCGACGTTCTGGAACCGGGCGCGCGCATTCTGGATATCGCGGCGGGGCAGGGAAATTTCTCGCTCGCACTCGCGGAACTCGGCTTCGATGTGACCTGGAATGATTTGCGCGCGGACCTTGCCGATTACGTCCGATTGAAATACGAACGCGGACAGCTCCGATTCGCACCGGGGAACGCGTTTGAGTTGCAGTTCCCTTCGCTCTTCGACGCGGTTCTCATCACGGAAATCATCGAGCACGTCGCGCATCCGGACGATTTTCTGGCGAAGGCCGCGGCACTCGTTAGACCAGGCGGATACATCGTCATGACAACGCCCAACGGCGGATACTTCAAAAACTCTTTGCCGAGATTCTCCGATTGCGCCGACCCGGCGGTCTACGAGTCGAGGCAATTCCAACCGAATGCCGGCGGCCACATCTTTCTTCTGCACGCCGATGAGATCGAGCCGCTCGCCCGGCGCGCCGGCGTTTCGGTCGATCGCATTTCGCTCTTCACCAATCCGCTCACAGCGGGCCATGTGAAAACAGAGGCGCTGTTGCGCGTCACGCCGAGAGCGCTGGTGAACGCTTTCGAGTCGGTGACGCAAACGCTGCCCGCGTTCTTAAAGAGAAAGGCGCTCGTGCAACTGGCGGTCCGATTCCGAAAAACGTAATCAGCTGGCGCGCTCTACTTTCTCTCGAAAACGATCTCGCCGCCGACCACCGTCATCGCGCATGTCGTAGTGAGAATCTCGGGCTCGGGAATTTTCATGATGTCTTTCGAAAGCACCGTGAGGTCGGCCAGCTTGCCGACTTCGATCGAACCTTTCTCCTGTTCTTCAAAGGCGGCGAAGGCGGACCCGAGCGTGAACATTTTCAGCGCTTGCTCGCGCGCGACCGCCTGCTCCGGATGCCAGCCGTCGGCGGAAAATCCTTTCACGCTCTTGCGCGCGACGGCGGCGTAGAATTCGATCATCGGCTCGCCGCGTTCCACCGGCGCGTCCGATCCTCCCGCGACGATCGCGCCCGACTTGAGCAAGCTCTGCCACGCATACGCGCCGGCGAGGCGATCTTTTCCGAGCCGGCTCGGCGCGAAAAATAAATCACTGATGGCGTGCGATGGTTGCATCGACGCGATCACGCCGAGTTTCGCGAAACGCGGGAGGTCTTGCGCGCTTAGAATCTGCGCGTGTTCCACCCGCCAGCGCGGCTCGCGGATTTTTCGCTTTTCCGGCGGCACGGATTTCATCGCGCGTTCGTACAGATCGAGAATGATCCGATTCGCCCGGTCGCCGATCGCGTGTGTTTCCACTTGGATGCCCTGCCGCAAAGCCTCCTCGAAAATCGGCTGCAACTCGGATTCTTTTTGCGTGAGATAACCGGATGTTTCCGGCGCGTCCGCGTAGGGCTCGAGCAAGGCGGCGCCGCGAGAACCGAGCGCGCCGTCGAAAACCACCTTGAGCGTGCGTTGCGTGAAACGATGCTCGTAACCATTCAGCGTCATGCCGTCGTGCAGGAGCGCCGTCGCCCCCGGCCCAGGCGCGTAGACCGCATTATAGACACGCAATTTCACTTTGCCGGCTTCGAACGAATGCCGTATCCGCTCGACATCCGCCAGCTCGCTCCCCGCGTTCTGGATTTCGCACCAACCCAAATCGATCTCGCGTTTCACTCCGAGCAGAAACGCTTCCTCGCGCTCCGTGTCGGTCGGCTGTGGGATATTTTTCGCCACGAGTTCCTGCGCGTGATCGAGCAACATCCCGGTCGGCTCGCCGGTTTGTTTGTCTTTGAGAATTTCGCCGCCGAAAGGGTTCGCCGTGTTCTTGTCGATGCTCGCAATCTTCAAGGCCGCGCTGTTCACGATCGCGGCGTGTCCGTCGGCGCGCGTGAGAAAAACCGGATTGTCCGGCGCGATCTTGTCGAGATCGCCGCGCGTCGGAAATTGGGGCGGCTGCCAGAACGTTTCGATCCAACCGCGGCCCGTGATCCATTTCCCGCGTTCCGTCTTCGTCACCCGCTCTTTCACTTTCGCGAGAAAATCCTCGAGCGTGTTGGCGCCTTCGAGATTCAGATTCATCTCGCGCTCGCCGATGCCGAAGATGTGGCAGTGCGAGTCCGTCAGACCCGGCACGACGGTTTTCCCCTCAAGATCGATTACCCGCGCATCGCCATTTTGAAATTTCCGTGCATCCGCATTGGAGCCGACGAAAATGATGCGTCCATCTTTGGACGCGAGTGCTTCCGCGTGCGGCGCTTTCATATTCCCCGTGTAGATATTCCCGTTGATGAAAACGGTCGTTTCCGCATAGAGCGCGGTCGAGGCGAGGCAGCCAGCCGCGATGAGAAATAAAACCGTGAGCTTCATCCGAACATCTTTGCGGTTCGCGCCGGGAACGTCGAGCGCCGTTCGCGGTTCCCGAGCCTCCGGAATATTTTTCTTTTTACGGTTTTGCTTGAGCGGCTCTTCTTCGTAACAGAATAACGAGGCCGCGTTTTTTGGAAGTAAATCAGTTAGCCACCGAATTTTCTTTTGCCAATCCGATGTTGATTTATAGAGTCGTTGCCTCTCGCTACGTCGCGGCGATCAAACCTTAACTCCACCGAGCTCTGAACGCCGCCCATCCTAACCACCAGTCTGCGCCGTTTTTAACTTGGCGGCTGCACCTTCCGGGAAGCACAGTTCGCTAAGTCGTTATGGCGAATTTTTTTCCACGCTGGACAAATTGGCTTCCGCTGAAAATTGCGGTCTGCGGCGTGGTGATCGTTTGCGGGCTGACCGCAGCGACCTGGTATTACGTCACGCCGAAATATACGCGCGTCGGTTATCAACCGATCCAGCCCGTGCCGTTTCCGCACGATATCCATGTCTCGCAACTCGGGATGGATTGCCGTTACTGCCACAGCTTCGTCGACGTCGCCGCGCATTCGAATTTGCCGAACACGCAAGTCTGCATGAATTGCCACACCCAGGTGCAGAAGGACAACCCGAAACTGGAGCCGGTTCGCGCGAGCTGGAAAAGCGGGCAGCCGATCGAGTGGGTCCAACTGCATCGCACGCCCGATTACGTTTATTACGATCACTCCGCGCACGTGAATCGCGGCATCAGTTGCGCGAGCTGTCACGGCCAGGTGAATCACATGCCGGTGGTTTATCACGCGAAGCCCCACAGCATGGCGTGGTGCCTCGAGTGCCATCGCCATCCGGAAAATTTCCTCCGGCCTGAAACGCAAATCACGAACTTGGATTGGAAACCGGATTGGGAAAAACCGGCCGAGTTCGTGGCGAAATACGGCCAGCCGAAAGACGCGGCGGATGATTGGTCGAAGAAGGAGAAGCTGACCCAGCTGGAGATCGGGCGAACTTTGAAGGAACGCTGGAACATTCAACCGCCGCTGAGTTGCCAGGGGTGCCACCGATGAAACGCGTCTTCGAGCATCCACCAGAAGCACTCACCGGGAAGCGTTACTGGCGCAGCCTCGGTGAGCTGAGCGACACGCCGGAATTTCGCGGCTGGCTCGAACGGGAATTTCCCGCCGGCGCGGCCCAGCTCGAAGGCGATGATTGGTCGCGCCGCGGCTTTTTGAAATTGATGGGCGCGTCGATGGCGCTCGCGGGTTTCGGCCTGTCGAGCTGTCGCCGGCCCGAAGCGCACCTGGTTCCGTTCACGAAAAGCGTCGAATGGGCGATTCCAGGCAAGGCGCTCTATTATGCGACCGCGATGCCGCGACGGACCGGGGCCATTCCGCTCGTCGTGACGACTCATGACGGCCGGCCATCGAAGATCGACGGCAATCCGCTCCATCCCGCGAGTGGCGGCGCGACCGACGCGTTCGCGCAGGCTTCCATCCTCGATCTTTATGATCCGGCGCGCTCGAAGCGCTTCGTCGAAAAAGGCGAGCGAGATGAAAAGGGGACGAAGGTTGAAAATTTCGAGCCGCGCGATCGGGCGGTCTTCGAAAAATATCTCGGCGACCTTCGCACGAAGATCGCGGCCGATGGCGGCGCCGGTCTCGCGTTCCTCGTCGAAGAACTGCATTCGCCCACGCGGGAACGTTTGCGCGCGGAACTCCAGAAGACCTATCCCAAGATGCGGTGGTGCGTCTATGACCCGCTGATGACCGAAGCGCAAAGCTTCGCGACGCAACTCAGCTTCGGCGATAACGCCCGCCTCATCCCGCGTCTCGAACGCGCCGATGTCGTGCTGGCGCTCGACAGCGATTTCCTTGATTGCGGCGAAGGCGATATTGCCGGCGTTCGCGGCTTTTCATCGCGGCGTCGCATCGGCACGGCCAAGGAAACGATGAATCGCCTCTACGTGGTCGAGAATCGTTTCACGCTCACCGGCGCGATGGCAGACCATCGGATGCGTTGTCCCGCGAGCCAGATCGCGGCCTTCGCGCATGCGCTCGCGGGAAAAATCGCGGCAGCCACGAAAGACGAAGGATTGTTTTCCACCATCGCGACGTTGACCGCGCCAAAGGACGCGATGGTGTTCGACGAACAATGGCTGACGGAAGTGGCGAACGATCTCGTCTCGAAGCCCGGCGCGAGTCTGGTCCTGGCGGGAGGACATCAGCCGGTGGTCGTGCAGTTGATCGCTTACGCGATTAACTCCGCGCTCAAGAATATTGGCGCGACCCTGATCGTGCGGGAGTTTGTCCGCGCGCCAAAGACGAACAGCATTCTGCAACTGGCCTCGGAAATAAATTCCGGCCGGGTGAAGCAGCTTTTCATTTTCGGCGGCGATCCCGTTTACAACGCTCCGAAAGCGGTTACCCAAAATCTGGGTAAAGAGCAGCCTGGGCAGGAGAAGGCGCCGAGAGGGCCGGTTGATTGGGTCGATCTCCAGAAAAAAGTTCCGGACGTCGTCCGGGTCGGTCATTTCGAGGACGCGACGTCCGCCTTGAGCACGTGGCATGTTCCGGCGGCGCATTACCTGGAAGCGTGGGGTGACGCGCTCACGTCGGAAGGCGCTTACCTCGCGATTCAACCGATGATCCTGCCGCTCTTCGGCGGCATGTCCGAGATCGAGCTGATGAACGCGGTGCTCGGCCGCCCGAAAGTGGATGGACCGGAACTGGTGCAAGAAACATTTCGCGCGACGGCGCCTCCCGGAGATTTCGCGGCGGCGTGGACGCGGCTTCTGCGGGACGGTTTTGCCTCGCATGTCGCACTGAAAGACAAACCACCGAAGTTCAACGCGAACAACGCGGGCGGCGTCGCCCACACCCTCTGGACGACGGTGCCCAATCCGTCGCTCGATTCTCCCGAGATCGTTCTCGTGCGCAGCTACGCGATGGACGACGGCCGTTACATTAATAACGGCTGGCTCCAGGAGTTGCCCGATCCGATTACAAAGCTGACCTGGGACAACGCGGCCTTGATGAGCCCGGTGTTCGCCCAGCGCCGTGGCATTGAAACCGGAGACCTCGTCAACATCGCCATCACGGAAACATCGCTGGACGCGCACGAGAAGCCGATCCGGCGCGAGCTGGTCATCGCCGCGCTGATTTCGCCGGGGCACGCGGATACTTCGATCTCGATCGCCCTCGGCTACGGACGCAAGAAGACGGGACCCATCGGCGAAGAAGCCGGCTTCGACGGGTTCCTCCTCCGCACCAGCTCGAACCCGCATTTCATTGCGGTCGATGCAAAGACTGTGACGAGCGTCAAAGTGACGAAAGCCGGCGGGACTTATCCGCTTTCAATCACGCAGGATCATTGGAGCATCGAAGGCCGTGGCCTCGTGCGCGAGGCGACGATCGAGCGTTATCGCGAAGACAACGAGTTCGTGAAGAAGATCGCGGGCGATGATGAGTTGCCGGCGAAGTTGCCGAGCCTCTACAGCCATCCGCCACTCGACGCCGCGCAACAATGGGGGATGGCGGTGGACCTGAATGTTTGCACCGGATGCAGCGCCTGCATCGTTGCCTGCCAGAGCGAAAATAATATTCCGATCGTCGGCAAACTTCAGGTCGGTCACGGACGCGCGATGCACTGGCTCCGGCTCGATCGTTATTACGCGAGCGAGAAACAGTTCAACCAGGACAAGGGCGAGTATCCGGAGAACCCCGAGATCGTGCACGAACCGATGATGTGCCAGCACTGCGAGAACGCGCCGTGCGAAACCGTCTGTCCAGTCAACGCGACGGTGCACAGCGATGACGGCCTCAACGTCATGGCTTACAACCGCTGCATCGGCACGCGGTATTGCGCGAACAATTGCCCGTTCAAGGTGCGCCGGTTCAATTTCTTCGATTACAACCAGCGTCCGGTCGGCAAGAAGCGCGTGAAAATCCTGGGCAACCTCGGCTTCAATACTTACGAGGAGTATCTCGGGCCGCTGACCGAGAAGGGCGCGCCCGACACGGTGAAGTTGCAGAAGAATCCGAACGTGACCGTGCGGATGCGCGGCGTGATGGAGAAGTGCACGTATTGCGTCCAGCGAATCGAGGAAGCGAAGATCACGGCGCACGTGCGCGCGGGCGCGTCGGACAAAACGCTCATTCCGCGCGATTCCTTCACGAGCGCCTGCGCGCAGGCGTGCCCGACGGAAGCGATCGTCTTCGGCGACGTGAAAGATCCCGAGAGCCGCGTTTCGAAGATGAAAAAGCAGGACCGGAATTATCGGCTGCTCGAATATTTGAATGTTAACACGCGCACGAGTTATCTGGCGCGGATCCGGAACCCGAATCCAAAAATGCCCGACGCCAGCCGCATCGGCGTCGCGAGTCTCGGGAACGAAAACCACGCAAAGGTCGAGAACGATAATGCCGCAGCGAATCCGGCGGAGAAACGGTGATGGCACGCCTGACAAACCAGCATGTCATCCCGAGCCGCGCAGACGGCGAGGGACCTCACCAGCGGTCTATCGCTTTCGCGCAACGTCACGCGTCTACGTCAGGTGGCGCCGTACCCTTGCAAGATGAAACAATTTGCAGATGCGAGGTCCCTCGCCGTCTGCGCGGCTCGGCATGACATCACAATAACATGGACGGCGCAACCACAGCACCAGATATGATCGAGGGCGAAGCAGTTGCTTCGGCCGAGAAGCCGCTGATGCGGGTGCCGCTTGTCTTGAACAAGCGGAACTTCAGCTGGGTCACCGAGCGCATCGCCGGCGTGATCGAAGCGAACGCGCCGCGCTGGTGGTGGGTCGCATTCGCGATCACTTCGATGGTGGCGGCGTTCGGCCTCTTCTGTCTCGGCTACCAAATCTCGACCGGCGTCGGCACGTGGGGATTGAATCATCCGGTCGGCTGGGCCTGGGATATCACCAACTTCGTTTTCTGGATCGGTATCGGACACGCCGGCACGCTCATCTCCGCGATCTTGTTTTTGCTCAGGCAAAAATGGCGCACATCGATCAACCGGGCCGCCGAAGCGATGACGCTCTTCGCCGTTATTTGCGCCGCGATTTTCCCCGGCGTCCACGTCGGCCGCGTCTGGATGGCGTGGTATCTTGCGCCGCTTCCGAATAATTACGGCATCTGGCCGAACTTCCGCAGCCCGCTTCTTTGGGACGTCTTCGCGGTCTCGACGTACTTTTCCGTCTCGGTTCTCTTTTGGTACACCGGCCTGATTCCGGATCTCGCGACGTTGCGCGATCGCGCCAAGACGAAGATCAAAAAATTGCTCTACGGAATTTTCGCCGTCGGCTGGCGCGGTTCGAATCGCAACTGGCGTCACTACGAAATGGCGTATCTGCTTTTGGCCGGTCTCTCGACGCCGCTGGTGTTGTCCGTGCACAGTGTCGTTTCCTTCGACTTCGCCACGTCCATCATTCCCACGTGGCATACCACGATCTTCCCGCCTTATTTCGTCGCGGGCGCGATCTTCGGCGGGTTCGCGATGGTGCTCACGCTTCTCGTCCCGGCGCGCGCGATCTACAAACTGCACGACATCATCACGCCGCAACACGTCGACAAAATGGCGAAGATCATTTTGCTCACGGGCTCGATCGTGACCTACGCCTACGCGATGGAATTTTTCGTCGCGTGGTACAGCGGCAACCAGTACGAAAAATTCGCATTCTACAATCGCATCTTCGGTCCCTACTGGTGGTACTGGTGGGTCGGCATGCTCTTTTGCAATATGCTTTCGCCGCAGCTTTTCTGGTTCAAGGCCTGCCGGCGCAACATCTATATCGTTTATTTCGTCTGCATGTGCGTGAACGCCGGCATGTGGTTCGAGCGTTTCATCATCATCGTCGGCGGATTGCACCGCGACTTCCTGCCCTCGTCGTGGGGAATGTTTTACCCGACCTGGGTCGATATCTGGACCTTCATCGGGACGCTCGGAATTTTCACATCCCTCTTCCTCCTTTTCATTCGCTATCTGCCGATGATCGCGATGTCGGAAGTGAAGATCGTGCTCCCGGAAGCGAACCCGCATCATGCTTGGCCGGGTGAACATCATCCCGTCGCGGCTGGCGGAAAGGAGAGAAATTGAGGACGCCTTCCGGAAATAAAGTTTACGGAATGGGCGCGGAATACCCGAGCGCTTCCGCGCTTTATGAAGCGGCGAAACGCGTGCGCGACTCCGGCTTCAAACGCTGGGACGTCCATTCGCCTTTCCCGATCCACGGCATGGATGAAGCGATGGGCCTCGGCAAATCGTGGCTGAGCGCGGCTGTGCTCGGAGGCGGCATCACCGGTTTGCTCACCGCGACGATTTTGGAATTCGGGCCGTCGTGGTTCATCTATCCCCTGATCGTGCACGGCAAGCCGACGAACTGGGCGACGGTGCCCGCGTTTTTCCCGATCATGTTCGAGCTCACCGTTCTCTTCGCCGCCTTCACCGCGTTTTTCGCGATGCTCATTATGAACGGCCTCCCGCGCTGGTATCATCCCGTGTTTAACTGGCAACGCTTCAGCCGCGCGACCAACGACGGATTTTTCCTCATCATCGAAGCGCGCGATCCGCGTTTCACCGAACTCGAAGCGCGCGAGCTTTTGGAACAAAGCGGCGGCGAGCACGTCACCATCATCCACGAAGAAGATTAAATCATGATTCGCGGATTCCTTTTCATTTTCGTGCTGACCGGCCTCGCGCTAGTCGCCTTTCTCGGCTTCCGTGGGCAGAAGAGCACCGGCTCGCCCATCGAAGTTTTCCCCGACATGGTGCGGCAAATGAAAGTGCGCGCCCAAGCGCCGCTCGGATTTTTCGCGGATGGCCGCGGGGCGCGTGTTCCCGTCGCGGGCACGATGCCGATAGGTTACGAAATGCCGAAGGCCGCGAGCGAGCCAGCGCCCGGCGCGGCGGCGGTCGCCACCGAGATGAACACGAAGTCGCATCTCGGATTTAGCGGCAGCCCCGAATATTACGACACGGGAAAAATGGGAACGAACTGGGGAACCGGTTTGCCGGTGCACGTCGACGGTTACTTGATGGAGCGGGGGAAACAGCGCTTCAATATCAATTGCGCGGTTTGCCATGGCCCGACGGCCGCCGGCAACGGCATCACCAAGCAATACGGCCTCGCGACCGTGGCGACTTTGCAGGATGCGCGCATTCGGAAAATGGCGGACGGCGAAATTTTCAACACGATCACCAACGGCAAGAACACGATGATGGCTTACGGCCCGAATGTCCCTGTCAGCGATCGCTGGGCAATCATCGCGTATCTGCGCGCGTTGCAGCGCAGCCAGAACGCGACTGTCGCAGACGTGCCGGCGGAACATCGAGCCGATCTCGACAAGCCGGTGGAAACTAAACCGCCCGAACCCAAACCGGAGACGCCAAAGAAATGAGCGAACGAGCTGACGTGGTGCCTGTGCCCGAGGGCGAATATTTCGAAGGCAGCCGCTTCGCGGGATTGTCCTTCATCCTGGCTCTGGTCGGACTCGCCGGATTGGCGCTGAGCGTGGTGGGCGCGTTCGTCTCGCCGCATCAGTTCAGCTTCTCTTGGCTCTTCGCTTTCGCCTTTTATTTCACGCTGCTCGCGGGCTGTTTCTTCTGGATCATCGTCCATCACGTGACCGACGCGGAATGGTCGGTCGTGGTGCGACGCCAGCTCGAAAACCTGGCGATGCTCCTGCCGCTCATGGCTGTCTTCTTCATCCCGGTGCTGCTCTTCCGCCATCACCTTTACGAATGGACCAACATCGCGCCCGGACACGATCCGGTGCTCGACAGCAAGCGCGCTTATCTGAACTGGGATTTCTTCGTGGTGCGCTCGATTTTCTACTTCGTCTTCTTCACCAGCGCCGCGTTTTTGTTCCGGCGATTTTCTGTCCAGCAGGATCGCGACGGGAATCCCGCTTACACCTTGAAGATGCGGAAGCTCGCGTTCATCGCGCTGCCGCTTTTCGGCGCTTCGCTCACCTTCGGCGCCTACGACTGGCTCCTCGGTATCGATTACCACTGGTTCTCGACCATGTGGGGCGTCTACATTTTCGCGGGCGCGGCCGGCTCGTCGATGTCGCTGCTCGTGCTGGTGATCACGGCCCTGCGCAAGGCCGGTTATTTGCAAGAGACGGTCACGGTCGAGCATTACCACATCATGGGAAAATGGATGCTCTCGTTCACGGTGTTCTGGGCCTACATCGGCTTCAGCCAATACATGCTCATCTGGTACGCGAACATGCCAGAAGAGACGGAATATTTTATCCGGCGAAACACCGAATCCTGGAACGCGCTCAGCCTGTTCCTCGTGATCGGGCGCTTTTTTGTCCCGTTCGCGATCCTGCTTTTGCGCGGGCCGAAAAAGAAACCGCACCGGCTTTGTCTGATTGCCGGCTGGATTGTTTTCATGCAGCTCGTCGACATCTACATCGTGATTCTGCCCGCGCTCCACGGCGCCGGTGTGCTCGTCAGCGTTTGGGATTTCATGCCGTTGATCGGCATCGGCGCCACGCTCGCATTTTTTTACCTGCGCATTGTCGGCAAGACTTCCCTCTTTCCGGTGCGCGACCCGCGCGTCCTCGAATCTCTCCGCACCACTAATTGACCGCGATGCACGACGAACCACTGCAAAAATTCCAGCCGCGTTCCACGATTTCGACGTGGGTCGGGATCGTGCTGCTTTTTGCTTTCTTCGCCCTGCTCGCGCTGATCGTGATCGGCGCGTCGCCGCGCGGAAACACCTACGAGAAGAAGCGCGCGAAAGCTCGCGCGGAGAAACTTCAAGCCGCGCGAGCGGAAATGATGACGGCTCTGACCACCTATGGCTGGGTCGATAAAGCGAAAGGCGTGGCCCACATTCCGGTCTCCGACGCGATGAAGTTGGCCGTCGCCGAACTGGCGCAGAAAACCCCCGCGCCCGCAAATCCGATCGCAACACCCGAAGCGCAAACTCCGCCGCCCGCGACTTCGCTATCGCCCGCGGCGTCGCCAACACCGACTGCGAGCACCACGCCGAAACCGACGACCATCACCGGACCCACTTCCGAAAGCCACAATCAACCCGCTGCGGCGATCAACCCTCCACCGGCCCCTCCCAATACTCAGCCCGGTCCGTCCTCCACCCCAGCCGCGACTCCGCCGTCCGCCCCCGCGAAACCGCAAGCCTCTCCTTCGCCTTCCGCAAAATCTTCCCCATCCGCGCCCGCCTCTCCGCTTCCCGTTCGCGGAAAAACGCCATGACTACGACTTCTAAATTGGTAGGGCGAGACTCTGTCGAGCCGTGCGTTTCCCACGGCTCGACAGAGTCTCGCCCTACCAATGCAGTCGCTAATTCGCTAAATTTTCCACGATGAATTCCGACGTCCCAATGAAAGCACCGGAGACCGCTGCGATCGCCACGAGCGCGGAATCGGACGTGACCATTCACGACGTCGAGAAGGTCGAGCGCGCCTTGATCGACGCGTCGACGCGTTTGCCGGTCCTGTTCTTCTATGCGTCGGCGATTGCGTGGCTTTTGCTCGGCACGCTCCTGGCCGGAGTGACGTCCTGGAAACTGCACGCGCCGGACCTGCTCGCGAACTACAGCTTTCTCACCTGGGGCCGCGTCCGTCCCGCGCACATGAACGTGATGGTCTGGGGCTGGGCGTCGATGGCGGGAATCGGGACGGCCATATGGTTGATGGCGCGTTTGTGCCGCACCACTTTGCGGCATCCGCTCTTGCTCATTGGCGGCGGCGCGTTTTGGAATCTCGGCGTGATGCTCGGCGTCGGCGGAATTCTAGCTGGCGGCAGCACCGGATATCAATGGCTCGAGTTTCCATCCTACGCTTCGATCGTTTTGTTCGTCGCCTACACGCTGGTCGTTTCGTGGGCGGTGATCATGTTCCGTTTCCGGCGGGGCGATCACATTTACATCACGCAATGGTATCTGCTCGGCGCGTTCCTCTGGTTCCCGTGGATCTACGGCGCCGCGCAAATCATGCTCTTCGTCGTGCCGGTGCAAGGCGTGATGCAGGCGGCCGTGAACTGGTGGTTCGCGAACAATCTGCTCTTCCTCTGGTTCGGCTCCATCGGGCTCGGCACCGCGTATTACATGATCCCGAAAGTGATCGGCCGCCCGGTTTACAGCTATCATCTCGCGGCGATCGGGTTCTGGACCTACGCGCTCTTTGCCAGTTGGACGGGAATGCAACGGCTCGTCGATGGTCCGTTCCCGGCCTGGATGATCACGGCCAGCATCGCCGCCACGATCCTCACCATCATTCCAGTCGCGACGGTCGGGCTCAATCATCACATGACGATGCGCGGCTATTTCGGTCTGCTGCGATATAGCCCGACGCTGCGCTTCACCGTCTTCGGTGCGATCTCCTACACGGTCTTCAGCATGATCGGTGTCTTGATCTCGCTACGGTCGGTCGCGCGTTACGTAAACTTCACGCAGGCGAGCATCGCCTATTCGCACATGGGGCTGTATGCATTTTTCACGATGGTGATCTTCGGCTCGATGTATTACATCGTGCCGCGTTTGGTCGGGCGCGAATGGCGTTACGCTTCCCTGATCAAACTGCACTTCTGGTCTTCGACCTATGGCGTCGGCTTGATGGTGCTCATGCTGCTCGCGGCGGCAATTGCACAGGGCAGCGCGCTGAATGATCCCGCCCTCACTTTCACGGAAGGCCTGGCGTATGTGCCGATGTATATGCGCGGTCGCAGCCTTTCCGGCGTGCTGTTGACCGTCTCGCATTGCGTCTTCGCATTTCACTTCGGCCTGATGCTGTTCGGTCTAGGCCGGACGGCGAGTGTTCCGACTTTTCTTAATCCTCAGGAAGAGGAGGCACTCGAAGCGCGCTTATGAAAGGCATCGTCCCGCTTTTCCTCGGCATCTTCGGCACGTTCGCGTTCTCGTGGGCGGGCCTGGTGCTTATTCCGAATTTCCAAATCGGACATCTCGATCCGCAGTCGGACGAAGAGCAGACGGACATTTATCCCATGCCGAAATCCGGCATGGCCGATCGTGGCCGGCGCATCTACGCGGCCAACGGTTGCACGTATTGCCACAGCCAGCAGGTGCGCGCGGATTACGCGGCCTCCGACATTGATCGTAAATGGGGCACGCGCCGGAGCGCGCCGCGCGATTATCTTTTCGAGCGGCCGGTGCTGCTCGGCAAAATGAGAATGGGTCCGGACTTGTCGAACATCGGAAAGCGCGCGCCTTCGGAAGAAGAGAACGCGAGTCCCGCGCCGCAGACATCGCCCAGTGCAAGTCCGGCCGCCTCGCCCGCGACCTCCGCCGCACCATCAGCGTCACCGTCCGCTTCTCCGGCAAAAGTTGTTGCGGCAAATTCTCCCGCGGCCGCGCCGACGAGTCCATCGCCCGCCGCATCGCCCAGCGCCGACAAGACTCCCGCCAACGACGGCCCGCCCCAATACAGCGCCGCGTGGCATCATCGCCATCTTTACAGTCCGCGCAGCGTCACGCTCGATTCGAACATGCCCGCGTATCATTTCCTTTATGAGAAACGCCGCATCAGTGGCGAGCGCGCTGCGGACGCGTTGAATCTGAGCGCCGCCGACGCGCCTCCGGACGGTTGGGAAATTGTGCCGACTTACGATGCGAAATGTCTCGTCGCTTATCTGATGTCGCTCGATCAATCACACGATCTCCCAGAAACAAAGGTCGCCACTGGCCCGCCACCATCCGCGCCCGCTCCTTCGCCCGCAGCGTCCGCATCACCGGCGCCATCACCTGCAAAGGAGGCGAAATGAACGAGAGCTCGTCCGCTCCAGAGCGTCGCGTCCGGCAAGGGATGGATTACGGCGAAACCGAGGACGTGAATCAGGTCCACGCCGCCATTCAGCGCGAGAAGCGGGAGCCGCGTGTCGGCCTCGAACCGCTTTCGCTTTGGCTCATTGCGATTTACGGCCTCGCCATCTTTTGCGGCGGCGCTTATCTGGGTCGCTATTCGGGAAACTTCAGCGGCGACGGTCTTGATCCGCTCGGCGGCGCGCCGCGGTCGAAAAAATCAGCGACCGGTCCGGGCGGCGCCGGCCCGAGCCAGGAACTTTCGCAAGCCGATCGCGGCAAAAAGATTTTCTCGGCCAACTGCGCGACTTGCCATCAGATGAGTGGCACGGGCGTTGCCGGCCAATATCCGCCACTCGCCGGATCGGAATATGTGAACGGCGGCACGCGCCGTCTCGGCATGATAGTGCTGAAGGGTTTGCAGGGCCCGCTCACGGTGAAAGGCATGCAATTCGGTACCGCTGTGATGCAGCCTTGGGACAAGACATTGAGCGACGCGAAGATCGCCGATGTGCTCACGTTTATTAGGCAGGGGTGGGGGAATAAAGGCGGACCAGTCGTGATGGAGAGTATCGCGGCCTTGCGGAAAGAACTCGCGAGCCATCCGGATTCATTCACCGAGGCGGATCTGAAAGCTGTGCCGGAAGATGCGAATCTCCCAGGCGCCGAAAAATCCGCGGAGGCCCCGAAACCCGCAGCCAACACCGCGCCGCCGCCGCCAAAAGGGTAGCAACTTCATGCAGTGGGTGGATCGAGCGCTCCGCCGCTCGATGCCAGATAATGCCGACAACGCCGGGACGACAAGACACCGCGCGACGGAGCGCTCGATCCACCCGGACGCGATGTCTAAGACCCATCGCGGGAGGATTTGCGTATAGGTTAAGAGTTATGATCCGCCACCAAGACCTCGACGATCCGAAAACACGCGAGGTCATCGTGATCGGTGGCGGCATCGCCGGCTTGTCCGCCGCGATTTATCTCGGACGTGCCCAACGCGACACGCTCGTGATCGATTCCGGCCATTCGATGGCGAAATGGGAACCCACCGTGGAGAATTATCTCGGATTCGCGGACGGTGTCGCCGGCGAACAACTCCTCAAGAATGGACGGCGGCAGGCGAAGCGCCACGAGGTCGTTTTTGCCAACGACGAAATCAAATCAGTCTCGTCGGGAAAATCGCATTTTGTGCTGAAAGGGAAAAACAAAACCTACCGCACGAAGCGGCTGCTCCTCGCGACCGGCATCTTTCATCTGCCGCCGGAAATTCCCGGCGTGAAGGAATGCCTCGGCCACAGCATGTTTTTCTGCAAGGACTGCGACGGCTATCGCGTGCGCGGAAAACGGATCGCAATCATCGGCGCGAACAACGAAGCGATTGAGTACGCGCTCGGCATGCTGCATTACTCGGCCTGCGTGATCGTGGCGACGAATGGAAAAAAGCCCCGCTGGGACAAGCGGCATGCGGAATGGCTGGCCGAATATGAAATCCCGATCGAGCGCAGGCCCATCCGCGACGTTGAGCATCGGAGGCGCAAGATTCGTGCGCTGGATTTCGCGGACGGGTCGTGCCTGAAGATCGATTATCTGTTCACGACGCGCGGCGATATTTTTCACAATCGCCTCGCAAAAAAACTCGGCGCGAAACTCGATTCGGAGGGCGAGATCACAGTGGACCAATGCATGCGCACCAGTGTCCCGCGCCTTTATGCGGCGGGTTGCGTGACGCCGGCGAATTGCCAGATGATCATCGCCGCGGGTCAGGGCGCGGCCGCGGCGCAGGCGATCAACCGCGATCTTTTTGAGGAAAGCCTGGCGACGCATTCGCTCCAGCGATTTCGCGAAGCGCAGTTGGCGGACGAAAAAACAATACCGGAGTGCACCGACAAAGTGTCCGGTCGAAGAAGCAGGAGAAAATAATGGGATTCGAACAATATCATGAGCCGGCCGACGAACTCTCCGCGGAGACGCGCACGTTCGCGCGGATGATCGTGTCGCTCACGGAAGAAGCGGAAGCGATCAATTGGTACGAGCAGCGGATGTCGCTCGAGAAAAACAAAAGCGCGCGGGCCATCATGCAGGACGCGCAGAAAGAGGAGTTCAAGCATTTCTCGATGGATCTCGAGTGGCTTCTGCGCGCGAAACCGAAATGGCGCGAGATCGCGAAGGACGTGCTCTTCCAATCGGGCGACATCGTGAAGCACGGCGACGAGGCGGAGGAAAAAGCGTAGAGATTACAGTTTGCGGCTGATGATTCCCGCGATGGCACGGAGGCCCGCTTCATCTTCGGCATCGAAGCGGTCCAGCTCCGGGCTGTCGACATCGAGGACTCCGATGAGATGCGAATCATCCGTCACCAACGGCACGACGATTTCCGATCGGGAGGCGCTATCGCACGCGATGTGATCCGGGAATGTTGTCACGTCCGCTATCCGGAGTGTCGTGCGCTTCTCCGCCGCGGTGCCGCAAACGCCGCGGCCAATTTCGATGCGAACACAGGCCGGTTGACCTTGGAACGGACCGAGCACCAGCTCGCCGCCTTTCAACAGATAGAAGCCGGCCCAGTTCAAGCGCGGAACTGAATTGAAAATCAGCGACGCGCAGTTGGCCATGTTTGCGACTGGATCGGTTTCGCCTTCGATCAAAGCGCGCAACTGCGCGGCCAATCCTCCGTACAATTCCTTCTTGGTGAGATCAGTCAGATTGGATGCTGCAAACATTTGCAGCCAATTTACACGGTTTGCGCGGTGTGTGAACGGTCCACGGGGCCGTGGCTACAACGGAACCACTACCAGCGCGTGGCCGGCACGCGTTCGCTCACGATCTCGTCGACGACGGCGAGGAACGGATCGATGTCGAATGGCTTCGTGAGATAATTGCGCGCCCCGGCGGTTAACAACCGCTCGATCTGGCTCGGCGTGGCGTCCGCGCTCAGCACCACCACCGGCACCTGGGCCGTGGTCGCGTTCTCTTGCAAACGCCGCAGCACTTCGGAGCCGTGAATGTCCGGCAGATTGAGATCGAGAAAGATCAGTTTAGGCCGATGGATCCGCGCCAGCTCGACGCCGATCTCGCCGCAACGCGCGTGGAGCAATTTGAGCCCAGGCCGAAGCTCCAGAATTCTTTCCACCAGCATAAAGTTCACCGGGTCGTCTTCGACGTAGAGAACGTCGCAGGTGGCCGATGGCGCCGCCTCGGTTTCGTCTTCTTGCGATGAAACGTCGCTCGGGTCCGCCAGTTCGCGGTTGATCACCGCGAGCAGTTCCCGGGCGGCGGTGAGAATGTGCTGCACGTCCGGGTCCTTGGTCGCGGCCCCGGGCCGCATGGCAACCAACTCGGCGAATCCAATGATTGCGTTGAGGGGTGTGCGCAGCTTTTGGCTTAGGCCCGCGCGGAATTCGCGTTCCTGCCAGGTTTCATTTTCAAAGGGCAGGATTGTTTTCGTGTCGTTGTGTTCGTTCATGGGATGATTTGTGTTCACGCGATGGAGAACTTCGGTTCGGTTTCACTATCCATCTGGAGTCCGGAGGGTTCGTCGAAGCTCAGGTTTCGCAGCTTCTTCACCATGTCGATGTCGCGCCGCATTTTGTGTTTGTGGGCGCAGAAAATCATCGCGGTTTCGTCGGTAATGAGATCGGATTTGTAGGCGGCGAGCAGAGATTGATCGAAGCTGTGCCAGCCCATCGTCCCGCCGGCTTCGATGATTTCCTGGAACGTCCGGTTCTCGCCTTCGCCGTAAAGCAGCGACTCCCGCGTTCGCAGGCTGCTCCCCATGATCTCCGAGACGAGCAAACGGCCGCCGTCGATTTTGCTGACGAGGCGCTGGCTCACCACGTAACGGATCGTGTCCGCGAGCCGCTGCCGAAGCTGTTGCTCCTCATCCTTGCTGAACATTCCGAGGATGCGGTTGATCGTCTGTCCGGCATTGATGGTGTGCATCGTCGTGAAAACGATGTGACCGGTTTCCGATGCGGTCATTGCGATTTCCATCGTCTCGCGGTCGCGAATTTCGCCGACGAGAATCGCCTTCGGCGCCTGCCGGAGCGCGGCCCGCAAACCCCGCGCGAAATCCGGAAAATCCTTCCCAAGCTGGCGCTGATTGAAGAGCGCCTGTTTGTGGGGATGGAGAAATTCGATCGGATCCTCCAGCGTCAGGATGTGAATTTTTTGGGTTTCATTCAGCTCGTTCAACATCGCGGCGAGCGTCGTTGTTTTTCCGCTCCCGGTGGCGCCGGTCACGAAAATGATCCCGTTCTTCTCCTTGATCATCTCAGAGAAAATCGGGGGCAACCCGAGGCTTTCGAGCGTCGGGATGAGCGTTTGCAATTTCCGCATCACGATGGCTTGCCGGCCGTTTTGCTTGAAAATATTCACGCGCAAACGTGCGAGATCGCCGAGCGCATAAATGCAATCGCATGAGCCGTAGGTGGCGAAGTCGTTTTTGAGGCGCTCGTTGCCATTCATAAGGTGGGCGGCGATCTGCTCGATCTGGGCGCTCTCCAGGACGCCGCTCTCGGTGTCGACCGGGAATTCCTGCAGCACGCCGTGTTCTTCCACGATGGGAGGTTTGCCAGCAGCGAAGAGCAAGTCGGAGACGCCTTCGCTGCTGCTGATCATCGCTGAAAGCAGAGCATCAATGAGTTCTTTGTTCACAATAGCCGGAGAAGCTAATTGGAATTAGCCAGAACTGTGCCGGGCAGCGCTGCGGTCATACGGTAAAAGAACAGGAGACGCAAAGGCGCTCGGTGGCGCGATGTATGGAGGGGGCGCGTAATCTGACGAAAAAGGCGCTTTTCACTTGAAAACTTTGCCCTGATATTCAGTTTCAGATTCCGCTTATGGACGCTTCCTCTGGCCTCGCACCTCATCCGCACGTCGAACACGATCCGCACCATCACGAGGGCGGGCACGACCACCACGAACTTCCATTCTGGCGGAAGTACATTATCTCGACCGATCACAAGGTCATCGGGATCCAATACGGCATCACCGGCCTGATTTTTCTTTTCTTCGGTTTCTCCCTCATGATGCTGATGCGCTGGCAACTGGCCTATCCCGGCCAGGCCCTGCCCGTGATCGGCAACGCGCTCGGCCACCTCTTCGGCCCGGACAGCATGCCGGACGGAAAGATGACGCCGGAGTTTTATAACTCGTTAGGCGCGATGCACGGCACGATCATGATCTTCCTCGGCATCGTCCCGATCGCCTTCGCGGCGTTCGGCAATTTCGTCGTGCCGCTCCAGATCGGCGCGCCCGATATGACTTTCCCGAAAATCAACATGGCAAGTTACCAGGCCTTCTTTTTCGGCGGCTGCGTCATGCTCGTCAGTTTCTTTGTGCCGGGCGGCGCGGCCAAAGGCGGATGGACTTCCTACACGCCGCTCGCCGTGATCGCGGACAAGGGCCCGGCCTACGATCCTGTTTTCAACGGCCAGACGCTCTGGCTCATCGGTTTCATCCTGCTCATCACTTCATCGCTCCTCGGCGCGATCAATTTCATCGCCACGATCATTCAGCTCCGCGCCAAGGGAATGACCTGGATGCGCCTGCCGTTTTTCGTCTGGGCGCAATTCGTAACTGCGTTCCTGCTCCTGCTCGCGTTTCCGCCGCTCGAATCGGCCGTCGTCATGCAACTCATGGATCGCGTGGCCGGCACCAGCTTTTTCATGCCGAGCGGTCTCGTGATAAATGGCGTGCCCCTGCACATCAGCGGCGGCGGCAGCCCGCTTCTCTGGCAGCATTTGTTTTGGTTCCTCGGCCACCCGGAAGTCTACGTGCTGATTCTTCCCGGCATGGGTATCGTCGCGGAGATTATCGCGAACAACACGCGCAAGCCGCTCTGGGGTTACAAGTCGCTCGTCTTCGCGGCGCTGGTGCTGGGATTCCTTTCCTTCATCGTCTGGGCCCATCACATGTGGCTCACGGGCATGGGCTCAACCGTGAGCGCGTTTTTCCAGACGACCACGATGATCATTTCGATCCCATCGGTCATCATCCTGAGTGCGTTCTTTATTTCACTCTGGGGCGGTTCCATTCGGTTCAACGTCCCGATGCTTTTTGCGACCGCCTTCCTTCCGATGTTTGGAATCGGCGGGCTCACCGGCATTCCGCTCGCCTTTAATTCCGCCGATCTTTACCTCCACGACACCTATTACGTCATCGCGCATTTCCATTACATCGTCGCGCCGGGGACGATCTTCGCCGTCTTCGCCGGAATTTATTTTTGGTTCCCGAAAGCGACGGGGCGGCGGATGAACGAGTTCTGGGGCAAGGTGCATTTCTGGCCGTCGCTCATTTGCATGAACATCATCTTTTTGCCGATGTTCCTCCAGGGAATGCTCGGCATGCACCGCCGCTGGTACGACGGCGGGCAGGGTTGGACGTTCGCGAACGAAAAAGTCTGGGGCCTGAGCGGCTTCGAATGGAACACGCCGATCTCGATCGCGGCGTGGGTGATGGGCCTGGCGCAGATTCCGTTCATCATCAATTTCTTTTGGAGCATGAAGCACGGGAAGAAAGTGAACGACAATCCGTGGGAGGCGACGACGCTCGAATGGACCGCGCCTTCGCCGCCGCCGCACGGGAATTTCGAAGTGGCGCCGGTCGCTTATCGCGGCCCCTACGAATACAGCCTGCCCGGCCGCGAAACTGATTTCACGATGCAAAACGAACCGATGCGCGAGAGCGATCGCAAAGCCTACGAAGCCGCCGCCGCTGTTCACTAATCCCGCGCCATGGAAATTCCATACACAGTCACCGCCCGGCCCGATACCGGACTTTGGAACGCGAAGGTCGGCATCTGGCTTTTCCTTGCCTCGGAAGTGATGCTCTTCGGCGGATTGTTTTCCGCCTACGTTTTTCTCCGGCTCGATGCGGACCCCGGCGCCTGGCCCCACGGATTGCTGAACGTCCCGGTCGGGACGATGAACACGGCGATTCTGATCGTTTCCTCCGTCACGGTGGTGATGGCGTGGGCGTCGCTCAAGATGCGGAGGTTCCGTGCCTATTGGTGGTACATGCTCGTCACCATTTTGTGCGGCGTGATCTTCCTGGGAGTGAAGCTCATCTACGAGTGGCCTCAGAAATTCGAGCACTTCGGCGCTTTCATTAAAAAAGACGCCCTCGAGAAATATGAGCCGTATCTCGGGAATCATCACCTCGCCGAGAAAGGACTTCCGCCGCGGACCGAAATCAGCGGTCACTTGCACAATCACGAGGCGCTCCACGACGAAAACGTGAAGGAGTATGAGATTGCGCTCGATCCTGTAAATGCTGATCCGGCCAACCCGGCGATGGATCGCCCACATTTCTTATACATTCCGCCGACGGAGAAGGTGGCAAAAATAGAGAAGGCAGATGTTGAGTACGCGAACATGTTTCTGCCCAAGCACAGCGCATATTTCGCCAGCTATTTCACGATTACGGGCCTCCACGGATTGCACGTGCTCGCCGGCGTAATTGTCTTCACTTATCTCTGGCTGCCCGTCGGAACGAAGCTTTACAAGCGCAACCCGGAGCATCTCGCCAATCGAGTTGAGGTCGCGGGGTTATTCTGGCACTTTGTAGATCTGATTTGGATCTACGTTTTCGCGCTGTTTTATCTGCTTTAATCCATGAACGAAACCCACGACTCACTTGCGGCCGAGACCGCCCCGGCCGACGAGCACGCCGCGCACGATGTTGCGAAACACATCCGCGGTTATCTGATGGTGGGCGCCACGCTCCTCACGTTCACGGCCATCACTGTTTTTCTCTCCTATGTTAATTTCGGAACGCAAAAGGCCAACATCGCGGTCGCCATGCTCGTGGCCACCTTTAAAGCATGCCTCGTCGCGGCGATCTTCATGCATCTTTCGTCCGAGAAACGAATGATCTACCGCATTCTGATCTTCACCTTCTTTTTCGTCTTCGGCCTTTTCTGGCTCACTTATCTCGCGTGGTACGATCCGATCACTCGCTAAAATGTCGCTGAAAGGTTTTCACATTCTCTTCATCTCGGTCTCAACGCTCCTGGCCTTGGGCGTCGGCGTCTGGTGCCTTTGGATCGAGCGCACGGAGAGCGTGCCCGCTTTTCGGATCGGCGCGGTGTGTTCCTTTGTCGCCGCCGTCGCGCTGATCACCTACGGCGTTTGGTTTTTCCGGAAGATGAAACGGCTTCGGATCATCACATGAAAACGAAATTGATCGCCGCGTTCCTGCTCGTCCTCGGCTCGCAAATGGGTCAGGCGATCGCTTGTTCCGTTTGTTTCGGCGCGCGCGATGCGAAATCGACCGAGCACATGGCCGTCGCCATTTGGGTGATGATGGGAGTGATCATGTCGGTCATGGGCGGAGTGGGCGCATTCGGTTTTCATATCTGGCGGCACGCGAATACGCCGCTCGAGCCGCACCAGGAATTGACCGACGAAAACCTCGATCAATATGAGTAGCCTCGCCCTGATCAACGAACTCATCGGCCTGCCGCCGAATGCTTCCGAGCACGGCTACCAGATCGATCACATCATCGAGTTCTGCCACTGGTTCATGGGCGCGCTCTTTCTCGGTTGGTCCGTCTTTTTCATTTACGTCCTTCTGCGTTTCCGCAAAGGCAAACATCCCGTCGCGGACCACGAAGGCGTGAAGAGCGGCATCTCGACGCATCTGGAATTTGCCGTCGTCCTCATCGAGGCGGTGTTGCTCGTCGGGTTTGCCATTCCGCTTTGGGCCAAGCGGGTCAATCAATTTCCCGAGACCAAGGACGCGATTCTCGTCCACGCCGTCGGACAGCAGTTTAACTGGAATTTTCATTTACCCGGGCCCGACGGACAGTTCGGCCGGCGCGAGATCGCGCTTGTTTCCAATTCGAATCCGCTCGGCTTGGACCCGAACGATCCCGCGGGAAAAGATGACATCGTCGTGCTTGGCGAACTTCATGTGCCGGTCGGCCGGCCGGTCATCATCGAGCTTTCCTCGAAGGACGTGATCCACAATTTCGCGCTCCCGCACATGCGCATGGCGCAGGATGCGATCCCCGGCCAAATCATCCCGATGTGGTTCAAACCGATCAAGACGGGCAACTATGAAGTTGTTTGCGGGCAGCTCTGCGGCCTCGGCCATTACGGAATGAAAGGGATGCTCGTCGTGGACAATCCCGAGGAATATCAGGCGTGGCTGAAGGAACGCGTCGAACTATCCGGAGCGCAAAGCGCCCCGGCGCCGACTGATCGTCCACCGGGCGAACCGCCAGTCGGACCCACGCCCGGAACGATCCCGCCTCCCGGCGCGCCCAAAACGGAAAATCCGACCGCCCAACCACAAGACAAACCCGCCGCGCCGCCGGCTTCGCCCAGTCCCAGCGCTTAGCGCCGCGATTTGGGTAGCGCACGCGTCTCGCGTGCTGGCGAAAGCGTCCCGCTTTCGCGAACTTTTCGAAAGATTGTTTTGGCGAGACGCCAAAAGTCCGAGCCGGACCGGCATTAGCACGCGAGACGCGTGCGCTACCCGGTTTCTGCGTTTACGATGCACAACATGCGTTTGGCAAGATCGACATCCTGGCTGCATCGCTTCTCCTTTTTCACGGCGATCGCCACGCTCCTTCTCATTTGTAGCGGTGGCATGGTCACGAGCAAAGGCGTCGGGCTCGCCGTGCCCGATTGGCCGACGACCTTCGGCTACAACATGTTTCTTTTTCCCGTTTCGAAATGGGTCGGCGGAATTCTTTTCGAACACACTCATCGCCTGATCGCATCGACGGTCGGCTTTCTCACGATCATTCTCGCCGTTTGGTTGTGGAGAGTGGAAAGCCGGCGCTGGCTCCGCAATTTGGGTTGGGTCGCGCTTGGCGCCGTCATCGGGCAAGGCGTGCTCGGGGGTCTGCGCGTCACGATGCTGAAAGATGAGATTGGAATTTTTCACGCCTGCCTCGCCCAGGGATTTTTCGCGATGCTGATCGTCATCACGCTCGCGACGTCGCGGCTCTGGCAGCGGATCTCTGCTGAAGCGGTTCCGTCGAGGGCCGCGCGAAGTCTGGCCCGCGCCGCCGTTGTCACGACTTGCGTCATCTACGCGCAGCTCGCCCTGGGCGCGACGATGCGACACCAGCATCGTGATCTCGCGATTCTCGATTTCCCGGCCGCCTACGGACAACTCGTTCCCGATGTGAGCGCGGCGAAGCTGGCCGAAATCAATGTATGGCGGGATGCTCGCGCTTTGTCCGATGTCACGCCTTTCCAAATCTGGTTGCAGATGGCGCATCGTTTTCTCGCGCTGGTTATCGCCGCCGGCGTGATCGTTTGCCTCTTCCGCGCTCGCGCCACAGAGCTTCGCTCGACACCACTCGCGCGTTTCTCCGGCACGTGGTTCTTGCTCCTCGCCACTCAGATCACTCTCGGCGCCTGGGTCATCTGGAGTAACAAAGCGGCGGACATCGCGACCGCGCACGTCGCCATCGGTGCAGCCATGCTAGCTTTCGGCGTGACCATCTCCGCGCTGTGTCTGCGAATCTCGTCGATCGTATGTCATCCCGAGCCGCGCAGACGGCGAGGGACCTCGCAACTGCAATCGACGCCTGCTCCATCAGAGGAAGCATCTATTTCAGATGTGAGGTCCCTCACTTCGTTCGGGATGACAAGATCAACGCCGCTCATGTCGCAAACGTTCAACCCATCATGAAAACCGCCGCCGCCATGTCAGCGAGTTCCGAGCGCGTGCCGGCCGAAATCGACGCGACCCGCGGCGGCGCAATCTCCGATTTTGCCGAGTTGGTCAAAGCGCGATTGACGCTTCTGGTTTTGCTGACGACGGCCGTTGGTTTTTATTTGGGCGCGACCAGTCCCGTAAATCTTCTCGCACTCTTCCACGCCGTCTTCGGCGCCGCGCTCGCCGCCGGCGGCGCCGCCGCCTTGAATCAATGGTGGGAGCGCCGCCTCGATGCCCTCATGCATCGGACGAAATCGCGCCCGATCCCCGCCGGCCGGATGTTGCCGCTGAGCGCTCTCATCGCCGGCAGTCTGCTCTCAATCGCTGGCGTCATTTATCTCTGGTTCACTTGTAACGCTCTCAGTGCCTCGCTCGCCGCGGCCACGATCGTCATCTACATTTTCGCCTACACGCCGCTCAAGCGCATCAGTACGGCGAACACCCTCGTGGGCGCGATTCCGGGGGCGCTCCCTCCGATGATCGGCTGGGCCGCCGCGAGTGGACGGCTCGATCCGGGCGCGTGGAGTCTCTTCGCCATTCTCTTCTTCTGGCAATTGCCACACTTCTTCGCCATCGCCTGGATGTACCGCGAAGATTACGCGCGCGCTGGATTCGAGATGGTTTCGAAAGGCGACGACACCGGCACCCGCAGCGCCAGCCAAAGCGTTCTCTTTTGCATGCTGCTTCTGCTCGTCAGCGGGATTCCCGCGTTCCTCGGCGTGGTCAGCTCGATTTATCTCGGGGTGGAACTGATCCTCAACGGGTTGTTCATCATCGTGGCGATGCGATTTCTCCGCACCCAACTCGCCGCGGACGCGCACAAACTTTTCCTAACCTCAATCCTCTATCTGCCCTTGCTCCTTCTTGCGCTCGTCCTGACCAAATCATGAACACGCGACGCTCGACGGCGTGGAAAGCGACGCTCATTCTCATTCCGCTCGTGACCGCCGGCATGCTTTTCTGGCTCCGCCAGGTGCAGGTGCAACAACTGAGAAATCGCGCGCTCCCCGCTTACGACACCGTTCCAAATTTCGAGCTCACGAATCAGGACGCGCAGCCGTTTGGCTCAGCGCAATTGACTGGCAAAATCTGGATCGCTGATTTCATCTTCACGAGCTGCCCGGGCCCGTGTCCCATCATCAGCAGCCGGATGAGCGAACTGCAAAAGCCGCTCGAAAAAAGCGACGTGCATCTGGTTTCGTTTACGGTCGATCCGGAAAAGGACACGCCGGAAGTGTTGCGCACCTACGCGGGGAAACTAAACGCCCGGCCGGGCCGATGGGATTTCCTCACCGGTCCGCGCGCCGCGATCTACTCGCTCTCGAAGGACGGATTCAAACTCGGCGTCTCTGACGGCAGCGACGAAACCGGCATGCCGGTGCACAGTACGCGCGTCGTGCTCGTCGATCGTCGCGGAACGATTCGCGGCTATTACGATGCCTTGGCTCCGGACGCCGTCACGAAATTGCTCGCCGACACGAACCATCTTCTCCGCGAGCAACCGCGATAATCAGCCCGCCGGCTCGGGGTGATAGGCGGCCGGTCCTTCCGCGCAAACCAAACGCAGGTACTCGCGATATTCGCCTTTCGGCAGATCATCGACGATCCGCTCCAACTGCGCTTGCTCGATGAAGCCCATCCGAAATGCGGCCTCCTCGAGGCAGGCGATTTTCAATCCCTGCCGATGCTCGATCGTCGCGATGTAGTTGCCGGCCTCGAGCAAGCTCGTTTGCGTTCCGGTGTCGAGCCACGCCATCCCGCGGCTCAGCAACTTCACGTGCAGCTCGTTCCGCTCGAGGTAGAGCGAGTTGAGATCGGTGATTTCGAGTTCACCGCGCGCCGAAGGTTTTAACCCGCGGCAAAATTCCACGACGCGATTGTCGTAAACGTAGAGACCGGGAATCGCGAAGTGACTCTTCGGATTTTTCGGTTTTTCCTCGAGACTGATGGCGCGTCCGTCCGGGCCAAACTCGACCACGCCGTAGCGCTCCGGATCGCGCACCTGATATCCGAAAATGCACGCGCCGCGTTCGAGCGCGAGCGCTTCGCGGTAGAAATCCAGCTTCCCGTAAAAAATGTTGTCGCCCAGGATGAGCGACGCGCCGGTGTCGCCGAGAAAATCGGCGCCGATGAGGAACGCCTGCGCGATTCCATCCGGCTTTGGTTGGGCCGCGTACTCGATCCGAATGCCGAAGCGCGAGCCGTCGCCGAGATAATCCTCCAGCATCGGGAGGTCTTTCGACGTCGAGATGATCAGAATGTCGCGCAGACCGCCGAGCATCAGCGTGGCGAGCGGATAACAAATCATCGGCTTGTCGTAAACCGGGAGGAGTTGTTTGCAGACGATCTTCGTCAACGGATAAAGGCGCGTGCCCGCCCCGCCGGCCAGGAGGATTGCTTTTTTGTTCATATGAGAAATGGCGTCACGATCGGGTGCTCCAGCCTTCGAGGAGCCTGGTCCACTCCTGCCAGAAACTGGCGCGTCGCGTCAAATCGATCCGGCTCACCGGCTTCAACAGGCGCAGGCCGCGGACCCAGACTCGATTCGAACCGGCCCGATCGAACGTGAAAGGCGCGCCCAATTGCTCGCTCAATTTTCGATTGGCGATGCGTCCGCCGACCGCGTGGCGCAGGGCATTTTGAATCACCTCGCGCGAGATCGGTGGTTTCGCTTCGATCGATGCGCTGAGGGTGACGCCAAGCATTTTCTTCAAGAGCACACCGCAGAGCAACGCACGCGAGCTCGTCGCGTGCACGTGCGAAATCTGTTTCTGGGCAAACATCCGCCGCAGACTGAGCGCGAACCGCGCCTGGCGCAGAAAAAGATCGGCGGGCGCGCGCACTGTTTCATTGGCGCGATCGTCTTCCAGCGCGAGGACGAGTTTGCGGTTCGCCTGCCATTCCGCTTCGATCGCCATCGCGTCTGGCAAGAATTCGAGCTGCCTCGCCAATCGTTTCATCGCGACGGTCAAGCGCCGCTGGTCGACGAATTCACAAGCGACCGCCACGATGTCGGGGTTTCGTTTTCGCATTTCGAACAACTCCGTGTCGAGCGAAGGCAGATCGTCATCGGGCCAGCGATCGAGGAGATAGGCGAGTTTTTGACGGCCCGGAGAGGGCAGTACACTGGCGCTCCGAGGCGACGAGTGTTCCTTTTTTTGGAGAAGTTCGACGAGCGGTTGCACGGTTGTTTCGATCTGAAAATGGCGCTCAATCCGTGCGCGGCCAGCGCCGCCGTAGCGCACGCGCAGCTCGGGGCTCCGGCATAATATTTCCAGGGCGTCGGCGAAGAGCCCGCTCTCGCCCGCCTCCACCAGCAAGCCCGTTTCCTTCTCCACCACCGATTCCGAAATGCCGGCCGTGGTCGTCGAAACGACCGGGCGCGCCGAAGCCATCGCCTCAAGGATCACGGTCGGAAAAATATCGCTCGCGCCGTGATCGTCGATGGTCGACGCCAGCGCGAAGATGTCGCAGCCGCGCAGCTTTTCCATCACGCGCCCTTGCGGCAAAGCGCCTTCGAGTGTGACCAAGGCGCCGAGCCGCAGCTCGTCGATCTGCTGCTGCAAACGCGCGCGCAACGGGCCGTCGCCGACGATTTCGCAATGGAACTGGATGTTGCGCTGCCGCAATTGTTCGCACGCTTCGATCAGATATTCGAAGCCCTTGAAGGCAACGAGCCTCCCGATGCTCAGAATTTCCACCGGCCCGGTGTTTCCGGCCTGAGGCGCGCCGTGCAGAAAATTGCTGAGATCCATTCCGTTGTAGACGCGATGAATTTTCGTGGCCGAGTCCGGGCAGCGTTCCATCATTAAGCTGCGGCTGTACTCGGTCTCGACCGCGACGAATTCCGCCGCGGCGCAAATTTCCCGGAGAAGATCGTCGCTGCCGAGATCGGCCATGAAGTCCTGGCCGTGCGCCGTGATGCTGAAAGGAATGTTCGCGATCGCTTTCAGAAACAAGGCGGTATGCGCCGCGCGATTGGCGAAGTGGACGTGAAAATTGTCGACCTTGTCCCGGACGAACAACTCGGCGAAATAAGTGGCGTTTCGCGCCCGCGTCGCGGCCTTGACTCCCTTGCCATATTTCTGTTCGTGCGTCGCGATGAGCGCGGCGGGCCATCGATTTTCATCCCGCGCCTTCTCCTCCCACAAACGCAGGATTGGCTGGGGCGGCGCGTAGTAAACCGGCGCCTGCAATCGCCCGGCATGGGGATGCCGGATACTGGTCAGCGGCGAATGGATCGAGCCGACCGTGAGGGCAAAGCCACGCTGTTCGAGGGCAAGCATCTCCGTGTCGCAAAAAGTTTGCGAGAGGACCGGGTAACGCGAGTAGAGGTAGCCGAGGCGCATTTGGACGTTCGTCGGATGATTAAGCGACCGCGTTCAAATAGCAACGGTCGGGTGGATCGTGCGCTCCGTGCGCGCTGCCAGAGTGACGGCGAAGCCGTTGAATAAATGACATCGCGCGACGGAGCGCGCGATCCACCTACGAGAAGCGCACGTCTTTGCCCGGGTCCATCTCGAAATCGAGGGCGAGCGAATCGGCTGTGTTCGGCTTGATCACTTCCTCCATGAATTTCACGTGGATCGGGTCCTCGCGAAAGATTTCGTACTTGTCCATCGACTCGAAATCGATCGCGATGAAAAAGGGCCAGGGCAATTCCGGGTCGATCCGTTTGCCGCATTTAATGCTGAGCACCTCGGGGATCTTCAGGAGTTGCATGCGCGTGTTCATCATCATCTCTTCGATCCGGGCGAGGGTGACCTCGGGCTTGAGTTTGAACAGGACGATGTGGTGCACCATGGGGGCTTAGGTTTAGGTGGGGAATGCCCGGCAGGCAAGACGGAAGTCAGAGGTCGAAACGCGATATCGCGGTCATCGTTTCCAGTCGAGCGCGCCTTTTTTCAACGCGTAGACGTAGCCGATCATCAGGATGGTAACGAAGCTAAGCATGCTCCAGAGGACGAGTTTGCTCTCGACGATCATCTCCTTGTAAACGACCGCCCAGGGATACATGAAGACGATCTCGAGATCGAAAAGGATGAAGAGCATCGCCACGAGGTAGAACTTCACGCTGAAACGCGGCTGCGTTTCGCCTTGCGGCACCATCCCGCACTCGTAGGCGGTGTCCTTCACCCGTGTGCGGCGGCCGGCCTTGCCCAGCAGCACGCTCATCAGAAGCGCGGAAACAGCAAAGCCGATTGCCACCCCGATGTGGAGTAACAATGGGACGTAATCGCGAAGCATCTGGGAAACGCGGCGAAGCCGGCCGGAGTCGCTGCGTTATTTGGCGGCCGCGGCCACGGCCGCGGCTCGGGCGATGGCGGCAGTTCTCGCGGCGGCGGCTGCGGCAGCCGCAGCAGGGATATGGCCGTTCTGCGGAGCGATCGCCAGGGCGAGCGCGGCCGGAAGCCCCTTGTATTTCTTGCCAGTTTTTTTCACGGCACCCCGTGCCACCAGGTTCTGCAATTTTTCGTAGGCACGCAGGCGCAACATCTCCTCGCCACCGCTGGCCGCGTTCCGCGCGCGCAGATTCTCGTGCACGACATCGAAGAGCTGCTTGAACTCGAACGATGCACGCCGGGAAAGAACCGCAACCAGCTCCTCGGTCACAAGATCGGGAACTCGACGGGAGAATGCATTTTTCTTGAGAATAGCCATAAGGACGCAGATGATACCATGTTTCGCCCAAAACGCAGCAGTTTTCTCCGGGACAGCCCGTTAACGGCGGGTTTGAAACCAGCGGCCCCGGGGTTTTAGCATCCTTTTGTCCCGCTTTTTCCTCGTTCTCGTGCACGAGCACGACTAGGAATCCGGGGGGTTGGGAATCGCTACGGCGAGTCTTCAGGACTGGGCGAGGCGGACGGCGCCACCGCCGGCGCAATAAGGGGAGCAGGGGATGGGCGGTTGCGGGTGAGCATCGATCCGTGACTTTGCTGCTGATAAAGGATGGCCGCGGCCCCACCCAGCGCGCCTGCTCCCACCAACGTCTGATAAATCGTGATCGGCCCGACGGATTCCGCCATGTAGCCGTCCCTTTCATAACTTTGCGACATCACGATCGGACTGAGATGCTTCGTGATGACTTCAGGCGCGGGCAGTTTATTCAGGTCGATTGTTTCCGCGATGCCCGGCAGAAACGCGGCCCCCATAAACAGCATCGGCCGCACGGTCGCATCGATCCGCGAGTAAATGAGCGCCGGATCAAGGTAGGCAAAAGCCTGTTGCGGCGTCGGCACCGTTCGATCCGCCATTTGGAAATTCTTCGAAACCGCCAGCGCTGAACTTCCCGCCGCGCTTCGTTTCATCGCGGCTTCCACCGAACTCGCGTCCGCCCCCGCCACCAGCATGCGATCGGACAACGCGATCGTGGGCGAGAAGGAAAACAAGGCTCCGCCCGCTCTCGTGGAAAAATAATGTACGCCTTCCTTATCCTGCCGCGTCCAGGCATCCCCGGGATCCGCCGTTGTGATCGCAGTCAGAATCTTGTTCGCTTTCGCCGCGTCTTTCACCGGCAACGTGGCAAAGAGCGAAGGCCAATGGGAATTCGCCGGCCAATCGCCCACCAGGCCGAACTCAGATCCGAACGCGCTCTTCCACTCATCGAGCGTGATGCCATTGGCCGAAAGCGCGCTCGTGATTTTCTGAAGGCCACCCGTCCAGCCCGCCGCCGAAGCCGGGGAAATCTCCATCTCTTTCGTCAAATTAAGAAAGCCCGCCAGGTAAAGAAACGTTTCCTTAGTCCCGATCGGCAACGACGCGCGCGTCAGGTTCCCTTCGTCCATCAACTTCGGCATCCCGACAAAAATGCCGTCGTGAATTTTCCCGCCATCGAATGAAGTCGCCGCGCAGAGGCTCCGGATTTTGCGCACCGCTGCCATCTGGTCGGCCGACGCGCCGGCGTCTTTCTCGGCCGCCGGCATGAATTTCTCCACGAGTTGATCGACGCGTGCGTAGGCCAGCGCCGAATAGGTCGAGGGCATGTGCTTGAATGCGGCCAGGTAGGTGTCATCCGCCGAGAGCGTGGTCTTCGGATCCCTCACCCGGCCATCCGCGCGATCCAGCATCGGCTTCAATTGCTCGCGATCGTTCGCGACGAAGAACCATTGACCGGCGCGGACCGTGGACAGATTCACGATGCCGGCGCTATCCGTCTGGATCTGGTGTCCTTGGTAATCGACCGTTTCATGTTTAAAATCCGTCTCGCTCCCGAGCAGCTTCGCCCGCCAGTTCGCCACCATCACTTCTGCGTTCTCCGGGTTCCCCTTGAAACGGAAGCCGCCCACGATTTTCCAAGCGCTGTTTTCCACCGTGATGAGCGCGACAAACGCGTCCTTCATGTCGAGCAACTCACACTCCTGCACGGTCCGGCCCACGATGCCGTTCGTCGGAATCTTTCCGCGCGGTTTTTGCAAAAAATCCTGCACGACCGGCTCCTGCCAGATTTGATAGAGATCGGTCCGGTGCAAATCGCGTCTTGCCTGGGTGAAATCGGGCAGATGCACGAAGGCCAGCGTCTCTTTCGGCAGCAACACGGCTATGGACGCACTCGAAGTATGGCGGGACCGGTAGAAACTAAACCAGATCACCGCCGCCGTGAGGGCCGCCAACATGACGAGCAGCTGAAAACGTTTCATAGCCGGACATTGTAGCGCGGTCTGCCGCCGCCGCGAATTTTTCCGGGTCGGCACACATGGTAGGGACGCCGCGTTGCGGCGTCTGTGCTTTGAGATTCAGCGCAGACGGACGGCGCAGCGCGCCGTCGCTACCCATTACGCCCGCGGATGAAATTTCCGATGCACGGCCTTCAACCGCTGCTGGTCCACGTGCGTGTAAACCTGGGTCGTCGAGATGTCGGCGTGGCCGAGCATTTCCTGGATGATCCTCAGGTCCGCGCCATTACTCAGGAGATGCGTCGCGAAACTATGCCGGAGCAAGTGCGGATAAATGTTCGTCTCCAGCCCTGAACGCTTCGCCCGTTCCTTCACGATCTGCCAGATGCGCACGGTCGTTAGTTTCGTTCCGCGGTTTGAAAGAAAAATTTCGCTGCCGCTCCGGCGCTTCACCAGCTTCGGTCGCTCGGTCGAAACATAAGCCGCGAGCGCATCGCAAGCCTTTCGTCCCACCGGCACCAGGCGCATTTTGTTTCCCTTGCCCGTCACGCGCAGGATGCGCTCCTCGAAGTTCAGGTTCTCGAGCCGCGCATTCGCCAGCTCAGAGGTGCGCAGCCCGCTCGCGTAGAGCAATTCCACCATCGCGCGATCGCGCAGGCCGAGCGGATGTTTGGTTTCGATGCTCTCGATCAGGCGTTCCACCTGCAACTCGTTCAGCGTTTCCGGCAGGTAACGCTCGATCCGCGGCAGCGTCAGTGTCTCAGTCGGATCGCGCGTAAGCGCGTCTTTGCCGCCGAGGAAACGAAAAAAAATCTTCAGCGCCACCACGATCAACTTAATCGACGACGCGGCCAGCCCGCTTCGTTTGCGCGCCCCAAGATACTCGCTGATCAACGGCTGGGTCACATCGCGCACCGCGGTGATTTTCTTTGCCGACGAACACCACTCCGCGAATTCCGTGAGCGAGCGGCGGGTCGAGAGCTGGTAATTCTCCGAGAGCCCGCGCTCCGTGGCGAGGAAACGGATGAACGAATCAATCTCCTGTTCGATACATTTAGCGAATCAGCGATTGAGCAATTTAGCGAATGGAAAAATCGCCTGTAGAGGCAGCCGTGCCGGCTGCAAGAACCAAGACTTCGGATGCAGGCGACACGCCTGCCGCTACAACTTCCTTCCCATTGACAAAGAGAGCCAGTGTTCCGAACGTTGTTTACATAATGAGTCTTGATCTTAATTCGTTGCTCAAGGATTGGCCGCACGAAACCGGCTCGATCAAGGTGCGCAAGGTTATCGGCCTCGACGGTCTCGAGAAGTTGCAGCTCCGGATCGATCTCGGCATTCTCCAGATGGAATTGTCCGGGCGCCCCGATGGCCAGCGCCCGCACAACTGCGAGTCGCTCCTCGTTTATCATCAGCGCCGGGCCGAGCGCGCCGCTGCCCGGGGCGAGACCTACGAGCTGAACTCCGAGCAATGCAACGAGCTGCAACAGGAAGGCATCCAGTATTATCACCGCTACCTCAGCCTCTTTCAGATCAACGACTTCATCGGCGTCATCCGCGACACCCAGCGCAACCTCGATCTCTTCGCCTTCGTCGCCGAGCACACCGACCGCGACGAAATGATCTGGAGCTTCCAGCAATTTCGCCCCTACGTCCTCATGATGAACACACGCGCCAAGGCTTCGATCTTTCTCGGCGAGGGAAAATTCGGCGCCGCCATGCGCGAGATCGAGCAGGGGCGCGACGCCATCCAGGAGTTCTTCCAGCAATCCACCTTCCCGGAAATGGCCGCGAAAAGCTCCGAGCTCGCGTTCCTGGAGGAATGGCTGGAAGAAGTCAGCTCGAAACGTCCGCTCTCAAAGCTCGAGATCATGCAGCGCGAAATGGAAGTGGCGATCGCGAGCGAACTCTACGAGCGCGCCGCCGAGCTGCGCGACGCCATCAAGCTCCTGCAAACGCAAAGCAATTAGCGACAGAGTTCAGAATGACGGCGGACCAACTTAAGGATTTGCTCCACGCGACGCCTTTCGTTCCGTTCAAGATCTTCGTCGCGGAGCAAAAGGAGTATGATGTGCCGCATCCGGACTTCGCACTGCTCTCCTACGGCGGACGTGTCATGGCCGTGAACAGCACCGAGCGGGATGTGATTCATCTCATCAGTGTTCCGCTGATCAGCCGGATCGAAACAAAAGAGACAAAGTCGGCCTAGCTCGGAAACCAGAGGTCGGAAGTCAGAAATCGTTAATTCGCTAAGTCAGTGAATGCTCCTATGAAAAGAATCGCCTTTCCCATTCTCGCGTTAGCTTTCGCCCTTACTGCCACCGCCTCCTTCGCCGCCGAATGGCGCAGCGATTACGACAAGGCCCTGGCCGACGCGAAAGCTGCCAACAAATACGTCCTGCTCGATTTCAATGGCTCCGATTGGTGCGGGCCGTGCATCGAGATGAAGAAGGTGGTTTTCTCAAAACCCGCCTTCCTTACTTACGCGAGCAAGAACCTTATTCTCGTCGACGTCGATTACCCGCAACGAAAGAAACTTTCTGAAGCCGTCACGAAACAAAACGAGCGCCTGGCCAAGCAGTACGACATCGAACGAAGCGGGTACCCTACCGTGGTCCTCCTCGATCCAAGCGGAAAGGTCCTGGGCCGGCTCGAAGGCTACATGGGCGAAACCCCCGCCGACATGATCGCCTGGTTGGAGAAGGCGAAGAAGAAGGGCGGATAATAAGTTACTGGTTAATGGGTTATTTGTTATTGGTGGATGGTGGTATCTGAGAACTCATAACCGATAACCGATAACTTCTATGTCAGTCAGCGCCAAGGAACGTTGGGCGCGCAAGATGAGCGGCAAAGCCAAGCCCTCTCTCCGCTCACACGACCGCTTGCCGCCCGGCCAGCATCTCACCGCCGGATTTCCCGTCCTCGATCTCGGCAGCCGCCCGGAGATTGCTCTCGATGAGTGGCGGCTCGAAGTCGGCGGCCTCGTCGAGTTTCCGCGCACCTTTACCTGGGAGCAGTTCAACGCGCTCCCGCAGTTCGAAGACGTGAGCGATTTCCACTGCGTCACCACCTGGAGCAAGTTCGATTGCCGGTGGGGCGGCGTCGCCTTCTTCACCCTCGCCGAATTCGTCAAACCGAAACCGGAAGTGAAACACGTCCTCTTCACCAGCTACGACGGCTACACCACCAATGTTCGCCTGGAAGATTGCAGGGACGACGACGTTCTCATCGCCACGCAGTTCGATGGCCGGCCGGTCCCGCGCGAGCACGGCGGCCCCGCCCGCGTCATCATCCCGAAACTCTACGCCTGGAAAGGCGCGAAGTTCGTGAAGTCGATCGAGTTCGCCGCCGGCGATCGCCCCGGCTATTGGGAAGTGCGCGGCTACAGCAACACCGCCGATCCGTGGAGGGAAGATCGGTTCGCCTAAAGGGCGAACGGTTAATTGTTATTAGTTAATGGTTAATCGTGAATCGGGACAACAAATAACTGCTAACCACTAACCGATGCTCCGCATTGCCCTCCTCCTTCTCCTCGCCCCGCTCATCGCGCGCGGCGACTACCGGGAGTTCCGCGCCGTTCCGGTCGACCCGGCGCTCGGCGCCGCGCTCACCCGCGCCGCCGAAGCCTCCTTGAAGGATTACCCGAAGCTCACCGCCGACAACCTGGCCCTCAGCGTCATCGATCTCACCAAGCCCGACGCCATCGTGCGCGCCGACTACCACGGCGACGCTTCTTTTTACCCGGCCTCACTCGTGAAGCTCTTCTTCATGGTCGAGACCTATCACCAGGGTAAGCTTACTCCCGAGATCGAGCGCGCCCTGCGCGAGATGATTCACGTCTCGGATAACGATGCCGCCGCCTTCCTCCTCGATATCCTCACCGATACCGCGAGCGGCTCCGAACTGGAAGGAAAAGCGCTCGAAGAATTCATCGAGCGCCGCCGGAAGTTGAACCGCTCCTTCGCCTCTCTCGGCTACGACATCGGCGCCATGATCAAGCCCTGGAGCTTCGGCCCGTTCGGCCGCGACATGCAGATCATGGGAGAGAACAAGATCAACCGAAACCGCGCCAGCGCTAACTCCTTCGCCTCACTCTTACTCTGGATTGTCCGGCGCCACGCCATCTCGCCCCAAGCCTCCGATGCCATGATGTCCTTGCTCGAGCGCCCGCTCGATCCGCCACGCCCCGATGAGAACCAGGTCAAAGAATTCTTCGGCGAATCGCTCCCGCCCGGCTCCAAGCTCTGGTCGAAAGAAGGCGACACCAGCGAAGTGCGCCACGACGCCGGCTACGTTGAGCTGCCGAACGGCCGGAAGCTGATCATAGTGATCCTCACCCGCGGTGCCGCCGATGATAAGACGTTGCTCCCGGGGATCGGCAAGCGGCTTTTAGCAGAGTTAGCGAAGTAATACATCAACCGCGGATCACGCGGATGGCGCTGATGAATTGGGAGAAACAGCTTCTGTCGACTCAATCCGTGTATTCCGCGTAATCCGCGGTTATCGTAAGCCGCTTACGATGCATTCAATCGAGGCGGAGCCTGTTTGAGAGACGATGTTACCCCCAGCTGGACGCGCGGAACGGTTTCTATCGTAAGCCGCTTACGATGCATGGGTAGAGAAACTCCGGATTTTCCGACCTCCGACTTCTGCCTGCCACGCCGTAGCCTCGGCGTAGGCGGGACCTCTTTCCTCTACCTTCCGACCTCTCTTCGCCACAGAATCCAATCCGTGTCATCCGCGTAATCCGCGGTTGAAAATGCTGAGCCCGAAAGAACGCTTGTCGCGGATAGAGAATTCTGAGAGCCTCCTTGCACCTGTAGGCTTCCCCGGACATGCGCCTCCTCCTCGAAATCATCCTCGCCGCTGCGCTGATCGGGTTGGCTTGGGGGAAATCATTCAAGGACCGGCTGAGCGAAGTGCCCTGGATCAAAGACAAAATCACCGCTTCGGAAAAATCAACGAAGCCCGCTCAAAATACTCACCCGCCTCCGGTCCTCAGTCCGACCGTCGCGTGGATATGGGATCCTAACCGGCGTTCTGTCCTGGATACGCCTAAGCCAAGATCGGTAACGACGCTCCCGTCGCCTTCTTCGACCGCCGGCTCATGGATGTTTGATCCAAATCATCGATCACCGCTCGATCCGCCTTCGAAGAGGAAACCGCAATCGACACCACACTAATTTGGCTATTCCGAAACGGCTTCCAGTTGTTGATCGATCACCTGGCCGGTTATCCGATCAATCGCGATGTGAAGCCAGTAACGCTTCTCTCCCTCGACGACAAAGTTAGCTAGGCTCGTCGCATTTGGCGGGTATCGACCAGTTTGGGCGATAAGGTCGATCATCAGTCCCCATGTCCTGGTCTGAGTTACCTCAGATAATGCGCGGGTCACGGTCTCTTTGGCCTCTTCCGTCGTGCCAATTGTAGTCCCGGCCGCGGCCGCGAGTCGCGTTATGTCCTGCCGACTGACGGCAGGCTTGACCATTGTTCCATTAGTTGGGTCCGTTACTACGCCAAGTGTCGGCGCCGGCGTTGGACTAGCGGCCGCGTTGTTTGCTGCTGCTAAACCAACCACAGCGGAGGTTGCATCATTTGAGATGGCCGACCTCAGGATCGCAGCTATTACCGCGATGTTTTGTGTGTTCAGGTTGACAATTCCGGCGCGAATACTTGCGCTGTTATAAGTGAACAAATCCAATATCGGAGCGTCCGGACTTGCCGCAGTAGCGAAGTCCAGTGTCTTAGGAGTCGCTGGAGTCGGAGTCGGCGTAGCCGACGTGCGAAACCCATAACCGAACTCTCCCACGTTTCGGAATGGTCGATTAAGCATTACATAATTCGATACGAAAGGTGGAGGAGTCGGTGACATGCCGGCGGGGCTCGGAAAGGGCGATGGCGCGGGCGACGGACTCGGTCTGGCGGGATCAGTGTTCTCAAGTCCAATTCCCCACCCCCCGTTGTATTCTATCATAGTGGTGGTGGTTCCCGTGAGTGGATCGGCGACGATCGAGTCATCATACTGATCGATTAGCGCCGCACCAATCGACAGCGTAGTAGAAACATGGACGATATCATCGGCATTCGTGCCATTTATCGCGTAGTTTAATAGCTGGAAAAACTCCGGGGCGCTCGCGAAACCAGGGATACGATCTAGAACAGTGCTTCCCGAAGAGCCAATGTATTGCCAGTGGCCAGGAATTGCAGGAGTGATCGGCGGACCTGCCGAACCCGGTGTGCCCGCTACCCAACGCAGACCAAAATATTTCTTAATATCGGCCTGTTGGGCGACCGCCGGACTTGGCTTAACCAAGTTTAGATTGCCAATGTAAAATCGCTGGGTGAGAGCAGCAGTGCCGCCTTTCCAAGTGGGAACGTTTTGCTCGCGAGAGAACGTCCCCAAGAATTGAAGAATATTGAAGTTGCTTGAGACACCCATTGCCCGATCAAGCTCTATCAGTTCCTTGCGGGTAACAAAGGCTTGGTTCGTTCGGTTATTGTAGATCGTTGTAGAAACAATTAAGAACCCATCATTAATACCCGTTTGCGGATTTCCTGCCGCATACGCTATAAATGCGGATTCCGTCTGATCTGCTGGTGCAAGGCTTGGGAAAGTGCCCGAAGCTTGAATAGTCGCATAATTTCTCCATGCAATCATTTTGGTGAGAAAGGGCTGACTGGGAGTAGAACCAGAAGAGGTTAATTTCATGCCAGTAAGATCCGCAAAGGCCGCGCTACCTTTCCTTCCGATGTTCGTTACAAGGCTTGGCGGACTAGTAACCGGTGATGGAGAAGGGTAAGGGTATCCGGCTACGTTGAAGTCAAGCAAACCCCCTTCATCGTAAACGGCATATGCATAGCGGCCGACAACATAACTAAGGTTCGCGCTTGCCGAATTGTTCAGCGCGGTCGTCCCTGTTCCTAGATCGGGTTGGACTGATGGGCCACTTCTCGTGACCAAAACCCAGTCCGGTGCCCAAAACTCTGGAGCAGTAAAAACGGGCGATCCGGATATTGGATCCGAAAGGTCATCTCCCGTATTGGATTTGGCGACCAAATAGTGGCTGTTCCAGCGCGCCAAGCTGACGGACCGTCCGTTAATGGACGGGTCTGTGGTCGAATTCACAGCCGAGGCTCGACTCGCGATCGCGGGCGGCAAAATTCCGTCCGAGCGGACACTGCGACGAATGAGATTTGGAATCGCCGGGGTTGAGCCAGGTGCCGAGCTGGGGCTGCGTTGAGGTACAACATTAGCGCTGGCAATCGGCGTCCCGTTCGCGATTTCCTGCTTGAAATCCGCGACAACGATCTCGAGGGCGCTGCGCGCAAGGAGGTCGGTCGACGTGTCCTCGAAATCCGCTTTGGCAAGTTGGCGATCCGTACCCGTGCGGGAGAAGTAGGCGATAACTAAACCCGTAAGAAGGACGACAAAGGCGAGGACAATCAGAAGGGCAGAGGCTTTGCTCGAAACTCGATAACGAGGAGGCGACACGGTCATCATGGCGAGAGATAAAAATAGCGCTCGTAGAGGCGTATGCTGGAGATTGCCTGCCGGGGCATATCGGTAGTGTTATCCAGCGCGGATTGCCATTGTGCCAACAGTTGGCCCGGCCCCATCGACGAATCATAATCTACAAGGTTTGCTCCGAGGGTTGCGATTTGCGAATTAGAGAGCAATACTTGGCTCTTAGGGTCGATAACTGCCATAGCGACGACGATTGCGGCAACATCATTAATCTTGGCAGCGGATAGCGACGTCCAAGTGCCGGGATATGCAGTTAGAGCTCCCGTTGCCTTTTCGACGTAATAGTATTCAAAGCGAAATACCTGAGAACCGATAACCTCATACGTTATCTTAGTGGGGTCAGTTGAGTCATACGTTGAAGTGCTTGCGACTGATGGCCACGTATTAACATCATAGATGGTCAGTGGCAGAAAAACAACCGGCGCGTCGGTGGTGGAAGCACCATTCCAATCCAACCCTTTCCCCATTCGCTCTAACCGATTGTAAGCACTCAAATTAGAGACATCGGAATTAATTCTGTAGGCAACGACTGACACAGGGCTCGGAGTAATAGGAAAATAACCAGGAACAGCGCTGTAAAATCCGATCAAGTCGTTGCCGGTCATGGTTGTTGCTCCGGTCTTTACATAGTAACTGACGTCGGCTCTTCTCAGCATTCGTGTGAAATCAATTGCCATGCGATCAAGCAACGGTCTTGCTTGGGCGTCTGCATCCATGTGTTTGGTAGCTAGGGTGGTGATAGTAGTTGCGCTGTTCATCAAACGCGTAAATAGAAGAATCAGGAGCGCCAATACGGCGATCGCAACGAGCATTTCTGCGAGCGTAAAAGCTTGATCGGCTTTTCTCATCCTAGCTGAATGCTGTTAATGTCGGTCAAACGCCGCGAATGATTCCGCCGCCCCTCCTGGATTAGCGACGTTCGCAGTGGCGGGCCAAGTGACTCTCAAATGGGCGAAAATCGGGGCAAATGACCCGGTGGGACTTGTGGGAAACGTGACGGTAAGTCGATAGCGCGAATTAGCGTCGACTACCGCAGAGGATCTTCCTTCTCCGTCGAAATACAAAGTCGTCGCTGTGCCAAATGTGATGCTGAATGCGGGGGATGTTGAATTTGTTTTGGGCGTGGCCCACAGATCCGCCGCCACGCTTGAAAGTATCGCCGCCGCCGCGTTTTGCGCGATCGCAGCACGGTTTGTTTGCACTCCAATTGGCAGCAACGCGAAAACGGAAATCAGACAAAGAGATGCCACACCAAGGGCTACGGCAACTTCGACCAGCGAGAAACCAGTAAAGGAATGAGTTTGGCGACTCATCGTCTGTAAATCTTTACATTGCTCCCGAAGCCAGTGATCTGGACCGCGACGATGTTGCCGGCAAAGGTGACTGCGGATGTCCCGGCGCCGCCGCTAGGAACGGGGGTAGCATTGGCACGAGTTTGAAGTAAGCCAACTTCGACGATGCGCCGCACGTCAAAAGTGCTATTGATTCTACATTCGCCTCGCGGGCTAAACTGTAGCGCCTTCTTAAACGCATACTGTGTTGGAGGAGTGGGATTGCCAACCGGGTATTGAAATGGAAACTTCGAATTTGTTGTCGGCGCAGTTACCGTGGCGGCATTAATCTCTCCGAATCGTGAATCGTTAGTGCCGGTGAATGCATTTGAATCCGGAACAGGGCGTGTATCAAACGTATCTCCGGTTCCAGTGCCGCTCGCGAAAAGCGGGAGATGAACATTCTCAATTTTTACCAATTTGCCCACTTGCACGACCTTTGTGATATCGAAGAAATTTGTTCCGCTAACGGCAGAATCGGGCCTGAAACCTTGGGCTCCGTCTTTTGACGCTACGATCGACATAACAAGTCTACCGCTCCCTAGTGTGGCAGGACTTGTTGACGGGACCGAACCGTCCTCCTCGTAAAGTCCGACCCAAGTATACGTGTTATTCGCTTTCGCGTAGGTTCGCGCCTGCTCAAGTACGCCTTTAACGGTATAGGCTGCGTTCGTGATATCACCGGCGCCCTTGAGACTATTAAAGGCCGGGACAACAATAACCATCAAGAGGACGATGATGCCGATCACGACGAGCATTTCGATCAGCGTAAAGGCGTGCTGCCCACGCTGCTCTGGCAATGTAAACGCGAGGCGCGCACGTGGCTGAGGGAGGGTGAAGCTGGCGCGCGCGTTCGCGCGCGAAGGAGAAAGGAGAAAGGAGAATGGAGCCGCGGGATACGAGCGACATGGACGGTTAAGCCGGCGAGGTAGCCGGTGAGCTTTTGGGAGAAAGCGAATCAAAGGAGAAAACCGAGAATCTAGAAACCGAAAGACAGAGGTCTGAGGACTGAGGTCGGAGGTCAGAAAGGCGACGGGGGGCTGAGGGCAAGGCCAAACGGGAAGCAAAGCCGGAGAGCGACGTTGAGGATCGATTGAAGGCCCGGAATTCACGAGAGCTGACAGCGGATGGCTGTCGCCAAATTAGAAAGTAGAAATTAGAAATTAGAAAGTAGAAAGTAGAAAACGGGGGAAGCGCGAAGCCGGATCCGGGGCATCCGCGCCATCCGCGGTTAATTCGGGGGATTCAGAGGGATTCGGCGGTCACAGACCGCCGCTACAGGGGGAATTGGCTTGACCGGTGTCGCCGTTCGGAGCGAAGAAGCAACGTGTAAGTTGGCTCGCTCGCTGCCGGCTTAAATGAAAGCGCCACTCTATCTTTCCACGGCTGCGGTCCTGGCAGTGCTTTTCGTTGGAGCCGCTCGGGCCGATCAAACGGTCAAGCTGACGGTTCGCGTGAAGGACGCTGATGGGAGAGATGTCCCCGCCGCCCACGTCATTGTCTATCAGGAACACATCAGGGCCTCCGACCTGGTGGTGCGCCCGGCGGATTATCAGGGCGACACCGATCAGCAGGGGATCGCGCGATTTGAGATGAAGGTAGGGACGGGTGAAAAATTAAAGCTCTCGCTCGAAATCGCGAAAGAAAATTTCCAGACCGTGAAAGAGGACGTCGACTGGGGAACTGCGTTTCCGGCGCAGGTGCTGAAGCAAATCACGCTCGAGAGTAAAAAGCCGGCCGAAGAATTAACTGCCGGACAGACTACGACGTTCACCATAAAGGTGATCCGTAAGGACAACCAGGAACCAATCGAAGGGGCAAAGGTCGAAGTGATATGGATCGGTGGGTTCACCCCAAAACACTTCCCTTCACAAACCGACGGAAACGGCAAGGTGGTCATCGTCACTCCAATCAACAATGACTTCGAGGTAACGGCGTCCAAGGAAAACTTTGGGCAGATAAGAAAGGTAATCAAAACCGGCGACAATTATCAAAAAGAATTCCCTTTGACCCTGGTTTTGGAAAAAACAGCCGGTGCGGCGATCACGATTACGGTGAAGGATCGGGATACTAACAACCCGGTCGGAGCCGCCAGTATTGTTCTGGATGGACCCGGCTATTACACAGCGACTACGGATGGCGCTGGTAACGCGACCCTCTACGTGCCGGAGACGGGCACCTTCACGGTCAGAATCACGCAGGGATACTATGAACCGTTGCCGGGCGGAGAGCTGAGATTATTAGCTGGAGAAGAAAAGAAGGTAGTCTCTTTCGCTTTGGTAGCTAAGGCCAAGAAGGATGAAGGCAACGACGTGGTGGAGGTGACGGTCCTGGCGAAAGATTCCACGGACGAGAACAGCACGCCGTCGTCGCTGCCCGGCGCTTCCGTCAAGATCGAGGGGACGACGGCAATCACTGACAGTGGCGGGCAAGCGTCGCTCAAGGGCAGTTATGATGTTAAAGAAGAAGTGAGTGTTTCGGCGACTGGCTACAAATCGCAGACCAAGACAGTGGGGATCAGCAAACTGGCGCGTTATTCGAGCGGGACGGGCGCCGTTACTTTCACGCTGGTCCCGGATTTGTCGGAGAACAGCCCGATCCGATTGATCGTGGTGGTGACTGACCCGCTCGGGAGGCCTGTCGCCGGGATTAACGTAGATTTTCTTTCCAATGGTAATCTGCTGTGGACCTTCGGGACCAATGCCGCGGGCGAGAGCGACTTCACTAACAAGGACAGCCCCGATACGGGCATCTCCATTCTGCGTCAGGGTATCACGGTTAAAGTTAAACATTCGGGATTCAAGGAGTACGAAAGCGTTGTTCCGGCCGACTTGCTGAAACCCGCCAATGAAGCGCGTCGATACTCGGTGCAATTAGAGAAAGATTGGAGTGACCTGACGCAGGCAATTGCCGCCTTCGAAGCCAAGGTGGCGGCCTGGAATAACGCTGTCCGCGCGGTGAGTGCAAAACTCGGGTCGGTGGACAAGGCCGCGGCTAAGATGCCGGTGGCTCAAGGCCGGGTGGAAGCGCTGCTGGAGGAGCTGAAAACAGCCCAAAAGGAGTTCAAGGCGAAGGCATCGGGGGCGAGCTGTGAGGATGCGACAAAACTGAAGGAGAGTATTCATTCGCTTCAAACGGAAGCGAGCCAGGAAGAAGAGAAGATCAATAAAGCGCTGGAAGAAGCCAATGCTTTAGCGGCGACGTGCACGACGAAAGCGGAGGGCGACACCATTGCAGCCAAGTACAGAAGCGCTCTTCAGTCGGTCGGCAAGATGGGCGCGGCGGGAGAAAAAGCGGCAGCGGCGAACCGTAACCTGGCGCGGCTGGCGGAAGCGATGAAGGATGGGAGCACGCTTCTGCGGCAACTGGACCAAACTGTCGAGAAAATCGAAAATGAAGTGAGTACGGCGAAAAAAGATACCGCCGCGGCACAATCAAGCTTCAATGACGCCTTTCTTCTGAGCAAAGGAGTCACCGGGCGCCGCGCCGCGTTAGCCGTGGAGCTCGAGAAACTGCGCACGGATTACGAGGTGACTAAATATTCCGCGCTCATTCCGGCAGATCTGACAAAGCGACTTGATAACCTTAGCCAATTATTAGGCAGTCATAACAATGATCCTGGTTTCGGCAAGGTCCCGGACTCGGGAAAGCTTGATAGCATCGTGGACACGCTCACTCGCATCGAAGACTACAAGGTGGAGGCAGACGGGATCGTGGCCGGCTTCAAGGCAGCAACGTGCAACGTTCAACCAATGGATGATGAGGTGGAGGAAATCCGCACCCGGGTTACCAATGCAAGTTTCGACCTGGGTCTCGCGGCCGACCTGCCTGCTAAAGCGCAGACCTGCGACGATGTTCTTGTGCCGGACGTATCGCGTTTCAGCGATCCCGCAGCTATGAAAGCGGCGGCGGGGCCCAACATGGTGGGGGTGCTGGTCGCAATAAACCAAGCTCCTCCTGCTGGAACCACGAAACTGTTTTCGCATCAGGACCCGCGGGCAAACACCAAAACGAAGCGTGGCAGGCTGCTGAGGATTTATCTTTATCAGGCATTGGCAGAACCTACTCCCGTCTTACCGAGCCCCAGCGCGTCGCCGCCAGAGGAGTTGGTGGTGGTTCCAAGTGTGGCCGGAGCGGAGAGCATCGAATACATGCGCATCATTCTGGATCAGGCCGGATTCAAGAGCGCCTTCCGATCGGTGACTCCAAAGAAGAAGGAGGATGAACTCAAATTTGCGGGCCAGGATCCGCCGGCTGGCGAAAAACGAAAGAGCGGTTCTCTCGTGGTTGTTTATATCAACCAGAAATTTGAGCCTCCCGCAGCGACTCCCACACCGGTGGAATCGCCCGCCGCTTCGCCGTCGCCCTCGGTTTCAGTTTCGCCCTCGCCCTCGCCGTCCCCTTCTTCCGCAGCGGCGACCGGCGCGATGCCGAACCTTATCGGCCTGACGTTAGAGCAGGCCATGACCAAACTGCGCAGTAACATGATAATCGGAGGAGACGAAATCGGAGACAAACCACCCACGCCGGAAAAGGCCCTGACGATTTTCTTCCAGACTCCGGCCGCGGGAACGAAGGTTGCCAGCGACAAGAAGGTGGTGGTGACGGTGAAACGGTATGGCTCGGCGAAGACGGAGAAGAATCCGCCGAAGTCAACCGGGCCAGCGGCGGCGAACCCGCTCGGGCTTACGTTGTCAGGAAAATATACCCGTTGGACAGGCAGGGTGACCCGGACTGCCGCGGGCGGTGGTGGAGCAGGTGGAGAATGGGATTTCGTCATCCGCCGCCGCTCGAACGGGCGCTACGACTACTGGTTTAATCAGCAGGCCCTGTTCGATGTGAAAATTGAAAACGGGAAACTCTCGGGAGACCCGCTGCAGGAGACATCGGTGATTAATCAGCCCGAGATAAAACGAGAGTACGATACGGTCGTTATCGAAAACCGCGGTGGTAAACTGATGGGATCTTTAATTCGCCATACCTTGCCTACCCATGGCGGCGAAACCCAGGTAGCTACGGCCGAAGTCGCGTTCCAAGTAGACAAAAGCGAAAACGCCGCAAATGAAGCGAAGTTCCTCGACATGGTGCAGCCTGAAGACCAGTTCGACGAGATGATGAAGAAGGTAAGGGAAGAGTACACTCGAAAGAATATCCCGGGCGGGAAGTAGCGGATACACTTATGAAGATTCTCACAGGAATTTACTGCCTTGCCTGCGCAATCGGTTTTTCGAGTAGCGTCTCGGCCCTCGATGTCACCGGAACGGTCCGCGAGGCGAGCGGCAAGACTGCTACAGTCGTTATCGACGGCCACGTTGTTCCGAGCGTCGGCGACAAGGTCGACATTTTTTTTAAGATCTCAGGTGTCGAGGTCTCGGTCGGGAATGGCAAAGTGACCGGGGTAAGTGCGACGAACGTTCAAATAAAGATGGACCAAGTGACGGGCACGGTCGCGAAGGACCAAAAAGCGCGGTTTCATATGAGCGCGGTAAGCGCGAAATCGCCCACACCTTCCCCCACTGCGCCCAGACCCAGTGCATCGAAGCCGCCCGATCAAAAGAAGACGGCTCTGCCTGTCCCACTCACGACCGCCAAGGAAATCGAGACCGCGATCGTCGCAAACACCAAGGCCATCGCGGCCGATCCCAAAAATGCAAGCGCCTACCTCGGCCGCGCGCTCGCTTATTTCGCAAAACGCAACTACGACGCCGTAATTGCCGATTGCTCGATGGCGATTCCGCTGGTGCCCAAAAACATGGAAGAGTTTTTCTGTCTCCGCGGCACCGCCTATGCCGCCAAGAAGGATTTCGTCCGTGCGCTCGCCGACCATAGCAGGGCGATTCAACTCAAACCCGATTTTGCCGTGGCTTACAAACGCCGCGGCATCGACAAAGAACACCTTAATGATTCCGCTGGCGCCATCGCGGACTGGCAAAAGGCGATTGCGCTCTCACCCGCGTATCAAGGCGAGCTGGGACCAAATATCGAGCGTCTTAAATCGACTCCAACCCCCAAGCCTTCTCCTTAGCGCGACCTCTGAACTTTTAACCGCGTCGCTCTGCGGCGTGTCCGACACGACTTCTCGAACCGATGAAATTAAAAAGTAGGAAGTAGAAAACGGGGAAAGAGGAGGGAGGTCTGAGGGCAGAAGTCAGAGGACGAGATGGTTCAACTGCGATAGATATCGCGCCGGTGTCCAACGCCGAGAAGGTGAATCGTGTTCTGGTCAACATCGACGGTGTAAATGATGCGGTAATCGCCCACGCGGAGCCGGCATCGATCGGACCCTTTTAAGCGGTGATGAGGGAAAGTGTCCAGACGAGTGCCCATCTCGTCGATCCGGTCCTCAATTCGTGCGCGGAGATTAGGCGGAAGCTTGAAAAACGCAGCGTCGAAGCCGGTGTAGAAAATCTGGAGGGCGCTCACCAGCCGCTAAACCTGTCGTGTTCGAGGACGGATACCCTTCGATTTTTCTTGCTCGGACTGTTCGAGGGTGGACTGGAATTCGGGGGTGAACTCGAGGTCGTCTTCCAGAAGGTCATCGAGTAAAATGCGGAGCCGGGCGAGTTCAGCCTGAGAAAGTTGGTGCAACTCGGCTTCGATTTGTTCGACCTTGCTCACGTCTCAAATTGTCGCCTCCCGGCGGTCAGTTTCAAGCCCGATTGCAAGCGGGGGGTGGAATGGGGCGAAGATCCGTGGCATCTGCGGTATCCACGGTTAATCGTCGGAATGCAGGGGATTCGGCGGTCGGAGACGGCCGCTCCAAAGGGGGGAACGTCGGGAGTGAGAAATTTGCAAATTTGGGAAAATTAGCGGGCCGGCCTCTCGGCTAAGGGCATGCTTCTAGCTTTTACTGGGGCGTTGTGCTGGAACACACGTTATCCGAGGAGGAGCATAGTCAGATCGTTCAGACGATCGAGATGTTTGAAGTCATAGTTCAAACACAGCCTGACGATTATCAGTCGCTCGAAATCCTCAAGGAAGCTTACCAAAAGGTTGGCCGCGCAGATGATGCGCTCAGGACTTCGCGCCGTCTGGCCGAAGCGTATTTTAACGTCGGCTCCTACACGCTCGCGATGCAGGAGTGCGAGGTCATTTTGCAGAAGGAACCCAACGCGCCGGAGATCCTCGCGATGCTGGGCGATATCGAGACGCGCCTCCAGGCCGCCGGCCAGGCGATCGTGTCGGGTGGCGCGAAGCACGGTCTTACCGCTGCGGGAGGCGTGAATGGGTTGACCCATGTTCCCGGGCAGGAGGGCGCGCTGGTCGATCTGCAACAGGGCCGGCATGCGCGGCAATTGCAGGATCGTGGCGACGAGCATCTCGCGAAATTTTTGGTGATGCAGCAGCTCTTCAGCGAAGACGAGGTGGCCAAGGCGGTCGAGACGGTCGGTCATTTGAACAAGGACTTGAGCGGCCAGGCGTTGGGGTCGTCGCTCCTCGATAAAATTTGCCGGCAGGATACGGACAAGCTGGACGCGGCGCTCTCGGGTCTGATCGATCGGACGAAATACGCTTACGTGCCACTGGAATATTACGACGTGGACCGCCAGATCGCGCGGATGTTGCCGGACAATCTGACGCTGGGCCGTTTGTTCGTGCCGTTTGATTTGATCAGCCGCACGATCATGATCGCGTGCTGCAATCCGTTCGATGCGGCCGGCCGCGACGCGGTGCAGCAATCTCTCGATTACACGGTGACGTGGTACCTGGCCCGGCCAGGCGCGATCGTAAAAGCTTTGCAGGACATTTACCGGCTCGAAAGCAGGGCATGAGAAGCAAATCCTTCGCGGAACGCATCGCCGATGTCTTGATTGACGACGGTCTCCTTCTGCCGAACCAGCTCGAGGAAGCGGTCGGCATTCAACAAAAAGAAGGCGGCCGGCTGCTCAAGATCCTAACGGACCGGCAGTTCGTGACCGATCAGGACATGACGGTGAGCATGGGCCGTTGCCTGAACACGCCGCTGATCAATCTGGCGAAGTTGCGCGTGCCGGAGGACGTGATGGCGCTGGTGCCGCGCGAGATGGCCAAGACGAACCGGCTCCTGCCGATCGCGCGTCTCAACGGCAAGCTTTTCGTGGCGATGGCGGACCCGACCAACGTCCTCGCGCTCGACGACGTGAAGCGCCGGGTGCAGCTCGAAGTGGTGCCGATGATCGCGACGGAGAAATCGATCAACAACGCGCTAGCCGGGGTGCACGGCGGTTCGAACATGAGCCAGGTGCTCAAGCAGGTCGCCGAAGATGTGGCGAACGCGGGCGACGTGGAAGTGCAGAGGGCCAAGAGCGAGGAGATCGATCTCGACCGGCTCGCCACCGACAGCGAAGACGCGCCGGTCATCAAGATCGTGAATTTGATCCTGGTCCAGGCGGTGAAGGAGAAGGCGTCGGACATTCACATCGAGCCGTTTCAGAAAACGCTGAAGCTGCGTTACCGAATCGACGGCGAATTGGTCATGGCGGAGTCGCCGCCGAAAGCGCTCCAGCTCGCGATCACGTCGCGCATCAAGATTCTCGCGGGATTGAACATCGCGGAGCGGCGCGTGCCGCAGGACGGACGTTTCCGGATCAAGGTTCTCGCGAAGGAAGTGGACTTGCGTGTCTCGATTCTGCCGACGGCTTACGGCGAGAAGATAGTGATTCGTATTCTCGATAAAGCGGCGCTCACCGGCAGCATCGACCAGATGGGGATGGATGAGTCGACGCTCGCGAAATTCAAAAAAGCGATCGACGCGCCGCACGGACTGATCCTGGTGACGGGCCCGACCGGTTCGGGCAAGACGACGACGCTTTACTCGGTGCTCCAGGAATTAAACAACCCGCAATATAACATCGTGACGGTCGAGGACCCGATCGAATACGAGCTTTCCGGCATCAACCAGGTGTCGGTCCGCAACGACATCGGGCTCGATTTTGCGTCGGCGCTGCGCTCGATCCTGCGGCAGGACCCGGACATCGTGATGGTGGGCGAAATTCGCGACAACGAAACGGCCGACATCGCGGTGAAAGCGGCGCTGACGGGGCACCAGGTCTTGAGCACGCTGCATACGAACGACGCCGCGGGTGCGATCACGCGTCTGGACGACATGGGGATCGAGCCGTTCCTCATTTCCAGCTCGGTGATCATGGCGTGCGCGCAACGACTCGTTAGGCGGATCTGCACCAATTGCCGGGAAGAGTTTGTGCCGGAGCCGGAGATTTTTCAGCAGCTCGGGATGACCCCGCCGGAGAACGCCGTCTTTTATCACGGAAGCGGCTGCGACCGATGCAAGAGCCGCGGTTATCTCGGCCGGGTGGCGTTGATCGAAGCGCTGCCGGTGAGCGAATCGATCCGGCGTTTGATCATCAAGCGTGCGTCCGCCGCGGTGGTGAAGAACCAGGCGATCACCGAAGGGATGCGGACATTGCGGATGGTCGGAATCGACAAAGCGCTCGAAGGGATCACCACGCTCGAGGAAATCTGGCGCGTCACAGCGGAGGACCATTAAGGCATGACGATTCCGTTCCTGAGTTACTTTAAGAAGGCCAAAGGCGAGAGGGCGGCCGCGAAAGAACGCGCAGCCGCGCCGGTGAAGGCCGCGCCGCCGCCGCTCGAGAAACCAAGCAGCGAGCGCTTCAGCAAAACAGTGATGCCGAACGCGACGCGAACAATCGCGCCGCAGGATCCATTTCAAATGGCCGCGACGTCGACGGCTTTCGGCAGCTCGATGGCGCCGGCCACCGCGGTGGCCCCGGTGCCGCCCGCGCCGCGCACGATTTCGTTTGCGCCTTCGGCTGCGGCAAGAACGCGCGATTTGCCGCCCGCCGTGGCGCTGGCGCTCGAGCCGAAGGTCGAACGTGTCATCTCGCTCGCGTTGGCGGATGTGGTGGCCCAAGTGCCGGCCGATTTTGTAAAGCCGATTGAAAGCATCGACGGCACCCGCCGGGTCCTGCTCAAAGCATCCGAAGTGGAACGAGGGATGGCCAGCGGGAAGCCGGCCGTTTCGCTCGCCACGATTTTTCAGCAGGTGCCCGAAATTTTCCTGCGCACCACTGCGCCTCCGGAAACGCTGCAGGTCCAGTTGCCGTTCAAGAAAGTGCTCGAGCAATTTGCGAGTTTGCAGGTGCGCGGCGATCAGGAGAAGCACCAGTCCGTGCCGCAAGTCGAGACGCCTTTCCTGAAGGTGACGCTCGAAGACAGCTCGCGCCTCGGCACGAAAATCGAGCCGCTCGAAATGGAGACGGGCGATCTGCCGACGGTGCGGGTCGAGCCGCCCACCGCCCAGGCTTTCGCCGCCGCCGAACCGGAGCCCACCTCGCAGTCGCCGACGTTCTACACAAACGGAAACGGATTCGCGCCGCGACCTTCCTTCGAAAAACCAACGCAAACCCCTACCCGCATTCCTTTCAAGCTTTCACCGAATGGAACGGACGTGCCCGCACCTGAGAGTGTTCCAGCCTCAAGCGGGCCGTCCGTTCCAAATCTTTTGCCCTCCCCGGTCCGCATTCCGTTCAAGATGAGCCCGCCTGTCGAAGAGGTGCGCCCCAAGCCGGAGCCGTGGCTGACCGCGGAAAGCTTCGCCCCGAAACCGGAAGTGAAGGTGCCGGCGCCACGCACGGAAATAAGAATCGCGCTCCCGCTCAAACCGATTTTGCAGGGACTGCCGCCATTTCAGTTGAATGGCGATCCCGCAAGCGTCCCGGCGGAAGCGCGCGTCGAACTCCCGTTTGCCCTGATCGAACCGCAACTGGCCGCCGGAAAAATCGCGGTGACGCCATTGGTTTTCGAAGCGGGCATGCCGCCGGATTATCGCAGCCTTTTCAAGGTCGGCGAAGCGGGCGATGTCCTGCTGCCGCTCCAGGAAGTGTTGAAGAATTTGCCCACGGCTTCATTGCGCATGCGGGAGGACCAGGAAGAACAGGAAGCGGGATCAAATTTCGCGACGCCGTTCTCCGCGAAGGCGGAAGAGGACGCGAAGCGTTGCAACGTCGCCGGAACGCCGGTCGCCAAACCAGCGGAAGTTGTGTCCGCGCCGGAAGTGGCGCCCGTTCCGGTAGAGGCAGGCGTGTCGCCTGCAACCGACGACAAGCCAACCGACACGGCTGCCACTACAGTCTTTTCCGACCGGCTCCTGCGCACGCCGTTGCAGGTCGCGCTCGAGACGGACGAGAAGCTCAATCCGAAATCGGTGGTCGCGCACGTGAACAAAATTCCGGGCGTGAAAGCCTGCTCGATCATGTTCGGCGACGGCCTCAGCCTGGCGGGAAGTTTGCCGGCCGAATACGAAGCGGATGGTCTTTGCGCGATGGCGCCCTCGCTCATGCAGCGGATCGAAAACCACATCGTGGAGACGAAGTTCGGCGCACTCCGCGGCATGACGCTGACCTGCCTCAAAGGCGCGGTCACATTTTTCATGCACGAAAATCTTTGCCTCGCGGCGCTCCACAGCGGCGGCGATCTGACCACGGAGGCGCGGGAGAAGCTCTCGCGCGTCGTGCACGAGCTTTCGCGGAAATATTCGCATCCGATCTAGGGGATTTGCCATGTCGATCATCAACTACGCGAGCCGCGAGATTCAGTTCAAGATCGTCTACTACGGACCGGCGCTTTGCGGGAAGACGACGAACCTGGATTACATTCACAAGCGGATTAATCCCGAGAACCGCGGCGATCTGGTTTCGCTCGCCACGGCGGCGGACCGCACTTTGTTCTTCGATTTTCTGCCGCTGAACGCGGTCGTGATCAAAGGGTTCGTGACGAAGTTCCAGCTCTACACCGTGCCGGGCCAGGTGATTTACAACGCGACGCGGCAGCTCGTTCTACGGAGCGTCGACGGCATGATTTTCGTGGCGGATTCACAGTGGGAAAAAATGGAAGAGAACGTCGAGAGTTTCAAGAACCTCGAAGACAATCTCGCGAAGCAAAACATCTCGATCGACGAGATTCCTTACGTCGTGCAATACAACAAACGGGACCTGGAAAATATCGCGCCGGTCAATTACCTCGAATACGTCCTGAACAATAGGAAGAAGCGCGTGCAAAGCTTCGAGGTTGTCTCGAGCACGGGCCAGAATGTCTTCGCGTCGCTCAACGCGGTCTCGCAGATTTTGCTCCACAAGTTCAGCAAGCAAAGCGACGCGCCGAAAGCGGCGCCGTCGCCGGTGGCGATTCCGGTGGAGCCGCCGGCCGCACAGAAAGCGAGCGCCACGGTATGAGTGCGATCCCCTGCCTGACGATCGAAGATGTCGCGAATCTTGACGGCGTCCTGGGCGAGTTTTTGAAAAAGGCCGAAGCGGAGCTGACGGTCGTAATCGATCGCGGCGGCAACGTGATCTCGCAATTCGGCGACATGACGGTGATGGATGTGACCATCATCGCCGCGCTCGCCGCCGGCTCATTCGCCGCGACGAAGGAACTGGCCCGGCGCATCGGCGAAGTGGAATTCAACGCGCTTTATCATCAGGGCAACGGCAATCACATTTTCATGAACTCGGTGGATGACGACACGATCATGATCACGGTTTTCGGACGGCGGACGACGGTGGGCCTGGTCCGCTTTTATTCTTCGAGCACCGCGCAAGCCGTGGCGAAGCTGCTCAAATCGCTCTCGACTGGCGGCCACGGTTTCTCGTTCGACGCCTCGGACGTTACCGCGACGCCGCTCTTCTCGGAGTAGCAACAACACTGTAGAGGCAGGCGTGGCGCCTGCAGGTTCTAAACGGTGCAGCCGACACGGCTGCCACTACAGGAATTCGCGTGGCAACCTACCCGGTAAATTCTGTCGCGACGAGCGTGGCGTTGTGTCCGCCGAAGCCGAACGAATTATTGATCGCCACGCGCACTTTCTTTTCCTTCGCCACATTCGGCGTGTAATCGAGATCGCACTCTTCGCCGGGGTTCTCGAGATTGATCGTGGGTGGAATCACGGAATCGCGGATCGCGAGCGCGCACACCGCCATCTCAATGGCGCCGGCTCCGCCTAACAAGTGGCCGGTCATCGATTTCGTCGAGCTGATGGAAACTTTGTGCGCATTCTGGCCGAAGACGGTCTTGATCGCGCGCGTCTCGCAGATGTCGCCGAGCCCGGTCGAAGTGGCGTGCGCATTTACGTAATCGATCTGATCGGGCGTGATCTTCGCGTGCTCCAGCGCGATCCGCATCGCGCGCACGGCGCCTTCGCCATCGGGCGGTGGCGCCGTCATGTGGTACGCATCCGCGGAAAGTCCGTAGCCGATCAACTCGCAATAAATTTTCGCGCCGCGCGCTTTCGCGTGCTCCAATTCTTCCACCACCACGACGCCACCGCCTTCGCCCATGACGAAGCCGTCGCGGTCCCGGTCCCATGGCCGCGAGGCGCGATGCGGCTCGTCATTCCGCGTGCTGAGCGCTCTCATCGAGGAAAAAGCCGCGACCCCGATCGGGATGATCGCGGCCTCGGAGCCGCCTGCGAGAAAAATATCGGCGTCGCCAAACTTGATCATGCGCCACGATTCACCGATGGCGTTGTTCGAGGTGGCGCAGGCCGTGACGATGCAAAGGTTCGGGCCGAGCAATCCGAATTCCATCGAGATCAGGCCGCTCGCCATGTTGCTGATCAGCATCGGGATCGTGAACGGCGAGACCCGCGAGGGACCCTTATTGAGCAACACGCTGTGCTGATCCTCGAGCGTCTTCAATCCGCCAATACCGCTGCTGACGATGACGCCGAAGCGCTCGCGATTGACCTTTTCCAAATCGAGGCCGCTGTCGGTCATCGCCATTTTTGCGGCCGCCATGGCGAACTGCGCGAAGCGATCGGCGCGGCGCGGGTCTTTCGGATTTTTGAAAAAATCCTTCGGCTCGAAATTGCGCACTTCGCCGGCGATCCGGCAATCGTAATCTTCGGTGTCGAATGCCTGAATGCGCTCGATGCCGCTGACGCCGTTGATGCAGTTGCGCCAGAAGGTATCGACGTCATTGCCGATCGGCGTAATGACGCCCAGGCCGGTGAGAACAACTCTGCGATTCATTGGGAAATGACGAGTGACGAGTGACGAGTGACGAGTAAAGACAGAAGGAACATGATCGGTGTTTCCAAAAACTTGTCACACGTCACATGTCACTCGTCACTTTCTTTCACCGCGTTCCCATCCCGACGCTTTGGACGGTCTGGAAAAGTTTGCCCTCGGTCTTAATCGAAGGCGCGATGATGATTTCGGTTTGTTGGAACTCGGCGATCGTCCGGGCGCCGACATTGCCCATGCAGGTGGTGATCGCGCCGATCAGGTTTTGACTTCCGTCATCCACCTCGGCGGGACCGAAGAGGATTTGTTTCAGGGAACCTGTCGCGCCGACTTTGATGCGGGTGCCGCGGGGCAGATTCGCGTGCGGCGTCGCCATGCCCCAATGATAACCGCAGCCGGGCGCCTCGTGCGCTTTGGCGAAGGCGCTGCCGACCATGACGGAATCGGCGCCGCAAGCGAGCGCTTTGCAGACGTCGCCGCCCTTGCTCATGCCGCCGTCGGTGATGATCGGGACGTAGCGCGACGTTTTTTTGAAATAGGCGTCGCGCGCCGCGGCGCAATCGACCGTGGCGGTGACTTGCGGCACGCCGAGACCCAGCACGCCGCGTGAAGTGCAGGCCGCGCCCGGTCCCACACCGATAAGGACCGCCGCCGGTCCGCATTCCATGATTTCGAACGTAACATCGTAGCCGACGGTGTTGCCGACGATGACCGGGATCCGCATCTCGCGGCAAAATTTTTCCAGCTCGAGCGATTTATATTCCGAGGAAAGGTGGCGGACGGTGGAGACCGTGCTCTGCACGACGAAAACATCCGCGCCGGCCTCCTGCGCGATTCTTCCGAATTCCGTGGCGCGTTGCGGGATCGAGCTGACGGCCGCAGTCGCGCCGTTATCTTTCATCTCGCGAATACGGGCCGCGATCAGATCTTCCTGGATCGGTTCCTGATAAATTTTTTGGAGCAGACCGGTGATCTCGGTCTTGTCGGCTTCGACAATTTTCTGGAGAACCTCCTGCGGATTTTTGTAGCGCGTCTGCACGCCTTCCAGGTTCAGGACGGCGAGCCCGCCGAGCTTGCTCATGGCGATGGCGAAACGCACGTCGACGACGCCATCCATGGCGCTGGCTAGAATGGGAATTTTAAATTCGAGCGGCTCGGCGTCGCGGCGCGGCAGGCGCCAGGCGATGTCGACTTCGTTTGGATTGATCGTGACCCGGCCCGGGACGAGTGCGATTTCGTCGAACCCATAGGTGACGCGAGCTTTGCGATTTCGGCCGATCCACATTCCCATAATTAAATTTGCTCCGGTATAAAACGTTCGTTCAAACTTCCGCAGCGTGGACACCGCGGAAGCAAAGCGGGCGTTCGATCTTCAAACTCAAACGCGCAAATCACGCAACGCAGCCGGTAGCGCAAAGCGCGGCGCTCGCGTCGGCGACGGTTCCACTCCCCAACTATCCAGAGGAGAAAAACCGCCGCAAGAAAAACCAGCAGATAGATCGTTACCAGGGCGGAGAGACTGACGCGAATCACGGCGCGATGCTTTCGGTGTGGGTCGAACGCGGCAGGACGATGTCGTTGCCCCATTCGACGGTGACGAGGCCCCAGGTGAGGTCATTGCGGATTGCGGATTGCGGATTGGGGAATGAGGAGAAGCGGCAGAGCACGAGATATTTTCGCGTTTGCTCATCGAGGGCGGCGTCGCCGGAGGATTTTTCGAGAAAGCAGGAGCGCACTTCGCCGAGATCGTTTACCGCGACGCGGAATTGCGCGACTTCCGGCGATTCTTTCCCTGATGCCGTGAACTTCAGCTCGGGGCTCTGGACGGAGCCGAGCGCTTCGAGTTCCGGCGAAAAGCGAAGAGTGGTGGGAACAATGTTGGGCGCATTCGCAATTTGCGGACGTGGCCGCTCGACGGCGGCGGGAGGTTGAGCGTTGGGCGAACGCGGCTCGGAAGCCGCCGCGGGCATATCTTTCAGGGCGGGCTCTCTCGTCAGATAGGAAGGGGCGTGTTGAATCGTGGGCAGGGGAAGAGGCTTTCCGTCCGTGGGCCGCTGGGTCGTTGAAGCGAGGGCCGGATCTTCCGCTTCGAGCCAGCGGAGCAGAACGCGGCCTTCCTCAGAATTCGGCGCGATCAAGCTGACGCGGCCTGGCGGCGGCAAGAGAGCGACCGCGGGCGGATAAATGATTTGGAAAATGTAAAAGCAGAAGGCGTGAAGCAGAAGCGATCCGACAAGGAATCCCGCGATGGTCCACTTGCGGCGGCCCGGCTGGTCCCAGGCAAAAACGAGACGCGGATCGTTTTCGGAAAGCAAAGGAGCGCTCACTTCGCGGGAGTGGTGGCGAGCGCCACGGAGGTGATTCCGTGTTCGAGAGACAAGTTTGTCACCTCGACGACGAGCGAGTAGGGCGTGAGGCGATCAGCCTTGATGATAATTGGCCGCCCCTCTTTTTTCGTCTCGTCGAGTAACGGTCCGAGTTGTTCGAGCGAAATCTTTTGGTCGCGGAAATAAATCGCGGGCACCGCGCCGCCCGTGACGCTGATGATCTGCGGATTGATTTGCGGACCGAGCGTGAAGCGCGACAGCGGGACCGAAACCGAAATGCCCGGCTGAAGGATGAAGTTCGAGCTGAGCAGGAGGAAAAAGATCAGGAGGAAAACGATGTCGAGCATCGGGATGACGGCGAGCCAGCCGAAATGATATTCTTTCGTTCGGGAAAGCTTCATGGAGCGTGCGGCCCGCGGGCCGATGAAAACTCAGCGCGCTTCTTCCACCGGCGCCTGGAAGCTGATGATGTCGCTCGTCGGTTCGCGATAAGTCAGCATGTGCACCACTTCGATTCCGGCCCGTTCCATTTCGTGCATCAAGGTGTTCACCCGGGAAGAAAGGTAGCTGTAGGCGACAAAGGTCGGGGTCGCGACGACGAGGCCGGCGGCGGTCGTGAGCAGGCTTTTGTAAACGCCATTGGAAAGTTCCGTCACCGTCGCGTAACCGCCGTTGGAGGAGAGCGTTCCGAACGCGTCGATCATTCCGGCGACGGTGCCGAGGAGCCCGAGGAGCGGCGCGAGATAAGCGAGAGTCGCGAGGACACCGAGAAAACGCTCGAGCTTCGGCACTTCGAGCTGGCCCGCCTCTTGCACGATCTCGCGCAGCTCGGCGCGCGGCGCTTCGTGATGGATGATCGCGGCGTGAATGACGCGCGCGACGGGTCCGGGCGTGCCGGCCGATTCATGCAGCGCCTCGGCGAAATTGCGACGCTGCACGAGGTTGGAAAGTCCCTGTAAAAACTCGCCCACGTGGATGGTGGCGCGATGCAAGTAGAGGAGACGCTCCGCGAAAACCGCGATCGCAATAACGCTACAGGCCAGGATGGGCCACATCAGAAGGCCGCCCTTTTGGATGTAGTCGATCATGGGAACTTGTCTTAACCGCCTTTGGCGGCGGAGGCAAGGTGGAAGGTAGGGCGAGGATGGAGGATTGAGGATGGAGGATCGACAGGAACTACCTGCGTTTGTTCGTGGGCGTCGCGGTGGGAGACGGACCTTTTTGGCTGACCAACTTTCCTGACGCGTCGTAAACTGCGTAGCCGGTTTGCCGGCCGTTCTTGTCGTAGGCGTAAATGAGTTTGTGCTGGACTGCGTCGTCTTTGCTCAGTTGCGTTTCCTGGCTCAGCCGGCCCGATTCGTCGTACCTATATAGAGTCTTGAAACGGAATTGATCGTCCGGCCCGTAGACTTCACCCCTCATGAAGCGGCCGGCTTCATCCAGCGTGTAGCGAATCGTTCCCAGGGGTTTGCCATTCTTATCGGTGGTCGTCGCCTTCGCTTTATGATGGAGCGAATCGAATTCGTAAACGGTGCGGGAACCATCCGCGTTCATTGAAACAGTCACGCGCACGGTTTCCGGAGTCGGCTCCGTTTGTTGAGCGCCGGCTACGCTAGCGCTGGCGATAAATCCGGCGACAAAAACGGCGGGAATCGCGCGCGGAAACATGGGGCAGATTAGCGAGAGGCAAAAAGGGCGCAAACCGGCGTTAATTTTTATTGACCAGTGGTACGGAAGGTGGTTAGAAGTGGGGGGAAGTGGATTAGAATGGAACGATTATCCGCTCGCGTATGGAAGACGATTCACAGCCCCAAAAATTCTTCGCCGGCGAGTTCCGTCATTCCATCGACGAGAAAAACCGGATCACCATTCCTTCTCGTTGGCGCAAGCCGGACGGCGAAGAGTTCATCATTCTTCCCGAGCCGCATCATCAATATCTCGTCATCATGTCGGCGGAGGAGTTCGCCCGGATGAGCGCGCAGGCCGAGTCTCACAGCGCGATCACCGCGCGGGATCGCCGGATTTTTTTGCGCCAGCTCCATTCGCGCGCCGAGCACGGCGCCTCCGATCGCCAGGGCCGCCTCGTCCTGCCCGAAGATCTTTGCAAACAACTTGGCTTGAAAGGCGAGGTCGCGCTCGTGGGCGGACGCGGCCGTTTTGAAATTTGGAACCTGCAAAAATGGAAGCGCGCGCACGAGGAAGAAACGCCGACGTATCAACACGTGGCGAATGTGATCGGACTGTAGACACGCAGGAAGGAAATGATGAACGCGTTGCTATTTGAGCGGCCCATCTGGTTCGCGACTGGTCCGCTCGAGATGGAGGAGGCGCAGGAAATGGAGGATTTCACTTATCATCGTCCGGTGCTCGTGACCGAAGCGGTCGAGCTGCTGGCGCCGCGCGCGGGCGCGCTCGTCGTGGATGGGACTTGCGGCGGCGGCGGCCACAGCGCGGAAATTCTCCGGACGGGCGCCGACGTTCTCGCGCTCGACCAGGATCCGGATGCGATCGAGCACGTCGGCGAAAGGCTGGCGCAATTCGGCGGGCGCGTCACGCTGCGCCAGGCCAACTTCCGCGACGCGGGAAAAGTTCTCGATGAGCTGGGGATCGTCGGGATCGGCGGCGCGCTCCTCGATCTCGGCGTGTCGTCGCGCCAGCTCGAAAACGCCGAACGCGGGTTCAGCGTGATGCGGAGCGGCCCGCTCGATATGCGGATGGATCCGCGTCGCGAATTGACGGCCGCCCTCGTGGTGAATTCCTATTCGGAAGAAGATCTCACCCGGCTCTTCCGCGATCTCGGCGAAGAGCCGGCCGCGCGGCGCATCGCGAGCCAATTGGTCAAGCTGCGCAAGACGACGCCTTTTTACGACACTTTGCAGCTGGCGAAAGCGATCGAAAAAATCGTCTGGCGCCACGGCCGGCGGCATCCGGCCACGCAGGTTTTCCAGGCATTGCGGATGGAAGTGAACGACGAACTCGGCGCGCTCGAAGAAGGCTTGCGCGTTCTGACGAAGCGGCTCGAACCCGGCGCGCGCATCGCCGTCATCACCTTCCATTCTCTCGAAGATCGGATCGTGAAAAATTTCTTCCGCGACCGAAGCCGCGAATGGCTCGATCGCCCGGAATGGCCCGAGCCTCAGCGCAATCCGGATTTCGCTTTCAAGCTCATCACCACGAAACCGATCGAGCCCGGTGAGAACGAACAGCGCATTAATCCGCGCTCACGCAGCGCGAAGTTGCGCGTTGCCGAAAAAATCTGATGCACGCCCCGCGCCGCAAGACTTTCAATTCCGTGAACGCCGCCTCGCTCGCGCGCTGGATCGTGATCACGGCGTTCCTCGCTTTCACGGGGCTGATCTATGTTTATCTCTCGCTTCAGCTTTATCATTTGGGCGACCGGAAGAAGGCGCTCGAAAACGAGCTGGCGAGTTTGCGTTCGCAAAACGACGTCGCGAGCGTGCAGATCGCGGCGCTGACTTCGCGCTCGGCGCTCCAGCGGCGGCTGAAGGAGGGTTATCTCAAGATGATCCCGATCACCGAGCAACACATCGTGCGCTTGAACGCGCCGGTGCGCCCGCCCGGGGAAGACGCCGTCCAACCCGTCGCCAATAAACGTGCCGGCAGATGAAGTGGAACAGCCGTATTCGCTGCGCGCTGGTCTGCCTGGCGTTTACGGCTTTGTTCAGCGCTTTTTCTTTCCGGCTCGTTTATTTGCAGATGATCAAGCACGACGAATACGCCGGGCTTGCCGCTGAGAAGCACGTCTACAAACAAGCCATCTACGCCGAGCGCGGCGCCATTCTCGACGCGAACAACGAAGTCCTCGCGCACAACACGCCGGTCGAGACGGTTGTGGCCGACGCGACGCACCTGAACAATCGCGAAGCGCTCATCCCGCTGCTGCGGGATGCGCTCGAAATTCCGGCGGGCGAGCTGGCGGAAAAACTGGAAGGCGACCGGCGTTACATAGTGCTGAAACGCGAGGTGCCGGTAGCCGTGGCCACGGCGCTCCGGGAAAAACTGCGCGCGCAGAATTTGCGCGGCATTTATTTCGAGCGCGATTCCACCCGGATTTATCCGAACGGCACGATGCTTTGCCACGTCATCGGGTTCACCGATTTCGATCATCGCGGGATCCAGGGCGTGGAGTCGTCAATGGAAGAATATCTCCACGGCCAGGATGGTTACCGTTTCATCGAGCATAACCGCGCCGGGCAGGAGATGGTGCTCTATCGCGGGCAGGAACGGACGCCGCGCAACGGTTATCAGGTCCACCTCACCATCGATCTCAACCTGCAAAACATCGTCGAGAACGAAATCGACGCGGCCATGCGCGAATACACGCCGCAAAAAGCGACCATCATTCTCATGCGCCCGCAGACCGGGGAAATTCTGGCGATGGCGAACCGGCCGGCCTTCGATCTGAACGAGCGCTCCGAAGCGAAACCGGAACAGATGAAGAACCGCGCCATCATCGACATGATGGAACCTGGTTCGACTTTCAAAATTGTGGCCGCGGCCGCGGCGCTGAACGAGCACAAGGTGCGGCCTGACACCACGATCTTTTGCGAGAACGGGATTTGGAATTTCGGTGGCCGCCCGCTCCACGATCACAAGGCCTACGGCGAACTGAGCGTGCAGGACATTCTCGTCAAATCGAGCAACATCGGCGCGGCAAAATTGGCCATCTCGGTGGGTGAACAGAAGTTTTACGAATACATCCGGCGCTTCGGTTTCGGCGAGCGCACCGGGATCGAGCTGCCCGGGGAAATCAGCGGCGTCATTCGCCCGCCGCAATCGTGGAGCAAGATTTCCATCACGCGCATTCCGATGGGTCATGAGGTCGGCGTCACGCCGTTGCAGATGACGGTAGCGATGGCGACGATCGCGAATGGCGGCAAGCTCGTCACGCCGCGGATCGTGAAATCGATCACGAGCGAGGACGGCAAAACGGTGAGCACATTTTCGCCGGTCGTATTGCGCCAGGTGATTTCGCCGGAGACCGCGCGGCAAATCGGAAACGCGTTGCGCGGCGTCGTGAGCGATCGAGGCACCGCGGCGGCGGCGGCGGTTCCGGGATTCACGATCTCCGGCAAGACCGGCACCGCGCAAAAAGTGAATCCACGCGGCGGCTACGAGCAGGGGAAATACGTCGTCTCCTTCATCGGCTACCTGCCTTCCGATTATCCGGAGTTCGTCGGCCTCGTCGTGCTCGATGACGCGCACACCACGAAACCGGAATTGAATTACGGCGGCCTGGTCGCGGGTCCCATCTTTTCGCACATCGCGGAGAAGGCCGCGCGTTATCTCGATCTCCAGCCGCATGAGGAATTGGGGAAGACGCCTTCAGCGGGCCAGGTCGCCCTAACCAATGCCTCACACCGTTGAGCGCCTTCCAACCGTTTTCTGACATCTCATGCAGCTCAAGATTCTCGCCGCCGCGATTTCCCCACGCCAAATCATCGGGCCGCTTGATCGCGTCGTGGAAGGCATCGCGTATGACTCGCGGCGAGTGCAAAGGAACTTTCTTTTCGTCGCACTGCGCGGGGAGAAAACCGACGGCCATCAATTCATCGATCAAGCCGTCGAAAAAGGCGCCTCAGTCATCGTGACGGAGCGGGAAGAGAACCAGGCGCGCGCCACCTGCGTCATGGTGGAGAACACGCGGCCCGCGCTAGCCGATCTGGCCGCGGCGTTTTATGAAAGGCCCGCGCGCCGGCTCAAGCTCGCCGCGGTCACCGGCACGAATGGCAAGACGACCACGACGTTCTTGATCAAACACATTTGCGAGAAAGCGGGCGTGCGTTGCGGATTGCTCGGGACCGTGCGCTATGAGATCGGGGACCGCGTTTTGCCCGCGATACGGACGACGCCCGAAGCGCTCGAAGTTCAGGAGTTGCTCGCGCAAATGGTCAACGCGGGATGCAAGGCTGCCGCGATGGAAGTCTCGTCGCACGCACTCGCGCAGGACCGGACCCGCGGCCTCGAATGGGACGTCGCGGTCTTCACCAATCTCACGCAGGACCATCTCGATTTTCATGGAACGATGGAAAACTATTTTGAGGCGAAGATGACGCTGTTTGCCGGGCTTGCGGAACAGAAGGGCAAGACGAAGCCGGTCGCCGTCATCAACATTGACGACCGCTACGGCGCGCAACTTGTCGACCGGCTCGACAAGAAAATTTCTGTGATCACTTACGGAGTGAGCGCACGCGCTGATTTTCGCGCTTCGAATTATCACGCGGAATTTGCGGGCACTTCCTACCAGCTCGACGCGCACGGGAAGAGTTATCTCGTGCGCGTCCCGTTAATCGGCCGATTCAATGTCGCGAATTCCATGGCGGCTCTCGCCGCGGCCTCCAGCATGGGCGTCGGCCTGCGGGAAGCGATCCTGAGTTTGTCCCGCTCTCCCCAAGTTCCGGGGAGACTCGAAGCCGTTCCCGCGAAGCGGCAGTTCCAGGTCTTCGTCGACTATGCTCACACGGACGACGCGCTTCTCAACGTGATGAAAACTCTCCGCGAACTTTCGCCGCGAAAACTCGTTGTCGTTCTCGGCTGTGGCGGCGATCGCGACCGGCAGAAGCGCCCGCTCATGGGCCGGGTCGCCGATCAAAATGCCGATTACAGCATCATCACCTCGGACAATCCTCGGAAAGAAGATCCCGACGCGATCATTGCCGAGGTGGAAAAAGGTTTTCGTTCGGGTAACTACGAGAAGATCTCCGACCGCGCGAAAGCGATTGCGCGCGCCATCGAGCTGGCGCAGCCGCGCGACATTATCCTCATCGCGGGCAAGGGCCACGAAGCCTACCAGGAATTCGCCGATCACACGGTGCCCTTCGACGACATCCAGGTCGCGCGGCAGGCCTTGGAAAACCATCCTTTGGAGTTCGGCACATGATGCCAATGGCTGTGTTGCAAGGTTCTTTCTGGGGAGCGCGGGCTGCCAGCCTGCAGTGGCCGGCAGCTTGCCGGCCACCCGCTTCGCGAGGGATCTCGGTGCGCGTGGTTCCGCGCCAAAAAGCATCTCGGCAGGCTGCCGAGATGGGCAGGCTGGCAGCCTGCGCTCCCCAGATGATCAATACCCGCGCGAAATGGAGCCGTTAAATCTTTCCAAGATCGCCGCGTTTGCGAATGGCGTGCTCGCGTCGGGGAAAGGGGACGCGACGATCTCCCGCATCAGCACCGACTCGCGCACGCTCCAGGCCGGCGATCTCTTCGTTCCGTTGCGCGGGGAGAATTTCGACGGACACCGTTTCGTCGATCAAGCAGCGGAACGCGGCGCAGCCGGCGCGATGGTGGAGGAGAGCTGGCAAGGCTCGACGCCGAAAAATTTCGCACTGATCCGCGTGCCCGACACGCTGGCCGCTTATCAAAATCTCGCCGCGAATTATCGCCGGTCGCTGTCGCTCAAAGTCATTGCCATTACCGGCAGCAACGGCAAAACCAGCACGAAAGATTTTGTCGCGGCGATCCTCGCGCGCGGATTTCGCGTTACGAAAACGGAAGGGAACTTCAACAATCACGTCGGCCTGCCGCAGACGATGCTGACGGCGACCTCGAGCGACCAGATCGCCGTCTGGGAAATCGGGATGAATCATCCCGGCGAAATTGCCGCGCTCGCGAAACTGGCCGCGCCGGATGTCGCGATCATCACGAACATCGGCGTCGCGCACATTGAATTCATGGGCAACCGCGAAGCGATCGCCGCGGAGAAGGGGTCGCTCGCCGAGGCCGTCGATGCCGGTGGGACGGTCATCATGAACGGCGACGATGCCTTCAGCGAAAGCGTCGCGCAACGCACGCGCGCAAAAATCATTCTCGCGGGAATCGAGAACGGCTCCGTCCGCGCGACCGATGTGAGCCAAAGCGCGACCGGCTGCGAGTTCACAATTCTGGAAGGCGCGCATCGCTGCCGGGCGCAACTGCCGGTGCCCGGAATTCACATGGTGCAAAACGCGATGCTGGCGATCGCGGCGGGTCGCGCGTTTGGCCTCTCGCTTGAAGAATGCGCCGCGGGCCTCGCCTCGACGCCCCTCACGAAAGCGCGCCTCCAAATCAAGGAGATCAACGGCATTCAGTTCATCGACGACAGCTACAACGCCAACCCCGATTCGATGAAGGCGGCCTTGCGCACGCTGATCGAACTCGATGCGGACGGCCGGCGCGTCGCGGTGCTCGGCGAGATGAGCGAACTCGGCGAAGAATCGGAACGTGGCCATCGCGAAGTGGGTGAAACTGCCGCGGCACTAGGCATCGATGAGCTGCTCGCAGTGGGCGCGGCCGGTGCGGAGATTGCGCACGCCGCGCAGAAAGCCGGCTTGGAAAAAAGCAGCGCGGTCGATTCACCGGAGGAAGCGGCTCAGCATCTCAGCGAGACCGCGGCGCCGGGCGATTTGATTCTCGTCAAAGGGAGCCGCTCGGCGCGGATGGAGCGCGTGCTCGAAGCATTCGCGAAAGGCCGTTCGACGGCGGAGGTGTCGCCATGATGTATTATCTCCATCTCCTGAGCGAGGAGGTGCGCGGCTTCAATGTCTTTAGTTACGTGACGTTCCGCGCGATCGCGGCGGCGGTCACGGCGTTCGTTCTTTCGCTCGCGTGCGGTCCGTACGTCATCCGGAAGTTGATTGCGCTGAAGATCGGCCAGCCAATCCGGACCGCGGAGGAAGTGCATCGGTTGGCGGAATTGCACAGCGGCAAGAAGGGCGTGCCGACCATGGGCGGCGTCCTGGTCATCGGCGCGGTCGTTATTTCCAGCGTCGTCTGGGCGCGGCCGGACAATCGCTTCGTCTGGCTCGCGCTCTTCACGATGGTCTATCTCGGCGCGCTCGGTTTCGCTGATGACTATTTGAAGGTGACCAAAAAGAAATCGGCCGGCATTAGCGGCCGGCTCAAATTGGTTTTTCAAATCGCACTCGCGCTCATCGTCACCGCGGTCTTCCTCACGAATCCGCTCATCGAAGTCCAGGCGCGTTCGCTTTACCTGCCGTTCTTCAAGGTGCCCGTCATCACGAACATGAGTTGGTTCACGCTCCTCTTTTTCGCGTTCGTCATCGTCGGATCCTCGAACGCGGTGAACCTCACCGACGGCCTCGACGGCCTCGCGATCGGTTGCACGATCACCGTCGCCTTCGCTTACGCGCTCCTTTGTTACGCCGGCGGAAACTTCCGTATCGCGGAATATCTCCAAGTCCCGTTCTATCCTTACACCGGCGAGCTGACGGTCATCTGCGCCGCGCTCGTCGGGGCCGGCCTTGGGTTTCTGTGGTTCAATTGCCATCCGGCGAAACTCATCATGGGTGATACCGGCGCGCTCGCGATCGGCGGCGTCATCGGCGTCATCGCGATTTGTTGCAAACAGGAATTGCTCCTCGCCGTCGTCGGCGGCGTCTTCGTGATCGAAGCGGCTTCGGTGATTCTCCAGGTGCTCAGTTTTCGGCTGACCGGCAAACGCATCTTCGCCATGTCTCCGATCCATCATCACTTCGAGTTGAGCGGGTGGAAGGAGAACACCGTCATCGTGCGCTTCTGGATTCTCTCGGCAATCTTCGCGCTCCTCGGCCTGGCCACACTGAAACTGAGATGAAGTACCAAGGCAAAAGAGTGGCGGTGCTGGGTGCGGGTCTGAGCGGGACCGCCGCCGCGCTGCTCCTGCGGAGCGAAGCCGCCAAGGTGACCGTGCTCGACAGCGCGGAGGAAAAGACACTGCTCAAGTCCACGATCGAAAATCTGCGCGCGCGGGGCGTCGCTGTTCGTTGCGGCCCCGAAGCGGAAACGGATTCATCGAATTACGATTTTGTCGTTCTGAGTCCGGGCATCGATCCGCTCTCGCCGTTGGCGACGAATTTCTCTTCCCGAAAAATTGAGACGATGGGCGAGCTCGAACTGGGCTGGCGCTCCGTGGACCTTCCGGTCATCGCCATCACCGGCACGAACGGGAAGACGACCACGACCGAACTGCTCGCCCAGATGTTGAATGCGTGCGGCCAGCGCACGATCGCCTGCGGCAACATCGGCAAACCGCTTTGCGAAGTCGCGTTCGAAGATCGCGATCTCGATGTCCTCACCGTGGAAGTGAGTTCCTTCCAGCTCGAAACGATCCGCACGTTCCGGCCGTCGATCAGCGTCTGGCTCAATTTCGCGCCGGACCATCTCGATCGCTATCCTTCCGTCGCCGAATACCGCGCGGCCAAGCTGCGGATCTTTGAAAACCAAACGGCCGACGACGTCGCGGTGGTGAACGCCGGCGAGACGCTGCCGAAAATTGCGGCGCGCGCGGTGACGTTCAGCGCTTACACCGATCAGGCCGATTTCCGTCTCGAGGGCGGCTCGATTGTTTATCAAAACACGCCAGTCCTGCGAATGGCGGAGACGAAGCTGCGCGGCTCGCACAACATCGAGAATCTCATGGCCACGCTCGCCGTCGGTCTGGCGCGTGGCCTGTCGTTTGGCGAAATGCTTCCGCCACTTTGCGCCTACGAACCGCGCCCGCATCGGTGCGAGTTCGTGCGCGAGCTGGGCGCGGTCATCTACGTGAATGATTCGAAGGCGACCAATCTCGCCGCGGTTGAAAAAGCGTTGCTCGCGCAAAACAAGAGCGTGATTCTGATCGCGGGCGGCAAGGACAAGGGGTTCACCTTCGAGACGTTGCTCCCGCTCGTTTCCGGGAAAGTCCGGACCACGATCCTCATCGGCGAGATGGCGGAACGAATCGCGCGCGATTGGAGCGCGGCCGTGCCGTGCGAGATCGCGAACTCACTCGCGGATGCGGTCGAGCGCGCGCACGCGATCGCGAAGCCCGGCGAAGTGGTCCTCTTCTCTCCCGGCACTTCCTCGTTCGACATGTTCAAGAGCTACGCCGATCGCGGCGACCAATTTCGTGCCCTCGTGCACGCATTGCCCAAGTAAAATCATGAAACTACCCAAGCTTCTCACCCGCAAAACGCTTCGCGCGGCCACCGCCCGCCGCTCTCTCGGCGCGCCCGACGAAATGGACTACGAAGAGATGTCCGAGCCAAACATGAAGCTGTCGCGCGCGTTGCTCATCGTGCTCGTTCTTCACGTCGTCGCCGTCGCGGGCATCATCGCCTTCAATACGATCAAGGCGCGGCAGGGACCGCTTCCGCCTCCAGTCGTGACCACGAACGCTCCTTCGACTTCGGCGAAATCCGAAAATGCAACGGTGCGCGCGCCCGTATCCACCACGTCGCGGCGCGAGGATTCCGTTTCGTCGCACTCGCCCGCGAAGCCCATCGTGAAGGAAGAACGAAAACCCGATCGCCCGAAACCGACGGAGAACAGTTCCGCAAAATCCGATGCGCCCAAGACCTACATCGTGGCCAAGGGCGACAATCCCCTCACGATCTCGAAGAAATTCAAAGTTCCGTTCGACGATCTAATGGCGGCGAACCACATCGATGATCCGCACAAACTGCAAATCGGACAGAAGTTGATCATTCCGACGAAACCAACCAAATCGAAGAAGGCCGACTAATGAATTCGCAAGAGAAGTTGCATTGCTTGCGGCAGCGGTTTGCGCCAGCGCCACCGCCTCCGCCACGCAACTAAGATGCATCGCAAGTGCGCTTACTTTTTGTTTCTGGCTGTTCTCGGCATGCTGGTCATCGGGATCGTGATGCTTTTCAGCACGAGCGCGTTCGCGCGGGACAGCCACGGCGACGTTTATTTTTTCGTTAAACGCCAGGTCATCTGGCTGGGCGTGGGACTCGGGGTCTGTACCCTCGGCGCGCTCCTTGATTATCATTTCTGGCAGCGGACCTGGTGGCTCTGGTTCGCGCTCGCCCTCGCCGCGCTCGCGCTTTGTTTCGTTCCGCATCTGGGCATGCGGATCAACGGCTCTCGCCGCTGGGTTGGATTCGGTCCGGTCACCTTTCAACCTTCCGAAATCGCCAAGATCGCCGCCGTTTTTTTTCTGGCCGCCTGGTTTGCGGCTCGTGAAAAAGAGAGCGGCCGATTGCTCCAGGGCTTCGTCATTCCATTTGCGATCGTTTCCACGCTCCTGCTTTTGATCGTAATGGAAGTCGATCTCGGAACTACCGCGTTGATCGGCGCGACGATGTTCGTCATCATGTTCGTCGCCGGAACGCATCCGGCGCTCCTGGGTATGCTCTCGTTAGGCGGACTCGGTGGAATTCTTTTCGTCGCCACCCACATGTCGGAACGGATGGGACGGCTGGCCGCATTCATGGATCCCGAGCGCTTCAAGGACGACGCCGGTTTGCAGCAAATGCAGGCCTTGATCGCGTGGGGCAGCGGCGGCATGGAAGGGCTCGGCCTCGGCAACGGCCGGCAAAAAATGCTCTACCTTCCTTATGCCCACACCGATTTCATTTTTCCCATGATCGGCGAGGAGCTCGGGTTGCGCATCAGTCTGCTCGTCGTCTTTCTTTTCGTCGTGATCATCGTGTGCGGAATGATGATCGCGCTCCACGCGAAAGACCGTTTCGGATTGCTGCTCGGCTGCGGCATCGTCTCGCTCCTCGGGTTGCAGGCCGCGGTGAACATCGGCGTCACGACCTCGCTCCTGCCGAACAAAGGATTGCCGCTGCCGTTCGTGAGTTACGGTGGATCGAATCTGGCCGCCTGTCTTTTCGGCATCGGATTGCTTCTCAACATCTATCGTCAAGCCGTGCTCGAACCCGCGAACAAAAAGGCCTCCGCCATCCGCGTCCGGACCACGCCGAGAATGTAGGCATGAACACTGTCATCGCATGTGGAGGAACGGGCGGGCATTTGTTTCCAGGGCTGGCGGTCGCGGAAGTTCTGCGGGCGCGCGGCCATGAAGTGATGCTCTTCGTTTCCGAAAAAGAGATCGACGCGCTCGCCCTCTCCGGCCGATCCGAATTTCGCTTCCAAAAATTGCCGACCGTCGGTTTGCCTTCGCCTTTTTCGCCCGCGATCCTCGGATTTCTCCGGCGCTTCAACGAAAGCCTTTCCCTTTGCCGCGGCATCTATCGGAAATTCAAACCGCACGCCATTCTCGGAATGGGCGGCTTCACTTCGACCGCGCCGGTGCTCGCGGGAAAGTTGCGCGGCATTCCCACTTTCATTCACGAATCGAACGCAATTCCCGGAAAGGCGAATCGTCTCACCGCCCGCATGGTCCGCGCTGTTCTCCTGGGATTTAAGGAATGCGCGCCGTTTTTTCCGAGGGCGCGAACCGAAGTCACTGGCACTCCGATCCGGAAAGAGTTGCAGCGGATCGATCGGAAAGTTGCGCGCGCACGGCTCGGCCTGCGGGAAGATTTGCTCACACTTCTCGTCATGGGCGGGAGCCAGGGCGCGAGTGGCATCAACCAGGCGGTCATCAAATCGCTCCCGGCGTTGCAAGGCGCCGCGCTCCAGGTGATTCATCTCGCCGGCGCGCGCGACGAGCGGCTCGTGGCCGACAATTATCAGCGGGAAAAAATTCCGGCGCACGTCGCCGCCTTTCATCACGCCATGGAGGAAGTTTACAGCGCCGCCGATTTCGCCATCGCCCGTTCCGGCGCCGCCAGTCTCGCGGAGCTGGCCGCGTTTGCCTTGCCGGCAATCCTGATTCCTTTCCCGTACGCAGCCGAAGATCACCAGACGCGCAACGCTGAAATTTTCGCCCGGGCCGGCGCCGCGGTTATTCTGAAGGAATCAGATATCGCCGGCGATTTGCTCGGCCGGAAAATTCGCGAGCTGACCGGGGACGCGGACAAACTGCGGCACATGTCGGAGAATTCCGCGGGGCTCGCACCGAAAAACGCAGCCGCGCTCGTCGTGGAAACGATGGAAAGATATACGCAACCGAATCATGACGCTCGCCTCTGAGATCGATCTGCAAACACTCCTCACGCGCGAGCGCCACCGGATCCATCTGGTCGGGGTCGCGGGAAGCGGGATGAGCGGGATCGCCGCGCTCCTCCTCGAGCTGGGGCACGACGTGAGCGGCTCCGACAAAGTGGGCTCGCTCGAAACGGACCGATTGCAGCGGCTCGGGTTGCGTTTCCATACGCCACACCGCGCGAGCGATGCGGACGATGCCGAGCTGGTGATTTTTTCTTCCGCGATCCGGGACGACAATCCGATCCTCGCCAACGCGCGCGGAACCGGAAAGCCGCTCATCCGCCGCGCGAAAGCGCTGGCCGCGATCATGGCGGGCAAACGCGGAATCGTCGTCGCCGGCATGCACGGCAAGACCACGACCTCCGCGATGACCGCGCACGTTTTGCGCGAGGGCGGCATGCATCCATCGCACTATGTCGGCGCGGAGATTCCGATCCTCGGTTCGAACGCACACTGGGACGCCCGCGGCGAATATTTCGTCGCGGAAGGCGATGAGAGCGACGGCACCCTGCGCTTTTTCAAACCGGAACATTCTCTCATTCTAAATATCGAGGAGGAACATCTGGATTTTTATCCGGACCTGGCCGCGATCGAAGCAGTCTTTGCCCAACTGCTCGATCAGACATCCGGCTCGGTTTTTTATTGCGCGGATGATCCGCATGCCGCGCGGGTTTGCGGCGCACGGCCCCGCGCGGTCTCGTTCGGCTTTTCGCCAAACGCGGACTACCGCGGAACAGACATCGATCTGCAGGATTTTGCCTCGGTCTTTTGTGTTTACCGTCGAGGCGAGAAACTGGGCGAAGCCGTGCTGAACGTTCCCGGCCGCCACAACGTCAGCAATGCACTCGGCGTCATTGCGCTCGCTACGGAGCTGGGAATTCCGTTCGCGAAAATTGTCGCGTCGCTTCGCCGCTTCCAGCACGCGCGCCGCCGATTCGAGATCAAATACCAGAGCGATCGTTTCCTGCTGGTGGACGATTACGCGCATCATCCCACCGAGATTGGCGCGACGCTCGCGACCGCGAAATCGGCCGGGCGCAACCGCGTTCTCACGATGTTTCAGCCGCATCGCTATTCGCGCACGAAAGCATTGCGCCGCGAATTCGGACGCGCCTTCGACGATGCCGATCATGTTGTCGTCACCGACATTTACGCGGCGAGCGAACTGCCGCTTCCGGGAATCAGCGGGCAGACGATCGCTGATGAAATCATCGCGCACGGCCACGGCGGCGTGAGTTATCAGGCGCGGTTGGACCGGGTCCATCACGAAGTCGGAAACATGATCGCGTCGGGCGATCTGATTTTGAGCTTGGGCGCGGGGAATATTCACGAGCAGCTTTCTCTTCTCGCGGCCGATCTCGTGATCGCTGAGCGATTGAAGGCGATTGTCGGCGAGGAAGGCGACGTGCGTCTTTACGAACCGCTCGCGAAACACACGACGCTGCGAGTCGGAGGGCCGGCGCAGTTTTGGGTCGAGCCGCGCAACGAAGCGGCCTTTGCCGATCTGATCTGCTATTGCCGGAGCGAGAATCTGCCGCTCTTTGTGATTGGGCGCGGCTCGAATTTGCTCGTGCGCGATGGCGGGATTCGCGGCGTGGTCGTTCATCCGTGCGGGGGCGAGTTCGACAAGGTGGAAGTTTCCGGAAACGAAATCACCGCCGGCGTTGGAGCAAAATTCAAGCAGGTCGCTTATGCCGGAAAAGGCGCGGGCCTCGGCGGTCTCGAATGGATGGAGGGAATTCCCGGGGCGGTCGGCGGTGGCTTGCGGATGAACGCCGGCGCGATGGGCAGGCAGACTTTTGAGAACGTGGTGCGAGTTCGGTATCTGGATGCGGAGGGCAATGCGCACACGAAAACTCCCGCCCAGATGCAGATCAATTACCGGCATGTTCCGTCGCTCGATCAGAATTACGCCGTCTCCGCGGTCTTTCGCGGAACACCGTCGCCGCCGGAAGAGATTGCGCGCCGCCTCGACGAATCGCAGGAGAAACGCCGGACGACACAGCCGAGCGCGAAGAGTGCCGGCTGCATTTTCAAAAATCCAGCGAGTGGTCCGGCGGGGAAACTCGTCGATGAACTGGGGTTGAAAAATTCGCGAGTGGGACAGGCGCGCGTCTCGGAGATTCACGGAAACTTTATCGTCAATGAAGGCGGCGCGACCGCGGCCGAGGTCCTCGAGCTGATCGCGCGAATCCAGGACGTCGCGCGAAAAGAGCGCGGAGTGGAATTGGAAACCGAAGTGCAAATCGTGGGGGAGGAAGCGTGAAGAGATGAACGCGCTGCCAAAACAAATTGCAGTGTTGATGGGTGGGCCGGGCTCGGAGCGCGCTGTCTCGATCGCCACGGGCACCGGCGCCGCGAAAGCTTTGCGCTCGTTAGGCGTCGACGTCGTCGAGGTCGACGTGAAAGGACCAGAGTTCGAATTGCCCGCGGGCATCGAGCTCGCCTTCCTCTGCATTCACGGGACTTTTGGCGAAGACGGCCAGTTGCAACAAATCCTCGAAGACCGTGGCGTCGCGTACACCGGGGAAGGCGTCGCGGAAAGCGAACTGGCCTTCGATAAAATTCGCTCGAAAGACGCGTTTCGCCGCGAAGGGGTGACGACACCCTACTGGCAAATCGTCACGCTCGGTCAACGCCCGACGATTCCGATTCCATTCGTGATCAAGGCGCCGCGCCAGGGTTCGACCGTCGGCGTCCACATCATCAAGAGCGACCGCGAAGTGGATGCGGCGATGGCGGACGTCTCGAAGTACGACCGCGAAGTGCTCATCGAGAAATTCATTCCCGGCCGCGAGCTGACCATCGGCATCCTCGGCGACCAGGCTCTGCCGATTTTGGAAATCATTCCGAAAGGCGGCGTCTACGATTTTACGAACAAGTATCCGTTTTTGAATCCGGGCGCGGGCGGCGGAGCGGAGCATGTTTGTCCGGCGAAAATTCCGGAAGAACAAACCCGCGCGATTCAGGATCTGGCGTTGCGTGCGCATCGCGCTCTGGGCCTTCAGGTTTATTCGCGCGTCGATGTCCTGTTGCCGGAGGAAGGCGAGCCGACCGTGCTGGAAGTGAACACGATTCCCGGCATGACCGAGGCGAGCTTGTTGCCTGAGGCGGCGGCGGCGGCCGGAATCGGCTACGCGCAGTTGTGCGCGCGCATCATCGAACTGTCGAGGGCGCGATCGAAAAAATGAGAGCGACTACGCCACGTCCGCGGGGACGAAACGAACGCGTTTCCAATTCGCGCCAGCGCCGCCAGCAACATCTTCTCGATGTCCGGGTGCGTTCGCACAAAGCCACCGAGCATCGGAACCGCCGCGTCTTGGTGGTGATTTCGAAAATCGCGCTCGCGGCTGCCGTTTGCACCGGCCTCTACCTCGGCGTGCGTTTCGGCGCAAAGCGGCTCTTCTTCGAGAATCCCGACTATCGCCTGAGCCAGATCGAGGTGCAGACCGATGGAACATTGCAGCGCGAGCAAATCCTCAAGGCCGCCGATTTGCACGAAGGCGAAAACATTTTCAGCGTAAACCTGGCGCGCGTGCAGGAGCATTTGCAGCAATTGCCGCAGGTCGATGAAGTGCAGGTGGTCCGGAAAGTTCCGGGCGAAATCGACATTCGGATCACCGAGCGCAAACCGGTCGCGTGGATCACGTCGGACAAACAAATCTCCGATCCGTTCGCGTCCGAGGTCGCTTTTCTGGTGGACGCGCGCGGTGTTCTCATGAAAGAAAAGAAGTTGTTGCCTGAATATCTCGGCCTGCCGCTGATCACGGGATGCACGAGCGAGTCGCTCGAGGCGGGAAAGATCGTCGCGTCGTATGAAGCGAAGGCCGCGCTCGAATTGCTCCGCTTGAGCACGCGCAGCTTCATGCAGACGCGTTTCCAAATCCGCGAGATCGATGTCTCGAAAGGTTATTGTCTGCTCGTCTCCGACAAGAACCACACGCGTGTCACGTTCGGGTTCGATAATCTCGACACGCAATTGCAGCGCCTCGAGCAATTCCTCATTTACGCCGACGATTCCAAGCGCGACCTCGAGAGCGTGAACCTGCTCGTCCAGCGAAATATTCCGGTGACCTTCGCGAAGAATTCCGTGGAGGTAATCAACGACACGATCGATCCGGAAGGGGCCGAGCCGAGAATCCTGAAGGCGATTCCAGTTCATCCGCAGGCGAAAACCGAAGCGCCGCCTTCGACATCGAAATCACGCCCGTCACCCACGCCGGTGCGGAAAGCGGTCCCCGTCCGGCACAGCAGAAAGGACTAAGCGAAATGGCAAGCAGCGATCTCATGGTTGGTCTCGAAATTGGCACCTCGAAAATCTGCGTGGTCGTGGGCGAGGGACGGCCCGACGGCACGATCAAGATTCTCGGCGTCGGCCAGGCGCCGTCGCGCGGCGTGCGCAAAGGCGAGATCGTCGATTTCGAAACCGCGATGAAATGCGTGCACGAAGCGGTGGTCGACGCGGAGACGAAGAGCGACGTGATGATCCGGAGCGTTTACGTCGGCGTGGCCGGCTCGCATATCCAGAGCTTCAACAATCGCGGCTCGGTTTCGCTCCCCGAAGAGCGCGATGAGATCGACGAACAGGACATCGAGGACGTGAAGATCAACGCGCGCGAGGTGAGCATCCCCGCGCAGAACGCGTTCCTGCATTCCATCATCCAGCATTATCACGTCGACGGACAGGACGGCGTGCTCAATCCTGTCGGCATGCTCGGGCAAAAGCTCGAAGCGGATTTCCACATCATCCACGGCGTGCGCACCCGGATTCAAAACACGATCCGTTGCGTGAAGGAGTTGCCGCTCGAAGTCGAGGACGTGGTCTTCACCGCGCTCGCGTCCGCGCAGGTCGTGCTCACCCAGCATCAAAAAAATCTCGGCGCGCTCGTGATCGATATCGGCGGTGGGACGACGGACTATATTTTGTACGTGGACGGCGCGGTGAAACAGAGCGGCGTCCTCGGCGTCGGCGGCGATCACATCACGAACGACATCTCGATGGGATTGCGAATTCCAATGACGCGCGCGGAGAAATTAAAAATCGAGGAGGGGAGCGTTACGCTGGGGAATTGTCTGCCGGGCGAGACGGTGCTGTTGAAGGACGATTCCGGTTTTGCCGGGAAGGAAGTCGAGCGCGAAACGCTCAACACGATCATTCATTTGCGCCTGCGCGAGACATTCGAGCTGTTGAAACGCAAACTCGAAGAAGAGCCGTTCATCAACTACATCGGTGAAGGTGTCTTCATCACGGGCGGATGCAGCCATCTCAACGGCATCGATCATCTGGCCGAGGAGGTTTTCGAACTGCCGGCGCGCGTCGCTCATGCCCAGACGATGTCTGGCCTAACGAGTGCTTTTGAAAACCCGCAGTTCTCCGCCGCGATCGGGTTGATCAAGTACGCGCAGGCCATGCAGGTCGACCGGCGGCCGTCGCGCGGACTCGGTCGTTTGTTCGGCAAAATTTTCAACGGGATGCGCTCATGAAAATTGCGCGTCTAATCTGTCATCCCGAGCGAAGCGAAGCGCAGTCGAGGGACCCCGCAGCTTTACCTTTACGGTTCGCCACGGGGTTCCTCGACTTCGCTCGGAATGACTCTGTTACCTGCTCACGCTTATGATCCAACTCAGCCGCAATTACAGCTTGCCGGAAAAGGCAGAGGAAGAAATTCCCATCAAGGTGGTCGGGGTCGGCGGAGCCGGCTCGAATGTGCTCGATCGGATCGTGCTCGACGGCCTCGACAAAGCCGATCTCATCGCGATCAACACCGACGTGCAATCGCTCGCCAGCTCAGTCGCCGCCCACAAGGTCCAACTGGGACGCACCGTGACGCGCGGGCTCGGCGCCGGCGGCGATCCGGAGATCGGCTACAACGCTGCTTACGAATCCGCCGATGAAATTCGGCAGGCCTTGGCGGATGCGCGGATGATTTTTGTTTGCACCGGCCTCGGTGGCGGGACCGGCTCGGGCGCCGCGCCCGCGGTGGCGCAGGTCGCGCGCGAAGGCGGCTCGCTCGTTGTAGCGTTTGCCACGCTGCCGTTCGCGTTCGAAGGAAAACGCCGGCTGGCGCAGGCGCAGGAAGCGCTGGCGAAATTGCGCGAAAATTCCGACGCCGTCATCTGTTTCGAGAACGATCGGATGGGCGATATGGTCGCGCCGAAAGCCGGGATTCATCAGGCATTCGCGATCGCCGATGTCACGATCAGCCAGAGCGTGCGCTCGATCGTGAACCTGATCCAGCGTCCGGGTCTGATCCGGATCGGGTTCGACGATTTGCTCTCGGCGTTGCGCAGCCCGAGCGGCCGCTGCCTCTTCGGTTTCGGCGAATCGGATTCCGACAATCGCGCGCACGACGCGCTCACGCAGGCGCTGAAAAATCCGCTCATGGATCGCGGACGCATGCTCGCGGATGCGTCGCACGTGCTGGTGCACGTGGCGGGCGGACCGGCCATGACGCTTTCCGAGGTTGAGATTCTCATGAACGAACTCGGCCGGCACATTCACGATCACACGCACATTATCTTCGGCACGTCGGTTGATGGCCGGATGGGAAATCGATTGAGCGTGACATTGATCAGCTCGCTGGCGACCGAGGAAGAAATAGCGCCCGCGTTCGTGAAACCGGCGAAGATCGCGAAGCCGGAGCCGGTCGTGGAGCCACAACCGGAAGCCGTAGTCCCACCTGCGCCGCCCGTTTGGGAAGAGCGCGAACCCGCGCCCGCCATCGCTGCCGAACCGCCTCCGTCGATCGAGGAGTCGCCCGTTTTCTCGCCTGAGTTGATTCAAATCGATGAAGCTGAACCGGAGCCGGCTGCTTTCGTTGCCGAAGAACCGCCGCCGCAGCCGCGCGTGATTCTTCCGAAAAAGAAACCGCTTCCGTTCAAAGCGCCACGTCCAGTCGAGGAAAAGAAGCTGCACGCGAAGCAGGAAGTGCTGCAGTTCGAGCCGGTGACGCGCGGCCGCTTCGAGAAGAGCGAGCCGACGATCGTGGAAGGTCAGGATCTCGATGTCCCGACGTTTCTCCGCAAGAACGTGCGGGTGAAGTAGGCGGTTTCGCCTTCTCCTCTCAAGGAGCGGCGATTTCCAAATCGCCGAGCGTTTTCGTTGAAGACGCCAACCGTACTTTCGTTTCGGCGGTTTCAAACCGCCGCTCCTTGGTTTTTGGCACGGATAATGATGGCTCTTTAGGCCCATGCGTGGTCGCCGGGATGCGTTTACTTTGGTCGAGCTGATGATTGTGGTCGGGATCATCTGCCTCCTGGCCGTCCTCGCCTTGCCCGGTTTTCTGCGGGCGCGCGAAAGGGCGCAAAACGCCAAGTTCGTTAATGCGCTGCGGGTCGCGTCGTCCGCTTTCGACACGTATGCGATGGAGCATAATAATTATCCGGCGGATGTGAATCGCGCCATCGTCCCGCCGGGCATGAGCAGCTACTTCGGTCCCACCTTGGATTGGACAAAGCCGACGCCGATCGGCGGGCAATGGGATTGGGACAAGGATGTGTTCGGCTTTAAAGCCGGCGTTTCCGTCGTGAGCCCAACGGCAACATTGCAGCAGCTCAAGGACATCGACGCCGCAATCGACGACGGCGATCTCTCCTCAGGCCATTTTCAGGACGAAGGGAACAGCCGCTACACTTGCATCCTGGAATAACCGCGCTCGCTCCGCGGCCGCGAATCGCGCAGCTACTTCTTCATTAGATCGAGCACGGCGCTCGTCATGCCGATCACGCCGGTGCGGATCGTCGGCTCTGGCACCGGGGCGAACTTGCTCGAGTGCAAGCTCGGCAACGGCGCGGCGCCGGGCTTCTTGCTCTCGGCGGCTTTTGCGGGATCGACCGCGCCGACGTTGAACATGAACGCGGGAATCGAATGATCCGGCAGGCTGTATTCGCTAAAGTCTTCGCCGCCCATCGTGGGATCTTTCGCGATCACATTCTCCGCGCCGATCGCAGCCTTCAGCGCCGCCGAAACACGTTTCGTTAGGTCGGGGTTATTGTAAGTCGCGGGCGTGAACTCATCGGTCCGCACTTTCACATCCGGCATTTTGTCGGGGGGCAGTCCAGCGGCGGCGGCGCAGCCTTTCGCGATCCGATCGATCGCCGCCAGGACGACATCGCGCACGTCCTTTTTATAGGTGCGCACGGTCAACTGCATCTTCACTTCGTCCGAAATGATATTGTGCTTCGTCCCGCCGTGGATGGAGCCGACCGTGACAACCACGTCGTCGTGCGGATTGGTTTCGCGGCTCACGATCGTCTGCCAGGCGTTGATGATTTCCGCCGAGAGGACGACCGGGTCCTTGGTCTTGTGCGGATACGCGCCGTGGCCGCCCATTCCCTTCACGCTCACGTCGACCGAATCCACGTTCGCGTAGCAATAGCCTTCCGTGACGCCGATCTGACCGGTGGCAATTTCCGCGTCGTCGTGGAGGCCGAGCACGTAGTTCGGCTTTGGCCAGCGCGTGTAGAGCCCGTCCTTCAATAAAGCGCGCGCGCCGCCGACGGTTTCCTCCGCGGGCTGACCGATGAAAATAATCGTGCCGTGCCATTTATCCTTCAGCTTCCCGAGCGCGCGCGCCGTTCCGATGAAGGTCGACATATGGATGTCGTGTCCGCACGCGTGCATGACGGACACTTCCTGGCCCGCGTCATTTTTTGTCGTGACGGTGCTGGCGTAGGGAAGCCCGGTGTCTTCGTGAACCGGCAGCGCGTCCAGGTCGGTGCGGATGGCAACGGTGGGGCCGTCGCCATTTTTCATGACGCCGATGACGCCGAAGCAGGTCAGTCCCGCCTTGTCGTACTTGCCTACGTGCTCGGTGACTTCGCAGCCGGCGGCTTTGAGCTCCTTCGCGACAATGGCGGAGGAACGCTCCTCATGTGTCGAGAGTTCGGGATGGGTATGAAGGTCTTTGTAGATCGTGAGGAGCGAAGGCAACTCAGCGTCCGCCAGCGATTGCGGAGTTTGCTGGGCGATTAGTGAGGTCGAAACGAGAGTGAGCCCGAAACAGAGAAAACGAATCTTCATAGGCGACCTATACTCTGTCATCCCGAGCCCAGTCGAGGGATCTCTCGCTGTTTACGCGGGAAGCGGCCGCGTCCACTCGGTCGGTGTCGGCACAATCGCTCCGCGTTTTTTGCGCTGCCGCAATTGATCGAGCGCCAGATAAATCACCGGCGTCGTGTAAAGCGTCAGCAATTGCGACACAATGAGACCACCGACAATGGCGATGCCGAGCGGCCGGCGCAGCTCGCTCCCGACGCCCATCCCGATCGCAAGCGGAAACGCGCCGAACATCGCGGCCATTGTCGTCATCATGATGGGACGAAACCTGACGAGACAGGCTTGATAGATCGATTCTTCCGGGCTGAGCCCTTCGTGACGCTCCGCTTCGAGCGCGAAATCGACCATCATGATCGCGTTCTTTTTCACAATGCCGATCAGGAGAATGATCCCGATGGTCGAGACGATGGAAAGTTCGTCACCGGTGACGAGCATGGCGAGAAGAGCGCCCAGACCGGCCGAAGGCAGCGTCGACAAAATGGTCAGCGGATGAATCAAGCTTTCGTAAAGCATGCCGAGCACGATGTAGACGGCGATGAGCGCCGTGAGAATGAGGAGCGGCTGGGAAGCGAGAGAAGCTTGGAAAACCTGGGCCGTGCCGGCGAAACTGCCGTGAACGCCGGATGGCATGCCGAGCTCGCGCGCGGCCCGCTCGATGAGCTGCGTCGCTTCGCCTAACGACACGCCCGGCCCGGTATTAAATGAAACTGTGACGCAGGGGAATTGTCCCTGATGATTGACCGAGAGCGGCGTGTTGCTCGTCTCGAAATGCGCGATTGTGCTGAGCGGCACCTGGCTTCCCGTGGACGACTTCACGTAAATTTTATCGAGCGATCCGGGATCGAGCTGAAACTTCGGATCGACTTCCAGGACGACGTGATACTGGTTTTGCTGGGTGTAGATGATTGAGACCTGGCGCTGGCCAAACGCGCTGTAAAGCGTGCTGTCCACGGCCTGCGGCTGAATGCCCAGCCGCGCCGCCGCATCGCGATCGATGACGACATTCTCCTGGAGCCCGCGAAACTGCTGGTCGCTCGTCGGATCCTTGATCTGCGGGTAATCGCGCAACTTATTCACGAGCTTCGGCGCCCAGGTATTCAGCTCGTCGATGTTTGGATCCGTCAGCGCGTATTGATAGAGCGCCTTGGAAGATCGGCCGCCGACGCGAATGTCCTGGCCCGGGGTGAGAAAAAGATAGGCGCCCGCGATCTTCGAAAACTTCCCACGCAAGCGCGCGATCACCGCGGTCACGTCCTCTTTGCGTTCGCCTTTCCCGCTGCCTTTCGGCTTCAGCGAAACGAACATGCGCCCGTTGTTCAAGGCCGAGCCGCTCCCGCCGCCAAAGAACGAGCCGACCGCCGCCACCGCCGGATCGGCCATGACAATCTTCACGACTTCATCTTGTTTTCCCTTCATCGCTTCGAAGGAAATGTCCTGCGCTGCTTCCGTCGTCCCCATCAATTGCCCGGTGTCTTGTTGCGGGAAAAATCCTTTCGGAACAACGAAGTAGAGCCAGACCGTGGCCACGATCACCGCGGCCGTCACGATCAGCATCAGGTATTCGTGCTGCAAGACCCATTTCAAAGTGCGCGCGTAAAACTCGTGCATGCGATTGAAACCAACGTCCGTCCATCGATAGACACGGCCGTGCTTTTCATCGGGATTTTCCTTTTTCAAAAAACGGCCGCACAGCATCGGCGTGAGCGTGAGCGAGACGATGCCGGAAACAAGAATGGCCGCGCTCAGCGTCACCGCGAACTCATGAAAGAGGCGCCCGATCAATCCACTCATGAAAAGCAGCGGAATAAAAACCGCGACGAGCGAGAGGCTGATCGAGATCACGGTGAAGCCGATCTGCCGCGCGCCCTTGAGCGCCGCTTGGAAAGGCGATTCTCCTTTCTCGATGAAACGCACGATGTTCTCGATCACGACGATGGCGTCATCGACGACGAAACCGGTCGAGACCGTCAGCGCCATGAGGGAAAGATTGTCGAGGCTATAACCGAAGAGCCACATCACGCCGAAGGTGCCGGCGAGCGCGAGCGGCATCGTGATTCCGGCGATGAACGTCGGCCAAAAACGGCGCAGAAAAAGAAACATCACCATCACCACGAGCGCCATGGTGATGACCAGCGTGAGCTGCACGTCGTTCACCGACGAGCGGATCGTAGTCGTGCGATCGTTCATCACTTCGAGATTTACGCTCGGCGGCAGCCAGGTGCGGAGCTGCGGAAGAATCGCGCGAATCTGATCCGTCGTGTGGACGACGTTGGCGTCGGGTTGCTTGAAGATCACGAGCAGGACGGCGCGTTTGTTGTTAAACAGACCCGCCTGGTCTCGATTCTCGACGCTATCGATCGCCGTGCCCACATCGCGCAACGGCACCGCCGCGCCGTTATGCTGCGCCACGATGATCGGCTGATATTGATCGGCGTGAAAAAGTTGATCGTTGCTCGCGATCACGAAACGCTGGGTGGCGCCGTCGAGCGCTCCTTTCGGTTCGTTCACATTCACCTGCGAAAGTTTCGTCCGAATGTCTTCGAGGCTCAGCCCCATCGAAGCGAGCGCGACCGGATTGACTTGCACGCGCACGGCGGATTTCGCGCCGCCGCCAATGGTCACCTGGCTGACTCCTTCCACCTGGCTGATGCGCTGCCCGATGATTTGATCCGCCAGATTGTAAACTTCCGATAACTGATAAGTGTCCGATGTCATCGCAAGGATCATGATGGGCGCGTCGGACGGATTCACTTTGCGGTAGGACGGCGGATTCGGCAGGCCGCTGGGCAGTTCGCCGGCGGCGGCGTTGATCGCCGCCTGGACGTCGCGCGCCGCGCCGTTGATGTCCCGGCTGAGATCGAATTGGATCGTCATCGACGATCCACCTAACGAGCTGACGGAAGTGATTTCAGAAACGCCCGCGATTTCCGCGAAACGCCGCTCGAGGGGCGCGGCCAGCGAAGATGCCGCGGTCGCGGGATCGACTCCAGGTTCTTGCGCGCTGACGTTGATCGTGGGGAAATCCACTTTCGGCAGCGGCGCGACAGGCAGAAAATGATAAGCGACAGCGCCGAGGAGCAAGATGCCGGCGGCGAGGAGCGAGGTGCCGACAGGCCGGCGGATGAATGGCTCGGAAACGTTCATTTAGAATCCCAGTCGGTCGTCGGCCACACCGGCCAATTCCGGCTCCGGTTCGGGCTCGTGCGTGGTGTGCAGCGGCAGCTCGGCCTGCGCTATCCGACCGCGGTTGCGCTTCTGCTCGACCCAGGTGCCGAAGCGATCGAGGTAGAGATAAATTACCGGGGTGGTGTAGAGCGTGAGAAATTGCGAGAGCAGCAGACCGCCCACGATGGCAATGCCGAGCGGCCGCCGCAGTTCACTGCCCGTGCCGTGTTCGAGTGCTAGCGGCAGCGCGCCGAGCAAGGCCGCCGCCGTCGTCATCATGATCGGACGAAACCGGAGCAGGCAGGCCTGATAGATCGATTCCTCCGCCGACATTCCTTCGTTCCGCTCGGCGTCGAGCGCGAAGTCGATCATCATGATCGCGTTCTTTTTCACAATGCCGATGAGCAGGATGATGCCGATCAGCGCGACGAGTGAAAAATCGATCCCGCAGATCATGAGTGCGAGGAGCGCGCCGACGCCGGCCGAGGGCAGCGTGGAAAGAATCGTGATCGGATGAATGTAACTTTCGTAGAGAACGCCGAGCACGATGTAGATGACGACGATCGCCGCCAGAATCAGAAACGGCTCACTTGTGAGCGAAGAGCGGAATTCCGCCGCCGCGCCCGTGAAGGTGGTCGCGACCGTGTCCGGCAATCCGATTTCCTGTTCCGCTTTTTGAATGGCGGGAATCGCGTGGCTGAGGGAGCTGCCCGACTGCAGGTTGAACGAGATCGTGGCCGCGGGAAACTGCCCCTGATGCGGAATCGAGAGCGGTGTGTTACTGACGCGCATCGTGGCGAAAGCGCTTAGAGGCACCGGATCGCCGGTGCTCGATTTCACGTAGATCTTGTCGAGCACCTCGGGTGACGAACGGAAGTTCGGCTCCACCTCGAGAATGACACGGAACTGATTCAGCTGAGTGAAAATGATCGAGACCTGGCGCTGGCCGAAGGCGTCGTAAAGCGTGTCGTCGATTGCCTGCGTCAGCACATTTAAGCGCGACGCTTTCTCGCGATCGACATCGACGTTGAGCTGGAGGCCGTTGACCTGCTGATCGCTCGCCACGTCGCTGAGCTGTGGCAATTGTCCGAGCTTTTGCACGAGCTTGGGGGTCCACTCGGCCAGCTCGGCCGCATCGGCGTCCTGCAAAATATATTGGTATTGGGTGCGGCTGACACGGGCGTCGATTTGCAAATCCTGCACTGCTTGCATGAAGAGCGAGACGCCTTCCACACCTCGCGTGGCATTGCGCAACCGAAGGATGATTTCCTCCGCGCCCGCGCCGCGCTGATTGTGCGATTTGAGCACGATGTAAATTCGCGCGGTGTTCACCGTCGCGTTCACGGTCCCCGCTCCGACTGACGCCGAAACGCTGACCACCTCCGGATCGCGACGAACGATGTCGGAAATCGCATGCACGCGCTCGACCATCGCTTTGAACGAGATGTTTTCGGCCGCGTCCGTCACGCCGATGATCACGCCGGTGTCCTGTTGGGGCAGCAGACCCTTCGGCACGATGATGTAGAGCAGAATTGTCGCAACGAGCGTGGCGAACGCGATGATCAGCGTTCCCTTTTGATGCGCCAGCACCCAGCGCAGTCCGCGCTCGTAGAGATCGCGGAAGCGGTCGAAGAAATTTTCGGTCCAAAGCAGGAAACGGTTCTGCTTCGTATGCTCTTCTTCCTTTTCCGAGCGCAACAATTTCGCGCACATCATTGGCGTGAGCGTGAGCGAGACGAACGCGGAGACCGCGACCGCTACGCTCATCGTGATGGCAAATTCCCGGAACAAGCGGCCGACGATTCCAGTCATGAACAAAAGCGGAATGAAAACCGCGATGAGCGAAACGCTGAGCGAGACGACCGTGAATCCGATCTGGCGCGCGCCTTTGAGCGCCGCTTCAAAAGGCGGATCGCCCATTTCGATGAAGCGCACGATGTTTTCGATCATGACGATCGCATCGTCCACGACGAACCCGGTCGAGATCGTCAGCGCCATCAAAGACAGATTGTCGAGGCTGAAGCCGGCCAGATACATGATGCCGAACGTGCCAATGAGCGAAAGCGGCAGGGCCACGCTCGGGATGATCGTCGCCCAAAGTTTGCGGAGGAAAACGAACATCACCATCACGACCAGGACGACGGTGAGGAGCAACGTGAACTGCACATCGGTGACCGAAGCGCGGATGGTTTCTGTGCGGTCTGCCAGAATGGAGACGTGCACCGAAGGCGGCAGCGTCCCGGTCAGGCGCGGCAGTAATTCCTTCACGCGATCGACCGTCTGAATGATGTTCGCGCCCGGCTGCCGTTGAATGTCGAGTAGCACGGCGGCGTGCTCTCCATTTTTCGAGCCGACCCACGCCGCGAGCTGATCGTTCTCGACGCCGTCGATGATGTTGGCGATGTCGCCGAGGCGAATCGGCGCGCCATTTTTGTAGGCGACAATGATCGGCTTGTAAGCGTCCGCGGAAAAAATCTGATCGTTCGAGCCGATCGTGAACGATTGCTGCGGACCATCGAAGCTGCCCTTCGGCGCGTTCACATTCGCCTGGCCGAGAATCGTCCGGACGTCTTCGAGGCTGAGCTTGAGCGACGAGATCGCCGCGGGATTGACCTGCACGCGCACGGCCGGCTTTTGATTTCCCTGAATCGTGACGAGGCCGACGCCGGTGACTTCGCTCAATTTTTGCGCGAGGAGCGTGTCGGCAAAATCGTTCACGCGATCGAGCGGCAAGCTGTCCGAGGTGATCGAAAGGGTGAGGATGGGCGTGTCGGCCGGATTGACCTTGTTGTATTTGGGCGGGTTCGGCAGATCGCGCGGGAGGAACCCGCCGGCGACATTGATCGCGGCCTGCACATCCTGCGCGGCGACATCGATCGGGCGATCGAGGACGAATTGTAGAGTGATCGTCGAAGTTCCAAACGAGCTGGTGGAATTCATGGAGGCCAGGCCGCTGATCTGCCCGAACTGCCGCTCGAGCGGCGTGGTGATTGACGAAACCATCACGTCCGCGCTCGCGCCTGGGTAAAGTGTCGTCACTTGAATGGTCGGGAAATCGACCGTGGGCAGCGCCGAGATCGGCAATAATTTGTAGCCGAGCAGCCCCAGCAAAATCACGCCAATCATCAAAAGCGAAGTGGCGACCGGCCGGCGAATGAATGGCTCGGAGATGTTCACGATTTCGCGGGCTTCGGTGATTTGCCGCGCGGAGATTTCGCCGGCGCGGTTTGGGCCGGCGACTGTCCCGGCGGGCTGGTCAATTCCACGTGCGCGCCGGGCTGTAATTTGTATTGGCCGTCCACGACAACGTCCTCGCCCGGCTTCAGTCCATCTTCGACCACGGTCTCGTTATTTTCCGTCTGCGCGATCTTGATCGAGCGCATCTCGGCCGTCTTGTCCGGCTTGATCACGTAAGCATAGGTGCCCTGAGGACCGCGTTGCACGACGCTGGCCGGGATCACCGTCGCGCCTTTCTTTATCGTGAGAACGAGGCGCGCGTTCACAAATTTTCCCGGCCACAATTTGAGGTCCTCGTTCGGGAATGTCGCCTTTAATTTGATCGTGCCGGTCGCCTGATCGATTTGGTTGTCGACCACGGTGAGGGTGCCTTCGCCGAGCGCCGTCGTGTTCCCGCGATCGAACGCGAAGACACGCAGCCCGCCCTGCGCGCCGCTCTGGCTCGTCACGTCCTGAAGAGTTTGCTCCGGCAAAGTGAAGATGACGGAGATCGGCCGCACCTGGGTGATGACCACGATGCCGGTCTGGTCCGCCGCGTGAACGAGGTTGCCGACATCGACCTGGCGGATGCCGATACGCCCGTCGATCGGCGATTTGATATAGCAGTAATCGAGGTTCACCTGCGCAGCGTCAGCGGCGGCTTGCGATTTTTGCGCGTTCGCGACGGCAGTGTCGTAATCCTGCGCCGCTACGACATTTCTCGCGCGCAGGTCCGTTTGCCTCTTCAACGTGACCTGATCCAAGGCCGCTTGCGCTTTCGCCTGATCGAGCACGGCTTGGTACGGATGAGGATCGAGCTCAGCGAGCACGTCGCCAGTTTTTACGTCCTGCCCTTCGGTAAAGAGGACCTTCACCAGCTCGCCGTCGACGCGCGCATGTACCGTCACCGTATTGAAGGCCTGCACGGTCCCGAGACCGTCGAGATAAATCGGCACATCCTTTTGTTCCACTTTCGCCGCCACTACCGGGACCGCGCCGCTTCCCGGCCCGGTCGCGTTTCGCCTGTTCCCGCCGCTGGTTTGCGCGTCCGCGGAGGACGCGCTGCGATGGCACGTCCACCAGGCGAGCAACAAGAGCAAGACGCCTGCTAGGACGATGATCGTTCGTTTCGACATAAGCATTAAACCATCTCAGCCCGCGGATGACTCAGGGCAATCTCATCCGAGGCGCGATCTTTTGTCTTTATTTCGTGTCTGGAGCTGCATCTGCTCGTTAGGATGAGGGCGGACCCGCCGTTTGTCATTCGAGATGAAATCGCGCAATCTCTAGCTCCATGGCTTTCGAGGAAAACACGCTCCTCTTCGGATCCGATCCCACACCGCGGATCGTCGCGATCGAGCTGGGCGAAACGGGCACGGTCAAAGTTTACCGTCGCGAAAAGGACGGATCGACCACTGCCGACATCGAGCCGTTCCACCCTTTCGTCTGGTGCGATTCCGACGTGACCGATCTCAATCTCGACGCCGAGAAGCTCGCGGGCGATTTGCGCTACGGCTGGCGGATCACCCCGAACAGCTGGAAGGAATTGATCGCCCTTCGCAACGGGCTCAAAAGCGCGGGCCGCAGCTTTTTCGCGCTGAGCGATCCGGTGCAGCATTATCTCACCCACACCGGGCGCACGCTTTTCAAGGGCCTTGCCTTCGAGGAACTGCGCCGGCTCCAACTGGAAGTCCTCTCGTTGGTTGGCGGCGAAACGGAAGTGCCCGCCGCCTCGCAGCCGGCCGATCATATCATGAGCATTGCGCTTTCCGACAACAGCGGCTGGGAAGAACTGATCGTCGTCGATCCGGCGAAGGTCGAGGAATCCGAACGCGCGGCGCTCAAGCGCCTCACCGCCATCATCCAGGAACGCGATCCCGATGTCATCGAAGGGCACAATCTCTTTCGCTTCGATTTGCCCTATCTGGTCGCGCGCGCGCGCAAAGCGAAAGTGAAACTCGATTGGGGACGCAGCGGCGGCTTTTTGCGCTCGCGGCCATCGCGTCTCCAGATCGCGGAGAAGACGATCGATTACCCGAAGTTCGCCGTCGAAGGCCGGCATTTCGTCGACACATTCTTGCTCGCGCAATTTTACGATGTCGGCATGCGCAGTCTATCGGGCTTCGAGCGCATCGATGTCGCCCAACATTTCGGGTTGACCGACGAGACGCAAATCTCCTCGCTCAGCGGCAAGGAACTGCAACGCGCTTATCTCGAAGACTCCGACCGCTTCCGGCAACGCGCCCTCTGCGCCGTGCGCGAAACGCGGGCCGTCGCCGATCTCCTCAGCCCGAGCTACTTCATCCAGGCGCAGATTTTTCCCTACAACTACCAGGACGTGATCGTGCGCGGGAACGCCACTCGCATCAACGCGCTCTTCCTGCGCGAGTATTTCCGGCAACGCCATTCCATTCCCGAGATGCCGATGGTGCGCGGCTTCGAAGGCGGCTACACCGCGATTTTCTTTACCGGGGTCGCGCGCAACGTCTGGCATTGCGATATCGCGTCGCTGTATCCCTCGGTCATGTTGCAGTTCGACTGCTTCCCGGTGACCGATCAGCTGCAAATCTTCCGGCATTTGCTGACCGATCTCCGCACCTTCCGGCTCGAAGCGAAGGCCCAAATGCAGTCGACGAATAAAGAAAGCAATCGTCAGAGGTGGCATCACCTCCACGCGCTCCAGAACACTTTCAAGATTCTGATCAACAGCTTTTACGGCTACCTTGGTTTCGCGCAGGGACACTTCGCCGATTTCGACGCGGCCGCGCGCGTCACTCAGATCGGCCGCGAGTTGTTGCAGAAGATGATCGACTGGCTGAACGCGCGCGGCGCGCAAGTCATCGAGGTCGATACCGACGGCATCTATTTCGTCCCGCCCGCGAACGCCAACGCCGATGAATTACGAAACGCTCTCGCGAAAGAGTTGCCGCCCGGCATCGAAGTCGAGTTCGACGAGCAATTCGACGCGATGTTTAGCTACAAGGCAAAGAATTACGCGCTCCTCACGCGCGAGGGCGAAGTCGTCATCAAAGGCGGCGCGCTCAAGTCGCGTGGGCTGGAAAAGTTCCAGCGCGTTTTCCTCGAGGAAATGATCAAGCTGCTCATGGAAGGAAAACCGGAAGCGGTCCCCCAACTGCGAGAAAACTTCGAGAAAAAAATCCGCGAGCGCGAATGGACGATCGAGATGCTGATGAAAACCGACACGCTCCAGGATTCGCTGGAGAAATATCGCGCCAAGATCGCCGGCTCCGCCCGCAATCGCGCCGCCGCCTACGAGCTCGCCCTCGCCAGCGGCCGAGCTTACAAGCCGGGCGAGCAAATCAGCTACTACGTCAAGGCCACGCCGAAGAAAGTCGCCGCCTACGAAGCCGCGAAACTAGCCAGCGACTTCGACCCGCAAAACCGCGATGAGAACGTCGACTACTATGTCGCGAAGCTGGATGAGCTGGTGAAGAAGTTCGCAAACGTTGCGCCAGCCGAGGCGAAGCAAGAGACGTTGCTTCTGTAAACGATCACTTCCGCGCCTGGCAAAGGCAGGAAGCGGTGATCTTCGTATCGGCCTTGGCCCAGATTTTCTGGAACTTGGCGTTCGTCGCGACGGCTTCGTCGTCGTTCTTTTTTTGTTCGCGCAAACTGTCAGCAAGACCGAAGAGCGACCAGCCGTTGTCGGGCAGTCGCGCGAGATCATCGCGGTAAACCTGCTCGGCCTCGGCGAACTTTCCGGCTTTCATCAGGACCGCGCCTAACGAGTGGCGCACGGGGATCATCCAGGCGGGCGGCTCGTCGTACTTCAACAAGTCTTCCTCCTTCACCGCGGTCTGCAGTTCCGCCACGCCCGCGTCCACTTTCTGCTCCGCGATCAGGATCTCGCCTTCGAGCATGTGCGTGGCGACTGAGAGAACAGCGTCGGCTTTATTGTTGCCCAGTTGCGTCTCCTTCGGCACTAGCTTCGCGCCTTCCAAAAACAAGGCCTGCTCTTTCCGCGCACTCACGGTATCTCCCTTCGCCGCGAACGCCGTCGCGCGTGCCGCATGATGGAAGGCGCGGGCGAACGGCATGTTCTCCGGGTACTTCGCGGGCTCGGCGAGAATTTCATCCCAACGGCCGAAGCGCACCAGCACTTCGAGCGGCACGGCAAAAAAACCGTCCGCGACCGTCGGGTTTGCTTTCACGAAATCAGCTGGGAATTCCGCGACCATCGCGCGGACGTGTTTCATGGCGACGTCGCGCTGACCGGTCATCATCGCGGCATGGGCCAGCATGTGCCGGTTGTGCGCCGCATAAACCGGGAGCAAACCAGTCGGCGGTCCCACGATTTTGCGATAGCGTTTATCGGCATCGACCGCTTTCACGTTGGTGTCGATCGCCTGCTGCCAGCGGCCGCGGCGAATATCGATGTGCGACGGCATGTGCACGTTGTGGGCCAGGCCCGGTTGCAGATTGCGCAAACGATCCGCCGCGGCGTCCGCGCGCTCGGGATTCCGCGAAGCTTCGACCGCGTGAATGTAAAGATGGTTCGCGAACGGATGTTGCGGATTCAGTTTCAAAACCGCGTCGAGCGTCGCCAGGATTTCCTCCGTGCCCGGGTTCGGCTGGCCGTCCAGCGTCCATTGGTCCCACGGACGAAGGTCCATCATCGCTTCCGCGAAAAACGCGCCGACATCCGGATCGTTCGGATACGTCTTCCAAACTTCGCGCATCGCATCCGCATAAGCGCGATCGAGCGGCCCGCGATCTTCCGGCTGCGGATTCGCGTAACGATGTCCCAGCGCCTCGATCAACGCCCGCTCGACGGGCGACGCTTTCGCGGCATTTTCTTGCGCGAGGGTTAGCTCCTTCCAGGCCCGCTCCGCCGCGGGCGGCGGCACCAGCGGAAAATTAATGTGCGGCCCGCTCGCCAGCGCGATCCCCCAATGCGCCATCGCGCACTTTGGATCGAGCCGCGCCGCTTCCGCAAACGACCGGATCGCCGCGCCGTGACTGAAGCCATGATAGAACGCGAGCCCCTGGATGAAATAGCGCCGGGCTCTGGGCGACTCAGTTGTAACCGTGCGTGAATAAGTCCCCAGTCCGTCGAACACCGGTTCCCGCGCCGAGAGAACGCCGACGCTGCTGAGTCCGATCGTTAAGGCGACGAAAAATCTGCCACGAAAGCGAAACAATTTCATAGGCCTAAGAATCTATCCCGGTTGCTTTATTGTGGGCAAGCAGTAGTCGCTTCCCTCAGCAAGGGTTCACTTCAGCCGCTCCCATTCGTTAGCATCAATCTCCGCCTGCCTGAGAACGCATTTCACGATCGACCAATCGAGGTCGCCGCGATGCGGATTAGGAATTGGCACGGTGTGGGTGCCTTTGCGCATGGCGCCGTGACGCTTTCCTGGTTCCGGGCCTTCCCACCCAAGAAGGCGCATTCGTCGAATCAATTCCCGCCGGCTAATCGGCTTGGGCATACTCCGGCTTCGGATTGAGATCGATCCCGTTCAGCACCGGGAAATCCTTATCGCCGAAGCGCACTTTGATCATGATCCAATCTTCCAGCGTGCTCTGCAGTTCTTCCCGGCAGGCTTCGAGGGTCGCGTCTTCTGCCCACAATCCTTTTAGGCCCGGAATCGTCGCGAAGAAGCGGCCGTTCTCCATCAGCTCGTAATGCGCGAGCCGCATCGCCTCGCGAATGTAATCCGTCAGCATCGCAACGATCATACCTCACTGAGCTATTCATTTCACCCACATTGTATTCCTCCGCGCCGCAGCGGCCCTATACTCGATTGCCAAGCTCCGACCACGAGGCGCGAGCATGCGAAAGCGTTCGATATCGTTTGTTAGCCGTTACTCGTAGCGCAACGACGTGACGGGATCGACTCGCGTAGCGCGTCTCGCGGGCAGATAGCCGGCGAGCAGGGCGATCGCGATGAGACATGCGGGGACGGCGATGAAGGTGATCGGATCGTGGACCGTGATGCCAAACAGGATCGTGTTCAGGAATTTTGAGAGGAAAAACGCGGCGATCAAACCGGCCACGATGCCGGCAGCGGTGAGCTTGAGGGTTCGGGCGAGGATGAGTTGAAGAATGTTCCGGCGCGTGGCGCCGAGCGCGATGCGGATGCCGATCTCTTTGTAGCGTTGCGTGACGAGATACGCGATGACGCCGTAAATGCCGAGGCACGCGAGCGTGAGCGCGAAGATCGAGAAGACGCCGATGAGCCAGGTGCGGAAACGCGGCTGCGCGATCGTTTCGTTGATGAGCGATTGCATCGTCGCGATCTTCACGACGATTTGCGGGTCGAGCGCGCGAATCGTTCCGCGCAAGTCGGACGCTGTGCTTGCCGGATTCGCCGAACGCACCACGAAGGTCAGGTCGCGGCCGAGAAACGTCACCACGTCCGCGGGCAGTTGGGCGTACGGCACGTAAATCTCCGCATCGGACGTCGCGTCGAGCCGGCTGTGTTTGATGTTTCCGGAGACGGCCACGATCGAAAGCCAGTCCTTGTGGAACCGGATCTTTTTCCCGAGCGGGCTCTCGTTAGGCCAGAATTGTTTAGCGAGCGCTTCGTTCACGATCGCCACACCGGGTGCGGTCTCGTTGTCGCTCTCGCTGAAGTCGTGTCCTTGCTTGAGCGGAATCCCGAGCGCGGAGAAATAACCGGGACTGGCCGGACGCATTTGCGCGCTGTAATCGGTGCCGGTGGGCGCGGGCCGGCCTTCGATTTCAAAAGTATTGCCCCAATTATTTCCGCCGAACGGAAGATGCGTAACCACGCCGACGGCCTGCGCGCCGGGAAGGGTGCGGATTTTGTCGAGCGCGTTTTGGTAGAAGCGCATGATCGCCCCGGCGTCCGGGTAACGATCCTTCATTAATCCGGCATCGGCGGTGACGACATTTTCCGGGCGAAAGCCTGGATCGACGCAGGTCAAGGCGATGAAGCTTCGCATCATTAAGGCGCAGCCAATGAGGAGCACGGAAGCCAGTGCCACCTCCGCGAAGACCAACACATGTCGGGTTCGATCTGCGGCGGTGCCAATCGTCGATCGGGTCGTCCCTTTCAACGCCGCTTGAAAGCTCGTGCGCGACGCAGTGAAGGCCGGTCCCAGGCCAAACAAAACGCCGGAGGCGGCCGAGGTCAGGAAGACGAAACAGAGAGCCGTTCGATTGATATGCGCATGCGCAAGCTCCGGAATATTTTCGGCGCCGAACAGCTTCAGCAAATCCAGTCCCCAAACTGCGATCGCCAGACCCAGAGTTCCACCGATGCATGCGAGCACCGCCGCTTCCATTAGCAGTTGAGCGATCAGCCTTTGCCGGCTCGCGCCCATGGCGGCTCGAATGGCCATTTCACTCTGGCGCGCATTGGCGCGCGCCAGCATCAGGTTGGCGACGTTGGCGCACGCGATCATGAGCAGGAACGCGACGGCGCAGAGCAGAACAAGGAGGGGATTGCGCAACTGACCGGTGGTAAACTCCTTCAAGCTGACCGCATAGTATCGGCGAATCGTATTGTCATCCGGCGGGTCGACCCGCTTTCCAAGCAGATCGACCTCCGTCTGCAAGCGCTGCGGCGTGACTCCGGGTTTGAGCCGGCCGATCACGCGGAGAAAATGCGCATTAGGATGTTGTTGGAAAAGCGGGCCATCCAACGCGGCTGGAACCCACAGCTTCGCGTCGGTCTGGGGAAAATCGAATGTCTCGGGCATGACGCCCACGATGATGTACGGCTCGCCATTCAACACCACCGGCTTGCCCAGCACATCCGACCGCAGACCGAATTTATCCCGCCAGAGGGCGTGGCTCAGGATCACGACCCGGTCCTTCCCGACCTCTCCTTCCGAGTCGAGAAAGACGCGGCCGAGAGCGGCGTTGGTGCCGAGAGTTTGGAAGAGGGACGGCGTCACCTGCTGGCCAAAGCAAAAAGCGGGCTCGCCGATTCCAGTGAGCGTGAACCCATTTCCCATGTAGCCGGAAAACGTTTCGAAAAGTTCAGTCTGTTTTTTCCAGGCGCTAAACTCATGCGCTGAAAATGTGACGTGATCCTCCTGCGGAAAGCGCTGCCAAAGCATGAAGAGCCGATCGGCCTCCGGGTAAGGCGGACCTTCCAGCAGGACTGAGTTAACAATCGTGAACATGAGCGCCGTGCTTCCGATTCCCAGCGCCAGAACGAGCGCGACGGTAAGCGAGAAAACCGGAGACTTGCGCAAGGTGCGAAACGCGAAGCGCAGATCCTGCCAGCGCGTCTCGAGAAAACGACCGAGGCGAACTTCCCGCACCTGTTCTTTCACCTGCTCGATGCCGCCGAATGCGACGAGCGCGGCGCGGCGGGCCTCCGGCTCAGCGAGGCCCTCCTTCATTTTTCTCTGTGTCGACAAATCGACATAGGAACTGACTTCATCGGCCAGGTCCTGTTCGACTTTGCGCCGGCGCGTGAGGTTGCGGAGAAAACTGGGGATGCGGGGAAGGAATGGCATAATGTTATCCGGCTGTTTTCACTCGTAACGGAGTGCCACCATCGGAGTGACTTTCGCGGCGCGTCGCGCGGGAATATAGGAAGCGAGCAACGCGACCGTTGTGAGAAAGAGCGTGACGACGCCGAAGGTCGCGGGGTCACTCGTGCTGACGCTGAAGAGCAAACTCGACATGAGACGCGTAACCGCGAACGCGCCCAATAAACCGAGCGCGGCGCCGATTAACGTGAGCTTCAATCCCTGGCCGACAATGAGCTTGAGGACGTCGGCGGATTGCGCGCCGAGCGCCATCCGGACACCGATCTCGTGGGTGCGTTGCGCGACCGAATACGAGATGACGCCGTAGATTCCGATAATTCCCAAGGCAAGACCGATGCCGGCGAACGCGGTGAGCATCAGCATCGTGGAGCGTGGTTGCGAAATGGATTTTGCGACGACCTCGGTCATCGGTTGGAGATCGGTGATCGGCACGTTCTTATCGATCGACCAAACGGCGGCGCGAATCGACGGAGCCAGGGCGGAGAGCGGCGTGGCACTCCGCACCATGATGGTTAGCGGCGGCAATTCGCTGTGCTGAAAGAACGGCCGGTACACCTCCGGCACGGTCGGAACGCGCAAGCTCTGTTGCTTAATGTCTCCGACCACGCCGACCACCGTGACCCAAACACCTTTGCCTTCGAAGCCGGTGTTGATGCGTTTGCCGATCGGGTTTTCGCCGAGCCAATATTTTCGCGCCAGCGTGTCGTTGATCAGCGCGACTTTCTCGCCGGTCTCGTTATCGGCGTCCGTGAAGGCGCGGCCCTTCAGCAGCGGAATGTTCATCGTGCGGAAATAATCCGAGGTCACGAGCCGCCAGTTCACGCTTTCCGCCGAAGTCCCCGGCGGCAGCGGACGGTCTTCGATTTTCAACGATGGATCCCAGTTGCTGTCGCCCATCGGCAGCAAGTGAATGCCGCCGATCGATTGCACCCCCGGCAGATTCGCCAGACGCTCGAAAACCTGACGGTAATAAACGCGGGCGCGCGCGGGTCCTTCCTCTTTCGAACTGCCCTCTGCAAATTCCGGCGGCGAGAGCTGGAAGGAAAGGACCTGATCGGCTTCGAAGCCCGGATTGACGTGCTGGAGCCGCCAGAAACTTTTGATCAGAAGCCCGGCGCTGATCACGAGCGTCAAGGCGAGCGCCATTTCCGAGATCACGAGCAGCGAGCGCAAACGACCGCCGCCGCTACTGGGATTGCGGCCTCCTTCTTTCAGCGGTGTTTGGAGATCAGGATTGGAAGTTTGCAGAGCCGGCGCGAGTCCGAAGAGGACGCCCGCCAGGACGGAAATGCCTAACGAGAAGCCGAGGACGCTCCCGCTGATCCCGATCTGGCCGATGCGCGGCGTCTCCGCGGGGAGCAGGGTCAGCAGAAAATCGAGGCCGACGTAAGCGAGCGCGACGCCCGCCACGCCGCCGAGCACCGAGAGCAACATGCTTTCGGTGAGGAGTTGGCGAATCAATCGGGCGCTGCTGGCGCCGAGCGCCGCACGGACGGCGAGCTCCCGTTGCCGGCTGCTCGTGCGCGCCAGTTGCAGATTGGCGACGTTCGCGCAGGCGATCAGCAAGACGAGTCCGACTGTTCCGAAAAGAATGAAAAGAGTGGTGCGGATGCCGGCGACGTTTTCGGCCTGGAGAGAATTGACCTGCGCAGCGGCGCCGTAATCGGCCGGAATGTTCGGCAGTTTTTCCCGAATGCTTCGAGCGAGGGCGACGATTTCCGCGCGCGCTTGCTCGAGGCTGACGCCCGCTTTCACGCGGCCCACCAGCGTCAGGTAACCGGCGGCGAAATCGCCTTTCTCGCGCGGGTCAAGCGTCGCCGGAATCCAGAGGTCGTGCGGTTCTCCCTCCGGAAAATTAAAACCTTTCGGCATCACGCCGACCGCGGTGTAGCTCTGGCCGTCGATCGTAATGGTCTGCCCAATGATCCGCTGATCGGAACCGAACCGGCCTTGCCAAAGCCCGTAACTCAACAGCGCGACCTTGTCGCGACCGGGCTGATCTTCCTCGGGGGCGAAGATCCGGCCGACCGCTGCGTCCACGCCGAGGAGCGAAAACAGATTCGAGGTGGTACGTGCGCCATCGATCTTCGCCGCTTCGCCAGTGCCGGTGACGGTGAAGCCCCAATTGCTGTAAGCGGCGATGTCGTCGAAGGAGCGCACTGCTTTTCTGATCTCGACGAAATCGGCTTTCGAGACCGACGAGTGAAATCTCTCCGGCCAAATTTTTACCAGCCGGGCTGGTTCACGGTAGGGCAGGGGCCGCAAGATGACTGCGTGAATGATGCTGAAGATGGCGGTGTTCGCGCCGATGCCTAGGGCGAGAGTCAGCAGCGCGACGGCGGTGAAGCCGGGGCTTTTGCAAAGGGAGCGCAAACCGAAGCGCAGATCTTTCGAGAACGTCTCGAGCCAGTAACCGAGCCGCACTTCCCGAACTTGTTCCTTCACCTGCTCCATGCCGCCCAGTTCCAGCATCGCTGCCCGCCGCGCGTCCTTCTCGCTCATGCCCTCTTTCATTTTGTTCTCCGCAAGTAATTCAACGTACGAGCCGACCTCTTCTGTCAGTTCGCGATCCACCTGATCTTTCCGAGTGGTGTTGCGGAGCAGGCGCGCGACGCGTGAAAGGAGCGTTGTCATGACAAGATTCCGCGCGTCAGCTCGCGCGAAGCGCGCTGCCGATAGCCAGTGAGATTCGCTGCCAATCTTCCGTCTCGGTTTCGAGTTGGCGCCGCCCTGCTTTTGTCAGGCTGTAAAATTTCGCGCGCCGATTATTTTCCGACTCGCCCCATTCCGCTTTAAGCCAACTTGCCTCCTCCATCCGGTGCAACGCCGGAAAGAGCGATCCCGGCTTCACGTCGAACGTCCCCTTGGTGATTTGGTTGATCCGGCTCGAAACTCCGAGCCCATGGAGCGGTTGCGCCGCCAGCGCCTTCAAGACCAGCAAGTCGAGTGTTCCCTGTAAGAGATCAGCTGTGAATTCATCGTCGCGGTTGCTCATATAGATAATCTGTAGGGGCATAGTCGAGGCGCTCCTATAGACTGTCAATAGGAAAAGGTTCGCCGTGCAGAAAGGAGGCGATGGCGCTCCCGAATTACCGCTGGTCCATGGCACTGACCAGAGTCGACATCGCTTCGAGGATCGAGGCGCGCTTTTGTTTGGGCAGGGCCGCCAGCAAAGCATCAAACTTCGAATGGCGCGCGTCTGCCAGCCGTTGCGCGGCCGCCTTCCCGCCCGGCGTCAACTGAATCTGGATGACCCGGCGGTCGTGGGCCGCGGCGGCGCGTTTGATCCATTTTCGTTTTTCCAACTGGCGCACGAGGCGGCTCACTGTGCTCTTCTCGAGCCGCAACCGGGAGGCAAGCTCGCCGTGATTCAAAGGGCCATCCGCCGCGAGGTCCATCAGAGCATGGGCCTCGGCGACGGGGACCGGCTCGCCGCACGGCGTTTCGTCCGGGCGATGCAAACCAAAGGACCGGACCATCGCCACCATCGCCGCCGCCAGCTCCTTCGATTTGGGATCGGACTTCCGCGCCATAACATTAGTTTGACATTACAACTATTTAGTTCGTCTATACAACTATATGAACAAGACCTTACTGTCAATCCTCCTGCTTGCCACCATGTTTTCATTTCGCGCCCTAGCCCAGGAGGCGACGGTGAGTCCCGGTCCCGACCACAGCGCTCACCCGGAGCACGCTCAGGGAGTGGATGAACGGGGCGACAAGGGAATGGGGTTCAATCATCAACTCACGGGCCACCACTTTTATCTTTTCCCGGATGGCGGTGGCATCGAGGTCGAGGCGCGGGATTCAAAAGACGCAAAGAGTCAGGACGCCATCCGGACCCATATGAGCATGATCGCGGCTATGTTCGCCGAGGGAAATTTCTCGATTCCGATGTTCGTGCACAACACCGTGCCGCCAGGCGTGGAGAAACTGAAACTGTTGAAGAAAGAGATTACTTACACGGCCGAGAACACTCCACTTGGCGCGCAGGTGAGAATAACGACAAAAAACTCCGAAGCGATCAAAGCCATCCATGAATTCCTCCGGTTTCAAATCGAGGAACACCGCACCGGTGACTCAATGGAAGTGAAGAAATAGGCGCGGCGAGGTTTTGAAACGTTATGGTCGAATCACTTTTCCAAAACGACGAACTTGGGAGAGAAGCGGGCCCGGGGTGAGACAAAAGGCGGGCGTGACCGGGCAGCCCGCTTTGCGGAGCCCCGAGGCCACCCAGGTGTTGCAGGTGTTGAACGCGGAATAGGTGCCGCGGGCCCGATACCAGCGGGTGCCGAGTCGAATTGGCCGCCCTGATTCGTCGAGCGCATACGTTTGTTCGATGTGCCGGCACAACCGCGAAAACCCCAAAGCGGAGAGATCCACCTCGACGATTTTGAGGCGCGAGTCGCTGAAGTCTTCGAATCGATTGCTCAGCAGCACGGTGCGTCTCGAGCCGAGAAGCGCTTTCACGGCGATGCCCGTGGTGAGGTCCTTGCGATATCCATCGTCATCGCCCCAACCCACTTCGAGATATTTGCAGCCCGGGTAATCCTTCTTCGCCGGCCACATTCCGCGCGGAATGTCCGAGCGTTTCACGGCGAGGCCTGTGTGGAGGATGCTGTGGTTGATCACATAAACTTTTCGCGGCCGTTCGCCAGAGCCGGGCGGATAAAGCGATTTGATGGGGCCGGCACAGCCTGAGGCCAGGAGGAAAACGAATAGGATGAAACCGCATCGTTGGGTTTCGCGGACCAGAGTCTCGATTGGCCGGACGCGATTCTGCATCCAGATAATTCGGCGTGAACCGAAACTTTTCAACGAAGGGGAACCGTAATTGCTGCCTTGGCAACGGTGAAATTACCGAGGCAACTCCGGTCGGCCAGGCAGTTACTTTTTTTGTGAAACAAATACGGAAAAATCGCTTGCGTCGGCGCCCCGATGAGAGGATAGGGGGCGCTTCCGTGCGAAAAATATCTCTCCTAATCACTCTTGGTGTCTGTGCTCTCGCTGCCTCAGCCAGCGCAGCCAAAACCGAAAATTTTAATTTCAAACCGCAATTCGTCTTCAAAGATCGAGACGGCAAAACGGTGTCTGCTCCCGTCGTCGACGAGTATCAGAAGAAGAAGGTCGTTTATCCGTCAGCGAAGATCGATCCGCGTCTGGATCCGAAGTTGATGCGGGCGGCCACGATCGCGGACGAGCGCGCGCATGCGCATTCGAAGTCGCGCTGCTGGCATTATGTCAAGGAAGCGCTTCTGGCCTCGGGCGTCATCGATGCCCGACCGAAAACCGCGCTCGCCAAGCAAGCGGGAGATGAGCTCGTGCGCGACTACGGCTTCAAGAAACTTTCCATTCGCGATCCGTTTGCCGCGCCGCTCGGCTCAGTCCTGGTCTATAATAATCGAGGCGCCGCCGGCCACGTCGAGATTCGAACGAAGAACGGATTCGTGAGCGATTTCCGCTCGAAAACTCCTTCGCGTCGTCCGCTCATTGGCGTTTACGCCAAAAGGTAGTCCCCAACGTTTCCCGAGCGCGCGTCGCATCGCTTGGCGTCCCGAATTGTTGCAGACGGGACCGCGACCACGGAGGAGCGGCGACCTCGCAAATGCTCACCCGCCAGCTGCGCAAAGGCCATGTCGCCCAGGCGTGCCAAGCGTGTCAGACACACGTAACGTGCTCGTTCGACTGCGAGGTCCTTCGCCGTCTTCGCGGCTCAGGATGACACGCTTGGTGATGCTGGCGACGCGGTTTGAGCGGCTACGCTTCGCCAAATGTTTCTCGCCCATGTGGCGCTTGCAGGTCGAGCGCCGGACCGATCGGGACAATGCGCGTGGGATTTATCTCGTCGTGCGTCATGTAGTAATGGCGTTTGATGTGATCGAGATTCACCGTCTCGGCGATGCCGTCGTGCTGATAGAGATCGCGCAGGTACGGCCAGAGATTTTCATAATCGACGATGCGGCGGACGTTGCATTTGAAGTGACCGTGATAAACGGCATCGAAACGGATGAGGGTGGGAAAGAGACGCCAGTCGGCTTCCGTCATGCGGTAGCCTAACAAGTAACGCTGCGACGCCAGGCGCGCGTCAAGTTGATCGAGCGTTTCGAATAATTTCTTCGCCGCACGTTCGTAGGGCCGTTGGTGGGTGGCGAAACCGGCGAGATAAACGCCGTTGTTCACGCGCTCGTAAACGATCTTATTGAGCGCCTCGATCGCATTGCGGAGTTCAGCCGGATAAAAATCGTAATCGTTCGTCGCGAAGTCAGCGAACTCGCTGTTGAGCATTCGCAGCAGGTCATCGTCGGAATTGCTCACGATGCGTTTCGTCTGCGTGTCCCACAGCACGGGAACCGTGACGCGTCCCCGGTAATTGGGATCGGTCGCGCGGTAGGCTTCACTCAGGAACTGGAACCCATTTACCGGATCTTCCGAATGGCCGGGGCCGTTTCGGAAAGCCCAGCCGCGCTCGTCGCGCACCGGATCGACGACGGTCATGCCAATCGTATCTTCGAGGCCTTTGAGTTTGCGCAGAATGATCGTGCGATGCGCCCACGGGCACGCGAAAGAGACATAGAGATGATAACGCCCGCGCTCGGGTGGAAAAGGCGTCGAGCCATCGCGCTTCACCCAATCGCGGAACGCGTCCTCCTGGCGTTTGAAGGCGCCGCTTTTCGTTTGTTCGTCAGGAAATTGCGCCATGGAAAATTAATGTCGGATCGCTTCCGTGTTCGGAGACTCGCTTAATCCACGAGCCGAATCCACTGGAACAACGCGCTCGGACAGACGCTGCGGATTGATCGCGACAAAGCTACGGTTATTGCTCTGTTTTCTCACAATTCAGACAGATTCTTGTCGAGCCGCTGTAACAGGAAAAAACTTCAGCATTTGTACGCAAAAAGGCTTGTCATGCTGGTACGCCGCTTGCATACACACAATGCGTGCATCGTTTTCTCGTCTTCGTTTTTCTCGCCAGCTGCGCGCTGATAAGTTCCACAATGGAAGTGCGATCCGCCGGGCTCGCCCCTTCCCGGTCTCGCTTCTATTACAACGATTTTGATGGGTCCGTCGGCTCCGCCCGGATCATGCGTCATTACTGGGTGCCGGTCGGTCACCCGGATGCCAGCGTCGATTCGCGGCTCGATCCCCGGTTGCGCCGCGCTGCCACGATCGCTCAGGAACGCGCCAACGCCCGCTCGAGAGCGCGTTGCTGGCAGTATGTGAAAGAGGCGCTGGTCGAATCCGGTGTGATTAATTCCTACCCCAAGACGAATTACGCCTCGGAAGCCGGCGACGAATTGGTGCGCAGTTTCGGATTCAAGCGCTTGCCGGTGCACGATCAATTCGCGGCGCCGGTCGGCTCAGTCCTGGTTTTCGGCCACGGTGCCGCGGGCCATGTGGTAATTCGGACCAAAAGCGGTTTTGTGAGCGATTACTGGACGAAGAACCGCTGCAAATATCCGTTGGTTGCCGTTTACGGTAAGTTTTCTTCTTAAAGAAACTCGCCGCGCTAAGCTGCGCGTCTAGCGTAGGTAGACCGGCCCCAGGTAGTCGATAAAGGCATCGATCCAATCTTCCTGCATCGCCGTTTGCGCTTGCGCCAGCGTGATGCGGCCTTCCGCAATCCGGAGCCGAAGGCATCTCGTCAGCAACTCTTTTCGCTCCACGCCGTAAGGTTTGACTGTCAGATTTTGCGGCCAAAGATTTTCAACGCTGTCGGCCCCTCCCAATTCCACTGGGATAAGATGATCGATTTTGAACTCCGCGCGCCGGCTCCATGGGATGCGATAGCGCTTGAAGACTTTCTGCTCCATCCCGGCGGAAACGCCGTGCTGGTCTTTGTCGCGTCGCACGATTTTGCCCGGAGTGAGTTTTGGATTGGGCAGCAGGAGGTCTTCCGCGCGCGCATTCGCGCCGAGAAGGATCAGGCTTACGAGAAGCGCTTTGTAGGTGATTGGATTATTCAATGCGAAAAGGGGGCCAGGGACAATCCTGTATCGCACGAGACTCCCCATTCAGATGCCGCTCGCTTGTTTACTTCAGCAGGAATTCACGAATGAACTGAACCGTGCTGTAAAACTGGAAGTCGGCGTTTTTCTTTTTCGCAAAGCCGTGCCCCTCGTCTTTCGCCACGAGATACCAGACCGGCGTTCCCTGTTTCTTGAGCGTCTCGACGATTTGATCCGCCTCCGATTTCGGCACCCGCGGATCGTTTGCGCCTGCCACCACAAACAGCGGCTTCGTGATTTTTTTCGCGTTGTTCAACGGCGCGGTCCGCTCCATGAACTCCGCCATTTTCGGATCGCGCTCGTCGCCGTACTCAGCCCGGCGCAAATCGCGCCGATAGCTCTCCGTGTTTTTCAGAAAAGTGGCCAGGTTCGAGATCCCGACCACATCCAACGCGCAGCGAATCCGGTCGGCGTAATTGCAAGCGACGGCCAGCGTCATGTGTCCGCCATACGAGCCGCCCGTCACCATCACCCGGTTCGCATCCAGTTGGGGCTGCGTCTTGATCCAGTCGAGCAGCGACGAAATATCTTTGTAGGTATCTTCCCGCTTAAATCCGTTGTCGAGCTTGACGAAAGTTTTGCCGTAACCAGTCGAACCGCGCACGTTCGGATAGAGAATCGCGCAGCCGAGTTCATTGATGAAGTAATTGTTCCGGGCCAGATAACCCGGCCGGAATTGCGCCTCCGGGCCACCGTGGATGTTGATGATGACCGGCGTGGGATTCGACAACTCGCGCCCGCGATAAAGAAATCCGGTGATCTCTTTGCCGTCGAAACTTTTCCACTTCACCAATTCCGGTTCGGTGAAACGCGCCGAGGGAATGCCGCCGGTTTCGCTCTCCGTCCAGCGTGTGGTCGCGTTTTTGGAAGTGTCCCAGGTGTAAACATCCGCGGGCTGGCGTGCGCCCGTGACGTTGAACGCGAGCAGATTCGGATTGGAATGACGATGCCAGCGCACGCCGGTGATAACGACATTCTTCAGCGGCGGATTGAAAACAGGTTCGCGCGGTGTTGAGGCAGTCGTCACGCCATTCTTCAGTGCAAGATCGAGAACGTGAAGAGTGCTCACGCCGTTTTCATTCAGCGTGTAGGCAATCTGTTTGCCGTCGTCGCTCAAATCCCAATCATCCATGTCGAATTTGATATCGGGCAGGAGATAGGTGTGCTTGCCGCTGGCGAGATCGATATAAGCCAGTCGCTGAAACTCCGATTCTCGATCGGTCGTGACGAAGATGCCTTTGCCATCTTTCGCGAATTGCGCGCGCGAATAAGCCACGTTTTCCGCTCCGTCCGCTGGGCGCGGTGTCAGCTCCTTCTTCTCGCCCGTCTCCGAATTGAAGAGCCAGAGATAGCTTTCGTTGACCGAGATTTCCTCGAGCACGAGCAACTCATTATCGTCCGGCGACCAATCGAGCACGTCCCACCCGCCGCCCTTCACTTCGGCGAGCAACCTGTCCGTTTTCGGATCGAGCGGCGACTGTCGATAGATGTCGGTGTCGGCGCCGTTGCGTCGCGTGGAAGTGTAAATGATCCGATCGCCCTTGTTGCTCCAGGTTGGCCCGGAATTTTTCGATTTGCCATCGGTCAGCAGCGTGACCTCGCCGGTCGCGTTGTCGTAGCGATAGTTCTGAGTGAATTCGTTCCCGCCCGCGCCCTTGGTGAAAATGAAAAAGTCGCCCTTCGCCGGCTCGTAGGATGCGCCGTCGATCCGATCGGGAAAGAATGTCAGTTGGGTGCGCGCGCCACCCGGCATCACGATCCGGTGGACCTGATTCGTGTCGCCAAACCGCGTCGTGATCAACATCTCGGCCTTGCCCGGTTGCCAGTCTTGAAACGTGGCTGCGCGGGATTCCGTGTAACGCCCGATCTGCTCGACCAACTCGGCGGGGATGGGCGGGATGCCGTCGATGACGAGGTTCTCGGCCGGAGTGAGCGGTGGTTTCGCCGGGGGATCAGCGGCGAACGCGCACAGCGGCGAGAGAAACAAAGAAACCAACAGGACAATTCGATTCATAAGGAAAGCGGATGCTTTCACATTGGCGCTCTCGGATCGAAACAAAAAAGCGATTGAGCAACTTTCCGGCAACAGGAATGAGCTAAGGCATGTACATCCGCGACTTTGGTCGGTCTCGCATGTCTCGCCGAGGGACTCGCACCACTTGTGGTGGCGTCGGAGTCGGCTGCTGCCGAGGATTCGAGGACGCAGCTTGCATCACCTTCTGCGGGCGCGAGAACGAGGGTGTCCGAAAATCGGGCGGCAAAACTCGCACGAACATGAAATAAGGATTCCGGTTCGCCCAGCTCAGGGCTTGTTGTTTGGTTTCAAAAAATCGATCGATGACCAGGGCGCTTCGTTCCAGAGCTGTGCGGCCGGAGCGCCGCGCCGCTTTGCGGCTGACCACGGCGGAGCCGGTATCGACCGCGAGCAAGGCGCCATCGGGAAGCGTGACTTTGCTCCCGTACGGAATCCGGCGCGGGTCGACGGCGCAATGGCCGGGCTGCAAGTGTGCGCCGGTAGAACAAATGTGGCGCCGCGTCCAGCGATCCGAACCGCCGCCGCCGCTGGCCCAATAGACCGTGACGCGCGCGAGAATGGATTGCTCTCCGCCAAACACCGCGGGCGTAAATAGCAGGACCAGTCCAACCGCTATGAGGAATCGTTTCATAAATGACGTCCGGTTAAATTCCAGAGTCGAGTGGATCAAACCGGCGGGCGAAGGGCCGCACGGGAGTGCTCACATCTCCGATTCGAACCTGCCGAACCAATTGGCCCTATGCGGCTCGAATTCATCTGGTTATCCTTGCATTCACGTTGGAATGTCCCGCCGATGCCGAAGAACGAGCCGGTGCGGATCGCGATGTGGTCGGGCCCGCGAAATATTTCCACCGCGATGATGCGTTCGTGGGGGAACCGGCCGGACACCGTGGTGTGCGACGAGCCGTTTTATGCGCATTACCTGCACGCGACTGGGCGCGATCATCCCGGCGCGAGCGAAGTCATCGCCAGCGGTGAAACCGATTGGCGGAAGGTGATCGAGACGCTGACGGGCGATATTCCTGGCGGCAAACGCATCTTCTACCAGAAGCAGATGACGCATCACTTGTTGCCGCGGATCGATCGTAGCTGGCTCGGCGCCGTGCAGAATTGTTTTCTGATCCGCGATCCACGCGAAGTCATCGCCTCTTACATTAAGAAGAACAACGAACCGGCGCTGGAAGATATCGGCTTCGTACAGCAGGCGGAAATTTTCGATTGGGTCCGCGAGCATACTGGCACGATCCCGCCCGTGATCGATGCGCGCGATGTGCTCGAGAATCCGCGCAGAATTCTGGGATTGTTATGCGAGGCGGTCGGCGTCGAATTCATGGACGCGATGCTTTCCTGGCCGCCGGGTTTGCGCGAGACGGACGGCATCTGGGCGAAACATTGGTATGGCGAAGTCGCGACCTCGACCAGTTTTCGCAAGCCTTCGCCGAGAGAACCGGAGCCGATTCCAGAGCATTTGCGTGACGTGCATGAAAAATCACGCACTGCTTACGAGCGCCTTCACGAGTATCGCCTGAGGTAGGGACGGCGCGCTGCGCCGTCCGAACGCCACAGGAAAGACGATGGACGCCGCAGCGCGGCGTCCCTACCATCGCGCCCGCGAATGCTCCAGCAATTCAACGAGAAGAACCGCGACCTGCTGATCAACCTCAACGGTCGCTTGCTGCATCGCGACGAGGCCGGCATCAGCCCATTTGATTCGTCGGTCCAGGGTGGCGACGCGGTCTGGGAAGGATTACGGCTTTACGATGGCCGCATCTTCAAACTGCGCGAACATCTCGCGCGGCTGCGGCGTTCCGCGGAAGCGCTTTCATTTTCCAAAGTTCCGCCTGACGAAAAAATCATCGAGCAAATCAGGCGAACTCTGGCCGCGAACAAGATGCGCGCCGGCGTCCACATTCGTCTCACCCTTACGCGAGGCGTGAAGATCACTTCCGGGATGGATCCGCGCCTGAATCAATCCGGACCGACGTTGATCGTGCTCGCCGAGCACAAGCCGCCGGTCTACGCGAAGACCGGGCTCACGTTGATCACGAGCAAGATCAAGCGCCCACCGCCGGAAATACTCGATCCGCGAATTCATCACGCCAATCTGCTCAACTCGATCCTGGCCAAGATCGAAGCCAACAACGCCGGCGTGGATGATGCCCTCATGCTCGACACGCGCGGCTTCGTTGCCGAGACGAATGCAACCCATGTCTTCATCGTGCGCGAGGAGGAGTTGGCCACGCCGCGCGTCGTTGCCTGTCCGGAGGGAATTACGCGCGCCACCGTCCTCGAGATTTGCGCGGCAGAAAAAATCGGGATCAGCGAAAGCGATCTCACGCTCGAGGACGTTTATGGGGCGAACGAAATGTTTTGCACCGGGACGATGGGCGAGCTGGCCGGCGTGATCAAAGTGGACGATCGCACGATCGGCGATGGGCAAGTCGGGCCGATGACACGGCGCTTGAGCGAGCGATTCACAGCGCGCACCGCGACGGAAGGCTTCGTAATCGTCTGAGCGATCTTTTGTAGCGGCGGTCTCTGACCGCCGAATCGAATCTGGCTCCGGCGGTTTCGGCGGTCAGAGACCGCCGCTACAGGAAAGTCTCGCCCCAGTTCCGGCTCGCAATCTGGAGTCCCTGATTTCATCTTGGAACCATGGCCGACGCGCTCACTCCGATGATGCAGCAGTACCAGCGGCTGCGCGCGAGCGTGCCCGCGGACACGTTGCTGCTCTTTCGGCTCGGCGATTTTTACGAGCTCTTTTTCGAGGACGCGAAAGAAGCCTCTGGGTTGCTGAATCTCGCGCTCACCCATCGCAACAGCGTGCCGATGTGCGGCATGCCGTATCACGCGGCCCAAGGTTACATCGCGAAACTGATCCAGGCCGGACGGCGCGTCGCCATTTGCGATCAAACGAGCGAGCCGCAGCCGGGGAAAATCGTCACGCGCGAGATCACGCAAATTATCACCGCCGGCACGGTGAGCGAACTGGATTTGCTCAAAGCGAACCGGCCGAATTATCTCGGCGCGGTTTATTTTCTCGAAGGCGTTTTCGGCTTCGCCTACGCCGAGCTGAGCACGGGGGAATTTCGGCTCACGCAAGCGGCGAGCGCGAGCGCGCTGCTCGACGATCTCGCGCGCATCTCGCCGGCGGAATTGCTCGTGAGCGAACAACAGCAAGCGCAATTCGGGGAAATCGAAGGCGCGCTGCCCTACGACGATTTCGCGTTCCTGACCGAGCACGCGCGTTTCACTTTGTGTGAGCATTTTGGCGTCAAATCGCTGGATGGTTTTGGCTGCAGCGAAATGCCGGCTGCGATCGGCGCGGCGGGCGCGATCATTCATTACCTCAAACAGCAACTGCGGCGAAAGGTGAGCCATCTCTCTTCGTTGCGCTGCGACGGGCGCGACGATTACGTGATGCTCGATGCCGCTACGCAGGTGAATCTCGAGCTGGTCGAATCGCGCGGCGCGCGCAACACGAGTCTGCTCGCGGCGCTCGACCGGACCGTGACGCCGATGGGCGGGAGAAAATTGCGCGCCTGGATTCTGCAACCGTTGCGCGATCTGGGCGAACTGGAGCGGCGGCAGCAGTTGATCGCGGATTTATTGCACGAGCCCGATTTGCTCGCGGGACTGCGCAGTTGTTTGAAATCGATCCGGGACCTGGAACGCGCGGCGGGCCGGTTGAGCCAGGCCTCGGGAAACGCGCGCGATCTGGTGGCGTTGAAAACTTCCCTGCAGCAAATCCCTGAGTTGAAGCGGGAGCTGCGCCGGCTAATCGAGCGAAACGAATTCGGAAAAGATCCGGCTGATTCGCCAGGAGGAAATTCGATTCGTCCCTACCAGAATCAGCTCGAGCGCGACTTGCAGGAGATGCCGGCGCTCACGCAGAAATTGAGCGAAGCGCTGCTCGACGATCCGCCCATGGTCCTGAAAGAAGGCGGAATTTTTCGGGACGGGTTCGACGCGGACCTCGATGAGCTGCGGCAGGCGTCACGCGACGGGAAAACGTGGATCACTGAGTTGCAGGAGCGCGAGATCGCCGAGACCGGAATCAAATCGCTCAAGGTCCGGTTCAATTCCGTCTTCGGTTATTTCATCGAGATCACGAAATCGAACCTGGCGAACGTGCCGGAGCGCTACACGCGCAAGCAAACGACCGTCGGCGGCGAGCGTTTCATCACGCCGGAATTGAAGGAGATGGAAGCGAAAATCCTCGGGGCCGACGAGCGCGCGCGCCAGCTCGAATACCAACTCTTTCAAACCTTGCGCGAGGAAACGCTGCGCGAGCTGGCGCCCATCCAACAGACTGCGAGCGCGCTCGGAACGCTCGATGTGATCAGCGCGCTCGCGGAGACCGCGCGGCTCTTTGGTTACTCGCGGCCTGTCTTGAATCAGACGCTGAGACTTGTCATCCGCGATGGGAGACATCCGGTGCTCGATCAAAATCTCGCCGAGGAAAAGTTCGTGCCTAACGACACGGAACTCGACGGTGAACGAACGCGCCTCGCCATCATCACCGGACCGAACATGGCTGGCAAATCGACTTATATCCGGCAGGTCGCGTTGATCGTGTTGATGGCGCAGATCGGAAGTTTCGTCCCGGCCTCGGGCGCGGAGATCGGCCTGGTCGATCGCATTTTTACCCGAGTCGGCGCGAACGACGATCTCTCGCGCGGCCAATCCACTTTCATGGTGGAGATGAACGAGACCGCGAACATCGTGAACAACGCGACGCAGTGCAGCCTCGTTATTCTCGATGAGATCGGCCGCGGGACTTCGACCTTCGATGGACTCTCGATCGCGGGGAGCGTGGCGGAGTTTCTCCACGACAAAATCAAGGCGCGCACGCTGTTCGCGACCCATTACCACGAGTTGACGAAGCTGGCCGAGGAACGCAAAGGCGTCGCGAATTTCAATGTGGCCGTGCGGGAATGGAACGAACAGATCATTTTCCTGCGCAAGATCATTCCGGGCGGCGCCGACAAGAGCTACGGCATCCACGTTGCGCGGCTCGCCGGTGTGCCGAAGGAGATTCTCGACCGCGCGAAAGACATTCTTTCACATTTGGAGAAACCGAACGGAACGACAGACGTGCAAAAACCGGTGAAAGGCCGGCGGCGCAAAAAGACGGTGACCGCGCCCGAGAAGCCGCAAATGGACTTGTTCTGACAACGATGGCCGCAACGAGCGAAAAAGATTTGAGCGAGCAACTGCGCAGCCACTGGCTGAAAGCGGTCGCGGCGATTGAGCTGCGTAATTTTGGGTACGCGATCTCGTTGCTGCAAGGGATCCTGAAACAGGAACCCGAGTTCCTCACGGGCCGTCAGCTCTTGCGCCGCACGGAAATAACGAAGCAGAAGGCCAGCAAGAAGGTTTTCTTCAACGTCTCGACCGCGGCCCTTTCCGTCATGAAAGCGCAGCGGGAATTGAAGAAGGATCCGAAGCGCGCGGTGGAGCTAATCGAGAAAATTCTGGAAGACGAGCCCTACAATCGCCAGGCCAACCTCGTTTTGAAACAGGCCGCCGTCGCGGCGGGCTGGCCGCAGATCGGCGTCTTCGCGCTCCAGACTTTGCTCGAGGAGAAACCGCGCGATACGAAAGTTCTGCACGAACTCGGCCGACTTTATCATGAGCTGGGGGAGAGCGACAAGGAGGTGGAAATCTACAATCGGATCACGGAGATCGATCCGATCGATGCGGAAGCAGTGCGGCTGGGCAAGGACGCTTCGGCCCGCGCTTCCATCAAGACGGGCGGATGGACCCAGGCGGAAAGCTACCGCGATTTGATCAAGGACAAGGCGGCGGCTGTTTCGCTCGAGCAGCAAAGCCGGATGGCGCTGACGGGTGAGTCGCTCGAACAGCAGATCGAGGAAACTTACGCGCGCCATCAGGCCGAGCCGGAAAGCGTCGATTTCGCCCGGAGATTAGGCGACCTGCATGAGCAAAAGGAAGACTTCGAGAATGCCATCGCGTGGTATCAATACGCGGCCGACCTAACGAGTGGGAGCGATCCTGGTCTGGTGCGGAAAGTTTCCGATTTGCAGCGGAAACGCTCGGAGCGCGAGATCGCGGCGCACCAAGAATTTCTGACGACGCATGGTCCGGAGGAGGAGGGCTACCGCGAGCGGTCTGAGGCGCTGGCCGCGGCGAAGAAAACGCGCGCCGAACTGGCGATCGACGATGTGCGCAAACGCGCGGAGCGCAATCCGACCGATCTGCAAATCCGCTTCGAGCTGGGCGAACATCTTCTGCAGGCCGGCCGGTTTCGCGAGGCGCTGCCGGAATTGCAACGAGCGCGGCAGAACCCGAACGCGCGTTTGAGAGCGATGAATCTGCTGGGCCGTTGCTATCACGAGTTGGGCATGCTTGATCTGGCCGCGAAACAACTCGAAGAAGCCGCGAAAGAAATCACCTCGATGGACACGATGAAGAAGGAGGTCGTCTACAATCTCGGTCTGGTTTACGAGCTGATGGGCGAAAAAGAGAAATCGCTCAGTTGCATGAAGCAGATTTACGAGGCCGATTACGGCTATCGCGACGTGGCCACGCGGGTCGAAGGCTCCTACGAACGTCCGGCGTCGGATCGTTAGGCCGGCATATTTGTCATCCCGAGCGAAGTCGAGGGACCCCGAATATTGTCGAGCGACGCGAAACGGGGTCCCTCGACTTCGCTCGGGATGACGGGCGCTAGAGAACTCGGAGTCGAAGATGGAGAATGAACGTGCCTTCGCTCGCCGGAAGATTAACGGCTGGTAAATACAATTGAGGATCGAGACCGGTCACGCGCAAGCGCAGCAGTTTCGGATCGGGCAACAGCTCGACGTCTCCGGCGATCCTGATCATCTCAAATCCGGTGTCGTCCTCCGCGGTGAAACAAATCGTGTCTTCCTTCGTTAGGCGAATCGATGCGATTTCGATCGTGGTGAGGGCGCTGACGAAATCGATTCGCAGAGGCGCGGCGAAAGCGTCATTCGGCAACTCGATTCGCACATCTTTCCATCCCTCATGTCCAACTCGCGCATAGACCGAATCTTCTTCGCGATGCGAGCCATCGCGCGTGTGGAAAACCTGGATGATGGTTTGCTGCGCGAAAGGCGTCTGCCGGATCGTTCCATCGCGCCAATGCCCGGCGATCTTCTTCTGCATTTCCTCCGCACGATCGCTGTAGTATCGCGCGAGCGCCTCGTTCCGCTCGTTAGGCGGAGAGAGAAGTTGTTCGAGAAATCCCGGCAGTTTCGAGACCGGCGGTTTTTCCCAGACGCCGAGACCGGGTCCGTCGTGAAATGTCCACGACCGGCCGCGTTCGTGCAGTTCCGCCCAGATTTTCCAAACGCCAAACTCCTTCGCGCGCACATCGACATCGTGCAAGAGCAGAAGGCCACCCGGCCGGATCTTGGACAGCCACGCTTCCAGATCATGACGCACGGCGGCCTCGGTATGAAGACCGTCGAGATGGAAAACATCGATGGTCTCCGGGAGAAAAGAACCGAGCGCTTCATCGAAGCTGGATCGAATGAGCGTGGAGAAGCCCTCGTAATTCTCTCGATTGTGCGCGGAGACTTGTTCAAACGTCGTCTCATCGTAGCCACCCGCATGCTGATCGCCGCGCCACGTATCGATGCCGAAACAACGCGCGCCCGTTTTGTTTTCCAGCGCCGACTGGCAGAAGGCGAAGTAGCTTTCGCCGCGATCGACCCCCAGCTCCACGAGCAGCCGCGGCCGCAGCGCCGCCACTAAGTCGTAAGCGAAATGCAAATGGCCGACCCACGCGCCCACTCCGTAAATGCGCGGCTCGAAGCGGCGTGAGGGCAAATCTGCGTGGATAATTTCCGTTCCCATGCGAGCGGGCAGGATAGCGCGTCGCGGCAACGATGTCAGCGCGCAAGCGATAACGGCGCGCACCGGGAAATCGCTAAAACCGCGCGCCCGTGATCAGCCCGCGCGGGCCAGAACCAGACCAAGGTTGAGGAGAAGTTGAAGGCCGACAAAGCCAACGCAGACCGATCGCGTGCAGGAGAGCGATGCCATTCGCCAGGATCGACACAACCACCCAGATCAAGAGCAAGAATCCCGCGACGAACGTCATCGAAATTGATTTTCAATGACAGCCCGCGCGCCACAAGGATTTTCGCGAATCGTTAGACATCCAGGCTGGTTTGGCTCTCTATTGGACGGACCAAACCACGCTTCCGTAAATCCATCTCCGATTCGACGCACCTTTGATGTTCGAACAGCTCCCGAGCCTTCTTCGATTTCAGCCGAAATTCTATTCCGGCGGGCCGGCGCGGTTTTATTTGCCGCTGCTCTACGATCTGGTTGCCAGCAAAAAGCCGAAGTCGATCGTGGTTCTGGGCTTCGGTGATGGTGATGCTTTCTTCACCTGTTGTCAGGCGGCGCGCGAACTGGGTGTCGAATGCCGGAGCGCCGCTCTGCGCCGGGAGCATGCCGGCGAACCCGAGGCCGGCGATCTGGCGTGGCGGAAGGGGAAAGATTACGGAAAGGAATTCTACGGAGATTTTGCGCGCTTCCTCGGCGGCTCGCTGACGGACGCTGCAAAGGAATTCGCGGACGGCGCCATCGATTTTCTTTTCATCGACGACTGCGATTCAGGACGTGAACTCAGGGCGGAGCTGTCGGCTTGGAAATCGAAGCTGGCGCCACAAGGATTGGTGCTCGTTCACGGAATAGTTTTAAAACGCACGGACAGCCCCGGAGGCGCATGGCGGGAATGGGCTGCGGCGCGGCCGTCCACGGAATTGCCTGACGGGATTGGGCTCGGGATCACTTTATGTTCGAAGCGATCCGCGCCGCGGGAATTTCTCCTCAAACAGTTGTTCTCCGACAAGAAGAGTGTGGCGGAACTGGCCGGGGTCTACCGGCTGGCGGAAGCGCGGATCGAAGCGCAGGCCCGAGCCGACGCGGCTGTGCGTGCCCAGGCGGCGCTCGAAGCGCGCCAGGTCTGGCTCGATTCGCTCCTGTCGGATCGTTGGAAGGCCCAGGAGATCATGGACCATCAGGCACGCGCGATAGCCGAGCTCGAACAAAGATTCGCCGCGCTCCTGGCCGATCGCACGAAAGCGCAGGAAATCATGGATTCCCAGTTGAACGATCTGGAAGCGTTGCGGCTGGATCGCGGTAAGGCGCAACAGATCATGGATTCGCAATTGCAGGATCTGGAAGCACTCCGCCGCGACCGCACCGAGGCCCAATTGGTCATGGATTCGCAGGCAGAGCAGCTTCAGCATTTCGAGGCGTTGCGCCGCGACCGCGCCAAGGCGCAGCTTGTTATCGACAGCCAGCACGAGCAGCTCCAGCACTGGGTGGCTGAGTCCGAAAATCTCAAGAGCGAAATCGAGAACCTGAAAGCTCAGATCAAGGATCAGAAGCGGATCCTGAGTTACGCGAAAAAGGCGTGCCGGAAAAAGGGCCGCTGTTTTCAGATTCCAACGGGTCCGAAACAGCGGCGTCCGTTTGGCGAGAAAATCGTGCGCGAACTGCGCCGCCTTCCTCGCAATATCGGGATCGCGCGTTCCCCGAAGCCTGCTCCGCCGCCGCCAGAGCCGGCTCCCGTTATTGTCGTGAAACCGAAGGAGCGATACGAGGAATGGATCAGCGAGCATGAGCCGGACATGGCGGCGCTCGAAACGCAACGGCACGCCGCCGCGCAGCTCACGGTCCAGCCGAAGATTAGTTTGCTTGTCCCTGTCCACGATACTCCCGCGAATTTTCTGGACCAGATGTTTGCCTCGGTCGCCGCGCAAACGTACGACAATTGGGAGATTTGCGTGGTCGATGGTGGATCCGACCTACCCGGAACAGTGATGACGTTGCAAAAGTGGATCGCCCGCGAGCCGAGAATTCGATTTGAGCGGCTCGGGAAAAATCTCGGCGTCTCAGAAAACAGCAATCGTGCGCTCGGAGTTGCCACGGGTGATTTCATCGCCTGCGTCGATCACGACGACCTGCTTGCGCCATTTGCTTTGTACGAGCTGGCCACGGCGATCGGCGCTTTTCCAGAGGCGGAAATTCTCTACAGCGACGAAGACCGATTGAGTTCGGATGGGAAACGGCACGCGCCATTTTTCAAACCGGAATGGAGTCCAGAGCTTCTCTGTTCTTTTATGTACATCGGCCACCTGACGGCCTACCGGCGTTCGCTCGTCGATGAAATCGGCGGGTTCCGGAAAGAATTCGATTTGTCGCAGGATTACGATTTTGCCCTGCGCGCCACGGAGCGGACGCGAAGCATTCATCACATTCCGCACGTGCTTTATCACTGGCGCGAACACCCGGCGTCCGGTTCGGCGGGAGGAAAACCGGACGCGCGTAAAACCAATCTCGCGGCGCTGGGCGACGCGATGGGCCGCCGAAATCTGCCGGCGGACATCATCGAATACCCCACGGCGAATCGAGCCCGCTTGAAGATTGCATCGTGGCCGCGCGTCTCGGTGATCGTGCCGACCGATTCGCCCACCCGCGCGCAAATTTGCCTCCGCGACCTGTCGTCTGCCACAAAATATCCGGACCTGGAAATCGTGGTGGTGACAAACAGCAGGCTGGCCGAGTCGCTCAAAATTCTGGAACCGCCGGGCGCCACGGTGCGTCTGGTTGCCTACGACAAGCCGTTCAATTTTTCCGAGAAATGCAATCTCGGCGCCGAAGCGGCCACGGGGGAACGCTTGATTTTTTTCAATGACGACGTCGAGACGGCGCAGCCGGATTGGATTCAAAATCTCATCGAGCCGCTGGAGAACCCGGAAGTGGGCGCGGTCTCGCCGAAGTTGCTTTATGAGGCGGGAAAAATCCAACACGCGGGTCTGGTGATGGGCGTGCGTGGGCTCGCCGGCACCGCCTTCCATCAACGCGCGGCGGATTCGACGGAGTATTTCAATCTGGCGCAGTCGTTGCGCGATGTGGCCGCGCTTTCCGCCGCCTGCCTCGCCATGCGGCGCGACGATTTTTTCCGCCTCGGTAAATTCGACGCGGTCAACACCCCGATCGCGCATTCCGACATCGATCTCTGTTTCAAAATTCGCGCGGCCGGGCTCCGTTGCGTTTACACGCCCTATGCGACCTTGAGTCACGCCGGGCATGCTTCGATCGCCCTCGAGGAGAAGAAGGAAGCGCGGCGCGGCCGGAACAAGGCGTCGATCTATCTGCTGAAGCGTTGGGCGCGCTACGCGACGCACGATCCCTATTTCCCGGACAACATGCGGGACTGGCTTTATTCGGATTCGCCCACGCCGATTCGAATGGTGGCGCGCGACCGGCCGGAGTCCGTCGCATTGTTGCGCGATCTTCTTCTTGTTTCGCACGATTTGTCCCTGTCCGGCGCGCCGATGATGCTTTTTCACGCGGCGCAATGGTGCCAGCAGAACGGCGACTTCGTCGTGGTGATGGCACCGAGAGGTGGACGGCTCACGGCTAAATTTCAGAAGGAAGGCATTCCGGTCATCATCGATCCGCTTGTCGATACGGGGCATGAATCATTCGCCCGGTTCGCGCGCGATTTCGATTGTATCGTCGCGAATACGATCTTGAGCGGGGCGGTGGTGCACGCGATGCGGAACGAAAACGTGCCGATGGCCTGGTGGATTCATGAACCGGGCTCCGTGGGAGAGCATTTCATTCGCGAAGACGCGCGGCTCCGCGCCGCCCTGCCGCTGGCGGACGTTCTCATCGCTCCATCGGAGCGGACGGCGACGGTCTATCGGCCGTTTAGTGACCGACCGACGCGCTGCGTGCGCAACGCCATTCCCGATCTGGGATGGCGGCGGGAGGAAAATGTCGGCGCCGACGCGCGTGCGCTTCGTTTTCTTCTTTTGGCGAGTGTCGAGCCGCGCAAGGGCCAGGACGTTTTTGTGCAAGCGCTGGCGTTGCTGCCGCGCGCGTTGGAGGAGGCTGCGCAGTTTCAAATTGCCGGGCGAATTCTCGATCCGGATTTCTGGCTGAAGGTCGAGGCAGTGGCCAGGACGCTAAAAAACTTTTCGGTGCGGGGCGCGCTCAATCACGCCGAAGCGATCGAGTTGATGAAGGAAGCGGACGTGATCATCTCGGCGTCGCGCGACGAGGCGATGCCGACCATCACGATCCTGGAAGCGATGAGTCTCGGCAAAGCGCTCATCGCCACGACCGTGGGCGGCGCGCGGGAGGTTTTGGTGGAAGGAGAGAATGCACTGCTCGTTAGGCCGGAAGCACCCGAGGCGCTCGCCGCCGCCATCCGTCGCTTGATTGAAGATCCCGCGCTCGCTTCCGAACTGGGAGAAAAGGCGAGGGCGACCTACGAAAAGAATTTCACGATGGAGCGGTTTGGGCCGGAGTTTCACGAATTAATCGACGAGATAATGGCGGCGCGCGCTTCCGGCGCAACTCAACGCAACTCTTGATTTGTGGCCAAGGCGGCAGACAGGACGAAATCGGCGGCGCGGCCGAAAGTTTTGTTTGTGTCGCATGAGACGACGCTGACCGGCGCGCCAATTCAACTGCTTCATCTTGTCCGGCGGTTGCATAAGGAAGGATGGAACCTCTTGGTCGCGGCGCCGGAGTCCGGGCCGATCTCGGATTTGCTCGCCGCTGATGGCGTGCCGCTCGTCATTCATCCCGGCCTGCTGGAAGAGGAGGGGCACGAAAAGCTGCGCGAGCTGGCGGCGCAACATGACGTCGTGGTGGCCAACACGATCATTAGCTGGGCGGCGGTGCGGGCCGCGCACTTGGAAGGGAAGCCGGTGATTTGGTACCTGCACGAGACGCTCGTGGCAGTCCGCTTGATCCGGCAGATCCCCGAAATAGGACCGACGCTGGAGCTGGCGACGCTTCTGGTTACGCCCACCAGACAAACTGCGCGCATTTATGAAGGCATCACGCACACGCCGATTGAAGTGGTGCCTTATGGAATTCCGACCGCGCGGTCGGCCGAGCCCAAGGACGCAAATGCGCGCATGACTTTCATCACGGCTGCAAGCATCGAGCCGCGGAAGGGCCAGGACATTCTCGTGGAAGCAATCAAGAAGCTTCCGGCGAAAATGGGAGAAGCCGCACATTTCAAAATAGTGGGGCGGTATCTTGATCGTTCCTTCGTAGAGCAAGTGAAGGCGAGCGCGGCGGGATTAAGCAACATCGAGTTCACCGGCGAACGCGACCATACGCAATCGCTCGAGCTGCTGGCGGCTGCGGATGGGTTGATCTGTTCGTCGCGCGACGAAACGATGCCAATCACGATTTTGGAAGCGATGAGTCTCGGCAAGGTCATCATTAGCACCGATGTCGGCGGGATCGCGGAATGGGTGCGGGATGAAATGAACGGGCTAATGGTGCCGCCGGAAAATCCGGAGGCGCTCGCGCGGGCCATCGAGCGTTGCGTCACCGACCAGGCCCTGGTCGCGCGGCTGCGCGCGGCGGCGGGCCGAACTTTCGAGCGCCATTTCACTCTGGAGAAATTCACGGCGCACTTTGGCCGCTTGCTCATGAACGCCGCGCCCAGCAAACCGGAGCGCGATTGGAGCATCGTCACCGGTTATCCGAAATGGATGGCGCGATTTGACACGGTCGATGCCGTCGCACTGCAACGTGATCTTCGCCACCTCCGGCGGCAGCCGCTGATTTCCATTCTCCTGCCCGTCTACAATCCGGATCTGGATCTGCTCAAGGCGGCGATCGAATCGATTCACCGCCAGTTTTATGAACGCTGGGAACTTTGCATCGCAGATGACGCTTCGACCGATGTCGCCATTCGGCCATTTCTCGAGGAGAAGGCGCGCGCGGACGGCCGGATCAAGCTGACGTTTCGCAAGAAGAATGGCCACATTTCCGCGTGCAGCAATTCCGCGCTGGAGCTGGCGACCGGCGAATGGTGCGCCTTGCTCGACCAGGATGATCTCTTCGCGGAGAAAGCGCTGGCATTCGTGGCGCGAGAGATCGAGCAGCACCCGGACGCGGGTCTGATTTATTCTGACGAAGACAAGCTGGAGACCGACGGCACCCGTTCCAATCCGTTTCTCAAGACCGATTGGAACCCGGAACTTTTTCTTGGGCAAAACTACATCAATCATCTCGGCGTTTATCGCACGAAACTTCTGCGGGCGATCGGCGGCTTCCGCGCAGGGTTCGAGGGCTCGCAGGATTACGACTTGGCTTTGCGTTGCATCGAACGGCTGGCGCCCGCGCAGATTCGGCACATTCCTTGGATTCTTTATCATTGGCGCGCCGTGGCCGGCAGTCTCGCCGCGGTCGTCGACGCGAAGCCGTACGCGAAAGAAGCCGCGCGGCGCGCGCTCGCCGATCATTTGAAACGGCGCGGCATCGTTGGGCGGGTGGAGCCGTGTCCGGAAAGTCCCGAATCGCACCGTGTCGTTTATGAGTTGCCCGCGGCGCTGCCCACGGTCTCGATCATCATTCCGATGCGCGATCGGGTCGCCTTGCTGGAACGGTGTATCGCGAGCATTCGCAAAGAGACTGATTATACCTCGATCGAATTTGTCCTCGTAGACAACGGTTCCACCGAGCCAGCGACGATGAAATTCCTGCGCGAGATCGAGCAGAAAATCGGAGCGCGCGTTGTGCGCGAAGAAGGCGCATTCAATTTCAGCCGTTTGATCAACCGTGGGGCGGCTGCCGCCCAAGGTGAAGTGCTCGCCTTCCTCAACAATGATATCGAAGCGAACGAGCCGGGCTGGCTGCGCGAAATGGTCAGCCATGTTGTGCGCGCGGAAGTTGGCGCCGTCGGTGCGAGACTCTGGTATCCGGATGGAACGCTCCAGCACGGGGGCGTGATTCTCGGGCTGGGTGGAGTGGCGGGCCACGCCTTTCCGCGGGTGCCGCACGGGCATCCGGGCTATTTCAATCGCGCCTGGCTGCAACAGAATTGTTCGGCCGTGACCGGCGCGTGCCTGCTCGTGCGCCGGAAAGTTTTCGAAGAAGCCGGAGGATTCGATGAAACGAATCTCGCGATCAGTTTCAACGACGTGGATTTTTGCCTGCGGTTAAGGGCCGTCGGTCTCCTGAATGTTTGGACGCCGTACGCGAATCTGATTCACCATGAGTCCGCTTCGCGCGGCCACCAGGCTACGCGCGAGGAGCAGGCGCAGTTCGTGCGCGAAGCGACGTTCATGCAACGCAAATGGGGAATCGATCTTCTGCACGATGCCTATTACAACCCCAATTTATCTCTCAATCTTCCGGGCTTTGAGCTAGCGGTGCCGCCGCGTTTGCCGGAGTTCGCTAGAAGCGGACTCCCGTGATTAGCCCGCGAGCCAGAAGGATAGAGATATTCATTGCGAGCTGAAGGCTGACGAGCGCAACGAATGCCGTTCGCGAGACATGCTGCGAAAGCCGCCAAACTCCGAAGCACAACAGCACTCCAATCAAGGCCTGATAACCATGAAGGACCGGGAATGCGGGACAACTATAGACAGCCAGAATCAACAGAGCCGGCCCGAGGAAACCGTACCATAGCCAGGGACGTGGTTTCGGAAGTTCGGCGCACTGCGCAAAGCCAGCGTAGATGAGAAGAAGGCCAACAACACCGGGCAGACTGAATACCCAATAATTAAGGACCGCTCTGAAATCAAAAGGGTAGACCGTAAGGACCATCGAGCAGATCAGGTAGAAGAAGTTCTGGAGGCGGATCCAGACGAAGTTCATCGGAGATGCCCAGGCTGCTTCAGTGCCCGGGCCGGCGAAATTCTGAGCCATTAAATCGGAGGGGATATCCAGGACAAACCTTGTCCAAATAATCCAGGGCGCGAGAAGCAGGCCAAAGACAACAAGATACTGAATCGCTGATGGCACCCAAGATTTCTCCCGGCGCCATCGAGTCAGATAAAACAGGCCGGCACATCCGGCAAAGACGATTGCATACGGGTGAGCGTGGTACGCCACGGCCATGAGCGCCGCGACGAGCAATGGGCTTTGACCCCTTCGCATCGAGGTCCACGCTAACAGGATGAAGAAACCAGCCAATGCCTTAGGCCACGTGTAGATCGTCTGGGCGATGAAATATTGATTGGTGATATAAAGAAGAGCGGCCACTGGCAGAATGGAATTTGCGCCAAGGCTCGAGCAAAAAACAAACAGCCCCACGAGCAACAGCGAATTCAAGGCGAGACCAATCACTGCAAACTGGTCGAAGGCGTCGCCCGTATCCAGTTTCGATATGTCGGGCCAGTCGCGGCCGATATAATTGTAAGTGCCGAGCTGGGGATGGTCGCGCGGCGCACCCAGCGCCACGCGAAAAGGCAAAGCGACCAGCGGCATCAGGATGGTGCGATTGCTTACTTCGTTGCCAGGCAGGATCGGTCTCTCTTTGTTGAATGAGACGCCGCGCAGAAAAAATTCTGCGACCGCGAAACCAATGTAGTTATCCGCCGGCAATCCGGTTAGGTATTGGATCTTAACGTTAGTGCTATGAGTCTTGAAAATGTAGAGCCCATCGGGCAGAGACTCGGGGAATCGCACTTCGAGGTGAATGAGTCCAAGACATAGGACTTGGAAGAGAAGCCATAAGGCTAACGAGATTTTGGTCGCCGATGACAGTGCAAGGAGTAGCTCTCGCGCCACTCCGCGAGCGAGGAAGTAGACTGTGCTCGCCAGGGTCAGAGCGACAAGTAACCCAACGCATACCCAACGACCGGCGGGAACCGCCGCGATCGCCCAACCAAGAAGTCCATGCAGAACCACGCCGGCGGCGGCGCCGTAACCTATAAGATCGAGACCGCGCAGCTTCGTAAAATGATGCAACAAAGCGATGCCATTCGCCAGAATCGAGGCAACAACCCAAATCAGGAGAAGCAGTCCGGCGCCGAAACTCATCTCAATTCTTTGTTTCCAATTGGAGTCTCTTCCTGACCTCAACAAGTGATGGAACTTGCCGGCGGTATTCGTCCGGCGATTCGCCCGCGAAAGCGCTCCAAGGCACGATCTGCAGGACCGTTCCCTCTGGCGCGTTCAGGTCGGCGCGCAAGAGCGGCTCGAACATCTTCAAGTCCCAATCGGCGAACTCCTGGACCAGCGAACCCAGCGGCACATCGGGAATCGCGAGGTCCGCGCTCCGGCATTCCCGCGCCATCGCGACTACGGATTGCCACGCTCGTTTGTGGGAGATCATCGATTTTGAGAATACCTTCGGATAAACATTCGCCGCAAAGTGGAGGTTGCCAATGATCACGCAAACTCCCAAGGCTAGATTAAAAATCGCGTTGAGAAGGACGGGCGCGGATGCGACCAGCAAAAGCAATTCCGCAAAGATTCCTGCCAGGGCAAACGTGCCCGGGATGAGAGAACGGGGCGCGACCAGATAAAGCGCGAATCCTTCGGGCGAAGGGTCCCGCCACTGCCGGAACGCCATCAAGGCAATGATCGTGAGGAACGACACCGCGGCGAAAGTCCAAAGGATGAATCTTGTCCGGTTACGAGCAGTGCATTCGCGCCGGCACCGAAAGAAGGCGTGGCCGAGCAGAGAACCAAAGCCGAATAGAATCGCCAGACCATAGGGCCATGCATCAGCGCCTGGCCAACTGTTCAGGGTTAGCCGGCTTGCGTCGAAAAGGCTCTGCAGAATGGCGAAGGAAAAGTTTGGAATGAAGCCGAGGGTCGCCATTAGAAACGAGAACGGTCGCCATCCTGGCGCTGCGGCAACAATTTCCGCATGAGGAAACTTCAGCGTGACTACCGCGTGAAGAATCGCTATCGCGACCAGGCTCACGAGCGGGAGTGGTATCCTGGCGGCATCCGCGGGACTAGAACGTCGAATCACCCACCAGATTCCAGCGATCCCGGCCACTGTCGCCGCCACGGTAGCTATTCCCAAACCGAGAAATTGAAACGAGGCATAGGCCGCCGCGGCGGCGAGCCAGGCCCAAATCTTTTCGGATGGGCGCTGCGCCATTTGCACCAGGCTCATCAACGCCAGCAGGCTGAAGAGGAGCCAGAAAAGCTGCAGGACCATGAAGGGCCACGCGACGAAGTCCCGCATCAGCGCTTGAAAGATCAGAAGCGCGGTCAGGCCGGCGGCGGCGAAGCTTGAGTTGAGTCTGGAGAGCTCAAGCGCGTAACCGCTGTTGCGCACGCACAGGAACAACATGGTCGCCAGAAGCGCGAGCACGGTGATCTGCCGCCACTTCCAGAACCAGGCGTGAGTGCCGGCGAGTTTTGCCGTGGCGAATTCTCCCAGAAAACCCAACGGCGCATAGTGCCCGTAGAAGCTTTTTGTCAAAAGAACTTCTTCGAAGCCGTGCTGGATGGACGGAGCGGAGTGAGACAGATATAAATACCAGCCGCTTTCAGCGCGCAGAAAATTACTTTGGGTGTGGCGAAAAACGAGCGCGGTCAGGATCCACCAGAAAAGGAAGAGGCCGATGAAAGCGGCGACCCTTGAAGATCTTAACCGGGACGCTGTTCCGGTTTCCGCGCGACGAGAACTGAGTCGTGCCATTTGTTGCTTTCGTTATCGTATTCCGGAAGGTCTTCCCATTGGGTCGTGGCTTCGAGCACTTCGAGGCCGGCGTAACGCGCGAGCGCGCGCAAGCCGTCGGGATACATCCGCCAGCAATCGAGCGGGAAACGATGTTCCGGTCCGCTCGAGGGCACGATGATGCAGCAGAGCCCGTTGGTTTTTAGCGTGCGTGCGATTTGCCGCATCGTCTCCCAGAAAAACTCGGTGTGTTCGAATGTCTGGCCGGCGACGATGATATCGGCGCTCTCGGGAGAAATCTCCCGCCAGTCGTATGGATCGCTCAAGACGACATCGACATTGTTCCCCGGCGCGAGATCGACACCAATATATTTCCAAGGCGGGAGCGCGAAGAGCGGGCGATAGGAACCGTTGATGTCCTGGCTGCCGAGATCGAGGATGACGAGCGGCTCGTGGCGCCGCGCCTCCAGATAGTCGCGCCGGAAAGCTGTCATTTTGTCGAAGGAACTCTGGTGCATCTCTCGCCAGTGAACCGTGCCGGATGAATCTGCGCAACTCCGGAAGCGTCGCCGCCGGCGAATGAAAAGCGTCTTGCTTTTGCCTCGCCAGGCTCAATTCTGCGGACGTGCGCAAGACGAAGATCATCTGCACGCTCGGGCCGGCGACGGAAAAAACCGAGATACTCCGGCAATTGATGCAGGCGGGCGCGGATGTTTTCCGGTTGAACATGAGCCACGCCGTCCATCCCTGGGTGCGTGAAATCGTTCCGCGCATCCGGAAAATCGCGGTGGAACTATCGCGGCCGGTCGCCATTCTTCTCGATACGCAAGGGCCGGCGATTCGGACGGGCACGCTCAAGACAGACTTGCGGCTCAAGCCCGATGACATTCTCGAGTTCACTGTGCGCGGCGCGAAGAGCGAGGAGAAATATTCCGTCGATGTGAATTACGACGGACTCGTGAACGATATTTCGGTCGGGGACATCGTCCTGGTGGACAACGGGGTCATGCGCCTTCTCGTCCTGGCGAAAAAGAAGAACCGGATCCGCTGCAAGGTGCTTACGCCCGGCGTCCTCGGTTCGCGTCGGCACATCAATCTTCCCGGCGTGCGCGTGAACCTCCCGCCGCTCACGCAAAAGGACCTCGACGACGTCGCGCTTGGCGCGCAGCTCGGAGTGGATTTCGTTGCACTGAGTTTTGCGCGGCAGAAAAGCGATCTCGAGGAACTCCGGGCCGTCGTAAAAAAACTCGGGAGCACGGCACTAATCGTCGCGAAGATCGAGGACCAATCCGCTGTCCGCTCGCTCGATGAAATGATCGGCGCGGCGGACGCGGTGATGATCGCGCGCGGTGATCTCGGGATCGAGTGTCCGATGGAAGAGCTACCGATCATCCAGCGGCGGATCGTGAAGCGTTGTTTGCGGATGGGCAAACCGGTCATCGTCGCCACGCACATGCTCGAGTCGATGATTGAAAATCCGGTCCCGACCCGGGCGGAAATCACTGACGTCGCCAACGCCGTCTTCGAACAGACCGATGCGATCATGCTCAGCGGCGAGACAACTACGGGGCGCTATCCAGTGGAATGCGTGCGGATCTTCGATCGCGTGGCGCGCCGGATCGAGCGCAGCGGCGGCGCTGGATATGGCAAGGATGCGTTGCTGGAGGATAACCGGCAGAAAACGGTGGCGTCCGCGGTCGTTCTCGCCAATTCGTTGGACCGCGCGAAGCTCATCGTCTTCACACATCACGGGACGATGGCGCGATACGTTTCCAACATGCGCCCGGAGAGAGCGCCGATCTTTGCGTTTACGTCCAGCGAGCGAGTCTACCGCCAGATTGCGCTTTGCTGGGGAACGTACCCGATCTTGCTCGAGTTCACCGACGATCCAAATCAGACGGTGGAAGCAGCGCTCAAGTATCTACGCGACGAAAAATTGACGGAGCGGAACGACAACCTCGTTATCCTCAGCGATATGCTCGCGGCCGGGCTGAAGGTCGATTGCGTGCAGTTGCGGCAGGCGAAATAAAAGCGCGCGGAGGTTTTCCATCCGCGCGGTTCGAAAGCAAACAGCGTTTTTGCTTAGGCTTCGACCGGCAACTCGACGTCGACCGGGCGCTCTTTCTTGCTGAGCGCGCGGCGCAATTTCGAGAGCGCGATGTTCTGCAGCTGACGAATCCGCTCGCGGGTCACGCCAAATTTCTTCCCGACTTCTTCGAGGGTCTTTGGCTTGCCGCCGTCGAGACCGAAGCGCGAGAAAATAATCTTGCGCTCACGATCGTCGAGCACGTCAAGCAGGCCGCCCACTTCGTTGCGCAGGTTTTTGTCGCGGAGCAATTCGAACGGCGTCTGCGCCTCTTCGTCGCCGACGATCTCGCCGAATTCCGTTGAATCATCGTCGCTGATCGGCGCGTCCAGGGAGGCCGGACGAATCGACACGGTCTTGAGCTGCGAAACTTTTCCGCTCGCGATGCCGATCTCTTCGCCGAGCTCATCATCGGTCGGTTCGCGGCCGAGTTCCTCGCTCATCTGGAGCGAAACGCGGCGCATCTTGGAAATTTTGTCGACCAGATGCACGGGCAGGCGGATCGTTTTGCTCTGATTCGCCAAGGCGCGCTTGATCGATTGCTTGATCCACCAAGCCGCGTACGTGCTCAGCTTTCCGCCCTTGGCGGGATCGAAGCGCTCGACCGCTTTCATCAAGCCGATGTTGCCCTCGGAAATCAGGTCGAGGAGTGGCAGGCCGAGGTTCGCGTAGTCGTGCGCGATCTTGACGACGAGACGCAAGTTCGAACGGATCATGAGGGCGCGCGCCTCGCGGTCGCCCTTCTTGATTTTCGCGGCGAGCTCGATCTCCTGGTCGGGAGTGAGGAGCGGGATTTGCCCGATTTCTCGCAGGTAAATCTTAATTCCAGTATCGCTATCTTCAGCAGCCATATAACTTTTCATGAAAAGGGTGATTAGGGGTGCGTGCTAACAAGTTTCCCGCCGTTACGTTCCTCGGGCGTTTGCCGACTTCTTGTTTTAGCATCCTACAAAGTAGTTAACAACGTTAAATATCGCAATTCTGACAGAATTTAGACGCGCTTGTTCAATAATATTTGGACGCAGCTGACCGAAGGTCTTTTCGGCCCGAATCGGGGGGGAAGCAGCCAGTTTTCCACTGGAAGCGGTTCCGCCCGGGGATCGAACAGCCGGCCTGAGCCGGTTTGCCTTGGTAATTGGCGCTTTTCCAATGAAAATATTCTTGGCAATCTCAGCCGTTCATGTGGGGAAATCGCAAGTTATTGGCGGTTTGTCTGATCTGCGTTGGCCATTGTTTCGCTACCCCAAGCCTGCCTGCTGCCGACGTCTCAGGAGTCTGGATTGCCGATGACGCGAATGGCCAGTATTGGCTCGTGCTCGAACAAAACGGCGCCAATGTGACCGGGACATACACACTTCAGGACGGTCAAGTTTTTGGCAGCATTCGTGATGGAGTCGTTCGATTAAGTTGGAGGCAGGAACAGAATCGCCGCGGCGGTTCGACCACCCTGACACTTTCGCAAGATCAGCAGGTTCTCTCCGGTCCGTGGCAATACGACCCGAAGGTTTTCAACAGCGGTCTCTCCGGCGGCGGCAGCTGGACGTTTCACCGCGCGGCGGATGATTCATCTTCCCCTTCGCCGAAGCTCGTCGTGCCGAGTCCGAATAAGTCACGGGCGCCAACGCCATTGGAGCTGGTTTCTTTCACATTCGACCAGTTCACTGCCGGTCCGCTTTCTGTCGACGCCTTTGCCACGCGAGGTGCCCAGATCACTTCACTCAAAGGCACGCCGGTAGTGAGCAATCCCGGACCGGAAATGGTTTTGCCACGGGGCCGGCGCCGCGTGTTCATGATCGGCGGCGCGCCGGTAACGTCAGTCACATTTTCCTTCGATCGTCCATTTAAGAAATTTAGCCTTACCCGAATTGGCGTCGTCAACGGAGCGTCCATTCCGACTTGGAAACTGGAGGCGCTGGATCGGGATGGGCGCTTGCTCGATTCGATCGGCGAAATCCACGGACTCTATCAGCAGCCGCGCAAGGTCTTGGTCCAGGGGATTAGTATTACAGATGTCCGGCTGAGCACGGATAACCGATCCGGGGCGGGCACCTGGGCTACGTATAATTCTTTGCCGGTGGTGGAATTCGAAATTGAGGGCGCGATTTCGTCGCCGGAACCCAGGGAGAAATCACCCACGCCGCCTCCTCGCTACACGCCACCGATCTCTACGCCAACACCCGTGCCAAAGCCTACGCCGCCGAAAGTGATAACCGCGAGTCCAACTCCGGTTTCGCCGAAAGCGACGGTGCCGCCCTTGCCATCGCGCACGCCAACACCTGCGCCAACGGCCACACCCACTCCGGCAGTGAAGCCGTCGAGTCCGCGTCCGCTTCCGACTAGCCCGGCCACGAAGGCATCGCCGTCGGCAAGTGCGATCAGCACGAAGGAGAAGCCGCGCTCGCCGCTTGGCAAACCTGAGGCTGTGATCGCGGCCGTGAAGAAGAATCCGTCGCCCGCGTCTGGCGGCGTCCATGATGAAACTATCGCCGATGGTGCGTTCATAGTGCAGCGACCCGATACCTGGCAGGTGACGGACACGACCGACAGTTCGGCCATGTTTGTCTCGCAAGATTTGCCAAACGCCGGCGTGCTCTTTGAATGGGATTCGGACAAGCAAGCGTCGGCAGAAAGTGTGCTGCAGTTAAAGCAGGAGCATCCCGATCTTGAGCCTTTGCCGGACGGCCAGATGGGGAGCGCGCCAGCCCATCGTTTTGCTTGGGTAGAGGCAGCAGAGCCGGAGCGTCGCGAAGCCTTGCACGTTTCCTGGAATGCGAGAGAAACCGCCATCCACGCCACGGCGATTGCTCCGGCGGCAGCGTGGCAAAAATATCCGGAAAAAATTCTGGCGGTGCTGAATGGCCGCACGGGAGAAAAAAGCGCAACAAAACCAAAACCCAAATCGACGCCGGTTCCCAGTGAGGCGCCGACGCCAACCGCGAGCGCGACTCCAAGTCCAACTGCGTCTGCGAGTCCTATAGCGACAAAAGCTCCGTTGTTGACCGCGGCGGGGGCCGTCGCGCAAAGCAAGCCGCCGGCGCCAGGCAGTGGCGAATTGCAGAATAAAACGATCGCGGATGGCGCATTGACCATCCACTACGATGACTCGTGGAAGATCTCCGATTTCGGCAATTCCTACGTGGTTTTGGCGACGGCGAAACCGCCCGAACTGACGATCTGGATCCAGTGGTCGGATGGCAAGGGCAAGTCCTTGGATCAAGTAGCAAACGAGGCGATGGCAAAACTGCGCGCTCGCTATGACGTGATCGACTCGCTGCTTAACCGCACGATCGCGGGCGCCCCGGCGCGGCAAGTGGCGTGGCTGACGAGCGAGGACAATCAGAAGCGCGAGCATCTGCAATTGGATTGGCTCCAACACGACACTTTGTTTCGTGCCACGATCGTCGCGCCGCCGGATGTATGGCGGAAGTGCGGCCCGCAAATTTTGCGGCTGCTGGAAGATTTCACCGAGGGCGGAGGATGAACTTCGCGAGGAAATACATCGCAGTCGTCTCGGCTCTCGCGATTGCATCCTTTGTTGAATGTGCGACTGCGGCGACTCCCACGCCCTCTGCATCTGCATCGCCCTCCGCGTCGCCGCAAGCCGGCGGCAAAGATACGGAGTGGGTGATTTATTCCACGGAGGTGGGTTGGTTGCGCGTCGGTCCGCGGACGGAATACGAAGCCAAGTGGGCGAAGAAAGATGAGATCAACGGCGGGACGAGCGAGGAGCCGCTCAAGAAAACTTTGCTCGCGCCGGGATTTGAGTCGCGTGACGCCGCGGTCAAATACGTCTGCGATCACTTAACCAAGGTCCAGCTTCGGATCGCACCGCCGGCCGCCGGCGGGCCGGCGCGTTATCTCACCGGCATCCTCCGCGGCAAGGAATATAGCCTGCGCTTGACCAAAGGTTTCGACGCGGAAAGCACTTTAACGATGGCGCGCACGGGAAAATTCTACAAGGCGCTCGAGTACGATTGGGAATCGGAATGGGACGCCTTGAAGCCCTACAACGTCACGCCGCGCTACGTTTTTCCGCAGCGCGAATGGCTCATTCACGTAACGGAACACGGCTCGGTAAATGGTCCGGTGAAAGAAGACCGCTGGATGTGCTCGACCGCGAAGCCCAACATGAACGAGCGGCGCGAATATTCGGTCACGCTCGCGGACGGCATCGGCGGCACCATCGGTTACGCGATCAAAGAGGTCGAGGGCCCGTTCCTCGACAATTACACGATGGCGCGGGCTATGAAAAAATATCACGTGGACAAAGTCGATCTTTGGCCACCGGTGACGAGCGCGGTTGGCCGTGACGTGCAACCGCGGGTTGAAGCGGACAAGATTCCCGAAAATCGCAAAGACTACGGCGACGCCGTGCTTGCCACGCAGCCGCTCTTGCCAAACAAGGCGCTCGAGGACTGGGTGATTTATTCCATCGAAGGCAAATGGTTGCATTGCGGGACGCGTTACGAATTCAAGTTGCCGCTCAAGAAGAGCGAAGTGAATTGGGCGGGCAACAGCGAAGAACCGGCGCAGAAAACGCTGATCGCACCCCAGGAAGGCGCCAAGGAAATTTTCAAATCGCGCAAACAGGCGCTGCGAACGCTCGTCGGGGAATTGACGGAGATCAGCACGTCGTTCAATCCCACCGCTGAGCCGCGCGAGACGGTGACGGCGAAGTATCGCGGGCAATTATTCAATCTGCGCATCGAACGCGGCGAGAACGGCGATTTCGTCGTCGAAGGTCCGCGCGGGCTTGGCTACGATTTTGGCGGCAACGTCGCGTCGCTCCGCGAGATCGATCCCAACATCACGCCGCGGAAACGGTTCAACCAGCAGTGGCTCGTCCATGCGACCGAACACGGCACCATGGACGGGACACAAAAGGACGATCGATGGATGACGCTTAATTCCGCGCCGGACGGGGCGAAGCACACGTTTCTGTTGCCCGATGGAATGGGCGGAACTTTTGGCTACGCCTACGACAAAGGCGGTGGACCATTTACCGACAGCTACGCGCTGATCGCGTACTTAAAACAAATTCACGACCCGAAAACGAAATCGGTCGGCATTTACGCTGAAGACCGCAGCGTCAGCGTGGACGACATTCCCGATGGAATTAAGCCGATTGATTCCGGCACGCCGACGCAACCGCCGGCGATCACGCTGAAAAAGATCGCGGCCGACTCCGCCATGCAAGGCGACACGCTCGGCGTTCTGATTCTCGGATCGAAAATCGAGACGGGCAGCCGCGCGTCGCTCGGCCTTGGAATCAAGGTCAAAGACATGGCCTACTTTGGTCGCGACGCGGATTCCAACCTCGATCAGTGGGTCGCGACCGTCGAGATCGACAACGACGCGGCAGTCGGAATGCGCACGCTCACTGTTTACAACGCGACGAGTAATTACGGCACGCTGCCGAAAGCATTCGAAGTAAAAGAGCGGCTGAGCGACCTCTGTCCGCCGCTGGAATTGATCGCGCCAGCCAAGGCCAATCCGTGGATTTTCCGCCAAACGAACGAAGATGCCGCGAGCGGAATCACCGATCCGGCCGAGAAAGAAAAGTTCCTGACGCAACTAAAGGATCGGCGCAGCCGGTTGCAGGACAGCCTGATCAAATGCACCGACGCGAAGGAGCAGCTCCATCTTCGCTGGGGCGATCTCGAGAGTCTGGTCGCGCAAGCCGGCAACGCCGAGGCGAACGGAAAGTTCGACGAGATTGTGCGTTTGCTGAAGCGGCGCGCAGAAGCGGAAAAAGAAGTCCGAAAGATTGAGACCGAATATTTCAAAGCGATCAGTCCGCTCATCGAAACTTTCAGCGACGGCGAACTGCACCAACTGACGGAAAGCTTGCAGCGCCGGAGTGAATGTCTGTTCAAGCACGCGGCTGCCGCGCTCGATGACGCGCGCAAGTTCAATTACACGGTGTCGTGGGAGCAATTCAGCCAGAAAAAACTGGTCTACGACATTCATCAGGAAAATCTGGTCCACACGCTGAACGGATTTCAGATCGTCAACAGCATGCGTTTGCTGGAAGCGCAGCGGCGGCTGGGAGTTGAGCGCGCGCGTATTTTGCGCACTGAAACGGGCGGCCTGAGCAAAGGCGGCAAAACGTTGCAACCACTCCAGCGCAGGCTGCGCGACGTTTACATCGACATGGGCATTGTCAGCATGATGCTCGCGCAAGCGCAGTCCGAAGCGGGCATGCTCGACCAGGAAAGTTATTTCGCCGGCGTGCATGGGGTGACGAAGCAAGCCAAGAACATAGAGCTCGCGAACACGTTCAAGGCGCAATCAACTCAGGGGGTCATCTTTTCGATGAAGTACCTGCTCGCGGGCGGAACCTCCGTCCTGGGCGGCGGCATCGATGGCGTGAAGCGCTTCGTTAATTGGTATTCCGAACGCGTCGCCGCCACGACTGTCTTCGACACGCTTTCCACCGACGTGGCCAAGCAGATCAAGGAGGGCCGCGAGAAAACCGAACTGGGGTTGAACACGCTCAAGCGGATTCGCGGTTACGACGACAAACGCAGCACGGAATTGCCCTCGATCGTCGACGACGGGACGAAAGCGCTCAACAGCAATCGCATTTTTCACGAGCAAACCAGCGGCGGTTTGCGGCGCATGGCCGCGTGCTATATCACCGACATTCCGCAATTGATTAATGAGGAGCTGTCGATCGCGAACGAGCACGCCGAGCTTCTCGCCGGCGACATGGAAAAGGCGTTCAACGCCAAGGTCGGCGCTAATGTTAAGGGAGAAATACCCTACAAAAAACTCCTGACGGACCCAATCGGCACGATTCGCGTAGCGATTCAGGACACGAAATGGGGAGGCGATCATTTCACCCCGACAATCGCGTACATAGCGAACCGAAAAGGCCAGTTGCCGGAGATGGAGATGGTGCGGCAGGCGCTCGCGAAAGTGGATTTCAATCCGCTCGCGTTGCAGCGCAAACTTCCAAAAGTGTATGCCTTTTATCTCGCGCTCGAAGAAGACAACGCCGATTTTTTGCAGTGGACGTTGACGCGTGAACGGCTCGCCGCGCAACAACGCCTGGACAAAATCGACGCAGAACTCGCGAAAACTTTCGAGCCGGACCGCCGCCTCGCCTTGCAACAAATGGCCGCGCGCAATCGCAGCCTGGTGATGGCGCAGGTGGGGGAGAAACAGGCGCACGTGTATCAATTGCAAGGCGCAGACAAAATGATGGTGTGGGATTACGACGGCGGCCTGGAATGTTTTTATCAGGCCGCGGAATGGAATCCTAAAATTCAGCCGCGCGAGCGGGTGGAAGCGTTGCGGCAAGATCTGAATTGGCAAAAAAGTATCGAGGCCGGAATGGAAGTCGCGGCGCAGGTGGGAAACATGGGGATTCAGGCCGCGATGTTTGAATTCCTCGGCCAGAGCATTGGCCGGATCATCAATGTTCCCGGCGCGCCGGCTGCCGCCACCGGCACGGCGGCGGCCGAGGATGTAGCCGCGCAAGCGTCGATCTGGACGCGCCCAATTCCGGGCGGCGGCTTTGCGGAGTTTGTCTGGAAGCAATTCAATCCATTCGCCGATTTCATTAAGGCGGGCGCGGTCGAGCGCGAATGGGAAGCGATGGGCAAATCCAGCGCGGGTCTCGCCGTAAACATCAGCACGCAGGTCGTTCAGCAAGACGTGATCAAGAAAGGAATCCTGCACGGCTACTTCGGCGTGGATGAGCAATGGGCCGACTTTCTCGCGAACGCCCTCGTGACCACTTCGCAGGTGAAACTTGGCAGCGGCAATTCCGTGCTCACTGAAGTGGGCGGCTGGCTCAAGGCTACCAACGAAAAGTTTGATTTTCGCATCGTCGATATCCCGCTTTGGAACGAGCGACAGGAGGCGCGCCGGTCGGTCTCAGATTTTTACGAATACGAGGGCTGGCTCAGCGAAGGCAAGGAAGCGCGCGAGAAAGTCAGCGGCAAGAAACTCGTTACGCAGGGCGAGACCGAGATCAAAGCTCAGACCGAGCCCGTCGCGGAAGCGCAGGCGAAGATCGAGAAAACGCTCGAGCCAATCGAAAAAGAAAAACTCCAGGAGCTTTACGAGACCCTCTTTCCCAAAGGTGGCCCAGAACTCAACCCGGCCGAGCGGCTCATTCGGATCCGGAAATTCTTTACCGGCCTGCGCTGGAAAGAGCACATCATGGGCAAGTTTAAGAAAGGCGAAGAGATCAACATCAAGATCGACAATTTGCGCCGCGAACTCATTGCGATGGCGCAGGTCGAGTTTTTCGAACATCCGGACTACCAGAAATACAAAGCGTTCGTCGTCGATTACCTCTACATCGGCTCGGCGGGCAAAAAAACTTCCGCCGCTTATAAGAAGACCGACAGCGACATCGATTTCACGCTGCTGGTGAACGAGGATACGCCCGAAACGGTGCGCAATGAGCTGCGCGACGACTTCATGAAGTTCTTTACCGAGTACGGCGGCAAGGAGCTCGAAGGTTTCGAGATGAGCATCATGGTCGATCCGATGCCCAAGTTTAATAAAACTGGCGAATCGGCCGCTGGGATCGTAGACGCGGTCTTCGGTGAGACCAACCCGCAGAAGCGCGCCGCGAATCGCGCCGAGTTGAAGACCGGAATCGAGAAAACGATCGAGCAATTGATCCGCAACGCCAGCGACAAGGAGCGCTACCTCGATCGGGGCAATCTCTTTCGGCACAATCTCTTTGTCCGGCTCGGTTGCTTTTTGAAAAAAGCAGTCGTGCAACGAAGTGCCGAAGGCGCCGAATTAATCGACGAACCGCCCACAAAGTATGACGAGCTTTACGGCGATGTCCCGCTCGAGCCGTGGATGGCATTCGACGCCGTGATTGGAAATCTTGGCTACGTTTTTCAGCACTCGCTCGAACACCCGAACGACAATCAGTTCTACCAAAAACAGCTCTCGGGTAAGTACGCGATTCGCGGCGCGCTTTACTCGATGCTGATGCTGTCGCCGCAAGCGCGCGAGCGGATGCGGACTCTTTCGCGCGCTGAGGTGGAAGCGAAAGGCTGGGAAGGCGCGGAGCGAATCGTGGTCGAGATCGCAAAGGAAATTTTGAACAAGCCTGGGGGAATGAAGGAACTCGGTCTGCCGACAGCCGTCGAGGTGCCCGGGAAAAAACCGCTGGGAATGTCGGCCAAAGATTGGGCGAATCTGTTTGACGAATGGAATTATCGCAAAGAAGGCATGGACCTTCACGAGATCTTTAGCAAAACGCACGAAGGCGGACCATTCGACAAGGATCATCCGGCGGTAGCCATTCATCTGCAGGAAAACATCGCCAAGACGGAAGGCGCTTTTAAAGCGGCGGTGCGGAAAACGATCACCGAGCAGGGGACGGAACTGATGCGGCTGAAGAACGCGCGCAAGGACGCGCTGAGCGTAGGCGACGCCGAAGCGGCGCAAATTCTCGAATTGAAGATGAAAGAGATTTTGCTATCGCAGGCTGCAGTCTGGAACCGGATGAGCCGCGAACAACAAAACCTGGTCATGAAAGAATCGCCGCCCGAAGCCGATTGGTGGATGGCGATCGCGGATGTGGAAGGGCTGAAAGAACAGGCCGGGGCCGTCCCCGCGCCGACCAAAGATAATCCGGAGCGCGTCCTCCTCGATCCGACGCGAACGGCAAGCTGGCAGCCACGCATGCTGAAAGATGAAGCGGCGGATGAACTCTCCCGCCGCGCGGCGTCACTGAAAGAGCGCGCCAAGAATGCGCCGCCGTCCAAGGTTTGCAATGCGGCAGGGGAATTGACCGTGAAGTGACGCGGCCGCTATTTCTTCCGCTTAACCGAAACGAAAATCTGCGTTTTCTGTTGCGGCATTTTCATCACCAGCACCTCGACCTCGGCGCCGTCCTTTGTCTTTCCGGTGATGTTGGTATGGACGAGGTCGCTGAATCCATCGGCGGTTAGCTTGGCGTCTTTGATCTGCCCTTTGTAAAAGGCGATCACTTTGTCGGGCGGGTCGTCGGTTTGCCGAACGCTTGAGGCATTGCCGGATTCATCCCCGGCGGAAGAAGCCGTGCTCCACTCCGTGCTTTTTGGGTAGAAGGCAACGCCGATAACATTCTCGGCGACGGTTTCGGTGCTCGCCGTCTTTTTCTTGCATGCGCTAAATGGCAAGAGAACAAGGAGACAAACGATCGGGCCCCGTTTCATCGAGCCTATTGTAGTAGGACCCCGGCGAGAATTGCCAAAGATTTTTCTTTCCAAGCGAGAAGGTTTCCCCAAGTATCGGGTTTGATAACTAAGGGTGCCGCGGAGTTATCAACGAAAGGCAAAACCTCCCATGAAGAAACTACCCCTGGTCCCTCACATCATTGGTCTCTCCCTCGCTCTTTTTTTTGCAGGCGATAGCCTTCTCGCGCAATCACCGAGTCCAACCCAAACGCCGAATCCGGCGTGCCCATTAGGGTTCGGTTGGGCAGAGGGCCTTGCGCAATACACGACATACCCTGCGCCGCTCTTTCCAACGCAGGACACCGCGAACCTCTCGGCGCCGGATTGCGCCTTCCACCAGTGGTCGTGGGAAGCATTTGTGTGGGCCACGGCCATCGGGCCTGATGGCCGGGCTCGCTTTGCGACGTTGCACAATGGGGATGAGCTGGGCAAAAAAGCGGGGGCAACTGCGAAAGGCCCCAAGCCGCTGGGTCTCAAGCCCCGGGATTTGAAACCGCCGGGGCCGCGTGGTTCGGGCGACGATCCCGCCCAGGCGGGCGGCGGCATACTGGTCGATCAAAACGGGCAGATCCTCTGGTATTCAACTCACATGAACGACAGCTATTACCAGTTTCTCCAGCAGTATTCTGGGGCCGGCTATGCTCAGGCGCCTCTTTCGCTGAACTTTCCCGTGGGCGCGGCCGTCTTTAAGGCGTCGTGGCAGGTGGTGCCGGCCGGAATAACGCCCACAGGATTCTATACGGAAAAAACAACCGTCCCGCTCCTCATCAACAAGCCGGGCGGCGGCATCACCGTTGACCCCAGCGGGAAAACTCGCTCCGTCACGGTGGCGCTAGTCGGTCTCCATGTTGTCGGTGTAACAGCGAATCACCCGGAATTTCTTTGGGGCACTTTTGAGCAAGTTCAGAATGCTCCCGATCTTGCCGATCCCAATGGCTACAACTCGTCTACGCCAGTAAGCAACAAGAGCTTCACCTTCTACGCGGCGAACACACCCGCCAACGCTTGCAACCCCGCCCCGAAGTCCACCACGCTGAAGATTACTGATCCGGTCAAACAGACAGTGGCGCCGATCACCAACGTTTTCCGGCAGTATGCCACGGGCGGGGCGGAGCCGGCGAGAACCCAGGACATCGTCGCCGTCAACGGAGCCGCGCAGAACGAGATGGCCCAAATGGGGACGCTCGTTCCGCCGCAACCGAAGGAGACCGTTTGGGCCAATTACAAGCTCATTGGCACCCTCTGGATCGAGGCGTGCACTCTGCAGCCGGGAGTTAGCCAGTTGGAGAAGCAAGGTATCGCTTCCATCGATCTCGCGAATGCGACCCTCGAAACATTTTTTCAAGGCCCGCAAAATAATTTCAACGGAAACTCCATGGCGAATTGTTTCATGTGCCATAACACGGGCGGTTCGGGCCCCAACTCCAAGAAGGTGTATCCCGGAAAGAACATCAATCTGAGCCACGCTCTGCTGGATTCCATTCCGGCAACGACTCCGACACCCACGCCGGCGGCGAAGAAAAAATAGCCGGTGCGCAAACGGACGCGCGTATTCATTAATTTTGCGACTGCCGTTGCGTGGGCCGTGCGCCCCGATTGCTCTTTTCCCGCGCTCCATTTTCCGCCACGTTTCCCCGAGTCCCCTTGTTCATGCTGGCCAAGATTTACTCCGCTGCGGTCTATGGCGTGGATGCTTACGAAGTTGAGATCGAGGTAAACGGCGCCCGGGGCGAGCCGCACATCATCATCGTCGGATTACCTGATGCTGCGGTAAAAGAGAGCCGCGACCGCGTCACGACAGCCATCAGCAACAGCGGTTATTTCTGGCCGCGGGGACGGACGACGATCAATCTCGCGCCCGCGGACATCAAGAAGGAAGGGCCCAGTTTCGATTTGCCGATCGCGCTCGGCATGATCGCGGTGAGCGAAGAGCTGGATAGCTCGACGCTCGAAAAATTCAGCTTCGTCGGTGAGCTGGCTTTGACCGGAGCAGTTCGCGCCGTCAAAGGAGTGTTGCCCGTGGCACTCGAAGCGAGGCGGAGCCGCAAGCAGGCCATCTTCGTTCCAGCGGCCAACGCGCACGAAGCCGCCATGGTGGAAGGCATCGACGTCTACGGCGTGCAGAATCTGCGGGAAACCTTCGAGTTCGTCCGCGGAGAATCGATCATGGAACCGACCCGCGGCGATCTCACCGCGTTTTTTGCGTCGCATCAAAACTACGAGGTCGATTTCAGCGACGTGAAAGGGCAGGGCCACGTGAAGCGCGCGATCGAAGTCGCCGTGGCCGGCGGACACAACCTGCTCATGATCGGACCGCCCGGCTCCGGCAAATCGATGTTGTCGAAACGGATCGCCACCATCATGCCGCCGATGTCGCTCGAAGAAGCGATCGAGAGCACGAAGATTCACAGCATCTCCGGAATGCTCAGCGGCGAACAAGCCTTCGTCTCGACGCGGCCTTTCCGCTCTCCGCATCACACCATCTCCGATGTTGGATTGCTCGGCGGCTCTGCCATTCCCCAGCCAGGGGAAGTAAGTCTCGCGCATCACGGCGTTCTTTTTCTCGATGAGTTGCCCGAGTTCAAACGTTCGACTCTGGAAGTAATGCGGCAGCCGCTCGAGGACGGCAAAGTCACGGTCTCACGCGCCGCCGGCAGCGTGACGTTCCCCTCCGAGTTCATGCTCGTCGCCGCCATGAACCCATGTCCCTGTGGATATTTTGGCGATCTGAAACGCGAGTGCCGTTGCGGGCCGATCCAGGTCCAGCGTTACCGCCAGCGGATTTCCGGACCGCTCCTGGATCGCATCGATCTCCATATCGAGGTTCCGGCTGTCGAGTACCGTGACATCTCAAGCACGCGCACCGAAGAAGGTTCCGCGGCGATCCGCGAACGTGTTCAGCATGCGCGCGAGCGGCAGCAGGCCCGTTTCCGTTCCGATAAGAAAACTAACTGCAACGCGCGGATGGGGCCGCGCCAGATCAAACAATACTGCAAGCTGAGCGACGAATCGCAGGAACTGATTCGGGTGGCGATGACCGAGTTGAATCTAAGCGCACGCGCTTACGATCGGATCTTGAAAGTGTCGCGCACCGTGGCCGACCTCCAAGGCGCCGAGGACATCACGCCCGAGCATGTGAGCGAAGCAATCCAATACCGCACTTTCGATCGCACGCTTTGGGTTTGAGCGTTTTTGAATAACTCGGAGGGCAGGGTCTGGAAACCCTGCTCTCCGGTTTAACGCTCAGGCTGGATTACATGTAATTCAGCGCGCCGCAGCGCCAGCACGTAAACCACGACCAGTTGCCATGCACATAATTGCCGGCGCCGTCATTCCAGCATGTGTAAAGGAGCCGTCTGTGGCGACCACCCGCCTCAGCGCCGTCGGCTTCCTTTTCGGCGCCAGACCCACCTTCCTTGTCCGGCTTACTGCCTGTTTTTTCATCAGCCATAATTTGATTTTTCGTTTGTTTATTTTGTAGTTGCTTCGCCCTCCCACGCACCCGCGTGGCGGCGAACTTCATTTTTGGCAAACCCGCCCGTGACAGGCAAGCACTTCGTTGCGGCCGCGCTGGCATTCTCCTTCGTTTTCTGGCGTGATGGAGCCTGAACCGGGATTCCGAAGGGAGCGATGCAAGTAAACAAATTTCTTCAAGTCGCGTGCCGCATCTTTCGCCTCTTTATTTTCGCGACCCTCATTGCGGCCACGGCGCGCGAGTTGGCGGCGCAGGAAAACGCCGAGTCGCGCCTGAGCGATCCTCGTCTTGCTTTCTGGAAAGAAACCGCGCCGGAAGTTTTTCGGGCGAAGTTTCAAACCAGCAAAGGCGATTTCATTATCGAAGCGCATCGCGACTGGGCGCCGCGCGGTGCGGATCGTTTTTTCAATCTCGTGCGCTCTGGTTTCTTCGATGATTCCCGTTTCTTCCGCGTCCGCGCCGGCTTCATCGCGCAGTTCGGCATCGCGGGCGACGCGACTGTCGCTACCCGCTGGAGAAGTGAAGCGATCTCCGACGATCCCGTGCGCCAAAGCAACACGCGCGCCTTTGTCTCCTATGCGATGACCGGTCCTGACGCGCGCACGACGCAGCTCTTCATTAATCTCTCCGATAACTCGCGCCTCGATCGGGAAGGCTTTGCGCCGATCGGCCGCGTGATCGAGGGGATGGAGATTGTCGATCAGCTTTACTCAGGTTACGGCGAAGATGCCGGCGGCGGAATGCGAGGCGGCAAGCAGGATAAACTTTTCGCTGAAGGCAATCGTTATCTCGATCGCGAGTTTCCGAAGCTGGACAAAATTGTGAAGGCCGTTATCTGGAATCCGCGGTGAAGCGATATGAGCAGGCGCATTCTTCCCTTCATTTCTCTTCTTGGCCTGGCGACCTTTTGTTCGGCCGAACCGGCCACCGTCGGCAAACAAACGCGCGCCTGGCGCGCACAACATGAGAAGGAAATCCTCGCGGAGTTCGCGGACCTTTTAGCGATCCCAAACATCGCGGGCGACCGGCCGAACATTGAGCGCAACGTGAAAGCGATCCGCGCGCTGTTGGAAAAGCGCGGCATCGCGGTGCAGGTCCTCACGATCGACGGCGCGTCACCGATCGTGGTGGGAGATGTTCGTGTTCCGGAATCTCACCGGACCATCGCCTTCTACGCGCACTATGATGGGCAGCCGGTCGACGCGTCGCGCTGGACGAGCGATCCGTGGAAGCCGGTGATGCGGGATGGCAACGCGCGGGAAGTCGAGTGGCGCGCGGCGAAGTCGATCGATCCCGAGTGGCGCCTTTACGCGCGCTCTTCCGGCGACGACAAAACGCCGATCATCGGAATGCTGGCCGCGCTCGACGCGTTGCATGCTGCTGGGATGAAACCAGCCGTCAATCTTCGCTTCATCTTCGAAGGTGAAGAAGAAGCCGGTTCACCGCACCTCGCCGATTACCTGACGAAATATCCCGAACAATTGCGCCCGACGGCGTGGATACTTTGCGACGGGCCGGTCCATCAAAGCCGGCGGATGGAACTTTCCTTCGGCGCGAGGGGTACGCTGGGACTCGACCTAACGACCTTCGGGCCGGTGAAAGGTTTGCATGACGGTCATTACGGAAACTGGGTGCCGAATCCGATCGTTAGGTTAACGCACCTGCTAGACTCGATGCGGGACGAGAACGGCAAAATTCTGATCGCCGGATTTTACGATGACGTGAAAGCACCCACGGAATCGGAACGTGCCGCGCTCGCCAGAATTCCGGACGTTGAGCCTGCGTTGCGCCGCGAATTCCAGATCGCCGCGACGGAGGGCGACGCGAAACCATTGAATGACTTGCTGATGCTTCCCGCCTTGAATGTCCGCGGCATCGAGTCGGGTCACGTGGGTGCGGACGCATCGAACACCATTCAGACCGAAGCTCACGCCTCGATCGATTTCCGTCTCGTTCCACCGGAAACACCTGAATCGGTGAAAGCGCTCGTCGAGCGGCACATTGAGTCGCAAGGCTACAAGATTGTGCGCGAGCCGCCGGATTCGTCCATGCGGCTTCAGCATCCGAAGATTGTGAAAGTCGCATGGGGCAGTGGTTATCCGCCGGGCCGGACCGCGCTCGATCTTCCTCTCTCGCTGGAAATCGCTGAGATCATGACGAAGGCGGGCCACGAACCGATCCGTCTCCCGACCGCGGGTGGCAGCATTCCAATGTATCTGTTTCAACAGCCGAACAACACGCCGGTGATCGGTTTGCCGATCGCAAATCACGACGACAATCAACACGCCGCCGACGAGAACATCCGCCTGCAAAATCTTTGGGACGGGATCGAAGTCTTCGCGTGTCTCTTCACGCATTTAGGCGCTGACTGATTGACAGCGCGGGCGAAACGCGGTTCATCAGTTAACCGATGAGCAGGATCCTGATCGCGGACGACCAGAGTGATGTGCTGGAAGCGTTGCGCATTTTGCTCAAGGGCGAAGGGCATCAGACCGACTCGGTGACTTCGCTCGCAGGGATTTTCCAATCGCTCGAGAAACGCGATTACGCGCTGCTCATCATGGATCTCAATTACACGCGCGACACGACTTCGGGTCAGGAAGGACTCGAGGTCATCCCGCGGATTCAAGCGGTCGACAACACGCTGCCAATCGTGGTCATGACGGCGTGGGCGACGATCGATCTCGCGGTGGAAGCGATGAAACGCGGCGCGCGCGATTTTATTCCGAAGCCGTGGGACAACGAGCGGCTGCTCTCGATCGTGCGCACCCAGATCGAGCTGGCGGGCGCGCTGCGCAAAGGCCGGCGCCTCGAGGCGGCGAATCAATTGTTGCGGGGCAACGCGCCGAACATCATCGCCGAATCGCCGCGAATGCGGCCGGTGCTGGAACTGATTTCGCGGGTCGCGCCGTCGGACGCGAACGTGCTCATCACGGGCGAGAACGGGACGGGCAAGGGCCTGGTTGCGCGCGCGCTGCATGCGCTTTCGCAGCGGGCGTCGCATAGCATGATCACGGTGAACATGGGCGGGTTGTCCGAGGGGATTTTCGAGAGCGAATTGTTCGGCCACGTGAAGGGCGCGTTCACCGATGCGAAGACGGACCGCGCCGGGCGGTTCGAGCTGGCGGACGAGAGCACGCTCTTCATGGACGAGATCGCGAACGTGCCGATGAATCAGCAGGCGAAATTATTGCGCGTGATAGAGACAGGCGAGTTCGAGCGCGTCGGTTCTTCGAAAACGTTGCATGCGAACGTGCGGATCGTTTCCGCGACGAATTCGAATGCGCACGAGGAAGTGGCCGCGGGCCGGTTCCGGCAGGACCTGCTCTTTCGCTTGAACACGATCGAGATCGCGCTGCCGCCTTTGCGCGAGCGGCGCGAAGACATTATGCCGCTGGCGAATAATTTTCTCCGCCAGCACGCGAAGCGTTACCGGAAAACACTGACCGGGTTCGAAGAAGCGGCGCGCGATGTTTTGATGCAGCATCAGTTCCCGGGGAATGTCCGCGAGCTCGATCACGTGGTGGAGCGCGCCGTCCTGATGACGCAAGGCCAACAGGTGAAGGCGAACGATCTTGGCCTAACGAGTGGAAGAGACGACTCGCCGCGCCTCGAAGATATGAGTCTCGAGGAAGTGGAATCGTTCCTGATCAAGAAGGCGCTTTCCCGCTTCGACGGCAACGCGCGCAAGGCCGCGGAAGCGTTGGGGCTGAGCCGGAGCGCGTTTTATCGACGGCTTCAGCAGTATGGACTCTAGACGCGAAGGCGTCGCTCGATCGCGGCGCGGGCGCCGCGTGCGTGCATGAAACCTGTCAAGAAACTGCGTCATCGGCTGACGCACGAAGGCCGGCTGAGCTGGCTCACGCTGGCGGCGGCGGCGCCGGCGCTCCTCGTCGCGCTTGTTCTCCTCTGGTTCGGCGATCACACGGCGAAAGTGCAATGGACGCTCACGCTCTTGATCGCGGGTTTCGGACTGGGCTTTCTTCTCAGCGCGCGCGAACACGTCATCCGACCGCTCCAGACAATGACGAACCTGCTCGCCGCGTTACGCGAGGGTGATTATTCCATTCGGGCCCGCGGTGCGCGCGTCGATGACGCTCTCGGCGAGGCGCTGCTGGAAATAAATGCGCTGGGCGAAACGCTCCGCTTGCAGCGCCTCGGCGCATTCGAAGCGACCGCGCTGCTGCGAACGATCATGGCCGAAATCGACGTGGCTGTTTTCACCTTCGATCCCGAGCGGCGTCTGCGTTTGGTCAATCGCGCGGGCGAGGATCTGTTGGGACAGCCGATGGACAAATTGCTCGGCCGCCGCGCGAAGGACCTTGGACTGGAAGTTTGTTTGGACGCGGACCAGGATGCGCCGTTGACGCTCAGTTTTCCGGGAGGCTCGGGACGCTGGGGCGTGCGCCGAAGTTCTTTCCGCGAACGCGGGCTGCCGCACGAACTGCTCGTGTTGACGGATCTCAGCCGCACCCTCCGCGAAGAGGAGCGCAATGCGTGGCAGAGACTCGTGCGCGTGATCGGGCACGAGATGAATAATTCGCTCGCGCCGATCAAATCCATCGCGGGCAGTCTGGAGAGTTTGATCCGGCGCGATCCGCCGCCGGCCGATTGGCGCGACGATGCCCGGAGCGGATTGAATATCATCGCGACGCGCGCGGAATCGCTCAGCCGTTTCATGCAGGCTTATGCGCGGCTGGCGCGCCTGCCTCCGCCGCAAAAGGAAACGATCGATCTGGGTGAACTGGTGAGACGCGTGGCTTCTCTCGAGACCCGGCTTCCGGTGCGAGTCGTGCCAGCGCCGGACGTGACAATCCAAGGCGACGCGGCGCAGTTGGAACAATTGTTGATTAACATTCTGCACAACGCCGCGGAAGCTTCGCTGGAAACGGCCGGGACGGTGACGACCGGCTGGCGCGACATGGTGGAATGCGTGGAAGTTTTTGTCCGCGACACTGGGCCGGGCATCATGAATCCGACAAATTTGTTCGTTCCATTTTTCACGACGAAACCGGGTGGCTCAGGAATTGGTCTGGCCCTGAGCAGGCAAATCGCGGAAGCGCATGGCGGTTCTTTGACGCTGGTGAATCGGGTCGGGCCCGGTTGCGAAGCGCTCTTGCGTCTGCCGAAGTAAACAGACTTCGTCATCCTGAGCGCAGCGAAGCGGAGTCGAAGGATCCCGCCAAGTTACCTTTAAGGCAGCATCACGGGATTCCTCGACTTCGCTCGGAATGACGGCGGCAAATCGCGATTATCATCTGGACGAGCTTGAGCATCGGTTTAACAATCGGACAAATAAATATCTGTTTCGGGAGACGCTCTTGAAATTGGTAAAGGCTGAGAAGTTGCCATACGCAGAACTCACGAAGGCAGCTTAGACCTAAGCTCGCTAATTATGCGGGTTAGATATGCCGCAATCGCATGTAGACGGTCGCAAGGCTCACTGCGGGTGCGAGACCATTCTTCTTTGTCGTCAGCGGTGAAATCCTCGGGAAACTCAACCACTCGTGCGGGAGGCGGCATCTTAACGATCTCGTTAAATCGATCGACATATTCTGGAGTAGTCTTGCGAAGGAACTGTCGAATCTTTTCGAATAGGTCGTTTTGTTCTGCCAACGGCAGAGGCGAGGCCAAACAGGCGAATACATCAAGCAGCGAATGCACCTCAAACAGAAACTCAGTCAGAGATTCAATTGGAGTCTTGTTTTCGTCGCCAGTTAATCCTTTGATCTTCGCGATAAGCTCACCTAGGCGTTTTACTCGCCCCCACAGAAATCTGAGTGTCGAGCACTGCTCGTTTGTTGCATTGTCGAGACACGCGTGTTCTCGGAGCACTCTTTCTATTCTTTGGCAGTCAGCAAAATTCCAATTCTCTTTGAATTTGGCCCAATCCTGAAGGGAGATATGGTCTTCAAGTATTTCTTGCTTAACAGATGCTATCGCCTTGTCGTTCCATGCGACTGCTTCCGTGAACCTCGGAAGTGTTGCTCCTTTGCACTGGAATAATGTCGCCATGTGGTTGCCTTCCGTATAAAGTGCGTCCAATTCGTCTAAGGCGATAATTAGCGGATTGTGTCGTGCCTGCTGTAAAGCAGCGCTCTCTTCCTCTAATTCTCTGATTCGCGCTAGCGCGGCGGCTAACCTGCGCTTCGGAATCGCATAGAAACATTGGACAAAAAACACTCCGGCAAACAGCGCAAAAGTTGCAAGCAAGCCCCATCCAGCACCGCTTAACGCGCGCATCATATCGTCCTTGGATTGCGCGCCGAACTGCCATTCCAACCACGCGCCGAGACCGGGGCCAAGTAGCGCACAAATAAACGCTGGAACTCGGTTCTCGATAACGAAGTGCCACGCACATTTGAGCGACTCTCGGCAAAGGGTCGCAAAGTATTTATCCACGACTTCGCCGGAGGCGGGTTGTGAGCTTTGTTTCTGGGGCATCGGGCTTTTCTCTCCGATGAGAACGCTCGCATTGCTGCGGGTTGCGTCAAAGGCATAATCCCGCCCAGTTTCCTGTCCCACAATCGGGACAGTGGAATCCCACAAGCGAAGCTTTTCCGGGTCGACGGCGTTTTCAACGCTCGTTCCAAACACGTAACTGCGAGTGTGTTAGGACTTTGTTTCCACCCGTGGCACGGCCATTGCAATAGCTTCGCCGCGACAAGACAAAATTTGAATCCAAACGAGATGCGGACCGCATCTCACAGGAAAGACAAGAATATGAAATCACCCATCCAGTTCAACGAAAAGAGTCGCCGCGATTCAAACGAGCGCGGCGCACGTGGACACTCCGCGTTCCCGAAAACGGACTGCAACTATCACGCCGCCTCGATTTCGAACGTGGGCGGTCGCTGCTTCGGCTCGCGCCGGCCGTCGTTCCGTTCCATCAGCCAGGATTATTTTAAGAACGAAGCGCGCCAGAGTTATGCGGGCGAAGCCGCTCTGTTTTGCGTGATTGTGTTGACAGCCGCGTTGCCTTTGCTCGACAGCGCGCAGGCTCTCGTGCAGTTGGTTCGCTCCGTCGGAGTTCTTTAAGCAAGCGATCACCGCGATGAGACAAAGCTCGGAAGTGAAGGCTGAAACTACTATTGTGCGGCCGAGTGGCTTTACTCATAGCACCTCAAGTATGGATATTGCCCGGCCGAATGTAGCCAAGAAGAAACGTCAACGCCGGATCATGATCGTCGCGGCGGCGGTGCTGGCGCTAATCGTCATTACGTTCGGGCTTTCCCGGCTCAAGCCGGCCGTGCCAAGCGTCGATCGCTCGACTGTCTGGATCGACACGGTGAAGCGCGGGCCGATGGTGCGCCAGGTCCGCGGCCTCGGGACGCTGGTGCCGGTGGATATACGTTGGATCGCCGCCAACACTGATGGTCGCGTCGAAACCATCGTGGTTTGGCCTGGCACGGCGGTGCAAGCCGACACCGTGATTTTGGAATTGACCAGCCCGGAACTCGAACAAGCGGCTGGCGATGCGGAATCGAAAGCGAAAGCGGTGGAAGCGGAACTCACCACTTTACGTGCGACGCTTCAGCGCGAGGTGCTCGATCAGGAATCGACCACCGCGCGCGTCCATTCCGAATACGAACAAGCCAAGATGGAGCGGCAGACCAACGATCAGTTGGCCAAGAATGGCCTCGTGGCTGATCTCGTTTACAAGACGTCGAAAGTGAAGGAGGCGGAACTGGCCAACCGTGACGCGATTGAGACGAAGCGGCTGGCGTTTTCACACGACTCGATCGACCCGCAAATCGCCTCGAAACAAGCCGCGGTCGATCAAGCCAAGGAGTTCGCGAGACTAAAATCGGATCAAGTCCAGCAGCTCCATGTGAAAGCTGGCATGAACGGCGTCTTGCAGCAGTTGCCGGTGCAAATCGGGCAACGCGTCAAACCCGGCGATAACCTGGCGCGCGTGGCTGATCCCACCAAGCTCAAGGCGCAGGTCAAGATCGCGGAAACGCAGGCGAAAGATATTCAAACCAACCAGGTCGCCTCGATCGATACGCGGAATGGAATCGTCGCGGGCCATGTGATTCGGGTCGATCCCGCCGTCGAGCAGGGGACCGTGACCGTGGACGTGGGCATCGACGGCGAACTGCCGAAAGGTGCGCGCCCGGATCTTAGTGTAGACGGAACGATCGAGCTGGAACGTCTAGATAATGTGATCTACGTCGGCCGCCCCGCCTTTGGCCAGGAGAATAACACGGTCGGCATTTTCAAATTGGTCGCAGGCACTTCCGAAGCGGTCCGCACGCCGGTGAAACTCGGCCGCAGTTCCGTGAACACGATCGAGATCCTGAGCGGTCTGGAACCCGGCGATCAAGTCATTCTATCCGACACCAGCTCAATGGACGCTCACGAACGAATTCGCCTTAACTAAGACTTAGCTAACACATAACAAACGCAGCAACCAAAACCCATGGCCTCAACCGAAACCATCAACGAACAACCCGCACGCGCCCCGGGCGCAAACGGATCTAACACATTAATCCATCTCGACGGCGTCACGAAAGTGTTCCTGACCGACGAGGTGGAAACGCACGCCCTTTCTGGGATTCATCTCGATATCCGCACAGGCGAATACGTCTCGATCGCCGGACCTTCCGGTTGCGGGAAATCGACGCTCCTTTCCATCCTGGGACTGCTCGACACGCCGTCGGGCGGCAGTTATTCGCTGAAGGGCACGGAAGTGGCCAACCTCTCGTTTCCGGAGCGCGCTCGCATCCGCAATCGCGAGATCGGGTTCATCTTCCAGAGTTTCAATCTCATCGGCGACCTGACGGTGTTCGAGAACGTGGAATTGCCTCTGACCTATCGCGGCATGGGCGCGAGCGATCGCAAAGGTTTCGTGCTCGAAGCGCTCGAACGCGTCGGCATGGGCCATCGCGCCAAGCATCTGCCCAGCCAGCTCTCGGGCGGCCAGCAACAGCGTGTCGCCGTGGCGCGTGCGCTCGCCGGCAAACCGGCCATCCTGCTGGCGGACGAACCGACCGGCAATCTCGACTCCCGCAATGGTGACGCCGTTATGGCGCTGTTGAAAGAATTGCACGCTGGCGGCGCGACGATTTGCATGGTTACGCACGATACCCGTTTTGCGGAGCATGCCGATCGCACCATCCATCTCTTCGACGGCCGGGTGGTCGAAGATCGGATGGCTGCTTAAGTAAGAATCACTTAGTTATCTCTTAGACATGTAAACGTAAGCCCGGAGTCCTATGTTACGAGATCTTAGATATGCCTGTCGGATGCTCGTAAAAACTCCGGGGTTTACGATTATCTCGGTTCTGGCGGTCGCGCTCGGAATTGGCGCGTCGACGACGATGTTCTCGGCGATCAACGCACTCCTCCTCCGGCCGATGCCTTTGATGCAGGACCAGGAGCGGCTCGTCGCCGTTTCGGAGTTTTTCCAAAAGAAGGCTGACCAGGATGCCGGGACGGCGTTCCCGGATTACCTGGAGTGGAAGAAGAACGTAACCACGCTCGATGGAATCGCCGCGATCCAGGAGGCGACCTTCATCGTTTCCGGCGGCGACAAGCCGGAGCGTTACCTCGGCGGGCAAATCTCCGCCGATGCGTTTTCTTTCATGGGCGTGCAGCCGATCCTGGGCCGGCTATTTCGTCCTGAAGAAGACCAGCTCAACGCCCCGCCCGTCGCGCTGATCGGGTACGAGATCTGGCAGAATCATTTCGGTGGCGATCGCGGTGTCGTCGGCAAAACAATCCCGATCAACGGCAAGCAGGTGACGATCATCGGCGTCATGCCGAAGGGTTGGCGTTTCCCGGAAATTTGCGACCTCTGGATGCCGCTCCAGATGGATGAGAAAGATAATCCGCGCGGCAACTTCTTTCTCGATTGCATCGGGAAGGTGAAGCAAGGCGTCTCGATCGAACAGGCGCGCGCGGAATTGGAAGCGATCACCGCGCGCCTTGCCGTACAACATCCGGAGACGAACACTGGCGTTGGTGTGCACGTGACGCCGTTTCGCGAAGAGATGGTCCGGAACTTTAAGACACTTACGCTCCTCGTGATGGGCGCGGTGCTTTTCGTGCACCTCATCGCGTGCGCGAATGTCGCGAATCTGTTGCTCGCGCGTGGCGCAACCCGGGCCAAGGAGATCGGGATTCGTCTCGCGTTGGGTGCGAGCCGGCGCCAGATCGTGCGCCAACTCTTGGCCGAAAGCATTGTGCTTGGCATGGTCGGCAGCGCCCTCGGTTTGCTCTTCGCCGTCTGGGGCGTGGATCTGATGCTGACCGCGCTTCCGAACGAAGTGCCTTTCTGGCTCCGCTTTGATTTTGATTGGAGAATTTTCTCTTTTGCGCTCGGGATCGGCGCGCTCTCCAGCGTTCTCTTTGGTTTGTTGCCGGCCCTTCAAGCCTCGCATCCCCATTTGGTTGACACGCTCAAGGAAGGCGGCCGTACGGGCGCCGGCGGCGCGAAAGGTCAGCGCGTGCGTAACTCACTCGTCATCGCGGAGGTCGCTCTCGCTTTGGTGTTATTGATTGGCGCCGGCCTGATGATGCGCAGTTTCTTAAAGCTGCAGAAGACCGACATCGGCATGGATCCCTCGAGCACGTTGACCTTTCGGGTCGGCTTGCCCGAAGCGCAATTTCCAGAAAAAGAAGGCCCGGCGCGTTTCTTCGAACAGCTTATTCCAAGGCTGGCGAATTTGCCGGGAGTGGAATCCGCAGGCGCGACAACCTCGTTGCCGGCGTCGGGAAACATCGGAGTCACTGCCTTTATCTTGGAAGGTGAGCCGGAACCCAAACAACTCCAGGATGCCCGCACCATGCGCCAGTTAACTGTTACGCCGGGCTACTTCCAAACGGCGCGCATCCCTCTCCTGCGCGGTCGAGATTTCACCGGTGCGGACACCAAGGATGCACCGCGCGTGGTGTTGATCGATGAAGATGGCGCCCGGGCCTGGTTTCCCAATCAGGATCCGATTGGCCGGCAGTTGCGCGCGCTCGATAAACAGGGCGAACCACCCAAGTGGGCGACGATCGTAGGAATCGTTAGGCCGGTCGTCTACGACGTCTTGATCAAGAGGCGTCCCATGCCGGCAGTTTATTTCGCGCAGAATCAGGCGTCGGACCGTTTCCTCTCGGTCATGATTCGCACGAAGAGCGATCCCGCGAAATTCGCGAACCTCGCCCGCAATACCGTCCTAGCCGTGAACAAGGATCTGCCGATCTACCGTGTTTTCACCATGGATGAGATCGTCGCGCAATCGTACTGGAGCCGGAGATTTTTCGGCACGCTCTTCACCGTCTTTGCCGGGCTGGCGCTTTTCCTCGCGTCGCTCGGGATCTACGGCGTGATGTCTTACTCGGTTCGGCAACGGACGCAGGAAATCGGAGTGCGAATGGCGCTCGGCGCGCAAACGAGCGATGTCTTGCGGCTCGTCACCGGCCAGGGACTGCGGCTCATTTTGACCGGGCTCGCGATCGGCTTTGTCAGCGCTTATTTTCTGACGAAACTGCTGGCCGGAAGCCTGCACGGAATTTCGGCGCACGATCCGCCGAGCTTCGCCCTGGTGCCATTGCTCTTGTTCGTGGTGGGCTTGGCGGCCTGTTACCTGCCGGCGCGCGCCGCCATGCGTTTGGATCCAATGGAAGCACTCCGGTATGAGTGAGGGCCCTACCACATAAGATATGCTGCAAGATATCCGCCTGGCCTTCCGCAGCCTGGTCAATACCCCGGGCTTCACTTTTGTTGCCATCATCACCGTCGCACTCGCGATCGGGGCGAACACCACCGTGTTCAGCCTTGTCAACGCGCTTTTGCTTCGCCCGCTGCCTTACAAGAATCCGCAGGAGCTTGTCCTCTTGTGGGAGAAATTTTCCGCGCAAGGTCTGGACCAGATCCCGGTCTCCGCACCGGAGTATCTCGATTACGAAAAGGAGTTGAAGAGTCTGGAGATCGCGGGCTTTGATTACGTCGATCTCAATCTCACCGTCGGTGAAATTCCCGAGCGGATCGCGGGCGCCGTGGTGACCCCGAGTGTGTTTCCAGTACTCGGCGTGGAGCCGATTCGCGGACGCGCCTTTACCAAAAGCGAATTTGGCGAGGGCAACGACAGCGTAGTCGTAGTCAGCGAGCGTCTTTGGAAACGCCGGTTCAATTCCGATCCCGAATTCGTCGGAAAGCAGCTCTCGCTCAACGGACGCAGCTTCACCGTCATCGGGATCATGTCGGAGGGTTTCCAGTTTCCGCTGCCCTTATTCAATGTGCAGGGTGGCACGTTCGGACAGCAGGTCGATATCTGGAAACCGATTGCCTTTAGCAAAAACGATTTGGAATCGCGTGGTTCGCGCAGTTATGGCATTGTCGGCCGGCTCAAGCCGGGTGTGTCGCTCTCACAGGCGCAGGCGGAAGTCGATACCGTCATCGCAAGTTGGCTGCCGAGATTTCCCGATAACTATGAGCCTGCAACTCGCTTCGGTGGCACGCTCTACAAATTTCACGATCAGGTGGTTGGTGGAATGCGAACAGCGCTCGTCATTCTTCTCGGTGCGGTTGCGCTCGTTCTCCTGATCGCCTGCGCGAATCTGACCACCATGCTGCTCGCGCGGGCCGGAGCGCGGGAACGCGAATTCGCCATCCGGGTTGCGCTCGGCGCGGGTCCGGCGCGTTTGCTGCGGCAGATGCTCACCGAAAGCGTTTTGCTGGCACTCATCGGCGGACTTGCCGGCGTGCTTCTCGCCATCTGGGGATTGGATTTGCTCCGCGCCCTCGGTTCGCACACCGTCCCGCGGATTGCCGAAGCGAATCTTGATCTGCGCGTGCTTCTCGTAACGCTGGTTGCCTCCATTGTTACCGGCATTCTCTTTGGCCTCGTGCCCGCGCTCGCCAGCGCTAAACCTGAGCTGACCGAAGCGCTCAAGGAAGGTGGCCGCGGTTCCACCACAGGGACACGGCGCAACCGCGTCCGCAATGCTCTTGTTATTTCCGAAGTCGCGCTCGCGCTCGTCCTGCTCGTGGGCGCGGGTCTTTTGCTCAAGAGCTTCGCTCGCCTGCAAAATGTCGATCCGGGATTCGATCCACGGAACGTGCTCTCGATGGAGATCTCATTGCCGGTGGCGAAGTATCCGCGCGGCAAACCGGTCACGGATTTTTATGCGGAGATAATCCGGCGGGTGCAGGCCCTGCCCGGTGTCGAAGCGACCGCCTTTACCTCGATTCTTCCGCTGAGCGGAACTAACAGTGACAGCTCCTTTGCGATCGAGGGCCGCGACCCCATGCAGGAGAAAGTTTACCCGGACGAAGAGATTCGCAGTGTGACCTCGAGCTATTTCAAAGTCTTGAAGGTCCCGCTGGTCCAGGGGCGCTTTTTTGATGAACGCGACACGGCGGACGCGCCGCAGGTCGTCATCATCAATCAGGCCTTGGCCAGGAAATGGTTCCCCAATCAGGAAGCGGTCGGCAAGAAAATCACATTCAGCGATCCGCGAAAACCCGATCCGAAGTGGATAACCATTGTGGGTCTGGTCGGCGACATGCGTCACCGCGGCCTCGATGTCGAAGCGAAGCCCGAATATTATCTGCCGCATCCGCAGAACCCGTATCGCGGGATGATTCTCGCCGTCCGCAGCAAACAGGATCCGCGCTCCCTGGCAGAATCGATTCGACGCGAGATCCGCCGGCTCGATCCCGAATTGCCGGCGGCGAATGTCCGCACACTCGAAAACGTCGCGGCAGACTCCATCGCGCCGCGCCGGCTTTCTGTCGTTCTTATCGGTGTCTTTGCCGCGGTCGCGTTGGTCCTGGCATCTGTCGGCATCTACGGCGTGATGTCATTCCTCGTTGTCCAACGCACGCATGAGATCGGCGTGCGCATGGCGCTCGGCGCGCAACGTGCCGATGTGCTCCGCCTTGTCGTGGGTCACGGGATGAGACTTGTCTTGATCGGCAGCGTGCTAGGACTCGTAATGGCACTCCTCTCCACCCGCGCGCTGAGCGCGATGCTCTATCGTGTCGGCGCGTTCGATCTCACCACGTTTGCCGGTGTGACGATCGCCCTCGCCCTGGTTGCGTTGCTGGCGAGCTATATCCCCGCTCTGCGCGCCACGCGGGCGGATCCAATGATCGCCCTGGGTCACGGATGAAACTCAACAACAACCTGTCTTTCGATCCCGCTTCCGTCTCTCTCCTGCCTGCTCCATCCCGGCGCCTCGATCCAACTAACTTTTCTCGCACATGAACACTCTCCTTCAAGACCTCCGTTACGGCTTTCGAATGCTGCTGAAGCACAAAGGCTTCACCGCCATTGCCGTGATCGCGCTGGGTCTCGGGATCGGCGCGAACACCGCGATCTTTAGCCTGGTGAACGGCGTTCTCCTCCGGCCGCTGCCGTTTCCGGACGCCGAACGCATCATCTACATCGAAGGAAAAAATCCTGCGGCGGCGGGCATTACCGAGAGCAACATCTCGTTTCTCGACTTTACGGATTGGTCGCAACAAACCGATCTCTTCGCGAGCACCGCCGCCTACTGGACCGGTACCGCCAACTTTGGTGCGGATGGGGCGGAGCCGGAACGCGTGCCGCGCGCCGGTGTGACGACTGGGTTCTTCTCTGTGCTCGGGGTCCAGCCTGTTCTCGGGCGAACGTTCGTTCCCGAAGACGACAAAGGGTGGCCGCAAAGCGTCGCGATCATCAGCCACGGATTATGGAAGCGCCGCTTCGGATCTGATCCGGCCATCGTCGGGAAACAGGTCCAGATGAGCTCAAGATCCCTCACGATCATCGGCGTGATGCCCTCGGGGTTTGAATACCCGGAGCAAACCCAAGTTTGGGTGCCGACCGCGGTCAATCTCTCGGACGAACCGCGCGATAACCGCGTGTGGTCGGCGATCGCGCGTCTGAATACCGGCATCGATCTGAAGCAGGCGCAGACTCGTCTGAGCGCCATCAATGCGCAGCTCGACAAGCAGTTTCACGAGACGAACAAAGGTTGGGACGTGTTTCTTTCGACGCTCCACGAACGGTTCGTTCGCGAGGTAAAACCATCCCTCCTTGCGCTCCTCGGCGCCGTCGGATTCGTGCTGCTGATTGCCTGCGCGAACGTGGCCAATCTCCTCCTCGCCCGCAGCGCCGCGCGGCAAAAGGAAATTGCGATCCGGGCCGCGATGGGCGCGAGCCGCACGCGCGTTCTTCGGCAGATGCTGACCGAGAGCATTCTACTCTCGGCGATCGGCGGAATTGCGGGACTCGTCCTTAGTATTTGGTTAACCGATCTGCTGATGTCGATGTTGCCCGAAGGCGCACCGCGGCTCGAACAGATCGGGATTGATTATCGCGTCCTGACGTTCGCTCTCGGCGTCTCGGCGCTTACCGGCATTCTCTTCGGCATCGTCCCCGCGCTCCAAGCCTCGAAGCTCGACGTCACCAGCGCATTGAAAGAAGGCGGACGCAGCGGCGAAGGTCATCGCCGCACCGGCGCGCGCAGCCTCCTGTTGATTGGTGAGGTCGCCCTCTCGCTGATGCTGCTGGTTGGCGCTGGATTGCTCATCAAGAGCTTCCTCCGTCTTCAGGAGGTGCGGCCCGGCTTCAATGCGCACAACGTCCTCATCGCCAACCTGGCGTTGCAGGGTCCGAAATACAAAGATGACCAGCCGTGCGTGGAATTTTTCCGGCAACTGAAAGAACGGCTGGAAGCGGTGCCGGGCGTGCAAGCGGCGGGAGGCAGCGTCAATCTTCCGCTCAACGCGAGCGGTTATGCGATTGGACGCGGGTTTATTCCGGAAGGCCGGCCGCTCACGGTGGATGAATCGAAAGACGCGATGTTCTCCACCATCACTGGCGATTATTTTCGCGCCTTGCAAATTCCTTTGCTTTCGGGACGCACCTTCGAACCTCGCGACAATGCTGACGGACCGAAGGTGGTAATCATCAACGAAACCACCGCGAAGCGTCATTTCGGTTCGCCCACAGCCGCGATCGGCAAACGCCTCAGCATCTGGTCTGCATTTCGAGGGCATCGCCGCGATGAAAAATTCATGCGCGAAATTGTCGGGGTGGTCGGGGACACGAAGACCGGTTCTCTTACCGGCGAGGGCGGCGCGCAAATCTACGTTCCACACGCCCAGGACTCGCAGTGGAATTTCATGGGGCTCGTGATTCGAACCGCCGGCGATCCGGCTGCCTTTGCTACCACCTTGCGACGCGAAGTGCAGGCGCTCGACAAGGATCAGCCAATCTACAACGTCCGGACGATGGACGATGTCGTCGCGAACTCGTTAGGCACGCGGCGCGTGTCGATGCAGCTCTTTGCGGTTTTTGCCTGCGCCGCCTTGCTCCTCGCCGCGCTCGGGATTTACGGCGTGATGGCCTACTCGGTCACGCAACGCACCCAGGAAATCGGCATTCGCATGGCGCTCGGCGCCCAGAAATCGGACGTGCTCGCGCTCGTGATCCGCCAAGGCATGATGCTGACCGTGATCGGCGTGGTTGTCGGCCTGGCGGGAGCGTTCGCCCTTACGCGCTTGATGGCCAACCTTCTCTTCGGAGTAGCAGCGACCGATTCGTTGACCTTCGTCGCAATTCCGTTCTTGCTCCTCTTCGTGGCGCTGGTTGCTTGTTATTTACCAGCCCGGCGCGCGGCTCGCCTCGATCCGACCATCGCGCTCGCGCAAAGCTAACCAGTTATGTCTATGATCACGCTCAAACACCTCGAACGTTTCTATCCGCTCGCGAAAGGGAAATTCTTTTACGTCCTGCGCGACATCAACCTGGAGGTGAACGAAGGCGACTTCGTTTCCATCATGGGGCCATCGGGCGCGGGCAAGTCGTCCCTGCTCCACGTCATCGGAATGCACGACCATGCCTGGAGCGGCGAATACTTCTTTGAGGACGATCCGATTCACACCCTCAAGCCCAAGGAACGCGCCACCCTTCGGAACGAGAGGATCGGTTTCGTTTTTCAGAACTATCACCTGCTGGATGATCTCACCGTCTACGAGAACCTGGACATTCCGCTTTCCTACCGGCACGTAAACAAAGCCGGGCGCGATTCGATTGTCTGCGACGCGCTGGATCGGTTTCACATCGTGGGAAAGAAGGACCTCTACCCGCGTCAGCTCTCCGGCGGACAGCAGCAACTCGTCAGCATCGCCCGCGCGATGATCGCGAACCCGAAGCTGATCCTGGCCGACGAGCCGACCGGCAATCTTCACTCCAGCCAGGGTCAGGAGATCATGGAGATGTTCAAGACCTTGAATGCTGGCGGCACGACGATCATTCAAGTAACGCATTCAGACGTTAACGCTGCGTATGGAAACCGCATCATCCAGCTTCGGGATGGCTTTGTGGTGTGAAGGAGTTTCCGTCATTCCGAGCGCAGTCGAGGAACCTCGTTTGGGGTCGAGCGACGCTCCACGGGGTCCCTCGGCTTCGCTTCGCTCCGCTCGGGATGACTGCTGTAACCAGCTAATTCTAATCTTATGCTAACTGACCTCAAATACGTATTGCGGATGCTGATCAAAGCCCCAACGTTCGCGGCCATCGCCGTTCTAACTCTCGCCCTGGGCATCGGAGCCAACAGCGCGATTTTTAGTGTCGTCGACACGGTTCTGCTTCGGCCTTTGCCCTTCAAGGATCCGAACCAAATCGTGATGGCGTGGGCACGCTACGTAAATGACAGCGAATACGGGCGCGGGGTCCACTCGTTTCCCGACTACGTCGATCTGCGCGACCAGAGCCAGAGCTTCTCCGGAATGGCGGCTTATACCAGGACAGCGGGCACTCTGGCGCAGGCCGATGACGCGCAGGCACTCGAAGGCGTCGCGATCACGCCCGAGATCTTCGACGTGCTGGGACTTCGGCCCTTGCTCGGTCGCGGCTTTACGCAAGAAGAAGCCAAGGATCAAGGGGAGCGCGTCCTTGTCCTGACCTACCCGCTGTGGCAACGCGCTTTCGGCGGCGATCCCAAGATTGTCGGGCAGCAAGTTACCCTGTCTGGCCGCAGTTTCACCGTCATCGGCGTGATGCCAACAGGGTGGAAGTTTCCGATCGAAGACGAGCACATCGATTATGTGATTCCTTTGCAATACCTCACCGCTTCCGCACTGATCAATCGCGGTTCGCATTTTCTCAGCGTGGTCGGGCGGCTGAAGCCGGGCGTCCAGATTCGACAGGCGGAAGCGGAACTGAGCGCGATCGCCGGACGGTTGTCGAAGCAGTATCCCGATACGAACATGAATTTCACATCGGTGGCCGTCGCGACGCTGCATTCCGATATCGTCGGCGATGTTCGTCCGGCGTTGATCATTTTGCTCGGCGCCGTAGCTCTCGTACTTTTGATTGCGTGCGCGAATGTAGCTAATCTTCTTCTCGCCCGCGCGGCCTCGCGCAGCCGCGAGATCGCGATCCGCACTGCGCTTGGCGCCAGCCGCCTGCGCGTTATTCGGCAGTTACTTTGCGAAAGCCTGTTGCTGGCGCTGATGGGCGGGACCGCTGGATTGTTGCTGGCGGGGTGGGGCGTGGATCTTCTTGGTGCGGCCGGCGCACAAGGCCTTCCGCACATCGCCCAGATCAAAGTTAACTTCACTGTAGCCGCATTTACCTTTGCGCTCGCAATTGGCAGCACCGTCCTGTTCGGACTTATCCCCGCGCTCCAGGTTTCGCGGCCAAGCGTGAATGAGTCTCTCCAGCAAGGCGCGAAAGGATCGACCGGCGGCTTGCATACCAATCGGCTCCGCGGCTTTCTCGTCGTCTCTCAGGTTTCCCTTTCACTCCTCCTGCTGGCCGGTGCGGGGTTGTTGATCAAAAGCTTCTTTAATCTTCGCGCGACGAATCCCGGTTTCGATCCGGTGAAGCTGATGACGATGCAGCTAACGCTGCCCAGAGTGCGATACCCCGACCTGGATCAGCAGATCCGCGCGCATGACGCGATTATGGAGAAAATCTCGACCATTCCCGGGGTGGAATCCGCCGGCGGCGTGAATCCACTGCCGCTGGCTGGGAATATTAGCAATTTGTCGTTCATGGTTAGTGGAGCGGCGCCCCTGCCGCGCGGCAACCATCCCGGCGCCGGTTACCTCATCGTTAAGCCTGACTACTTCCAGGCGATGAAAATTCCCGTGCTGCAAGGCCGCGCCTTTACCCGCGTGGACACGAAAGACTCCCCCTTGGTCGTCATGATCAATGAAGCATTCGTCCGCAAACATTTCCCGGATCGGAACCCGATTGGTCAACGAGTGATGATCGATCGCGGCGAGGGCAAGGCGCCGCCGTGTGAGGTAGTGGGTGTCGTGGGCAATTCGCGGCACGACTCGCTGGCCGCGCCGCCCGGACCGGAGATGTACGTGCCGTTTCCACAGGATCCGACACGAACTCTGGATGTAGTGATGCGCGTAGCTTCAACAAATCTTGTTGGCCTTAACGCCGAGGTGAAACGGGCGGTTCATGAAGTCGACAAGGGTTTGTTTGTGCCGAAGCTCGAGCCGATGACGAACTTCCTCACCACGCAATTAGCGCAACCGCGCTTCAACATGATGCTGCTCGCAGTCTTCGCCGGCGTGGCCATGATCCTGGCGGCCATCGGCATTTATGGCGTCATCGCCTACAGCGTGACCCAGCGCACGAGAGAGATCGGTATTCGCATGGCGCTGGGCGCGCAGAAAACCCAGATGCTTGGAATGGTGTTGCGGCAAAGTCTCACGCTCGTCGTGATTGGAATTGCGATTGGATTTATCGTGGCGCTCGGGGCCACGCGTTTGATGGCGACGCTGCTCTATGGCGTCGGCGCGAATGACCTGTCGACTTATGTCGTGGTTATCTTTCTGTTGGGCGCAGCCGCACTGCTGGCCAGCTATGTCCCGGCCCGACGCGCCATGAAGGTCGATCCGATGGTGGCGCTTCGTTATGAGTGATTTGCGGCTCGAGCGCCCACCCATTCGTCATCCCGAGCGCGGCGAAGCGAAGTCGAGGGACCCCGTAGAGCGTCGCTCGACCTGCAACGGGGTTCCTCGACTGCGCTCGGAATGACGGAAAGCTATGTTAGCTGATCTAAGATATGCCTTCCGCATGTTAGTTAAGGCGCCCGCCTTTACGACAGTAGCAGTTATTACACTTGCCCTGGGCATAGGTGCGAATAGCGCGATCTTCAGCGTCGTCGACGCAGTTCTGTTGCGGCCGTTGCCATTTAAGGATCCGGAGCAAATCGTCATGGTGTGGGGAAAATTGGCTGGCGACGGCGATCGAAGCGCGCATTCATTCCCTGACTATGTGGATTTTCGCGATCAGAATCAGAGTTTCTCTGCGCTAGCCGCATACACACTGACCGCGGGGCCGTTGTCACATTCTGAGGAGATGCAGCCGCTTCAGGGGGTGGCGGTCAGTTCTGAAATATTCGACCTTCTCGGCGTCGAGCCGTTACTCGGTCGCCGCTACTCAGCCGATGATCATAAGGAAGGCGCACCGTATGTCGTTATTCTGAGCTATGCGCTTTGGCAGCGGGCATTTGGAGGCGACCGCAACGTCCTGGGGCAGCAGATCACGCTTTCAGGACGCGGCTTCACCGTGATCGGGGTAATGCCACCGGCCTGGAAATTTCCCGTGGAATATGAGCGGGTTGATTATCTGGCCCCGCTGGAATATCAGCCTGCGTCCACCCTCAACGAGCGCGGCGCGCATTTCCTGAGGATGATCGGCCGGTTGAAGCCGGGCGTGCAAATGCGCCAGGCAGACGCGGAGATGAGCGCGATCGCCGCCCGGCTTGCAAAACAATATCCCGGCACGAACGCAAACCGTTTCTCCACTGTGCTTGTCACCTTGCACGCTGATGTCGTCGGCAACGTTCGCCCAGCGCTGATGATCCTGCTTGGCGCGGTTGCGCTCGTCCTTCTGATCGCGTGCGCTAATGTCGCCAATCTTTTCCTCGCCCGTGCCGCCTCACGCAGTCGCGAAATTGCGATTCGCACGGCGCTTGGTGCGAGCCGCGGACGCATCGTCCGGCAGCTGCTTTGCGAAAGTCTGTTGCTAGCGATCACGGCCGCCGGAGCGGGCCTTCTCATGGCATCGTGGGGAGTTGATCTTCTCAAGTTAATGCGGCCCGCCGAGCTTCCGCACCTGGGCGAGATCGGGTTGAATCTCTCGGTTGCTGCTTTCACCTTTGCTCTTGGCGTTGCCAGCACGGTCGTCTTCGGATTGATCCCCGCACTCCAGGTTTCCAAACCGAGCGTGAGCGAAGCCCTCCAGCAAGGGGCGAAGGGTTCAAGCGGCAGCGTGCTCGCCATTCGCCTACGCGCGTTCCTCATCGTGTCCCAAGTCTCTCTCTCGCTCTTGCTCCTCGCGAGCGCCGGCCTCTTAATCAAGAGTTTCTTCAACCTGCGTGCGACGAGTCCCGGCTTCGATCCGGCACGCGTGATGACGACATCGATTTCGCTGCCGAGAGTGAGATACCCGGAAGTCGCCCAGCAACTCCGCATCCACGACCAGATCGTGCAGAAATTGTCCGCACTTCCTGGCGTGGAGTCCGCCGGCGCTGCGAATCCGTTGCCTTTGAGCGACGCCAGCAATGCATCGTCGTTCATCGCGAGTTGGATGATTGAGCAGGGACCCGGGAGTCATCCCGATGCGGGGCATCTCGTGGTCGCAGGCGATTACTTTCAGGCGCTCAGAATCCCGGTTCTGAGAGGTCGGGAGTTTAGTGGAATCGATACGGAGAATTCGCCACCTGTTATTGTGATTAACGACGCATTCGCCCGCAGATTTTTCGCGGGACGCGATCCGATCGGGCAGTGGGTTCGCATCGATGCAGGCGGCGGCACAGCGCCACCTCGGCGAGAGGTGATTGGCGTCGTTGGTAACTCACGACACGAATCGCTGGCGAAGGAAGCTGGACCCGAGTTCTACGTAGCTTTTCGACAGCAGCCGATCCGTGACTTGGATTTTGTCGTTCGCACTTCGGCTTCGAATTTGACGGGACTGGACGCCGCCGTGAGGCGCGCGGTGCACGAGATCGATAAAGATCTTTTCGTTCCGCAGCTGCAACCGATGGACACGTTCGTCTCAAGCCAGCTCGCGCCTGCGCGATTCAACATGATGCTGCTCGGTATCTTTGCGACTGTCGCTATGACGTTGGCGGCGATTGGGATTTACGGCGTCATCGCTTACAGCGTGGTCCAGCGAACGCGTGAGATCGGCATTCGAATGGCGCTCGGCGCGCAGCGTCGTGATGTGCTTGGAATGGTGTTGCGCCAAAGTCTGACTGTAGTGATGATCGGCATTGCGATCGGCTTGGTCGCGTCGTTCGCGGCTACGCGTCTGCTCGCCAGTCTGCTCTACGGCGTTGCTGCGAATGATGTCCTGACTTTCACGTCGGTCGTAGCGCTGCTCGGGGCGGCGGCATTCCTGGCGAGCTACATCCCGGCGCGCCGCGCGATGCGAGTCGATCCAATGGTGGCGTTGCGATACGAGTGAAGGAGGAAGTATGAATTCATGGCTGCACGAAATGCGATTAGTGGCGCGCTCCTTGTGGAAGCGCCCCGGCTTTACTCTCGTGGCAATTTTGACGCTCGCACTCGGGATTGGTGCGTCGACCACAATCTTCAGCGTGCTCGATGCGGTCCTGCTGCGGCCGTTCCCTTATCCGGCGCAGGAGCGAATCGTCGAGCTGCGCGAGTTGGACGAGAAAGGCAAGGGGATGTCGTTTGCGCAGCCAAACTTCGATGATCTGCGCGCGCGGAGCCACAGCTTCGATGCTTTGGCGCAATACAGCGCCTGGCCGGAAGCGATTGCCGGTGGCAGCGAACCGGTGCGAACCACTGCCTGCGCGGTCTCCGGCGATTTTTTTCGCGTCCTCGGTGTGACGCCAGTCTTGGGCCGCGTCTTCGCGTCCGAGTCGTTGGCGGAAAACAAGGAGGTCGCAGTGGTGAGTTACGGTTTTTGGAGACGCCTTCTCGGAGGCCGAACTGAACTGGAAGGAACGTCTCTCCGTTTTCACAATCGCAGTTTCGCCGTCATTGGCGTGTTGCCGGCCGAAACGGAATTTCCGCCGGGAGCGGATGTCTGGTTTCCCTACGAGATTTACGCGCAAGAATTTCGTGACCCGAATGCCTCGCGCACAGCGCATAATTGGCGCGTGACCGGACGACTGAAGCCCACCGTTTCAATCGAGACGGCGCGCTCGGAGATTGGCGCGATTGGCCGTCAACTAAAGCTCGAGCACGGCACGCTGACGGACGCGGCCAGCTTCGGTCTCACGCCGTTGCGCGAACGGTTCGTGAAAGATATTCGCGGGGTGTTGCTGGTGGTTTGCGGCGCCGTCACCGTGCTGCTTTTGATCGCGTGCTCGAACGTGGCGAACCTGCTTCTCGTCCGCGCCGCGGCCCGGCGCCAGGAAATAGCGGTGCGCGCCGCGCTGGGTGCTTCGCGTTGGCGGCTGGCCCGGCAGTTCATTACCGAAACGGTTTTGCTCACGTTTGCCGCCGGAGCGCTCGGAGTAGTCCTCGCCTTCTGGGGTGTCGATCTCATTGTCGGCGCGTACCACGGAAACCTGCCGCGGGTTGGTCAAATCGGCGTCAACTCCACAGTCCTTGTTTTCACTCTCGGCGTCTCTCTGCTGGCGGGATTGGTTCTGGGACTCGTGCCCGCGTTCAGTTCGTCCCACCGCCAGTTGCAAAATGATTTGCAGAGTGCGGGACGCGGCAAATTGACGAGCCGTTCCAGTTCGCGCTTTCGGAATTTCCTCATCGTCGCGCAGGTCGCTCTCACCCTGATGCTGCTCATCGGTGCCGGCTTGTTAGGCAGAAGCTTTCAACGCCTGATGGAAGTGGATCCCGGTTTCCAACCGGAAAGCGCGGTCGCGATGACCGTATCGATGCCGGATCCCGAGGATCCCGCGGCGCAGCGTCGACTAGCGCTCTTTTATCAGCAGTTACTCGAGCGCTTGAATGCCTTACCCGGCGTCATCGCAGTTGGCGGCACCAACGCGCTGCCGATGAGCGGAATGGGAGCCAACGGCACATTCATTATCGAGGATGGCGTGAAACCGGCGCAAACAATGGCCGCATTAATCGGGCAGCTAAACGCACTTTCCGGCACCGAGAAAGCGCGGGACGCGGAATTTCGAGTCAGCAGTTCCGGGTATTTCGCCGCGATGGGAATCCCTCTTATTCGCGGACGGCTTTTCCAGGAATCGGACGGCCCCGATTCGCCGCATGCGGCCTTGATCAGCGAGTCGCTCGCGCGGCGATATTGGCCTAACGAGGAATCGATCGGGAAACAAATCCAGTTCGGCAATATGGACGGCGATGTTCGGCTCCTCCACGTAGTCGGCATCGTCGGCGATGTCCGCGATGATGGATTGGATGCGGAGGCGCGCCCGATTGTTTATGTGAATTATTTCCAGCGGCCCGCCGCGACATCGCAATTTTCGATCGTGCTCCGCGGCCATGGTGACGCGGCAGGGTTCACGGCCGCGATGCGCCGGGAAGCGCGCGCGTTGAATCCCGAGATGCCGGCTAAATTTCAAACGGTGCGGGAAATCGTTTCCGCTTCGCTCGATAACCGCCGCTTCAGCATGGTCATGCTTGGCATCTTCGCCGGCTCGGCGCTCGCGCTCGCGATGGTGGGACTCTACGGCGTGATGGCTTACATCACCTCGGAGAGGACGCACGAGATCGGGATTCGGATGGCGCTCGGCGCTCAACGATTTGATATGCTCCGAATGATCTTGCGGCAAAGCTTCACTCTGGTGTTGGCGGGGGTCGGGCTCGGAATTCTCGTCTCTCTTGGCCTCACGCGCTTGCTCGGAGCCCTGCTCTACGGCGTGCCCGCCACGGACACGCTGACCTACGCAGCTGTCGTGGGATTACTCGTCCTGGCGGCAAGTCTCGCCAGTTACATTCCCGCGCGCCGCGCGATGAAGGTCGATCCGATGGTGGCATTGCGGTATGAATAACGTCGTGCTCCCCCGGGCATTGTGGCCGCTTGGCCTGGTTCTTTGCCTGATGCCTTTCGTTTCGTGCCTGGGCGCAGTGGAAGTCGTCGAGGAGATCGTCGAGCAGAAGTATCCCTGCGATCCCGACGCCACCTTGAGCATCCGCAACACGGATGGATCGGTGCGCATCTATGGAGCGGATGTCGCGGAGATTTCGGTCGAGGCGATCAAGAAGGCTTATACATCCGAGCGGCTGGCAAAAATCGTCGTGGACGTGAAGGCGACGCGCAAAAGCGTCGCAATCGAAACAATTTTCCCTCCCAGGGAAAACGGTTTCAGTCTAAGCGATCGCTCGGGGACAGTGGATTATATTATCATAGTTCCGCAGACGACTAAGATAACGCAGATTGAACTCGTGAATGGCGAAGTGTTAGTCGACGGGTTGCGCGGAGGCAGCGCGACCGCTCACCTCGTCAATGGTTGGCTGGCTGGGCACAATTGTTTCTGCGCTTTGAATCTCAGCATTGTGAATGGCCGCATCGATCTCGCCTATGATTGGTGGGATTCGGAGAGATTTTCGGTGAAAGCCTCGAGCGAGAACGCGAGCATCAGGGCAATTCTCCCGAGCGACGCGTCCGCTACCATCGCTGCGCAGGCCCCGACCGGCTGGATCGTGAATGGTTTCGAACCGAAAAGCGCGGCGGCAGAGCCACCACACACGTTGAATTTTGCGATCGGCACGGAAGCGGAGGCGACCTTCGAAATCAAGGCGGCAAACGGCAACATCCGGATCGATAAGATGTATTAGAGCGCTATTTGGACACCTTAGAGTTTAGTTCTTCCAAGGCCTTATGGTCCTGGTCGGCCTTAACGAGAAGGCCAAGACGACGGTAACATTGTTCGCGTTTCTGCAAGGCAACGACCGTCTGGCTTGTTTCCAGTGCATGCGTCAGCGAATCGATCGCCGACAAAGTTTCACCCCGTTCCATTTCCAGTTCCCCGCGATATTGCCAGGCCGTGGCGAAATTCGGATCCAATTCCGTGGCGCGCTTGATTTGCTGAAGCGCGTCCTGTGCGCGCCCTAGTTTCGTCAGCGCGTAACTCCACTCGGCGCAGGCCCCCGCCGATTTCGAATCGAGGCCCGCCGCCGTTTCGGCGTCTTGCGCGGCCAGCGCCGGCTGGCCGATCTCGTTCAGTTGCCACGCGCGAGCGACGTACAGCTCCGCGTTATTTCGCTCCGCAGAAATTTCGGAATCGAGCCGGCCCATCGTTTCGAGGAACTCCGGCGAGAGCGCCTCGAGGCGAATGAATTTTTGCACCGCGAGCTTCTCGCATTCATCCGCGCGCCCGAGATCGATCAGTGCGATGGCTTGAAACAACTTCGGCCGCATGGCCCACGGGCCGTTTTTCGCGGAGGCCTCACTTTCCTCCAGCGCCAGCTCAAAATCTCCGCAGCGCAGAAAGAGCAGCGCCCGGTCGGCCAGCAACCCAGGATCGTCCGGGGCGAGGGCCAGTCCCGCATCGAGCTCGCGAATGTCGGCCAGAAACCGCTCCACTTGCTCGAAAAGTTTGCCGGCGCGCAGGACCTCGGGATCGTCCGGCGCCAGTTCCTGGGCGCGATGCAAGTCTTCAAGCGCTTCGTGCCAGCGATGGAGGCGGCGAGCGCACAAGGCGCGGTTGATGCGCGCCAGCGCATTATCCTGGACGGCGATGTGGGCGGTCCACGCGCTGTTTTCTTCCGTCCAATGTTGTTGCGACTTCTCGAGCCGCGCGATCTTTTCGAGAACACGGGTGTTTTTCGAGTCGACCGCGAGAACTTTCGACCATGACTGCACGGCCATCGACGGCTCTCGCTGCGCGGCCGCGAGGTCGCCCCGGTACTCCTCGAGATTTGACGATGGCTTTTTTACGACGCGCTGCCATTCATCGAGAGTCTGTTTCACGATCGCGAGGTCGCGCCTGCCGAATTCCGCCTGGACGAGACGATCCCAAGTTCCGTTGTCCTGGGGCGTCAATTTCAGGAGACGCCGCGCCACCCCGGCCGCTCTTTCATAGGAATGTTCGTGCAACGCCTCGCGCAATTCGGCGCGGAGAGCTTTTTCTTCTTTCGTTGTGCGATGACAAGCCGGGAGCGAACAAGCGATGACAAGCGCGACCAACACCATGAAGGCGCGAGCTTGACCTAGAAATGGAAAAGGCATTGGCTGAAGTTCGAGTTGGTCGGCAAGCTAAACGCTAGTTGTCTTCCTGTGATCGAAAATCGAAAATCCAAGATCTAAAATTGTATGCCTTCGTTCGACATCGTTTCAGAAGTGGATCCGCAGGAAATTGATAACGCGCTCAATCAAGCGCGCAAGGAACTGGCGACGCGCTTCGATTTCAAGGGGAGCACCGCGGAAATCATCGCGGAGAAAGACAAGATCACGCTCACCGCCGAAGACGCGTCGCGACTGCGCGGGTTGCGCGAGATCGTTATCGGCAAATTAAGCAAACGGGGCGTGGATTTGCGGAATGTCGAGCAGGTCGAGCCGGCCATCTCGCCGCTCGGTCACGCGCGACAGGAACTGAAAATTCAGCAGGGGCTCGAGGGCGACAAGGCGAAGGAAATCATTCACGCCATCAAAGGCCAGAACTTCAAAGTGCAAAGCCAGCTTCAGGATCGCCAGATCCGCGTGACCGGAAAAAAGCGCGATGATTTACAAGCTGTCATCGCCTTTGTGCGCAGCCGCGATTTCGGCGTCGCCACGAACTTCAAGAATTTCCGCGACTGAAAGACTTTGGGGAGCGCAGGCTGCCAGCCTGCCCGTCTCGGCAGCTTGCCGAGACGCCTCGTGCGAATTCGCCCCGCCTTAAAGCAAATTGCGTCTCTAGATGTTGCCGGCAAGCTGCCGGCAACTGCAGGCTAGCAGCCTGCGCTCCCCAAGTATCTTATCCGCCTTGCACCGGCGGCATGATCGAGATGTCGTCGTTGGGTTGCAGCACGTAATTGCGGCTCACAAACTCAACTCCAGCCGCGGCCAAAATGCTTTTGTCCCATTCGCGCAGCACTGGCGTGTGCGCGTAAACCAGCTCGAGCAAATTGGCGACCGTCGTTTTATCCGGCACGTCCATCTCCATTTCCGATACACCGGCAAGGTCCCGCAGCCGCGAGAAAAACTGCACGCGTACTTTCATGGGCAATCAGGCGCTCGCCGCGATCAAGTCTTTTCGCAGAACGCCGATGCAGGGAAGATTTCGATACCGCTCCATGTAATCCAGCCCGTAGCCGACGACGAATTCGTCGGCGATCTGGAAGCCCACGTAATCGGCGTCGACCTGACGCAGACGCGTCTTCTTTTTCTCCAGCAGCACACAAATGCGGATGCTCTGCGGATCGGCGGTTTCAATTTTCTCCCGAATCGTGGCAAGGGTGACGCCGCTATCGAGAATGTCATCCAGGAGGAGGACGTGCCGTCCCGCGATATCGGGCAGCGACACCTGGCGGAAAATCAGTTCGCCCGTAGTCTTCGTTCCGCCGTGATAGCTGGCGACGCTCAGGCAATCCAACTTCAACGGCAAAGGAATGCGCCGCAGCAAATCGGCCATCAGGATCACGCTGCCATTCAGGATCGCGATGACCGTCAATTCGCGGTCGCGGTAATCGTGCGAAATTTTTTCCGCCAGCTCGTCGAGACGGTGGTGGATCGTGGCCTCATCGAAAAGAATGCGCTCGAGATCCTCTTGCATCAATTACTGAACTAGCAGCGATTCCCGCGGCGAGCGAAGGCAAAAGTTCGGTTTTCGACGTTCGTCGCGACGAGCACCGCTCGATCTCCAATTGGGAAAGAAGGCGCCGCCGTTAGCGTCCAGGCGAAATGGCGTCCCTCCGCGTGCACAGCGAACCGCTCACTGTCCGCACCACGAGCAAAGGCACGTATGAAATCACGGAGGAAATTCGCGGAGTCGTGACGCGCGGTGGAATCGCGGCCGGCACCGCGACCGTTTTCGTTCAGCACACGAGTTGCAGCCTCATCCTCATGGAGAGTGCGGATCCGACCGCACGGGCCGATCTCGAGAAATATTTCGATCGGCTCGTGCCGGAAAACGAACCGTACTTCGAACACAACGACGAAGGCCCGGACGATATGCCGTCTCACATTCGGATGTCACTTAGCGACTATCACGTAGGCGTTCGTCGCCCAGAAATTCAGGTTGACGATTTTGCCTTGGAAATCCGAGAGCTTCACTGGTTTGCCCTCAGGAAGATTTCAACAATGGGCGCCAGTCGTTCGCGAGAAATAACTGGCGCAGAGGTTTCCTCGTCTTGCGGTTTGCTCCTAATTGAGAACGGGTTGATGCGGTTGAGCTCGGAGACTATCGCGCATCATTTTGCCGAAGTCCCGCCAGCACCGCCGAAGCTGTTCGACCTCGATGATTGGCTTCAGGGCCGGCGCGTCCGTGACGCCTGCGTCTTCGGCAGCTGATCCAATCCATAGCTCCGGATTTTGTATTGCAATGCGCGGCGACTGATCCCGAGTGTCTGGGCGGCAGCGGCACGGTTTGAGGTTACCTTGAGGAGGGTCTGTCGGATCAATTCCGCTTCTACTTGGGCAAGGGTCATGCCGGATTTAATGACGAAGCCTTGCTTGGTTTCCCCATTCTGCGCAAGAGCCGGCGGGAGGTCCGCTAACTCGATCTTTGCGCGCGGGATTGTCACGACGAGACGCTCAATGATGTTCCGCAATTGCCTCACATTTCCCGGCCACGGAAGTGTCTGAAAAAGCGCGAGAACTTCTCGATGGATCTTCTTCTGTCGACGCCGGTGTTTCGCGCAAAAATGCTGAGTAAACGATTCAACGAGTGCGGGGATGTCTTCCATGAGCTCACGCAGCGGCGGCAGGCTGACGACAACAATGTTCAGTCGGTAGTAGAGGTCTTCGCGGAACTTTCCTCTCATACTCTCATCTTCGAGTTTTTTGTTCGTGGCAGTGATAATGCGCACATCGCCACGTTCCATCTTATGGCTGCCAACTGGGCGAAACATTCCGTCCTCAAGAACGCGAAGCAGGTCTGCCTGACCCTTGGGCGAAAGGTCTCCGATTTCATCAAGGAAAAGCGTGCCACCGTGCGCGAGCTGAAACCGACCCGGTCGGTCATTGATCGCGCCGGTGAATGCGCCGCGGACGTGGCCGAAAAGTTCGGCCTCGATCAAATTGTCCGGCAGAGCGGCGCAGTTCACTGCAATAAATGGACGCGTGCTGCGGCGGCTTTTCTCATGAATAGCGCGGGCAACGATTTCTTTCCCAGTGCCACTTTCGCCTTCAATTAGAACGGTCACATCCGTTGGAGCGATCTGTTGAATGAGCTGGCTGACCTGCTGCATCGATGCGCTGCTGCCGGCAAAGATATCGGGCTCCGAACGCCGGCGGAGCCGCAGCTTGAACCGTTGGTCCTCCGCAACGAGGGCCTGGTAATCGAGCGCCTTTCGGACCGACTCAATCAACTGTTGGGAATTAATCGGTTTTGATAGATAGTCGTAAGCACCCTTTCGAATCGAATCGACGGCGGTGCGGATCGTTCCCTTCTCGCTTATAAAGATGCATTGCGTGTCCGGAGTAATGGCCCGGATTTTGTCCATCAATGCGACAGCGTCGATGCGTTGAGCATCGAACGACTTCACCACGAGATTAAATAGTTCCTGTCCAGCAAGCGCCAGCGCTTCGGACTCGTTCGAGGTAACCGTCACTTGGTAGCCAACGGCGGCGAGAGAATCGCGGAGAATACGTGCGGACTTTGGGTCCCGGTCCAGCACGAGAATGTGAATTTTGGTCGCGTCCATTTGCAGTCGAAAGATGGTGCACAGGTCGTACACTACAAGTGCAATTGTTGCACATTAAACTGCAACCCTGCTAAGAACTACGTTTAATGAACACGATAATGACTTTACAATCAGCATCTTATAGATCACCGTGGGAGGCGGCACGGGGGCTGCGTTAGCTCTAGGTGATGCAACATCCCTCTCGAGAATTGCCCCGATTGTCTGGTCCGGGAGCTTCCGAATTGAAGTGAACGAGCTGATCCAATACCCAGGCTTGCTGGACGATGAGTTCGATGAAGAGCCGTGCGCCTCGATTGAAGATGAGCGTTTCGACCAGATTTATCCGTCTAAAGTTCAAAAGCTTTCGTGGCGGCATTGGACCCCGGTGACGGTAGCAGTTGAGGCTACGAAGCTTTTAGTTACCGAACCGCGAACTCGCGTTTTGGATGTCGGTTGTGGGCCGGGGAAATTCTGTCTGGTGGCTGCTGCGCTGACAGACGCTCGGTTTACCGGTATTGAGCAGCGAAGTGACCTTGTGACGATCGCGAGACGAGCCGCGCTAAAGCATCGGCTTACCAATGTCGAAATCATTCACGGCAACGTGACTGACTTCGCCTTTGCAGGCTACAACGCTTTTTATCTCTTCAATCCGTTTGAGGAAAATATGTTTCAGCGACAGAAAATCGACTCCTCGGTTCCGCTTTCTGAAGCTTTATTCCAAAAATATACCCACTATGTGGCGGCCCAGTTGGGGAACAGACCGATCGGCACACGCGTAGTCACCTACGCTGGAACTGCGGACGAAATTCCAGCCTGTTACGATTGTGAGCAGGCGCTCTTCGGAGGCGATCTAAAGCTGTGGATTAAGACGCGCGACGGAGCACGTTCAATATATCGCCGCACAACCTAAATGGCTGTTTCGCATGAGGGTTCATAGGTATGGCGACAGCGGCTCGAAAAAAAACGCGGTGGGGAAGCTGGCATAAATAAACGTACACCCACGGGTCGATGCACGACTTGCTTTCAATCGCCGAATTCAGAGAGGAAAACAAAAAATGGTAAGATCTAACAATGGTACCCAGTCTAAAAAGGTCGCGACCTGGCTTCGTGAGTTATCGGAGCTAGAGACATCGGCCGGGCGTTTAAAGGTGAACCCAGCGCATTCAGGGATCGCGGCTGCGGAACGGGTCAATTCCCTCCGAGAGCTTATTCCTACTTCAATCCTTCTTCATTACGATCACCTTAAATCCCGCGGTAAGCGAAGTGTTGCACCGGTCACACGCGGAGTTTGCGGCAGTTGTCATCTCGCCTTTCCGAGCGGGAATCTGGCGAACCTCCGTCGAACAAGCGAGACCCTGAATGTTTGTGTGAACTGCGGCGCCTTTGTGTATTTGGCGGAAGAAGAACCGGCCAACGGCTCCGGCAACGCCGTCCCCGGCAGTCGAAAAAAAATTCAATTGAAACGCGATGTTGCTCGGACCCATCGGCGGACGCGACCCCCAAAAGTCCGCGCGGCAACATGACCAAATCAAGCTCGAGCCGGCAAGTTGGCGATGTGAAAGGCTCGGGATTCCAGCCCGATCGAAGTGAGCTAGTGCGAACGCCGCGTGACTTGGACAGTCTCGCCCTCGACTACAGCAAAAGACCGCCGGAGCTGGAGTTTTTGCGTATTTCCCTCAGGCAGAAGTTGCCGCCGGATATTCTTGTGATGCACGATAAGCTCGTTGCCGGGGGAAAGCGGAGCATCGCACCACGTTTTGCGAACGCATGCACGGAGTGCTCGGGCGAGGTTACCGTGGCGGGGGGCGCAAAACGACTGGCTGGAATGTTCGTCCAATGTCCACACTGTGGCACGCTTCTGTATGGTTGATCGACAAGCGATCAGCCACGTCAAAGCGAGGCGGGACTTGCACAGGCGGATCAGTTCCCAGCGGGTCTTTTGCATCGATAGTAATCCTTACTTTCGTGACTTCGTGTGTTGGTTCCTTTCCGACGTCGGATGCGAAGTAGCGGCTGCTGCCACCGGCGGCGAGGCGCTTTCCCTGATTCGGCAGAAGCCAAGTGGCTACGATCTGCTTGTTGTTGCAGACTGGCTGCCTGATATGGATGGCGTGGAATTATTGCAGACATTGCGTTCGATCCATTATGCGGGCCGAATTGCCGTCACGGCGCCGCAGCTCTCGCCCGAGCAACGATCCACCTACGAGTCGCTAGGTGCTTCGTCGATCCTGATAACACCGGTGGGCTATTGCGAACTTATGCGGATTCTGGAACCAGTTATCGCGACCAGCAGCGCGAGCCGGGATCAACGCGACGACTCCGCGTATGGACAAGCGCTACCTTCTTTTGCCCGATGAAGCTGTGGCAGCCGAGGGCATTGAAGGTGAGGCGAGCGGAAGGTCAGCCGGTCGTCACCGACATCGCGGCGGCGGCGACTCCGGCGCGGTTTCGTGGCAAACCGGCGATCGATTCTTCGCGTTGTCCAGACGGCTGCGTGGTGTGCGTTGAGGTCTGTCCGACAGCTGCGATCTCAGCGAACCCGTTGACGATTGATCTCGGCGCCTGCGTGTTTTGTCCGCTCTGCGTGGAGGCATGTCCCGAAGGCGCTATCACGTACACGAATAATTACAAAATGGCTGCGACTTCACGCGAGGGATTACTTCTGCGTGAAGACCGCGATGTCGCACCGGACGCTTGCTCGCGGGAAATTCACCGCTTGTTCGGCCGATCGCTTAAGTTGCGCTCGGTCTCGGCTGGTGGATGCAACGGGTGCGAGCTTGAACTGAACGCGCTCGGTAACGTGAACTTCGACATGGGTCGCTTCGGCATCGAATTCGTCGCTTCACCGCGGCATGCGGATGGCATTGTCCTTTCGGGAACGATTACCCGCGGCATGGCGCACGCGCTAGAAGCAACCTACGAAGCTGTGCCCGGGCCGAAGCTGCTGATTCTTTTTGGGGCGTGCGCAGTCAGCGGCGGAATTTTTCAAGGCTCCGACCAGCTGGCGCGCGAGTTCATCCAAAAGCACAAGGTCGATCTCTACATCCCTGGATGCCCGCCGCATCCGCTTACGTTTCTCCACGGGCTGCTGACTTATCTGCGTAAGATCGAGCGGCCGGTGGAGAGCCTGCGGTGATTAGCAGCGCCGGATTTCTCACGATCCTATGGAACTCAACGCAACCGAAGTCGCCAATCTCCTCAACCTTCCTGAAAGGGAGGTTCGCGAGTTGGCGCGTGCCGGCAAGCTGCCTCATCTCGACGTGCAAGACCGGTTGCTTTTCAACCGGCAAGCCATTCTCGAATGGGCGCTGGGTCGCGGGCATCCACTGGCCTTCGCGGTTGAGGAAATAGAGCCCGCCGGCTTGCCTCCACTCGCCGAGCTCTTCGCGCCGGATCGCTTCCACTTTGACGTGCCAGGCAGGACGTTTGGAGAGGTGTTGCGCGCGGCGCTGAATGTATTTCAACTCCCGCCGGAAGCGGACAAGGATCTGATTTACGATTTACTCATCAGTCGCGAGAAGCTCATGACCACGGCGCTGGGCGACGGTCTGGCGGTTCCGCATCTGCGAGTTCCCGTGGTGGTCAATGTGGCGAGACCGACACTCGGCATCTTCTTCACACGCGAGCCGATCGACATGGGCGCACTCGACGGCAAGCCAGTTCACACGCTGTTTCTGCTCCTCAGCCTAACGCCCAGGCAGCATTTGGAATTGCTCGCGCGACTCGCGTTCCTTTTCCGCAAGCCGGAGTTCGTAAAGCTGCTGCGGGAGCGAGCAAAACCGGAAGCAATTATTGAATGGATCGAGCGTGCGGCGCCGAAGGGAAAAAGTTCCAAATGATCGCGCTGTTTGTCAGCGGTCTGCTCTTGCACGGACTGAACCTCATTCTGCCCGCGTGGGTTCGCGACAGCCGCCGGCTCAATGTTGCGGCCAATTTGCTCAATGCAGCCGCGCTCCTCTGCGGGCTGGTTTTTTCGTTGAGCGCGTTGCTGGTGTATCAGCGCGTCGAATACCGCTTTGAACTCCCGGCCGCGGGGCCTGTTGTGATCGGGTTCGATGGGCTTTCGCTGTTTTTTCTCTTCACGTTTCAACTGCTCTCGCTCGCAGGGAGCCTCTACGCGATCGGCTATCTGCGCCATTACATCGAGCGCGGCCTCTCCCTGCGCGGGCACCTGTGGTTTTTCACGCTGTTAATTCTTTCCCTCCAGCTTGTGGCCGTTGCTCACAACGCGCTCGTCTTCCTCATCGTGTGGGAACTCATGGCAATCGGCGCTTACTTCTCCATCGTCTTCGACAAAGACAAAGAGGAAGTCCGTCGCGGCGGTTTTTGGTATTTCGTGGCGACCCATGCAAGCGTACTATTGCTTTGTGTCTGCTTTCTGACGCTGCACGAACTGACGGGTAGTTGGAACTTTGACGATTTCGCGCGCCACGCGGCCTATGATCCCAAAACGCTCGCGCTCGTCCTGCTGACTGGCTTCGCCGGTTTCGGAATCAAAGCCGGCTTCATGCCGTTTCACGTCTGGTTGCCGAACGCGCATCCCGCCGCGCCCGCGCATGTGTCGGGCCTGCTCTCGGCCATCAACATCAAGACTGGCATCTATGGCATCGCGCGGCTGATGATGATCCTGCCGGCGCTTGACGCCGCTTACGGATGGGGATTGCTCGCGGTGTCGCTCATCTCGGCCGTGCTAGGTGTCTGGTATGCACTGGCGCAGCACGACATCAAAAAACTGCTTGCCTACCACTCGGTCGAAAATATCGGCATCATCGGGCTTGGCCTCTCCATAGCCTGGCTGGGCCGGCGCTACGGGTTGCCTGAGCTTGTCGTGCTCGGGTTTGCCGGCGCGCTGCTTCACACACTCAACCACGCGATTTTCAAAGGACTGCTGTTCTTCGGCGCGGGCAATGTCTATTGGCAAGCGCATAGCGGTGACATCGAAAAAATGGGCGGGTTCGCCCGCGTGATTCCGCTGACGGCTGTCGCGTTCCTCGTCGGCGCAATCTCAATCTGCGGCCTGCCGCCATTCAACGGATTCGTGAGCGAGTTCCTCATCTACAAAAGCTTTTTCCGCGCGGGCGATCTGCTGCGCGGTTACGCGCCACTGGTCCTGCTGTTTTCAGCAGTCGGACTTGCCTTCATGGGCGGGCTGGCTGTGGCCTGTTTCACGAAGCTCTACGGCATCGTCTTCCTCGGTGCGAACCGCTCCGGCGCGGCTCCGAGCCGGCAAAGGGAACCGCTTTTGTCCTCGGTCGCCCTGCTTGGACTGGCGGGCCTCTGCGCCGTAATCGGCATTTTTCCGCAAACCGGATTGCGTCTCATCGCGCCCGCGCTCGGCGAACTCGCCAGCACCGCGCAAGCGCCCGCCGGGTGGGCGTCGCCGCTCGGGCAATTGCAGATGGTGTTCGCGCTGTTCCTGGCGCTCGTGGCCGCGGTCTATGTCGGGAAATTCTGGCTGCAACGCAGAGCCGGCGTGCGCCTCCGCGAGACTTGGGGCTGCGGCTATGCGGCGGTGACTCCGCGCATGCAATACACCGCATCCGGTTTCGCCGAGGAATTGGTGAAACTCGGCCGCCCGATGCTCGCTCTCACCGTGCATTGGAAACCGCTCCTCAGCATCGTGCCGATCGCGAGTGGGTTTCGCTCGCACTGCCACGACCGGATGGAAAATTCCTGGCTCGCGCTCAATCACGCCATCGGCCGTTTGCTCGGCGCGTTCCGGTGGATTCAAAGCGGCAACATCCGCCACTACGTCCTCTACACGTTCGGTGCCGTTCTCTTTTACCTGCTCTGCGCGCTCGTATGGTGAACCCCGATCCTCTTTCCTGGCTGGCGTGGGCGCTCTTTCTCGCGAGCGCGCCACTGCTCGCCGGCATCGTCAACAAGCTGAAAGCCCGACTCTCGGGCCGTTTCGGCCCGGCCGTTTTTCAGCCTTACTCCGAACTGCTGCGGCTCGCACGCAAAGAAACCGTCTATAGCACGAGCGCCGGATTCATCTCCCGCCTCGCGCCGGTGATCGTCTGGAGCACGGTCGCGTTCGCCACGCTGCTTCTGCCTCTCGGGCGACCGGCGGCGGTTTCCTTTTCCGGCGACATCATCCTGTTCGCTTACCTGCTCGCGCTCGGGCGCTTTTTTCAAATCCTCGCCGCCCTCGATGTGGCCAGCAGCTTTGAAGGGATGGGCGCCAGCCGCGAGGCGCGGTTCGCGGTTTTCGCCGAGCCGATTTTCTTTTTCACGATCGGCAGCCTCGCCATCGTCACGCGCCAGTATTCGTTCGAGACGATCCTCGCCGGAATCTCGTGGGGCGATCCGCTCTTTGTCGTCTTCGTTTCCGTCGGCATGCTCTCGCTCTTTTTCCTGATGATGGCCGAGTGCTCGCGAATGCCGGTGGACGATCCGAACACGCACCTCGAACTGACGATGATCCACGAGGTCATGATCCTCGACGCGTCGGGCTTTGACCTGATGCTCTACCAATACGCCGCGTCGCTCAAACTGCTGCTCTACGCCACGCTCGCCGCGCTGCTGCTCAATCCGTTCGGCGTCCTGGGGCCTGCGCTCGGCTTGCTCGTCTTTGGCGCGACGCTCGTGGCGCTGGCTGCGGCGCTCGCCTTGATCGAAACGCTCATGGCCCGCTTCCGCCTCGTGCTCGTGCCGCAGTTTCTCCTCTTCGCCACCGCGATCGGCGTCCTGAACATCCTCATCTTCACCTTCTCCCGCCAACCATGATCAACGCGCTCGCCATCCTGTTTTGTCTCACGCTGATCTACCTCGCCGTCACGACGCGGCTCTCGGCTTATGTGCTGATCCTTGTGCTGCAAGGCGTGCTGGTCGCGGGCGTTCACACGCTGGCGTTTTTTCACGACTTCGCATGGTCGCACGTCGCGGTCGCGGCGGGAGTGTTGCTGGTTCGCACGTTTCTTATCCCGACCTACATCGTGAAAATCATGCGCGATCTCGACATGCGCCACGGCGACAATACGCGCCGCTACCATCCCGGTTTCCTCATCCAGATGGCCGCTGTGATCGTCGGCGCGTTCGTCCTCTCGCATCAACTGTCGCGCCTGACGCCGGTGAACGTGGTGCCTCTCGGGGCGGCCATCGCAGGCATGGCAGCGGGCGGGCTTTTGATCGTGCGCCGCCGGCTGCTGCTCGCACACGTCGTTGGATTTCTCATCATCGAAAACGGCTTGTTCCTGCTCGGCCTCGGCGTTCGGGCCGAGATGCCGTGGACGATCGAGCTGGCCGGATTCCTCGACTTGTTCGTCCTCATTTTCCTCATGGGCATCGCAATGAACCACCTCAAGACGCACTTCCCCGAAGGCGGTAGCGACGAACTGACCGGACTGCGGGATTAGGCCGATGCTGACGATTCTCGCGCTCCTTATCCTCCCGCTGCTCGCGACAATTCTGGCCGCGCGCAGCCGCTCGGCGCGCCTCAATCATCGCGTCACTTTGCTCGTGGGAATTGCGCATTTGGTCGCGTCGCTCTATTGCCTCGCGACGCGGAACAATCCGTTTCCCGCGGGATCGTGGCTGGCCGTCGATCCGCTCGCCGCGTTTTTTCTCACCATCCTCTCGCATACGTTCGTCCTCGTGGCGCTCTACTCGCCGGGCTTTCTACGACGGATGGAGGGGCCGACGTATGACCGCTCGAAGCGCCTGTTTTATCCCGCGCTCAATTTCTACCTGCTGGCGAACACCCTCGTGCTCGTCGTCCAGCAATTCGCGCTGCTGTGGGTCGTGATGGAACTGACGACATTCAGCCTCGTGCCGCTCATGTATTTCTACCGCACGAAGGAATCGCTCGAAGCCGTCTGGAAATACTTATTCCTCGTTTCGATCGGACTGGTTTTCCTGTTTGTCGGCGTGGTGTTTCTCGGCGTTTCGGCGCACGGCGTCGTTGATTACACGGCGTTCGTCGTCACTCGAATGGCCGAAGCCGCGCCGCTGCTCAATCCGCTTTGGCTCAAGGCAAGCTTCATTTTCGCGCTGGTCGGGCTGAGTGCCAAGATCGGCCTGGCGCCGATGCATCCCGGAGACGTGGATGCGACTTCCAACGCCCCCGCGCCCGTCGCCGCGCTCATGGCGGGCTCGCTGCGCAGCACGGCTGTGCTCGCGCTTTTGCGTTTTTACCAAGTCGTCGCTCCGACCTCCGTCCGGCCATTTGCCCAAAAGCTCCTGATCATCGCCGGCCTTCTCTCGTTAGGCATTGCCGCCGTTTTCATGTGGCGCAACCGGAATTACAAACGGCTCCTTGCCTACTCCAGCGTCGAGCATCTCGGCATCATCGTCCTTGGCATCGGCATCGGTGGTCTGGCGTTGCTTGGCGCGCTGCTCCATTTGTTGTTCAATTCACTTGGAAAAGCTGCGCTCTTTTTCATGGCCGGTAACATCCACCGCAGCTACGGCTCGCGCGAAATCGAGTCGGTCACCGCGTTGACGCGCCGCCTTCCGTGGACTGGCTTTGTCTGGGGCCTCGCGTTTTTCTATATCGTCGGCACACCGCCGTTCGGAATGTTTTTCAGTGAGCTGTTTGTTTTGCGCGAGATGGTCCACTGCGCGCAATGGCTCCCGCTCTTGGTGTTTCTCGTAATGCTCATGGTGATTTTCATCGGCATGAGCCGTTCTGTGCTGCGAATGCTGCAAACGCCAGGTGAGGCGCTGCAGCCCGCTGGCCAGAGCAGCGAAGGATTGAACCTTTCTCACGCGCTCGGTCTTTACGCGATGGTAATCTCCGTGCCGCTGGCGCTCTTCCAGCCCGCGGCACTGTTCGATTCGTTACGTACTATTGTCAGCGGGTTGGGCTTTCAACAATGACCTGGCGGGAGATAAAGCCACTGGAGTTGATCCGTTTCGATGAGGAACGGTGGTTCAGTGTCGATGAATGGCTCGCCGCGACGCGGGAGCTGCTGGCAAGCGGCGCGCGCCCCGTCGCCCTGTTCAGTCAGGAGACGGATGACTGCCAGCGTGTGTGGACCATTCTCACTGGCCGCTCCGCCGGCCGGCTTTGCCTCACGAACACGGTTTTCTTCCTCAAAGACCGCCGCGCCTATCCCTCGCTCTCGGCCGACTTCCCATGCATGGACTATTTCGAGTGTGAACTCTACGAGCAGACCGGGATCGAGCCCGACGGGCATCCGTGGCTGCGACCCGTGCGCTCGTTAAATCGCTGGCGAAAAAACGGTGCGCCCTATGCATTTTACAGCGTCGAAGGTGAAGAAGTTCACGAGGTTGGCGTCGGTCCCGTCCATACCGGTGTTATCGAACCTGGTCACTTTCGATTTCAATGCCACGGCGAGGAAATCCTTCACTTGGAAATTCAGCTTGGCTATCAGCATCGCGGCGTGACCGAGCTTCTGCCGCGACAAAAGCTCTCGCAGCAGCTCGTGCTCGTCGAATCGATTGCCGGCGACTCCGTCATCGCAAATACCACTGCCTTCTGCTCGGGATTAGAGGCGCTCGGCGGGATGTCAGTCTCGCTCCGCGAACAGGCAATACGTGGCGTGGCTGCCGAACTGGAGCGAGTGGCGATGCATTTGTCTACGCTTAGCGGCATCGCGACCGACATCGGCTTTGCCATGCCGGCAGCGGCTTTCGGCGCGCTGCGCACTGGTGTCATCAATCTCATCGCCGAAATTTGCGGCAGCCGGTTCGGACGCGGCTGGATCATCCCGGGTGGCGTCCGTTTCGATCTCGATTCGGCCTTGATAGAGAACGTTCGCCGTGTTCTCGACGAGGTGATCACGAAATTCTCCGACATTGAAGCGCTTCTCTTCAATTCGCCGTCGGCGCTTGCGCGATTGGAAGAAACCGGTGTGGTCATTGAAGAGCAGGCGCGTGCGGCCGGCCTGGTCGGTTTGGCCGCGCGGGCAAGCGGCATCCCGTGCGATGTGCGCGCCGATTTTCCCTACGGCATCTACCGTTATTCGTCCGTCGTGTCGCCGACACTTGATTCCGGCGACGTCTATGCGCGGGCCAAGCTCCGCGCGGTGGAAATCCGCAATTCGGTCCAGTTTCTCGTGGAACAGATAGAGAATCTTCCCGCCTCGAAGCCGAAAAATTCGCTGAAAGAACTGGCGAAAAATTCGTTCGTTATCGCGCTCACCGAAGGCCATCGCGGCGAAGTAGCCCACATCATGATAACAGATGCTAACAGCAACCTTTCGAAGGTATTCATCAAAGATCCCTCGTTTCACAATTGGACTGGTGTCGCTCTGGCTGTCCGCGAAAACGGAATCTCAGATTTCCCGTTGTGCAATAAGAGCTTCGATCTGTGCTATGCGGGGTATGATCTGTAAGCAACCGGCAGCACGATGAACGGTCAGCACTGCCTCCCTTGTGCGGCGCGCGCGGCCGCAAGAGAGCAGCGCCTATTTAAAAAAGGGTGCGAAGCGAACCCAGGAGGAAGCGAATCGGCGGAAGATTGTCGTCACAGTGATTGGGAATTGATGGTAGGGCGAGACTCTGTCGAGTCAGTGCTGTCGCGTTTCGGCTCCGCAGAGCGTCGCCCTACCGATAAATCGCATCGACCAACCTCAGCGACTTTTCGTTAGGTAAGAGCGATTGCTCCATCTGGTTCATGACATACGCGAACGAGATCCCGTTTTCAGGATCGGCAAAAGCATGACTGCCGCCCGCGCCCGGATGGCCAAAAGCGAGAGGCGACGGACCGAAAAGTCGCCGCGAAGAATCCGGCGGATCTTTCATGAAGCCCGCTGAAAACGCGGTCGGGATTTGAAACACGCGATCGATGCCGGACGCGAGCGTCGTCGTCATTTGCGCGATGGTTTCGCGCGCGAAGAAGCGACGCCCGTCCAGCTCTCCGCCGTTTGCGAGCATTCCATAGAATTTTGCCAGCGATGACGCGCTGCCGATTCCACCGAACGAAACGATCGGCAGGGCGCGGTTTTCCCGGTTGTTCATCGCGCTCACGGCATGGAGCCCGCGCGGAGAGGTGAACGTCTTGCGGGCGAGTGTCCCGGGCGTGGCGAGATCGCGATAAAATTCCGCCGGCGTCGCCGTCCCGCCGGCCCTCGCCGCATAAGTGGTGGCGACGCGATCTTCTTCCGATTCGGGCAGGCCAATCCAGATATCCAGATCGAGTGGATCGCCGAACGTTTTCCGCCAGGACTCGCTCACGGTGTTTCCGGAAAGCCGGCGCACGAGTTCATCGACGAGGAATCCGAAGGTGCGCGCGTGATAACCGTGCGCGGCGCCGGGCGGCCAGAGCGGCGCCTGCTTTTCCAAGGCCGCGATGACCGCGGGATAATCGAGGACATCCACCGGATCGTCGAGCGCGCACAAGCCGGCTTGGTGGGAGAGCAATTGCGCGATGGTGATTTCGCTTTTGCTGGCTTGCGCAAACTCGGGCCAAAACTCGGCCACGCGGCGCGTTAGTTCCAAGCCACGCCCGTGCAAGAGGTGGAGTAGACATGCGCTGGCCAAGCCTTTGGTCGCGGACCAGACAAGGACGATGGTGTCGGGTGTCCACGGCGTCTCGCGTTTCGAATCGCGAAACCCGCCGTGCAGATCGAGGATCAATTTTCCATTTTGCCAAACGGAAATTGCGGCGCCGAGTTCGCCATTACGCGTGAAGTTTTCCTGGAAGAGAGGGTTCAGGCGATGACGGAGCTCGTCGGCCGCGAGTTGCATCAGTGACAGTCGAGCGGTCGGCGCGGGTTGTCACCAAGGAGGAACGATTTCCAAACCGCCCTGCTTTAAGACGGCGATTTGGAAATCGCCGCTCCTTGGAGCTTCCAAACGTGCAGCGCCTTGGATAGAATTCTGCGTTCAGGTTTCCCCCAAATGAGCGAGCTGCGCTTCTTCAATCCGTCCGCTGACATTCGGCAAAAATCGTCTCCCGCACTGGCAACAAGAGGGTGCGGTCTACTTCATCACGTTCCGGCTGGCGGATTCGGTCCCGGCACACTTACGTGACCAATGGGAAGACGAACTGGAGAACTGGTTACGCGTCCATCCCGAGCCCTGGAGTTTCGAAATCGAGCGGGAGTATCATCAACATTTCTCCGGCGCCATCGAACGGTGGCTTGATGAGGGACACGGCGCGTGTGTGCTGCGCCGGCACGAGTGTGCGGAGGTGGTCGCCGAAACGCTTCGGCATTTTGAAGGTGAGCGTGTCATCATGGTCTCGGCGGTGGTGATGCCGAATCATGTCCACGCGCTCTTCGTGCAGAATCCAGAATGGCCACTCGAGAAATTGATTCAGAGTTGGAAACGTTTTACCGCGCGCGAGATCAATAAACTCCTCGCCCGATCAGGGAGCCTATGGCAACGCGATTACTTTGATCGGCTGGTACGTGATGAGAAACACTTCGCGAATTGCGTGAAGTACATCCGTCGAAATCCAGATAAAGCGAAGTTGCGCCCGCACCAGTTCATCCTCTACGAGAGCGAAATGGCTCGCGCGATTTGCTGAAACAAGGAGCGGCGATTTTCAATCGCCGTCTTAGACGGGGGCGATTTTGGAAATCGCCCCTCCTTGTCAAATCACCGCGTGGAGTGCTTTGAGGTCCGGATCCTTTTTGGCGAGATCGCGGAAGGAGCTGTCCATTTTGAAGCTGATCTGCAAATTCGCCTGCGCATCGCGGACGTTGCCAAGGAGCGCTTCGTAACAACCCATGTTGTAGTAATAAATGGGCTCCTTGAGAAGTGCGACCGGGCCGGTGATCAGGAGATGTTTTGCTTCCGCGGTTTTGCCGAGTTGATGCAGGCAAAACCCCGCGTGCAAGTATCCCGCGCCGGCATCGGGCGCGGCGCGACAAAGTTTTTGGCTAACGCGAAGGGCGAGGGTCCACTGTTTTTTCCGCATCAAATGATAAAGGCGAAGCTGAAGAACTTCAGGACGGTTTTGGAAGCGCGGGGAGATGGCATCGAGTTCGGCGAGCGATTCTCGCGTCATGCCCAGCTCTGCGTAGCCGCAGGCGGCCTGCAATTGCCATTCAAACTGCACGGGTTTCTATTTAGCAAATCGCTTGCCAAGGGGGTTGCGGGTCTAACTGAGTTTCGAGCCGCGGTGTCGCCAAAACACGACGGACGCAGATCGCGCTACAGGAGAAGCTCTTCGAGCTCAGTCAGTCGTCGTTCGAAGAGGCGAAGGGTGCTCTCGATCGGGGCCGGAGTGGTCATGTCGACGCCAGCCGCCTGCAAGGTCTCGAGTGGGAACCGGGAGCCGCCTGATTTCAGGAAATTGAGGTACGCTTCGACGCTGCCCGGGGTTTGCGCGAGGACCCGCTCCGCCAGCGCCACCGCGGCCGAAATCCCGGTGGCGTATTTGTAAACGTAAAACGCGTGATAGAAGTGCGGGATCCGCAGACACTCGAGATCGAGCTGCGGATCGAGCACCACGCCGTCGCCGAAATAGGCCCGGAGCAAGCCACGGTATTCGGTTTTGAAAACGTCGAGCGTCAAGGCGTCGCCGCGCTCTTCGATGGCGTGGATGATCTTTTCAAACTCGGCAAACATCGTTTGGCGAAAGAGCGTGCCCCGCAAATCGTCGATCTGCCGGTTGATGATATAAGCGCGCATCTTTCGGTCGCTCGTGGTCTCGAGAAGATGATGGGTCAAAAGCTCTTCGTTGAAAGTGGAGGCAACTTCGGCCAGGAAAATCGGGTAATCGTAATCCTGGAAGGCCTGCGATCTTTGCGCGAACCAGGTGTGCATCGAATGCCCGGCTTCGTGCGCGAGAGTGTAGACATCGGAGAAGACGTCGCTCTTGTAATTCATCAAGATGTAGGGCGGCGCGGCGAAACTGCCGGAGGAGAAGGCGCCACTCCGCTTGCCTTTTGTCTCGTAACGATCGCACCAGCGGCCGCGCAGACCTTCACCGAGCGCCGTGGTATATTCCGGGCCTAAGGGATCCAAGGCCGTCACCACTTTGCCGATCGCTTCATCGAAGGTGACGTGTGATTCGATCTGGGGAACGAGCGGGACATAAGTGTCGTAATGGTGCAGCTCGTCCAAACCGAGGACGCGCCGGCGCAATTCGTAATAGCGAAAGAGCGGCGCAAGATTCTGTCGCACCGCGGCGATGAGTCCTTCGTAAACCGCGGCGGGAACATCGTCGCGGAAGAGCGACTCTTCGAGAGCAGAGGGATAATTTCGGGCGCGCGCGCGGAAGACATCGGCCTTCACGGAATAGGCGAGTGACGACGCGAGGGTGAACTGATGATCCTGAAACTCCTCGTAGAATTGGTGAAAGGCCCGTTTGCGCAAGCCGTGGTCGCGCTTCACCAGAAAAGAGCTGAACGAACTTTGTGTGAGCAGCTTCTCTGCTCCGGTTTCGTCGACGAGGGCGCCGAACTTCATGTCGACGTCGGTCAACTGCGAGAAGGTGTCGTCGTAGCCGTCGAGAGCGGAACTTCCTAGTGCGAGGAGGCGCTCCTCTCGCTCCGAGAGAACGTGCGGCTTCATCCGACGTATTTTCTTCAGCGCCGTTTTCCACTCGGCCAGCACCGGATCGTTCAAGAATTGCTCGAACGTTGCGTCGGGGATTGCCTGGATTTCCGGGCTGAGATACGACGCGGCCTCGCCGATTTTCGTCAGCAAATTTTGCAGTTGTCCCATGCGCGCCAGGTAATCCGGGCTCGCGCCGTCTTCGGCCAGCTGAAGCGAAGCGTAGTGGTAAACACGCTCGATTTTTTGATCGAACGATTTCTCAAATTCCAGACAACTGACGAGCGTGCCGGCCGATTCACCGAGACGGCCCTTCCACTCCGTGAGTTGCGGATATGTCTTTTGGATCCAAGCCAAGTCCTCGGTCCATTTATCGACGTCGCTAAAAAGATGGGTGAGATCCCATTTGTCGGAGTCGGGGAGGTCGGCGCGAGTTAGGACTTTCGTGCTGGTCATTGGCGGAAGAGGAGAAACGTCCAACGTCCAACGCTCAACGTCCAACGTTCAATGGAAGAGTTTCTGTAGCCGCGGTCTATGACCGCCGCACCGATGAGCGGCAAATCGCCGGATGCCGCGCAATCAAGCGCATAGCTTTGCGGAGTAATCCGATTCCTGGCGGAATACGGTGCCACGGTGAAGCACCGGACGGATGCGGAAGCGGGATGAGGTCAAAGGCGCAGCGTTGGCGGCGCATCGTGAAGGCGCGCCCGACGACTTCTTCCAATTTGGCGAAGGCGATAAATTGCGAGATCGCGAGTTTGCCAACTGGAATGACAAGGTGTGGCCGCAGGAGATCGATTTCGTCATTCATCCACGTCGAGCAATTCCGAATTTCATCCGGCGCGGGAACGCGGTCACCGCCTGCGGGAGTTTTGCCGGGGAAGCAGCGGCAGACCGCGGCGAAGTAAATCTCAGAGCGCACCTCGATCTCAGTCCGGCGACAAAATTCCTCAAACCAACCGAATAGAGTCCGGCCCGCGGTCCATGCGAATGGCTTGCCGAGGACCGGTTCCTTCACGCCAGGCGCCTGACCGATTAGCATCACTTTGCTGAGAACGGGTCCGCCTGAAACGGGTGGCAGCATCATGCGCGGACATCGCCGGCATTGCAGCAGGCGCGCGACATGTTGATCTAATAGTTGCTGTCTATGCGACGGCCGGCTCATTGCAACCGCGGTCACAGTCAGCGGCGAAAGAGCGACATGATCAAAGTGAGCACAACACTCACGAGAATGCAGGTGACGATCGGGAAGTAGAAGCTGGAGCTTCCACGTTCGATGCGAATGTCGCCCGGTAAGCGTCCGAGCCAGCTCCCGCCGATTCCGCTCCAGAGCACGAGGCCGAGGATCGCGATGACGCCGCCGAAAACAACGAGCACTCTGCCAAGATCGCGCACGCAGAAAGATAGCGTGGAGCGCTCCTTGTTAAACAACGAAGCTCCTACTGTCCCGCGATCCTTTCGTTGATTCGTTCCAGGACGGCGTCGACGTGCTCATCGACGCTGCCGGCGAGTTCCTTCAATTTTTCAATTTGCTGCGGTGTGAGGACGGCGCGAATCCGATCGGAAACATAGGCGCGTTTCACATCGAGGTCGGCTTCGATCTGCGCGACCCGCGCCGCTTGCGCGCGAATGGCTGCCTCGTTCACGGGCGCGGTGTGGATCGTTTTGCGGAGCGCTCGCCGCTCCTGCACGTATTGCTTTACCAGTGGCTGGAGGGCCGGCCGCGTCTCGCGCAGAATGGCGTGAATCTGCTGCTTCTGGGCGTCGGTCAGACCGAGCTCCGCAATTTTACCGAGGAGCGCATGCCGAAAACGCAGAGGTGCGATCGGACCGTTTGCCGCCCACGCGATGCCGACTAAACCGGAGAGCGCCAGCGCGCCCACACAAGAGAAGACTTTTAGTTTGTTCATATTTTTTTGATTACGAAAAGGGAGACGCAAGGAAATCCTGGCCGGTTACATTTCTTTTCGAACGCGTGTGTGACTAGTTGCGTATGTCGGCAGCCGCGCAGAAACTCGCGGGAGAATGGCTGTTCAATTCCGGGATTATTACGAGACGCTGGGTGTCGCGAAGAGTGCGAGCGATGAGGAGATCAAGAGCGCATTCCGGAAGCTCGCGCGCAAACACCACCCGGACGTGGCGAAGGACAAGGCGACCGCCGAAGAAAAATTCAAGCAGATCAACGAGGCCTACGAAGTCCTGGGCGATCCGGAGAAGCGCAAGAAGTACGACGAGCTGGGCGCGAATTGGAATCAGCCGGGAGGATTTCAGCCGCCGCCGGGTTGGGATTCGGGCCGAGGGGGAGGAGGATTCCAGCGTTACGGGACCGGCGATGGCGGCGTGGAATTCGAATTCGGTGGAACGGGATTCAGCGATTTCTTCGAAGCATTTTTCGGAGGCGGTCGCGGACAGACTGGTTTCGGTGGCGGTTCTTTTGGACGCCGGCCCACCAGCGCCGAACGCGGCAGCGACGTGGAAGCCGACATCATGGTGACGCTGGAGGAGGCACTACACGGATCGAAGCGAACCGTTTCGCTGCGTCGCAGCACATCGAACAAAGTCGAGAGTTATCAGGTAAAAATTCCGCGCGGCGTCCACGAAGGACAACGCATTCGCCTCGCCGGTCAGGGCGAAGCCGGCGCGCACGGCGGGAAAAGCGGCGATTTATTTCTGCGGGTGCGACTCGCGCGGCATCCCGACTTTACGGTCGAAGGCAGCGATTTGATCCACGAAGTGAAAGTCGAACCGTGGCAGGCCGTGCTGGGGAGCGAGTTGCAAGTGCCGACACTGGAAGGGAGCGTGCGGTTGAAATTGCCGGCGGGAACCCAGCCCGGACAACGGTTTCGGCTGCGCGGCCACGGACTTCCGACAGCGTCCGACACCCGAGGCGACTTGTTTGTTCTGCCGCAAATTCAGGTGCCGAAGAAATTAACGGAGCGCGAACGCGAAATCTGGAAGCAACTCGCGGAGCTGCGGGGCAGCTAGACGCTTTCGCTCGACACTCCGGCGTGCTCGGGATTAGAACGCTCCAGATGAAAATCTCGCTAGGAACTGATCACGCCGGCTTCCGTTACAAAGAAAAGGTGAAGGAACTGCTGGGCCAACTGGGCCATGAGGTAAAGGATTTCGGAACATTCAGCGAGGAAACGGTCGATTATCCCCTCTTTATTCGCCCGGCCGCCGAGTCTGTGGCAAAAGGAGAATGCGAGCGCGGAATTGTTTTTGGCGGCTCCGGGAACGGCGAGGCCATCGCGGCCAACAAAGTGCGCGGCGTGCGCTGCGCGCTCTGCTGGAATGAAGAGACCGCGCGCTTATCCCGCCAGCATAATGACGCGAACGTGCTCTCGATGGGTCAGCGCGTGATCTCGGAAGAGATGGCTTTGGCGATCGTGCGTGTCTGGTTGACGACCGCTTTCGAGGGCGGGCGGCACGCGCAACGCATCGCCCAGCTGGAACCGTGATTTAACACCAGCGATCCAGGGCCACAGCCAGGAGAAAGATCGCGCTGACGAAGGCGTTGCTCTGGAAGAACGCGCGATTGATTGCGGCGAGGTCGAGCGTCCGCGCGCAACGATGTTCGTAGAGTAAGGCGGCCGAAATCAGAGGCATCGCCGCGTAATAGATCGCCCCGAGGTTCGCCGCGTAACCAAAGGCAATCAGGGCGAGGAACATGATGACGTGGAGCCATTGCGCCAGCCGCAAACTCTGAGCCACTCCCAGCCGCACGACCAAAGAGCGCAGTCCTTCGTGCCGGTCGAAATCCACATCCTGCGTCGCGTAAATCAAATCGAACCCTGCCACCCAACAGACGACTCCCGCACCCAGCACCAATGGCGGAAAATCCAGACGACCCGTTTGCGCGACCCAGGCGCCGGCCGGTGCGACCGCTAGCGCGAGCCCGAGAAAGAAGTGCGTGGCGCTCGTGAATCGTTTTGTCAGGGAATAGAAAAAGATAATGGCGAGCGCGGCTGGTGCGAGGAGAGCTGTGGTTCGGTTAATGGCCGCACTGGCGATCAGAAATCCAACCGCGCTGACCGTGAGAAGTGTCCACGCCGCGGACTTTCGCACGAGCCGGTGTCGAGTCGCCGTGCGGGGATTCGTCTGGTCCAGCGTCCAATCGCTCAGACGGTTGAAGAGCATGGCAGCCGTGCGCGCGAGAACCATGCAGGCGAGCACGAGGAGCAAGGTGCGCGGGGCCGGGCGCCCGTTGGCCGCGACGAGCAGCGCCCCCAATGCAAAAGGCAGAGCGAAAATTGTGTGGGAGAAACGGACCAGCCGGAGAAAACGGGTGACGGGATTGGATTGCGCAACGGCATCGGTGCTGGAAGCAGTCATCGGTCGGTTTTATTGATCGCGGGCGAGAAGCTGCTCCAGCCGCGCGCGCCCTCCGGAGAGAATCGGTGTCCCGTGCGCAAAGAAGATGCGCTCAAAAGAGTAGTCTAACAGCTTGCTCAACGAGCGACGCATCAGCTTCGCGTCCAGGCAATATTTCGAGGGGAGCAGGCCAAAGCCGTGCGGCTCGAAGTTAATCAGCGCATCGCCCACCACTATCGTGCCCCCATCCTGAAAACAATGCAGCGCCATCTCTCCCGCGGCCCCGCCGTCGATGGCGATCGCAGTCAGTCCTCCGGCGAGGGTCTTCCCATCGCGCACGCCGATCGCTCCGGCAAACTCAGTCGTCTCGCCAAGCGAGTGATGCACATAAGTTGGAACGGAGAACTCCCTGGAAAACACTGCTGCCGCTCGACCGTGGTTCGCGTTTGTGACGAAAATCCCGATGGTCTCGCCGGGCGAGCGCAGGCCCGCAAAAGCATCGGCCGCAAGCGGGATCGGATCGACCAGATAGGCGCCCGAGTCCGTCGTCAGCGCTGTTGAAAACAACTCGGCCTTAACGGCGGGCTCGTAAACCTGCCAGATGGAGATACCTGAAACGATCGGTTCAACTTCCTGGGCGAGGGCCATTGACCGGCATGATCGTGTCTGGGCTGGCGATCCTCAAGACGGTTCGTTGGCCCGGTCGGCCGGTTTGGCATTATAGATGCTATACCAATTGTAATTACCATATTATGATCACCTTCTCCTACCAAGCCCGGGATGCCTCCGGCAAGATCGTTTCCGGCATCCAAGACGCTCTTAACGAAGACAACGCCGTCACCAGCCTGATGAGTCGCGGGCTCATGGTGCTTTCTCTTCAGAAAAAAGCCGCTGCTAACAAAACCCGCAAGAAAACCTGGTCGGTAAAGGAAACGGACCTCGTTCTTTTCACCCGGCAACTTTCCACGATGATCGAGGCCGGCATTTCCCTGGTCCAGGCGTTAACGGCGCTCTACGATCAGTGCGACCCGAAACGGCAACGGAGCCTGCGCCACATCATCAGCGATGTGACTACGCGAGTGCAGGGCGGCGAGACCTTCAACGAATCCATTGCGAAACATCCGCGCGTCTTTGATCGGCTGTTTGTGAGCATGGTGAAGGCCGGCGAACATGGCGGTCTGCTCTCCGAGATTCTTGATCGGCTCGCAGGCTTCCTCGAAGCGAGCGCGCGTCTGCGCAAAAAGGTGAAGTCCGCCATGACCTACCCGGTCATCGTCATTTCCATCGCGCTCGCGATTACCACTTTTCTTCTCGTCAAAGTCGTCCCAATCTTCGGCGAGATCTTCAAGGACTTCGGCGCAAAGTTGCCCGCTCCCACCCAGTTCCTCATCGACGTGAGCGATTTCATGCGCGGGGAATGGTATTTTCTCATCGGCGGCGCCTTGGCGGTATTCTTTGGGGTGCGCACTTTTCTGCGCTCGCCCGGGGGCAAGCGGTTTGCGGATCGCTGGAAACTGAAGCTGCCGATCTTTGGGCCGCTCCTGCATAAGATTTGCATGTCGCGCTTTTCCCGGACGTTCGCGCAGTTGATCCGCAGCGGCGTGCCGATCCTCGAAGTGCTCGACATCGTCGGTGGCGCTTCTGGCAATCACGTTGTCGAAACGAGCATCAAAGGCGTGAGCGACGACGTGGAAAAAGGCAGCAATCTTTCGGTAGCGCTTTCCAGAAAAAAGATTTTCCCACCCATGATGTTGCGCATGGTCGCGGCGGGCGAAGCCACCGGCAAGATCGACACCATGCTCGAAAAGATGGCTGATTTCTGGGATGAAGAAATCGAGGCCATGCTGGATGCGCTCACCTCGCTGATCGAACCGCTCCTGATCGTTTTTCTCGGAGTCATCGTTGGCGGCATCGTGATCGCGATGTTCCTGCCGATCTTCAAGCTGAACGAAGTAGTTTCGCAGGCCAAAAACTAATTTGCAGAGCAAAAGCTAAGGAGAAGCCTCGCTCATGTATGGGAGGGAGTGGATCGCAAGGTCCACTCCTTTTCCATTTCCCCGGGAACCTAAATTGCGGCGCCTTGGGTCGCCGCGCTTTCTACTTTCGCATCCATCTCGCGATAGATTCGCTCGATCGCGCTGGCGGGATCCTCGAGGCGCGGATGCAAACGCCGCTCCAGCGCGCGTGAGGTGGCGGCGGGTTGCATTCGCATCAGGAAAGGGGAGCGCAGGCAGCCTGCCTGCACAAGCCGGCTGCCAGCCGGCGTTCGCTGTTTTTCTTTTGTAGGGCGACCGCTCCCGTTGGCGATTCAAACACGGTGCTCTTGACTCGACGCCATCGACCAAGCTAAGAACGGGCCGCCAAACCGGAGGAAATATGAAAAGACTAATTGTCAGCTTTTTTACCATCGCACTTCTCTGCGGCCCCGCGGGCGCGTTCGCCGCGGGCTCAGGCCTGGAGGGCGAATATATCGAGAGCGGAGTGGAAAACTCCACCCTCACCATCACGGCCGATCATTGGACCCTGGGCGGCACCATGAAGATGGATTACACCTACACTGCGAAGAAGACTGGTGAGAACACCTATGAACTGGAGTTGAAGACGGTGAATCGCTACATGAAAGGAATGGACATGAAGGCCGTGGTGCGCAAGGAAGGCACCACCCTGTTCGCTAACAGCAACGGAGCCGGCGAAGTAAAATGGGAGAAAAAGAAGTAAGCTGATTCCCGGGCTCAGCACGTGTCGCGAAATTTGTAGGGCGACCGCTCCGGTTGCCGAACCCAAACTGCGGCAGGCGATGCGCCTGCCCTACAATCTTCGCACCGCCCGCCTTCTGCCGCGACGTAAGAAAGGCCTCATCTGGCCCAGAAAAGAACTCGTCCACGCCAAAAGAGAGCTGGATTGCAGCAAACGAGAGCCCGTTTTCAGTTAATAGTGATCGCTGATGACTAAAGCGGCGTCCAAGTCGGGTCTCCTGCTTCGATCAAAGGATAATGCGGACAAGGGCCCAACAAATATTGAAGTCGTGGATCGTCCGAAATCGAAAGATTACTGCCGCGGAAATTCAAATAGATGGAATCGCGTCCGCTGCGCGACCAGCCTGTGGCGAGATCGGCGATGATCCCGACAGCCGCCGAGCAGAGAACTCCATTCGACCACACAACCTGCGGCCTTCCACCGGCCGCACCGTAGCGGCGAGCTTCTTCAGCGAGGACTTCGTCAGTTAAGAAGTTCATGCAATGCATGCACGCTTTCCCGGGCATGGAAAGGATCACCTGTCCGATGATTTCATATTTTTGGTCGCCTAGCTGTTGAACATCCATGCCAACGTCGACATAGGGAATTAGGTGTCGGCGGCAAAACGCCTCCAAATCCCGGCGTCCTCCGAAGGTATCGACACATCCAACGATGATGTCGCACCGCATCAAAAGCTCTGCGCCGGTTTCCCACATCTCAACTTTCACGACGTCCGCATCGTCGTGTAGCGAGCGGATGGTTCGTTCCGCTATCGCGGTCTTCTTTGTCTTCCGCTTCACGTCCGCCTCGGTTGCGCTAACCGTCCGATTTAGGTTCGTTTCGGAAATTCTGTCGTGGTCGCAGAGGACGAATCTCGTAATGCCGAGATGTGCCAACTGTTGCGCCATGTGTGACCCGCCGCCTCCAAGTCCAACGATTCCAACTCGCAGGCATGCAAGTATTGTGTCCGAGTCAGGACCTAGAAAACCCTGGCGATCGAATCGATCTACGAGAGTTGTCCGTTTCTTGAAGAGTCGGCGCCAGGACCAACGCGTTCGCCGATCGGCCCCATGTTGAACAATCGTCAGGGGGTACCCAACAACAGAGATCGCAGATTCAACCCCGATTTCAGAATTCCCTGGGGGCGCGATTGACGACCAGCCCCCGTTCCCGCTTAGGATAGCCCAACCGCTTGCCTTGCCGTGATCGACATTATGTAGGCTGCGGCCCAAGGACGGTAGTTCTGCACTGTCCACCCCGCTCGGGCTTGGGACGCCAACGCCTCCGTGAGAATGCACGTGCACCTGGCCGACCTTGTGAACAGCAATTCGTGCCATCGCGTCGGTGATCGCGGCGGAACCTATTCGAACGCCAACTGAATGATCCTGGAGGTATTGTTCGTCCGGCACCGAATGGTATGCGACGCAGTGGACGAGGGTCGTTTTTCCTGTGCTGCTACAATTTGTGGAGAAGAAGCCAACCCTTTCCGCGGCGAAACTGTGGGGCCGGTGCAAGTCTGCGACTGCTTCGTCCAGAAGCGTCTTTAGGAGCTTTACTTTTTGCATTAACGAAATGCCTCCAAATGGCTCGCGAGCATCGCCGAGAGCCGTTTATTCGAATCTTGGGCTTTCCAGGAAACGGCCCACCATTGCCGGCCGAGAATTACAACACCGGCAGCGTTCCAATTCTGTCCCTTGCCCTGATGAGTGATTTTCGCCGAAACGAAAAGTCGAGATGCGTATCCGTCGCGCGGTGTGGGACAGAGCAATGCATCCACAACCTTGGGCTCACATCCGGCGGGCAGGCCCATTTCCGGAATCAATATGAAAGCCGTCCCGCCTTCGCTGGCCGTCGATAGGCCAGCGAAGCAGGATTTGAGTTCCTCAATTTCGTCGCTAGGAAAACTCACTTCGACGAACCTGCGCTTGGTTGGTGACTCACGAACACCTCGCCGCCTTTGATTTGAACGTGGTCGGTCTCCTTGAGATCCACGAACTTGGACCCCCTCAGTTCGCTAAGAATATCGCTCGCTGATACACCGTCGAGACCTTTGAGATGTGGCACCGAATTCTTCCCGGACTGAGTCGCGTATTTTTTCCCGTTGATGGAGACCTCGACAACCAAGGTACCGACGCGGGTGTAGAAAACGGGCCCGTCGTTAAAGTGAACTGCTGTGTTCAACTCAATCGGAACATCATTCGGCGAATGCAGATCACGGAACAGCGCTACGTCTTTTGGCAGTTCAAACAACTCTCGGATTGAGCCGCCTGTTTGGTCGGGTGTGCCGACCTCCTCAATGCGATCGTCAACAAACACTGCTCTTTTGCCGGGGGTCTCACACGCCTTTCGTTCGCCGACCTCAGTAGCGCGCATTGTATAGAACACGTTTCCGTAGCGAAGGTCCACCATTTCACCGGGTTTAAGGACAACATCGCTGGGAGAATTGTGGTCGCGAACAATTACGAAATCAGCGGGCACGCTCGCTTGGACCCGAAGCACAGCCGCCGAAACGGTTGGGTCGGGAATAGCGATCTTATTATCATCGATAGACGCCGCCCATTTCGCTGCCGATTGCTTCTTCGAGGTCTGAGTTTCGGGAATTGGATTCATATGGTTAAAGCGCGACGGGGGTTGTCGTCGTTTCACAATGAAAGACGGTTGCCGCCACACCCTCTAAGGCTGGCGACCCGCGCGTTTTGGGACGGGAAACGTTAATTTCTGGATTAATTTTGCGCTTGGTCTCTAAATTGGCCGGCACGCGAGCCTTTATGAACCGACGCCCCCGAGTGGAACCATGAGCGAAGAAGAACTTGAGCGCCTGAGATCGCTCGATTGGAACGACTTGGGCTTGCGGTTGCTCGTCTTCGCAAAGTACTGGGCCAAGAACCATTACTTCTGGACAGAAGGGCGGCCGCTCGCCGAAGGAAAATCCCCGGATGAAATCGCCAGGGAGGCCATCAGCGCATTCTGGGGATCAGTTAGAAAATGGAATCCCAAGTACGATGTTCTGACGCAGCTAAAGGGGGCCGTCCGGAGCATCCTGTGGAACCTCCATCAAAAGAAAAGCTCAAAACTCACGGCCCCACAACCGCCCGAGTTCTTCGACTTGTATGTTGGCGAGGTACCCGATGCGGCAACGGAAGCTGCGTCTCAAGATTACTGTAGGGCAATGTTTGAAGCCCTATATAAGGACGACGCAGTCCGCAACAGTGACGAGCTGATGCTCATCGTTATGGCCTACGAAGAGGGAGCAGAAACCATTGCTGACGTCGCCGAAAAGACAGGTATCGAAGCAGCTAGGATTTATGCTCTTCGGAGGCAATTGAAAGACATCAAACAGAGAGTGCTAGGCACCCTCGACACGAAAGACGGCAATGAAAAAGAATTATAGAAAAGCGATGGAGAGGCTAGACTTGTTTCTGGCGGACACAGAAGGACAGAGCAAAGAAGCGGTTGCCGACGAGCTGAAGGCCCAAGGAACCGATGTCACGGCTTTCCTTGGCGATGTGAATGCTCTCGTTCGTAAAGGCTATCAAGGTTCATTAAAGGAAATTGCAGCCAACGAACGGGAAGCGGTGGTTCGGAGCAGGAAGACCAGGTTTGCGGGTTTGGCGGGAACAAAAGAGCAAATGCTTCTGTTGGTAGCTCGATTGCAGCGTGGCGATTTTGGGATAAATCTCAGAGAGCGTGCCGTTGCGCGGTGTCGCAATCAAGACCCCGCCACACTATCGGAGGAGGATCTCCGCTCTTGGCTCGAGGATATCGATGCGTCGGAAGCGTCTGGCGTGCAAAACGAATGACGATTCTAGGCCAGACACGCATCAACGCTTGTCGGCAAGCGGCGCGGGGATTGTTGGACTTGTTCGCCGTAGACGCTCCTGACGAAATCGATTTGGAAACTATCGCTTGGCGGGCGGGGAAACTACAGATTCGCTATGGCGGACTTTCGAACTGCGATGGCCGAATCATCGCTAATGCTGGAGGAGGCGGGGTCATACGCGTTCGTCATTCGTCTTCCGTAGGACGAGAGAGGTTTACGATCGCCCACGAGATTGGCCACTTCGTTCTTCATCCGACGCCTCAACTGCATAGAGATGATGGCCCCCCACAGTTTGCTATGTGGCACAATGATGGCGAAGAAGCAGAGGCCAACATCTTCGCTGCAGAATTGCTCATGCCAGAACACCTATTGTTACGGGCTACGAAAAGGCGTGACCCATCTCTCGGGCTGCTCGACTGTGTTGCCGATCAATTCGGCACGAGTGTTCTAGCAACAACAGTTCAGTATGTAACCTACACCTCAGAACAGGTTGCACTCGTCCTAAGCGCTGGCAAAACCATTCAATGGGCCAAGCCATCGCGAAGCTTTAATTATCGCATCAGAGGTGGAGAACTCAGTCCAGACTCTGCCGCTGGCGAACGGATCGCGGGTAAGGCGCCGGACCCCGATCGTATGGTTGTTACGCCAGCTTGCGCCTGGTTGAAGCAGTTCGAGTACGACAACGAGCGCGACATTATGGAGGACAGTCGGTATCTCGATTACTATGATCGGACTCTGAGCCTCCTCTGGTTGAAAGAAGACCTGGCAGATTAGCGATGAACGTCAGGCCTGTCGCTTCCCCGACCGAGCGCAATTGATTTCCTTTCACCTGGAAGTTCACGCTCCGGATCGTGGACCATGATGGCTGCCATCGGCCCTCAAAAATGGCTTGCATAGTCTCCTACAACTCGACCATTCTTCAGCTCCTTGCGACGAAGTCAGCAGTTCCCTCAGCAATGAAACCAATTCAAACTCGTGGGTTTGCTGCGCTCGCGCAAGAATACCACGTCCATATCGAGGGTAATCGTAAGCTGGGCACGAAACTCGGCATGCTGTAGATCGCCTAATAGTGAGTTCGCAAACCGCCATTCGCGGCAAAGTTTTCCGCGATCCCGTGCACGAATTGATCCGTGTCGACCCTGAGGATTCCTTCGCGCTCAACCTCATGGATACGCGTGAGTTTCAACGGCTGCGCCGCGTGAGACAACTTGGGGTAAGTGCCCTGACGTATCCTGGAGCAGAGCATTCAAGGTTTTCGCATAGCCTTGGAGTTTTCAATTTCGCCCAACGAATGTTGGAAATTCTGCGCGCAAGGTACCATCGGAGTTCGATTGCGACTGATCTCGTCGATCAAAACTCAAGGGCAGTTAAAGCAGCAGCGCTGCTGCATGATGTCGGGCACGGTCCATTTTCGCACATGGCCGAACGCGCATTTGGAATGCGCGGTCGCCACGAAAAGAAGACTGTCGAACTAATCACAAGCGAAGGTTCTATCCAAGAAATTCTTTCTGACCACAAGATCGATCCCGAACAGGTAGCCAATTTCATCACCGGTGCTTCCGAGTTTCGGATTCTTGTCGATATCGTCAGCAGTCAGCTCGATGCAGATCGTATGGATTACATCTTACGAGATGCGCACAGCACCGGCGTCAAATACGGATCGTTCGATTCCGAGTGGCTGTTAAGTAGTTTGTGCATTGGAACCGAACCGAATAGGAAGGCTCCGGGCGACGCGTACGATTGGCGTTTGTGCCTCGACGAAAGACGCGGACTGCATTCTGCCGAGCAATTCATCATTGCTCGAATGCACATGAGTCTGCAGGTATATTTTCATCATGCCACGCGGGGTTGGGAAGCGCATTTGCTGTGTCTGTTTCGCGAAGCAGCAGCTTTGGCCGAAAAGAATGAATTGCCGGAATCGACCCCAGATCTCGCGCGCGAGTTTTTCCGAACAAAGGGGAAAGCGGGACCAGCTCAATTCTTGCAGCTCGACGAAGCCACGATTGTCTGTGCGATGCAACAATGGACATTTGCTGAAAAGCACCCTCGCTTGCGCGACCTAGCGTCATCTTTCTTAGCGAGAAGGAAGGTGTTTCACTGTTTCGAGCTTCCAAGGTCGGACTACCGAGTCACGATGCAACTAAGTAGTGAGTTGAAAAAAATTGGACAGGAGGAACGGGACTGGTTGCTCGACTCCTCGGATCTCGTGAGTTACGAAGACTTTGATTCCATATTTCGGGGTTCAAAAAGGACTCCAGCGGAAGTGTCAACGACTGCAGTGTTGCTGGCGGAAGGTGCGCTAGGGGCGCCCGCGCGTCCCGTTGAGGCCGATTCTATAATGTTGCGTGCGATGGGAGATAACCCCATAGAGGCTATAAATCGCCTCTATTGCCATCAAGATATTGTGGTTCCCGTGAAGAAAGTTCTTGCAGCGCTGGGCGTTTCATAGTCTTTGGTGGAGCGCCCCATGCACCCAACGATTCGAATTGCACACTTGGTGCATTTGTTAAAGCGGATTGAAGGTAGAAAAAAACTGCACAAGATTGTCCACATCTTGCAGGAATTGGGTGCGCCCTTTGTTGAACCGTTTCAATACTCGCAGTATGGAATGTACTCTCAGCAGTTAACAACTGAGATGGGGCATCTGGTTCGGGATAAACTGGTAACAGAAGATGGCACAAACGTCTTCGTCTTTAAGCCCTCTAAGGATTTAGCCAGATTACTCAACGCTTTGAAGATTGAACCAGAACCGGAGTGGGCTTCGCTGGCGCACGAATTAAATAAGTTGTCTCCGCAAATGCTAGAAGGCATTAGCACGGTTTTGTTTTTGCGTGAGCGGGGCTACGCGAAAGAGAAGCTTCGCCTTCGTTTAGTCGCGCTCAAACCCCGCTTGGGATCGATCGCGGACGAGTGTATCGAGCGAGCCGCCGACCTGACAGAGAATTCTGCACTCGTGTAGTATTCTTCCTTAGTGCGCTTCCATAGAGGGCAGCAGCGCCAAGCTGGCGTGCGCTGGCAAGAAACGAGCAAGGAGAATGTGGGCGCGGCGAGGAATCCGGCCGAGGAGGAAAGGTCCTGCGGGTATGCTTGCCAAGATCGCTCATCTCTCCGGGTTCACGGGGAAATGCTTGTTCTTCAATCGCTCCGGAACGCGCTCGGTCTGTTCGGATTCGATCTCCTCGGTGGCGGCGCCACGTCTACACATTCGGCGCGGGATCGTCGTTCGCGAGCTGGACCGCTCTTAGTTCGGCTTGCTTTTCCTGGCGACAAAGAGCCCGAAAGCCATCGCTCCCTGAGTGTACGCCTGTGTCATTAGAGGAAAGGATTTCACAAAGCGACGCGTGGCAGCATCTGCAAAAGGAATGAACCATCTCACCGCCAAACGCTCGGCGATACGGGAGCAGTGGGTCCATGTCGGCGCGATGCGAGTGGTGATGTCTTCGGCGGTTACGACCACGAGGCCGCTTTCCCGCATCCACCTTTGGTAATCGCTAAGATTTCCAAGGCTGGCGCTGAGCATCGCCTCTGCGATGGTTGCGACCAGCTCCTGCTCCTCTTCCCGCATCGGTCCGTCTCGTCGAAGCCAGGCGCAGACCGCCAGGACACCGCCGGGTCTCAAGGCGGATGCGCAACGTTTGAAGAACGCTTCCTTATCCTCGAAATGTTCACTGCTTTCCATGATCCAGACCATGTCCACGCTCTCGGGCACGGGCTGCCATTGATTTGCATCCGCGACTTGAAAACGAACCCGATCGCTTAGTCCTCGCGCCTTTGCCGTCCTGGCAGCCATTTTTGCCTGAACGGGACTGATCGTTAGGCCAGTGACGTGGCAGTCGAATTGATCAGCCAGCCAGAAGGCAGAGCCCCCGACGCCGCACCCAATGTCCAGCACGTGGGAGCCGCGGACCACACCGGCCCGTTCTGCGAGGACCTCCATCAGTCTTACCTGAGCTTCCTCAGCAGACTGATCATTGTCCCAATAGCCGTGATGAAGATGTTCTCCCCACAGAAAACGGTACAAGAATGACAAGCGGTCGTAATGTTTCCGAATGTGATCGAGATCGACCTGGAACGTTGGTGGTTCGGTCATGCCAGATAGTGTCTGCGAGGAACGGCCTAACGACTTATCTTGGGTTTTGAGCTGATACGGTCCAGCTCCACGGAATACAGTCCGTTATTAGGGAAGCGATCGTGCAGTCCTTGCAAAAGTTCAGCGGCCCGTTCCGGATTCTTGTCGCGCAGCGCTGCTACAGCCAGCAAGAGCTTCGCGAAGGGCTCAAGGTAGTAACCGTGGAGGGCGGTCATCCGAAGCTGTTCGAGTCCTTTGTCATGATCGATTCTCGATCCCGTAAGTCTGAGCAAGATGCGCAGTGGGGCCGCCTTTAGACTTAGCAAATAATTCTCGACGCCTGAACCGAGGTAGGCGTCGAATGCGCCCGGATCCACCAAGAGGAGCTTGTCGCCATAAGGGCGACCTTCCCTCGTGAAGACCAGCGCAGTGAGATTCTGCTTATCCACGAGCGCGGCATAATCGGCGCGCAAACCGTAGGTGAGAGATTTTGCAAACAGAGCATTCGCGTCATTGGGTGATTTCTGAAGCGTGGTATCGGCCAGATGGTCTGCCTGGTTGATCTGTTGGGTGAAATGCAATCGTACTTGTGGATTCGGCTGCAGTTTCTTCCGGTCCGCGAATCGCGCATCGTCGACAAATAGCTCCGATTCGAGCGCTCCTAAACGGGCTAGCTCGGAGAAAAGGTAGGCTGCGGCATCAGATGCGGGTCCCAACGGATCGACGGGATGGTTCTGCGTTCGCTGCCCGAAAATCCGGTGAGCCTCATCGAAGTCCAAGTCATACATCTTGAGCCAGCCTTGATAAACGTCCTCGGAGTGAGGGAGGTTTGAGTCCGCCGCCCTGATCGGCGAGATGCCGGTACTGAGACCTAGGAGGACGAGAGCAACAATGCGTGTCACAAGCTAGGTCTGGTATGCGTAAACGCGCCTCAAGTTGCGCTCGATCAGCTTGGGAGAAAGCAGCCGAGTCACCACCCGGCGTCCCGTCACGAGCAGTGGGTTCTGCCATTGCCCGATGCGCCCCATCAAGAGAGAGCGATGCTGGATGCCTCGGGTCCGGTGAAATCGCAGCGATTCATAGCTCCGGAGCGCGTCATGCAGTGAGGCTTCCCTATCGAAGCACTTAGCCAGGACGAGCGCATCTTCCAGTGCCATGCATCCGCCCTGCCCCAGATTTGGCGTGCAGGGATGTGCCGCGTCACCCAACAACGTGACCAACCCATCTCCCCATCGCCGCAGCGGCGCGAAGTCTCGGGCGCCATTTTTGAGGATCTCATCCTCTTGGCTCGCATCGATAAGATCCGCGATAGGTTCGTGCCATCCGGCGAACATGTCGTGAAGCTCTCGTTTCCGCCCACAGGGCGCGTCCAGATGGTTCGAAGGCACGTTGGAGGTAGCGTACCAAGTGAACCTTTTGTGGCCGGTATTGAGAATTCCAAACCGCTTGCCTATTCCCCAAGTCTCGCTGTTTGAGTTAGGCGGCAGGGCGTTGCCATCGTATCGCGCCGCCCCACGCCAGACCGTATAACCCCGGTAAATCGGATCGGAATCCCCGAATAACTCCGACCGCACGCGCGAACGAATGCCGTCGGCGCCGACCACCGCGTCGTGTTCGCTAACGAGACCGCCGCTAAAGTGAAGCCTTACTTTATTTCTCGACTGCTTTAGATATTGCAGGTCGTGTCCGAGGCAGATGTGTTCCCGCGGCAGCGCCGTCAGAAGAACGGCGAGCAGATCAGCTCGCCGCGCGCAGACAGCGGGGACGTCAAACTGTCCAAGCGCAATGTTCATGAGAACTTTGCCGGAGCTCGAACGCACCAGGAAATGAGTGTTAGGGCCGCTGCAAGCCAGCACCTTTTCGAGCAGGCCCAGTTCGCGCAACACGCGGGTGGCATTGGGCCATAACATCATCCCCACGCCTACTTCGCGCAGCCGCTCTGCCTTTTCGTAGACTACCGCGTTGAAGCCAGCTTGATGGAGAGCGACCGCGGTGGCGATTCCGCCAATGCCACCTCCCACAATTCCAATGCTCTTGGCGCGCACGTTTATTTCGCTGCAGAGGCGGGCGCCAGGACCGCGAAAATCGGAGCGGAAATTAGCCGGATGGAAGCGCGGAGGTTGAGAGCCTCCATGCGCAATGCCGCGGTCTCGTGCTCTCCGGTATTGAAGTTCAAAATTTTCTTGAAGCGTCAGACCCGGGGCGGCCGCAAGCAATTGGACAAGAGGGAGCCACTTCCGTTCAAACCCCGCCTTTTGGGAAAAGGCGCGTTGATGTGCAGGGTCGAGCCCTGCTCGCGGCACGATTTTGCGCCGGCCCGCTGCACGATGTCCTTCTTTGCCGAGCGAGATTTGCCTAGCGGATCCGGTGAAAGATTGGATTGGTTCTGGTGCAGCAATCGAACGGTGTTGGGTTTCGTCCACTGCGATGAACGAGACCTCTCGGCAGCCGAGCTACCGCAACTCGCGTGTCCTCCGTTGGGCCTCCTATCTTTGGCGCGAAGCGATTTTCGACAGTGGGCGAGCGATTGCCCCCGCGTTCGCCAAGCCGAACCCGGCGCAATGGAGTGACGAACGCCTTACGGCCGCGTGGCTCGGGCACGCGACCGTTCTGATCAATTTTTTCGGCGTATGGATTCTGACCGATCCGGCGCTTTTCGCCCGCGTGGGGGTTCGCCTGCCTAGAATAACGATCGGGCCGAAGCGCCTCACTGCGCCGGCCCTGACCATCAATGAATTGCCCGGGATCGATCTCGTCCTGCTCTCTCACGCGCACTTCGATCACTTTGATTTGCGCACGCTTCACCGGTTTGATTCTTCAACCAAAGTTGTCACCGCGCCCCGCACCCGGAATCTGCTCGGATGGACGCGATTGCGCGAAGTGACCGAACTCCGCTGGGGCGAAAGCACGTCCATCAGCACGCGCGCCGGAAACATCGACGTGGCTGCCTTTCGCGTGCTGCACTGGGGTTCCCGCATGCAACATGATGATTACCGAGGGTACAACGGCTACCTTTTCGAGAGAAATGGCCACCGCATTATTTTCAGCGGAGACACCGCCAGGACGGACAGTTTCGCGGAATTGCGCAGCCGCGGCCGCATCGATTTGGCGATCATGTCGATCGGCTGTTACAACCCCTGGATCCGGACTCATTGCAATCCGGAAGAAGCGGTGCAAATGGCCGACGCGGCCGGTGCGCGATTCCTCATGCCAGTGCATCACCAGACCTTCCGGCTGAGTTTCGAGCCGTTCCGGGAACCGATCGAGCGTTTCGAATTGGCGTTGCAGAGAACGCCGGAACGCATCGCGCTCCGCGAAATCGGCGAGACATTTGTCTTGCCGATCTCGTAGCGGGCTCGCGGCGCGACGGATTCTCAATCCATCTGGTGGCCACACACCGCCGCTCTGAAATCATGCGGCCGTCGCTGCCTGTGCCGTTTGCTTCAGCTTCCCTCTGGTCCTAATGTCGTGCCCTTGCGATTCCGGAATGTCATTCGCCCCCACCTCGCCGCCGCTGCGACCGTGCTGGCTTATCTCGCCGGGGCAGCAGCGTCCGGAGAGACGTTGCCTCTCGACCCCAAGGGCAGCTCGTTGACCTTCGTCGGCGAAGCGTTCCTCCACAATTTCCACGGCGAGGCAAGAGAGTTCAGTCGACTACAAGACGGCAGGTCCGTCGCAGCCGGCGAAATTTGAGGTGCACGGCATTCTCACCCTCAACGGAGTAAGACAGCCACTCTCTGGCACGGCTCCGCTTCTCATTTGTCCTGCCGCCCGATTACTCTGTGAAGCTCGCCATTCCGTTCGCGGGCGATTCGTGCGGTAGCTGCGACCTACCTCGGCGGTGTGGACGCCGCCTTTTTTCTTGAAGCCTAACGAGGGATGCCGCGGGTTGGCTTTGAAAAGCGCAAAATTCTTGTGGGCGAGTTTTTGCACGTGCCGGGGCAGCTCTTCATAACACTTCCAAAAGGAAGCGAGCGCGTGGGACTTCACGGCATCGGCGTGAACTTCCCTGCGTCAATTTCCGAATCGATTCTTCGCAGCGCCTCGGCATGTTTTCCGCCCGGAGAAAAATCCTCTTCGAGTTGCTCATCCCAGGCGAGCTTATCCTGGCGCGCGATGTAACCGGCGAGTTTGGTCAATTCCGCCGGGGTCAGGTTCTTCACCGCTTTTTCGATCTCAGCCAGACTCATGGCAATGGAAGCGTAAGCAGCGGGCGGCGTAATCGCAAGCAGGCAGGCTGTGTCAGGCCACGAATATTATTCACGCTTCCGGGTTTACCGGGAAATGCTTGTTCTTCAATTTTTCCGGCACGCGCTCGGTTTGCTCGGATTCGATTTCTTCCGTCGCGGCGCCTAAGGCTTCGTACGCTTCGCGATTTTTCTTTGCGCGGCACATGTATGCGGTGGCGTGGGCGAGGGGAATGCGCGCTTCGGGCATTCCGATAAATTCGACGGCTTGTTGCGCGGCGATGGCGAGCGGAAGTGCTTCGGGGTCGGCGAGGCCGACGTCTTCGCTCGCGAAGATGACGATGCGGCGCGCGATGAAGCGAAAATCTTCGCCGGCGTGGAGCATTTTCGCCAGCCAATAGATCGCGCCTTTCTCGTCGGACGCGCGCATGCTCTTGATGAAGGCGCTGATCGTGTCGTAGTGCGCGTCGCCGGCGCGATCGTAAACGATGGCCTTTTGCTGGATGCTTTGCTCGGCCACTTCCACGGTGAAATGGATGACTTTTTCCCGGAGCGGCGCTGTGTCAGCGCCGGTCCTAGTTCGGCGGTCAGAGACCGCCGCTACAGTTGGAGGCGTGGTGAGCACGCCGATCTCAAGTGCATTCAAACATTTCCGCGCGTCGCCATCGCTGATCTTCGCGAGATGCGACTTCGCGTCGTCGTCGATCTGGACGCGATGTTTTCCGAGGCCGCGCTCGGGATCGGCGAGCGCGCGGTCGATCAATTGTTCCAACTGCTCGACGCGGAGCGGTTCGAGCTGGAAAACCTGGGAGCGGGAGACGAGCGCGCTGTTGACGTAGAAGAACGGGTTGTAAGTGGTCGCGCCGATCAGGCGCAGGTTTCCGCTCTCGACGTCGGGCAGAAGGATGTCCTGCTGCGCTTTGTTGAAGTGATGAATTTCGTCGACGAACAAAATGGTTTTCTGGCCGGATGTCGTACGTCGGTTCGAAGCGCCGGCCACCACGCGCCTCATCTCGGCCACGTTGCTTTCCACTCCGCTGAGGCGCACGAATTTAGCGCGGGTCATATCGGCGATGATTTGGGCGAGCGTGGTTTTGCCTGTCCCGGGCGGTCCGGACAAGATGACGGAAGGGAGGCGATCGGCCTCAATGGCGCGCCGCAAAAGTTTTCCGGGCCCGAGGATGTGCTCCTGCCCGACGAATTCCTCGAGCGAGCGCGGGCGCATCCGCGCGGCCAGCGGCGCGGCGTCGTCTATCGCCGGCGCCGTTTCACTTTCGCTGCTGCCAAAGAGATCCTGCACGAAGAAAAAATACGGAGCGCGAATCGGAGTGCACCTTATATTCGCGCCCATGCGAAAAGCTGTTGCACTCATCTTTCTTTTTCTGATCACGATCGACCTGGCTGCCGCGGAGTCGCGGCTGCCGTTCGGAACCGTTTTCAAGGGGCGCGATCGGTTTGACCTTCTCGTCGGCAGCGCACGCGCTGGCAATTGGAAGTCGCTTCCGATTGGCGAACGGACGGCCACAGTCGGCCGGGCGCTGGTCGGGACGCGCTACAAATCGTACACGCTCGAGATCGATAATCGGATCGAGGCGCCGTCGGTGAATTTCACCGGGATGGATTGCTGGACGCTTTACGAGATCTCGCTCGGCTTTGCGCGGATGCTTGGTGAACCGGAGGAGAATTGGACGCCGGAGCGGATGCTGCATTACATCGAGCTGGATCGGTATCGCAGCGGGCAATGCACGGGAGAATATCTTTCGCGGCTCCATTACCTGGAGGATTGGCTCGCGGACAACGATCGGCGCGGCCTCGTGGAGGACCTGACGCGGAGTCTGGGCGGAACGAGCGTGCCGCATTCCGCGCGGGAGATGACGGTGGCCTGGCGGCACTACCGCTACCTGGCGCACAATCGATCGCTCCTCGGCCCGCTCGGGCAAATGGAAGCGCGCGTCTCGAGCCGTCCGCTCTATCAAATCCCGAAAAGCCGGATCGCTTCGATTGAGGGAAAACTTCGAGACGGCGACATCATCGGAATCATTTCACGCGATGGCCCGCACCTGTATTCCACGTCGCATGTGGGCCTGGCGGTGCGCGCAGGAGACGGCTCGCTCCATTTCATGCATGCGTCATCGCCGCGGAACCATGGACGGGTCGTGATCGATTCGACGCTTTCGAGTTATCTCTATCGATACGGCTCGGACTCGGGGATTCTGGTGGCGCGTCCGTTGCGTTGAAGGCGCCGGGCGCGGCAACTATCAGTCGTTAGGCCGCGGTCGCGAGGTCGATCACAAATTTCGCGCCTTTGCCCGATCCTTCGCTGAAGGCGTGCATGGATCCGTGGTGCATTTCCACGATCGCCTTGCTGATCGCCAGGCCGAGGCCCAGGCCCTCACGGCGAGCGCCGACTTGTTCAAAGGCATCGAAGATTTTTTCGAGATGCTCCGGTTCAATCCCAACGCCGGTATCGCTGATCTCGATTTTCAGAGCTTGCGGCTGTGGGTTGAAGGTCCGGACCGTGACGGCGCCGTGCTCGGGAGTAAATTTCGAGGCGTTCCGCAAGACATTCCAAAATACCTGCTGCAAGCGCGAGGCATCCGCGAGGACATGGTGATCGGCTGCGAAAAGCTCGACGGAGAGATTGAGCTGCCGCCCCGCGAGCTCGCTGCGAACGATGTCCATGGCGTGTCCGAGTAAATCGTGCGCGTTGGATTTTCGCAGATGCAATTGAAGTTTCCCGCGCGTGATGCGCGTCAAGTCGAGCAAATCGTCGATGAGCCGGGCCTCGAGCTCGACATTGCGGCAAACCATCTCCAAGCCTTCGCCGATTTCCGGGGGCAGCCCCGCTTCGTTCACCATTCCGCCTGCCCAGATCAGGATGGGTGTAAGCGGTGTGCGCAGTTCGTGACTGAGGGTGGCGAGGAAGCGATCTTTCGCGGCGTTGGCGGTTTCGGCGACTTCTTTCTGGCGCTGGAGTTCTTCTTCGATCTTGCGGCGATGAACAAACAAACCGATCTGACTCCCGAGCGCTTGCACCAAGGACAACAATTCGTCATCGGGCTGCACCGTCTCCGGGCTGAATAATTCGAGGACGCCGTTGACTTCGCCTTCCGCGCAGAGCGGAAACGCGAACGCGCCGCGCAGGTTCGCCGCGGCCGCGGCCGCCGCCCGCGGGAAATTGCTGTCCTGGGTAACGTCTCTGATCCACGCAGGTTTTCCCGACATCATCACTCGTCCAGGCAACCCGCTGTTTCCTTTCAAGGTGATGGCCTTGGTGGCCTTCGCGAAGTTCTCCAGCTCGGGCTTGTCTTGATGCCAGGTCGTTTCGCAATGCAATTGTTCGTCGTCTTTGTCCCGCAGCCAGATGGAACCGGAAACCCAATTTCCGATCGCGGCGATGGATTCGACGATGCGCGGTCCCGCTTCCGCCAGGGACCAGGAGCCGGCGAGCAAACTCGCCACCGCGTACTGGGCGGTGCGCCGGCGTTCGTTTTGGATCCGCTCCGTGATGTCGCGCGTAATTTTTGAGGCGCCAATAACCTGGCCGTTCTCGTCTTTGACGGGCGAGATGGTGACCGATATGTCGAACAATGTTCCGTCTTTGCGGCGGCGAACAGTTTCGTAGTGATCGACGGGCTCGCCGCGGCGGATGCGCTCGAGGATGCGCGGCTCTTCGCCCTGGCGCTCCGGCGGGATCAGAATCGTGATGGGCTTCCCGATGACCTCCTCCGGAGCGTAACCATAAAGCCGTTCCGCCGCCTGGTTCCAGCTCGTGATCTTTCCGTCGAGGTCTTTGCTGATGATTGCGTCTTCCGAGGATTCAATGATGGCGACGAGTGTCCGGCGGGCTTCTTCACCTTGTTTGCGCGCCGTGATGTCGCGCAGATAGGCCGCGAACACCGGCTCCTTCTGGATGTGAAAGGTCGTGATCGCCAGCTCGACGAGAATTTCTGAGCCGTCGGCGCGAATACCCGTGATCTCGATTCGGCGTCCCAGCACTGGACCTTCTCCTGTTTCCAGATAACGCCGCAGACCCTGGCGATGCCGCTCTCGCAGCGGAGCTGGAATGATGAGCTCGGCCAGTTCCTTGCCCACGGCTTGCTCGCGGGTGTAACCGAAAACGCGCTCGGCGGCGGTGTTGAATTCCACGACACGTCCGCTCGCGTTCATCACGATGATGCAATCGAGCGCAGAGTCGAGAATCGCGCGATTGAGTCCTTCCAACCAGTCTTGCGGAGTTGGGCTGGGAGCTTTTTCGTGTTCGTTAGGATCCATCAACGGGTGCTTAGATTAACTTCGAAGCGCATCTCGTGTTTGACCGTCCGCAACGCGCTTTGAGTTCCGTGGCGCCCGGTGGACTGGGAGAGCGGAGCCGAAAGTCGCCTTAAACGCTCGCGGATTCATGGCAGTCTAACGCTCACTCCATTGGATCGTCGAGATCGATGACCTGCCGGCGTTCCCTTGCGAGGGCGAAAGCCAGCCGCACTCGTCCAATTCCCCGCCGGAGCCGCCGGCGCCAGGGAACATCACTGTGTTCAAGCCGGAAGTGCGGACGGATGCGGACGTGATTTTCCCGACAGAGCAAAAGCGCTTCCTGTGTCCATAGCCCCCGGGATATGGCCGACATCAAGTATGGGATCGGCACGTTGTCTCTTCGCCCATAAGAGAGTGCGAGAAGATCGCGCGTTCGCTCGCTCGCTCGTGCCTCCATATTCCAGGCCGATTCACCGGGGCGGAGCGCCGAAGCGAGGACCTTCTTTTTCCACAAGGTGACCTGAAGACGCGTCCGCCCGTCGGAACTGGCCGGCACCACGCCGAACCGATCGTTGAGCGGGACGAAGTCAGCCTCCAACTGCGAGCGGCCGTAGAAGCAAAACGATGCGGCGTCCCGCTCGAAAGCATAAGCAAAATCGGCGGCCAATTGCTGGCGATCAACCGGCGCGTTCAAAAAATAGTCTTCCTGAAAGTAAAGGACGTATGGCTGAGTTATCCGATCAAGAGCGACCTGCATGTTACAAGCCCAGTCACGGTCGGGCCCTACCGTGATTGCTTTAACGAAATTCGAACGGACGCGCAGGCGATTGACGATCAGAAAGATCGGGAACGGACAATCACCCCAGTGCTTTCGAAAAAAGAAGACGAATGGGCGCCACGCGTCGAAAAATGCATCGCAACTCGAGACCACAACCGCGACAGAGCCGGCGAAGTCTTTCAGCTCTGGCATGATCAAGTCGTCCGCTAATGCGGATGCACTCGCAACGTTTTTTCGCAGCCATTCGCGCGCTTCCGAAGTCGGGACCACCTTGCGTCACGCCGCGGACGGGATACTGTTTGGTTACAAATGGGGGCGCACTGGCTTCGACTCGTAGTTTGAAGCGCAGGCGGCATGTCGAGGATGGTTCGTTGGCCTCGTTAAAATCCGGACCAAAAAAAATAAACGCAGATCACCAAGATCTCGCTCTCGCGGCTTAATTGACCGCGATGTTTCCGGTTGGACGCCTGCTACGGCCGGAAACATGGACAGCAGGCTAATCGTCCGGCGGAGCGACCGCGTCGGGGGGTGAAGGAATTTCGTGGATGCTCGGGGGCCGGCAGTGTGCCGGTGCAACGTTCGGCTCCTTAAAACTCACCATCGGATAAACATGTAGAAGCTTGCGTGGACAGCTTCGAGGACAGGGGTTCAACTCCCCTCGCCTCCACCATAAGAGAGTTCTCTCCGAAACCGATGCCGTGGCGGCCACGGCGAGGATTGTTTTAGCTAGGTTTTCCCAGGGAGCTTTCCGTAGAACGGCCCTGTCGGCCACTAACGTCTCCCCGACTCCAGGCGCTTTCTCCACCGATCCAATCGGAAGGTTCGGTCCACCCCGGCATTTTCCGCGCGTAGAGGGTATTGGCATAGCGGCTGCTTCTAGTAATTATAGTCAGTATACTCAATAAAGCCCTAGCTATGAAAAAAACTCTCCTCTCCACCGCTCTCTTCGCCCTTTTCGCATCATCTTCGTTTGCTGATGCGCTTCTTTTCACTGTCGCGGCCACGCCTTACGACCATCAAATGGATCGCATTCGCCCAGTGTTGACGGCCTCAAACCGCGCCGCCTCGAACCGCGTCTCGTTGGGCGTGGTGAATCAGTGGATGGGAGAACTTCGCTCGATTCCATACGGCTTCACCACCTTCTGGAAGACGCCAGCGGAAGCCCAGTCGGGCGCGCCCGCTGATTGCAAAGCCAAGGCGGTTGCTCTTTACGAAAAAATGCAGGCTAATGGGGCCACAAATGTGCGCCTTGTCATTGGCAAACGCACACCGGGTAGCCGTCAAACCCATGCTTGGCTTGCTTGGGACAGCGAAGGTGGCAGCTACGTTCTCGATCCCACGTTCAACTGGGCGGCGTGCACTCCAGCACAAGCGGGGAGGAGAAATTATCAAACGCTCTATGCCTACGCCGGCAGCAAGAAATTCCGCGCAGCTTCCACCCTGATCGCTCAAAACTGACTTTCAAATTCGACGCGTAGAATCGAGAGCGGCACTCGTAAGGGGGCCGCTCTTGTCATTTTGCGCTCGCACCCAGCATGCCGGACCGTGAGGCGGCCGGCCTTGCCCAAACGATCTCTATCGCAAAATCCCACCTCCCGATAGCAATTCCTCCGATTGCGCTTGCCAGATCGCCGGTTGATCGTGTTTTGCTTCGCCTGGCGAATGAAAGGTCTCATCTCACTCACTTTTTTCTTGCTGGTTTCGTGCGTTTCGATGGAGCACGCCACTTCAAAAAGGCTGACTGGTGAGTGGCTCTATGCCGATAAAATTCAGAGTTGCCGTTACATTTTCGAGAGAGACGGCACCTTCAACGGTGAAGTCTTCGTCCGGGCCAAACTTGTTTCGAAGTTCACGGGTCGGTGGTCGGTGGAGGGCCGTACTCTGTTGTATCGATATGAAGAGGATTTGCTTGGCAGGATTCCCCCAGGTGCGCTTGATCGTGACAATCTTCTGGCGGTCCAACAGGACTCCTTCACCATCGAAGCTGCCGATGGCAGCCGGCGAGAGTACCGCCGAATTCGATAGGGCAAGAAAATACCGGTTCCGGCTTTCTTCAGACTTGCGTCCTGGCTTCGGGTTTCCTAAGAGTCGGCGGCGTTCGCCGCATTTCCGAAGATAAAGCTTCCCTAAAAAGCAGGTTTAATGCTATAAAATCAGAAATAACCATAATATTCGTAATACGGCTTAGCGTTGTTTCGCCCATGAAAACTCAGTTATCTCACAAAATTTCTTCCATCCTTTGCGCCGTCTTCTTGATTTGCGGGGTGTCAGGATGCCAGCGAACTGTGGTTCTTAGCCCCAGTGAAAACGATCTGGTTGTGCTCAACGGTTGTGTAGTTTCCGCATGCAACTATCTCGCCGTAGTCAAGACCCAGCACACCCTTGATCAAAATTTCTGGGCGAAGATTTTGCTGGTTCGTTTTGAGAATCATCCCGCTGGCCACGCTTACTGCGTTTGGGAAACTGAAGGGAACATCTATGGCTACGATCGTAACTCCGGCGCGTTTCCGATTCCCGTCTATACGCGTGATCCGAGAGCGATCGCGATCGTTCTGGCTCAGGAACTTTCGAGAATCATGAACGAACCGCTGGCCGTTAGCCGGGCGGAGTTCATCAACTCAAACGAAGCTGAGCTTCATACATTCGGCTCTCTCGAGCCGGTGGGGCCTGCATCGCCGATCGCGCTCTTCGCGCAAGTTGCGCCTCTCGCGAAACCGTAACCCGCTTCTAGCGGTCCAAAAAAAAGCGCGATCATTTCGGATCGCGCTGCGAAAGCCAAAGGAACGTAACGTAACTTTTGGATTTTGTGAGTGACTTCCTGGCTCGCGACTCCTTCTAAAGCAGCGCTTGTGCCATCACAGTCAAGGCTCGAACGCGCGTCCCGCCGATCCCTGGGAATCCCATGGTTTGTCTCTCCGCGCGCCGCTTATTTCCAAACTTTTGCCAGAAAACTGACGCGGCCGGAACCGACGTGATACGCCTCAAAATCCGCCGGATTCTTGAGATAATATTTCTGATGATATTCTTCCGCGGGATAAAATTTCATCGCCGGCAATATCTCCGTCACAATCGGTTTCTGGAACCTGCCGGACTTGGCCAGTTTTTCCTTCGAAACTTCCGCGGCCTTTTTCTCCTCGTCGTTACCATAGAAGATCGCGGCTTGGTAGCTCAAGCCGATGTCGTGAAATTGCCCGTCCGCTTGGGTCGGATCGATCTGGCGCCAAAAGATATCGAGCAATTGATCGTAAGAAATCTGCGCCGGATCGTACGTCACCTCGATTGACTCGCGATGTTTCGTTTGATGCGCTGAGACCTTCTCGTAATTTGCGTCCGCTTCGCTGCCGCCCGTATAACCAACGACTGTCTTGACCACGCCTTTGGCCTGATCGTATGGCGGTTGCATGCACCAGAAACATCCACCCGCAAAAATCGCGGTCTTCGATGTGGCGAGCGCCGGCTCGGCCGCATCGCCTGAGTTTGCGCCGGAAAGCGTCGCGAGAACGACGATCGATGCTAATAAGAATCTTCTCATTGGTTGTGAATTCCAATGATCCACTCAATTAAGCATGCCGCCAGCGTTTCCTCTTGCTTTAAATCAACAGAGCCCGGGTCCCGAAATTCTTCCGGCAGATTATTTTGCCCCGCTCGATTTCGAGGAGATTTTTTCCCGGACGGCTCAGCTCGAAGTCGATCTTGGATGCGGTGACGGCGCGTTCCTGGTCGAGATCGCCACGCTTCACCCCGAGCGGAACTTTCTCGGGATCGAACGCCTTCCCGGAAGAGTGGCGACAGCTTGCCGGCGAATCACGCGTGCCGGGCTGGGTAACGCGCGCATCCTGCACCTGGAAAATTCCCATGCGGTCGGTCGCTTGCTGCCGCCCGGCTCCGTGCTGGTCTTTCATCTCATGTTTCCTGATCCCTGGCCCAAGCGCCGGCATGCGCGCCGCCGCCTTGTGACGGAAAGTTTTCTGGCAGACATTCATCGAGCACTCGAGCCCCATGGTGAGCTGCGCATCGCGACCGACCAGCGCGATTATTTTTTGGAGATCGAGCGCCTCGCTGCTAAGACGGTGCAATTTCACCCGGTTACGGAGGCCGGGAAGCCGGCCGGTTCGAGCACATTCGAGAACCGCTTCATCCGAGCCGGCGAGGAAATTTACCGGCTCGGACTGCGGAAGGTTTCTCCGGTGACGTAGCAGTTCGCTTCCCAGCGGTCCCGGAAAAATCCGATCTGGACCGCACCAGTTTCGTCCTGGCGAAACAACTTTATTCCGCGCTCTCGAACGCCGTCCGCCCAATCGCCTTTGATTCGCTCACTCTCGGGAAAATCCCGCGAAGTCGCGATGATCGCCTGTGGCCGGACGGCGTCGAGAAATTCGGCGGAGCCCGAAATTCCGGAGCGATGCTGCCCCTTGATGAGAATGTCCGCGTGCAAATCCGGATAGTTTTGCAAGAGAAGTTCTTCGGTCGCGCCGCCACTGTCGGAGGTGAACAAGACCCGCGGTTTCCCTGAAACAAGGAGCTGAATAACGAGCGCCTTGTCGTCTGCCGTTTTCGCCTCAAATCCGCGTGGTGGAAAAAGAACGCGTGCTTGCACATCACGCGAGAGCTTAAACTCATCGCCCGCCGCCAGAGGTCTTCGCGCGCCTGGGTCGCGTCGGAACAGGCGGGCCAATTTGCGATGGACCGGCGACCGATCCGGCGCGTCCGTGTCGATCAACTGGCGGGGACGAAAATCCAGCAGGACGCCTTCCCCGCCGCCGATGTGGCTGGCGTCGCCGTGGGTGAGCGCAAGCCCATCGAGCCGGTTGACGCCGCGCGAGCGAAGATATTGCCTAACGACACGCTCATAATCACGAGCCGGCCCGGCATCGAACAACCAGTCGCGATCCGCGGCGCGAACATGCACAGCAGCGCCAGATTTCAGGTCAAGCACGTTGATTTCCAACGCGGCGCCGCTCGGCCAGTGTGGATGCTCCACATAGAGATGACCTCCCGGGATCTGCACGAAAAGATGGACAGCCCCGAGAATGATTTTCGTCAGGAACCAGTTCGCGTTGTTGAAGACGACCGAAAGCCAGGACGAGAACGACGCCGCGAGCATGGAGATCAGCCCGCCGGCCAGAACGAAAAACGCGATGGGAACCACGACCAGGTTTGCCAACAAGGAAATCGGCGTGACCAGATGGTAATACCAAAGCATCAGCGGCAACGAGCCAATCCAGGCGGCGAACGAAACGGAACAGGCTCGCGCGATCCAGAGAAGCGCGTGATGGAAAAAACGCCGGCGCGCATTGAACAAACTCCGTGGCAGAAACGGATCGGGTTCGAAGAGGCGGCGGAGAAATCGAAACGTGGGATCGGCCAGGAGGACAATCGCCGCCACGACCGAGAACGAAAGTTGGAATCCGGTCGAGAAAAGTTCGTTGGTTTCCCAGCACAGGATCAGGGTCGCCGCGGCCGCGAGGCTATTGAGCGCGAAAACTTTTCGTTCCACCAAAAATCCGGCGAGCAGAACGCCGCTCATGACGGCCGCGCGCAGGCTCGAGATGTGCAACCCCGTAATCGCGGCGTAAAAGAGCAGCGCCGTGATGATGAAACCAATCGCCCATTTCCTCGGCAAGCGGGCCACCGATGCAAGAATCCAGAGGAGCCGGGCGACGATCCCGACATGCAGTCCAGCGACAGCAAACAAATGCAGCGTGCCGGTTTGCTGAAACGGTTCTTCGATGTCTTCCGGGGTTTGATGGCGCAAACCGAGCACCATCCCGCTGATCGATCCAGTCACGTCGGGCGAATTTTCCAGATCGCGGGATAAAACATACTGCATCCATCCGCGTGACTTCTGCGCGGCGCGAAGAATGGGATTGCCGCCGGCGTGCGTCTGGACAGATCCATTTTCGGGATAACGCACAATCAATTCGCGATGCACATCGAGCCGCGCGAGGTACGATCGCATGTCGAATTCGCCGGGGTTGCGCGGCGCTCCTACTCGCTCGGCCGTGCCGAAAAGTTTGAGCTGATCTCCGAACTCGACGGAGTGACGCCACCGGCCCAGAAGTTTTGCCCGGCACGGACGCGACTCGCCATCGATTTCAATCGATTCCGCCTGGAACAGAAATGATGCGGAACCGCTTGGAGAAAGCTTCGGCTCGCTCACAACCGAGCCAAGCACCGTCACGGGACGCGGTTCGTCTCCGAGTTCATGAGCAAGTCGCAAACCTGCCGAATCGCTCGTGCGCACGCTGTGGACAAAAAAGAACCCGGTCGCGACGAATGCATAAACCACCAGCGAGTTTTGCGACAGCAGCGCGGCAACGGCGAGAATGGCGAGCGCGCTGAGAACTGCGATGGTCGAGCCGGGCGCGGCGTCCGCCACGAGAATGCCGGCGCCTGTCGCGATCGCAAGACCGAGGAAAGGTTGGCGCGGCCACGTCTTCCGCTGCTTCATGTTCCAGGGGCAGGTAGGTTAACCGCCGAGTGCCGCCATTCGCCGCGAAAGGTTTTGATTCACCGACCCAAGCTTATATGCTTGCGCAAGAGTGCCGATTCCTTTTTCGAAAAAAAGCCGGAGGAACATCGTTCGCCAGGCGTCGGAGAACGGTGCGAAAAACAAACGCTCCACCCGCATCCGGCTGCGTCCGCGCGCGGATTGGCACAAGCGCAATTTCCTCACCACCGTCCTCATTCCGTCGCTCTTCATCAAGCCTTCCGGCGATCACACTCCGCCGCATTTTCCTGAAATCCGCAAAGGCGAAATCTGCATCACCTGGATCGGGCACGCCTCGTTCCTGATTCAAACCCATGAAGTCAATATCCTGATCGATCCGATCTGGTCGAAATGGCTGAAGGTGATCAAGCGGCTCAAGCAGCCGGGTTTCGAGATCCACCATTTGCCCGCGATCGATCTGGTCCTCGTCACGCACGCGCACTTCGATCATCTCGACCGGCGCACCCTGCTCAAGGTCGCGGCGGATCAGCCGATCGTGGTCCCGATCGGCGTCGGCAATCTCGTGCACGACCTCGGCTTCAACATCGTGCACGAGCTCGATTACTGGCAAAAAGTGAAACTGGGGCCGCTGGAAATTGTGTTGACGCCCTGTGCCCATTGGGGTGCGCGCTTTCTCGCCGATCTGCACCGCGGCTTTGGCGGATTCGTGATCAAGATGGATGGCCGGACGATCTTTCATTGTGGGGACAGCGCTTATTTTCCGGGCTTCAAAGAGATCGGCGAGCGCTATCAGATCGAGGTGGCGCTGCTTCCCATCGGGGGATACGACGCGCCCACCGGCCGCGAAGTCCACATGAATCCGGAACAGGCCGTCGACGCGTTCCTTGAATTGCGCGCGAAAAAATTAGTGCCGATGCATTACGGAAGTTTTCGCCTCGGATACGAACCGCTCGACGAACCGCCCGCGCGTCTGCTTGCCTCGGCCCGCGCGCATGGCATCGAAGATAAAGTTCTCGTGATGACCGAAGGCACGCCCGTTGTTTTATGATGACGAAAACGCCGAACGTCGAACGCCGAACATCTAATCGGCAGAAATGCAGACCTTCTGAATTCGACATTCGGCGTTGGGCGTTGGGCGTTGGGCGTTTTCTTCCTTAAATGCCCGAAGCGCGCCGCACGCCTTCGGAAATTCTCGGCGCCTTTGGGGCTGGAGCAATCGTCGCCGTTTTTTGTTTCGTGCTGCTCTGGCACGATCCGCTTCTTTTTTGGAACGATGATTACGAGCTGTCGATCCTGCCGGTCTTCGCCGATGTCGCCCGCAGTTGGTCCGAGGGACACTTGCCGCTGTTGAGTCCGTATTCGTGGGTCTGCGGGAATCTTGCTGGTGAATTTCAATACGGAACGTTTTCCGTTTTCGTGAACGCCGCGGTCGTCCTGATCTGGAAATTCCCGCTCACTTTTCCGCAGCAAGCCGCGGCCCTTTCCATCACGCATCTTTTCGTTCTTGGCATGGGCGGGTACTTGCTCGCGCGCGGGCGCAATCTTTCTTCGCCGCTCTCGATCATGGTCGCGCTCGTCGCGGCGCTGAATGGTTGGATCATCTGCTGGGGCGCAACGGACTGGTTTGGCGCGCTCGGCGCTTTCACCTGGTTTCCCTGGGCCTGGTGGGCGATGGAGCGGGCGCTCAATCCGCGCCGGAGTCGCTGGCGCTTTCTCTGGCCGGCGCCGTTCGTTTACCTGCTCGTCACCGGCGGTTTCCCCTACACCGTGCTGATGCTTGGGCTGCTCGCCGCCTGGCTTGTCATCAAATCGTTAGGCGAAATGCGGCAGCTTTCGTCGCTTTGGCCGCTCGCGGCCGGATTGTTTCTCGGCTTGGGTCTCTCCGCTCCGGCGTGGCTCGCGCTCCTCGATTACGTTCATGGCTCCGCGCGCCAGGCGCAGGAAAGTGCGGCGCATTTCCAATGGCTCGTGCCGCCCGCGGCCCTGCCGGCGTTCATTCTTCCCAGCTGGACGGTGAACTGGGCGGATTTTTCCACGCGCTCGCTCCCGCACACGGCGACGGAAATGGCGTGCGGTTTGGTCCCGCCGATCGCCCTGCTGGCGGGGCTAATCCGTTTCGGTCGAGCTCTCGTTAGGCCAATCAAATGGGAACTCGGTTTGCTCGTTCTTGTCCTGATCATCTCGATGCTGCCAAGCGCGAACGTCTTTCGCTGGAGTTTTCGCTGGCTTCCGTTTCTCCATTTAATCCTCGCGCTGTGCGCGGCGGAGGCGTGGCGGATGTGGAACGGCGTTCCAGGCAATCGCGGCTTCGTGGGGATTGTAACGGTGGCGCTTGCCATCGTCGGTTCCATTCTCCTTCGGACGCAGGGAACCTACGCTTTTCCCTTCGCCTGGATCATGCTCGCCATAACCGCGTCGTGGGCGGTCTTGGAAAACTTGCGCGTGCCGGCGTTGCGGGCGTGGATGCCGGCGATCGTCACGTTCGCCTCGTTGCTCGCAACCTACCTCTGCATTCCACCGAATTGCGGCGTCCCGAAGTACAACCTGGATCAAGCGCTCACTTCGCCCGCGCCGCTCGATCCGCAGCGTCTCTATTTGAGTGTGTATCCCGCGCCCGAGTTTGCGGATCGCGTGGAAAAAAAACCGGAGCCATTCGGAACAACTTTGCGTCCGGGCAGCACGTCGCTCTGGGGCGGCATTCATTTCATCAACGGCTACAGCCCGATCCGCCCTTCCGGCGTGGCGCGTGAGTTCGACGTCGCGATCCACGGTGAGATCCGTTCCGATCTTGGGGCGGCTCTCCTCGAAAAAGAAGGCGGAGCCGAAGGAAAGTTGGCGCGCATTGGCGTGGATGGAATCATTATTGCGCACGAGGTCCACAGGGACCCGCAGCCCTTCGATGAATGGGAGCTCGCGGATTACACGGACGAGGGACGCGTTTTCCATCGGACCGGTCCGCCGCTCGCGCGGGTGCGTTCCGTTATCGAGATCGATTCGCGGCCTAACGAGCAGTTCGCGGAAGCAACCGTCTCCCGAGTCGTCAACGAACGAAATCAATTGCGGGCCGAGGTAACGGTTCCCGCAGGTGGCAAACCTGCGCTGCTCACGATCTCGCGCCCGTTTTTCAACGGTTACCGTGCGCGGATGGGAGATCGATTCTTGAAAGTCGATTCCTATCGCGGCTTGATCCCAACGATCGAGTTACCGGCGGGAATGAGCGGCCCCTTGACGTTAGTCTACCGGCCGTGGTGGCTGGTTTGGGGCGCAGCTGGATCGATTCTCTGCGCCGCGTTTTGTTTCTTGAGCCTTGGAGCTGCCGCCCTCTCGTCCAAAGCGAGATGACGCGATAGTCAGCCGGTTCCCGCCGCAGAGTGAGTCAATCTTCTTCGTTAGTTGCTGTGGTCATTGTCCCCAGAATCGTGCGGCTCGTTTTGCTTGCGTCCTCTTTGTCTTCCGGTCTGGCGGCGGTGAAAAAGATGAAATAGTGGCCCTGCTCGGACGCGAAGGTCGTAGCTGTGATTGCAATCTCCCGGCCGTCCCTATTCTTACCCACAGCCGTTAGAACCATTACGGCGAGATCGCCGCCTCCCTCCCTATCTATTTTACTATCCGCAATTCCTTGAACCTGGAGTTCTTGAAATAGCAGAGTGCCGATAAAAAATCTCTTCGCCAGTTCCGGCAGCGCGCTCTTCGCCGCGGCCTTGTTCTTGATGTCTTTCATCGAGGTTAGTGCGATCACCTCTTTCGGACCGATGCCAATGATGGATCCGTCCGGGTTCATTTTTGTTTTGTAGTCGTCTGAAAGCTGAAGGTAAAACTCCGCATTGTCCGCAGGGTAATCGAGAGACTTCGCGGTCGCCGACGCCGAAGCGACCAGGATGCCGCAGGCAAGACCAAACCAGAAGGAATTCGCGCTAGCTCTGGCGATCATGACATCAGGGAATGGAGATGACGCGCAAGGTTCTCATTTGGTTGTCACAGATATGGACCACGAGATTGCTTCCTTTGAATAGATTGTCTCGCAACTCTTTCCCAAGGGACTTAAAGAAGTCAGTTAGCCCCGGATTGTTCTCGGTGTCTTTTTGCACGACCGCTCGCATCTCATAGGTTGTGCCAGTCTTGTTGAGTTGAATCGTTATCTTCGTTCCGTCGAAGACTCCCCGCTTGACCAGATAATTCCCTAACTTCCGCGCGTCGGCCTCTGGAACAGATGCAGGGTAGTAGATTTCTCCTCCGTTAAATTCCAGCATCTTCCCCAGGTCGTCAGTCGCTTTGGGAAGCTTCGTGCGCGCTTCAGCAATTTGTTTCAGAGTCTCAGCGTTGCCGTTCGCGAGCCACTCTGCTTCCGCGAGTGAGTCCGGCGTTTTGTCGCTAATCCGGTTCTGGAGGTATTGAGGAATTGTGAGTTTGGAAAAGGGTGAGATTGAACGCGTGGTGCGATCGGCGAGGAACCAGCGACCCCACCGCGCGCTGTCATCATCGGCCGGGGCCGCGGCGAGTTCGCTCCGAATGTTCGCGAGCTTCTCGTTCCCATCAGGGAGCGGTTCGAAAACGCTGCGGTCGTTCAAGTGTTGACCCGACACTGCTTCAGCCAGGCGCAGCAACCAGTCGGGCGCCGCTTTGACCATGGGTGCTATGTCTCGAATGTAGGCTACGTTACCGGAAGCGGTCACCACTTGTCTGCCATCTGGACTAAACTGTGCCCATGTTACCGGCGCCGGATGGAAGAGATAGTCCGAAAGCGGTTTGCCGGTTTCGACATCCCAGATTCGCACCGTCTTATCATCGGAAGCTGTCACTAATCGCCGGCCCTCCCGATCAAAGCGAGCCGACCTTACCTCGCCTTCATGGCGAAGTGCCTCGATGGTAGGTTTGCCGCTTTCCAATTCCCAAACTTGGGCGGTGCGATCAGCCAGGGCCGTTGCGAGATGTTTTCCATCCGGGCTAAACTCAGCTGCCCAGACTGCTATAGCTCTAAGGTTCAGAACTAACTTGCGAGTCTCCACATCCCAAACTTGCAAAGGAGTAGGAGCGAGCGGACTGGCCCCCAGAGTAAAGAGTCGTTTTCCATCCAGAGAAAACTGTGCGGCAAAGACGTTGAAGTCTTGCTCGAACGGTTCTGTCACCAGCTTGCCGGTCGCCACGTCCCAGACCCGGGCCTTTTTATTCTCGATCTCCCTGGCCGTGCCCTCCTTGTCTTCGGCCACCGTAACAACGCGTTTCCCATCCGGGCTGAACTGGGCCATCTGCAATGGGTTTTCTTGCTGAAGGGACGGCCCCAAGCTCTTGCCGCTCCTAGTATCCCAAACCCGCGCGCTCCCATCCTTTGACGCGGTAACTACCTCGCCTCCATCCTGGCTGAATTTCGCGGACGCAACATCTGCTTTGTGTCGCATTGGTTCCGCCGCCGGTTGCCCGGTTTGAACGTTCCAAACTTTCACTTCATTCAGTGAACTAGCCCCGACTGTCACGGCCCATTCGCCTCCCGAGCTAAGTCTTACCAAGCTGGGCTCAGCGCCAGTGCCCTTGAATAGCTCCTTCTCGAGCAGATCCTTCTCCGCGTCCCAGACTCGCACGGTATTGTCGTGTGATACCGTCAGGATTTGTTTTCCGTCGTGCGAAAACTGCGCCGATTCGACAGCGGTGTCATGTTTCAAGGGCTCGGTTAGCATTCCTCCGTAGCGCACCTCCCAAACTCTCGTCGTGCCGTCCGAGCATAACGTGACGATGCGGTTGTTGTCCTCGGTGAACCGGGCCAGTTGCACGCCGTGATCGTGTTTGATGGGTTCGGATAGAAGCGCGCCGCTCTGAGCCCACCAGATTCGTGCGGTCCCATCAGACCCGGCGGTTACAACTCGCTTTCCATCCGGACTGAACTGCGCGGAGTTGATGGTGGCGGAATGCGTTAGTTTTACGGAAAGCGGTTTGCCGGTCTGGACTGCCCAGACCTGCGCGATTTCGTTCCCGATGCCAGTTACTATTCGTGTTCCATCCGGGCTAAATTGCGCGAACTGGACCGGACTCTCGTTAGGTATGGGATCGGTAATAGCGACGCCCTTTTCGGCATCCCATACCCGCACCGTGCCATCCTGTGAGGCCGTCACGATGCGCTTTCCGTTGGAACTGAATCGGGCGAGATATACTTCAGCGTCATGCGACAGAGGTGTCAGTAATGGCAGGCCGCTCTGTGCGTTCCAGATTCGCGCCGTCTTATCAGCTGCTGCGGTCAGGACGCGTGTTCCGTCCGGACTAAACTCCACCGAGCGAACATAACCGCCTTCATGTTTGAGCGGGGCCGTGATGGGTTGGCCGGTCTTCACGTCCCAGACCCGCGCGGTGCCATCGACTGAGCCAGTAACCAAGCGAGTGCCATCCGGGCTGAATTGCGCACAAAGTATATCGCTCTTGTTCGCCAATGGTTCGGTAAGCGCTTTGCCGGTGTTAGGATCCCAAAAGCGCACCTCACCCGCGGGAGATTGGGTCATGACAACCTTTCCATCCGGACTAAAAACGGGATCTCCGCCTGCGAATGGCTCCGCCAAAGGTTTACCGGCTTCGCCATCCCAGATTTGCGCGACCCGATTCTGGGTTAGAGCTAGAATCTGCCTTCCATCAGGACTGAAGACGGCGCGAAGGATCTCACCCGGCTCCTGTGTTTGCAGCGAGGGATCGTCGTGCTTTTCCAATAACGCCGCTGCCTTTCCCAGAATAGCTATCGCCGTGTCTCGCGTGTTCGCATCGAAGCTGAACTGCGGGTGGTGCACCGTCCCCGTGCTCGCGAACGATTGCAGCGGGAGCGCGAAGTCTCGATAGGATAGGAGAGTAATGAGGCGACAGATGGCGGCTTGGTTACCGGGATCCAAGGATAAGCTTCGAGCCAGTTGCGCCAGGGCGTTAAAGCTTTTCCCTTCATCGATCGAGCGAAGCGCTTGCAGAAAATCAGACTGGCTTAGAGTTGCACGAGTTTTGGCCAGGGCGGACTCGGCGCGAGTTCGCTCGGATTCGGCCTGGGCTTGCGCGCGTTGTGCCTCCTGCTTCTGCTGGTAAGCAATCAAGCCAGCAGCCACCGCGATCAGGGCCAGAACAGCAAAGCCCGCGACTAGTTTGCGAAGGCGGCGGCTTCGGGCCCGTTCCTCTTTGATTTGCCGGTCCTTGTCGCGCTGGATCAGTTCGTCGAAGCCAACACCCATAAGGCCGGCGATGAGTTTCAGTCGAGTTTGTTCCAAGGCCCGGCGGTGAAGAGACAGGTCGCCGCGCGTGGCCTCTCTCGGTGCTGAGTCAGCTTTCATTCGGACATCTCCCGCGATCGGCTCCTGCGCATCTCTGCGGGTGGTGTCCACTTCGCCCTGCCCATCGAGTGGATGGCGGAGCGCTGGGCAGAAACACTCATCCGCGGCCGTGTAGCCTTCCTTGCTCCCAAAACTGGCGTTCGGCTCGCCATCGATCATCAAGGTCATGATGCGATTCTGGCGGCCGAGAGTTTTGAAATAGCGCACCTCCTCGTTCACATAGCGCGACACCACGGCGCGCGGCGAGCAGACCACGATCAAAAAACGCGATTCCCGCAGAGCCGTTTGAATCGATTCTCCGAGATCGGCATTGATCGGAAGCTCCTTTTCATCCTGGAAAACCGGAAAGAAGCGCTCCGGCATCGGTTCGCCCGTCGACGTGGTCCGGTCCCGGAATTCTGCGGGCACGCGATAATTCTCCAGAGCTTCGTGGAGCCATTCGGCCCAGCGAATGCGCCCGCGCTGGCCGTCCTTGCGCGTCTCCAGATTATCCTGATGACTGTAGCTAAGGAAGGCCCAGTATTTGAAACCAGTTCCCTTCGAATCTGGTTCCAAGCTCATTCTTTAAGCTACCACTAATAGACGTCGCGCTTGTAACGCTTTTCGTTCTTCAGCTTTTCGACGTAGTCGTTGGCCGCCGTCACATCTTTGCCGCCTTGTTCCTGCACGATCTTGCGCAACGCGGCATCGACATCCTTGGCCATGCGGCGGGCGTCGCCGCAGACAAAAAACTGCGCGCCTTCGCCGTCGATCCATTTCCAAATCTCGCGCGCATTCTCGAGCATGAGGTTCTGGACATAAATCTTGTGGGCTTGATCGCGCGACCAGGCGCAATCGAGCCGGGTAAGAATGCCGTCGCGCTGGAAGCGAGCGAAATCCTCTTGGTAGGCGTAGTCGCATGCCTCCCGTTGCGCTCCGTAGAAGAGCCAGTTTTTTCCTTTCGCGCCGAGCGCCGCGCGCTCCTGCAAAAACGCGCGAAAGGGCGCGACGCCCGTGCCCGGTCCGATCATGATGAGGGGGACATTGGAATCTTCGGGCAGATGAAAATGCTTCGCCGAGCTCGGATAAACCGGCACCGGCACGTCGTCTGCGCGTTCCGCCATGAACGATGAGCAGACACCCTTGCGGACCCGGCCATGGCTTTCATAGCGCACGACGTCGACTATGAAATGCACTTGCTCGGGATAAGCGCGCAAACTCGAGGCGACGGAGTAAAGCCGCGGCTGCAATTTCGTAAGCAGCCCAACAAATTCTTCCGGGCTAAATTTTACGGACGGATGCTCATTCAGGAAATCGATCGCTTCCATGCCCCAGAGGTAAGTATCGAGATCTTGTTTGCGCTCCGGATCGAGCAGCTCACCGAGCAGTGGCGCGGCGGAAGCGCGCTGCGCGATCGCCTTCAAGAATTTCGGCGTCGGCTTGGTGATGGAGTAATCGCGCAGAAGCGCCTTGCGTAAGGTTTTCTGGGTCTTCGCGGCCGTCACCGGCTCATCGCCCTTCGCGCCGAGCAGATGAATGATTTCCTCGACCAACTTGGGATCGTTCGTGGGATATACCGCCATCGAGTCGCCGACTTCGAAGCTCAAGCCCCAGCCGGTGAGATCCACTTCGAGATGGCGGGTGTCCTTCTCCGACTCGGGGCCGCTCATCCGGCGATTGACGATGAGTTTGCCCGGGAACGGATTGCTCCGCGTGTAAGACGCTGGTTTGGGCGGAGCAGTAACGTTCGGCATCAGGTGGATGGAGTGTGGGAGTAAAGGAGTAGTGGAGTAATGGGACCGCAACTCAACAATTCATGACGCCGTCCTTCAACGCTCCATTAGTATACGTCGCGCTTGTAGCGCTTGTCGCTCTTCAGCTTCTCGACGTATTCGTTGGTTTGCTCTTCGCTCTTGCCGCCCTGTTCCTGAATGATCGTGCGCAGCGCCGCGTCGACATCCTTGGCCATGCGCCGCGCGTCGCCGCAGACAAAGAAATGCGCGCCCTCCGCCTCCATCCACTTCCAAATCTCGGCGGCGCCTTCCAGCATCTTGTGCTGGACGTAGGATTTGCCCGCCTGATCGCGTGACCAGGCGCAATCGAGCCGGGTGAGAAAGCCGTCGCTCTGCATCTTTTCCAGCTCTTCTCTGTAAAAATAATTGCAATGCTCGTGCTGCGATCCGAAGAGGAGCCAGTTCTTTCCTTTCGCGCCGACTGCTTTTCGCTCCTGCAAATACGCGCGGAATGGAGCGACGCCTGTGCCCGGCCCCACCATGATGATCGGTGTGTTTCCGTCGTCCGGCAGCCGGAACCGCGAAGTGTTCGGAAAAACTGGAACCGGCGCATTGTCCGCGCGCTCGGCTAGAAAAGTGGAGCAAACGCCTTTGCGCTGGCGGCCGCGGCTTTCGTAATGCACGACGTCGATCGTGAAATGCACCCGCTCTGGATGCGCCTTCAGGCTCGAGGAGATCGAATACAGGCGCGGCATCAATTTCGCCAGCACATCCACGAATTCCTGCGGTGTCCACTTGATCGACGGATGTTCGATCAGGAAATCGATCACTTCCATTCCCCAGAGATACGTGTCGAGCTCCTGCTTCCGTTCCGGCTTCAGGAGATCGTTCAGCAACGGCGCGGCGCTGGCGCGTTCCGCGATCGCTTTCAAAAATTTCGGCGTCGTTTGCGTGATGCGGCAATCGCGCAGCAGCACTTCGCGCAAAGGCTTCGTGCCATTCGGTCCCTTCACTTCCTCGTCGCCCTTCACGCCGATGATCTTGATGATTTCATCGGCCAACGCGGGATCGTTCGTCGGCCAGACCGTCATCGAGTCGCCGACTTCATAGTGCAATCCCCAGCCCGTCAGATCGATTTCAAAATGACGCGTGTCCTTCTCGGAGTCTGAACCGCAGAGGCTGCGATTGACGATGAGTTTGCCGGGGAAAGGATTGGTGCGCGTGAAGGGCGAGGCCGATTTTGGAGCAGCAGGTTCAGTAGCCATATTTGGTTTTTGTAGCGGCGGTCTCTGACCGCCGACGATTCGGAGCTGTTTTTGTCAAACGATCCGGCGGTCAGAGACCGCCGCTGCAGGAAAGCGCTACTCGCCGTCGTTGCCGATGGCGAGTGTGGGGCAAACATCCATCGCGCGTTGCGCGGCTCCGGACTCGTCTTCGTTTTCCGGTTGTTTGAAAAAATAGACGTAGGTTTCGTCGTCGTTGTATTTCAAAAGGTTCGGAGCTTCCTCGAGGCACACCCGGCACGGCGTGCAGGTGTTGTCCACATACCAGGCACCAGGAGCATTTTCGGGTAGTTTGTTTGCTTTGTCGGCCATAAAAAATTTCTACTGAAAACGGCGGCGAAGGGCAACGTCTTTTATCTGTGCGGCACATGATAGGGACGGCGCGCTGCGCCGTCCGGTCGCCGCAGCGCGGCGACCCTACCTATGGCGTGGGGAGCGGTGTCGGCTCGATATCGGGTACCAACTCCTCCGGCGCCGGAGTCGCCGTCGCCGCTGGCGTGGGAGTTGGAAGAGGAGTCAGGAGCATGCCGCTCTTTGTCATCAACTTGCCCTCGCGCGCACTCACATCTTCCACACGGTAAATATATCCCCGGCGCGCGAGACCATCTTTCGAGTCGCCGTATTCGGAATGCAGATAAAACCGTTCCATCTCCCCGAGATGAAATGGCCGCGACCCGCGCCGGCCGAAGACCACCGTCTGTCCGCCGGTTTCATCGACCACGCGATCGCGTTCGAGCCCGCGCGAAACGGCGATCGTCTCGCCCTTGGTCGGGTAGGTCGCGATCAATTTCGGATTCGGCCGCGGACTGAATCCTTGCGCGCCGGCGACGGTGTCGGGCGAGATGAGTTGGACGACGCGCAAACCATTCCGGCCATCGGCCACGAGCGCGAATTGCGCCGCGTTCACGCTCCCGATCTGGACCGCGCGCGTGTCGTTGAGCGCGCCGCCTGCGTTGAACATTTGATCGAGTCGCGGCCGCTCCGGATTTTCCACGTCGATAATTGCGAGGCCTTCCGGCCCGTTCGCGACATAAGCGTAAGTGCGCGCGACGTAGAGCCGCCCCGGCGTTTGGAGGCGAACGACGGCATTCGAGATCGGCACGGGACGCGTCGGCTCGGTGATGTCGAGGACTTTCAATCCATCGTCATCGGTGACGAAGGCGTAACGGAACTGGATCGCGACGCAGTGCGGGTTGCGCAGGAAATTTCCCGTGTATTGGCCGGCGAGCCGCGGATGCATCGGGTCGGTGCAATCGATCACGAACAATCCGCGCGGCGTCGTCATGTAAAGACGATGACCCGCGGCAGTGACAAAGCTGGCGCCGGTCAGCGCGCCGTCGGGATTGAAGGTAACGTCGCGCTTGAGGAAATTATTGTCGGGATTCCCGTCGACAAGCGTCGCCACGTTCGAGCCGACCAGTCCTTCTTCGCGATCCGAGACGTAAACGAACGCATAAAACAGATCGATCGGTTGCTCTTCGTTTTCCGGGATATGCAAGCGCGCCGGATCGAGCGCGAGCGTGCTCGGCAGCGCGACAGAGGTCGCGTATTTCGTGTTCACTCGCGTGCGCTGGCCGAGCGGAGAAACCGGTGCGCTCACGATGCGCTCGGAAAATCCTTTCTGGTCGATGTTCGCTACGTCGAAAACTTCGAAGCCGCCCGGCCCGTTCGCGGTGTAGAGATATTCGCCGCGCAACACGATGTCCTGAATGTCGTGTCCGCTGTGTTCGTAGGCTTCCTTCAAAATGGAATTCGCCTCGAGATGTTTCCGGTAATTGTCCGGATACGCGATCTTGTGCAGATGGCTTCCGATCGCAGCCTGCGGTTCATCCGGTTCGGTCCAGACGACGGCGTGCAAACCCTCGCGGCCTTCGCCGATGTAGGCGTAACGGCCGAAGAAATTCACCGTGCCGGTGCCGAACCCGAGCAGTTGCGTCATCCAGGCGTTGTTGTCGTTGCTCTTCGAGAGATGGCAGTCGGTGCAATTCTTCGTCGTGCCAACGCTGCTCGTCGTGTGCGGGAAATGCGGATTGAACGCCTGGCCGCTGTAACCTTCCGCCGAGAAAGTTTGCTGCTGCGAGTAAACCCACTCGCGATTCGCGTTCTGCGAGCTGACGACGACCGCGCTCGACGATCGCAAAACCGCCATCCGATTTTTCTTCACCGTGCCGTCAATGCCGAGCATGAAGACGTCGTCGCGCACGACCTGCGGATTGTAGGTCGTGTAATTCCGGTCGGTGACGCCCTCGAATTTATTCTGCGGCACACGCTGGTTCGCCTTCATCGGCAAGTGGCAGCCGAAACAACTCGTCGCCCACGACGTGTGACAGATCTGGCAATCCATCGCGCTGTTATCGTGCGCCAGTTTCACGCGGCGCTCGGCGGGATCGGGCGAAACCGCGCCGCCCCATATATTCCCGTCGCGCCTCAGCGTCTTCGCGTAAGCCGACTTCGGATTGTAATGCGAGGAGAGGGGATCGATCGTGTCCATCGTCTGCGGCACTTCCCAGCGCACGTCCGGCGACATCGTCGATTGCTGGTAAAGCTTCGTCCCTTCCCAGGTGAAACGCGGCCCCCACGGCGTGTTGCTGTTGTTTAGCAGATCGATCGCGCCCGCGTTGCCGGTGGTGACGAGCGTCGGCCGGCGATCGATCGTGCCGTGGCAATCGATGCAATTGATCGTGGTCGCGTTGCGCGGCTCGCCGTAGAGCTGGCCGTTTCCGTGCACGTCCTTTTCGAAGTGGCAATCCGCGCACTGCATTCCGTGCGCGAGATGGACATCTTTCAAGTGAACCGCTTTCGCGAACTTGTCCGGATCGTCGTGCGGGATTTTGTTGTCAGCCAGATCGAGCAGGTTGCCTTTGCGATCGTGTTTGAAGATCGCGCGGAAAACCCAGCCGTGCCCGTGGTAATCGGCGAACTGGGTGTTTTTGAGTTTCGGATTCAGTTCCGAAACGCGATCGAGAAAATCCTTGTCGCCCCAAAGTCCCTTCGCCGCGGCCGCCTCGGGATTGCTTTGCGTTTCGATGACCAGCTCGTCGTCTGTCGGGTTGCGTTGCTCCTTCGGGTACATGAATTCGCCGTCGGTCTCCTGGTCCCACCAGATGTAACCGAGGAATGGATTCACGAAGAGATTGCCCTGATGCATGTGGCAGTTCATGCACTGGCTCGATGGGATCGCGCGCGTGAATTGATGGAGCACGGGATGGCCGCGCTCTTTTTTCGGTATGGTTTTGTCCGCGGTGAAACTGAGACCTTGATGTCCGTACTTGCTCCACCAGCCGGAATTCGTCGGCGAGCGATCGTTCGCGTAAACGACGTGGCAGGCGGAGCAACCGCTCGAGCGATAATCCCCGGGGTGATCGTTCGAGCCGAGGAATCCGAGGAGCGGATCGTGCAATCGCGTTTTTTGCAGACCGAGGAAAACCGGATCGGTCCGGTTGAGCGTGCCGAGCCCGCGCTCGGATAAACGCCGGAGCGGTTTGCCGTCGGGCTCTTCCGATGTGGGCACGCCGAGCTGCAATTGTTTTTCGCCGCCCTTCTCGAAAATGCGCAGGATGTTTCCGGGATTGCTCAGATTGAAGCGCGGGAGCGGATCGAGAAACGGCAGGATGCCGTGGAATTTGGTGTCGCTAGGCGTGACTGGCGTGTAGTTGACCACGCGGAGCGGGATGCCATTCGGGCCGTAGGCCTGGCCGAACCGGTAATTCTTGAGATAGAAGCCGCTATTATTATAGAGCGCGGCGCCCCAGAGCATCGGGCCGGTGTTCATCATGCTGTGCTCGACGTTGCGGACGATTTCGCCGTGGCAAAGACCGCAGGATTGTTTTGCCACGCGCAGATCGCCGGGATTCATGAAGCGTACGAACTCGTCCGATTCGTGATTGAGCCAGATATTCGAGTTGGGCGGGTTGGCGGAAGTCTTCCAGAATTCGGGGTGGCTCGGGAGAATGTGCGCCTGTTCTTTCTTCAAGCCGCGCGCCGCGTTGCCGCCATGGCAATCGGTGCAACCGAGGACGACGTGCGAGGCCTGATGCATCGGCTCGACGCCGCGGTGACACTCGTTGCAGCCGATGCTCTTGGCATCGGCGGCGGCCAGCGATTGATCGATCCAGTTTTGGGCAGGGCGAGAGGCGGGCTTGGTGGTGGAAAGGTTTTGCGGGACCGCAGTCGGAGGGCCGTAGCCGGAGGTGGGAAGATCCTGGGCTGTAACCCGCAAGGTAATGAGCACAGCGAAGAGAAGAAAACGCCGAACGCCGAACACCGAACGCCCAATGCCGAAGTCAGCGGAGCATTGTCTCATTTTGCGTTTTTCTCTGTGGTGCGAACGCTCGCGGCGAAGATTCTGATTAACTCTTCGACTTCAGTGAGGCTCGAGCGGAGTTCGGCGGGTTGCGCGAATTGCAATCGTCCAATCAAACGCAGCCAGCGCCACGTTTCGCGCAGTTCTTTCAAACAGATTCGGAGTTTATGCAGGAAATCCCGTCGTGATTCGGCCGCTTCGACCTCGCCATGGTTGGCGAGCGGTGATGTGCCGCACCGCAGAAGTTGTCCAACAATGTGATTGCCTGCTTTGGTATTCGGAAGTGCGTCCGCTAACCGAACGATTTCCGCGGTGAATTCCAACAGTCGCTCTTCCAGATCGTATTTGGGTCGACGACCATAATCTCCATTCGAAGTCTCAGCGACGCGCCCGCCTCTGAATTCAAGATCGAGTGTTCGGCGTTGGGCGTTCGACGTTTTCTTTTGCATTTAGTAGGTCAGCGTGATCGTAAAAATCCCGCTATAAAGAAAATCATCCACCTTCCCCGGCTCGGGCGACGGATACCCAAACACCGGCCTCGTGTTCGCGCGGTAAATGTCCTTGTAACCCTGGCCTGGAACCAAAAACCCCGCGCCCGCCGTGAGGATGACGTTGTTCGTCAGCAGCGGCCGCCATTGAAATCCGAGGCTGCAATCCAGCCCGATCTCATTGCTGGTGTGATTCGTGAACAGCACCTCCCGGATCGGTGCCGTTTCGGCCATCCAGATGTAGTTCACGTTCAGAAACGCCTTCAATTTCGGCGTGATGTCCGCGTCGTTTCCGTAACCGACAATGATGGTCCCCGGATTCACGAAGTTCGATTGCCCTTCGCTTTTGCTCGTGCGCAGATCGATCACGAGACTGTCGGGCTGTTTAAAATTAACCGACGTGCCGCCAAGATTGAATCCCTGATGCACAAAGAAGCTGAATGGTCCGCCGATGAAAAATGGCCGGTCAAAAATCGTGTCGAACCCGGTCGCGTGTGAGTTGCGCGGATTCGAATCGCCGCTCGCGTAAAAGCCCGAGAGCTTGAAGCGGAGCCAATCCTTGTCGAGCGACAACTCGAGTGCCGCCATCTGCGCGTTGATCTGCACCCGTTTCTGCGCGATGCCGTTGAAGCCGTCTTCGCCGAGCGCTTCGTAGAACGCGTGCGTCAGATTCAACCGCCCGATGTGGCCGTCCCCCGTCCAGCCGAAGTAATAAGCCTGCACATAATGATCGCGCACGCTCCCGATCGGCGCGGGACGCGTGATGAAATCGTTCTGGTCGAAGTGCCGCTCGCCGCCGTCGAAGTTCGCGTGAAAGCTGAGCTGCGCCGTGTATCCCTTCCAGAAAAAATCCTGACGGAAAACATTCGCGATGAAGATCTGCTGATCGCGCGAATCGAATTTGTTCAAACCGGAATAGGTGTCTTTCTCGCGCATGTCGAACGCGATCGCGTTGTATTGCCAAAGATTGTTGTCGTAGTTGCCGAAGATGCGGATGCCGAGGTTCGAGTCGTTGAAGATGAAGCCGCGGAAATCGCTCACAAACGGCTGGATGCCGAAGCGCGACGAAATGAAATCGTAATTATTCGTCAGGTCGCGGATGTGGATTTCCGCGAACGCTTCCTGGAGCGAGTACCACTGTTTCTCGCGCGTCGTGTAGCGCGTGTGCGCGAGGTCGCTCGCGATGGGCGTCAATCCGGGGCCGAGGCCCGAGGTCGGGTCGCCCGGATTCGGAAACGTGAGGACGGGTTGTGGCGTCGTAAAACCGGGCCCGCGCGGATCGGGATCGAGGGCGTTGTTCTCCTTGACCGTGATGTAGTTTTGGTTCGCGACAAAAAGCAGACGGAGCGCCCAAACCACCGGCTTGAAAGCGGTCTCGCCTTTGAACAAGTCGACGCCGATCGAGAAATCGTTCGAGTAAAACAACTGCTCGCTGCGGCCGAAAAATTCCGAGCTATTCGGCCGCGCCGTGCTCACTCCGCTTGGCGTGGGAAGCCGGCGTCCTTCGAACTGAAAGAAATCGTCGAGCGTGAGGTCGAGAAAAATATCCTGACCGATGATCGGCGAGTCGCCCTTGAGTTTGCTCTGCAAATAAGGATGCCAGAAACGCAACGCGCCGGCTTGATAAGTCGTCTCGGTCGATGGATCGGCGTAACGTTGCCAGCGGCCGAACCCGATGAACCACCGATTCGGCACCGGCTCTGAAGCGGGGAGACCCGGCGCGTCTTCCGGGTAGCTTTGGTAATCGAGCTTGTGGCGGTCCGGTTCCATTTCGCGAATGCCGCGGCGCGGCAAGCGGAGAGAGCGGGGGACCGGTTCGTCGCCGTACTCGGGCGGCTGCGGAAGGATCGGCGGAAATAAATCCGGCGGCTCGACCGGCTCCGGCTGAACGAGATTCCCGCCGCCCGGATCGGGATTGAATTGCGAAGGCGGCAGCGCCGGTTCTTCGAATTGCGCTTCTTGTTGCGCGAAGAGATAACGCCGTCCGGATTTGAAATGCGCACGAGCGTGCCGGCCGTTGATCTCGATCGCGGTGTCTTTGCTCTCGGCATTGATTTCCACCGCGACGTCCTTGCTGTCCGGCGCATTGATGATCTCCACTGCGACGTCCTTGCTGTCCGATAGATCGATCTCGACGCTCGCGGGCTTGCGTCGAGCGCGCCTGGTCTGAACGCCGGCATCTTTTTTGCGTCCGCCATTGATCTCGACCTGTGCTCCCTCGTCGGTCGATGAAATCTCGCCACCACCGATCGACGGGATGGCGCTCGCTATCAGCAATGCCGCCACGGCCAAACGCATTCGTCCGGTTCGCGCTTTAGCCTGTTGGCGAGACAAGGGCATAGGGAGGCAAAGAATGCCGGAAACCGTTTCCCCTTGGCAAGCTTAACGCCGTGGGGAGCACAGGCTGCCAGCCTGTTCATCTCGGCAGCCTGCCGAGATGTGTCTTTTCCCTCGTGGCGAAGCTCGTTTGCGTTATCGGATTGTTGCCGACAAGCTGCCGGCAACTGGTCGCCGCGGCGACCGTTCCCCAAGCCAGAAACTCGTCCCTTCGCCACTCCGGTGTTTTTCATAGCCGAATCACCGTTCTTTTAGTATCAAGACTCCCCCGTGAAAGTTCGCGCGCTCTTCATCTCCTTCGCCGCCGGCCTGCTCCTCTGGCCCGCGCTCGCCGCAGCGCAGCTCACCGCCGCCGACGTGCAGACGATCATCAACCAGGCCGTCACGCGCGCCGTCCAGATTTCTCCGAACAGCGTCATCGCCGTGACTGATCGCGAAGGAAACGTCCTCGGCGTCTGGAACGTCCGCGGGGGCGAACCGGACGTCCTCGAAGTCTCGAGCTGCGTCTCAAAGGCCGGAACCGCCTCGTATTTGAGCAGCAATCAAAATGCGTTCACGTCGCGCACCGCCGGCTTCATCATCCAGCAGCATTTTCCGCCCGGCGTCCGCAACACTTCGCCGGGGCCGCTCGTCGGCGTCGGTCTTTCGAATTTATTTTCGTCCGACATCAACAAATTCCGGGCGCCGGGGAGCATCATCAGCTTCAGCAGCCAGCCCGGCCTAACGATCAATCCCGTGTTCGGCACTTCCCTGGACGGTTCGCCGGGGGGTGTTCCGCTTTACAAGAATGGAAAACTCGTCGGCGGCATCGGCGTGACAGGCGATGGCGTGCCAGGGCCGCTCGTCTTCCGTTCGCAGAATCCATTCACATTTATCCCGGGCTACGACGTAGACGAAGAGATCGCGCTCGCCGGGCAATTTGGATTTCGTCCCGACCGCTCGATTCAGGCCGACAACGTTTACATCAACGGCATCGCACTCGCCTACGTCTTGTCACCGGCGCCGGCGATCACTCCCATTGTCGTCACCGGCAATTCCGCTTCTGGCTACCCGGTCCAGGGTGCGCCGCCGCCATTTCCATATCCGATCGCGACCTTCGGTGGCGTTCAGGGCGAAATCCGCCAGCCGATTGTGGGCGATCCGCTGCCGGGAACGATCAACGGCCAGCCGCGCCTGACGGCCGCGGAAGTTGCGAGCATCATCTCCTTCGCCGCCGATCGCGCGCGGACAACGCGCGCCGGGATTCGTTTGCCCATCGGCGTGCCGATGCAGGTCTTCATCACCGTCGAAAATAATCCGAACGATCCGACGAAAAAGCCGACCGTCCTCGGCGCGTTCCGCACGGGTGAGGCCACGCTTTTCAGTTGGGACGTGGCGGTGCAAAAGGGACGCACCGCCGTTGGCTTCTCGAACAATTCGTTCGCGGTTTCCACGCGCACCGTCGGCTTCCTCGCCCAAACGAAGTATCCGCCCGGGCTCGACGTGCAGGACCCTGGTCCGTACTACGGATTGCAGGAACAGTTCTCTGGGTTCCGGCGCTCGGCGCTCCCTGACTACATCCTCGATTCATCCGGCACCGACGCGCGATTTCCAAATGGCATCACGATTTTCCCGGGAGGCTTTCCGCTCTATCGCAACGGCCAACTCATCGGCGCGATCGGCATCAGCGGTGACGGCGTTGATCAGGACGACATCGTCAGCGTCTCCGGCACGCACGATTTTCTCGCTCCGATCGCGATCCGGGCCGATCAATTCGCCTACCTCGGCGCGCGTTTGCCGTACGCCAAATTTCCGCGCGATCCGGATGGGACCGATGGAAGCGTCGAGATCGCACCCTTCAGTGTCGTAGCGGAAAAATTGGCGAACATTTCGACGCGCGTCGCCGCCGGCACCGGAGAGGGCCAGCTCATCGGCGGCTTCATCATCACCGGAAAAGAATCGAAGAAGGTGATCATTCGCGCGATCGGCCCATCACTCAACCAGTACGGCGTCGGCTCCGCGCTTTCCGATCCCATTCTGGAATTGCACGATCAATCCGGTGCGATCATCGCCACGAACGACAACTGGCGGGACACGCAGCAGGCCGAGATCATGGCCTCTACCATTCCGCCGACGAACGATTTGGAATCCGCCATCGTCCAAACGCTCCCGCCCGGTTCTTACACGGCGGTCGCCAGCGGAAAAAACGGCGCGGTCGGCACGGCGCTCGTGGAAGTTTACGACTTGAGCGCGACGACCGATTCGACCCTCGCGAATATCAGCACGCGCGGCGCGGTCGGTCCTGAGAGCGACGTGATGATCGGCGGCTTCATCATCAGCGGCAGCAGCGGCGTCACCCGAGTTCTGGTCAGGTCCGTCGGTCCGTCGCTTGTTTCCTCAGGAATAAACAACGCCATGCCCGATCCGATGCTGGAGCTGCGCGACGTCAACGGCACCCTCATCGCCGCGAACGACAATTGGAAGGACGGCCCGCAACAAGAAATCGAAGAAACAACCCTCGCGCCCACGAACGATCTCGAATCCGCCATCGTGACCACGCTTCCTTCCGGACCCTACACCGCCGTCATCCACGAGAAAAACGGCGCCAGCGGCGTCGGCCTCTTCGAAGTTTACAATCTCCAGGATCCCTGACGCTCGCCGCCGTCATTCCGAGCGAAGCGAAACGGAGTCGAGGAACCCCGTGGAATAAGCTGTCGGTAGTGCTGCGGGGTCCCTCGACTGCGCTCGGGATGACCGAAATCATACGCGCACCCTCAAGCTTGCTTCCTATGTAGGTCGCGCTGCATGATCCGAATCATGCGTGCATGGAAAAATTCAATAGGACGAGGTTTTGCCATTATCTCGGTGCTAGCGGTGATGGGGGCGGGGTTGGTCGTGATGCAGACAGGGAATGCCGTCACCCCCGCTCCCAATACGACCCCCGGCGCCAGGCGACACATCATGCTCCCGAGCCGAACGGACTCATTGCCCTTCAGTGATGGAGTGTTAGTCGGCGATACTCTCTATCTGGCGGGACGCATCGGCATCGATCCTCAAACCGGCAAACCTCCGGAGGATGTCGAGAAAGAGATCCGGCTCCTGCTCGACGGAATGAAGGCTACTCTGAAGGAAGCCGAAATGACGATGGACGACCTGGTCTCCGTGCAAGTCTTTTGCCCGGACCTCTCCTTGTACGAAAAGTTCAACGAGATTTATCGCACTTACTTCAGCAAGAATTTTCCCGCCCGCGCCTTCATCGGGTCCGGACCGCTTCTGCGTGGAGGACGTTTCGAAGCGCAGGGGATCGCGGTCCGGCGCTGAAACTACGGCTTGCCTTGCGAGCTCATGATGAATGGGCCGGCGAGACGGACAGCGGCGAGTAAGCCCTTTTCTTTCCGGAGCTTTACGAGCCAGTCGCGCTGCGTGTCGGCGAGTGCTTGCGGTGCGTTGCCGGTTTTGAATGCAGCGTCATAAAAATCGAGCATGATCTGCACAGTGATCTCGTCACTGATTGGCCAAAGGGTCATCAAAAGATTTTGTGTGCCGGCTTGAACGAAGCCGCGGCGAAGACCCATCACGCCTTCACCTGCTTTAGCTTCACCGCTACCAGTGTCGCAAGCGGAGAGTACGACGAGCCACGTTCCATCGAGTTTCAATCCACCGACTTCTTCGGCGGTGACGATCCCGTCATTCTCAGTCGGAGGTACCTCGCCTTTCGCCCATGCATGGAGCGTCGTTTGCGCTCCGGCTACCGCGAGTCCACTTCGGTGCATCGGATTAACTAACTTGCCCTTTGGAATGTCAGCAGTAGTTCGCGACAAACCTTTTGGTGATGGACCAAGGTCAATTTCGGGAAGGAAAAATCCGTGAGTGGCCAAATGCAGAATGCGCGGCGAATTCACCTTGCGCAGCTCTGCTTCAGTGGCGTGTTCGCCGAGATTCAGATGAGCCTGCCAGCCTGACTTCTTCGCGCACTCTTCCAGTTTCGCCGATTCTCTGGCCGTGCCCGGTAACTCTGGAAGCGAAATGGATTGCAGCTCCCGTATCTCGATAGATCGAAAGGTAACCGTGTTTGTTTTGTTTTCTGCTAGAGTAACTCCATCACTCTTTGCCGCGAAATCAGGGTTCGCGAAGACTTGCATCGATGTTTTCGCGGCCGCGACCGGTTTGGTTTCTCGCAACAAGTCGCGACCGCTGGCGACATAGCGGATGGAAAACTCTTCGCCGAGGAAACGGTCGTCAGGCGTTAACAATGTCGCGAACGAAACGAAGTTCAATTCGGCATCGGGGCTTACGACCATTGTCTTGATGCCCGCGGGACACTCTTTCACGATCGGCGCCCAAACTTCCTCATCCAGCTTCTTAAGCACGGCGCTCAAAGCCGCCTCATTCGTTTGCCCACGAACGGATTTTTTATACAACAGGATCTTCTTTTCAATCTCCGCCGCGGCGCCCAGCGGAATCCATTTCGGTTCGCTTCCAGAGGCAATCACGACCGCGCCATACCGCGGCTCGAATTTGTTCTTGCCCTGGTAACTCTCGTAGCGCAGGAACTCGATCAACGCCGCACCCGGGCCAAGCGCCGTCTGCACTTGAGCTACAGTCAGACTCAACGCGCGTCGTGCACGACCAAGCCCCGCGACCTGTCGCCCCAAACCTCCCTCGAGTTCCTCTACTTTCCGGGCGAGTTCCTTCTTTTCGGTCTCACGCTTCCTGGCCACCGTTTCTGAAATATCCTTCGGCACTTGCAATAGCAATTGCATGAGCTGCTGCTTGGCTGCGCGAAGTTGATTAATCGTTTCGCGCTGCCGGGGATCGGTGCTGGTTTCGGCTACGAGCCGGTCTTCCAATAATGAGTCGAGGACTATGCCTTTTCTTCTTAGAATGAGCTGGGCGAGTTCCGGACCGTTCCCGAGAATGGCGGGCAAGGTATAGGGCCGGGTTGTTTTCTGAAAAGCGAGACGCTGCTGCTCGGACGTAAAGGATAGGATGTTCGATAAGGTTTTCTCTTCCGCCCGCTGCGCCAGTTGGGCCAGGCGTAACTGTTCCTGTGCGTTGCCCATGTCTCCATAGAGCAGCGCAAGATTGTTGAGACTTGCCGCAGTGTTTGGATGGTCCGGGCCGAGCACTTTCTCGATGATCTTGAGGGAGCGTTGATAGAGTGGCTCGGCCTTGGCGTAATCGCCTGTTCGATGGTAAAGCCCGGCTAGATTATTGAGGCTTAATGCTGTATCAGGGTGTTCCGGGCCGAGCGCTTTTTCGCGAATTTGAAGGGAACGTTGATAGAGTGGTTCAGCTTTGGCGTAGTCGCCCATCTTGGTATAAAGCTCCGCCAGGTTGTTGAGGCTTAAGGCGGTGCTTGGATGTTCAGGGCCCAGCACTTTTTCAAAGATCTTAAGTGAACGTTGGTAGAGCGATTCGGCTTTGGCGTAATCGCCCATCTCTCGATAAAGCTCTCCGAGGTTGTTGAGGCTTAAGGCGGTGCTCGAATGTTCCAGGCCGAGCACTTTCTCCCGGATACCTAACGACCGTTGATAAAGTGGTTCAGCCTTGGCATAGTCACCAAGGCTTACATAAAAGGCCGCCAAGCTATTGAGGCTGTTGGCGGTGCTGGGGTGTTCCGAACCGAGCGCTTTCTCAATGATTGCTAGCGAGCGTTGATAGAGAGGCTCAGCCTTGGCGTAGTCGCCCATGCTATCATAAAGGTCTGCCAGGTTATGGAGAGTGTTGGCGGTGTTTGGGTGTTCCGGGCCGAGCGCTTTCTCGTTGATCTTGAGTGAGCGCTGCAAGAGCGGCTCAGCCCTGGCGTAGTCTCCCATCTCCTTATAAACCTCGGCTAGGTTATTGAGGCTCGTCGCAGTGAGTTGGTGTTCCGGACCCAGCGTTTTCTCGTTGATGGCCAGGGAGTGTTGATAGAGAGGCTCAGCCTTGGCGTAGTCGCCCATGCTATCGTAAAGTTCGGCCAGATTGTTGAGGCTGTTCGCGGTGTTGGGATGTTCTGGGCCAAGGGTTTTCTCCCGGATTTTTAGGGAGCGTTGATAGAGTGGTTCGGCCTTGGCATAGCTACCCATGCTCACGTAAAGGCCTGCCAGGTTGTTGAGGCTTGTCGCAATGTCTGGATCTTCCGGTCCGAGCGCCTTCTCGCGGATCTTCAGTGAGCGCTGATAGAGCGGTTCAGCCTTGGCGTAATCGCCCATCTTATCATAAAGCGTCGCCAGGTTATTGAGGCTATTCGCAGTGTCCGGATGTTCCGGACCGAGAGCTTTCTCGCGAATGTTTAGCGAACGTTGATAGAGCGGTTCAGCCTTGGCGTAGTAACCCATCTTATCATAAAGCGCGGCCAAATCGTTGAGACTGTCCGCGGTCTTTGGGTCTTCGGGGCCGAGAACTTTCTCGCGGATTTTTAGCGAGCGCTGATAGAGCGGCTCGGCCTTCGCGTAGTCGCCGGAATCACTATAGAAGTTTGCGAGATTGTTGATGGTCAAGGCAGTGTTTAGGTGCTCCGGTCCGAAGGTCTTCTCGCGAATGTCCAAAAGCTGAAGAGCAAAAGGAACTGCCTCTGCATATTTACCGGCCTGATAAAGTTTCTTTATCTCCTGCTCGAGCTTATCAGCCTCGGAAAGATATGGCGTCACGTCGAGCGCGCGGTCTTCGACCAACAACCCAACTTTCCCCGCCGTGAAGCCCTCAACGCGCATTGTCTTGCCGTCGCGCTTGACCTCGATCCAGCCACCTGGAAAAGTGTTGAAGCTCCAGTCATAAGCGCTGCGGATTGGATTGCCATTGGCCGAGAGAAGCTCATCGCCCGCTTTTAGCTCGGCCGCCTTGGGCTGTTCCGGCGCTACGCCTGTAACGATTACGCGCACTCCGTCGAGCGCAGTTCCGTCGCCGCGTTTGTGCGTGACACTCTGCAATTTTCCTTCAGCAAATTTCGCTTCGCGCACGCTGAAGCCGACGAGCTTCTCGTTGAATCCGGTTTCGTAAATCCGCTGCGGGCGATCGATCTCATCGAAATCCTCTTCCTTTCGCGCGCAAAAAACTCCACTGGAGAGGGAGCCGATCGGCTGGCGCTTCACGTCGCACGCCTGGCGAACCTGCCGTTTGCGCGCACCTGTCTTATGCCATTCAGCGTCGATGCGAAAATCGGGAGATCCCGCCGATTCCGCGCATCCCAGTTGCCACGTGAGAATGACGCGCCCATTTTCATCGTAGGTCTCATCGATCGCCGCATAGGGAAGTCCGGCATCTACGGCGAGCTGTCCTTTTTCATTTTCAAAGCGCAACACGCTTCGGCGCAAGCGTCCTTGCGAATCGTACTCCGGCTCGCTCACATCGCGGTAGTAGCGGAATCGCGTCGGGTCCTCGTCCTCTCTCGTTTGTCGCCGCAGGGCGCCGTTCGGATCGAATTCAGTGATCATCCGATGATAGCCGGCCTTGCAGTAGGTCTTCGCGCCCGCAGCGTCGAAGTAAGTCTCTTCCCAACTGAAACCGTCTCGACTAGACTTGTAGGCGCGGCGTTTGATGAGGTAGCCAATCTCTCCGGCTGATGCCCGGCCTTCCGCGTCGAGGTACTTTTCCTCGGTCACATTGCCGCTTGCATCATGAAGCATGGCCGTGCGCCATTTGATTGTGCCCGCGAACTGAAGATCAGATGGATGGCCGAGTTCATCGTATGCGACCTTCCATTGAAAAAACGGGGACGTGGCGCCGTCCAGGCCGATCTTCAAAAACTTGTGTCCGATAATTTCGCCGCGTTCGTTGCGTTGCGTTTCCTGCACAGTCCAGTCAATTCCGCGCGCGGGCTTTCCATCCGCGCCGAGTCGAACAAGGCCGATCAAATTACCCAATGCGTCGTAATCGATGGTCATCGCGGATACACCGTTCCACGCAGCTGGCTTTCCTGCGCCATCGCACATGTCGATGCGAACGACGCGGCCCGCCGGGCCCCACGTCATCGCGAGCGAGATCTGTCCCGCGTTGTTTGCCGCCGGTTGCCCATCTTGGCCAAGATTGAAAAGACGCACAATCCTCCCGGCCGCGTCGCGCTCGAGCTTGTATCCGTAAACACCTTCTCCGTTTGCCGCCGGCTTGCCCTCGCCGTTGAAGAAACTCACCTTCACGTCACGGCCGTTCGCGTCGCGCTCGATTTCCATTTGCGAAGCGCCGCTGGTGCTGGACTTCGCGAATCCCCGGAGATTAGCGAAGCGGGCCGGGATAACCACGGGAGCGTGCGGTGAAGACACCGGTCGATCATAAATAATGCGCCAGATCGGGTTGCCGTTTCGATCCAGCGCCGTCGCTTCGCTTGCCGTCTCGCCATTGTAGGAGAACTCAATCCTTGTGCTTTCCGGCGCTTTTTCGGCGTAAGGCTGCGTTCCCATTAATCCTTCGAGATAAATGGGAATCACCTCGGGATAGATCGGCCGGAGCACCGCCGGGTTTCCGCGAGAATTCAACACTTCCACGCGAGTGATCGGTCCGATCCTACCGCGGCGTGTCAGACGCAGGCTCACGCCGTGATGCGAAAGCGCCTTCTCATCCATCTTCAAGATCGGTTCAAATCCGCCCCTCACGTAATCGACTGCGGCCGCGTATTCCACATGGGGTCGCTGATAGAATTCCCATTGCCAGAGACGCTGGCCCGCCGCGGCCAGGGCGAGGGCGAGCGCACCTCCCGCGACGAAGCGCCAGGGATGGCGCTTGATCCATTTCACCGTGCGCACCGCCGTGGTCGGCGGCCGGGCCAGGATCGATTCGTCCTCGAGAAACCGGCGCAAATCTTCCGCAAACGCCGCGGCGCTTGAATAGCGGTCGCGCGGTTCCTTCTCCAGACATCTCAGGCAAATCGTCTCGAGATCGCGAGGGATGCCCGGCCGATGCCACGCGGGAGAGACCGGATCTTCCGTGATCACGCGCACCATGATGGCGGTTTCGCTTTCTTCCGGCAGGAACGGCGGACGGCCCGCGAGAATTTCGTAGAGGATCGCACCTAACGAATAGATATCCGCCGCCGTTCCTACGCCACGACTCGTTCCCTTGGCTTGTTCTGGCGCCATGTAGGTCGGTGTGCCGATCACCACGCCGGAGAGCGTGAGCGAGCTGTCGCCGCTCAGGCGTTTCGCAATTCCGAAATCGGTCACCTTCGGCACGCCATCCGGATCCAACAGCACATTCGCGGGCTTCATGTCGCGATGGACCACTCCGTTCTGGTGCGCGAAATGCAGCGCGCGCGCGACGCTGATCAACAATTGCGCCGCCTCCCGCGCTGGAAGCATTCCGGCGCGAAGCCGGTCCGCGAGCGAACCGCTCTCGACATATTCCATCGAAAAAAACGGCGCGCCTTGATCCTCTCCCACCTCATAAATTTGGACGATGTTCGTGTGATGCAGACTCGCGGCCGTCTCTGCCTCCGCCCGGAAACGCGCCAGCTCGTCCGGCCCGTAATGACCGGTGAGCATCTTGAGCGCGACGAGGCGGTTCAGCTTTTTTTGCCGGGCGCGAAAGACCACGCCCATGCCGCCGCGTCCGAGTTCGCCTTCGACCTGGTAGTCTCCAAAGATGGGACGACCCGCTTTCGGCAGCGGCGACGGCGGAATGGAAGCGTTTGAATCCGCGTTCACTTTCAAACGACCTTGATCATTTCCTGCCCCTTCGGCCAGCAGAGTATCTCGCTTCAACGACAAAGTAACGGCGTCGACGGCCATTCGACAGGAGTTGCGACATCGCGTGAGGAAATTACCATTTCGTGCGCGGATGTGAATACAGACGCGTTCGCACATGCCTGACCGCAAACCACACGCGTCGCCACCGCCTTACGAATCGGCGCGGTCGGATCGACCAGCTTGCCTTTCGGGATGTCTTCGATCTTGCCAAGAACGTTTTTCGAATTACCCAGCTCACTCTCTGGTAAGAAAAAACCATGTGTTGCGAGGTGAAGAATGCGCGGAGAGTCCACCCGCCGAAGCTCTGCTTCAGTGGCAGCGGATCCAAGAAACACCGTGACCTTTCGATTCGCCCTCTCGATGAGCTTTTGCAATCCAGTTGCTTCTGCCGCGGTTCCTGGAAGTGGAAACAGCAAAAGGTTTTGCAAGCCTCGCATTTCCATCAAGCGCACTGACCCTGCACTTGTTGTCGATTGTGCCGAGTTGGGAACGAGAGTCTTCCCTTCAAAATCCGGATCCGCGAAGATAACTGTTCCAAGATTACCGCCGGATTTCTTCCCCCCGAGCAAATCGCGTCCGCTTGCCACGTAACGAATCGAATATCGTTCGGCGAGAAATTTGTCATTGGAATCGGTGAGCGTAGTGAACGAGACGAAATTAAGTTCACCATCAGGGCTGATTGCCACATTGGTGGTTTCCGCAGGAAGAACCTTCTCGATGGGTGCCCAAATCTGCGCATGCAAAGCGTGCAGCACACCAAGCAAAGTAGCTTCGTCTTTCTCTCCGTGGGCACATTCTTGATACAGCCGTATATTCTTTTCAATTCCAACGGCGCTGCCCAGCGGGCACCAAACCGGCTTACCACCGGGAATAATTAGAATGGCTCCATAGCACCACTCCCATTTGTTTTTGCCGAGATAATCGTTGTAACGCGCCAGTTCTATCAACGCCTCGTTCTTCCCGAGGCCCGCCGTACTTGCTCAACTGTAATGCTCAGCGCGCGCCTCGCTTTTCCCAGGCCGGCAACTTGCCTCGCGAGTCCGGCCTCGAGTTCATCTACTCGATTGGAAATCCGTTTCTTCTCGGTATCCCGTCGTTCTCGCGCGTCTTCAACAGGATATTTCGGTGCTTCCAACGACACCTGCATAAGACGCTGTCTGGCAATAAGAAGTTCTGCGATAATCTCACGCTGCTCCGGTTTCTCGCTGGCTTGAGAAATAAGCCGATCTTCCAGCAGCGAATCGAGAACAACGCCTTTGCGACGGAGAATGGTCTGGGCTAGAACCTGGGACATGTTCAACCGAGCGGGAAGAGAATAGGGATTGACCGTCAGTTGAAAAACCAACCGCTGTTGCTCAGAGGTAAACGACAGAACATCGGCAAGATGGTTCTCTTCGCCTAGGTTGACACGCGAAGCCAGGTCCGCGGCCTTATCCGTTTTACCGTTATCAAGATAGCGGTACGCCAAATTCATTAGGGCATTCGTTGTTTGCGGATGGTCGGACCCCAGAGTGTGTTCGCTGATCCTTATCGAACGGCTATAGAACAACTCAGCCTCGGCAAAGTTTTCCATTTGAGTGTAGAGCATGCCCAAATTGTTTAGGATTACAGCGGTATCTGGGTGATCTTTGCCGAGCACGGATTCTTCAGGGCTCGCTGGAAAAGTGGCTCCGCTTTGGCAAAGTCTCCCTTGTGCAGATATAGCGTTCCGAGGCTACTGAGGAGAGGGGCAATGTTCGGGTGCTCGACGCCCAAAGCCTTCTCATCGATCCTCAGAGCGCGCAAGCAGAGCGGTTCAGCTTTAGCGTAATCGCCCATATTGTCGTAGAGGCCTGCAAGGTTGGCGCAACTGGCGGCTGTGTCAGGGTGTTCCGGGCCCGCTTTCTCTTCCGAAATTGCTAGGGCACGTGCAAAGGTGGCTTCTGCTTTGGCGTATTTTCCGCTCGCCGTGTAAACCAATCCTAGGTTGTTGAGAGTAACCGCAGTGTTTTGACTATCGCTGCTTTCAGTTGTTCTATCGATTCTCAATACCCGATCATAAAGCAGTTCAGCCTTAGTATATGCGCCCATGTGCTGGTAAAGGTCCGCTAGGTTATTAAGGGTCGCGGCCGTATGGACATCGTTCGAGCCGAGGGTTGTCTCGAAGATGTTCAAGGCACGCTGGAATAGCGGCTCAGCTTTTGCGTATTGGCCCGCCGCATCATAAAGCTTCGCTAATTTGTCGAGAACCAAAGCCGTGGCGGGATTCTCTGCCCCCATCACCTTTTCACAGCGATCCAGGAGCTTGATGGCTAGTGGCAGCGCTTCAGCATATCTGCCTTCGCGCTCGAGTTGAACGACTTGCCGATCAATCGTCTCCACATCTTGATCATCGGACGGTAGCGTCTCGCCTCCGAGAGCAGAGAGGCTGACAAGGGCGGCGATTGCCATGGCTACTAATACGTGACGTTTCTTCGCGCGCATGAAAACCTCGCCATACAGATTGAAAAGATCGAGGATTGCCTTCAATCCAAATGAAGCTCGGGTTCACCCTGTCTTCACTGATAGCGATTGCGCAAGCGTAGGTTGCGGCGCGAACTAACGCTTCTACAATCTACGTGCGCGTGTGTGAACGCAGACGCGTTCATCACATGCCTGATCACGAGCCGCACGCGCCGCCACCTGCCTACGAAGCCGCGCGCTCGGAACGTGCCACCACCGCCGCAGGAACACTCGAGCGGTCCGAGGGAAAACATGATCCGTATGCGGCCTTTCGTTTTCCGGCCTTCAGCTTTTACACGGCGGGAAATCTCGTCTCGGTCGTCGGGCGCCAGATGCTGACGGTGTCGCTCGAATGGGAAATTTATGCGCGCACTCATTCGGCCACGGCGCTCGGACTTGTGGGGTTGATGATCGCGCTCCCGGTCGTGCTCCTCTCGCTGCCGGCCGGCCACATCGCCGACCGGTTCCCGCGCAAACGGATCGTGCTCGTGACGCAGGCGCTCAGCGCGATCTGCTCGCTCGCCCTGGCGTGTGTTTCCTGGCAGCACCTTGCGATTCCGAACTGGCCGGTCCTACAAAAAGGAAACCACGTTCTCTATTCGATCGCTTCGATCTTCGAGCGCCAGACGCATTTCCATTTCGACGATCTTTCCATCCCGCTGATCTATTTAATCCTTCTCATCTCCGCGACCGGCCGGACGTTCGGTTGGGCGGCGCGCAGTTCCTTTTTCCCGCAGCTCGTGCCGCGCGATTCTTTCGCGAACGCGGTCACTTGGAACAGCAGCGTCTTTCAGATTGGCTCGGTCGTCGGCCCGGCGATCGGCGGTTTGCTGATCGTGCGCACCGGATTTCCTTTCATCTATGTGCTCGATGCGATCTGCGCGTTTTCGTTTTTCTTGTTGGTCCTGCCGATTCGCAGCAGCGATCGCGGCAGCAGCAGTGAGCGCAACGCGTGGCGCAGCCTGAAGGAAGGACTTCGTTTCATGATGAGCAAGAGGATCGTGCTGGCCACGATCACGCTCGATATGTTCGCGGTCTTTCTCGGTGGCGCGACGGCGCTCCTGCCGATTTTCGCAGATCAGATTTTGCACTGCGGCCCGATTGGGCTCGGCTGGATGCGGGCGGCCCCCGGGATCGGCGCGTTCATCATGGCGCTGGTGATCGCATATCTGCCGCCGATGCGGCACGCGGGCAAAACGCTTCTCTGGTGCGTGACAGGGTTCGGCCTCGCCACCATCGTCTTTGGGTTCTCGCCGTATCTCTGGCTTTCGCTCGCGGCGCTGTTCATGACCGGCGTGTTCGACAGCGTGAGTGTCGTGGTGCGGCACACGTTGCTGCAATTGGTCACGCCCGATTCGATGCGCGGCCGGATTTCCGCCGTGAACAATATTTTTATCGGGACATCGAACGAGCTGGGCGCGTTAGAGTCGGGATTGACGGCGGCCCTCTTCGGTCCGGTGATCTCGGTCGTGGCCGGAGGCGTCGGAACGATTCTGGCGGTACTTGGCGTGTCGTTCGTCTGGCCAGAGACACGCAAGATCGGCGCGCTCGACAAGAATTTGCGGTAGTTTCCCGTCATGAAAGTTGCCGCTGCCCAAATCGCCTGCTCGCTCGGTGACATCGAGGCGAACGTTCGCAAGATGCGCGACTTCTGTTCGCGCGCGAAAGAAGCAGGCGCCGAGCTGATCGTCTTTCCCGAGACCGCTGACACCGGCTACTCGATGCCGATCATTCAAACGCATGCGAAACCGTGGACCGAAGGGCCCGTTCCCGCGCTTCAGAGAATGGCGAAGGAATTCTCGCTCGCAATTGTGAGCGGCGTTTCAGAACGCGTCGACGCGGCCATCTACAATTCTCAAGTCTTCATCGATGCGAATGGCAGCATCGCGGCCAGCTATCGGAAGACACATCTCTTTGCGGTCGCGCCCGGGGATGAGAGCGTGTGCTTCGCGCCGGGCGACGCTTTCGCGAGCGTCGCGATGGGCGGATTCCGCTTCGGATTGAGCATCTGTTACGATCTTCGGTTTCCCGAGGTGTATCGAGCGCTCGCGATCGAACACGACGCGAACGTTCTGATTAATTCCTCGGCCTGGCCGTTCCCGCGCGTCGAACATTTGCGGACGCTGGCCATCGCGCGCGCCATCGAAAACCAGAGTTACATGATTCTATCGAATCGCGTCGGTGTGGACGATGGAGTTTCCTTATGCGGCATGTCGGCCATCATCGATCCGTCTGGGGTAACGCTGGCGCTGGCGTCGACGGATCGTGAAGAGCTGATCGTGGCTGAGATATCGGAAGAGGCGATTGCCACGGTCCGCGACAAGATGCCGGTGTTCGCGCACCGGCGGCGCGAACTGTACGGGGATCAATGATTTTGTTCGTAGCCGTGACCTCCTGTCATCCTGAGCCGCGGAGACGGCGAAGGACCTCACAAGAGCTCAAAGATTACGCAAACGAAAAGCTGCGTGTTCGATGCGATCGCTTCGCGCAACGCGCCAGCGGTGAATCGCAGGCCCTTCTGCGACTGCGAGGTCCCTCGTCGTCTGCGCGACTCGGGATGACACGCTAAAACGCCGCGTGCAGGGCCAGCATGCCGTACGGCACGCCACCGTCCTGGTGATAGCGGATGTCGGTGCGATGGAAATCGAAATTCCGGAAAGGAATGAATCCACCCTCGGCGGAAACTTTAATGGCTGAAGTCAATTTCCAGTCGAGGCCGCCGCCGACCCGCACTTCTTCGTAGGTGATCGCGGCGTGATTCAACGCCGGGTTGCCGCGCAAGGTGCCGAACATTTTGTCTACGCGATAACTCGTGGCCCTGATGTCCGCGCCGGCATACAGCATCAGGCTGTTGCTCGCTTCGAATTCCAACCGCGGCGTTGGCGCGACCGCGTTCAGGACCCATTGCGGCGCAAATTTCCAGCGAATGCCGCCGCCCGGCAGCACGGGATATTTTCGGAATGCGTCGATACCCACGCCGAAGATAACCTGGAAGCCGGAATTGAAAATGTAAGTACCGCCAAGAACGACCGGGACGTTAAAGGTGCCCTGCCCGAAGTCATCGACATCGGTTCCGTAAAATCCGGGTTGCGCTTCGAGCCGAATGAGAAACGAATCGGAGAATTCCGTGTCGAGACCGATGACGAGCGCGGTCGATTCGAGGACATCGGGAATGGCGGCGTTGTGGGAGAAGCCAAACGAGTAGCGTTCCGCCTGCACGCCGAGCCGGAGAATCCCGATCTTGACGCGCGGCGTCAGGATGAAATGGAAGTGCACGTCGCTTTCATCGAAATCCTGGACGCGGAGTGTGCCGCGTTGCACGTCACCGCCGCCGACGTAGGTCGCGTCCGCATCGAACTCGAAGGAGACGGAAGATTCCGACTCGACCAGCGCCACGTCCTTCGAGGAAGTGGAATTGACTTCGACTTGCACCGCGAAGAGGCGGATGGCGGCCAGGGAAAGGCAGAGGGCGACAAGCCGGATGGTGGTTTTCATGGACGGAAAGGAGCAGATATTGCCTACCTGCCCCCGCCTGTGTCACGCTTAAACGCAGACACCGACCGCGAAATATCCCGCATCATGGAGGATTCGGAGGCGACCCGCTCGATTCCATGGAGTCCGGCTACGGTGGCGGAGGAGATAAGATCGCCGCGCCAAACCAAAGTAGAAGGCTTGCCGCCGATATCGACCGGCCACATTTGATAGAGGGTGAGACCGACGTAATAACCGCCGCTCGCATAGTAGAGTGCATCCGCGGCTTGGAAGGTTCCGTTTGCTCCTGAGCGGCGGTAGGAAGCGCCCAGCGTTAGAACGCCCTGTTCGTCGGCCGTCAGCAATTCCCAAAACTGCTCGCCCTTGCCCTCTAGCACTCCGGAGAACCGGCCGCGAATTTTGTCGTTTGCGCGAAGCAATGCATTGAGTTCCTCAGAAGGCCGCACACTTTGACCGGTACGATCATATGGGGGTTGCGCCGATCGGCCGGCGCGCGCCCGCGCGCTCAAGACATCGGCCCATGCCGCTGCGATGGGACCCGGCATTCCACCGCCCGTGACGCTCGCAACTGCGGCGAAGCGTTTTTCCTCCTCTTTACTGATCTGAAGATCCGGCGAGAGCTTTTGCGTAGCGCTGACGAGCGATCGCACCGCTGAGTTGTCGGGCGCGCTGCTCAGCCGGGAAAAATTCGCGGCGGACGGCGAGGACGGGAGATCGGAATGGATCAGGACCTTTAGTTCCGAATGGCGTGCCGGGCTCCATTGCCGAAGAGCCTCGCTCACCCGCGCCGGCACACCGGCAACGACGAAGCAGCTTTGCGCGGAAATGTAGCGGCCACTCATGGGGGGGCCGTGCGCCACTTTGGGTTCGCCTTTGGCGAGCTCGGCCAGATCGGCTTTGTCGAAAACAGAAAAGCTGGCCAGCTCGGACGCGGCGTCGGCGAGAGCATTCGGAATCCAGAGAGCGAGAAGGCAAAGGACGGAAAATATTTTCACAAATCTTGAGACGCGATTCCGCCGGATTGCTTCAGGTATTTTCGTTTCCATTTTGAAGAAGTCACATCTATCCCATAGTGCTGCGGTTGCAAACAACCTGGAGGCCTGTTGGTAGGGCGAGACTCTGTCGAGCCGCTATTATGCATAAAGCTCAACGAAGGCTCAACGGAGTTTCGCCCTGCCAAACACAATCTCCATGACAGAACCCGCCATCCATCTGGAGCGTTTGAGCAAGTCGTTCGGCGAGATCACTGCGGTCGACAATCTCTCGCTCACAATCGCGCCCGGAACGATTTTCGGTTTTCTCGGCGCGAACGGCGCGGGCAAGACAACGACGATCCGGATGCTTTGCGGTTTGGCGCATCCCACCAGCGGAACGGCCACGATCGGCGGCGCCGATGTTTGGCGCGAGCGCCATATCGTGCGCTCGAAGTTCGGTTATGTCGCGCAACGTTTCAGCCTCTATCCCGATCTGACCGTGGAAGAAAATATTCGCTTCTTCGGCGGCGCCTGCCGGGTGCCGCGGAGCGAATTGCCGGGGCGCGTGGAACGATTGCTCGCCCTCACCGATCTGAAAGCGAAACGCGACGCGAGCGCGGGAGATCTTTCCGGTGGCATGCGGCAACTGCTCGCGCTCGCCTGCGCGCTCGTGCACGAACCGCCGCTGCTCTTTCTTGACGAGCCCACTTCCGGGCTCGACCCGGTCCATCGCCAGCAGATGTGGAATTTGCTCTACGACTTGAGCAACCGCGGCATCACGATTTTTGTTACGACCCATTACATGGATGAAGCGGAACGTTGCACAGAAGTCGGCTTCATCGAGCGCGGACGCTTGCTCGCGAAAGCTTCGCCGCGAGCCTTGAAAGATAGCTTTCACGCGAAGCTTTTGGAGATCGACGTCGAGCCGGTCATGCCGGCGCTCGTGCGCCTGCGCGATACTCCGGGAATTCTCGGCGTGTCGCTCCGCAGCGGAAGCTTGCGGCTCTACGCCGCCGACGCGGAAAAACTCGTGGCGGAATGGCGCAAGACGTGGCCGTTCCCGGATATTCGCTGGCTCGGCGAACGGTGGGTCGAACCGGACATGGAAGACGTCTTCACCGCGTATTCGCAGGGTTACGACGCGGTCCTGAGGCCGGCGAAATCATGAATCGAGGATCTTTCAGCGCCATCGCGAGCGTGGCTTACAAAGAATTCCTCCACATCTATCGGGACAAGCGTGTCCTGATTCTGCTGCTGGTGTTGCCGCCGGTGTTCACGCTCGTTTTCGGTCACGCGTTTGAAGCGGGCGAGATGACCAATGTGCCCGCGCTTCTCATCAATCGCGATGGCACACCGCGCGCCGAGCGTTTCATGACACTGATCCTCGCGAACAAAACTTTTCAATGGCAAACGCAGCCGCCTTCGATCACGGGCGAAGACGATTTGCTCGGTCGCGGCGTGCAGGCTGCGCTCGTGATTCCGCAAAACTGGAGCGAGAGCCTGAGCAACGGCAACCCCGTTCCGCTTCGGCTCTACGTTGACGGAAGCGACACCAACACGGCGGACTTGCTGGAAGGAAGTGTCCAGAAAACGCTGGCCGGTTTTCAACTGGGCGAACGCCAGGTAATGATCGACGCGCTGCCCGAAGATGTTTTCGAGCTCTCGAAGAAACTGCCGGTGCAGGTGCGCAAACAATTCGTCTCGATGATGGAGCCGTGGGCGGTCGACCGCAAAGTTCTCTACAACCCGAAAACGCGCTTCATCGATTACGTTCTGCCCGGCGTGATCGGGCTCATTCTCCAGCTCATCACCGTCACGCTGATGGCCTCCACGCTCGCGCGCGAACGCGAGGCCGGCACGCTTTACCAGCTGATGGTCACGTCGCTGCGGCGGCGCGAAATTGTGATCGGGAAAATCCTGCCGTACCTCGGCATTTCGATCGCGCTCATTCTATTCATCATTCTGCTCACGGGCTGGCATTTCCAGGTGCAGTTCCATGATCCGGGGGCACTCGCGCTCATTTGTTTTCTGTTTCTCCTCTGCTCGTTAGGCATGGGGCTGCTCATCTCCGCCATCTCGCGCACCCAGACGCAGGCGATCCAGTTTTCCGTTTTCTTTTTGCTTCCCGTCTTCGTGCTTTCCGGTGCGTTCGCGCCCCTCGAACAATTGCCGAGAGTGATCCGTTACATTTCGGAACTCTTTCCGCTCACCCATTTCTGCCGTGCGTTTCGGCTCGTGAATCTCTACCGGGCAGCGCCGGAATTTTACGCGGCCGATCTTATCATGCTCGCTGCCGGCGTCCTCATCACGTTTGTCGGCGCGGGTTATCTTTTGAGGCGGATCGAGCAGTAGAAGCTATCCTAGAACTTCGCTTTGAACTCGAGGCGCAGATAAGGCGCGGCGTCCGCTTTGTAGGTCATGTCGGCGCGATAGAAATCGAAGCGCCGCTGAATCGCATAGCCGCCACCGAGATCGATGCTGATCGCGTCGCACGGCGAATAAATTACTCCGGCGCCGACCCGATAGTCCGAGTAATCGACCTGGGCGCTGCTGAGTTTGCTTGGCGTGATGGTGTTGTCTTTGTTGGTTCGGAACGAGCCGCCGCCCAGTTCGCCGCCGACCCAAAAATCCCATTTGTCGTTAGGCGAATAAATCACCCGCGGCTCCGGCAGCACGCCGAGCACCTTCCATTTCGCGTTCGGCATCCAGACCAGGCCCAGGATCGGCACGACCGGGAATCGCCCGCGCAGAAACGCAGCGTTCGCGCCGACGAAGAGATACAACTTGTCCTGCTCCAAAACGAAAATCCGTCCCAACGTGATGGGAGCGTCAAAGGAGGAAGAGTTGAAATCGTCTTCGCCGTAGAAGCCGGGCTTTATCTGGAGAAAGGCGCCGACGTCGTTGTTGTGCATGTAATCGATGCCGATCACACCGGCCATGCTTTGCAAATGCTCGGGGACCGGCGCCCCGGTCGTCCCGAAATCGAAGCGGTCGTAGGCGACGCCCAGATGCAGATAAAGATGGCCGCCGAGCAGAAAACGGTGGGCGTAGGAAAAGGAATTCTGCACCTCGTATTGGTTGCCGAAACTTCCGCCGCGATGCAGGTCGCTTTCGAAAACGTAACTATTTTCGAACTCGATTAGATCGCAGGAGACGGGCTCGGTTTTCGCGTCGGCCACTGTCTGGATGCGTTCCTCGACCGAGGAAGCCCACGCGGTCGCACCAAAAAGCGAAAGTGCGAGGAAGAGGAAAAGCGAGCGCATTGGGTTTTTCATCCGGTGTGACCGTAGCTGAATCGGACGCCGAGACAAAACGGATTGTATGCCGCAACGAAATTGTTATTGAAAGCCAATGAAACGTGCCATCAATCATCTCGCCCGGAGCGATCCGCGCTTTGCCGCGCTCATTGCCCGGGCCCGGCCCTACAACGTCCTCGCGCAACCGCTCGTTAGGCCGTTCGACGCCCTGGCGGAATCGATCGCTTACCAGCAGTTGAGCGGCAAAGCTGCCGCGACGATTTTCGGCCGCGTTCGGGCGCTTTATCCCCGGAAGAAGTTTCTCGATCCCAAATCGGTCCTTGCGACGCCTGATGAAAAACTGCGCGCCTGCGGTCTCTCGCGGAGCAAGGTCGCGGCCTTGAAAGACCTGGCTGCAAAGACACTCGACGGCACGGTGCCGACCGGGCGCGCTCTCTTGCGGATGAGCGACGAGGAAATCATCGAGCGGCTCACCGCGGTGCGTGGCATTGGCCGCTGGACGGTCGAGATGCTGCTTCTCTTCGAGCTGGCCCGGCTCGATGTCTGGCCGGTGGCCGACTACGGTGTGCAGAAAGGTTTCGCGAAAACATTCGGGCGGAAAAAATTGCCGACAGCAAAACAGTTTCAAAAGATCGGCGAGAAATGGCGGCCCTATCGATCGGTCGCGGCCTGGTATTTCTGGCGCGCGCTCGATGCGCCGGAGAAGTCGAATCGATCGTAGAAGTCGACGCGTTGCGATTGACTTGCGGAAGGCGGTTCCGTAAAACGAGCTTCTATGGCGACAATTCACGTGGCTCGGGCTGGAGCGAATCTCGGTTCGTTTTCTTTGGATGAAATTCGGGAAGGTCTGCGGACCGGGCGATTCCTGCCCACGGATCTGGCTTGGCAAACCGGGATGACCGATTGGCGTCCGCTTTCCGAAGTGGTCGCCGCCGCACCGACCGCCGCCGCCGCCGCGCCCGGAACCGGAGGAACGCCGCCGCCGCCGCAAATCACCGCGCCAGTCGCGTCCGGCACAACCGCCACGGCAGCGCCCGGCAGCGGATTGCCGTGGGAGCATCGGCAACAACTCGGTTTGGTGAAAGCCTTTGTCGACACCGTCATCCTCGTTTTGAGCAAACCGGTCGAGGCGTTCGCCATGATGAAGACCGAGGGCGGCTTGGTGGAGCCGGCAATCTACGCGGTCATCGGCGGAACATTTGCGAAGCTCGTGGCCACTTTGGTTTTCCTTCCGCTCCATGCGATCGGATTCATGGCCAATCGGGAGAGCGCTTTCTTGGGTGGGTTCGGAATGGGCTTTGGCCTCATTGTTAATCTCGTCTTGTGGCCGTTGTGGGTCGCGATCGGAATGTTCATCGGCAGCGGCCTGATCCATTTGAGCTTGATGCTCCTGGGCGGCGCGAAGAAGCCGTTCGAGACAACGTACCGGGTGGTCTGTTTTGCTTTCGGAAGCACTTATCTATTGTCCATCATTCCAGTTTGCGGCTCGTTCGCCGCCATGATCTACAACCTCGTGCTCGATTGCATGGGCATCGCGCGCACGCATGAGATCGACACCGGCAAGGCGGTCATGGCCGTGCTTCTGCCCTGTCTCGTCTGCTGCGCCATCGCGGGGGTGTTCGGCCTTCTCATCGGCGGGAGTCTGGTGAGCATTTTCTCGCACGTGAAATAATCTCGATGCGTCTGGTGCGGCGCCGTCTTCCGGCGAATGGAGTTGATCACGAACTGATCTGGCTGGTGGTCTCCGTGACAGCGGGAGCGATGGGGTTGCTGGCATTCGGATTCGGATTCGGATTGAACTGGCCGCGCTGTCCGTTTCTCGCGATTACCGGTTTTCCGTGTCTCACTTGCGGCGCGACCCGGGCCACGATCGCATTTCTCCATGGAAATTTTTCTCTCGCGTGGTGGTGGAACCCGCTGGCATTCGTGGCGCTTTGCGGAGTCGCGATATTTGATCTCTACGCCGTCGCCGTTCTGCTCAGCCGTTCCGCGCGAATCCGGATCGTGGACTGGACGAGCGTCGAAAAAAACTTCGTGCGGATCGCGGTCGTTTCGATGCTTGCCGTGAACTGGATTTATCTGCTGAGCCACCGGGAGCGTTTTTAGTGTCATCCCGAGCGCAGTCGAGGGATCCCGTGGCATCTCGATCGACGCTCGCCGGGGTCCCTCGACTGCGCTCGGGATGACAAGCACGGATCACCGCTGACCTTATGGCAATGGTTTCCGCCCGACATCATCCTCCGGCGCGCCGCGATGGCTCGCGATGAAAGCGGATGGATCGATCCAGCCCCGCGGGTCGTCCCGGTAACCAGGACCAACAAAAGGCGTGGTGAACTCACGCATTTCGAAATGGAGATGCGCCCAGTAGCGCCCGTTCGCCGTCCCGATCGTCGCGATCTGCTCACCGCGCCGCACGTTTTGCCGAGGCTGCACCAGGATGGTGTCGAGGTGTCCATAATAAGACTGCACAAATTTCCGCACGCCGTTTTCTTCATAGGCGTGAAGCACAATGATCACGTTACCCCAACCGGGGCCGGCCTCGCGCGCGAGGAGCACGCCGCCATCGGCCACCGCAAAAACCGGATCTCCGAGATCGCTGTTCTCACCGCCGATGCCGTTTAGATCGTCACCGAGATGGCGGTTGTCGGTGAAATGTTGCGCGTTGTACGCGAGCGCGCCGTTCTCGCTCCCGATCGGGAAATCGAAGCGCGCCGCGGTAGGCAGCGATGCCAGCAACATCGCGGGCGCGATCTGAAACGCGGGACCGACCAGGGTCGGCCGCCGCAATTCCGGCCCGAGTCGGAAAGAAATTCCGGCCACCAGCGCAAGCAAAAACAGGCCGGCGAGCAATAACATCCATGGCAGACTCGTTCTTCCCTTGCTCGCTGTTGGCTTCATCTTTACGCTCGCGCGATGCGAATTCTGGTCACGGGCGGCGCGGGTTTCATTGGTTCGCATCTCGTCGAGAAGCTGCTCGCAACTGGACACGAAGTCGCGATCCTCGACGATTTCAACGATTTTTACGACCCGCAAATCAAGCGGGCGAACGTCGCGGCGTTCGCGGGAGACGTCGCGATCCATCGGGTGGATTTGCGCGACAGCAACGCGGTGAACATGCTGTTTCATCGCGAGAAATTCGACGCCATCGCGCACCTCGCCGCCCGGGCTGGGGTGCGCCCGTCAATTCAGCAACCGCAGTTGTATTACGACACGAATGTTGGCGGAACGCTCCATCTTCTGGAGGCCGCGCGGCACACCGGAATCGAGTGCATCATTTACGCCTCGAGCTCGTCGGTCTATGGCGTTTCAAAAACGGCGCCGTTCTCGGAAAGTTTGCATCTCACCCAGACGATCAGCCCGTACGCGGCGACGAAAATCGCGGGCGAATTTCTTTGCTCGACCTACTCGCATCTTTACCAGATGCGCATCACCGCGCTGCGTTTCTTCACCGTTTACGGCGCGCGGCAACGGCCCGATCTCGCCATCCATCAATTCACGAAAAAGATTCTGGCGGGCGAGCCGATCGATCAGTTCGGCGACGGGACGACGCGGCGCGATTACAGCTACATCGACGACATTATCCAGGGCGTGATGGCGGCGCTGGATTACCAAGGGCCGATGTTCGACATCTTTAATCTGGGCGAGAGCGATACGATTCAGTTGAAGGATTTGATCGGGGCGATCGAGAATGCGCTCGGCCGGAAGGCGAAGATCAATCAACTGCCCGAGCAACCCGGCGACATGCCGATGACCTGCGCCGACATCTCGAAGGCGAGAAAGCTGCTCGCGTACAACCCCATGACGCCGTTGAGCGTGGGGTTGCCGAAGTTCATCGACTGGTTCATGAAGACACAAAGACCGAATCAGCAGTCATCCTGAGCGGAGCGAAGCGCAGTCGAAGGACCCCGCAGAGCGTCGCTCGACATGCCACGGGGTCCCTCGACGGCGCTCGGGATGACGACCCGGCAGGTTGACTGTTTCTCTATCTGTTCAGCCCTCGCCTCTTGCATTCCAGCGTTCTACCCGCCATAATTGTCCGCAGATGTCGGGAATGTTCTTCGAGAATCCGGGCGTTCGCTTTTCACGACGACTCAGTTTGTTTCAGGTTCGGATGCGGTTCGTCGCATCAAGACTGTTTCGTTGGCTGACTGGTGCGGACAGCCGTTGCTTTCGAATGGATTCCCGATACGACGAGGCGGAGTTCCCAGCGGCGCAGACTGCTTACCAGCTACATGCAGGGACTTTTTTTGGTTCGCGCGCAAGGGACTGTGCATCCACGGATGCGCTCCGCCTGCTTAACAATTGGGTAAAACCTGAGGATCAATATGGCATCTCAATCATCGGGGAGAAATGGCCGGCGTTCGCGCGGCGGCTCCCGCAGAAGGGGCGACAATCGCCCGCGCCACCAGAGCGCGCCCATGAGGGCGCCGGCGAAGAAATCGTTCTGGGAAAAAATCACGGCGTTCTTTTCCGGTGGAAAACCGGCGGCACGGCCGGTGGCGCCCGTGCGCAACAACGGCTACGAACCTTCGCGTTCGCCGCGCAAACCTGAATCGGTCGAAGTCACGACGCCCCGGCTATACGTCGGGAACTTGTCCTTCGACGCGACGGAGAGCGATCTCTCCGAGCTCTTCAACGGCGTCGGTGCAGTCCAAAACGCGGAGGTCGTGACCTACAAACACAACCAGCGCTCGAAAGGATTCGCCTTCGTCCAAATGCAGACGGTGGACGAAGCGAAGCGGGCCGTGGCGGAATTGCACGACAAAGAATTCCTCGGCCGCAAGCTGGTGGTGAGCGGAGCGAAATCGAGCGAGCATCATTCGGCAAATTAACGATCTGTTTGTCTTGCAAACCGGGAGACGAGGTGGCGTGGGCCGCCAGTCTCCCGGTTTTTTTTGGATTGCCGAAGGCCAAGGAGCGGCGATTTCCAAATCGCCGACGTTTTCAGACGGCGGTTTCAAACCGCCGCTCCTTGTTAAGCAATGAACCGCGCCTTCTTCATCGTCGGCCCCACCGCGGCGGGAAAATCGGAGATCGCGGCGAAAATCGCGCACCGTCTCGGCGCGGAGATCGTGAGCGCGGACGCGTTTCAAATTTATCGCGGACTGGATTTGCTCACGGCGAAACCTGAGCCGGCGACACTGGCGAAGGCGCCGCATCATTTGATCGGCACCGTACCGTTGAGCGAGGAGATGAACGTGGAGAAATTCCGCAACCTGGCAACAGGCGTGATCCACGATCTCGAGGTGCGAGGGAAGCCGGTGATCGTCGTCGGCGGAAGCGGTCTCTATATCAAGGCGCTCACGCACGGTCTGTCCAAATTGCCGAGCGCGAATCAGCAGCTGCGCGAGGAGTTAGAGAAAGCGAGCACGGGGGAATTGTTCGCGCGGCTCTCCGAACTCGATCTCGCGGGCGCGGACAAAATCGATCGCAAGAACAAGCGGCGATTGGTGCGCGCGGTGGAGGTTTGCCTGCTCAGCGGCAAACCATTCTCAGCTCAGCGGACGAAATGGGATGACACGCCGTCTTTCAACGGCGTTCTCGTTTTCCGCGAACGGGCTGAACTCTACGATCGGATCAATCGCCGGGTAGAGAAAATGTTTGCGGATGGCGTCGTCGAAGAAGTGCGGGCACTGGGCGCGGTGGGTCCGACCGCGGAGAAGGCACTCGGCTTGCCCGAAATTCGCGAATTGATTGCGGGCAAAATTTCAGAGCGCGACTGCATCGCAAAGATCCAGCAGGCCACGCGGCGTTATGCCAAAAGGCAGTTGACCTGGTTTCAACGCCAAACTAATTTTCAACCGCTGAACCTCTCCTTACACGGCTCCTCTGAAGCCATCGAATCGATCGCGCAAAACGTCTCTCGCGTGTGCGCAAATGGATGATTGAAGTTCGCCCGAAGAAAATCCAGGAGCGCGCTCTCCTTATCGGCCTTGAGAAGGAAGGCGTCTCGAAATGGGACCTGCGCGATTCCATGGACGAATTGCGCGAGCTGGCCAACTCCGCCGGCGCGCATGTGGTCAACACCGTTACGCAGAAATTGCGGAAACCGACCGCGCCTTACTACATCGGGCGCGGCAAAGCGGAGCTGATCAAGGAATCGTTCAAGGACCAGCAGGTCACGTCGGTCATTTTCGACGACGAGCTTTCGCCGGCGCAGGGACGCAACCTGGAGAATTTGCTCTCGCGCAAGGTGCTCGACCGCACGCAACTGATCCTCGATATTTTCGCGCAGCGCGCCCGCAGCCGCGAAGGCCGATTGCAAATCGAGCTGGCGCAATTGCAATACCTGCTCCCGCGTCTGACGCGGATGTGGAACCACTTGTCGCGTCAGACTGGCGGGATCGGCACGCGCGGTCCGGGTGAAACGCAGTTGGAAGTGGACCGCCGCCGTGTGCAGGAACGCATCGCGCGGCTCGAGCGCGAGTTGGAAGGCGTGCGCAAAGTACGGTCGGTCCAACGGCAGGGCCGGAAGCGGCATCAATGGCCGGTGGCCGCCGTCGTCGGATACACGAACGCGGGAAAGTCGACGCTTTTGAATTTGCTCACCGGCGCCGACGTCGTCGCGGAGAACAAACTTTTTGCGACGCTCGATCCGACCACGCGCAGTCTCACCTTGCCAAACAGACAGCGTCTTCTGCTCACGGACACGGTCGGTTTCCTGCGCAAGCTGCCGCACACGCTGATCGAATCGTTCAAGGCGACGCTCGAAGAAGTGAGCGAGGCGGATTTGCTGATTCACGTCGTCGATCTCAGCCATCCGCGCGTCGATGAGCACATCGAAGCGGTGAACAAGGTCACGAAAGAATTGGGCGCCTTCGGCAAACAAACCTTGCTGGTCTTCAATAAAATCGACGCGCTCGCGAACGATGAGCTGGTCGGCGCTTGCAGAAATAGATTTCCCGGCAGCGTCGCGATCTCCGCGCGGACAGGAGCGGGCGTTGCGGGGCTCGTGCAAGCGTTGCAGGATGGACTCGCGTCATGGCGTTTGCGTTCTCGCTTTCGCGTGCCGCTGAGCGAGGCGGGATTGATCGCGGAAATTCATCGCATCGGGCACGTCCTCGAATTGCGCTATGAAGATGAGTTCGCGTTGATCGTTGCGCACGTTCCGCCGCAGCTGCAGCAGAAACTGGCGGCCTTTGCGGTGTAGAGATCCCCGGCACGGCGCACGCCGCTCTTCTGTAGCCGCTTCGCTGTGCGAAGCGTGAGAGGGACGGCCGCTGCAATCCGGCGTCGCCCCACAGGGCGACGGCTACAGAAGAGCAGCATTGACGCGTTATCAGAGCGCAGCGACGTAACATCTGATGAAATTGCTTTCGCGAATCTGGGCCGCGTTCAGCTTGAGAGGCGTGGCCGCGCATCTCCGCAAACTCATCGTGGCGGTCATCGGTGGAACTGTGCTCTTGATTGGAATCGCGTTGATCGTCTTGCCGGGACCGGCCTTCATCGTCATTCCGGTCGGCCTCGCGATTTTGGCGACCGAGTTTGCCTGGGCTCGCCACGCGCTCACGCGTACTCGCGATTTTGTTTCTCGACGGAAGAATACGAAAACAACCGCGGTCGTGCGCACCGAACAATGACCAGCCGGGAACGCGTCGGCCAGCTCGTCAAAGCGCTGCCGAAGGTTTATCCCGGCGCGCATTGCGAGCTCGATTTCCGGAACCCGCTCGAGCTTCTCGTCGCGACGATTCTCTCCGCCCAATGCACCGACAAGAGGGTGAATATGGTTACGCCCACGCTCTTCGCGAAATATCGGACGGCAAAGGATTACGTGAAGGCGTCACCTGCGACGCTGGAAAAACTGCTCCGGCCCACCGGATTCTTTCGGGCCAAAACGAAGAGCATTCGCGCGGCGGCGGCTGCGATCGAGACGAAGCACGTCGGCCGCGTTCCCGACACGATGGAGGAATTACACGCGTTGCCCGGCGTCGGACGCAAGACCGCGAACGTGGTTCTCGGCAACGCGTTCGGCAAAGATGAAGGCATCGTCGTGGATACGCACGTGACGCGCCTTTCCCACCGGTTCCGACTCACTCGCGAGACCGACCCGGAAAAAATCGAGCGCGATCTGATGAAGCTTGTTCCGCGCGAACACTGGACGAACTGGAGCCACTGGCTCATCTGGCACGGACGGCGGCGCTGTTTCGCGAGAAAACCAGATTGTCGTCAGTGCGAGATCTTCGGGCTTTGTCCGAGCGGAAAAATATTTATCCGCAACGGAGAAGCGCGAGCGGTGGAACCTGCCGAGCCAGTCAGCGATCAGCGGCGGCCTTAAGTTCTTCGACTTTTTCCTTCGCACCCGCCGCTTTTTTTCGCACCTTTTCGAATTCCTGCTCAAGGGTTTGCAGCTCGTCGTCCGAAAGTTTTTCAAGGTCGACGAGTTTGTTTCGAGCCGGGCCGACCGCTCGAATCAGTTCATCGAGCTTGAGATGGACGGCCTTCGCGTCGCGGTTTTGCGTGCTCTGGAGGAGAAACACCATCAGGAACGTGACGATGGTCGTTCCCGTATTGATGATGAGCTGCCACGTATCGGAATAATGAAAAGTCGGGCCGCTCAAGGCCCAGACGGCAATGATGACGATGGCGCAGACGAAGGCCCAGGCGCTTCCGAGAATCCTGGACGCTTTTCGGGCGAACACGCCGAAGGCATCGCGAATGCGGCAGAATAAATCTCTCCCCCCATTGCCGTTCGCGTTCCTTTTGTGATTTGTTCGCTTCGCCATGTTACTGATGCATCGCGCTTGCTCTGTGCGACGCGCGCATCGGAATCTGCGCTTTTGCTTTCCTGCGTCCCACAGCAAAGGTTGAGTCTTGGGCAATGCGCTTCATCTCAACCTGGATAACGCCTGGCCAGCCGCCGCGCTTCCTTTCCAGACCAGGGACGCGACCGCATGGGGTCCGCAGCTCCGCTTCTCGGCGCCGGCGAAATTGATCGAAGATTTTTACCGCGAGATCGGTGGCAAACTTCCACCGTTTCTCCTCTACGGCTCCGGAGATTTTCATCATCTCAGCGCGCTTTGGATTCGAAGCGCGACCGGGCCGCTTGTGCTCGTGTCGTTCGATAATCATCCGGACTGGGACATCCGGCCGCCGAGGTGGGGCTGCGGCGGCTGGGTCAACCGCGCGCTCGAATTGCCGGCTGTGAAAAAAGTCAGCGTGTGGGGTTGCGGAAACTTCGAGTGCTGGTGGCCGCGCCAGCTCTTCGGCAACCGGCGCGCGGAACGCGAGGGACGACTCGAAGTGCATCCCTGGGCGGACAACCGTCCCATCTCCGATCAGGCCCGGCGCGGGGCGATCCTGCGCGCGAATTGGCGCGAACATTTCTCCCGGTTCGCCGGTGAGCTGACGGGCGCGAACGTTTACATCACGATCGATCTCGATTGTCTGCGCGCGGAAGAGGCGGTCACGAATTGGGAAAGCGGTCGATTCGCGGTGGACGATGTGGTTTGGGCGTTGACTCAGTTGCGTGCGTCGACTTCGCGAATTGTGGGCGGCGACATTTGCGGCGCGTTCTCAATGCCCACCTATGCGCGGCGCAAACAGCGTTTCGCCGCGGAAATGGATCATCCGAAGTTGCCCGCGCCCGATTTGGCGGCGGCGGCGAAGCTTAATCTTCACGCTTTCGAAACGCTTTGGCCGCTGTTAGCGGGCTAGGTAGGGACGCCGCGCTGCGGCGTCCGATCGATTCTCCAAGTCGCGACGAACATGCTCCGCCGGACGGCGCAGCGCGCCGTCCCTACCTCTTGAGATTAACTGAGTGAGACCAGCACGATTCCGATGGTGATGAGGAGGGCGCCGATCGTCAGCTGAAGCGTAAGTTTTTCACGAAGCACGAGCGCCGCGGAGAAGCTGATGATGATCACACTTAAGCCTTGAAACGGGTAGAGGTAGCTGAGATCGAAACGCTGGAGCAATCCCAGCGTGAGGAAGAACGAAATCGTCATCAGAAAGATGCCGGCAGCGAGCAGGCCAATTAATCGTGCGCGGGTCCCGTCCGTTCTCGTGGTCGACTCCATGGCGCGTTTCAAAAAAAGCTGGCCCGCCACTAATGTGACGAGAGAAGTGACGATGAACAAGAACGCAAGGAGGTTCACAATCGCTCCTCCAATCGCGCGACAGGCTTGGCGACGACGGCCAGACCGATGACCACGAGCGCGATGCCGCACCAGCGCCGGGCCGAGATTATTTCGCCCAGAAAAATCCAGCAACTCAGCGGCACCAGCACATCGACCACGCGCGAGAGAGGGAAAGCGACGGTGAGCGGGATGTATTTGAGGACGTAAAGCCAGCTCAGGAAGCTCGCGATCACGAAAAGAATTCCCCACCACACGAGCGGCGAAGCGAGGCTATTGATGCCGGTCCACGACCAGGCAGTCGCACTCGCCGTTTCGGTGGCGCCGCGCTTCAGAAGCAGCTCGGAGACGAGCACGCAAAGAACGCTCAGCGCCAGTTGCAGCCGCGGGCTACGCCATCCCGAAGGTTGGTTCTCCATGGAGTCTGATTTTCTAAGCGAGCAATTGGTCCGCGTTTCGAAAACGTTTCAAAACTTTATCGTGCCGGGTGGGCTCGAGAAATTTTAGAGCGGGCCGGAAGATTGGGTTAAGCCAGGCGGAGGTGTGTTGCACGTAAAGATCGAGCGGATACAGATCGCAGCCGAGGTGAAGTTTCGGATGATAATTCAGCGGGCTGCTCCGATAACGCTCCAGGCCCTGGGCAAGAGCCCAGCGGATGATGTCGCGAAAGGTGTAGAAATAAAGATGGAGATCCAGCGCCACGCGGTAGTCGAGGCCGAGGTAATCGTCATAGATGGTCCCGTCGTGCACCAACGCAATGCTGAAAGCAATCGCCTTTCCCTCCTGCCGCCAGAGAAAAAAACGCGCGCGGTCCGGCATGCGTCGACCCAACTCGCTTAGATATTTTTTCGTCAGGCGTTCGAACTTCAAAGGCGAGCGCTCATGCACCTGGAGATAGAGCGGATAAACTTCGTCGACGAACGGCGTGAGGTCGGTGAGGACTTCCACGCTGATCGGTGGCGCGGCTGCGATCTTGCGGAATTTCCGCCGCAAATCTTTGCGCGTGGAACTGCCGAGCGTGCTGACGTAGTGCTCGAAGTCGGTGTAGTTCAGGAGCAGTTCCGTCATCGGCATGCTCGGCACTCGCGTGTAGCCGTGCGCGGAAAAATTGCGCATGGCTTGCCGGTATTTGGCGGGGAAATCTTTGAAGACGACCAGGGAAGCCTTCGATCGGCGCGCGTAGGTCTTGAGAGTCGCGAAGAGCGCGTCGGCCACCCAGGCTTCGTCTACAGGTGCGCACGCTCCCAGATGACCTTCGCCCGCGGCGTTGCCGGCCATCAGGACACGCATCGTGAGGAAACGCGGGAAACGGCGCCGGATTAATTCGACCGCGCCGCGTAATGCGGGGATACCTTCGACCAGATTTTGCTGGACGAAGAAGATTGGTTGGACCGCGCGAACTTTTCCCGCGCCATCTTCGAGCACGAGATAGTGATGCTCGAAGTTTGAATCGAGCGTTTGCTCAACGATCTCGTAGAACCGGTGGTCCTTGCTCTTGCCGGCGAATGCCTTTGGCCAAGCGTCGAGATTTTGCAGATCGGCAAGGGAAAGGACGCGCGCGATGCCCGAAGAAAAAGGAATGGTCTGGCGCGGCATGAAGGAAGGCAGAAGAAAACGTCCAACGCTCAACGTCCAACGTCCAACGTTCAACTGGAGAAGTTCCTGTAGCCGCTTCGCTATGCGAAGCGTGAGATTCGGCAACGTCGCGGGAGAACGCTTCGCACAGCGAAGCGGCTACAGCGGGTTCTCCGCTTTCAGCGCGCCGCTGCGGATGTGCAGATCGCGTTGCGGGAAGGGAATCTCGATACCGGCTTCGCGAAATTTTTCTTCGATCGCGAAATTGAGATCGCTCTTGAACCGGCTCGGCCGATGGCTCATCTCGCTGCTCCAGACGACCAGCTCGAATTCGATCGAGCTTTCGCCAAATTGTTTCAGGAAAACGCTCGGTGCCGGGTTCTGCAGGACATGCGGATTCGATGCGCCGGCCGCGATGAGCGCGTTGCGGACTTTGTTCACGTCGCTTCCATACGCGACGCCGACCGGGACGCGAAAGCGGACGCGGGGATCGCCATACGTCCAGTTCGTCACGGGCGAGTCGATGAATTTCGTGTTGGGCACGATCATGGCGATGTTGTCGTTCGTCCGGATCACCGTGCTGCGGGCGCGAATCAATTCCACCTGACCGGCCACGCCCGCGACCTCGACGCGGTCGCCGATGGTGATCGGTCGTTCGGCCAGGATGACGAGACCGCTGATGAAATTACTCGCGATATTTTGCAATCCGAAGCCGACACCGACGCCGACCGCGCCGGCGAAAACCGTGAGCGCGCCGAGATGAATGCCGGTGTTCTCGAGCACGATGAAGATGCCGACGACCAGGACGAGGTTGCTGACGATCTGGGCGATCGCGTATTGCAAAGCGCGATCCAGCCCGCTTTTGACGAGGACGCGATTGAAAAGAAAACGCTTCGTGCGCGACGAAACCCAGAAGACCGCGATGAGCAGCCCGATGAGGAGGAAGATCTGGACGAGGCTGAGCGCCACGCCCGGCATTGGTGCGGTCCAAAGGAGGGGAATGCCGGCGGCGTTGACCGCGTTGACGGTGAAGAAGACCAGTGCCGAGAGGCTCAGGATCGTGGTGACGATCGCGATGAAATTAGTGTCGAGCTTAAAGCGGGCGAAGAAACGCCGGACCGTTTCACTTTGGAGAACGCGCGCCACGAGAAGGCCCGCTGCGAAAAGCGCGCTGAAGGCGACGAGACCGAGGAACGACACGTAATGCCCCGCCACATAAAAGAGCGGTCTTTCGAGCAGGCCGAAATTCATCGTTTCAGTCTGGGCGGGTTGCCCCCGTCTGCAACCGGGAAACAAAAAAACACGGCCGCAGCCGTGTCTCTTTGCATTGTCAGCGTCTTGCGCTGAAGCGGACGCAGCAGCGCGGCGTCCCTACCGATTACTGCTTCGAAGATTTCTCTTCGATGTACTTCACCACATCGCCCACGGTCTGAAGCTTCTCAGCGTCTTCATCCGGGACTTCGACCGAAAATTCCTCCTCGAAAGCCATCACCAGCTCCACGATATCGAGCGAGTCCGCGCCCAAATCCTCGATGAACGACGCCGTGGGCGTGACCTGTTCCGGGTTCACGCCGAGCTGCTCGACGATGATGTCTTTCACCTTCTCTTCAATTGATTTGTCGGCCATAAAACTTCTCCGTTCGCGTTGGGTTGAGGGGGCAGTCTTTAATCCATCCCCGGCAAGGATGGCAAGTAAATGAATTAGCGATCTTGTCAATCAATTTTCAGGTAAACCCAAGCACCGTCGCCCGTTCCGGCAGTTTACTTCGCGGGCGCTTGAGGTAAGAGAGAATGGATGCCGCCTGAGACCACACCGGCCGATTTGCTCGACCTGAAACTTTTGCCCGCCTGGGTGAATGAGCCCGCGCGCCCGAACGATTACGCCAATTTCGAGGGGGAGGAGGAACAGTCGCCCCGGCGCAGCGGCGGCGGGCCCAACCGTAATCGCGATCGCGACCGGCGCGCTCCGCGTGCGCGTGACAAAGGCGGCCCGCGTTCACGCGATGATCGCCCTCGGCGCCCACGCCCGGAGCGGAGCGAAGGGCCGCGCGAAAATGACCGTCACCGCGAACGCGAGAGAGAGGAGCCGATCAAGCCCATCGCGGTCACGGTTCGGTTCCTGCCGCACGCGCCCGCTCTCCACAATGTCATAGCGCAAATCAAGGAAGGCTCGGTCGCCTATTCTGTTTTCGCGCTCGCCCGTCTTTTCCTCGAAAAGCCGGAGCGCTACGATGTTCGCCTGACCACCCCGGAAGAATCGCCTCTGCATCAACTGGGTGAAACGGGCGCGGTCGCGTCCGATCGCCGCATTCTGGAGAGCAGCGCATTTGCCAGCACGCGTGACGATTTTTATGCGGTCGAAGTTACGCAGACCGAGCCCATCAAGGGAAATTTCACGAACGTCGCCCGCTGCCGGCTCAGCGGCACGTTGCTGGGTCCGACCAATCATCACAACTATCAGCCGCAGTTGCGCAACCTTTACGAAGCGCGTTTTAGCCGCCGGATGAGCTTCGCCGATTACCAGAAGCAGATCGATGTGGTGAGCGACCCGGCGGTAGTGGAGGAATGGAAAGAACAGGCGCGGAGCGTTACGACGTACTCCACCAAGAACGTTGAGCCGCCGATCACCTTCGCGAATGCCGCCGAGGCCGAGCGGCATTTTCGGCAAACGCATCTGCCCACTTTGTTGCGCAGCGCCCATGAGCTGACGATCGATGGCGTCTTGAGCCGGCGCCTGCCCGACCGCGCCCTGGGGCGCGCGATTGAAGACGCCTGGTCGGCGGAAACCCGATCGCCTTCGAAGATGATGCAGGAACTGGCGGCCGCGTTGAGGCAGGCAGCCCTGGTTATTTTCCGGCATCGCCGTGGGATGCTTTTCGTCTCACCGATTCGATTGCGGACGTTTGGCCACGAGAGCGCGGGCGTGTCCGCTTCGATCAACGGCATTCTGGAGAAAGTAGCCGCCGCTCCCGGCATCCATCGCAAGCAATTGGCGGAGCAGTTGGCTCCCGCCGGCGCGGAACCAGCCGATCTCGAGAAAGCGAAGCTGGCCCTGGCGTCCGATCTGCACTGGCTGGTGAGCGAAGGTTACGTCATCGAGTTCAACGACGGCTCACTCGACCTGCCCCGCGCCAAACCGCCTCCGGCACAGAATCCGGCGGAAGAAAAACCAGCCGCCGCGGCAGATGCGCCTAACGAATCAAGCGCGCCGGTCCAGCCGATTGAAGAAAGATCAGACGAATCTGTGCCGGAAAAAGAAGAAACCGAAATCCCTGCAGTGCAGTCGCCGGTTGAAGCAATCAGCGAGCCGGCGGATGCCCCCACGGTTTAGGGTGAAAAGCTGTCATCCCGAGCCGCGCAGACGGCGAGGGACCTCGCCCATGCAATTTGCGTTATCTCAAAACAGGAGGCGTGACCTGACATAGGTGCCTGATGTAGCGCGAAAGCGATGGAGCGATTGCGAGGTCCCTCGCCGTCTGCGCGGCTCGGGATGACACCGAAATGATCCGTTGCAGCAGATCGCGAATTACGCCGGCACCAGCCCGGCCTTCTTCAACGTGGCGTAGGCGCCGTTCTTGTTCAGCGTCTTCATCCCGCGGGCGGTGACGCGGATGCGCACAAACTTCTTCAGCTCCGGCACCCAGATGCGGCGCTCGTGCAAATTGGGGCCGAAAGTGCGCGGAACGTTCTTGGTCACGTGCCGGCCCACGCCGCCTTTTTTCTTCGCCATGCCCCGGCGGTGAATTACACTGCCGCGCGTGACTTTTGATCCTGTGATACTGCAAACTTTTGACATAACGAGCCTCGAAGAGTGCGTAAGCTGGCGCGCCCGCCCCGATGGGTCAAGCGAATCTTCCACTCGCGAATAGGCTTGCTCGCGAAAGCTTTCGGAGTTCGGAGTTGAACGTTAACCGCGCACGAGAGTCAAAGATACTTCACGCCGCGATCCTTATTCGCTAAGTCATTAAGTCGCCAGATCGCTAATTGCCCAAAATGAGCCGGACGAATCACCAGAAATTGCGGGTCGGAATCATCGGCGCGGGCGACATCGTGAAAAAACGCCACCTGCCGGGGCTGCAAAAGCATTCCGAGGTCGAGATCATGGCGGTCTCGAATTCCACCTACGAAAGCGCGGAGAAATTCTGCCAGGAAAATGTGCCGCACGCCACGCCGATGCAGAATTGGGCCGACCTCCTCGCGATCCCGGATATCGACATCATCTGGATCGGCACGCCGCCGTATATGCATTCGGCCATCACCATCTCCGCGCTGGAAGCGGGCAAACACGTCTTCTGCCAAGCCCGGATGTGCATGGACCTCGCGGAGGCGGAAGAAATGCGCGCGGCGTCGAAGCGATTCCCCGAGCTGGTCACGATGCTTTGCCCGCCGCCCTTCGGATTGCGCGGCGATCTGCTCGTGAAGAAATTGCTCGCCGAAAATTATCTCGGCCGCCCGCATCACCTCCGCCTGCAATGTTTCACCGGCGCTTATTTGAACCCCGACACTCCGGCGCATTGGCGGCAGCGGATCGAGATCAGCGGCTTGAATATTCTGGCCCTCGGCATCTACGTCGAAGTCCTCCAGCGCTGGTTCGGCGAGATCACCGGCGTTTTCGCCCGCGGGAAAATCCTGCACGCCATCCGGCAAGGCTACGAAGTCATCGTGCCGGACATGGTCACGATCCTGTGCAAATTTGCCAACGGCGCCGAGGGCGTCCTCGAGTTCAGCGGCATCAACGCGCTCGCTTCCGGCGATCGTCTCGAGGTCTACGGCGAAGCCGGCACGATGACCTATGACTTCGGCACCGACACCTTGAATGCCGGTCGCGCCGGCGATCGCGCTTTGCATGCGATGGAAATAACTCCGGAGCTCGAAGGCGGCTGGCACGTCGAGGACGATTTCATCGCCGCCGTGAAATCGAAAGGCCGGGTTCGCCCGCACCCCGATTTCGAAGACGGCGTTAGTTACATGCGCGTCGTGCAAGCCGTCGCCGATTCCCGCGCGCGCAACGAGTGGGTCGAAATCAAGCACTAAAGTTTCTGTAGCGGCGGTCTCTGACCGCCGAAGTTTGTAGCGGGCGTTGCTTGCAGCCCGACACGACGTCCGTGTCCAGGCTTGTATGTTTCCGGCATGCTGTGGTAATAATTAGCCGTGTTTCCTCCGCGGCTTCCCATCAATGTCCCCCGAAATAGGCGGCCAAATGGCGCCTTTTTTTACGTCATTATGACGTCCAATTCTCGTTAGATCTATGAAGCGTCTTTCAGTGCTTGCGATGTTGTTCGCGATGTCGGTCGGCGAGGTTCTCGCAGATGCCCGCGTATCTCTCGGACGAAAACCGGTTTGGCCCGAGCCGCCTTTCACGCCCGAAAAACACACATATGCACAACGGTTGGTTAGTGGCCGCTTCGCGCTTGTCCGTGATCTACGTTCCATGGACCCGTCTGCGCGGGCCGCATTTCACAAGATGGTTCCGCGGCGACAGATAGCTGTTGGAAACGAACCGTTTGGTGCAACTGACATCGTCGGCGACGCGCGTCCTCGAAGACTCCGGATCGCCGGCCACGATTCCGACTTATGGTTTGTCCTTTATGAGGTTGGCGCCGGCCCAAACCATGACGCAGTCTTGATTTTTCAGCGTCACGGCGCCCGCTGGCAGCAAGTCTTGGCGGCCATAGGCTACGTTGGAAGCGATGACTACCCGAGCTTTCTGAGGGCTCTGAAAAGAGGCAAATTTCACGAGGTGTTCACTGATCTCAACCTATAGATCTAACCATGCGATGGAGCGAACGTCGGACCGCTCCGCGTCCACATTTTGAAATGACTTCCACACCCTCACTCCGAGCGACACGCGGTCTCGTCCGCCGTCGCTCATCTAATTCTCGTTAGGCGTACGTATGACCTTGTTCCGGCTTTGCATCTGCACGTCTATAGTTGTCTTTTCCGGGTGTGCCGGGTCGCCGGTTGTGAGGTTCGGTACCGTTCATGGAATTGATGTCATTCCGACCACTCAGATCCATTACCGGCTCGGCACTCGATTCGGCTATCAACTAAATTTTTCCCGCGACGTCGGAGTTATTAAAGTCCGACAAGAAATGTTTCTGCCCGGCCCGGCGCGCTGGGCCATCGATCCGTCGTCTGACAAAACCCTCACTCGGCATGACGTGATACGTCAATCGCGCGACGGGAGTCTGAGAATCCGACAATTCGAGTTAGCGGGCTACGGAGCGGGTGGTTGGTTCCGGTCGTCCTACAAAATTTCCCCTGGCGACCCCCAAGGCGCATACAAGATACGTCTCTGGCTAAATGGAAGGCCACCCAAAGAGTTTAATTTTCGGGTGGAATGAGCCTAGGCTCAACTTTGTAGTGCAACATTTGCTAGGTCTGAAGGAAGAATTAAGAATTATGAAACCAAAGACGCTCGCTCTCGCCAGCCGTCGCTGATCTTGTGTCTCGTTAGGAGCTAACATGAAGTGGCAGGACATAATCTCGACTCCGCTATTTTGGATAGTTTCTACTACCGGAACCGTAGCCCTCTCGATTGTCGCCAACCTTCTCACTCCCCGGGTTTCTGCGTTCGTCACCAGGAATCTCCACGCGAGGAAATCAGGCCTGCGAAAGAAACAAATTCAACGCCGTGATAAGGTGGTTACCCTCCAGGCAAATCTGTCCCGCCGCACTGGCGCTAAACTTGATGCCATCTTCAAGCTTCTACTCGCGACGTCACTACTATTGCTGGGTCTCTTTCTTTTTCAGCTCGGCTCCAACGGGTTTCATATCACTGAGGCAAACAAGCCGTCGCCTCTAATTCAGATTCCCTTACTTCTCACGGTTCTGCTCGCAATCCTCGGAGCTATAGGGGTCGGCAAATTGGGATTGGATGATATGACACTTGCGCTCACTGCAGATCGTCGCGAACGAGTTGGTGATGATTTTCTCAAACAACACGGGCCAGCCTCCGCACAGGAGTTGGAGCAGCTTGAAGACGAGTGGGATTTGCGTGAGTTCGGAGTGAACTCGAAGCATGCCGACTTACCAGCAATCAACGAAGTCTCCTAACCATGCGATGCAGTGAACCGCTGGCCGCTCCGCGCTTACGCTTTTGATGACTTCGACATTCAACCTGCAGCCGTACGCGCCCTCGCCAGCGGTCGCTGATCTTGTGTCTCGTTAGGTCTTACACGTGCTCCACATCACTCAAGCACTCCGTTGGCGCCTGATTCTTGGAACGGTGGCCGCAGTCGTTCTTGGCAGCATATTATTTCCTGTGTGGACGGTCATTCCTCCCGATGGCGGTTCATACACTGACCCGCCACAGTGGCGGGCGTTTCTAGCGAGCCATCCTTCGAGCTATCCTGACTACTCGGGCCGAGTGATGATTGATATCCGCGGGACCATCGAGGCGATCCTGCTCCTGGCTTTTCGTCTCTTCGTTTTGTATTTAGCGTTTGCTTTTGCTTACCAGTTGGCGCTTCAGAATACGTGCGCGGCGTGGAAGTCATACCTGCTAGCCGTGGCGTCAGCCGCCGTTCGGGCGTACTTGTCTTGGTTGACGTACGGCACGCACACAGAAGATTCCGACCCTATTTTTGGCGGTGGAGATGTTGTGGACGATTTTCAGCCCACGTCGCACCAGCGGGAGCAGCACGCGCTCTTTGTATTCGCCTTCTTGGTTATCCCTGCGATTGGCGGCACGTTTTTTGGACGCCGCGAGGCTGCGCAGACGAAAAACCTAACCAAACGATGCAGCTAACGGCTGTGGTTCGTTGTGGACAGCGGAATGCCGTAGTGGTTCGCCGGCCTCAAGAATACTTGAGCACGACCTGGAGGATGATGTTGCCGGCGTCGCGGCAACGGTCGATCACTTTTTCGAGCAGCTCGTAGAGATCGCGCAGGAAAAGGATCTGCTTCGTGTTGTAATCGCCGTGATACAAATCGCTGAGCAGCTCCAGCTCCAGTTTGTCGGCGTCGCCTTCGATCGTCTGGAGCCGTGCGTTTTTCTCGCGCGCGGTCGCGACATCGGTCCCTTTGCGCAATTCTTTTACCATCGCGAGAACCGCTTCCGCGGCTTGATCGAGTAACTCCAGATGCTTCTTGAAACTGCGGCCGTGGAGTTCGGCAGGAAAGATCAGGATGCGTTCGCCGATTTTTTCCACGGTCTTGGGAATCTTATAGAGCGCGGACGCGAGCGCCTGGATGTCCTCGCGTTCCAGCGGCGTAATGAATGTCTTGCAGAGCTGCTCGGTCAGCTCCTGCGTGATCTCTTTATCCTTTCGCCGGCTGTGGACAAATTCATCCAGACTCGCGGGCGAATCGTGATGTTCCAACTTCGCCAGAAGGGCCACGAGATGATGGACGCTGTTGTCGGCCTGCTCCGCGCTGGCTTCCAGCAAATCGAAGAACTTCGTGTCTTGTCCAAAGAATTTGCGGATCGAGAACATACAATTACCTTACGGTTTCCTTACGTGTCATCCCGAGCACCACGTTTTCTTCGCCATTAAGACCCATGATGAACAATGAGAGATTCTTCGACTCCGCTCCGCTTCGCTCAGAATGACAACGTATCGATCATAGCGTTGCAGCGCGCATGATGGGCGATGAGATGGTGAAGTAAATCATTAATCACAAGAGCGTGCCGCGAAGAATGAAGAGCGCCACGTTGAAATAAATTACCAGGCCCGTCACATCCACCAGCGTCGCCACGAACGGCGCGGATGACGTGGCCGGATCGAGCCGGCAACGGCGGAGGAGGAAGGGAAGCATCGCCCCGCTGATCGTGCCCCACAAAACCACTCCAATGAGCGCAGTGCCGACGGTGAAGGCGACCAGCCAATGGTATTTTCCGTAATCAAAAATGTGGAGGTATTGCCAGAGCGTGATCCGGAAAAAGCCGATCGTCCCAAGAATCAACCCGAGCGACAACCCCGAGAGGAGTTCCTTGCGGACCACTCGAAACCAATCGCCCAAACGCAATTCGCCCAGAGCCATCGCGCGGATCACCAACGTAGTCGCTTGCGATCCGGAATTGCCGCCGCTCGAAATGATCAACGGCAGGAACATCGCCAGGATCGCGGCCTTTTCGATTTCGCCATTGTAACCCTGCATCGCGGTCGCGGTGAGCATTTCGCCGAGGAAGAGAATGATCAGCCAGGTCGCTCTCTTCTTCACCATCCGCATCAGCGGAATCGTCGTGTATGGCTCGTCCAACGCTTCCATACCGCCGAGTTTCTGGATGTCCTCGGTCGCCTCTTTTTCCGCGACGTCGAGCATGTCGTCGATTGTGACGAGCCCGACGAGCACGCCGCCCGAATCCACCACCGGCAGCGCGGTGCGATCGTATTTTCGAAAAATATTGACCGCGTCTTCCTGCGAATCCGTCACACTAAGGGTGACGTAGTTGTGGTCCATTAAGTCGCTCACTTTCGCCGTGAGCGGCTTGAGGAGAAATTCGCGCATTCGAATATCGTCGAGCAGCTTCCCGCGATCATCGACCACGTAGATGACGTTGAGCGTCTCGGAGTCCTGGCCATTTTCGCGCATGTAATCGAGGACCTCTTTCACCGACCAGCCGGCATCGACCGCGATCAAGTCCGGCGTCATCAACCGGCCGACGCTGCCTTCCGGATAACCGAGGAGCGCTCGCGCGATGCTGCGTTCCTCGGGCGTGAGGAGCTTGATGAGCTGGCGCGCCGCGGCGCTGGGCAATTCCTCCAGCAGCGCCGTGCGATCGTCCGGCGACATTTCGTTCAGAATCCCGACGACCTGTTCGTGCGCCATCGCGCGGAGCAATTTCTGTTGCGCCTCGACGTCGAGATATTCGAAAACGTCGGCAGCTTGATCGTGCGGCAGGACGCGGAAGACGATGACCTGTTCGTCTTCGGAAAAATCAGTGATGCATTCGGCGATATCGGCCGGGGGCCACTCGGCAAAAAGCTCCCGTAACGCGCCGAAATTTCGGGCGTCGATCAGGCTTCTGATTTCCGGTTGGACAATTTTCCCGACCATGATGATGACGAAATAAAACGAGAGACGGTGCGCCGCCGAGTTTTGTAGCACTCGCCTCCGCGAAGCGCAATCGCTCACCGCACTGGCGCATTGTTTTTGCCTGTCATCCCGAGGCACGCAGACGCCGAGGGACCTCGCAAACGCACGAGCGACCTCCTTGCGAGACTACGTGAACCCGGCACTGATGACGTTGTGCCTTTGTTGCGAAGTGTGGCGTCTACTGACGACTGAGAGGTCCCTCGCTGTCTGCGCAGCTCGGGATGACAGCATCGGGAACGCCGCACCCTCTCTGCACTTGGAATTTGGGAGAAAGTGGCCAATATGAACCCGATGACAGCGACAGCCACCGCCGCAATGATCCGGCGCGAAATTGACGCAGACGGAATTTGCGTGCTCACCTTCGATCGGCCGGAATCCGGCGCGAATATCTTCGACCCGCCGACGATGCGGGACTTGAGCGATCATCTCGATGCGATCGAAAAAGATTCGTCGATCACAGGCGTCGTCGTGACTTCCGCGAAGAAATCGATTTTCATCGCCGGCGCCGATCTCAAGACGCTGCTCAAACAAGCGCAGAGTGGTGAGCTGCGCGCTTTCATTTCCGAAGGCCAGAAGGTTTTCAATCGCCTCGCGGCGCTGAATGTCCCGACCGTGGCGGCGATCCACGGCGCTTGCGCCGGCGGGGGCTATGAGATCACGCTCGCGTGCGATCATCGCGTCGCTTCCAACGATCCGGCGACGAAGATCGGTTTGCCCGAGACGACGCTCGGTCTTGTCCCGGCTTGGGGCGGCGCCACCCGGCTGCCGCGTTTGATCGGAGCTGATGCCGCGGCGGAAGTAATCCTTAAGGGAAAACTTTATGGCGCGGACGAGGCGCTCAAGCTCGGGCTCATCGATGAAGTAGTCGCGAAGGAGCAACTGCTCGAGGCCGCGCGCAAGAAACTTGCCGAGGGGAAACGCGAGGCGGCGACGATGAAGAGCGGGATTGCCGCCGCGGCGCCGAAGGCATCAGGGAACGCCGCGCCAGGGCGCGCTTATGAAATCATCCGGCGCGGCGGGGATTCTTCCCTCGACGAATCGCTCGCGATGGAGGTCGATGCCATCAGCGAACTGGGAGCGACCGATGCGACGCAAAACCTGATCCGCATTTTTTTCCTCGCGGACAAGTATCGCAAAGGCTCGTCCAAAACCGCTCCGGAAAAAATCATGCACGCTGCCGTCATCGGCGCCGGCATCATGGGCTCCGGGATCGCGCAATGGCTCAGCTCGCGCGGCGTCTCGGTGATTCTGCGCGACGTGGATTCCGCGGCGATCGATCGCGGCCTGGCCAACATCGAGAAGACGTACGCCGACGCGGTCAAGCGCGGCTTGCTCAGCGAAGCGAAAGCGAAGGAAGGCCGCGCCCGCATCGTTGCTTCAGTCGCTGCGCTGGCGATTCTGCGCGACGTGCAGATCGTGATCGAGGCGGCCTCGGAAAAATTGGAGATCAAGAAGAAGATTTTCGCCGACTTGGCGGTCAAGACGCCTTCCACGACCATCCTTGCCACGAACACATCCGCGCTGCCAATCGAGGAACTGGCCACCAGCACCGGTTCGCCCGCGCGCGTCGTTGGCCTTCATTTTTTTAATCCGGTCAGCCGCATGAAGCTGATCGAAGTGGTCATCGGCCGGCAGACTTCCGATGAAATCCGCGATCGCGCGCTCGCCTTTGCCCGCCAGATCGGGAAGCTGCCGGTGGTCGTGCGCGATTCGCCGGGCTTTCTGGTTAACCGCGTTCTCTTCCCCTACCTCCTCGATGCCGCCGAACTCTTTCAGAACGGTGTGAGCGCGGAGGAAATCGACCAGGCGCTGCTGGTATGGGGAATGCCGATGGGGCCGCTGCGGTTGATCGACGAGATCGGTGTCGACATAACGGTCGATATTGCGGAGACGCTGGAGAAAGCGTTCGGTGCGCGCGCGCGGGCCACGGAAATCTTGCGGAAGATGTACGAGGCGAAAATGCTGGGCCGAAAGTCGGGCAAGGGTTTTTACAAATACGAGGGCAAACAGCAGACGCCGAACAACGCGCTCCAGGAATGGCGGGGTCCCTCGGCTTCGCTGCGCTCCGCTCGGGATGACATCACGGACCGGCTCACTTTTCTCATGGTCAACGAAGCGGCCCGCTGTCTGGAAGAGAAAGTGGTCGCGACACCGGAAGACGCGGACTACGGCATGGTGCTCGGCACCGGGTTTCCGACTTTTCGCGGCGGTCCATTGCGTTACGCCGAAAACTATGGTTTGAAAAAACTAGTAGCCGAGATGGATGGAATCCATGCGCGCGCCGGCGCGAAATTTGCGCCTTGCGATTTGCTTCGGCAACACGTGCAGAATGGGACTACCTTTTATGGAGACAACCGGTAGGGCGAGACTCCGTCGAGCCGCCGACATTTCTCGCGGCTCCGCAGAGCGTCGCCCTGCCAACAGACGAAAATGAACTCACCGCTCGAAGCACCGGAGAAACAGATCGCAGAAGAAACCAGCGCGAAACCGCAGGCGGCGTCCGTCATCGACACTTCGAAAATGTCCGCGGGCAAAGCGGCTGCGCTCGACCTGGCCGAAAGCTCGCGCGATCCACTCGATGAACGCGGCAGCTTCGCGAGCAATCTTTTCATCGGCCGCTACGATTTCGGCCGCATCTTTCCCTATCCGGACCAGAGCGCGGAGGATCGTGCCGCGGGCGAAGGTTTTCTCGCGGAACTCCGTGCCTATCTCAAAGCGAATGTCGATGCGGACGAGATCGATCGCACCGGCGAGATCCCGCAGAAAAATATCGATGAGCTTTTCGCGATGGGCGCATTCGCCATCAAGATACCGAAGCAGTACGGCGGGCTCGGTTTGTCCCAAGTTAATTACGGCCGGGCCGCGATGCTGCTCGGCAGTTGGGACGCAAACGTGACCGCGCTCGTCTCCGCGCACCAATCGATCGGCGTCCCGCAACCGCTCTTGATCTTTGGGACCGAAGAGCAAAAAGCGAAATATCTCCCGCGGGTCGCGCGCAAGGAGATTTCCGCCTTCGCGCTCACGGAAATGAATGCGGGGTCCGACCCGGCAAACATGAGTCTGCGGGCCGATCTCTCCGCAGACGGTTCCGCCTGGGTGCTCAATGGCGAGAAACTTTGGTGCACGAATCTAATCAAGGCCGGCGTGCTCGTAGTCATGGCGAAGACGCCGCCCAAGATGGTCAACGGCAAGGAGCGGAAACAGATCAGCGCCTTCATCGTCGATGTCGATACGCCCGGCCTCGAGATCACGTATCGCTGCCACTTCATGGGCCTGCGCGCGCTCTACAACGGCATCGTGAAATTTACCGACGTGCGCGTGCCGCGCGAGAATCTGGTCGCGAAAGAAGGACAGGGATTGAAGGTCGCGCTCACTACTTTGAACACCGGTCGCCTGACGATACCGGCGGCTTGCGTTGGGTTGTCGAAGCGCCTGGTGGAAATCTGCCGCAAATGGGCGAGCGAACGCATCCAGTGGGGCGCCCCCATCGGCCAGCATTCCGCCATCGCGGGCAAGGTCGCGGAGATGGCCGCCAACACGTTCGCCATGGAAGCGATGACTTTCCTCACTTCGGCGCTGGTCGATCGGAAGGCGGGCGATCTGCGGATTGAAACGGCCATGTGCAAGATGTGGTCGACCGAGATGACGTGGAAGATAGCCGACGAAGCGATGCAAGTGCGCGGGGGCCGCGGTTACGAGACCGCGCAATCTCTCGCCGGCCGGGGCGAAGAACCGATCGCGGTCGAACGTTTCCTGCGCGATTGCCGCATCAATCTGATCTTCGAGGGCTCGAGCGAAATCATGCGGCTCTTCATTGCGCGCGAAGCGCTCGATCCGCACCTCAAAGTCGGCGGCGCGATTTTCAACACGCAGTTGCCGATGACGACGCGGATCAAGGCGATGTTCAGCTCCGGCTCGTTTTACGCGCGCTGGTATCCGAAGCAGTGGTTCGGCGGCAGCCCCGGCAATCTCGCTCAGTTGCACGCGGACCTGCGCGAGTACGCGACCTATGGCGCCTCGACGAGCAAGAAACTCGCGCGCGGTTTATTCCACGCCATGATGCGCTTCGGTCCCAAACTCGATCGCGAGCAACTGTTGCTCTCGCGTTTTGTCGGTATCGCCACGGAACTTTTCGCGATGAGTGCCACCTGCGCGTTCGCCCAGGCGAAGATCAACGCGGGTGAGCCCGCTGCGGAAGTTCTCTCGCTCACGCATTATTTCTGCCGCTCCGCCCGGGCGCGGATCGATCATCACTTTGCCGGGACGAGCCGCAACGTCGATCAGCGCGGCTACGATCTCACGCAGGAGTTGCTCGCCGGCAAACATGAGTCGATGCGCGAGGGCATCGTATAGCGGAACACAGACTTTCATTCTGTTATCTCCCTCGGGGACGATAAGAACGGCCTTCTATTCGTGGAGGCAAATCACGGGATTTGGTAGGGCGAGACTCAGTCGAGCCGCGCGCTTGTCCGAGCGGCTCCGCGGAGCGTCGCCCTACCAAAGCTGTGCTCCGTCGGTTGACCAACTCCAGCGCCCCAGCTAACCTCAGCGGATGAGTATGCCGCCCGTGCTCACGGAGGCGGCCCGCATATCGTCGCGGCGCCGCACCAGCGAGAGCAAATCGAAACGTCGCGATGAAGATCACGGCGCTGCCGGCGTCTTGAAAACGCTCGAGCAACACGTCCTGCTCGATGGTTTCAAGATCGTGATCGATCTGGAAAAAAGCCGCGGCTCTTATTTGTACAACGCGGTCAACGATCAACGCTTGATCGATCTCTATGGATTTTTCGGCTCGAATCCAGTCGGCTTTAACCATCCGCATTTCGACCGGCCCGAAGTAAAGGCCGATCTCCTCCGCGGCGCGCAAGTCAAGATCGCGAACTCCGATATTTACTCCGTGGCCTACGCCGAATTTGTCGAGACCTTCGTGCGCGTGGCGCCGCTGCCGCCGCTTGAGCGCTATCTTTTTATCGAAGGCGGCGCGCTCGCCATCGAGAACACGCTCAAGGCCGCGATGGATTGGAAGGTGCGCAAGAATATCGCGGCGGGGCGAGGGGAGCGCGGCACGGAGATTTTGCATTTCCGCCAGGCGTTTCACGGTCGCAGCGGCTACACCATGAGCCTCACGAACACCGATCCGCGCAAGACCGATTTGTTCGCGAAGTTCAACTGGCCGCGCGTTTCCAATCCGCACATCGATTTCGCGCTGTCCGAGCCGCGCCGGACCGAAGATGTGATCGAGCGGGAAAAAAAGTGCGAGCAGGAGATCATGAAGTTCATCGCCGAGCGCGGCGTCGAGATCGCGGCGATCATCATCGAGCCGATCCAGGGCGAAGGCGGCGACAATCATTTCCGCGGCGAATGGCTCCGGACGTTGCGTCGCATCTGCGACGAGAACGAGATGCTTCTCATTTTCGACGAAGTGCAATCCGGCATGGGCACGACCGGCCGCAACTGGTGTTGCGAGCATTTCGACGTGAAGCCCGACCTGATGGCGTTCGGAAAAAAGGTGCAAGCCTGCGGCGTGATGGCCGGCCCGCGGCTGGATGAAGTGCAGGACAACGCGTTCCGTTTGCCGAGCCGGCTCAACTCGACCTGGGGTGGCAATTTCACCGACATGGTGCGCTCGACGCATTACCTGCGGATCATCGAAGAGGAGAACCTCGTGGCGAACGCGGCAAAAGTCGGCGCGCATTTTTTGAACGCGCTGCAAGAATTGCAGCGTGACGAACCGATCGTGACGGCCGTGCGCGGCCGCGGACTTTTCCTCGCCTTCAATCTGCCCGATCCGAAGACGCGCGATGAATTCTGGAAGGGCGTCTTCGACTGCGGCGCGCTCGTTTTGAAATCGGGCGAACGCGCGATTCGTTTCCGTCCGGCGCTCGATATTTCCACCGAGGTGATCGACGAAGCGATGGAACTCTTGCGCCAGCAATGCCAACAAATGCGACGATGAGGTGGATCGTGCGCTCCGCGCGCGATGCTTTGATTGTCGCGGCTTCGTCGCCATTTTGTTATCGAGCCAACTCTAATGCACTCGATTCTCAATAAGCTCGGCATCTCTGAAGACAATCTGGGCGCGTTCGCCGGCGAATGGCGCGGCGGCGGTAACGTCATCGAAAAGATTTCGCCCGTCGACGGAAAGGTGCTGGCCCGGGTTCACTCCGCCTCAGCGGAGGATTACGAGTGGGCGGTCGGACGCGCGCACGAAGCTTTCCTGAAGTGGCGCGTTACGCCCGGCCCCGTTCGAGGTGAAACCGTCCGCCGCCTCGGTAACGCGTTGCGCGAGGCGAAGTCCGATCTGGCGACGCTCGTTACGCTCGAGACCGGGAAAATTATCGCGGAGGGCGAAGGCGAAGTGCAGGAGATGATCGACATCTGCGATTTTGCAGTTGGTCAGTCGCGAATGCTCTATGGCCTGACGATTCAGTCGGAACGGCCCAGTCATCGTTTGATGGAGCAATGGCATCCGCTCGGCGTTGTTGCAGTGATCAGCGCTTTCAATTTTCCGGTCGCGGTCTGGTCGTGGAACGCGGCGCTGGCCGCCGTCTGCGGCGACGCCACGGTTTGGAAGGCTTCGGAAAAAACACCGCTCACCGCGATCGCCGTGACAAAGATCGCCGAGCGCGTCTGTCGCCAGACCGGGGCCGATCCGGCGATTTTTACCTTGCTCATGGGCGACCGCAAAACCGTTGGACAAAGGTTGGCGGCTGACCGGCGGATTCCGTTGATCTCGGCCACAGGCTCCGTCCAAATGGGCATACATGTTGCGCAAACAGTCCATGGCCGGCTGGGCAAAACGATCATGGAACTGGGCGGCAACAATGCGCTCGTCGTTGCACCCAGCGCCGACATCGAAATGGCGACCCAATCGATCTTTTTCGGCGCAGTCGGCACGGCGGGGCAGCGCTGCACCTCGACGCGGCGCGTAATTCTGCATGAATCAGTCGCCGATAAAGTGCGCAAGAAGCTCTTGGCGGCTTACAAGACGATGCCGATTGGAAATCCGCTCGATCGCAAAACGTTGATGGGTCCCTTGATCGACAAGAACGCAGTCGACATGGTGCAGCATTCCATCCAGCGATTGAAGGATGAAGGCGGCGAGGTCCTTTATGGTGGAGATCCGCTCGATGGCGCGGAATTTCCCGGCGGTTGTTATATGAAACCGTGTCTCGCAGTCGCGAAGCCGGATCTCGAGATCGTGCAGCACGAGACGTTTGGTCCGCTGCTTTATCTCATGACCTATCGCGATTTTGATGAAGCGCTCGCGATCCACAACAATGTTCCGCAAGGATTGACCTCCGCGATTTTCACCAACGATGTGCGCGAGGCGGAGAAATTCCTGAGCGTGGCCGGAAGCGATTGCGGCATTGCAAACGTGAACACGGGGACGAGCGGCGCGGAGATCGGGGGGGCGTTTGGCGGCGAAAAAGAAACCGGCGGCGGCCGCGAGAGCGGGAGCGATTCGTGGAAGAGTTACATGCGCCGGCAGACGAACACGATTAACTTTTCGACCGAGTTGCCACTGGCCCAGGGAATCCAATTCGGCAGTGACGATGCGGGGTAGCGCGACGACCTAACCGGCGAACGCCGGCATTCCGGTGATCTGCTCGCCGAGAACGAGCAGATGGATGTCATGCGTGCCCTCGTAGGTCTTCACGCTTTCGAGGTTGCACATGTGCCGAAAGCACTGGTGCTCATCGAGGATGCCGACACCGCCAAGGATGTCACGCGCGGTGCGCGCGGCGTCGAGCGCGATCTCGACGTTGTTCATCTTCGCCATGGAAATGTGATAGTGCCTCGCCGTGCCGGCGTCTTTCAATTGCGCGAGGCGGTGGGCCAGGAGCTGGGCCTTGGTAATCTCGGTCAGCATCCGCGCCAGCTTTGCCTGCACCAGCTGGAAACCGCCGATGGGACGGTCGAACTGCACGCGGCTCATTGCGTACTGCCGCGCCTCGTCGTAACACGCCATCGCCGCTCCGATCACGCCCCAGGCGATTCCGTATCGTGCCTGGTTGAGACATAAGAGCGGCGATTTCATTCCGCCGCTTTGCGGCAACAACGCGCTCGCCGGGATGGCGCAGTCGTCGAATTCGAGAGTCGCCGTCAACGCCGCGCGCAGCGAGAGTTTACCCTCGATCAGCGCCGACGTGAATCCCGGCGTATTTTTTTCGACCAGAAATCCACGGATCGCGCCGGCACTTTCCGGATCGACTCCGGCCTCGCCCTCGACCTTGGCCCATACAATGGCCACGTCAGCGATGGTTCCATTGCCGATCCACTTCTTTGCGCCGCTCAGGCGATAACCGTCCGCAGTCTTGCGCGCGCGGCAGCGCAGCCCACCGGGATTTGAACCGAAGTCCGGTTCCGTCAGTGCAAAACAACCCAGCTTCGTTCCCTGCGCCATCGCCGGCAGCCATATTTTTTTTTGCTCTTCCGAGCCGAACAAATTGATTGCCATCATGGCGAGCGAGCCCTGCACCGAGGCGAAGGTGCGCAGTCCGCTGTCGCCACGTTCTAGCTCCTGCATCATCAGTCCCGCGGCGATGCTCCCAAGCCCGGCACAGCCGTACCCTTTGATGCTCGGCCCGAAGACACCGAGTTGGGCCAGCTCCGGTACGAGCTCCATGGGGAAGGTGCCAGCGCGATAATGTTGCGCCACCACCGGCAGAAAGCGTTCCTCCACCCAATGGCGCACGGCGTCTCGCGCGCGCCGCTCGTCCGCCGTCAGCAGTTCCTCGAGATTGTAGAAATCAACCGCTTCGAACTTTGGCATCGCGTTGTCAACCTAGCAGCAGCCTCGGCTCGACTCCACTGTCGGAAATGCACGAGGCCCACTAAAAGTAACCTCGCTTTTCGAGGGCTTAATCATGTGGCGGTGATCGAAAGGTCACCGCCGTTGTGCTCGGTCCTCGACCGCGTTGTCCGGACTAAATGCACGAAGGCGAATACCGTGAGCACCGTGCTTAGGACGAAGACCCACGCAAGGATCGCGAAGATTTGAAACGGCGCGGACGCAAAGATGTGTTTAGGCGACATCGCACCGCAAACAATCTGGACCCGCTCGGGAAACGTCGAAGCGACACCTTCCCAAACCGGACGCGCGGATAACGCCCTCCACACAAACTCTGGTTCACGAAAGAAGTAAGCCGGCACGAGGAGGAGGTCGCTTGCGCCATGGGCGATCATTGCCGGGACGAGCGAGCGCGTGAGATAAGCGAGCAAACCGAGCGCGATACTCGCCGACATTTGAAAGGGCAAATGTGTAACGGTTATACCGTGGTCGAGATGCGCCGCCCAGAACATCACCCCCACAATCAAGACGGCCGGGACGATGCCGTAGGCATCCTCCATGGGTTTCTGCATATATCCACGGAACGCGAGCTCTTCGGTGACAGCAGCAATTATCGCGATTGAAACCAATGCTCCGATAATCGAGGGCAACGGAAGGGAAGAAAAAGAAATAGGGATTGACGGAGCGCTGACGGGCAGAAGACTGGGTAAGAGCAGTCGAAGCGCGATTAGCGCAATTATTCCAAATACCATTGCCGGAACTGCTACACACCAAATGCGCGCGGAGGGTAATGAAGCGCGCGCCAGCCTTTTGCGCGCTTCGCGCGTTGTGGCGGGAGGACCCCACCCTGAGAAATACGCTCCATATCCGGCCAAAACCACCAGCGTTATGGGAAGCGCCCATGGAATTTCGGGATGAAACCTCAGATTGCCCAGCAATGGCAAGAACGTCACGATCGAGCCGAATTCAAGGAGTAAGAACCCAAGAATGATCGCTCGCAGAATTACGGGCAACCAGTTCCAGACTGCTTTGAGCCGCGAGAGCATCGGTTCGCCGAGTCTAGTTCAAGCGCGAACACGTTCGCACGACTTTTCGCGCAATGAAAAACGATCGCGACCGTTCCGATTCCAGGTGACTGGAAGGCGAATGATTGCGACGAAGGTATCGAAGTCGCTTCGTTAGGGGCAACTGCAGTGCAGTTGCCCGATCCCCGTGAATCTACCCGCTCAAATCCCATCAGAACGTCACCCAACTGCGTCGTTACGGCTTAGGCGTGAACGGCTGCGCGAGCTGTGGTCAGCTCGAAGAGTCCCCCAAGGTTCTTTGCCGTCTCCATACTCATGATGAAGCTCTGCAACTTCTTGCATTGATCCTTGCCGATAACGTCGCCGCCGAGCGCCGTGAATTTCACGGCGATTTCTTCCTCGGTCATCGGATCGCGCGGATCACCCTTGGGAACATCGACGCGGGTGGAGTGTGACGCGCCACTATTGGTGGTGATGGTCACGCGGCTTGGCTGGAACTTGGGAAAGAGCGCCTCGAACTCTTCGTTAGGCACAACTTTTACCTTGTCCATGATTGGGATGAGCGCCTTGTCCAGCACGCGCTCTTCTTTGAACTGCAGCGGCGTCACCATGCCGTCGACCAATCCGGCGGCCATGCAATAAGGCAGGGAATGATCGGCGGTTTCCTTGGAGTCGGGCCGATACTTGTGCGGATCGCCCAAAATGTCGGCGGCGCGCGCGATCACCTCCACCTTGATCTCCTTCACGTCGTCGGCCTTGATGTTGTGCTCCTTGACCGTCTTCATCATGGCGGTGAGGGGCGAGTGACTGAGCGCTTCAATCGGGAAGCTCTTCATGCCGCAATCGAGAATGCGATAGTGAGAGTCGCGTGAATTCGGAAGATCCTTGACCAACTCTTCGGCGTCGAACGTGGCTGGCTTGCCTTCGTACTGCACATGCTTGAAGACGGCGAACAAACCTTCCTTGCCATCGATGATGTGTTCGGGACCGGAAAATCCGCCGCGCGCCAGGAGTGCACTTTCGGCGCCCATGCGGCCCGCCCACGGATCAACCGTGTTCTTCATATTGGTCAACTTGCCCGCTGTGACCGCGCCCGGGCAAAATGTGCGCGACGCGCTGATGCCCATGGCCGAGACCATCTGCGCCGGTGTGAGATTCAACACCCGACCCGCCGCGATCGGCGCCGCGAACGCGCTTAAGGTGGCGTGATGCCAGCCGTATTCGCGTACGCCCGGCCGGCCCACTTCGCAAAGTCGCATCTCAATTTCGTAGGCGATAATCGTGGCGAGGATCAAATCCTGCCCGCCGAGACCTTCGCTTTCGCACAAGGCCAGGGGCGCGGCGATCAGGTCGCTCGGGTGACACGGATCCGACTTCCAATAGATATCGTTGTAATCCATGGCGCGGATCATGTGCCCGTTCAGAAACGACGCATCGACCGGATTAGTTTTGAAACCCGAGACAAACGCGGTCGCTTTGCCGTTGCCGCTGCTCATCGCGCGATAATGTTTCAACAAAATCTTCGCGTCATCCTGCTGACTTCCGCCCAGGGCGCAGCCGATGGAATCGAACCAAAACAACTTGGCCGCTTGAATCGCTTCCGCGGATAGATGCTCGTATTTCAGTGCACAAGCCCAGTCGGCAACGGTGTATGAAAGAAGACGCTTCGAATCGGTTGGTTGGTGTGACATGATTGGCTCATGACCTTGATCTGGCCGCGCAGATTTTCAAGCCGCTTCGCCGCGCGGAATGATTGGTGCAATCTGGAAGAATGCCAGCCTTGCTCAAAAATTGACGGTATGGCAAAAGCAGGGCCATGAACACGCGCGAGCGGGAGCCGCGTGGGTGGGGCGGTAACGCAGCTAGGGCAGCTGGCGCGAGCGCGCGAGCGCGAGTGGCCAATCCTTGGGACGCAAACTTCGATGATTTACTTATTGCTAAACCCTTTGAAACCGAGCCCCCAGGGGAAGAAAAAATGAAGTCTGGCAACTTCTTCGGTGAGCTGAAGCGGCGCAACGTTTACAAGGTTGCTGTCGCCTACGCCATTGTCGGCTGGCTCGTGGTTCAAATCGCCACCCAGGTTTTCCCATTCCTGGAGATTCCAAACTGGGTCGTGCGATTGGTGATCGTGTTGGTCGCGATCGGATTCCCGATTGCTCTGGTGATCGCGTGGGCCTTCGAGCTCACGCCGGAAGGAATCAAGCGCACGGAAGATGTCGATCTTTCCATCGGACGCGTCTCGAAAAATCGCACCTGGATCTACGTCGCTGCGCTTGGAGCCATGTTTTCCATTGGATTGTTTTTTGTGGGTCGTTATTCCGCTCGGAATACCGCCGGTGCTGCTCGCACCGAATTGCCCGCAAAGTCGATCGCGGTGCTGCCGTTCGATAATCTCAGTCGCGACCCTGACAACGCTTATTTCGCCGAAGGCGTCCAGGACGAAATCCTCACTCGTCTGGCCAAGGTGGCCGACTTGAAGGTCATCTCGCGCACCTCGACGCAACGCTTCAAGAGTTCGCCGGACAATCTCCCACAAATCGCCAGGCAATTGGGCGTGCTTCACATTCTGGAAGGCAGCGTCCAGAAGTCGGCCGATCAGGTGCGGGTGAACGTGCAGTTGATCAACGCCATGACCGACGCGCATCTCTGGGCCGACACCTACGATCGGAAACTGACCGATATTTTCGCAGTCGAAAGCGAGATCGCAAAGACCATCGCCGATACGTTGCGTGTGAAATTATCTGGCTCGGAAAAGACGGCGATGTCGAAAACTCCGACGGCGAACCCGGAAGCCTACGAGCTCTATCTCAAGGGCCGATTTTTTTGGAACAAACGGACCGGCGCGGACTTTTACAAAGCGATCGAGTATTTCAGTCAAGCCATCGCGAAGGATCCTAACTATGGGCTCGCCTATGTCGGCCTGGCCGACTCCTACCTCCTTCTCGGGAACTACGGCGCGGCTGCTCCACGAGATTCTATTCCACAAGCGAAAGCTGCGGTGCAGAAGGCCTTGGAACTCGATGCCACCCTAGGCGCGGCCTACGCAACCTCGGCCAAAATAAGCTCCGAACAGGATTTCGATTTTCAGCAGGCCTTCGCCGATTACGAGCGTTCCATCCAGCTAAGTCCAAATTACGCTAACGCGCACCACTGGTTCGCCGGAGCTTTGACCGCGCACGCACGTTTTGATCGCGCTATTGCGGAGGAAAAACGTGCCGTCGAACTCGATCCGCTCTCTTTAATCAACAACACCGATCTCGGCTGGGGCCACTTATATGCGCGTCACTACGACGAGGCGATCGCCCAATTTCGCAAGACGATCGAAATGGACTCCCATTTTTATCTGGCCCATTACTACCTGGGCGAAGGACTCCAACTGAAGGGACAGCTCGCGGGGGCAATCGCTGAATATCGGACCGCGGCTGAGTTAAATGATGACCCACTAGTCCTCGCCCGACTTGGGCAGGCATATGCGCGCACCGGGCAAAGGGATGAAGCGCAAAAAATCCTCGCGCGTCTGACGGAAGAAGCAAAGTCGCGCTATGTCCAGCGATACAGTTTCGCTGTTGTGCTCATAGGTTTGGGCGATAAGGAGGGGGCGATCGATGCCTTGGAGGGAGGCTATCGCAACCGTGAAGGTAACGACATTTACACCATCCGGGTGGACCCATTGCTGGACGACCTGCGTGGTCACCCGCGCTTCGAGGCCCTGGCCGAGAAGATTCTCCCGGCGCGCGAATTCGGAGCAACTGCGAAATGAAGCTCGACAATTTTTTCGTCGAGCTGAAGCGCCGCAATGTTATCCGCATGGCGGGGCTGTACTTAGTCGGCGCATGGTTACTTATTCAAGTCGCGAGCACGGTGCTCCCGACATTTGATGTGCCGACCTGGGCGATCCGCGGATTGATCATCATCGTCGCGCTCGGCTTCATTCCGACGCTGATCTTCAGTTGGATTTTCGAAATGACGCCCGAGGGACTGAAGCGCGATCAAGAGGTGCCGCCTGAGCAATCCATCGCCCCACAAACCGCGCGGCGAATGGATCGCATGATCATCGTCGTGCTGGTGCTCGCGCTGGCTTATTTCGCTTTGGATAAATTCGTGCTCGGGCCGCGCCGTGACCGCGCGCCTAACGAGTTATCGGCCTCCGTCAGCTCGCAATCGATCGCGGTTCTGCCTTTCGTCAACATGAGCTCAGACAAGGAGCAGGAATATTTTTCCGATGGCCTGTCTGAAGAGCTGCTGAACCAGTTGGCACAGATTCCGCAGTTGCGCGTGATTGCGCGGACTTCGTCGTTTTCGTTCAAGGGCAAGGAAGTCGACGTCTCAACCATCGCCAAGGCGCTCAACGTGGCCAATGTGCTCGAAGGCAGCGTGCGCCGGTCCGCCAATACTTTGCGTGTTACCGCGCAGTTGATCCGCGCTTCCGACAGCTCACATCTCTGGTCGCAGACTTATGACCGCGACCGGACAGACATCTTCAAGGTCCAGGACGAGATCGCCGCGGACGTTGTGGCTGCGCTCAAGGTGAAGCTGTTACCCACACAGGAGCTACCGAAGGCGCCGCGCACAAATAACCCCGAAGCCTACCAGCAATACTTACAGGGCCGCTATTACCTGAACCGATTTTCAATCGCGGATTTCGAAAAGGCGCGTGTTTTCCTCGAACGCGCCGCCGAATTGGATCCGAAGTTTCCCCTGGCGTGGGCGGCCTTGTCGCAAGTCTGGAATCTGGAGACCGGCTGGTCGGACAAACTCACGCGCGCGGAATTTGACGCGGGCGTGGTGCGCGCGAGAGACGCGGCCGATCGCGCTTTGAAGTTAGATCCGGATTTGCCCGAGGCGCTCACGGCCCGGTTCGCGATTCAATTCTACTTCGATTTCGACTGGAAAGGCGGAGCAGAGACGATTAGGCGAGCCCAGGCATTGGCGCCTTCTGACCCTCTGGTCCTCATATCCGCAGCTCAGGTGGCGGCTATTTTCGGCGACTACGCCCGCGGGGTGGTCCTCGCGCGCCGGGCGGTGGCGCTCGATCCGGTGAACGCGCAGGTCCGGGTTTATCTGGGGAATGCGCTCTTGCAAGCGCGCAAGTCGGCCGAGTCACGCACCGAATATGAACGTGTGGCGGAGCTGAATCCATCCACGCCCTGGGCCTATGCCGGCGGTGGAATGGTGGATCTTTTCGAGGGAAAAAATGCGGAGGCCCTGGCCGCGGCTGAACATGAAACCACTGAGTTCGCCCGCCTGGTGGTTTCCGCCGTCGCGCTTTGGAACCTTGGTCGCAAAGAGGAGTCAGACGCGGCGCTGGCTACCTTGATCAAAGACGACGCCGACGTAGGCGCCTTTCAGATCGCGGAGGTTTACAGTGGGCGCGGTGACAAGGACAACGCGTTCCTCTGGCTGGACCGGGCGCGCCGCCAGCAAGACCCCGGACTAGCCTACTACCCTAACGATCCTCTTCTCGACCCGCTCCGGTCCGACCCACGCTGGATGGCCTTTCACCGCTCGATGGGGCTGGCCGAGGACCAATTGAAATGAAGATCGACAACTTCTTCGCCGAACTGAAGCGGCGCAATGTGGTGCGCATGGCGGGGCTGTATCTCGTCGGCGCGTGGCTCCTCGTGCAGGTGGCGGGCACTGTGTTGCCGATGTTCGGCGCACCCGATTGGCTGCCGCGTAGCATCGTCATTTTGCTGGCGATCGGATTTCTTCCAGCGCTGATCTTCAGTTGGGTCTTCGAAATGACGCCGCAGGGCTTGAAGCGCGATGAGGACGTGGCGCCCGAGCAGTCCATCGCGCCGCAGACGGCGCGGCGGATGGATCGCATGATTATCGGCGTGCTGGTGCTCGCGCTGGCCTACTTCGCTTTCGACAAATTCGTGCTCGCGCCTCGCCGAGTTGCTTCGCCTAACGACTTATCATCCGCCATCAACGCCAAGTCGATCGCGGTCCTGCCGTTTGAGAACCTAAGCGAGGACAAAGCGAATGCTTATTTCGCGGAGGGCATGCAGGACGAAATTTTGACCCGGCTCGCGAAAATTACGGACCTGAAAGTCATTTCGCACACTTCAACGCAGCATTTCAAAAGTTCGCCGGACAACCTTCCGCAAATCGCCCGCCAGCTCGGAGTGGCGTACATCCTGGAGGGCAGCGTGCAAAAAGCGGGCGACGCGGTGCGAGTGAACGTGCAGCTCATCAAGGCCACGAGCGACGCACATCTTTGGGCCGACACTTTCGATCGAAAGCTGACCGACATCTTCGCGGTCGAGAGCGAGATTGCGAAGACCATCGCTGACAGCTTGCAGGCGAAGTTGAGCAGCTCTGCCGAACATGTCCTCGCGTCGCGCCCGACTGATAATCCGGAGGCGCATGAGCTTTACTTAAAGGGCCGCTACTTTTGGAACAGACGCACCGGTGCCAACCTGCAGAAGGCGGTCGGTTATTTTGAGCAGGCGGTCGAGAAGGATCCGAAATATGCCCTGGCCTACTCGGGACTGGCCGACTGCCATGTGCTCTTGCCGGTTTATCCGGAACTCGGCAGCTACCCGCGCGACGAGATGCCGAAAGCATTGGCGGCAGCACACAAGGCAGTCGAGCTCGATGATAGCCTGGCTGAGGCACGCACGTCTCTCGCTCGCGCGCTTGCTTCAGATTTACAACTCTCGGCCGCAATGTCCGAGTTCAAGCGCGCCATCGAACTCAACCCCAGCTATGCCACGGCGCACCAGTGGTTCGGAGAGTGCCTCCAAAGTCAGGGCCGTGTGGAAGAGGGGCTCGCGGAGCTGAAGCGCGCGCAAGAGGTTGATCCACTGTCGCTCGTGAACAACGCGTTGGTGGGCTTTGCCCTCGAGACGGTCGGGAAAAGCAAGGAGGCGATCGCGCAACTGCGCAAAACGATCGAGATGGATCCGAACTTTGCCAATACCCATGGCTTGTTAGGCAATGTGCTGGAAAACCAAGGCCAGTTGAAGGAAGCGGTTGTAGAGTACGAAAAATCTTACTCTTTAGGCGCAGACCCAATTGCCGTAGCTCAGCTCGCGCGCGCTTACTTCCTCGTCGGCCGAAAAGCAGAGGCGCAGCAGCTTTGGGATAAGCTCAAAGCTTTGTCAGAACGACAATATGTTCCGGCTTATTCGCTGGCTCTGGTTCAACTGGCATTTGGCGACAAGAATGCAGCCATTCGCTCGCTCGAGAAAAGCTATCAAGATCACGCCCCCTTCGACTCGGTTGATTTGGGCTGGATCCTGATTGATCACCGCCTCGACGATTTGCGCACCGATCCGCGCTTCAAGCAGCTCATTACCCTTATCTTCTCTGGCGGGCCCCGATGAAGAACAGCAACTTCTTCGCCGAGCTGAAGCGGCGCCACGTTTACAAAATCGCGATCAGTTGCGCGGTGACTACGAGGTGGAACGCGTTCCATGAGTGAACCAGAAGAAGGTCTACCGTCTCGGAGGACGTTCGTAAAAAGCGTTATAGCTGGAGCAGCAGGCACATTGATGACGGGCATCGACAAACACGCGGCTCGCGCTGATACCGGCGCTCCGCAAAAGGGACAGCTGAGCCTCAGCGAAGCCTCCCAACTGGTACGCAGCAAGAAAGTGTCACCAGTCGAACTGACCCGTGAGTGTTTGAGCCGCATAGAACGACTTAACCCAAAGCTCAACGCCTTCATCACCGTTACGGCCGACTCCGCGCTAGCTGAGGCTCGTCAGGCGGAAGCAGAAATCCAGCATGACCATTGGAGAGGTCCGCTCCATGGAATCCCGATTGCCCTCAAAGACCTGATAGATACCGCTGGCGTGCGCACTACCGCAGCCAGTGGTTTGTTCAAGGATCGCGTTCCCACCCAGGACGCAGAGATTGTGCGCCGCTTGAAGGCTGCCGGTGCGGTGTTCCTGGGCAAACTCAATCTGCACGAGTTCGCTTACGGCGGCAGCTCCGTCATCAGTTATTTCGGCCCAGTGCACAATCCTTGGAATCTCGATTACAGCCCAGGCGGCTCTTCCGGCGGATCTGCGGCTGCTGTGGTGGCGCAACTCTGTTATGGCGCGATCGGTTCCGACACGGGAGGTTCTGTCCGTCAGCCGGCCGCCTACTGCGGCATCGTTGGACTCAAGCCGACCTATGGACGCGTGAGCACCTCCGGCGTCATCCCTCTGTCGTGGTCCCTGGATCACTTGGGGCCGATGACGCGCACGGTGACGGATGCCGCTTTAATGCTTCGGGTAATCGCAGGCTACGACGCGCAGGACACGGCTAGCATGGATGTTCCTGTTCCCAAGTACGCAGCGACCATCGCGGCGAAGACCTCTTCACTGCGGATAGGTATCCTGCGCGCCTACTTCTACGAGGCACTTCATCCCGAAATTCAGGCGGCCATGGAAGCAGCTCTGACAGTTCTGAAAACACTCACCCGCACTCAGCGCGACATCGGGTCGCTAGCCACTGGCGATACCTATGCCTCAATCATGGATCCCTACGTCACGATCTTGAGGGCGGAAGCTTACGCTTATCACAAGGAATACGTTTCCAAGAGTCCTGAACTTTACCAGACGCAGACTCTCAAGAGAATTCAGGCCGGGGCGGACATCACGGCCTCCGCATATATTCAGGCCCGGCATCAGCTCGAACAGATCCGGCGCTTTGTTGCGCAGGTGTTCGAGACCGTCGACCTTTTGATAACTCCTACCTCGTGCGTGCCTCCGTTTGCGATCGCCGATCTACTCGACCCGACGACTCTTCGGGACAAGGAGCTGCTCATGCTGCGCAACACGAGACCCTTTAACATGCTTGGTCTGCCGACGGTCTCTGTTCCTTGTGGCTTTACTCGGGCTGACTTACCGATCGGCATGCAGATTACCGGTCCACCTGGCGGTGAAGCAACTGTCCTCCGGCTCGCCTACGCCTACGAGCAAGCCGCCGAGTGGCACAAACGTAAACCGAATCTAAGCGCATGAATTTCTTCGCTGAGCTAAAGCGACGTAACGTTTACAAGGTTGCGGTCGCTTACGCGGTCGTCTCCTGGCTCTTGATTCAGGCGGCGTCGATTTTCTTTCCGGCTTTCGACGCCCCGCCATGGGTGATGAAGATATTCATCATCGTCATCATCTTCGGCTTTCCGGTTGCGCTGATTTTTTCCTGGGCTTTTGAGATTACGCCAGAAGGAATCAAACTCGAATCCGAGATCGAGCCGAGCAAATCGATCGCGCGACGCACCGGGCGAAAGATTGTTGCCTTAACGATCGCGCTTGCGGTCGTCGCAGCCGGTCTGTTCGTTTTTCAGTATGTTCGTTCGAAATCATCGACGTCGGTTTCGGCGGAGACGCCGATAATCACAAACAAATCGATTGCCGTGCTGCCGTTCGATAACCTCAGCCGTGATCCCGACAACGCTTACTTTTGCGAGGGCGTGCAGGATGAAATCCTCACGAGGCTGGCCAAGGTCGCGGACCTCAAGGTCATTTCGCGCACCTCGACGCAGCACTTCAAGAGCACGCCGGATAACCTTCCCGCCATCGCAAAGCGGCTGGGAGTAATGAACATTCTCGAAGGGAGCGTGCAAAGATCGAACGATCAGGTGCGCGTAAATGTGCAGCTCATCAATGCCCTGACCGACGCGCATCTTTGGGCCGACACCTACGATCGAAAACTGACCGACATCTTCGCGGTCGAGAGCGAAATTGCGAAAACCATTGCCGAGACGTTGCAGGCGAAGATCACCGGTTCGGAAAAAAATTCGATCGCGAAAACGCCAACGGTGAATCCGGAAGCTTACGAGCTTTATCTCAAGGGCAGATTCTTTTCGGAGAAGCGGACCGGCGCGGACTTACGCAAATCGATCGAGTATTACGATCAATCGATCGCAAAGGATCCTGGTTACCCGCTCGCTTATGTCGGCCTGGCTGATTCTCATCTGCTTCTTACCGCCTACGGCGCTATTTCTACGAAAGAGGCAGCTTCTCCCGCCAGAGCTGCTCTAAAGAAAGCGCTGGCCCTGGATGATTCGCTGGCGCAGGCCCACGCATCATCGGGATTGCTTGCCACCCTCGAACTCGACCTCAACCGC